>CAVPUO010000016.1:0-157544 GCA_963708925.1 Ilumatobacteraceae bacterium | reverse complement strand
GCACGGTCTCGCCCCTCTACATCCCCAGTTGGACCAAGTTCCCGCTGTTCGCCGAGCTGGAGGAGTTGCTGCAGCTGCCGGTCGCTGTCGATAGCGATGCCAGGGCACTCGCGCTCGCCGAGGCGTGGTGCGGCGGCGCGGTCGGTGTCAGCGACTTCATCGGAGTCGTGATGGGCACCGGTGTGGGCGGTGGAATCATCAGCGGAGGCCACCTGTTGCAGGGACGTGTGGGCAACGCCGGGTACCTCGGCCACGTCGTCGTCGAGCCCGACGGACTGCCGTGCATCTGTGGTGGCAAGGGTTGCCTCGAGGCGTACTGCGGAGGTCGAGCCATCGAGGCGGAGACCGGTCGTCCGCCGCAACGAGCTCCCGCGGCGATCGTCGAGCGGACCGGAGTGATGGTCGGTCGCGCCCTCGCGTCGGTCGGCGCATTGTGTGATCTCAAACTCGCCACCATCGGCGGTTCGGTCGCGCTGGGTTTCGGCGAACCGTTCTTTCGCGCCGCGCAGGACGAGCTCGACAGGCGAGCCAGGTTGCCCTTCACGAGCGGCTTCCAAGTGATGCCCGCGACGCTGGGACCGCGTGCGCCGCTGATCGGCGCGGCAGCGCTGGCCCGGCGACAGCAGGAGTGATTCCGTAGCGTTCCCAGCCAGGTCCTACCGGTGGGTAACCTACGTCCATGCGCCCCACGTACTCCGCCGAAGCCGAGGCCTACCGCGAGAAGGTTCACGCCTTCCTGGCCGAGAAGCTGCCACCGAAGTGGGGAGGCATGGGTGCCCTCGACGGCGACGAGCTGTCCGCGTTCGTCACCGAGTGGCGCACCACGTTGTATGCCGCGGGCTACCTCGCGCCCGGCTGGCCGACCGAGTACGGAGGTGCCGGGCTCTCCGCTCTCGAGCAGGTGATCATCGCCGAGGAGTTCGCCAAGGCCGGAGTACCGACCGGCGGTCCGAACGATGTGTTCGGCATTCAGATGCTCGGCAACACCCTGTTGAACTGGGGCACCGACGAACAGAAGAACCGCTACCTGCCGCGGATTCTCTCGGGCGCCGACACGTGGTGCCAGGGGTACTCCGAGCCGAACGCCGGCAGCGACCTGTCGAACGTCGGGTTGCGCGGCGTGCTCGACGGTGATCAGTGGGTGCTCAATGGTCAGAAGATCTGGACCTCGGCCGGCCATCTCGCCGACCACATCTTCACGCTCGTGCGTACCGATCCCGATGCTCCGAAGCACAAAGGCATTTCGTTCATCCTCGTCGACATGCGCCAGCCCGGCATCGAGGTTCGCCCCATCAAGATGATCAGTGGCGAGAGCGAGTTCAACGAGATCTTCTACACCGACGCGACGGCGCCCAAGGACGAAGTGGTCGGCGGCGTCAACAACGGCTGGGCGGTCGCGATGACGTTGCTGGGATACGAGCGAGGCGAGTCCGCTGCAACGGTACCGATCCGTCATCAGGCCGAGCTCGATCGGTTGCTCATCCTCGCCAAGGACTCGGGTGCGATCAACGATCCGAACATCCGTCAGCGGTTGGCGTGGTGTTACAGCAAGGTGCAGATCATGCGGTACAACGGTATGCGCACGTTGACCAGATTTCTGCAAGGTCATCAGCCGGGTCCGGATGGCGCGATCTCGAAGCTGTACTGGAGCGAGTACCACAAGATCGTCACCGAGTTGTCCCTCGACATCCTCGGCGCGCAGGCGATGGTGCCGACGGGTCGCAAACCGTCGAGCGCGTTCGGTGCCGACGATGCCGGTGCTCCCAACAGCACGGCCAGCTGGGTCGACACGTTCCTGAATGCACGCGCCGGAACGATCTACGCGGGGTCGTCGCAAATTCAACGCAACATCATCGGCGAGATGGTCCTCGGTCTGCCGAAGGAGCCGAAGGCGACTGGTGCCGCGGCGCCAAAGGCCCAGACTCCGGCAGCACGGTGACGCCACTGGGTGTGCTGCGATGCGCGGGCGTCGTTCTCGTTCATCCATCGTTGTGGGTGACAGCGCTTCGCCAGTACCGCGTGTCACTGCCGCGGCGATGGTGGAGGCGACGGCCGTTCCTCCCGCTTCCACCGGTCGACTACATCCGATTTCGTCTGCAGACCCAATATGGGTCCGTCAAGCATCGCATCGAGCCCGCCGATGTGCTGAACTACCTCTCATGGTGCAAACTCCACCGGGCGCTGGCTTCTTGATACCCGGAGCCGCGCGCGGGAATTCGCCCGCTCGCGACGGCAGGCATCGGTAGGGTCTGACGTCGTGAGGAGCGCGCTTGTGTTGAACGCAACGTACGAGCCGCTCTCCGTCGTGCCCTCTCGTCGCGCCGCTTGCCTCGTGCTGGCCGACAAGGCCGACATCGTCGAAGACGACGGAACACACCTTCACTCCGAGTCGCTCACTGTGCCCAACCCCGTCGTCATCCGGCTTCGCTATGTCGTGAAGGTGCCGTACCACCGGCGTACCGCGATGTCGCGGCGCGCGGTGTTCGTACGCGACGAGCACTGCTGCCAGTACTGCGGCGACATGGCCGACTCGATCGACCACATCATGCCGAGGTCGCGTGGCGGCCAGCACATCTGGGAGAACGTCGCTGCAGCCTGCCGGCCGTGCAACCTGCGCAAGCGCGACCGTACGCCCGACGAGGCAGGGATGCGGTTGGCCCGACCAGCGCGTGCACCGAAGGAACTGGCATGGATCACCGTGTCGGTCAATCGAGTTCCGGAGGCTTGGAAGCGCTACCTCGCGCTCGCCAGCTGACACATGCCGTCGTGGCGAACAGAACATGTCTCCGGCGATGTCGGCGCAGTTCCACGCGCGACCGCTGCCGACCGACGAACGTGTCGCGACCTTCTTCCGCGCCGAGTCGCCGACGCTTGTGTTGGGCTCGTCGCAACGCGACGGCTCCGTCGATAGCGATGCCGCGATGCGACAGGGCATCGAGATCGTTCGCCGTCGGTCGGGCGGCGGAGGCGTGCTGCTGTGGCCCGACGAGTTCGTGTGGCTCGATCTCGAGCTTCCTGCAAGCGATGCGCTGTGGAACGACGACGTCGGCCGCGCCACGTGGTGGGTGGGGGAGATGTGGCGTGGCGCGCTGGCCGATCTCGAACCCGGCTCGGTGGTGCACCACGGCCGCATGATCTCGAGTCGTTGGTCGTCGGACGTCTGCTTCGCAGGAACCGGCCCCGGCGAGGTGATGGCGGGCGACGCGAAGTTGGTCGGCATCTCGCAACGTCGCACGAGAACGGCGGTTCGATTTCAGACGATGGTGCACCGTCGCTGGCGCCCCGACGTCGTTTCCTCACTGGTGCGCGAGGCCCCTCGAGTGGACGAGTTGGCCTCCCTTGTGAAGACCTGCGACGCGTCCATCACCGAGATCACTTCCCGCCTCGAAGCCGCCCTCGCTGTCGCGTAGACGCCCGGAAAATCGGGCTCGCGGACTCTGGTACGTTGCCGGTGAAATCGAGGGAATGGGAGGGGCCATGACCGATCGTTTGACGAGACGAACCTTCATCGAAATGGGGGCAGCCGGTGCGGTCGTCGTGGTTGCCGGTGGCGTCGGCGCCGCGGGATCTGCGATTGCCTCTGGACCGGGGAGCGACAAGCGTCGCAACGAGGATTTCGTCGAGAAGGACGTTGCCGAGCTGCAGCAATTGATGCGCCGCGGAAAGCTGTCGAGCCGCGAGTCGACCGAGGGGTACCTCGACAGGATCAAGCAGCTGAACCCGACGCTCAACGCGATCATCGAGACCAATCCCGAGGCGGTCAAGATCGCCAAGCGGATGGATCAGGAGCGTCGCTCCGGCCATGTCCGCGGACCGCTGCACGGCATCCCAGTGATCGTCAAGGACAACATCGCGACCGACGACAAGATGGAGACGACTGCCGGATCGCTCGCGCTCGTCGGCAGTCGCGTTCCCGACGACGCTGATCTGGTCAAGCAGTTGCGCAAGGCCGGCGCCGTGATCCTCGGCAAGGCCAACCTCTCCGAGTGGGCCAACTTCCGCGGCTTCGGCTCGTTCAACGGATGGACCGCGCGCGGTGGGTTCACTCGCAACCCATACGTGCTCGACCTCGATCCGTGTGGATCGTCGTCCGGTTCCGCAGCAGCCGCGGCGGCAAGTCTGTGCGCCGTCGCGGTGGGCACGGAGACCGACGGCTCGATCCTGTGTCCGTCGGGGGAGCAGTCACTCGTCGGGATCAAGCCGACGGTCGGTCTCGTCTCGGGCGCGGGCATCATTCCGATCGCTCACTCGCAAGACACCGCGGGCCCGATGACGCGGTCGGTGCGCGATGCCGCAATTCTGCTCGACGCGATTCGCGTGCCCGGCAGAACCGTGTTGGGGCACCAGGTCCCGCGCACGTACACCGACTTCCTCGACAAGAACGCGCTCGATGGAGCGCGGCTCGCCTACGACCACCGATACGTCG
Source organism: Ilumatobacteraceae bacterium (assembly GCA_963708925.1). Taxonomy (GTDB): domain Bacteria; phylum Actinomycetota; class Acidimicrobiia; order Acidimicrobiales; family Ilumatobacteraceae; genus JAENVT01. The sequence continues at coordinate 153,118 of CAVPUO010000016.1, read as the reverse complement.
AAGGCGACTTCGGGCCCGGCGACGACGCCATCCTGGAGGTCGTTTCAGAGGTGCTCGACGAGTTGCGCAGTGCCGGTGCCGAAGTGGTCGACGTGACTTCGATCGATCCGACGCTTCCCGATGCCAGCGGACGGATCCCGTTCGACGACGAGTTGACCGTGCTGCTGTTCGAGTTCAAGGTGCAAGTTGCGGAGTACATGGCTCCGCTTCGCCACACCGACATGCGTACCTTGGCCGACCTGATCCAGTTCAACCTCGACCAGTGCGACAAGGAGCTGCGCTACTTCGGCCAGGAGATCTTCGAACTGGCGGAGGCCACCAGCGGCGACCTCAACGATCCCGAGTACCTGGCCGCGCTGGCGACCAACCAGGGATTCGGCAAGGACGTGATCGACGGGTTCGTCGGCCAGGGCTTCGACGCCATCATCACGCCGTCGTTCAGCTTCGGCACGACGCCCGCCGCCGTCAGCGGGTACCCGAGCATGGCGGTGCCGGTCGGCTATACGCCGACGGGTCGTCCGGTGGGGCTGTGGCTCGCGGCCGGGTTCATGCAGGAGACGACATTGATCCGGCTCGGTTACGCGATCGAGCAACGGATCCAGGCACGAGTCGCACCGACCCTGGCCGGCGCAGTGCCGCCCGAACCTCCGTTGTTCCCCGGCTGCCCCGACCCGGCCGCGGCCGCTCCGTCACTGGCCCCGTCGGCCGAGTCGCATCGCGGCCACATGTCGGGCCACCCCCGCCATTGGTGACGTAACCCAAGACCAGCGTTTGTGAGCTGACGCCCCGTATGGGGGCCGCAGGGGTCAAACGCTGCATTGACGACCCCTTCAGATGGCGCGATGTGGGTGTTCGTGGGGAAGAATGGTTGACATTGGGGGGAATGGGGGTACATAATGGTGCCCAGTGGGGAGCGTGGGCGTCTACGCCGCATCTCCCGCGTCGAGGCAGGTCGACCTAGTTGAGAAGGTGGTGAGGCGCGAGTGATGTTCGTTGGGGCGCATGAGCGCCAACTCGACGACAAGGGCCGAGTGGCTCTGCCTGCGACCTACCGCGCACACCTCGGCGAGCACTGCTACCTGGTCAAAGGCACCGACAAGTGCGTCGAAGTGGTTCCGTCCGAGGCGTTCGAGCAGTTTGGCCGCGAGCTGATCGCCAAGGTCGAGCGCGGCGACATGACCCTCAACCGTCAACGAGCCATCGCCTCGAGCGCCGTGTTGGTGGCCCTCGACAGGCAGGGACGCGTCAACGTCGACGAAAAGCTGCGCGAATACGCCGACCTCACCCCCGAAAGCCAGGTCGTGGTGGCGGGAAACCTCATCCGGCTCGAGATCTGGTCGCCCGAGCGCTACGCCCGGATCGACGCAGAGGGAACCGACGACATCGCCGGAGACCCGGCGTGAGCGGCAGCAATGACACACCGCGATCGATCGCTACATCGAAAGTTACCGAAAGGAGCAAGGCAACGAATTGAACGACGACAGGGATCATCCGATCCGTTCGCTCATCTGCAGTCCTCCGGTCTGCAAGATGGACAGCCCCTACTCCGCCCGCTTCCGTCTCGTTTGACCGGGGAGACATCCCGGCGACACCGGTGGGCCGGGGGACTGCAGATGAGCGACCGACATTGCGATGGTGTGCGATGACCGAACCCTTCCACCACCAACCGGTGATGGTCGACGAGATCACCAAGCTGTTCGAGAACGTGCCGGCCGGAGTGTTGCTCGATGCAACCCTCGGCGGCGGAGGACATGCGGAGCGGTTGCTCGAACGTTACGAGCGGCTCAGCATCCTCGGTCTCGACCGCGATGAGTTCGCACTGGCCGCTGCTCGACAGCGACTCACCCGATTCGGAGACCGCTTGATGGTCTACCACTGCCGATTCGACCGCCTGGAAGACGCCATGGAAGCATTTTCAGTAGACAACCTCTCGGGGGCACTGTTCGATCTCGGCGTCAGCTCGCCGCAACTCGACGACGCCGACCGCGGCTTTTCGTATCGCAACGACGCGCCGCTCGACATGCGCATGGATCGCACGCAGGCTTGGACGGCTGCCGATGTGGTCAACGGCTACCCGGTCGAGCAGTTGGCACGCGTCCTGCAGCAGTACGGCGACGAGCGGTTCGCCCGCCGCATCGCCAACGCGATCGCGGCATCTCGTCCGATCGAGACCACCACAGAGCTTGCATCCATCGTGGTCGCCGCCATCCCCGCGCCGGCGTGCCGCACCGGTGGTCATCCCGCGAAGCGCACGTTCCAAGCGATCCGGATCGAGGTCAACGGCGAGCTCGACGCGCTGGCGCCCGGCGGTCGACGCCGCCATCGCCCGCACGAACGAGGGCGGACGGGTCGCAGTGCTCTCGTACCACTCGGGCGAGGATCGAATCGTCAAGGAGCGCATGCGCCTTGCCGTCACCGGCGGCTGCGAATGCCCAGCCGGAGCTGCCGTGCGTCTGCGACGCCGTGCAGACCGTGAGAATTGTCCGCGGCTTGCCGCGGACGCCCAACGCAACAGAGCAGACCGACAACCGCCGCGCCGCCAGCGCGAGGTTGCGCGTCGTCGAACGAATCGCCGACACGCCACGGCGCGGCACGGTGGGGTGACTCGTGGCTTCCGTCCTGCGATCCGAACGTTTGGGGATCGCCCGCGACCGTGTGCACTCCGACGGCGGAGTGATGGCGCGGCCGATGATTCGCACCACCCGCGGCGTCACCAGCGCACCTCGGCCACAGCTGACCGTGGTCGCACCCCGTCGCCGGCGCAACGCCCGTCTCGTGGCGGTCGCCGCGTTCTTCGCGTCGTCGTTGATGCTCGGCGCGGCAGCCTTCCAGACGCAGTTGGCCAGACGGCAGGTCGACCTGGATCAGGTCGACCGGCAGATCCGGGCGGCACGCAACGACTTCAACGATCTACGTAGTCAACGTGCGGAGCTGCGCTCCCCGGAGCGTCTGGCGACGAGTGGGGCCGCGATGGGCATGACCACGGCGGCCAAGACCGAGTTCCTCGACATCTCGCCCGAGGTGATCGCCGAAGTGCAGCAGAGCGCGGGCGGGGTCTTCGATCCCGGTGCCGAAGCGCAGGATCCGGTGTTCGAGGAGTTCAAGGTCGTCAAAGCAGTCGCAGGCGGATAGGCGGAACCATGAGGGACGTGAATGAACAGGCTCGCTCGCGCAGCCATCACCGGCAACGAGCGCCCCAAGCCCGAGCAGTACCGAGCCGACCCACGACCCCGGGCCGAAGCTCGGCGCAGGCACGATCGGCTGCTCAACACCCCGTCGACTCGTGGCACGAGCGTCGCCAAGAAGGCGGCACCATCGCGTCCGCCCGTTCCGCCGGCACGACGCGGGGTGCAGCAAAAGCGTCGGATCGAGCTGAGGCAACAGCGCAACGCGCAGGCCTTCCGCAAACGCGCCGTCTCCAAGCACCAGACCCGCATCTACCGCGCCGGGCAATCGTCGCGCCGGCTCGTCGCTGTGTTCGTGATCGCCGCTCTGCTCTTCCTCGCCGTCCTCGCACGGATCACCGTTCTGCAGACCGTGCAGGCCGACGAGTTGCGAACCGCCGGCAAGGAGCAGCGAACAACAGAGCAACGACTGAAGGCCCACCGCGGGACCATCTTCGATCGCGATGGCGCCGACCTGGCGCTGTCCGTTCCGGCGCGGACCATCACGGCCAACCCGAAGTTGGTGCTCGACCCGGTCGGTACCGTTCGGACGTTGACGGCCCTGCTGCAGTTGACGCCCGAGAAGCAGCAGTCGCTGACCGCGGCGTTCACGGCGAAGACGAACTCGTTCGTGTACGTCGCTCGCCAGATCGACACGACGCTCGCGCAGACGATCGCCTCGCTGGGAATCGCTGGCGTGACGGCGATCAACGAAGACAAGCGGATCCTTCCGAGCGGCGACGTGGGTCGCAGCGTGGTCGGGCGAACCGATCCGGATCTCGAAGGCACGGGTGGGCTCGAGAAGGAGTACAACGACATCCTTCGCGGTGTCGACGGCGAACAGAACACCGAGCACGACCGCAAGTTCCGCTCGATCGCCGGTGGCGACGAAACTGTCGCACCTGTCCCCGGGTCCGACATCGTGCTGACGCTCGACCGCGGTCTGCAGTACCAAGTCGAGCAAGCACTGAAGGACCGCGTCGAGGCGTTGACGGCGGTCGGCGGCACGGCAATCGTCCTGGGCACCAAGACCGGCGACATCTATGCCAGTGCCAACGTGCGTCGAGACAGCGATGGCACCGTCGAAGTGACGTCGGCCAACCTCGCCGCCACCGACGCCCACGAGCCCGGCTCCGTTGCCAAGGTGTTCAGCCTGTCGGCAGCTGTCAACGAGGGCTTGGCGACACCCGAGACGACGATCGACGTGCCCGGCTTCCTCGACTACAAGCCGGTCAACAAGAGCGACGAGAAGTGGCGGTTCAAGATTCGCGATGCCGAACCACACAACACCGAAGCGATGAGCCTGCGCGACATCATCGTGCACTCCTCGAACATCGGCACCGTGTTGATCACCGAGCCCCTCGGCACGCTGAAGTTCGGCAACTACCTGCACGAGTTCGGGTTCGGCTCGACCACCGGCCTCGGCTTGCCGGACGAGAGCTCCGGCATCATGAAGCCTGCCGCTGACTGGCAGGCGACGGAGAAGGTCACGCCTCGCTACGGATACGGCTACGCGGCGACGTCGCTGCAATTGGTCGCCGCTGTCAACACGATCGCCAACGGCGGCGTGTACGTCGCCCCGCGTTTGGTCCTGTCGACGATCGACGCCAATGGGCAGACGCACGCAGCGCCCCCATCTCCGTCGCATGAGGTCGTCACCCCCCAGACAGCCGCGACAATGACGAACATGATGGAGGACGTCGTCTGCTACGGCACGGCCAAGTATGCGAAGGTGCCGGGCATGTCGGTCGCCGGCAAGACCGGTACCGCCCTGCTGAAGCCAACCGTCGATCCGCAACAGGCTGCGGCCGCGCAGGCCCAACAGGCCACCGACGGGAACAACAAGCCGATCAGCACGACCATCGTCGACCCGAACAGCGCCTATCAGGGCGACGACGGCACGAAGGAGTACTTCTCCACGTTCGTCGGCTACTTCCCGGCCGATAATCCCCAGGTCACCATCCTCGTTTCCATCGACCGCCCCGATCCCTCCAACCAGGATCACCTCGGAGGAACTGCTGCCGGTCCGTTGTTCTCGACGCTGGCGACCATGTCGATGCACGAGCTTCGGGTCAGCCCGACACCGAACGACAACGGCTGCCAGAACAGCGAGGGATGATGCCGATGTCTCGCATGCTTCGCGAGGTGGTCGAGCAAGCGGGACTCGAACGAATCAGTGTCATCGGCGACGATTCCGTGTCGATCTCGTCTGTTGATTTCGACTCGCGGCAGCGTGCGTCCGGGCTCGCTCTTCTGCTGCCTTCGAGGGTTGCAGACAGACGGCCACGGGTTCGCCGAGCAGGCCCGCCTCGACGGTGCCGCGGCATTGCTCGTCGACCATCAGCTCCCCATCGATCTGCCGCAACTGATCGTTCCCGACACCCGTGAAGCGATGGGATTCGTGGCTGCGAGCTTCTTCGGTCATCCCAGCCGCACGCTGACGCTCGTCGGCGTGACCGGCACCAACGGAAAGACGACGACCACCAGCTTGATCGCCGCGATCCTGACCGCCGATGGACGATCGACGGGAGTCATCGGGACGTTGACCGGCGCGCACACCACGCCCGAATCACCGGAGCTGCAGGCTCGTCTCGCCGAGTTCATCGAGCACGGCGTGACGACGGTCGTGATGGAGGTGTCGTCGCACGCCCTCGAGCTCCAGCGAGTCGCAGGCAGCCACTTCGACATCGCCGTGTTCACCAACCTCGGCCGCGATCACCTGGATCTGCACGGCACCCAAGAGCGCTACTTCGCCGCCAAAGCGAGACTGTTCCGTCCCGAGCTCTCCGATGTCGGCGTCGTGAACATCGACGATCCGCATGGGCGGCTGCTGCTCGACGTCGGCGCGATTCCGACCATCGGATTCAGCTCCGCCGACGTGACGAACGTCGAGGTGTCGGCCGTCGACCACAGCTACGACTGGCGCGACCAACACATCACCGTTCCGCTGGGCGGCGAGTTCAACGTCATGAACAGCCTTGCCGCGGCGACCGCATGCGAGCGCCTCGGGATCAGCACCTCGACGATCAGCCGAGGGCTCGCGACCGTTCCGCCGGTGCCAGGCCGGTTCGAGGCGATCATCGCCGGCCAACCATTCGCTGTCATCGTCGACTACGCCCACACTCCTGACGGCTTGGAAAAGGCGATCCTCGCGTCGCGTTCCGTCGCCGGTGATTCGGCGGTGCTCGTCGTGTTCGGGTGCGGCGGCGACCGTGATCGCGAGAAGCGCCCGTTGATGGGCGCAGTTGCTTCGCGATTGGCGGATCACGTCGTGATCACCTCCGACAACCCGCGCTCCGAGGACCCGATGGAGATCATCAATGCCACGATGGAGGGGGTCGACCCCGACTACCGTGGCCGCGTTGTGATGGAACCAGATCGCCGACGGGCCATAGAGATCGCCGTGCGCCGTGCGCAATCTGGAGACGTCGTCCTGATTGCCGGCAAGGGCCACGAGCTGACGCAAACGATTGCTGACCAGGTGTTGGATTTCGACGATCGGGCAGTAGCCCGCGAGCTCTTGGAAGCGCTCCGATGATCGCCGTCATGATCGCGGGTGCCTGCGCGATGATCGTGTCGCTGGCGGGCACTCGATACCTCATCACCTTCTTCCGCAATCGCGGCAAGGGTCAGCCCATCCTCGGCAAGGAGGACCGCGGTCCCGAGCACCACATGCACAAGCAGGGGACGCCGACGATGGGTGGGATCGCCATCGTCGTGGCTGCGTTCTTCGGGTGGGTCGTGGCCCACTTCCGTCATGGACTGGTCTTCTCGAACCAAGCCGTCATCATGTGGGTCGGCATCCTCGTGCTGTCGGCCATCGGTTTCCTCGACGACTACATCAAGGTCAACAAGGCCCACAACCGCGGCATCTTCTGGAAGAAGAAGAGCTACATCACACTGGCGATCTCGATGGGGATCGGCTGGTGGCTGGTGGCCGCGACCGGCATCAGCGAGACCATCTCGTTCACTCGATACAACTTCCCGGGCTGGCACGTGCCTTGGTACGTATGGGTCGTCTTCGCCGGCGTCACCATCTGGAGCACCTCGAACGCGGTCAACGTCACCGACGGTCTCGATGGCCTCGCCGCGGGAGCGGGATTGCTCGCCTTCCTTGCGTTCACGATCATCGCCTACTGGGCGTTTCGTAATCCGGAGGTCTACGGCGTCGGCGCCGGTGGCGTCGTCAACCCGCTCGACCTCGCCGCGGTGGCCGCGGCATTTGCCGGCGCGTGTGGCGGGTTCCTGTGGTTCAACGCGGCACCCGCGCGCATCATCATGGGCGACGTGGGCGCGTTGGCGATCGGCACCGCGCTCGCATTGCTGGCATTGACGACCAACACGCAGATCCTGCTGGTGCTGATCTGCGGCATCAACGTCATGGAAGCCGGTTCGGTCGCGTTGCAGATGGTGGTCTTCAAGGCCTCGGGTCGCAAGCGTCGCCTGTTCCGCATGTCGCCGATCCACCACCACTTCGAGTTGCTCGGTTGGCCGGAGACGACGGTCATCATCCGTTTCTGGTTGATCGCAGGCATCTGCGTCGCGACATCGCTGGCGATCTACATCGGCGACTTCACACGTCTGTCGGAGTTGCACCGATGACCACCGCCTTGGTCTATGGCGTGGCGATCGCGGGCGAGGCCGTCGCGCGTGCGTTGCACGATCGCGGCGTCCGTGTGCTGGTTGCCGACGACGCACCCAACGACGCCAAGTTCGCGGCGGCGGCCGCCGTCGGAGCCGAGTTGGTCGCGAGTCCGGACAGCACAACGCTCGACAACCTGGTGTCCAGCGTCGACATGGTCTGCCCTGCGCCCGGTGTCGCCGAGACGCATCCCGTCATCGTCGCGGCCAATCGACTTGGCACGCCGATCCGCACCGAGATCGACTTGGCGTACGAGTGGGAGCAGCAACGCAGCGGGGGACCACGACCGATGCTGGCGGTCACCGGCACCGACGGCAAGACGACGACCACGATGATGGCCGCGGCCATGCTGCGCTGTGCCGGCCTGAAGGTGGCTGCTGCCGGCAACACCGAGTTGCCGCTGATCGCCGCGCTCGACACCGACGTCGATGCGTTCGTCGTCGAGTGCAGCAGCTTCCGGCTGAACTGGATCGAGCACTTCCGCAGCGAGGCGTCCGTGTGGTTGAACCTCGCTCCGGACCACCAGAACTGGCACGTCTCGATGGAAGCGTACGAACAGGCCAAGGCACGGATGTGGAAGAACAACCGACCCGGCGATGTGGCCGTCGGGTTCGCCGCTGATCCCATCGTGATGCGCAACCTCGTCGTTGCCCCGGGTCGCAGGCTCACGTTCGGCACCGACACCGCCGACTATCGATTGGTCGGCTCGTCGCTGACCGGTCCGTCGGGTGTGTTCGCCGACCGATCGAGCATGACTCGCGACCTGCCGCACGACGTCAGCAACGCGCTCGCCGCCGCGGCCATCTCGATCGAATCGGGACTGGCCGATGGTGCTGCCGTCGCCGAGGCATTGGCGACGTTCGAACATCCGCCGCATCGCATCGAACCACTCGGCGAGTTCGGCGGCGCTCGCTGGTACAACGATTCGAAGGCAACGACACCGCATGCGGTGATCACCGCGATCCGCGGCTTCGACGACGTCGTCCTTCTGGCCGGCGGCCGCAACAAGGGCCTCGACCTTGCCAGCATCGCGGCCGAGCACGAGCGGGTGAAGGCGGTGGTCGCGCTCGGTGAGGCAGCGCCGATCATCCGCGCCGCGTTCGTCCAGTGGTGCCCGGTCGTCGAGGTCTCGTCGATGCAGTCGGCGGTGTCGACTGCCGCAGCCTTGGCCGGGCCCGGCGACACGGTCCTGCTGTCGCCGGGATGCGCGAGCTTCGACTGGTATCCCGACGGGGGATACCCGGCCCGCGGCGACGACTTCAAGCAGCAGGTTCACGACTACTTCCGGGCGGGCGCATCATGAGTTCAACGACCACTGTGATCGGTGATCGGCGCAGGGAGGCGCTCGAGCGAGCCGCGGCCCTTCGCCGGCATCCAACCCGACGGATGGCGTCGAAGCCGCAATCGCCGCCGACCGTCGCGTTCTATGCGATCGCTGTCGTCGTCGCCGTCTTCGTGATGCTCGGTCTCGTGATGGTGCTGTCGGCGTCGTCGATCAATCAGTTCCATCAAGGCCAGTCGCCGTACCGCATCTTCAACAAGCAGGTGATGTGGGCAGCGTTGGGACTGGTCGGACTGTGGATCGGCATGACCGTGCCGTACCACTTCTGGCGACGACTGGTGCTGCCGGCACTCGTGCTGTCGTGCGGGATGATGCTGCTGCCGTTCATCCCCGGCATCGGCGACCGCGTCAACGACGCCAACGCATGGATCGCGATCGGCCCGTTCTCGCTGCAGCCGTCGGAGTTCTTGAAGCTGTCGGTGCTGCTCTACTGCGCCAACCTGTTGGCCAAGCGCAGGGACGAGATGTCGAACCCGCATCGCACGCTCGTACCGGTGATGCTGGTCGCGATCGTGGGTGCCGGACTGTGCCTCGTGCAGAGCGACCTCGGCTCGGCGATCGTCCTCGCCTCGATCGTGTTCGTGGTCGCATTCATCGCCGGCGCGCCGTTGCGACCGATGGCCGCGGCGGCCGGACTCGGTGCTGCCGGGGCACTTGCATTCGTCGTCTCCAGCCCGCGACGACAGGCCCGGTTCACCGCGTTCCTCGACATCGCCGCACACAAGGACCACCTCAGCTACCAGACGTACCAGGCGATGATCGCGCTCGCCCAAGGTGGCTTCGCGGGCGAAGGTGTCGGGCAGGGCAAGAACAAGCTCGGCGACTTCCTGCCACTGGCGCACAGCGACTTCATCTTCGCGGTGGTCGCCGAGGAGCTCGGCATGATCGGTGTCATCGCCGTGCTCGGCGGCTTCCTCATCCTGGCCTACGCCGGCGTGCAAGTGGCGCTGGCGACGCAGGATCGATTCGCCAGCCTGTTGGCGGGCGGCATCGTCATCTGGTTCGTCGTGCAGACGATCATCAATGTCGGCGGCGTCACCGGGCTGATGCCTGTCACCGGCTTGACGCTGCCGTTCTTCTCCGCCGGCGGAAGCTCTCTGTTCGTCACGATGACCGCGGCCGGACTGCTGCTCAACGTGGCCCGCAACGTGAGGTGATCGCGTCATGACCAACCCCGGCGTCACGTTCGCCGTGGTGACAGGCGGCGGTACCTCGGGCCACGTGCTTGCAGCATTGGCCGTGGCCGACGCGCTCGGTCGCCCGCGGGCACGCGCGCGGACACGATTCACTACGTAGGCGCGACACGTGGGGTCGAGACGCCGGCTGCTGCCCCCGACCGGCTACGACCACACGCTGTTCGATGTCGTCGGTCTCGCAACGGTCGCTGTCGTGGCGGAACCTGGCGTTTCTACCGAAGCTGATCAGCTCGACATGGCAGGCAATGGGTCTCGTCCGCCGACTCACCCCGAAGGTGGTCGTCAACGTCGGCGGTTACGCAAGCTTCCCGGTGACGGCAGCGGCAATGCTGCGCCGCGTTCCCATCGTCGTCGTCAGCTACGACCGTCGTCCCGGACTCGTCTCGAAACTGGTGGCGAAGCGCGCCGCGGCGTGCGCTGTCGCGTTCGAAGGCTCGACGTTGCCGCACGCAGAGTTGACCGGCGCGCCGATCGGCCAGGACGTGCTGACGATCGACCGGAAGACCGACAGGGACAGTGCCCGATCCCAGCTCGGCCTGCCCTCAGATCGCTTCGTCTTCGCGGTCGTCGGAGGCTCCCTCGGCGCCCGGAAGCTCAACCAGGTCACCACCCAGATAGTGGCTGACCTGGCAGAACGTCGCGATCTCGCGGTCTACCACGTGGTCGGCGAGCGCAATCTGGCGACGGCCGCGCCCGGTCGCGATGGGAGCCAAGGCATCATGTATCAAGTGCGTGGATATGAGGACCGAATGCCGCTCGTCTATGCCGCAGCCGATCTGATGATGACCAGGGCGGGCGCGGCGACGATCGCCGAGCTCGCAACAGTTGGCATGCCCGCGCTCATCGTTCCGTGGCCCGGAGCTGCCGAAAATCACCAGGTCGACAACGCGCGTGAGCTCAGCGAGCACCACGGCGCAGTGCTGATCGAAGAGGCCGACCTCACGGCGGACCGAATCGTCGGCCGGCTCACGGAACTGATGTCGAACCCGTCGACGCTGGCGGACATGTCGTCGTCGGCGAGTGCTCTCGGCGCTCGTCATCGCAGCGGCGCGCTGGTCGACCTGATCGAACGGGTCGCGGCAGCATGATCGATTCGCCTGACGTCCCGATCGACCTCTCGACGGCACAGCGGATCCACGTCGTCGGTGTCGGTGGCCCTGGCATGAGCGCGATCGCCATCGTCCTCGCCGAGATGGGTCATCAGGTCAGCGGCAGCGACATCCGCGAGCGTCCAGTGCTCGAGCGTGTGCGCGCCGCCGGTGTCGACGTGCACGTCGGTCACGACCGTCGGCACGTGGCCGGATGTTCGGCGGTCACCTCGTCGACCGCGGTGCCGGCACGCAACGTCGAGCTCGACGAAGCAGCCAGAAGTGGGATCGCCGTGCTCAGTCGCGCCGGCATGTTGTCGTCGATCTGCGCGCAGGCGAAGTCGCTCGGCGTTGCCGGTACTCATGGCAAGACCACGACGACATCGATGCTGATGTTGATCCTCGCCGCTGCCGGTCTTCGTCCCTCGTTCATCATCGGCGGCGACGTCACCGACATGGGCACCGGCGCCCAGTGGACCGGACGGCGAATGGCTGGTCGTCGAGGCCGACGAGAGCGACGGCACGCATCTCGAGCTGCCGCTGTTCGGCACGATCCTGTTGAACGTCGAGGTGGATCATCTCGACTTCTTCGGCACCGAGGACGCGATCGTCACCAGCTTCGACCAGTACCTCGCGCAGACGGCGGGCCGAAGGTGCTGTGCATCGACGATCCCGGTCTGCGCCGAGCTGGCGTCGCGGCACGACGCGATCACGTACGGAACGTCGGAGGCTGCGGACTATCGCGCCGTCGACATCAGCTCCGACCACGGATCGAACTCGTTCACAGTCGTCCGCCGTGGCACCACGCTCGGTACGGTCGATCTTCCGTTGCGCGGGATCCACAACGTGCGCAACGCGCTCGGCGCGTTGGCCATGGCCGGTGCGATCGGGATCGACTTCGACGTCGCTGCCGAGGCCCTCGCCAAGTTCGGCGGCGTCGCTCGCCGCTTCGACATCCGCGGCATCGACGCCGGCGCAACGTTGGTCGACGATTACGCGCACCTGCCGAGCGAGATCAGTGCGGTGCTCTCGGCGGCGCGCTCCAGTGGCGACGGTTGGCGACGACTCGTTGCCGTGTTCCAGCCCAATCGCTTCAACCGCATGGCCATCATGTCGCCGGCGTACCGCGACGCGTTCGTCGACGCCGACCTCGTCGTGCTGACCGACATCTACGCGTCAGGCACCGCTCCCATCCCTGGCGTCACCGGCAAGCTCGTGGTCAATGCGGTGCTCGACGCGCATCCCGACGACACGGCTTGCGTGGATGCCCCGGCGAGCGGATCTCATCGACTACCTCGCCAAGGAACTGCGCGACGGCGATGTCTGCATCTCGATGGGATGCGGCGACGTCGCTTCGCTACCCGACGAGCTGATGCAGCGCCGGGCTGAGCTGAGGGCGACAGCGAGTTGAGCCCCATCGCCGAACGACTTCGGCATGCAGCGTCCGATCTCGGGCCGCTCGTGCGCGCCGACGAACCTCTCGGTCCGTTGACGACCTACCGCGTCGGTGGATGCGCTGCGCTGTTCGCCAGCCCGAGGTCGCTCGACGAGTTGCAGGAGATCGCTGTCGCCATCACCCGGTACGAGCTTCCTGTCCTGATCGTCGGCCGTGGCTCGAACCTGCTCGTCGCTGACGCGGGCTTCGCCGGAGTGGCGATCAGCCTCGCTGAGTGGGTAGCCGGCATCGACGTGTCCGGGGTCGACGTGCATTCCGGTTCGGCCGTGGCGCTTGCCGGTACTGGCACGACGCACGGCTGCCGCAGGCCTCACCGGTTTCGAGTGGGCCGTCGGCGTGCCTGGCTCCATCGGCGGCGCAGTGCGAATGAATGCCGGGGGACATGGCTCCGACATCGCCGCATGCATCGTTCGCGCCGAGATCTTCGACCTACAGACGCAGTTGTGCGAATGGCGGCCGGCAGATTCGCTCGGGCTGCGATTCCGCGGCTCCGGACTCGAGGATCACGAGATCGTGTTGACAGCGCACCTGGCCTTGGCCGAGGGCGATGTCGAGCGCTCCGAGCGCGAGATCGCCGAGATCGTCCGCTGGCGCCGCGAGAACCAGCCCGGCGGGCAGAACGCAGGCTCTGTGTTCGTCAACCCGATCCCCGGTCAACTCTCGGCCGGCGAATTGGTCGATCGGGTCGGACTGCGCGGTTTCCGCATCGGCGGCGCGTTCGTGTCCGAGAAGCACGCCAACTTCATCCAGGCGGGCGAAAACGCAACCGCCGCCGACGTGAAGGCGGTCATCGACGAGGTCCGCAGCCGAGTCGCCCGGGAAACCGGTTTCGAACTTCGTAGCGAAGTACGGTTGGTCGGGTTCGACGAGAGTGGTGTCGTCCACCCGGAGGCGTCGTCGCATGGCTGAGCGAAGCGACAAAGCAGGTCCCGGCAAGCACAGTCCGAAGGCTCCCGATCCCGAGCTCGTGCCCGACGTCGTCCTCGAGGAGCTGCTGGCCGCCTTTTCCGAGCAGGACGGCGGGCCGATCGACTTCGACGATCCATCGATCGACCGCCTGCTCGGCATTGGCGACAACGCCGACAGCACTGCCGGCAACCTCGACGGCAATGCCATCGACGACACCGGAACCGGGACCGGAATCGACACGACGACTCCGGCAGAGCAGACCGATGTCCTGACCGCGTCGGATTCGACCGGAGCGACCACCGACACGGTCGTACTGATCCCGCCGTCGGCCAAGGTCGACACGGCCGACGAAGTCGAAAAGGTCGACAAGCCGACCGAGGCGGCGGCCAAGCCCGCAGTCAAGGTCATCGCGATCGACGACGACGATCGTCCCGATGCCCTCTACCTCGACGAGGAATCCGGAACGCGGCTGCGCGATGTGCACGACGACGAATCCGGCGGTCGATCGACGATCATCATCAAAGACCTCGACGAGAGCGGCAGCATCGAAGCGCTGCCCGCTCGCTCCACGGGGTCGATGGATCCCAGGGTTCGCGCCCGGCGAATCGCAGTTCGCCGAGCGAAGGGGCGCAAGCGACTGATCTGGGTTGCGATCGCCGCAGCGATCCTGGTGGTGCTGGTCGGTGCCATCGCGGTGCTGGCCTCGTCGCTGTTCGACGTGCGCACGGTCGACGTGCAGGGCGCCGTGTACACCGATCCGGCACAGCTGTCGCAGATCGTCGACGACATCAAGGGCGACGCGATCCTGCTCGTCGACACCCGGGCGATCGAACAGAAGCTGGAGAACATTGCCTGGGTGGAGTCCGCCCGTGTGACGACGCAGTTCCCCCACAACGTGTTCATCGACATCCGCGAGCGCAAGCCGATCGCGACCTTTGCAGGGTCCGACAACAAGTACCGCGTCATCGATCGCGATGGGCGGGTGCTCGATGTCGTCGATGGCGTTCCGATCGACTACATGCTGGTCACAGGGGCTAATCCCGACACTGACCGAGGTCAGTTCGCCGGTCGACCGTTCGCCGCGGCGGCGCAACTCGCCGATCGCGCTACCGCCCGAGATCAGGGCTTTGACCGAGTCGATCGGGGTGGATGCGACGGGTGGAAACCTCACGCTGCAGCTGCAGAACGACCTGACGGTGCAACTCGGGCCGGCGGCTGACCTCTCCGGAAAGTTGGTGCGGCTGCTCTCGGTGGTGCAGGGTGGGCTCGATGGGATCTGCGGCCTCGACGTGTCCACTCCGGACATCGCTCCGACGAAGTGTTGATGAACTAACGATGTCCACCGCTTCCGCCCTCCAACGTGCGAGACTTGGCGAAACGGGCGTTGACATGCCTCAATCCATTCGCCACTCAGCACTACGGAGGCTTCCCTGATGGCAGGCGCACCTCAAAATTATCTCGCGGTCATCAAGGTGATCGGTGTCGGCGGTGGTGGCGTCAATGCCGTCAACCGGATGATCGACGCGGGCCTCAAGGGGGTCGAGTTCGTGGCGGTCAACACCGACGCGCAGGCACTCCTCATGAGCGACGCCGACGTCAAGCTCGACATCGGTCGCGACCTGACGCGAGGGCTTGGTGCAGGCAGCGATCCCGAGGTCGGCCGCAATGCCGCCGAGTCGCACCGCGACGAGATCGAAGAGGTCATCAAGGGCGCCGACATGGTGTTCATCACCGCCGGCGAGGGTGGCGGTACCGGCACCGGCGCAGCGCCGATCATCGCCGAACTGGCGCGCAGCATCGGTGCTTTGGCCATCGGTGTCGTCACCAGGCCGTTCAGCTTCGAGGGTCGCCGCCGCTCGGTCCAGGCCGATGCCGGCGTGCAGCGCCTGAAGGAGAAGGTCGACACGCTCATCGTCATCCCCAACGACCGTTTGCTGACGGTCGCCAACGAGAAGACCAGCGTCCTCAATGCGTTCAAGATGGCCGACGAGGTCCTGCTGCAGGGCGTCTCGGGCATCACCAACCTCATCACGACGCCTGGCCTCATCAACACCGACTTCGCCGACGTCAAGATGATCCTGTCCAGCGCCGGCTCTGCCCTCATGGGCATCGGCCAGGCCAGCGGCGAGAACCGCGCCGTCACCGCTGCCAAGGCGGCAATCTCCAGTCCCTTGCTCGAGGCGGCAATCGACGGCGCTCGGGGCATCCTCCTCAACATCACCGGGCCGTCGGGCATGTCGCTGTTCGAGATGAACGCGGCAGCCGAGATCATCCACGGCGTCGCCCATCAGGATGCCAACATCATCTTCGGCACGGTCATCGACGACGAGCTCGGCGACGAGGTCAAGGTCACCGTCATCGCGGCCGGCTTCGATCGTTGGGACAGTGGCGCAACGGCGGCACGACCCGGTGGCAAGCCCACCGACAAGCCGACGGCATCGTTGAAGGATCTGTTCGCGGAGCAGCCCGCTGATCCGCTCGACGATCCCGACGACGATTTCGATGTGCCCTCGTTCCTGAAGTGACGCGATTCCAGTGACCGAGCTCGGCGCCCTCGCCGAGCGACTCGAGCGAGTTCGTCAACAGATCAACGAAGCGGGCGGTCGCGATGTCGAGATCCTCGCGGTCACGAAGGGGCATCCGATCGACGTGGTCGAGGCGGCGTGTGCCGTTGGCTTGACGGCGGTCGGCGAGAACTATGCGCAGGAGCTCGTCGGCAAGTTCACGGACGTCTCGTTCGACGTCTCGGTGCACTTCATCGGCCAACTGCAGACCAACAAGGTGCGCCAGATCGTGGATCTGGTCGACGTGTACGAGACGCTCGATCGTCCGGCGCTGGTCGCGGAGTTGGCCAAACGCGCCCGGTGCACGCGTGCTCGTTCAGGTGAACACCACCGGCGAGGCCAGCAAGGGTGGCTGTGCTCCCGGCGAGGTCGAGTCGTTGGTGAGCCGCGCTGTCGAGGCAGGGCTGACGGTCGACGGGCTGATGACGGTCGGCCCGACCACGGGCGGACCCGAGGCCGCGCGGCCCGGTTTTCGGGTTGTTCGGAGCCTGTGCGACAGCCTCGGGCTGGCGATCTGCTCGATGGGGATGAGCGACGATTTTCTTGTCGCTGTGCAGGAAGGGTCGACTCGCGTGCGGCTCGGAAGTGTGCTGTTCGGCATGCGTCCAGTCGCGACGCCGCGAGTACGGTAATCTCAGGCGGAGGAGGACAAGGATGCCGATCTGGAGAAACGCAATGGATTGGTTGGGACTGGGGCCCGACGATGCGTACGACGACTATGACCCCGCTCCGGAGCCTTCCCCTCGTTCGACGCGCAATCAGCGCGAGGAACCGGCACCGCGGGGCCAGCGTGGCTATCAGGGCGACTACGAGCCCGACGGTACAGTTCGCACCATGCCGGCGCGTCCCAGTTATCCCGCACGCGATGCCGACCTCACCGGGCGCCGACCCGTGCCTGCGACTGACGACTCCAACGTGCAGCCGCGACCCATCAACACGCAGCGTCAGGCGCCTGCCAACTCTGCCGATCCGTACACCGTTCGACCGCGACGCTTCGACTCCGCGCAAGAGGTTGCCGACAAGTTCAAAGAGGGCCAGCCGGTCATCATGAATCTCGAGGCCAGCGACCGCGAAGTGTCGCGACGGCTCATCGATTTCGCCAGCGGGCTGTGCTACGGCCTCAACGGGACCATGGAGAAAGTCGCCACGGGCGTCTACCTGCTGAAGCCCATCCCTCCTCGCAAGGGTGGCTACGACGGCGGTGATTTCGAAAGCTGATTGTCCACTGTTGCGGCGTCGTCGTGCCTAACATCTCCGTATGGACTTCAGCCCGCAGACCGTTCGCAGTGCCGGTTTCAAGACAGTCAAGAAGGGTTATGACCCGGGCGAGGTCGACGACTTCAAAGAGAAGGTCGCTGCGGCGATCGAGACTGCCCAGAATCAGGCGACCGCGATGGAAGCGCGCGCTGTGCTGCCGTCGCCAAGCTGCAAGAAGTGTCGCAGCAAGTCACCAGCGGTACGGCCGCACCGGGAGGTTCACTGTCGGCAAGCGACGAGGACGCCGAGACCATCAGCCGCACGTTGCTGTTGGCGCAACGCACGGCCGACAACACTGTGTCGCAGGCCAACTCCGAGGCCGAAGCCATCACCGTGAAGGCTCGCGTCGATGCGACCACCGTCATCGACAACGCCCGCTCGATGGCCGACAAGTTGCTCGACGAAGCTCGGCTGGAGGCTCGTCGTTCGGCGGAGTCGGAACGGATCAAAGCCGAGAACGAGGTGCAGGCGCTGCTTGCCCGACGCGACTTCCTGATCTCCGACGTGGACCATCTCGAGCACCATCTCGGCGCCCAGCGCGAGCGTCTTCGTGACGCCGCAGTGTCGCTGCAGGATCTCATCGAGCGCGTGCCAGGCGGCCTGGGGGAGATGCGCCGTCCACTGCTGTCGGCGTCTGCAGAAACGCTGTTGTCGGCGTCCACTCGTCCCGGCGATGGTGCCACGTCAGCCTCGACGCCCGCCTCCGAAGCCGACGACGACGAGGTCGATGATGACGACGACGACGATCAGATGCTCGCAGATGATCCGGCGGCCGCCGAGCCCGAGGCGGATCAGTACGCGTTCGACTCGCTCATCGATGCCACGCCTGCCCAGATGGCCGGCACCCACTCCAACGTCGACGACGAGACGCAGGCGATGATGCGGCTCGATCTCGGCTCCCTCGACGTCGAGTCGGCAACCACTCCACTCTGGTCTGCATCGGGCGACGACCCGCTGATCGTCGGCGACGAGCTCCAGTAATCGGCACGCTGCTGATCGGCCTCGACCGGTAGAATCGCAAGAGCGTCGACGAGGCAATCACCTCTGAGCTTTCGGAAGAACGGCTGCCCGGTCACCCACCGGCTGCTCATTAGAACCGGACGGGTCCAGCCCGACATCGCTGGCGAAATCGAGTGGTTGCCGTCTGCGGGTGGCAGCAAGCAGGGTGGGATCGCGAGCTCACAACTCGTCCCTGTGCAACATGAATTCACAGGAGCCCGCAGATGTACCCCGAAGTCGACCCGCAACCTTCCTTTCCGCAGATCGAGACCGATGTCTTGACCTCGTGGGCGCAGCGCGACACCTTCAAGGAGTCGATCCGGAGACGCGCCGACGCCGAGGAGTACGTCTTCTACGACGGTCCACCCTTTGCGAACGGCCTTCCTCACTACGGCCACCTCCTCACGGGGTTCGTGAAGGATGCGGTCCCGCGCTACCAGACGATGCGCGGCAAGCGGGTCGAGCGTCGCTTCGGCTGGGACTGCCACGGGCTTCCGGCAGAGGTCGTCGTGGAGAAGGAGCTCGGCATCAGCGGGCATCCTGAGATCACGAAGTTCGGCATCGACAAGTTCAACGACGCGTGCCGCACCAGCGTCCTGCGGTTCACCGACGAGTGGCAGCGTTACGTCACCCGCCAGGCTCGCTGGGTCGACTTCGAGAACGACTACAAGACGCTCGATCTGCCGTACATGGAGAGCGTGATGTGGGCGTTCAAGACCTTGTGGGACAAAGGCTTGATCTACGAAGGCTTCAAGGTGCTGGCGTACTGCTGGCGTTGCGAGACGCCGCTCAGCAACACCGAGACACGCATGGACGATGTGTACCGCGATCGCCAGGATCCTGCGCTCACCGTGCAGTTCCAACTCGACTCGGGTGAACGGATCCTGGCGTGGACGACGACGCCGTGGACGCTGCCGAGCAACCTCGCGCTCGCAGTCGGGCCCGACATCGACTACGCGGTGATGGAGGAGGACGGCGTTCGGTACATCCTCGCCGAATCGCGTCTGCCGGCCTACGAGCGTGAGCTCGCGAATGCAGTGCGCGTCGAGACCATCATGGGCAGCGATCTCGTCGGCCGCCACTACACACCGCTGTTCCCGTTCTTCGCCGACACGCCGAACGCGTTCCGGGTGCTCGGTGGCGACTTCGTGTCGACCGAGGACGGCACCGGCATCGTCCACATGGCACCAGGCTTCGGCGAGGACGACCAGATCGCATGCAACGCGGCCGGCATCCCGACCCTGTGCCCGATGGACGAGCACGGCCGCTTCACTGCCGAGGTGCCGCCGTGGGTCGGTCAGCACGTCTTCGACGCCAACACCGAGATCGTCAAGGAGTTGAAGGCGCGCGGCGTGGTGGTGCGCCACGACAGCTACAACCACTCCTATCCACATTGCTGGCGATGCGCCGAGCCGCTCGTCTACCGCGCCATCAGCAGCTGGTTCGTTCAGGTCTCCTCGTTCAGAGACCGCATGGGTGAGCTCAACCAACAGATCCAGTGGGTGCCTGAGCACGTGAAGGAAGGCAGCTTCGGCAAGTGGCTGGCGAACGCCCGCGACTGGAGCATCAGCCGCAATCGCTTCTGGGGATCGCCCATCCCTGTCTGGCGAAGCGACGACCCCGCCTATCCGCGCATCGACGTCTACGGATCGCTCGCCGACCTCCAGCGAGACTTCGGGGTCGAGATCGACGATCTGCACCGTCCGTTCGTCGACAACCTCGTGCGCCCGAACCCCGACGACCCGACAGGCAAGTCGTCGATGCGCCGCGTCACCGAGGTGCTCGACTGCTGGTTCGAATCCGGCTCGATGCCGTTCGCCCAGGTGCACTACCCGTTCGAGAACGCCGAGTGGTTCGAGAGCCACTACCCAGGTGACTTCATCGTCGAGTACATGGCGCAGACCCGCGGCTGGTTCTACACGCTCCACGTACTGGCCACCGCCTTGTTCGACCGCCCGTCGTTCCGCACATGCATCAGTCACGGCATCGTGCTGGGCGACGACGGCCAGAAGATGTCGAAGAGCCTCAACAACTACCCGGATCCGATGATGGTGTTCGACACGTACGGCGCCGATGCGATGCGTTGGTACCTGCTGTCGTCGACCATCCTGCGCGGTGGCGATCTGGCAGTCACGGAAAACGGCATCCGCGAGAGCGTGCGCCACGTCGTGCTGCCGATCTGGAACACGTATTCGTTCTTCACGATGTACGCCAACGCCGCCGGCCACACCGCGTCGCGTCGGACCGAGTCGTCGGATCCCCTCGACCAATACATCTTGGGAAAGTTGCATGCACTGGTCACCGACGTCACTGTGTCGATGGATGCGTACGACCTGTTCGCCGCATGCGGCTCGGTCCGCACGTTCCTCGACGTGTTGACCAACTGGTACGTGCGTCGATCCGCGAGCGATTCTGGGCGGGCGACCCGGAGGCCCTCGACGTTCTGTGGACGGTGCTGACAACCCTCTGCCAAGTCGCTGCACCGTTGCTGCCGCTGACGACCGAAGCCGTCTACCGCGGCCTCGTCGGCGCCGATGCCAGCGTGCACCTCACCGACTGGCCCACCAGTGCCGATCTCGTCGAGAGCTCATCGCTGGTCGCCGTGATGGACCGCGTTCGCGACGTGTGCAGCGCCGTCGTCGGCCGTCCGCAAGGCAACGGGCCGCCGCGTGCGGCAGCCACTGGCCAGCATGACGATCGCCGCCCACGATGCCGAGTCGTTGGCACCGTTCCGCAACATCATCGCCGACGAGATCAACGTGAAAGATGTGGTGCTGTCGACCGACCTCGACGCGGTCGGAGGCTTCGAACTGACCGTTGTCCCGGGTGTGCTGGGACCGCGCATCGGCAAGGATGTTCAGAAGGTCATCGCCGCTGTCAAGAAGGGTGAGTGGACGGAGGACCCGTCCACCGGTGTCGTCACTGCGGGCGGCATCGAGCTGCAAGAAGGCGAGTACTCGCTGCGCCTTGTTGCGTCCGATCCGTCGCGGGCGACGACGCTTCCGTCGAACACCGGTGTCGTCGTGCTCGACACCGACCTCACGCCGGAGCTCGAAGCCGAGGGTCTCGCACGCGATCTTGTGCGGCTCGTTCAGCAAGCCCGTCGCGATGCCGGCCTCAACGTCAGCGATCGCATCGCCCTTCGCCTCGGGCTTCCCGATTCGGTTCGCGCTCAGGTCGAACCGTTTGCATCGCTGATCACCGAACCGACACTGGCGTTGTCGCTCGTGTTCGAGCCCGGCGATCCCAACGCCGAACTCGACGGCGAACCAGTCTCGATCGGCGTCACCAAGATCTGACCGGTCGGAGGCGCGCTTGTCACACGCCGACCACCTCCAGGGTGGTCGCGGTGTGACAACGCTGTTCGATTCAGCGCTGGAGGCGCATGACCAGGCAGCGGTCGCCGTCGAACTCACGCACCTCGATGGCCTCGAAACCGAGTCCTTCGTAGAACGCGATTGCCCGGTGATTGCTCACTTGCGGGTCGATCACGACCGTGTCGGCAGTGTGGTGCTCGAAGATGCGGCGAATTGCTGCTCGCATCGCCTGTCCTCCGAGACCTCGTCCTCTGTCCGCTGGCAATCCGATCCAGATGTCGAGCGCCCACGTCCCAGGTTGCACGTCGCCCCAGTAGTGCGACTCTTCCTCGCGGGCGTCGATGAGTTGCACGAACCCGATCGGGCGCCCGTCCTCCTCGACGATGAGCAGCTCGCGCCACGGCACACTGCGGGCCAGTTCAGTCGGCCAGTCGTACCAGTCCGCGGCCCGTCCACCCAGAGCGGCAACTACATCGGGGTCGTCGTCCCAGCGGAGGATGAAACACAGATCCCCGACAGTCATGGGGCGCAGTGCGATCATCGGGAAACAGTAACCACGGCTATTGGGACCATGATGACCGTCCCTGAGACGGTCCTCATGTGACCACCTCAGCAGTGTCGCCCACATCCGTGCCCCTTGGCGGTAGCATCGCAGGCTCACCTGGGTCGACGGAGGTTCACCACAGATGGCAACTGCCAAGAAGGCTCCCGCCACGAAGGCATCCGCGAAGAAGGCCTCACCGCCGGCGAAGTCGAGCGCCCCGAAGAAGGCAGCGCCCGCCAAGAAGACGGCACCGGCAAAGAAGGCCGCACCTCCCAAACCCACCGTGGCAAAGAAGGCAACCGCGCCTGCGAAGGCAACGTCCGCTACCAAGGCACCCCCCGCCAAGAAAGCCGTGAAACCACAAGTGAAGTCAGCAACAGCGAAGAAGGCGGCCCCCGCTCCCGCAACGAAGGCACCGCCTGCGAAGAAGGCAGCGCCGGCGCCCGCCAAGGCAGCGGCGCCCGCCAAGGCAGCGGCTCCTGCGAAGGCGCCTGCGCCCGCGAAGAAGGCAGCCGCCGCACCGGCCAAGAAGGCTGCGCCCGCGAAGAAGTCGTCGAACTCGGCGCCGGCCGCGATCGAGATCCCGCCGGTGAAGGGCGTCACCAAAGAGGGCGTCGCCTACACCAAGGACTTCGACGTCAAGTTCCTGACTGCTCAGCGCGCATTGCTGCTGGAGGAGAAGGCGGCGCTCACGGGTCAGGCCGTTCGTCTCGAGGACGAAGCCAACTCGTTGATCGAGGAGTCGGAGATGGGCGACGTGCAGTTCGACGACGAGGGCGGTGAAGGCGACACGATGGTCGTCGAGCGAGAGCGCGACCTCACGTTGTCAGCCGCGGCACGCCAGACCATCGCCGACATCGATACGGCGCTGACTCGTTTGACGACGGGTCACTACGGCTACTCGACCGAGTCCGGCCGACCGATCCCGCGCGAGCGCCTCGAAGCGATTCCGTGGGCGACGATGTTGGTCGAGGAGAAGGTCGGCGGGATCGGACGTCGATGACCGACGACGCGGAGGCCGAGGTTCTCTCGACTCCGCACACCGAGTCCGCCGATGTCGAGGTCGCCGCCGAGTCGGCGAAGCGACAGCGCTTTCCCAACTCGGCGCTGACCGCGACGGTCGCAGTGATCGTCGTGTTGGTCGATCAACTCACCAAGCGGTGGGCGCTGTCCGAGCTCACCGAGCGCGGACCGATCCACGTCATCTGGACATTGCAGTGGAACCTCACCCGTAACAGCGGGATGGCCTTCTCGCGCGCCCAGGGCATCGGGCCGTTCATCGGGATCGCCGCGCTGCTGGTGATCGTGTGGCTGGCGTGGACCAGCCGCATGTTGACCAGCCGTGTCACCAGCGTCGCTGCCGGGCTGGTCGCCGGTGGTGCACTCGGCAACCTCGTCGATCGCATCTTCCGCGGCGACAAGATCCTCCACGGTTCGGTCGTCGACTTCATCGATCTCCAATGGTTCCCGATCTTCAACGTTGCCGACATGGCCATCGACATCGGCGGCGTGATGTTCGTGTTGTGGACCCTGTTCGCCCACAACCGGGCTCGTCCCGAATGATCCACGAAGAGATCCCGCCGGCCTTGGCGGGGGAGCGATTGGACCGGATCGTGGCCCTCGTCACCGACGCCAGCCGGTCCGACGCCGCGGCGCTCGTGTCATCCGGTGGAGTGCTCGTCGACGGCGTCGTCACGACATCGGGCAAGCAGCGACTGCAGCTCGGGCAGATCATCGACGTCGACGAGACCAAGCTGCCGACGACCGCACTTCCGGCACCCGACGACACCGTCGAGTTCACGGTGCTGTACGAGGACGAGCACGTGATCGTCGTCGACAAGCCGGCCGGTCTCGTGGTGCACCCAGGCGCGGGCAACCCCGACGGCACGCTGGTCAATGGTCTCTTGGCGAGGTATCCCGAACTCGCCGAGATCGGTGAATCGCATCGTCCCGGCATCGTCCATCGTCTCGACATCGGCACCTCGGGGTTGATGGTGGTCGCTCGCTCGGTACGCGCATACCACGCGTTGGTCTACGCGCTCGCGCAGCGCGATGTCACCCGTCTCTACCGCACGCTGGTGTGGGGTCACCTCGACAATCCCAACGGTGTCATCGATGCACCGATCGGCCGCGATCACCGCGATCCGATGCGGATGGCTGTTGTCGTCGACGGCAAGTCGGCGCGCACGCGCTACATGGTCCTCGCCGAGTACCGCGATCCCGCAGAGGCAAGCGCGTTGGAGTGCCGGCTCGAGTCCGGGCGAACGCACCAGATCAGGGTCCACCTCGCGGCGATCGGTCATCCCGTGGTCGGCGACGGAACGTACGGCGGCATCCGGCACGGGATCGTGACGCCGCGGCCGTTCCTGCACGCGGCCGAGCTGCACTTCATCCACCCGAGCACCAACGAGACGATGTCGTTCACCTCACCATTGCCCGACGACCTCGCGGCAGTCGAGGCTCAGCTCACGCTGTAGTGAGCCCGTCCTCGAGCCGGGCTTCCGGCCATGGGGCGACACCACGAGCAGCATCTGCAACGGACTGCAACGTGAAGCCTTCGAGCAATCGTTTCATCTGCTCGCCGGCCGACTTCCAGATCGCAAGCAGCACGCACTGACCCTCGTGATCGCACGAGCCGTCCTGGTGCGGCTCGCCGAAGTCGCCGAGGCTGATCGGTCCGTCGACCGCGGAGAGGATCTCGCCGATCCGAATCTCGGAAGGGCTTCGAGCCAGCACGTAACCGCCGCCGACTCCACGCTTCGACTTCACCAATCCGGCACCCTTGAGAGCAAGCAGGATCTGCTCGAGGTAGGGCTGCGGGATGGCCGTTCGCTCGGCGATGTCGCGCACCGAAGTGGGCCCGGCCTCGTCCAGGTGCAGCGCCAACGAAAGTAAGGCCCGACAGGCGTAGTCACCCTTGCTGGAAACGCGCACATGACCATCGTACGGCCTTCTGCGCGACACCGAAGGATTCCCGGCTGGCGCGCGTCCATCAGCAGGTGGTGGACTGACGTTTCCCGTGAACGACCAACCGATCATCCCCGACTACTCCGGCGCGAATGTCCGCGCCATCGTGCCGACGTTGCTGGCACCCGCGGGGGAGCTGATCGGTCGTGGATGCCGGCCCCCGTGCACGACGCACGTCAGGTCGTCATCCTGGTCCTCGACGGACTCGGTTGGGAGCAGTTCTGCCGGTACAAGGCGCACATGCCGACGCTCGCCACGTTCCAGGGCGGCCCGATCACCACCGTCGCGCCATCGACCACGGCCACCGCGCTGACCTCCATCACCACCGGTCTGACACCGGGCGAGCACGGCCTCGTCGGCTACCGGATGGAGGTCGGTGGCGAGGTCCTCAACGTGCTGCGTTGGGCGACGGAATCGGGCGACGCTCGCCGAAAGCACGAACCCAGCCGCGTGCAGCCATTCGCCCCGTTCATGGGCGAACCCGTACCTGTTGTCACCAAGGCCGACTTCGAACGCACCGCCTTCACCGAGGCCCACCTTCGCGGTGGACGAATGGTTGGCTGGCGCGCCGCATCGAGCCTCGCCGTGACGGTTGGGCAGTTGCTGCGCGAAGGCGAGCCGTTGATCTACGCCTACTACGACGGCATCGACAAGATCGCCCACGAACGCGGTTTCGGCCCGTACTACGAGGCCGAGCTGCCGCTCCGCCGACGACATCGTCCGACAGGTTCGAGACGCAATTGGTCGACGGATCCGTCCTGCTGGTCACGGCCGATCATGGCCAGGTCGACGTCGGGACCAACACCCGCGAGCTAGCAGCCGACGTCGCCAAGATGACGCGCAACCTGTCGGGCGAAGGGCGATTCCGCTGGCTGCACGCCCGGCCCGGGATGGCGCGACGATCTCCTCGCCGCGGCGCTGGCGATGCACGGCGACGTGGCGTGGGTCATGAGCCGCGCCGAGCTCGTCGACGGAGGGTGGTTCGGCCCGGTCGTCAGCCCGCCCGTCGCGTCACGATTCGGCGATGTCGCGCTCATCACGAAGGCGCCCATCAGCTTCGTCGACGTTGCCGACTGCGGTCCCTATCCACTGGTGTGTCGACACGGGTCGCTCACATCTGCTGAGATGCTGGTGCCGTTGTTGGCCAGCACATCTTGAAGTCCCAGTACCCCAACCCGACAAGCCCAAAAGAGCAGCAGGGAGCAACGATGTCGAGCGAAGAACCCACCAGCGAGTCGACCGAGGTCGTGGTGGCGCACAGATCGAGCGGCCGAGCCGGAGCCGACGGAGACGGTGACGGCACCTGCGAAGGTGATGCGCATCGGCTCGATGGTCAAGCAGCTGCTCGAGGAAGTGCGCACCGGATCGCTCGACGAGCCCAGTCGCGAGCGGTTGGCCGAGATCTACGAGCGCTCGATCGTCGAACTGTCGGAGGCGTTGTCGCCGGATCTCCAGGACGAACTGCGCAACCTGGCGCTGCCGTTCAAGGATGGCGTCATCCCGTCCGACGGCGAACTGCGGGTCGCCAAGGCGCAGCTCGTCGGCTGGCTGGAGGGCCTGTTCCACGGCATTCAGGCGACCCTGTTCGCCCAGCAGATCGCTGCACGCCAGCAGCTCGAGCAGATGCGCCAGCTTCCGCCAGGTGCGCTGGCCGGTGGACCCGGTGGGGGACAGATGCCGCCAGGTGCCATCGATGTCGCCGATCGGCCTGGAACGTACCTCTAGAAAACCGACTAAGGTCGCGAATCACATCCGTGTAAGTCGCCGCTGCACAGGTCAAGACACACGAAGGCCGAGACACTAGAAGGGAAGGTATGCGCCTGTGGGGGATTCGTTCACCCACCTCCACGTCCACACCGAGTTCTCGATGCTCGATGGTGCGGCGCGCCTCGACGATCTCGTCGCCAAGGCAGTAGCCGACGGGCAGCCGGCGCTGGGCATCACCGATCACGGCAACATGTACGGCGTCCTCGAGTTCTACAAGGAATGTCGGGCGCAGGGGGTCAAGCCGGTCATCGGCACCGAGGCGTACATGGCGTACGAGACGCGCAGCGAGCGTCCGCCGCGACGAGGTCGGGTCGACGACTCGGGTGGCGACACCGAGGGCGGCAAGAAGCTCTACTACCACCTCACGCTGCTGGCCGAGACCGACCAGGGTTACCGCAACCTCATCCAGCTCGCCAGCCTCGCGTTCATGGAGGGCTACTACTACAAGCCACGGATGGACTGGGAGCTGCTCGCTCGCTATCACGAGGGTCTGATCGCGACCACCGGCTGCCTCGGTGGCCACGTGTTGCAGTCGCTGCTGCAGGGCGACGAGAAGGGCGCGCTCAGCAACGCCGGACGGCTGCAGGAGATCTTCGGCAAGGACAACCTGTTCGTCGAGTTGCAGGACCACGGGCTGCAGGCGCAGCGCGACACCAACCCGAAGCTCATCGAGATCGCCCGCAAGATCGGTGCGCCGCTCATCGCCACCAACGACTCGCACTACGTGCATCGCGAGGATCACGAAGCGCACGACGCGTTGCTGTGTGTGCAGACCGGGCGCGACGCTCAGCGATCCGAAGCGATTCAAGTTCGAGGGGCAAGAGCACTACCTCAAGACGTCGGCGGAGATGCGCTACCTGTTCCGCGACTTCCCCGAGGCATGCGACAACACGCTGTGGGTCGCCGAGCGCGCCGACGTCAACATCGAGTTCGGCAAGCCGCAGCTGCCCAACTTCCCGATCCCGGAGGGGTTCGCCGACGACGCCGGCTACCTCGACCACCTCGCGTGGGAGGGTGCCAAGGAACGGTGGGGCGACGAGCTGTCTCCGTCGGTCGTCGAGCGAATGGCCTACGAGTTGCAGGTCATCAAGAACATGGGCTTCGCCTCGCTACTTCCTCATCGTCTGGGACCTCATCAAGCACGCCAAGGACCTCGGCATCCGCGTCGGGCCCGGTCGTGGGTCGGCCGCCGGCTGTGCGGTTGCCTACAGCCTGCGGATCACCGACCTCGACCCGATCAAGTACGACCTGCTGTTCGAGCGCTTCCTCAACCCGAGCCGCATCTCGATGCCCGACATCGACATGGACTTCGACTCGCGATACCGCGACGAGATGATCCGCTACGCGGCCGAGAAGTACGGCCGCGACCACGTCGCCCAGATCATCACGTTCGGCACGATCAAGGCGCGCAACGCGGTGCGCGACGCGGCGCGAGTGCTCGGCTATCCCGTACGGCGTCGGCGACAAGATCGCCAAGGCGATGCCGCCGCTCGTGATGGGTCGCGACACGCCGCTGAAGTACTGCTTCGAGCAGATCCCCAAGTACGCACGACGGCTACAAGGCCGCCAGCGAGCTGCGGGCGATGTGCGACGCCGACCCCGACGTCAAGCGCGTCGTCGATGTCGCCAAAGGCCTCGAGGGGCTGAAGCGCAGCGACGGCATCCACGCCGCGGCGGTGGTCATCACCAAGGAACCGCTCACCGCCTACCTGCCGATCCAGCGCAAGCCCGAGGCCGGCGGTCGGCCGAAGATGCGCCGGTCGTCACCCAGTACGAGATGCACGGCGTCGAGGAACTCGGCCTGCTGAAGATGGACTTCCTCGGCCTGCGCAACCTCGACGTCATCACCGACACCGTGGCGATGGTGCGCGTCGTCAAGGACCCGGAGTTCGACATCGACTCCGTTCCGCTCGACGACCAGGCGGTGTTCGACCTGCTCGGCCGCGGCGACACGATGGGCGTGTTCCAGCTCGAGTCGCCGCCGATGCGGGCGTTGCTGCGCTCGCTCGCGCCGACCAGCTTCGACGACGTGTCGGCTGTGCTCGCGCTGTACCGGCCGGGGCCGATGAGCGTCAACATGCACTACGACTACGCCGACCGCAAGAACGGTCGGCAGGAGGTCAGCTACTTCCACGAGGACGCCGAGGAGGTGCTCGGCGACACCTACGGCCTGATGATCTATCAGGAGAGCGTCATGCGCGTCGCCCAGAAGTTCGCCGGCTACTCGCTGGCCGAAGCCGACAACCTGCGCAAGGCGATGGGCAAGAAGTCGCCGCGAGGTCATGGCCGCAGCCCGAGCCGCGTTCGAGGCCGGCGCCGAACGGTGCGGCTACGGCCAGGCGCTCGGCAAGCAGCTGTTCGACGTCATCGAGAAGTTCGCGGACTACGCGTTCAACAAGAGCCACACCTTCGGGTACGGGCTCGTCACCTACCAGACGGCGTATCTCAAGGCGCACTACCCGGTCGAGTACTTCGCCTGCCTGCTGTCGAGCGTGAAGAGCAACCTCGACAAGGCGGCCGTCTACCTCTCGGACGCGCGCAGTGCCGGCATCAAGGTGCTGACACCCGACATCAACCGTTCGGTCATCGACTTCGCGACGGTCACTCCCGAGGAGATCGCGGATCAGGTCACTCTGCCCGCCGGCTCGCCGGGGGCCATCACGTTCGGGCTGTCGGCAATCCGCAACGTCGGTGAGGGCCTGGTGGAGTTGTTGCTCGGCGAGCGCGACGCCAACGGGCCGTACGACTCGTTCCACGACTTCGCCGAGCGCGTGCCCGAGCCGGTCCTCAACAAGCGAACGGTCGAGTCGTTGATCAAGGCGGGCGCATTCGATTCTCTCGGCCATCCGCGCCAGGGTCTGGTGATGGTCGTTCGAGCAGATCATCGACGGCACCCTGGTTCGCCGACGCGAGCGCGACCAGGGCGTGATGAGCCTGTTCGGCGACCTCGGCAGCGACAGCGTCGAAGGCTTCAACGAGCGGGTCGTCGTCCCCGACAAGGAGTTCGACAAGAGCAACCGGCTGCGCTTCGAGAAGGAGATGCTCGGCCTGTACGTGTCCGACCATCCGTTGCTGGGTGTCGAGGCGGCGCTTCGTCGCAAGGTCGACTGCGGCATCGCCGAGGCGCCCGAGCGCGAGGACGGGTCAGTGCTCGTGCTCGGCGGCGTCATCACCAACATGGCGCGCAAGTTCACCAAGAAGGGCGACCAGATGGCGGTGTTCGTGCTCGAGGATCTCGACAGCACGATCGAGGTCACGGTGTTCCCCCGGGCATTGATGGAGCTCGGGCACAAGCTGGTCGACGATGCCATCGTCACGGTGAAGGGTCGCGTCGACAAACGCGACGACGTGCGGGTCGGTTTCATGGCGCTCGACGTCAACATCATCGAGGGTCTCGACACGGCGTCCTCGGCGCCGCTGCGCCTGAAGGTGCCGTCGACGTCGCTCAACGAGATGAAAATTCATCAGATCCGAAAGATTCTTCGGGAGCACCCGGGGGACTCGCCTGTCTATCTGCACATCGGCCACGGAAAGATATTGCGCCTGGCAGACGAGTTCTGTGTCGACCTCGACCGGGTGGTCGGCGAACTGCGAATGTTGCTCGGTCACGACGCTGTCATGCTCTAATCGGCGTCCGCCTTTTCGAAATCACCGTTTTTCTGGCACAATGGAAACCTCGCACGACGACATGGGGAGCTCGACAGCATGCCAATCCAGGTGGAAACCAGGGACTGTGCAGCGCTCACCGACGCCGATCTCGACGAAATGGCGTCCATGGGCGGAGCGTTCGACATCGGAGTGTTGTCGAAGGCCAAAGAAGATTGGGTGCTGTGCACGACGGCGCGCATCGACGACAAGCTGCATGGATGTACGTTCTCGACGCTCGAACGCATCGGCGGCACGCCGTGTGTGCTGGTCGGTTTGATGAGCGTGAAGCGCACCAGCAAGCGTGACCAGGTGCTGAAGGGGCTCATGGCCGAGGCATTCCACCGGGCACTGATGGCGTTCCCGGACGAAGACGTGGTGATCGGCTCCCGATTCGTCACTGTCGACGCGCTCGAGGCGTTCAAGCAGGTCGATGAATTGATTCCCCGGCCCGGCCATCGCGCCGTTGGGGAGGAGCGTGCGTGGGGTCGGCGTCTGGCCAAGCGCTTCGGTGTCGACGCGACCTACGACGAGCAGTCGTTCGTGGTCAAGTCCAACGGCCAGAGCGGCTTCTTGGATCACGAGACCCTGAAGCCGGAGAAGATCAAGCCGGAGCTCGCGGCATTGTTCACGACCGTCAACCCGAAGAAGGGTGGATCGCTGGTCGTGCACGGTTGGGTGATGGCCGAGGATCTGCTCAAGCTGGGCGCCCGCTGAGCGAGGATCCCGCGATCGTCACGGCGGTCGTTCGCCGACGGCGGATGACCAGAGAGTTCAGCACGGAGCCTCTCGATCCGCAGCTCATCGAAGACCTCGTGGAGACGGCGCGGCACGCACCGTCGGCCGGCTACAGCCAAGGTGTCCATTTCGTGGTGCTGACCGGTGACGCCGTACCCAAGTTCTGGCAGACCACCGACGCCGAGGCATGGTTCGCGGCGACCCAAGATGGTGTGCTGGTGGCTCCGGCGATCGTGCTGCCGATCGCCGATCCTGCGGCCTACACGTCCCGTTACTCCGAGAGCGACAAGGCCGGCCACGGTCTCGACAACGCCGCCAACTGGCCGGTTCCGTTCTGGCTCACCGACACGGCGATGGCTGTGCAGAACCTGTTGCTGCTGATCGAAGCGCACCGTTTGGGAGCCTTGTACTTCGGCATCTTCCGCAACGTCGACGTGCTGTTGACCGATCTCGGTGTGCCGGAGGGGATGTTGTCGGTGGGCGCAGTCGCGTTGGGACATCGTGCGCCGACGGATCGACCGAGCGGGTCACCGACGACTCGCCCGCGCAAGGCTTCCGCCGAGGTTGTCCACTACAACCATTGGTAGCTAACGTCACGCCAATGGCATCGCAGATTCCGCTGGTCGACTACCTGGCGCTCGGCGATCACCCACATCTGGTCGCGCATGAATGTCCGACGTGTGGAGCGCGTTACTTCGACCGGCGCAACGCGTGCGCCAACTGTGGCGGGACCGAGTTCGGTTCCGCAGACGTCGCCACCGACGGCGAAGTCCGCTCGTTCACGATCGTCACGTTCGCTGCGCCCGGCGTACCGGTCCCGTTCGTGTCGGCCATCGTCGACTGCGACGGCACCAGCGTGCGCGCCAACCTCATCAACGTCGAACCGAGCCCTGAGCACGTCACCTTGGGCATGAAGGTGCGTCTGGCGACGTACTCGCTGGGCACCGACGACACCGGAACCGAAGCCATCGGGTTCGGTTTCGAACCCGCGTAATCAGCACGAACAACCGACTGGAGCAGCGATGAGCGACGATGTCTGGATCCTGGGGATCAGGATGACCAAGTTCGGCAAGCACCCCGATCGCGACACGGTCGATCTGGCCGCCGAGGCAGCGCTCGCCGCGCTGGCTGATGGCGGCGTGACGATGAAGGACATGGGTGTGCTCGCCGCTGGGTGCCTCATGCAAGCGAATGCCGGAATCGGTCAGCAGCTGCAGAAGCAGATCGGCCAGACAGGCATCCCCGTGTACAACGTCGCCAACGCGTGCGCGACCGGAGCAACCGCATTGCGCACGGCGATCATGGCGGTGAAGTCTGGGGAGTGCGACATGGGTTTGGCCGTCGGCGTCGAGAAGCTCGCCGGCGCCGGGCTGTTGGGCGGTGGTGGTCGCGCCAAGTCCGACAACTCCACGTGGACACCGAGCGGCCGGTACGGCGCGGTGGCAACCACCGACGGCAGGATCGGCACCGATGCAATGCCTGGCGTGTTCGCTCAGGTCGGCATGGAGTACGGGCACAAGTACGGCGGCACCAGTTTCGAGCTCTTCGCCAAGATCAGCGAGAAGAACCACGCCCACTCGACCCTCAATCCACTGGCCGCGTACTCGAAGCGGTTCACCCTCGACGAGATCATGAACGACATGATGATCGCCTACCCCAACACCCGTCCGATGTGCTCTGCCAACTGCGATGGCGCGGCTGCCGCAGTCGTCGTCAGTGACGCCAAGTTGAAGACGCTGTCGCTCGAGCAGCAGCGCCGGGCGATCAAGATCTCGGCGTCGGTGCTGACGACCGATCCGTGGCAAGAGGCGTGCCAGGTGCTGCCCGACGTCAACACCCTCACTCGCAACGCGGCAACGGTCGCCTACGAGAAGGCCGGGATCGGGCCCGAGGACCTCGACCTGGTCGAGCTGCACGACTGCTTCGCGACGGCCGAGCTGGTGCACTACGACAACCTCATGCTCTGCCCTCCGGGTGGTGCCGTCGAATTCTTCGAGTCCGGAGCACCGTGGCGTGACGGGTCGACGCCGGTCAACGTGTCGGGTGGATTGCAATCCAAGGGTCACCCGATCGCAGCCACCGGCATCGCCAACATCTGGGAGGTCTGCCACCACCTGCGCGGCGAGGCCGGCGACCGCCAGATCGAAGGCGCCAAGGTCGGGCTTGCTCACGTCATCGGCCTCGGCTCCGCCTGCGGCGTCCACATCCTCGAAAAAGCAGCTGCGTAGCCCTCACGAAGCCACGTCCGAGTGTTTGCGGCGCAGCCCGCTCGAACGAGTGTTTCCGGCCCACCCGGGGTGAACGCAAACACTCGGTCGGAAGTGAGTCAGGAGAGTTGGGCGAGGAGGGTTTCTTCGGAGTCGGCGGGGATCTGGCAGACGTAGTGCTGGCAGACGTATGCGAAACCGTCACTTCGTTGCTCCCACAGCGGGGAGTCGTAGGGGGTTCCCCATGCGAGCACGGCGTTGGGCAACCATCGCGATTGGACGGCGCGAACGAGGTCCGGTCGATCACCGACGACGGCGATCTCGGTGATGCCGACCGCCACCATGTCGATGGCTGCCAACGCGTTGGAGAACGCCGTCGGTGCCTGGGGGATGACCTTGCCCAGCAATCGCAGGATCTGCTCGGCGTGGTTCGCGTAGCGCGCCTCGCCCGTGAGCGCGCCGAGGCGAACGAGCGCCACGGACGCCACCGAGTTGGCCGCCGGAATGGCGTTGTCCATCAGATCCTTCTGGCGGGCGACGAGCTGCTCGCCGTCGTCGGCGACCGAGAACAGCCCACCGTTGTCGACATCCCAGAAGTGGTCGAGCATCGTGTCGGCGGCAGCGCGGGCGTGCTCCAGCCAGGTGCCGTCGCCGGTCGCCTCGGCGAGCCGGGTGAAGCCATCGACGACTGCAGCGTGATCCGCGGCGAGTGCGGCATGACGCGCCGGCGGCTCGCCCTCGGCCTGCCACGAGCGGTACCAACGATCGTCGTCGCCGCGGAGGTTGTCGACCAGAAAGTTTCCGTTTGCGACGGCCGCCTCGAGCCAATCGGAGCGATCGAGGGCGGCGGCGGCCTCCGCTAAGGAGGCCAACATCAAGCCGTTCCATTCGGTCAGCACCTTGTCGTCGAGCAACGGGCGGCGCCGCAACGCACGAGCCTCGAACAACCGTTGGCGCGCTGACTCGACGTCGGCCGGGCGCTCCAGCTCGCCCCGGTGTCGTAGACGGGCTGGGATGGTGCGTCCTTCGAAGTTGCCCTCGTCGGTGAACTCGTACCACTCCAACGCGACGTCGGCGTCGGCGCCGAGTACCTCGCGTACCTCGTCGATCGTCCAGGTGTGAA
Source organism: Ilumatobacteraceae bacterium (assembly GCA_963708925.1). Classification (GTDB taxonomy): domain Bacteria; phylum Actinomycetota; class Acidimicrobiia; order Acidimicrobiales; family Ilumatobacteraceae; genus JAENVT01. The sequence goes on along the minus strand of CAVPUO010000016.1, from coordinate 118,193 downwards.
ACAGGCCCTCGTGCCCGTGACCGTGCTCGTCCGGCGAGTCGGCATCCTCGGCCGAATAGAACCCGCCGGAAGGATGGCGGAGCTCGCGCAACACGTACTCGACGGTCTCCTCGACCACCTGCTTCCAACGAGCCTCGCCCAAGACGAGGTACGCGTGGAGGTAGACGCGGATCAGTAGAGCTTGGTCGTAGAGCATCTTCTCGAAGTGGGGCACGAGCCATTCCTCGTCGACCGAGTAGCGCGAGAAGCCACCGCCGAGATGGTCGTAGATGCCACCACTGGCCATCGCGTCGAGCGACGTCGTGACGATGATCTTTGCGTCTTCCTGTGGAGCCCGTTGATAGGCGCGCAGCATGAGATCGAGGCTCATCGTCGACGGAAACTTCGGTGCAGCGCCGAAGCCACCCCAGACCGGATCGAACGAACCGGCGAGCTGTTGCATCGCCTGGTTGAGCTCAGCCATTCCCGGCAAGCCTGCGGCCGGTTCGATGTGCGCCGTCCGACGGATCGCGTTGCCGAGTGCCTCGACGTTCTGCTGAATCTCGTTCTGCCGGTTCACCCAGACGTCGTCGATCGCAGCCATGAGGCTCAAGAAGTTCGGCTTCGGGAAGTAGGTGCCGCCGTAGAACGGATGGCCGTCGGGCGTGAGGAAGACCGTCATCGGCCAACCACCGCGGCCGCTCATCGCCTGCACCGCGTCCATGTAGACCGAGTCGACGTCGGGCCGCTCCTCACGGTCGACTTTGATATTGACGAAGCGGCGGTTCATCTCGGCGGAGACCTCGTCGTCCTCGAAGCATTCGTGCGCCATCACGTGACACCAGTGGCAGGCGGAGTACCCGACGGACAGGAGGATCGGCACGTTTCGTTCCGTCGCCGCAGCGAACGCCTCGGGCCCCCACGGGTACCAATCGACCGGATTCTCAGCGTGTTGCCGCAGGTACGGCGAGGTTTCTGCGGCGAGTCGGTTCGAAGCTGCCATGCCGTGCACCGTACCGCCGCAGAAGCCTGGTTGAGCCTGTCGGCTATTGGGAAGTCCGATCGCCATGGACGCAATCACCCTTCTCCGAGATGACCACAAGACCGTGGAGCAATTGTTCAAGCGATTCGAAAAGGCTGGCGATCGTGCCTATGTCGAGAAGCGCCAGATCGTCGATCGAATCATCGAAGAGTTGTCGATCCACGCGGCGATCGAGGAGCAGGTCTTCTATCCCGTCGCCCGGGCGACGGTCGCCGACACGGAGGACATCGCACTGGAGAGCCTCGAAGAGCACCACATCGTGAAGTGGTTGCTGTCGGAGCTCGTCGACCTCGATCCGGCAGCCGAGCGATTCGACGCGAAGGTCACGGTGTTGATCGAGAACGTGCGCCACCACGTCGAGGAAGAGCAGGACGAGTTCTTCCCCAAGGTCCGCCAGGGCCTCAGCCGGGCGCAGCTCGCGGACCTCGGCGAGGCATTGGCGAACGCCAAGAAGACAGCACCGACCCACCCGCATCCCCGCTCGCCCGACACGCCGCCAGGCAACTCCGTCGCCGGAACGATTGCAGGCGTCATCGACCGAGTCGGCGACAACATCAGCGGCATGGCGCAAGGGGGAGTGACGGCGGCGCAAGACCTGATCGCTCGAATCCTCAACACGAACAAGCCGAAGGTGACGCCGACAGGCACGACTGCTGCGCGCACGACCGCAACGCATGTTCGTCGTTCCGCAGCGGCCGCAGCCGATGGGGTCGAGTCGACCGCGCGCAGCGCAAAGGTCGGAGCCACCAAGACGTTGCGCGCAGCGACCGCTGGAGCGAAGGGCACGATGACGACCGCGAAGAAGTCGGCCCGCTCCACGAAGACCACCGCCAAGCGGGCGGCGACCACGACCGGTCGAACCGCCAAGAAAGCCACACGCTCGACGGTGACCACGGCGAAGCGTGCGGCTGTGAAGGTCTGACGCGATTGAGGAGCTAGCATCTCACGCGACGTGACCGGGTGCTCACGTTGCGGTAGCGGAGGTGCAGACATTGGGGACGACACACAGACCGCCAGTCTCCTTCATGGTCCTCGCGGCCGTGCTGACCGCAGTCGTCGCCCCCTTGGGAAGCGGAACATTGTCCGCGACCGCGATTCCTGCTCCTGATCCTGGATCGTCGGAGGCGTTGCTGAATCAGTTGCAGGACTCGGCCGGAGGCACGGCCGAGATCGCAGTCAGTCCGGAGACTGGCGCTGTCACATTCATCGGTGGATCCGCCGGCCGATCGCTGGAAGCGGCAGTCGGCGGGCAGCCGACGCACGTCGCTCGACAATTCGTCGACCAGTACGGCTTGCTGTTTGGAGTGGTGAACCCGACGAGCGAGCTGACACAGATGAACGCGTTCACTGCCGACTCGGGCGACTCGGCCATCCGATATCAGCAGACCTATCGAGGCGTCCCCGTGTTCGCGGGCGAGATCGCAGTGCAGCTCGACAGCACCGGCCGTGTCCAGTCGACATCGGGCGAGGCATTGCCGACACCCGACGTCGATGTCGCCGCGCAGGTGTCCGCGGCCGCGGCTGCGGCCGTCGCGATAGACATCACCGCCAAGTACGACCACGTCGATCGCGGGCTGCTGTCGGCCGCGACTCCGCAGTTGTGGATCTACGACCCGTCGTTGATCGGCGCCGACGGCCTCCCTGGAACTCGTCTGGTGTGGCGCACCGACGTGCGCACCGAACTCGGCGACGTCGATCGCCTGGTGCTGATCGACGCCCACTCGGGCACGGTCGCGCTGCAGTTCAGCCAGCGCGAGAGCGCTCTCAATCGGCTGGTCTGCAGCAACGGAAACGTTCCGGCCAACCAGCAGTCGTGCACGACGGCGAACGACCTGCGCTCGGAAGGCTCTCTGCCTCTGATCGGCGTCGATCAGCAGACCCTGGACGTCAACAGCGCGTACGACCTCAGTGGAGTGACGTACAACTTCTACGCCGGACTTGGTCGCGACAGCATCGATGGGGCGGGACTGCAACTGAGATCGACAGTGCTCTACTGCTCGCCTGTGAGTTTCGGTGACCCGTGCCCGCTGGACAACACGTTCTGGAACGGGGCCCAAATGGTCTACGGGGAGAGCTTCGCCGGCGCGGACGATGTGGTCGGACACGAATTGACCCACGGTGTCACCGACGCGACCTCGAGGCTGCTGTACTACGGCGAATCTGGAGCGATCAACGAATCGATGTCGGATGTGATGGGCGAGCTGATCGATCTCGGGAACGGCATCGATCAACCCGCGGACAATTGGCTTCTCGGCGAGGACCTTCCGATCGGCGAGATCCGTAGCATGATCAATCCGCCGTCGTTCGGTGATCCCGACAAGATGACGAGCACGTTGTACTTCGGCGGCCCGCAAGACTCGCACGGCGTGCACACCAATAGTGGAGTCGACAACAAAGCCGCGTACCTGATCGCCCAGGGGGACACCTTCAACGGCCACACCGTCGTCGGGCTCGGTCTGGCCAAGACCGCGCAGATCTACTACGCGGCCGAGACCACGTTGCTCGGTCCCGGTTCCGACTACCTCGACCTGTTCCACATCCTGCCGCAAGCGTGCACGAACTCGGTCGGAACGGCGGGCATCACAGCCGGCGACTGCAACTCGGTCGTCGAGGCAGTGGCTGCGACCGAGATGGACAAGTTCCCGACGACAGCAGGCGCCCACCTGTCGGCACCGATCTGTGACGCGGGCGCGGTGCAGACCAGCACGCTGTTCAGCGACAACATGGAAGCCAACAACGGGAACTGGACATCTGCGGCGACGGCCGGGACACCACAGTGGGGATACTTCACCGGATCATCGCAGAGCGGCACGAAGTCGCTGCACGGCGCCGACTTCAGCAGCACGGCCCAGTCGATCCTCACAAGCGGGTTCAGCGTTGCTGTGCCATCAGGGACGACGTACCTTCGATTCGACCATTCGTTCGAGATGGACTCCGACTCGCAGTTCTTCTATGACGGCGGTGTCGCGGAATACAGCACCGATGGCGGCACGGTGTGGCACGACGCGGTCACCCTGCCGGGCCCGACGATCAACGGGTACAACGGCACGCTGCGAACCGGTTTGGGGAATCCGCTTGCCGGTCGGCAAGCATTCTCCGGGGCTAGTCCCGGCTACGAGACCACGCGCATCAGTCTCGGGTCCCTCACCGGGAGCAACGTCAAGATTCGATTCCGTCTGGGGAGCGACAGCTCGATTGGCGCGTCGGGATGGTTCATCGACGATCTGTCCGTGTACACGTGCGCGGCTGCCCCGACGTCGCCCAATCCTCAGACGTCGTTCGTGTCATTGGTGCCGGGTCGGTTGTTGGAGTCGCGTGGCGGGCAGTCGACGGTGGATGGTTTGTTCAATGGTGTTGGGTTGCGTGGTGCGGGGTCGGTGACGGCGTTGCCGGTGTTGGGTCGTGGTGGTGTTGGTGGGGATGCGGATGCGGTGGTGTTGAACGTGACGGTGACGGATCCGCAGGCTGCTGGTTTTGTGACGGTGTTTCCGTGTGGGAGTGCGCAGCCGAATGCGTCGAGTTTGAATTATGTGGCTGGTGCGACGGTGGCCAATGCGGTGGTGGTCAAGGTTGGTGATGGTGGCCAGGTGTGTTTGTTCACGCAATCGGCGACGCATTTGATTGCTGATGTGAATGGGTATTTCCCGGCGGGTTCGGGGTTGGCGTCGTTGGTGCCGGGTCGGTTGTTGGAGTCGCGTGGTGGGCAGTCGACGGTGGATGGTTTGTTCAATGGTGTTGGGTTGCGTGGTGCGGGGTCGGTGACGGCGTTGCCGGTGTTGGGTCGTGGTGGTGTTGGTGGGGATGCGGATGCGGTGGTGTTGAACGTGACGGTGACGGATCCGCAGGCTGCTGGTTTTGTGACGGTGTTTCCGTGTGGGAGTGCGCAGCCGAATGCGTCGAGTTTGAATTATGTGGCTGGTGCGACGGTGGCCAATGCGGTGGTGGTCAAGGTTGGTGATGGTGGCCAGGTGTGTTTGTTCACGCAATCGGCGACGCATTTGATTGCTGATGTGAATGGGTATTTCCCGGCGGGTTCGGGGTTGGCGTCGTTGGTGCCGGGTCGGTTGTTGGAGTCGCGTGGTGGGCAGTCGACGGTGGATGGTTTGTTCAATGGTGTTGGGTTGCGTGGTGCGGGGTCGGTGACGGCGTTGCCGGTGTTGGGTCGTGGTGGTGTTGGTGGGGATGCGGATGCGGTGGTGTTGAACGTGACGGTGACGGATCCGCAGGCTGCTGGTTTTGTGACGGTGTTTCCGTGTGGGAGTGCGCAGCCGAATGCGTCGAGTTTGAATTATGTGGCTGGTGCGACGGTGGCCAATGCGGTGGTGGTCAAGGTTGGTGATGGTGGCCAGGTGTGTTTGTTCACGCAATCAACAACCCACCTGATCGTCGACGTCAACGGATACTTCGCTCCGTAGCGCGTCTACGCACCAGTGGCGTGGTAGCCGCCGTCGACGTGGATGATCTCGCCGGTCGTCGCCGGGAACCAGTCGCTGAGCAGCACGACGCAGGCCTTGGCGACGGCAGATGAATCGGTGACATCCCAACCGAGCGGGGCACGATCGTCCCACACGTCTTCGAACTTCTTGAAGCCAGGGATGCTCTTGGCGGCCATCGTCTTCACCGGACCGGCGGCGATGAGGTTGGAGCGGATCCCGCGGCTGCCGAGCGCGACAGCGAGGTAGCGGCTGATGCTCTCGAGTGCCGACTTCGACACGCCCATCCAGTTGTACGCGGGCCAGGCCACGGTGTTGTCGAAATCGAGAGCGACGAATGAGCCACCATTTGTCATCAGCGGAGCGAAGGCGTCGGCGAGGGCCTTCAGCGAGTAGGCGCTGATGTGCATGGCGACCGACACGTCGTCCCACTTGGGCTCCATGAAGTCGTCGCCGAGGCAGTTGGCCGGAGCGAAGCCGATCGCGTGCAGCACGCCATCGACGCGTCCCCACTTCTCGTCCAGTGCAGCCGCGTACGTTGTCGAGGTGCTCGGGCACCGTGACATCGAGCTCGTAGACGTCGACCGGTTGGGGCAACTTGCGGGCAACTCGCTCGGTCAGGCTGAGGGCTCGGCCCGCACCGGTCAGCACGACGTTTGCACCTTCGTTCTGTGCGAGGGCGGCGACGCCGAACGCCAACGAGGCGTCGGTGAGGACGCCGGTGATCACGATGTTCTTGCCGTCGAGCAGACCCATGCCAGTGATCGTAGTCACGCGACCGTGTCGGACCCGGGGGACCTGACCTTGGGGAGTCGGACCGGCGGTGTGCAAGGCTGCGACGATGCGAATTGGCATCCTCGGTGGGACCGGGCCGGCGGGCAGTGCCCTCGCCGGGCGTCTGGCATCCATCGGCTACACGGTCGTCATCGGTTCGCGGTCGAAGTACCGGGCGATGGAGGCTCGCGACGGCTTGGTCGCGAAGTGGCCCGAGCTGGAATCGCTCCTGTCCTACGGCGACAACCCCGCGGCAGCGGACTGCGATGTCGTCGTCATCTCCACTCCATGGGATTCGGCGGCGACGACGGCCCAGGAGAACAAGGAAGCGTTGCAGGGCAAGGTCGTCGTCAGCATGGCCAACGCGTTGGTTCGTGTCGGCCACGAGTTCCAACCGCTGGTGCCGCCGCGCGGCAGCGTTGCCGCACACGTGCAGGCTGCTGTGCCCGGTTGCCGCGTTGTGGCCGCGTTCCATCACCTTCCCGCGACCGAGCTCGGCCACCTCGGCCAGCCGATCGACAGCGACGTGTTGATCTGCGGCGACGACCCCGCGGCGGTGGAAACCATCAGCGAGATCGTCTCGAAGATCCCCGGCTGTCGACCGCTCGACTCCGGCGAGTTGTCGAACGCGACGGCCATCGAGGCATTCACCGCTGTGCTATTACAACTCAACGTGCGATACAAGACCCGCGTGGCGCCCAAGCTGACTGGAATCCACAAAGACCCGAGGGCGTTGGGCTGACCATGCGTCTCTACGACACTGCGCGACGCGCCGTCGTACCATTCGAAGCCGACGATCAGGTCTCGATGTACACGTGCGGCATCACGCCATACGACGCGACCCACCTGGGTCACGCAGCGACCTTCATCGCCTACGACGTGTTGCAACGGCGACTGATCGACATGGGCCACACCGTGAAGTGCGTCCGCAACGTCACCGATGTCGACGATCCGTTGTTCGCCAAAGCTCGCCAACTCGGCGTGCACTACCTCGACCTTGCCGCGGGCGAGGAAGCGCGCTTCGAGCGCGACATGGAGGCGCTGAACGCGTTGCCGGTCTCGTCATCGCCGCGTGCGTCGTCGGCGATTCCCGACATTCGAGGGTTCATCGGCATGGTGCTGGATCGTGGTTTCGCGTACCAGGCCGGCGGCAGCGTCTACTTCGACGTCTCCAAGTTCCCGTCGTTCGGATCCATCAGCAACTACTCGCACGACGAGATGATCGCCTTCGCACGCGAGCGTGGCGGCAACGTCGACGACCCGCACAAACGCCATCCGCTCGACTTCGTGTTGTGGCATCCGTCGGCCGCCGACGAGCCGAGCTGGGACACGTTGTGGGGCCCGGGTCGGCCGGGTTGGCACATCGAGTGCTCGGCCCTGGCGCTGCGCGAGCTCGGGACGACCATCGATCTCCACGGTGGCGGCACGCGACCTCATCTTCCCGCATCACGAATGCGAGCGCGCCCAGAGCGAAGCTGCGACCGGCGACCCGTTCGTGCGGCACTGGATGCACGTCGCGATGGTGTACATGGACGGCCACAAGATGTCGAAGAGCCTCGGCAACCTGGTGTTCGTCGACGCGCTGCGCAAGGAGTGGGACCCGCGTGCGATTCGGCTGGCGCATCATCGAGCACCACTACCGCCGCGAGTGGGAGTGGGACGACAGCCTGATGCCACGCAACGCCGACCGCCTGGCGCTGTGGTGCGACGCGGGACCGGGGTCGGCGGCGCTCGACGAGGCGCGGGCGGCGCTCGACGACGACCTCGACACCCCCGGCGGCCTTGGCGGCGATCGACGCCGCTGCGGCTGCAGGACATGGCGTCGGCGACGCTGCGGCGCTGCTCGGCGTCGATATCTGACACGCTGGTGAACTGACGAACACGCAACGCGTTGTTCATCGTGCATTCGTGAACTGGAGAACACCCCGTCAGATAGCTGTTCTACGATGAACCCCGTGAGCACCGAAGGCGCCGGCAAGGCGCAGGAGCGGGTTCGCCGCGTCGCTCGCCCCGTGGCCAACCGGCTGTGGACGTTCGAGCTCGAAGGTTTCGATCGGCTCCCGGCAGAGGGTCCGGCGATCCTGTGCCCCAATCACGTCAGCTTCCTCGACAGCGCGTTCCTGATGCTGCACGTGCCGCGCAACATCAGCTTCGTCGGCAAGGCCGAGTACATGGACTCGTGGAAGACGAAGTACCTGTTCCCGTGGATGGGGATGATTCCCGATCGATCGCGCCGGCGGCGACAAGAGCCAGGCGGCGCTCGACACGGCCGAGGCAGTGCTGCGCCGCGGCGAGCTGTTCGGCATCTTTCCGGAGGGCACCCGCAGCCGCGACGGCATGTCTGCACAAGGGCCGTACCGGTGCGGCGCGACTGGCGCTGAAGGTCGGCTGTCCGATCTTCCCGGTCGGCGTCATCGGCACCCGCGAGATCCAGCCGCCCGACGCCAAGGTTCCGAAGCTGCGCGGTACATGCACGATCAAGATCGGCCGGCCGATCAACGTCGAGCGGTACCGCCATCGAGCCGACGACCACATGGTGCTGCGCCAGATCACCGACGAGTTGATGTACGAGATCCGCGAGCTCACCGGGCAGGACTACCGCAACGTGTACGCCGGCAAGACGGCCGAGACCGAGCCGACGGTTGTCGCCAAGGTCGCCAATGTCGACTGCGAGCAAGAGCTGGTCGCCACAGGCGACCGTCGCTAGCAATTCGCCCGAGGCATCATGTAATGCCAGCCATCGGCTGCTGATGCCCTCGTAGACTTGTGCGTCTATGGCCGATATCACGATCACATTGCCCGACGGTTCGCAGCGCTCCCTTGCCCAGGGTGCCACTGCGACCACCGTGGCGGAATCGATCGGCTCCCGTCTGGCCAAGGCCGCCGTCGCTGCGATCGTCAACGGTGACGAGTGGGATCTCGGCCGCGAGCTGCCCGACGGCGCCGCGGTGGCAATCATCACGGGCGACAGCGAAGAAGGGCCGCCACGTGCTGCGGCACTCGACGGCGCACGTCATGGCGCAGGCCGTCACGCAGCTCTTTCCTGGCGCCAAGTTCTCGATCGGTCCGGCCATCGAGAACGGCTTCTACTACGACTTCGAACTGCCCGGCGGCAAGACGTTCAGCGACGACGATCTCGTCGCCATCGAAGCTCGGATGAGCGAGATCATCAAGGCGAATCAGCCGTTCGTACGCGACGAGCTGTCGCCGAGCGACGCGCTGAAGTTGTTCGCCGATCAGCCGTACAAGTGCGAGATCATCGAGCGTGTGTCGACGGGCGCCGCCGACAGCGAGGACGCCGGCGAGATCGGCAGCGGCGAGACCATCAGCGTCTATCGCAACACCGACGAGTTCGTCGACCTGTGCCGCGGGCCGCACGTCCCGTCGACGGGCAAGCTCGGCCACTTCAAGCTGATGAAGGTCGCCGGCGCGTACTGGCGCGGCAACGAGAAGGGCCCGATGCTGCAGCGCATCTACGGCACGGCATGGGAGAGCAAGGCCGCCCTCGCCGAGCACCTCCACCGCCTGGAAGAGGCCGAGAAGCGCGATCACCGCAAGCTGGCGACAGAGCTCGACCTGCTCAGCTTCCCGCACGAGCTCGGTGGCGGCCTCGCCGTGTGGCATCCGAAGGGCGCAATCGTCCGCAAGCTGATGGAGGACTACAGCCGTCAGCGGCATGCCAACGGCGGCTACCAGTTCGTCTACACACCGCATCTGTCCAACGGCAAGCTGTTCGAGAAGTCGGGTCACCTCGGCTTCTACAAGGACGGCATGTACCCGCCGATGGAGATGGACAACGGCACGTACTACATGAAGCCGATGAACTGCCCGATGCACTGCCTCATCTTCGCGGCACGACAGCGCAGCTATCGCGAGCTGCCGATGCGGCTGTTCGAGCTCGGCACCGTCTATCGCTACGAGCGCGCCGGCACGCTGCACGGCCTGATGCGAATCCGCGGCTTCACGCAGGACGACAGCCACATCTTCTGCACTGAGGATCAGATGCAGGACGAGATCGCATCGTTGCTCGACTTCGTCATGAGCGTGTTGCGCGCGTTCGGCTTCGAGGAGTTCACGGCCAACCTGTCGACGAAGGATCCGCTGAAGTACGTCGGGCGACGACGCGATGTGGGAGAAGTCCACCGATGCGCTCCGTGCCGCGCTCGTGAAGTACGGGTTGCCGTACAAGGTCAAGGAAGGCGACGCCGCGTTCTACGGTCCGAAGATCGACATCGATGTTCGCGACGCGATCGGGCGCACCTGGCAGCTCAGCACGATCCAACTCGACTTCAACCACCCCGAGCGGTTCGAGCTCGAGTACGTCGGCGCCGACAACGCCCGGCATCGTCCGATCATGTTGCACCGCGCGCTGTTCGGTTCGCTCGAGCGATTCTTCGGCGTGCTGCTCGAGCACTACGCGGGCGCGTTCCCGACGTGGATGGCGCCGGTGCAAGCGCGCGTGCTGCCCGTCGCCGAGGCCCATCAGGCACATGCCGCCGCAGGTCGTCGAGACGCTTGGCCGCCGAAGGATTCCGCGTCGACATCGTCGACGCCAACGATCAGCTCGGCAAGCGCATCCGCACCGCCAAGCTGGAGAAGCTGCCGTACGTGCTTGGTGGTCGGCGACGACGACGTTGCTGCCGGAACCGTCGGCGTCAACCCGCGCGGCGGCGATGTCGAGCGTGGCGTGCAGGTCGACGAGTTCATCAGCCGGCTGCACGCCGAGGTCGACGCCCAACTCGCCGTCACCTGAGCCTCTACGCCTGCGGCACCGACAGCATCAGATCGTCGTAGAGGATCGTCGGGTCCGCGATCGACGCCGCGTGCCTGGAACCAGTTGCAGATGTTGTCGCAGTCGCGGCGCAGGAACGTGAAGCCCTGCGGGTTGCCGACGAGGTCGACCGCCTGCGGCAGGTCGATCAACACCAGCCGACCATCGTGCACCAGGACGTTGTACGGCGACAGGTCACCGTGGGTGTAGCCCGCGTCGGCGAGGCATCCGAGAACGTCGCGCATCTGCGAGTACAGAGCGCGTGGCCTCCGGCTGTCGACGGGCGAAGCTGGGCGAGACGCGGCGCGGCCACGCCGTCGGCATCGCCGATGAACTCCATCATCAACTGCGTGCCGAGCAGCTGCACGGGATAGGGGACTGCCGCCCCGGCCTGCCACAGGCGTGACAGGACCGCGAACTCGGCGGCTGCCCATTGCCCGGCGATCAGCTCGCGCCCGAACGCGGTGCGCGTCGCGACGGCTCGCGTCTCACGGCTCTTGCGCATCCGGCGACCCTCGAGGTAGCCGGCGTCGCGGTGGAACATGCGGTGCTGCGCGTCGCGGTACTGCTTGGCGGCCAGCAACACGCTGCGGTCCGCGTGCGTCGCGTCGAACCAGCGAGACGTCGGCCTCCTTGCCGGTCTTGAAGACACCAAGATCGGTGTCGATCGCGGCGGGCGAAGTGTCGACCCAGTCGGGCAGCGGTAGCGGCCCGTGGGTTGCGTCGGGATATGTGGAAAATGTGATGCCCTGCTCGATGTCGATGTCGGCATCGTCGATGGCTGGTGCCCAGTGTTGGACGGGCGGTTCGAAATCGTCGTCGTCGAAGCGACGGCGTGCATTGCTTGGCACGATGAACTCCTCGGTGCTGGTGGCACCGATCCGTTCGGTGCCTAGATGAAGGTGAGGGCGCGGAGGACGGAGGCAATGTTGGTCATGACATTCCTCCTCTCTGCGCCGGCGGCGCCTTCTCTCGAACGGACGGGCACGACAGTAGCCGGAGCGAACCGGTCGTCGCCGGTTAATTTCGCGGCGTGGACACCTACGAACGTCTGTGGAACGGCTGGAGGGCGGCATACGTCGGGTCGGCACCCACCGAGCCGACGGATGGTCGGCAGCGTCTTCACGGCGATCCTGCAGTCGGGGCTCGAGCGACGAGGACGACGCACATCATCCATCGCGGCGCGCACGTGTTCGCACTGCTCAACGCGTTCCCGTACGCGACCGGCCACACGTTGGTGGTGCCGTACCGCGAGGTTGCCGATCTCGAGGATCTCGACGCCGACGGAATCCGCTGAGTTGTGGGCCACGGTCACCGATGCCGTTCGTGCAGTGAAGGCCGCCTACAGCCCCGGAGGGGTCAACGTCGGCCTCAACCTCGGCACGGCCGGCGGGCGGCAGCATCAGCGAGCACCTGCACGTTCACGTCGTGCCGCGCTGGATCGGCGACGGCAACTTCATGACCGCGATCGCCAACACGAGGACCCTGCCGGAGGCGTTGGCCGACACAGCCGCCAAGTTGCGCGCGGCGTGGCCCAGGTAGCCTGATCGACGCCATGAGCGACACCGAAAACTTGCGCGACTCGCTGCCGGACGATCTCAACGCCAGTGAATACGTAGGCCCGTACCAGTTCCCCGACAACAGTCGGCGACGTCGTCCGGCGTACCTCTACTTCGCGGTCGCGGCCGTGTGCCTGTTGCTGTGGTTGTGGCGTCGCGACCACGACCCAGTACTGGTCAACAGCGGCATGGTGTGGGCGGCAATCCTGCTGACAGCGGTCGGGCGTGCTCTCGTACACCTCGGGATGGAGAATGCACGTCGACGAGAAGCAGGCGTTCGTCGCCGCTCAGGGCGCCGTTGGCTTCCCGGTCGGTCATGCCTCGGCCCAGCAGGTGTGGCGCGGGCTGCGCAGCCGGCCGACGTGGCGAGTGCTGGTCTACTCCGCCGAGAGCCCGCCTCGGCAGACGGTCCCTGGTGCTCGTCGACGCGGTCGACGGCAAGGTGGTCGAGCACCTCACCGAGGACAACCCCGAAGACGACTGGCTGACCGAACCCTGAGGCTCGGCACGATCTAGTCGTCGTCGCCGTCTTCGGCAACCGCGGCGAGTGCCCGTAGCAGGCGGCCAATGTCGAGGGCCGCAGTCCGCAGCGATGTCAACGTCGCCTCGTTCCAGCTGTCCGCGGGAACGTCCTCGATCGCGTCGGCGATCGCGCCAGGATCGGCGCGACGTACGCATCAGGCCCGCAGCGATCCCGATCTGTTCGTTCAGCTCCGCAGTGATTCCGGCCGTGGCGTCGGGAGGGTTGTCGCCGAGCGCCTCGCGAAGGCGTCGGGGGACCGATCGGAACGTGACCGCCAGGTCGCTGGGGGAGGAGCTGCTCATGCACACATCGTGGCACCTGACGCAGCCGGTGTCGACGCACACTCGACCGCGCCCTTTCGCCAGGTAAGGTGAGCCGCAATGTTCGACGGAAAGTTCCGTGCGCCTATCGATCGGGCTGTGAAGCCGATCGGCAACGTGCTGCGCAAGACGGGACTCACACCCGACCATCTCACGATCGTCGGGATCGTCGTTGCCGTCGGTGCGGCCGTCGCGATCGGCGCCGGCAAGCTGCGTCTCGGTCTGGTGCTGGTGATCTGCGCGGCACTGCCCGACCTGTTCGACGGTGCGCTCGCCAAGGCTTCCAACTCCTCCAGTCAACGCGGCGCGTACTTCGATTCCGTGGTCGATCGGGTCACCGATGCGACGTTGTTCGGTGGCGTCGCGTGGTACATGGCATCGTACGAGTCGCCGCACATGTCGATCCTGCCGTTCGCAGTGATGGCGCTCAGCTCGGTGATCTCGTACCAACGCGCCAAAGCAGAGTCGTTGGGCCTCGACGCCAAGGGCGGGCTGATGGAGCGAGCCGAGCGCATCATCGCGCTGTGCATCGGTCTGCTGATTCCCGTCCTGTTGATCCCGATGCTGTGGCTCATGCTCGTACTGACGGCGATCACGGCGGTGCAGCGGTTCGTCAAGGTGTGGAAGCAAGCCGCAGTGGCTCCGGTCACTGCGGCGCGAATCGAGATGCGCCGCAGCCGCCGCCAGACGCGACGGGTCGTGCGAACCGAGCGGCGGCACACACGCATCTCCCGCCCCGGTCGACGTCCCTGAGCCGCACGCCGGGTTGTGATCTGAATCGTGGCTGACAGCGAGTTCGCCGACGTCCGCAAGCGCTTGACCGGTGCGGCCACCGTCAACACATATCGCCTCGGATCGCTCGCGGCGCGGATGATGCCCGGCCCCATCGCGGCAGGAGCCGCGGCGTCGATCGGTCTCGGCGCCAGCTTCGCCAGCCCGTCGAAGCGCAAGATGGTCGAGCGCCACCTGCAGCGGGTCAACCCGAAGCTCACGGGCACGGCCTTGCGCCTCGCGGTGCAGCAAGCGTTCGACTACTACGCCCGGTACTACGTCGAGAGCTTCCGCCTTCCGACCATGACGAACGCGGCCGTCTCCAGGCCGTTCACGATCGAAGGCTGGCAGCAGGTGCTCGACGGGTTGGAGCAGGGCAACGGTGTGATCCTGGCCCTGCCGCACCTCGGTGGTTGGGAGTGGGCCGGCCGGTGGATGACCGACCAGGGTTTCAAGATGACCGTGGTCGTCGAGGCCCTCGATCCGCCGGAGCTGTTCGAGTGGTTCGCCGATCTCCGCAAGGACCTCGGAATGACGGTGGTACCGACAGGCCCGAAGGCCGGTCCCGCCGTGCTGAAGGCGCTCCGCGCACAACGAGACCGTGTGCCTGCTGTGCGATCGCGATCTCGATCGCGCCGGCGTCGAGGTCGAGTTCTTCGGCGAGCGAACCACGCTGCCGGCCGGTCCGGCGACGTTGTCGATCCGCACCGGTGCCACGCTGTTGCCGGTCGGCTGCTACTTCACCTCGAGCTACAACGGTCACCACACGGTCGTGCGTCCACCGGTGCCGACCGTTCGCCGCGGCGGTCTGCGCGACGACGTCTCCAGAGTCACGCAAGCTCTGGCAAGAGAGTTGGAGTTCCTCATCCGTCGCGCCCCCGAGCAGTGGCACCTCTTCCAACCGAACTGGCCGAGCGACCCCGGCTACGGGGAGTGACCAGGCTTCAGGCCCGGAGTCCGAGCATGCACGACACGTGCACGATTTCCCCTTCATGTTCTGCCACGTCGGCGGCCCTGTCGTCGAATGGCTGGACGCACGTCGAGCAACGCGTCCGCTCCAACTCTTGTTCGAATTTGGGAAGGTCGACAGTCGGTACCAGCTGAAGGTTCCAGGTGGGACGTCGGCGCGGTTTCATGATCGGTTCTCCGTTGAGGTCTGTACGACCTATGCAACCGGAGAACATGGGTCCGCATTCCACCTAGGATCCGAAAGAGACCCAGGTTCACTCGGCGCCCACGGAGCGCCTAGAAGCGGACCGGTGAGAAGCGCACCAAGCAGCGGCGCGGGCCGCGGACCTGGCCACCGGCCCAGGTCACTGCCGAGGGATCGACCAGCTCGAACTCGGGGATTCGTTCCAGCCAGGTCTGCAGGGCGACTCGCAGCTCCAGGCGAGCGAGGTTCGAGCCGGCGCAGCGATGGATGCCGGCGCCGAACGCGACGTGGCGGTTCTGCTCGCGATCGAGGATGACCTCGTCGGGGTTGTCGAACTGACGCGGATCGCGGTTGGCGGCGGGGAACGACATCAGCACCCGGTCGCCGGCATGCATCGGGCAGCCCTGGAACTCGGTGTCGTGGTCGACGATGCGAGCCATCGTGACGGGGGAGTAGGCGCGCAGCAGTTCCTCGATCGCCAGTCGGCCAGATGTCCGGTCGGCTCGCGCAGTTGTTGACGATGTTCGGGATGCTGCGCAAGGTGCCACAAGCGACGATCCGATCGCCGACCACGTCGTGTCGATGCCGGCAACGAGCATCAGATTGCAGACGCCCATCACGTAATCCTCGGAGACGAGCTCGCCGTCGACGCGGGTGTTCAGCAGGTCGGTGATCAGGTCGTTGTCGCGCGGGTTGGCCTTGCGATCGTCGAGTTGGGCGCGGAAGTAGCCGAGGATCTTCATCCGATTCTCGACTCGCACCTTGGGATCCGTCAGGCCGATCTCGAGCACGCCGCGCACCCACGACGTGAACTCGTCGGCCATGTCCAGCGGCACGCCGAGCATCGTCGCGATGACTCGAACAGGTATCTGCTGCGCGTAGCCGGCCGCGGCGTCGGCCTGTCCGACGTCGATGAAGCCGTCGATCAGTTGATTGCACAAGGCGCGGGTCCCGTCCTCGTACTTGGCGACTGCTTGCGGTGCGAACGTCGGCAGGATGGTGCGACGGTGCCAGTGGTGCTCGGGCGGATCGGAGGTGATCGGCGGTGCAGCAACGCCGGAGTACGGGCCTTCGAGCTGCGCCGGTGGGTGGAGGCACGACGATGATGTTGCGAGACGTGAACACGTCGTGCTCTTGGGCGACCGCGACGATGTCGTCGTACCGGGTCGGCATCCACGACGCGCCCCATCGCTGTGTGTGTGCGATCGGGCATCCCGACTCGCGGATCTCGTGCATCGTCGGATACGGGTCGCGGACGAAGTCGGGGTCGAAGATGTCGTAGTCGGCCGTCCAGTCGATGGGTGGGTTGTCGGTGGGCATCGACTCAACCTTCATTCTCGGGGAGTGGGGTGGCGCTCTCGTGGAGGGAGATGGCACGCTCTGGACAGTTGGCCTCGGCGCGTCGCACCGAGGGTTGGAGATCGACGGGCACCGGATTGAGCAGCACGACAGCGTTGCCGTAGTCGTCGCTGCCGAACACATCGGGCGCAGCGATCGCGCACATCTGATGACCGTGGCACCTGCTGTCGTCGACCGAGACTTTCATTGCAAATCTCCTATCCCCCGGAGGCCGCCGTTCTACACGTTCAAGATTACGGACGTCGTCAGCTCTCGTACGCAGCGAACAGTTGGCCGATTGCGACGGCTTGGCCACCGGTGGTCGACGACATCACCGCGATCGGGAGCACACCCATCGACATCCACTCGTCGAGACGATCGCGCACGGCGTGAGCCGAACCGCTGATCGTGCAGTCGTCGAGCCACGCGTCGGTCATCAGCTCCATGAGGCGATCACGGTCGCCCGTCGCCAGAGCTGCCTCCACGGCTGCCATCTCCTCCTCGTAGCCGGCCAGCTTCCAGTAGTTGCGGTAGCTCGGCAGTGTGCAGGTAGCCGCTGAGCGTCCGGCGATGAACCGCCCGCGCCGCATCGAGGTCTGCGTCGATGACCGTCGGCACCATGTTGGCGAGGAAGAAGTCGTCGCGGCCTGCAGCATGCACACGGGCAACCTGTGCCGGCATGTACCGCTGCGATGCGTTGGCCCAGATCGCGCCGTCGCCGACGTCGAGCGCCAGATCGAGCATCTTGTTGCGCAACGTCGCGAGGTAGATCGGCGGCAGCTGGCCCGCCGGTCGAGTCGCCGCCGCGAATTGCGGCGACGTACTCGGCAATGTCGTGCAGTGGCTTGCCGGTGTCGATCCCGAGGCGGTTCATCGTGGGTGCGTGGCTGACACCCAGCCCGAGGCGGAAGCGGCCGCCACTGACCTCGTAGAGATGGCCGGCGGTGATCGCGACCTCGACCGGGTGCCCGTGATAGATCGGTTGGATGCTCGTCCAGAAAGGGATCGTGTTGGTCACGTGGGCCAGCGATCCGCACATCGCCAGGTTGCCGTGGACGCCCGGGACTTGCGAGTCCTGCAAACCCTCGGCGCTCGGCCTCGGCCGCCAGTTCCAAGATCGCGTTGCGTTTGGTCGGCGTGCCGATCACCGACAGGGCCGGCATGGACGTTGCAGCGGTCATCGTCCAGGACCGTACATGCGGGTAGCGTTCGGAATCGTGGCCGAATCGGAAATTGGGAGAATCGAGCCGCTGCACGTCTCGCAGGCTGCTGAGGGTCGCGATGGTCTGCCCGTACAGCCTCTCCATCCCGGGCGGAGTGCAGGCGCAGGTGATGGGCTTGTCGCGCGAGCTGCGCAAGATGGGCATCGAGGTCCGGGTCCTCGCTCCGTGCGATGGGCCACCGCCGGCCACGTTCGTGACGCCGCTCGGCAACAGCCTCCCGACATCGGCAAACGGATCGATGGCGCCGTTGGCTCCTGATCCCTCGTGCTCGTTGCGCACGATGAGGGCCCTCGGCGACGAGCAGTTCGACGTGCTCCACCTGCACGAGCCGTTCATCCCCGGTCCGACGCAGACCGCGATGTTGCTGCACCCTGCGCCGGTCATCGCCACGTTTCACGCCGCGGGCGACAGTCCGAGCTACAAGTACCTCAAGGTGTCGATCAAGCCGGCCGCGGCGAACATCGCCCACGCCGTGGCGGTGTCGAAGGATGCGGCGGAGCTCGTGCGCCGATACATCGGTGGCGACTACGAGATCCTCTACAACGGTGTGGAGCTCGACGCGTATCGCAGCTCGCCCGCGCACCCGACCACCGGACCCACGATCTTCTTCTGCGGGCGACACGAGGAGCGCAAGGGTCTCGATGTTCTGCTCGCCGCGGTGCAAGAGCTCGGCCCCGAAGTTCGCGTGTGGGTCGGCAGCACGGGCCCCGACAGCGCGCGGCTGCAGGTGCAGTACGCCAGCGATTCGCGCATCGAATGGCTCGGGCGACTGACCGATGCCGACAAGATGGCGCGGCTGCGCGGTGCAGATGTCTTCTGCGCTCCGTCGCTGCACGGCGAATCGTTCGGTGTCGTCCTGATCGAGGCGATGGCCGCGGAGACGCCATCGTCGCCAGCGGGCTCGACGGTTACCGCAACGTGGCGACGGACGGAGTCGACGCCATCTTGGTCGAGCCGGGCGACGTCGACGCGCTGGCCGTCGGCTCTGAAGCGGGCGCTGTACGAGCCCGGTCTCAGCGAGAGCCTGCGGCGTGCCGGCTCGCAACGTTCGAAGGATTTTTCGATGACGGCGCTCGCCCGACGATACGCCGAGCACTACATGCGTTTGGCGACGAATCGGCCGAGACGTGACGGCCCGCCCACCAGGGAGTCCTTCTTGCGTGGCTGGCGACGCCGTATGATGGCCGACTAGGCGCCCGATCGTCGGCGCACTCAGAACTCTGGAGATTTCAATGCTTTGGATCGTGTTAGGACTCATCGTCGTCCTGGTCATCTACCTCATCGTCGCCTACAACGGCCTCATCCGCGGTCGCAACCAGATCGAAAACGCCTGGTCACAGATCGATGTGCAGCTCAAGCGCCGTATCGACCTGATTCCCAACCTCGTCGAGACCGTCAAGGCCTATGCGGCACACGAGAAGGACACGCTCGACGCTGTCGTCCGTGCCCGCAACGCGGCGATTGCAGCACCCGACACGCCCGCAGGCCAGGCCGAGGCCGACACGCAGATCACCGGTGCGCTGCGGCAGTTGTTCGCCCTCAGCGAGGCATATCCGGACCTGAAGGCCAACCAGAACTTCCTTGCACTGCAGGAAGAGTTGACGGCAACCGAAGGCCGCGTCGCCTACGCCCGGCAGTTCTACAACGACTCGGTCCTCAACTACAACAACAAGCTCCAGGCCTTCCCAACGGTGTTCTTCGCCAAGGCCATGAAGTTCGAGAAGCGCGAATACTTCGAGACCGACGAGGCAGCCCGCCAGGTGCCCAAGGTCCAGTTCTGAAGCGCAGTCACGCCACTCGCGCGCCTCGTCCTCTCTAGCCTGATACTCAAATGTTCGAACTGATCAAGGCCAACAAGCGTCGCAGCGCGCTGCTGATCGCCTCATTCGTGGTCCTTCTTTCACTGGTCGGTGCGGCCTTCGGCTTGCTCCTCGGAGCCGGCCCGTCGGGCGCGATCGTCGCTCTCGTCTTCTCCGGAGCGATGGCCTTCGCGTCGTACTGGAAGGCCGACTCGATCGCCCTGGCGGTCAGCCGTGCCAAGCCGGCCGATCCCCAGCAGTACCAGCGGCTGCACAACCTCGTCGAGGGCCTGTGCATCGCCGCCGGACTCCCGAAGCCTCGCGTGTACATCGTCGACGATCCGGCGCCCAACGCCTTCGCCACGGGGCGCAACCCGAAGCACGCTGCCATCGCCGTCACCACCGGCCTGCTCGAGAAGATGAACCGCGTCGAGCTCGAAGGTGTGATCGCCCACGAGCTGTCGCACGTGCGCAACTACGACATCCTCGTCTCGACCCTCGCGGTCACACTGGTCGGCTCCATCGCCCTGCTCACCAACTTCGGCATGCGGATGATGTGGTGGAACGGCGGACGTGTTCGCCGCGACGGCGACCGTGACGGCGGGCAACCCGCTGGCCCTGCTCGGCCTGGTGTTGCTGATCTTCGCCCCGTTCATCGCCAAGGCGATGCAGGCCGCCGTCAGTCGCCGCCGGGAGACGCTGGCAGACGTGAGCGCGTGTCAGATGACGCGCTATCCGCCGGGTCTGATCTCGGCGCTGGAAAAGCTGCGCGACGACACAACCGTGACGCACTCTGCTACAACTGCGACCGCACATTTGTGGATCGAGCAACCAATGTCTGGCGTCGGCGACGAGGGCAAATTCGGTCGCTTGAACCGCATGTTCGACACCCACCCCCCGCTCGAAGAGCGCATTGCCTTACTGAGAGAACTGTGAGATTTGCCAGAACTGCCGCGACCCTGATCATCCCATTTGCACTTGTTGCACTTGCTGCCTGCGAAGGAAGTGACGCAGCACCCGCTGCCGTCACGGTGGCCGACACAACGCCTCCGACCACCAAGCCGAAGGCGACGACCACCACCGAGGAGTCCACGACCAGTTCGTCATCCTCGATCATCTTCGACGACATCGACGACGATTGCGCCAGATCCGGTCATGCCGCTGACAGGCCTGCCGATCACCGATCCGGCGGTCGCGGCACGTCCCGCAGTCGTGGTGAAGGTCTCGAACGATCCGGGTGCACGGCCGCAGTCCGGTCTGAACTACGCCGACATCGTGTTCGAAGCCTGGGGCGCCGGACCGACTCGGTTCGCGACGGTCTTCCAGAGCCAGGACGCACCTGAGGTCGGCCCGGTTCGCTCGGCGCGCACGCAAGACGTCGACCTGGTCGGCTCTTTCAACGGCGCCGTGTTTGCCTGTTCCGGCGGCAACAACGGCGCGATCGCCGCGATCCGCGGGTCCGATCTGCTGGTGCTCACCGAGAGCCAGGGACCGGGTTGGTTCTTGAAGAAGGGCCGTCACCGTCCACATGCCACGTACAACGACACGGCGTCGCTGCGATCCAACGCCGCGCCCGATCGTCCGGGGCCGGCGCAGCAGTTCCAGTACCGCAAGGACGGCGACGTGACACCCGGCGTTCCTTCGCCCGGTTTCAAGCTGCACATCGAGGCCGTCCACGCGCAGTGGGACTACAACGCTGCCACCAACTCGTACGAGCGGTCGCAGGAAGGCAAGCCCCACCTGCTTGCCGACAAGTCCCAGGTCGCGTTCAACAACGTTGCCGTGCTGTGGATCGATTACGGCCACAGCGAAGCAGACGTGCGGTCGCCCGACGGCGGCACGATCGGCAAGGGCAAGGCTGTGGTCTTCACCAACGGCAAGATGATCGACGCTCAGTGGTCCAGGACCGATCGTCTCCAGCCGATTCAACTGACCGATGCCAGCGGCGCCCCCGTGCTGCTGACGCCGGGAACCACGTTCTTCGAACTGGCCAACAGCGGCCTCGGCACCTTCCCGGGAACCGACGAATTGGAAGTTTTCCCAGCCGCCTGACCGGGGCCGATGCAACGGTCACAGCGGAATGACGCCAGTTTCGGTAGCCATTCTGTAACAATGTTGGGCACCTCCCCCCGCTCGACGAGCGCATCTGGATCGCTGAGAACCTGTGAAATCCTCCAAACAAATTTCCACATTCGTACTTGCCGCGCTCGCACTTGCAGCTTGCAGCAGCAGCGACGGTTCGAGCTCCGCAACGACGGCCGGCTTGGCCACGACGCCGCCCACGACGGCGTCAGCGCCGGCGACCGATGCGAGCACGAGCTCGTCGTCCAGCAGTTCGACGTCGGCAGCCAGTTCGACATCGACGACGACTCCGGCCGAGCCGGTGATGCCGTTGACCGGCCTGCCCATCGAGGATCCCGCGGCAGCCAATCGGTCGGCGCTCGTCGTCAAGATCGACAATCACCCCGATGCTCGTCCACAGAGCGGCCTCAACCAGGCCGACATCGTGTACGAGGAGAACGTCGAGCATCTCACCCGGTTCGCTGCGGTGTTCCAGACCACGGCGCCGGATCCCGTCGGGCCGATCCGCAGCGGACGCACCCAAGACGTCGAGCTGCTCGGCTCGCTGAACCAGCCGATCTTCGCGTGGAGCGGCGGCAACCCCGGCGTGACCAAGGCGATCAACAGTTCCGACTTCATCGTCGCCAACGTGCAGACCAATGCCCGTGCCGCCAGCAAGTCGTTCCGGTCCCGCGACAACGCTGCGCCGCACAACCTGTATGCGCAGGGGAGTGGACTGTTCACGCTGTCGCCCGAAGTCCCCGCACCGCCGCCCCAGCAGTTCCTGTATCGCAAGGCCGATGCACCCGCCGAGGGTGTCGCGTCCGGCGGTGTCGATCTGAAGATGGACGGCGTCAACGTGTCGTGGAAGTTCGACCCGAAGACCGGCAAGTACTTGCGGTTCCAGGGAGGCAGTGCGCACAACGATGCCGCGCTGGGCCAGGTCAACGCCGACAACGTCGTCGTGCTGGTCGTCGACTACCAGGCCAGCTCCGTCGATGCGAAGAGCCCAGAGGCGCAGACCACCGGCACCGGCGAGGTGTTCGTGTTCAGCGGCGACAAGGTGCTGCACGGCACGTGGACCCGTGGTGATCGCCTTCAGCCGTACACGTTGACCGCCGACAGCGGGAACCCGATCGAGCTGACCCCCGGCCGTACCTGGGTCGAGTTGGCCCGCACCGACTCGACCACCCTCATCCCCGCCTGACCCACGTCCGCGGCCGCGGATCGTCGGTGGTGGCCGCAGCACCACGCAGGCGACGGTTTAGTCCTTGGGTCACTGATCGTGGTGGCGGTACGCTAGAGACCATGACTTCGAGCAGTTCCACGCCGCGCGCCACCGGTACCTACCCGGTGAAACGCGGTCTCGCCGAGATGTTGAAGGGTGGCGTCATCATGGATGTCGTCACCTCCGAGCAGGCCAAGATCGCAGAGGATGCCGGGGCAACCGCGGTCATGGCGCTCGAGCGAGTACCGGCCGACATCCGTCGCGACGGCGGCGTCGCTCGCATGAGCGATCCGGAGATGATCGAGGCCATCAAGGCCGCGGTCACCATCCCCGTGATGGCCAAGGTGCGCATCGGTCACTTCGTCGAGGCACAGATCCTCGAGTCCCTCGGCGTCGACTACGTCGACGAGAGCGAAGTCCTGACACCTGCCGACGAGACGCACCACATCGACAAGTTCGCGTTCACCGTGCCGTTCGTGTGCGGGGCGACCAACCTCGGCGAGGCACTGCGGCGCATCAGCGAAGGCGCCTGCATGATCCGCTCGAAGGGTGAGGCCGGCACCGGCAACATCGTCGAAGCAGTTCGCCACTTGCGCAACATCATCGGCGACATCCGCAAGGTCGGTCAGGCCGACTCGGCCGAGCTGTTCCAGTGGGCGAAGACACTGCAGGCTCCGTTGGGGCTGGTGCAGGAGATCGCCGAGACCGGTTGGCTGCCCGTGCCGCTGTTCTGCGCCGGTGGCATTGCTACTCCGGCCGACGCCGCGCTCGCGATGCAACTCGGTGCCGAGGCAGTGTTCGTCGGCTCGGGCATCTTCAAGAGCGATGATCCTGCGCCCCGCGCCAAGGCCATCGTCGAGGCGACGACCCACTTCCGCGACGCAGACATCCTCGCCAAGGTCAGTCGAGGCCTCGGCGCCCCGATGACCGGCATCGCCATGGACGAGATCAATCAGCGGTACGCGGAGCGCGGCTGGTAATCATGACTCAGGTGGGCGGGCCCGATCGGCTCGTCGGAGTGCTGGCACTGCAGGGCGCGTTCGTCGCCCATCAGCGCGCGCTCGAGAGCGTCGGTGCACGGACCCGTCAGGTTCGCCAGCCCGGTGACCTCGAGGGCATCGATGCCTTGGTGATGCCCGGCGGCGAGAGCACGACGATGTCGAAGCTGTTGACCAGCTCCGGATTGTTCGACGACGTCAAGGCGTTGCTCAGCGATGGCCTGCCTGTGTTGGGTACGTGTGCCGGGATGATCCTTCTCGCCTCGGAGGTGCTCGATGGCAGACCCGATCAGTTGAGCTTCGGGGCTATCGACATCTCGGTGCAACGCAACGGCTACGGACGCCAGGTCGACAGCTTCGAGACCGACCTCGACGTTGCTGGATTCGACCATCCCTTCCACGCCGTGTTCATCCGTGCACCCAAAGTCGCGGCCGTCGGCTCCAATGTCGAGGTGCTTGCCGAATACGATGGTGTGCCAGTTGTGGCTCGACAGGGTCATGTCATGGTGGCATCGTTTCATCCGGAACTCACCGGAGATGCCAGGCTGCACGCCAAGTTTCTGCAGGAGGTTTAAAGGCCATGTCAGGCCATTCGAAATGGGCAACCATCAAGCACAAGAAGGGCGCGGCCGACGCGGCCCGCGGCAAGCTGTTCGCCAAGCTCGCCCGGCAGCTCGAGGTTGCTGCACGCGAGGGTGGCGGTGACCCCAACTCCAACGCGACATTGCGAACGGCGGTGCTGAAGGCCAAGGCCGGACAGATGACCAACGACGCGATCGACCGGGCCATCAAGCGCGGCACCGGTGTTGACGACGGTCGGACGTACGAGGCGATCACCTACGAGGGATACGCACCTGGGGGAGTGGCGTTGCTGATCGACGTGCTCACCGACAACCGCAACCGCACCGGTGCAGAGGTGCGCAACATCTTCTCGAAGTTGGGTGGCTCGATGGCCGAGCCCGGCGCGGTCGGCTGGCAGTTCACACGGCGCGGCGTCATCTCGGTGATCGGTGGCGACGAGGACAGCGTGATGATGGCCGCCCTCGAGGCCGGCGCCGACGACGTCGCGTCCGAAGGCGACGGCTTCCGCGTCACGTGTGACCCGTCGGCTGTCTACGACGTGCGCGATGCGCTGCAGGCCGCTGGGTTCGAGATCGAGTCGGCAGAGAGCACGATGGTTGCCAGCCAACACATCGAGGTCACCGATCGCGACGATCGCGCGCAAGATCCTGCGGATCGTCGACGCGTTCGAGGACAACGACGATGTGCAAGACGTGTACAGCAACTTCGACATCAGCGACGAGCTGATGGAGACGGTCGAGGCATGAGCGTCGGCGTAGGCGACAAGGCGCCGGCGTTCAGCTTGCCGGCCACCGGCGGCACGACGATCTCGCTGTCGGACTTCGCCGACAAGGCGGTCGTGTTGGTCTTCTACCCGGGCGACGACACACCCGTCTGCACCAAGCAGTTGAACTCGTACAGCAGGGAGCTCAACGAGTTCGAGTCGCTCAACGCGCAGGTGTTGGGCATCTCCGCGCAGAGCGTCGAGAGCCACGAGATGTTCGCCGGCAAGCAGGGCCTGAAGTTCCCGTTACTGGCCGACACCGACAAGGCAGTCGCCGGGTTGTACGGCACGCTCGGCCCGCTGGGATTTCCGCGACGCAGCGTGTTCATCGTCGATCGCCACGGCGTCATCCGGTACGCCCACCGGGCAATTGCCGGGTTGACCTATCGACCGGTCAGCGAGCTGGTCGAGGTGCTGGGCTCGCTCTAGGGGCGATCACCCACTCCCGGCTCGCCGAGCACTACAGTACGAACCTGTGTTCGTCGCGCAGCCGCGTCTTGGGTATCGATCCCGGTCTGACCCGGTGTGGCTACGCGGTGCTCGACAGCACTGGCCCCGGAGCCCCCAAGGCGTTGTCGCTCGGTGTCTTGCGAACACCGCCCACCGACGCGTTGCCACAACGACTTGCCGCGCTGCAGGCGGAGATCGTGGCGCTGCTACGAGAGTTCCGACCCGACGTCGTCGCGGTCGAGCAGGTCTTCTTCCAGGTCAACGTGCGCACCGCCATGAGCGTTGGTCAAGCCAGTGGGCTCGCCTTGGCGGAAGCGGCGGCGTTCGGCTGCGAGGTCGTGCAGTACACACCGAACCAGGTCAAGAACTCCGTCGCCGGGTACGGCGGCGCCGACAAGGCGCAGGTCCAACGAATGGTGCAGGTCCGGCTCGGCTTCTCCGCCCCGCCCAAGCCCGCCGACGCCGCGGATGCTGCGGCGCTCGCGCTCTGCCATCTGTCGTCCGCCCCGTTGCGGCGGCACATCGATGCCATCTCGAAGGCCGCCATTTCCAATGCGGCGGCCAGGGAAGTTGTAGCTCGATGATCGGTTCGCTGCGCGGCTCGGTGCTCGAGCGTCTCGACGACGGTCGCGTCCTCGTGGAGGTCAGTGGTGTCGGCTACCTCGTCACGGTCACGCCGCGCACCCTGGCCGAGCTCGAACCGACGTCGCCGGTGTTCTTGTATGTGCACCACCACATCCGCGAAGACACGCAGATGCTGTTCGGCTTTCTGCGCCGCGACGAGCGCGCCGCGTTCGATGTGCTCATCGCGACCCACGGCATCGGTCCAGCGCTTGCGGTCGCCATCTTGGGCACGCATTCGCCGACTGCGCTGGTCGACATCGTCGCCGGCAACGATCTCGGCGCGCTCACGCTGGTGCCCGGTGTCGGCAAGAAGACCGCCGAGCGACTGCTCATCGAGTTGCGCAACCGACTCAACCTGCCGATGCTCGATCCGCTGACGTCATCCGGAGGCAGCACCGCGATCGGCAATGTCCGCGAGGCATTGGCCGGGCTCGGCTACGCATCGGAAGAGATCCGCGATGCGATGCGCGAGCTGCCCGACTCGGCGACCGCAGAAGAGATGTTGCGCGACGCACTGCGCTTGTTGGGGGCCCGACGTGCGTGAGGAGTTTCTCGATCCGTCGCCGACCGACGATGTAGAGGAAATCGACGAGGCCGGTCTTCGACCACGCCGCCTCAGCGAGTTCGTCGGACAAGGCGAGCTGAAGGAGCACCTCACGATCGTGCTCGAGGCGGCCAAGATGCGCGGCCAACCTGCCGATCACCTGTTGCTGGCCGGCCCGCCGGGTCTCGGCAAGACCAGCCTCGCCGGCATCGTCGCGGTGGAGATGGGCGTTCACATGCACATCACGTCGGGCCCGGCGCTCGAGCGTGCCGGCGACCTCGCCGCGATCCTCACCAAGCTCGGCGAGGGCGACGTGTTGTTCATCGACGAGATCCATCGCCTGTCGCGTGTCGTCGAAGAGATCCTCTATCCGGCGATGGAGGACTTTCAGCTCGACATCGTCGTCGGCAAGGGCCCCGCGGCGTCGTCGATTCGGCTCACGCTTCCGCCGTTCACGCTGGTCGGCGCGACGACGCGTACCGGCATGATCACCGGTCCGCTACGCGACCGGTTCGGCCTCGTCGCCCGACTCGACTACTACGCCGACGACGAGCTCGAGACCATCGTGCGTCGCGCTGCGGGAATCCTGCAGGTCAGCATCACGCCGGATGCCGCATGGGAGATCGCCCGCCGCTCACGTGGCACGCCGCGCATCGCCAACCGGCTGCTGCGGCGCGTCCGTGACTACGCCGAGGTGCGCGGCGACGGCACCATCTCCGTCACGACAGCGCAGGATGGTCTGCAGTTGTTCGGCGTCGACGGTCGCGGTCTCGACAAGGTCGACCGAGCCATCCTCACCGCCATCTGCAAGCAGTTCCACGGCGGTCCTGTCGGCCTCAGCACGTTGGCCATCAGCATCGGTGAGCAACCCGAAACGGTCGAAGACATGTACGAGCCGTTCCTCATCCAACAAGGGATGCTCGCCCGCACACCTCGTGGCCGCGTTGCCATGGCGGCGGCCTACGAACACATCGGCCTCACCCCGCCCACCGGCGGCGCCGCGCCAACGTCATCTCTCTTCGACTGACGGCGCGTCCCGGCGGGCCGGCAGACTCAGTCGAGTTGAGATTGCATCCAGTCGGTGACGACCGCAAGGACGTCGGCGTTGTTGAGCTCGAACATCGAGCCGTGGCTGTTGCCGTGCACACCGCGATC
This sequence comes from Ilumatobacteraceae bacterium, assembly GCA_963708925.1. Taxonomy (GTDB): domain Bacteria; phylum Actinomycetota; class Acidimicrobiia; order Acidimicrobiales; family Ilumatobacteraceae; genus JAENVT01. The sequence goes on along the minus strand of CAVPUO010000016.1, from coordinate 90,103 downwards.
GGCGAGCTCGATGTGCACGGCGTCGCAGCCGGCTTGCTGAAGGAAATCCACGAGCGGACCGTTCGTGAACCTGAACACGGAGGCCTCGCCGGACACAACAGCGATGGGCACCTGGGCGAGGTTCGAGAGCGTCCGCGCCGGCTCGTTCTGCAACACCGTGGCAGGCGCGCCGGGAGCCGGCGGTTCCTGCCGGTCGAGGCTCAACTCGTCGGGCGACGAGGCGGGCGGGTCGAACGTCATCGGCTACAGCAGCGACGCCCCATTGCAACGTGTCGGGACCGAACATGGTGTTGAAGGCCGGCCCGATCGGCTCGACCTGCACCAAGCCGACCACCAGATCCGGACGGGCATCGGCGACGAGGAATCCCGCAGGACCGCCGAGTGAGTTGCTGACGACGAAGGCCGGGCCGATCTTGTCGAGGAGTTGCACGAGACGCGTCTGCTCGAGCGCCTGACGGTCTGCGGCGTCGGCCGCGAACGGCCCGCCACAGGCCAGGAACTGCAGCCACGCCGGATCGTTGGGATCGTCGCGGTCTCCCGGCCATTGCGTGTGGAGTGCAGCAATCGGCAGCGCGCCGGGTCCTTCGGTGGCGGGAATGAAGATGCTCTTGAGCACCTCGATCGGTAGCGGCGGTGCCATCGGGCCGAGTGCTTCGGGGATGTATGCGGAGCGGCCGTGCCCGGGGCGATCGACGACGTACACCACCCAGCCCTGCTCGACGAGGAGCGTCGACCATCCCGGTCGTCCATCGGGCGTGCCGAGGTAGTCGAGGCCCTGGCCGCCGCCGCCGTGCACGAGCACGATCGGGTACGGCTTGGTCACCTCGACCGGCGCCTCCCAATACACGAACATCGGGCCGCGCGGCGAACGCGTTGCCGGGCTCTGGTTCGGCGCCGACCCAGAAATGCCCGCGCCGCGATGTGACGGGCGCTGTCTCCGCCGGTGGTTGCGCCGACGAGCCGGATTGAAAGCGAGCCATGGTTCTCCTTGGACTTCGAGCAGTTCGGCGACCATACCCCGAGGCCCGGCGTTACTCGCAGAGGAGTTGCGTCAGGTCGGCCGCAGGCATTTCTCTCGACGTGACCACGTGCTGTCCGGACCACAACGGCGAGAAGTCGCCACTCCCGAGTTGTTCGGCTCGGGCCGCGGATCGGTGCAAGGGCGGCGCTCGCCAGTGGAAATGCCGGCGCCGCGTCCGACATCGGTCCGAACTCTCGGATGAACCGATTGATCATGCCCCTGGCCGGCCGGCCGGTGAAAAGGTTCGTCAGCACGGTGTGCCGCACAGCGTCGGTGCGCAATGCAGATCGGTGAATGTCGGTGATCGTGGATTCGGGGCATTGCAAGTAGGCGGTCCCGACTTGCACCCCGGCGGCGCCGAGCGCATGGGCGGCGTGGACTTCGCTCGGAATGGCGATGCCGCCGGCGGCGACGACGGGAACCGTGAGTGCTTCGACCAACTGGGGCACCAAGGTGAACGTGCCCAACTGTGTGGTGAGATCGCTCGACAGGAACATCCCGCGGTGGCCACCGGCCTCCGACCCTTGGGCGATCACCACGTCGACGCCGTTCGCTTCGAGCCACAGTCCTTCGTTGACGGTCGTCGCCGAGGCAAGGATGATCGACCCCCACGAGCGCACGCGCTCGAGCAGGTCGGCGTCGGGAAGGCCGAAGTGAAAGCTGACGACCGGTGGTCTGAACTCTTCGACGACGTCGGCGACATCGGCGCTGAACGGGAGGCGCCCACCGGCGTTGGGGATCTCGCTCGGGTCGATGCCGAACTCGTCGTAGTACGGAGCGAGAAGAGCTTGCCAATGGGCGAGAGCCGTGATGTCGATCTTGGGTTGCTGGTGGACGAAGAAGTTGACGTTGTACGGGTTCGTCGTGGCGGCCCGGATCGCCTGCAGTTCGCTGCGAATCGAGTCGGGCGACAGCATCGCGCACGGCAGTGAACCGAGCCCGCCGGCATTGCACACGGCGATCGTCAACGCGCTGTCTTGCGCCCCTGCCATCGGCGCCTGCACGATCGGAAGTTCGACCCGCAGCAGTTGGGTCAGTGTGTTTGACGAGCCAGCCACCTAATCCTCCCCGTGGAGATCGATCTGGGCACGGACGTCCGCGAGATGGTGGTGCACCTCGTGCTGCGTGTGCACGGCCACCCACGCCAGGCTCCGGACCGTGGGTTCAGGAAAGTTGTAGATCAGCGTGCGGCTCCAGTCCTCGACATCGAGGCGATCGAGCACGCCCGCGAACAGCATTGCCGCGTCGCGCAGTTGGCGGGCGACAGCGACGGGGGACTGCTCGCTGTAGCCGTCGTGTTCGACGCGCTCGTCTCGTCCCATCGGCACGACGTTCGGCTGACGAGTGCGGCGTGCCAGCAACACTCGCTCGCGTTGCACCAGCAACACATCCCGCGTGTGGCACGCGTACTCGAGCGTGGACCACGTGGCGGGAGCCGGGCGTCTCGTGAGGTCGATGTCGCCCGACTCGATGATCGCGGCCAGATCTGCGGCCTCGACCGTGATGTGGTGACCGGCGAGGTGAGCCGAGCTGAGCTCGTAGGAGAACCCGCAGGTCTCGCACTGTTGTGTGCCTTGGGCTCTGATGATGATCGATTCGATCACTGTCGATTTCGCATCGGCGTAGTCCTGCACGGTCGGCCGTTCGCGCTGGGCGAGGTCCGTCTTGGTGGACTCGTACAGAGCACGGTCGGCATCGTCGACGCGAAGATGATCTCGGAACGCGAGCATCCGACCGATCTCGTTGGAACCTTGCGTGAAGACGTGCAGGTTCACTCTCGGGTCGATGCGCCGGAGCAGTCTGTGCTCCAGCCAATCGGGCTCGCGGAAGAGGAACTCGTACCCGGCCTCGAGCAGTGCCGGCATGTAGGCGTCCTCGTCGGTCGAGTCGGGGACCGCCAATGTGATGTCGATGATCGGCTTCGCGCGCAGTCCCGGCACGGACGTCGAGCCGGTGTGGTGAACGTCGATGTCGAGGCCGGCAAGTGCGTGACGAATCCGCTGCTCCTCTGACGCGAAGTCGATCGGCCATTGCGGTGAATAGGGTTCCAACACGACGGTGACCATGGCGTCTCCTACCGGCGGAGCCTGACACTGAGGCACGTGACACAGCCCTCGAGCTTCTGGAACTCGCCGATGTCGACCTCGACCGGCTGATATCCGAGCGACCGGAACAGCTCCGACGACTTCGGGCAGTCGGCCGCGATCAGCAGACGGTCGTCTCCCAGCAGCACCACATGCGCGCCGGATTCCTCCGGCGTCGCGAGGAACTTCGGGAACATCGCCGGAGTCGTCGACAGCATCGGGCCATCCGACGATCGTGCCGTCGGGCAGCGCGGTGATCGCCGATTTGAGGTGGAGCACCTTTGTGACGGGAACGGTCACCACCGTCGCCCGCGCGGCTCGAGGTGAGCCGCGAGCTGCTCGATTCCTGCGGCATTGGTCCGACCACCGCGGCCGACGTACACGTGCTGCCGACCTTCAACACGTCGCCGCCGTCGAGGGTCCCGGGCGGCTCTATCCGAGCAACCTCGTAGCCGAGCGAGCTGACCATCTCGTCGACCGCCGCGGTCTCCGGTTGGCGACTCGGGGCACCAGGTCGCGAGATCACCGCGAGATCGCCGTACATCACGATGGTGTCCTCGATGAACACGGCGTCGGCGCAGTCGTCGGCGGCGGGCACCTCGACGATCTCCCAGCCGTTGGCACGCAGCGCGTCGACGTAGCCGTGCCATTGCTGCGTGGCGATTCCGACATCGACGTCAGTGCGTTCGAAGTGCGTCAGCAATCCGTCCGGCAGACGCGGGCCTGGAGGGCGAACGAGCGCTCTCACACCGGGAGGTTGGTCTCGAGGAACGCCATCGTCTTCGCCCACGCGGCATTCGCTGCGGCCTCGTTGTAGAACATCTCACTCTCGTGGTTGTCGAACGCGTGACCGGCGTTCTCGACGTTGAGGATGAAGCCGGGGCGGCCGGCCGAGCGCGGCGCCGACCACGTCGACACCCTCGTTGGGGATGTACGGATCGTCGTTGCCGAAGTGGAACAGCGTCGGGCACTTCACGTTGTCGATCATGCCGGTCATCGATGGCACGCCGGAGCCGTAGTAGCTGACGCAGCAGCTCGGCTCGCCGCTCGCAGCGACGGCCCAGGCAAGCGTGCCGCCGAGGCAGAACCCGATCACCGCGGGCGCCGACGTGATGCCCGGCTGCGCACCCAGGTGATCGAGTGCCGCCACGCAGTCGGTGACGGCCGTGGGGAAGTCGAGTTGGGCGACCTTCTCGAACGACGCACCGAGCCCGGCTTCGCTGTGGTCGGCCTCCCAATTGGGAGCGAACCTCCAGAACACATCGGGTGCGCCGACGAGGTAGCCGGCATCGGCGAGCCGCTCGGCGACCGAGCGGATGTAGGTGCCCACCCCGAAGATCTCCTGGATCACGAGAACGGCGGATTTCGGTGCAGCATCGGGCGTCCAGATGTGCACGTCCATCGCCCCGTCGGAGCCGCAGTCCACCTTGTCGGTACGCAGTGTCGTCATGGCGGCCATGGTGTCACACGGCCAGGTGGTCGGGGATCACGGACCTCCCCGTAGCCTGATCGCCCGATGCGCCTGACCGACTTTGACTACGACCTGCCGGTCGAGCGCATCGCCCAGGTGCCGATCGAGCCTCGTGATGCCGCTCGGCTGCTGGTCGACCGGGGGAGTGCCGAGCCCGATCACCGGCATGTCCGCGATCTGCCGACACTGCTCGGCGAAGGTGATCTCCTGGTCGTCAACGACACCAAGGTGATACCGGCTCGTTTACGACTGCATCGCGAGACGGGTGGCGCCGCCGAGGTGTTGCTGCTCGAGCCCTTGACCGATGATCGACGAACCTGGGAGGCCATGATCCGACCCGCTCGCAAGCTTCACGTCGGCGAGCAGTTGTTCGACGCCGAGGGCGGGGCGATGGTCGAGATCGGAGGCCGAACCGCGGCGGGCGACACATGGAGCGTGAGCCTGGTTGCCGACGGCGATCCGATCGCCCTGCTGCAACGTCATGGCGAGATGCCACTTCCGCCGTACATCGCGACTGCCCTCGACGAGCCCGACCGCTACCAGACGATCTACGCCGCAGAACCGGCCTCGGCAGCCGCGCCGACAGCCGGGCTGCACTTCACAGCAGAGCTCCTCGCAGCCGTCGCCGAACGAGGTGTCGAGGTGGCCAAGGTCGAGTTGGTGGTGGGCCTCGACACGTTCAAGCCAGTCGTCGTCGACGATCCGAGCGAGCACGCGATGCACAGCGAGCGGTACCGCGTGCATCCCGATGTGATGGAGCGGTGCCGACAGGCGAAGCGCGTGATCGCAGTCGGCACCACCAGCGTCCGCGCCCTCGAATCGGTTGCCGCGTTCGGTCAGTACGAAGGGCGTACCCGACTGTTCATCACCCGCCCCTACGACTGGAAGGTCGTCGACGTGATGATGACCAACTTTCACCTGCCACGGACCACACTGTTGATGATGATCGACGCGTTCGTCGGCGATCGCTGGCGGCGGCTGTACGACGTCGCGCTCGCCGAGCGACTACCGCTTCTTGAGCTTCGGCGACGCGATGCTGCTCGACAGGCGGGCCGCGTAGTGCACCCCGTTCAGTTCGAGACGATCGCGACCGACGGCGCCGCGCGCACCGGCGTGGCGCACAGCGCGCGCGGCAGCTATCGCACCCCGTGCTTCATGCCCGTCGGGACTCGCGGTGCGATCAAGTACCTCAGTGCCGCCGACTACGAGCGTCTCGGTGCCGAGATCGTGCTCGGCAACACGTATCACCTGATGCTGCGGCCGGGCGCCGAGACCATCGCCGCACTCGGCGGTCTCGGCAAGTTCGCCGGTTGGAACGGGCTGACGTTGACCGACTCGGGTGGCTTCCAGGTGTTCTCGCTCGACCCGGATGTCGACGACGACGGCGTGACGTTCAAGAGCACGTACGACGGCTCGACGATTCGCTTCACGCCCGGAGATCGCCGTCCACACGCAGCAGCTGCTGGGCGCCGACATCCAGATGGTGCTCGACGTGTGCCCGTCGCTGCCGTCGCCGCCCGAGATCATTCGTCTGGCGGTCGAGCGCACAGCGGCATGGGCCGCACGGGCGCGCGACGTCGCACCATCGCGACGATCAGGCGCTGTTCGGAATCGTCCAGGGTGGCATCGACGAAGAGATGCGGATCGAGAGCGCCCAGCGAACCGTCGCGCTCGACTTCGACGGGTACGGGATCGGTGGCCTCAGCGTGGGGGAGACGCGCGGCGAGATGGTTCCCGCGCTGGCCGCCGCGCTGGCGCATCTTCCTGCCGATCGGCCGCGCTACCTCATGGGTGTCGGCGATCCGGCCAGCCTCGTCGAGGCCGTCGCGCTCGGCGTCGACCAGTTCGACTGCGTCATGCAGACGCGGATCGGTCGCCACGGAACGGCGCTGACGGCCGGAGGCAAGTTGCACATCAAGAACGCCAAGCACACCCTCAGCGACGAGCCGCTGGACGCAGATTGCAGCTGCGAGGTCTGCCAACGGCACAGCCGTGGCTACATCCGCCACCTCTTCCAAGTGGGCGAGCCGACCGCGTCGAGACTGGTCAGCCTGCACAACATCAGTTGGACGTTGCAGCTGATGGAAAGGATGAGGACAGCCATCAGAAATGGGTCTTTCGGCTCACTTCGCGCCGATGTTCTCGGTGTTTGGCAGTGACGACGCCCAACGCGGCCACATGGTGGCTAGCATTGCCCGTCGGTTATTAGCAGTCTCCGCCCTCCTATTGCCAAAAATTGGATACACCACATGCACGTCCTGTCGATGCTCGCTGCGACCGACTCGAAGTCCTCGAATCCGCTCGGTCTTTTCGTCCCGATGATCCTCATCGGTGGGGCGATGTACTTCCTGATGATTCGTCCGCAGCGTCGCAAGATGAAGAACCAGCAGTCGTTGCAGTCATCCATCGATGTCGGCGACGAGGTGATGACGACCTCGGGTGTCTACGGCTTCGTCACGCTGCTCGAAGACGACATCGCCTGGTTGGAGATCGACGACAACGTGCAGATCCGAATTGCTCGCCAAGCCCTGCAGCGCAAGGTCGACACATCGGCCGGCGAATCCGCAGTACCCAGTGACGATGGATCGGGACGCGCCAAGAAGATCGAGCCGGCAGCCGGGACAGCGGAAGACGAGCCCTCGAAGTAATGCAAAAAAGCTCGTCTATCAACTCGTCGGCATCCTCGTGATCGCCTTCGGAGGATTGTTCCTCACGCTCGCGTTCGGTGAGGCGCCATCGCTCGGACTCGACCTGCAGGGTGGCATCTCCATCACCCAGCAGCCCGTCGGTGATTTCAACACCGCCAGCCTCGACCTCGCTGTCGAGCGCATCCGCGAGCGTGTCGACAGCCTGGGTGTTGCCGAGCCGGAGATCCTGCGCCAGGGCAACGCCATCGTCGTCAACCTGCCGGGCGTCAAGAACCAGGAGAAGGCCGAAGAACTGGTGAAGGTCACCGGTCAGGTGTACCTCCGACCCGTGCTGACCGACGATCAGCTCAACATCCCGTGTGTCACGTCGGACCCGAAGAAGGCCGCGACGACCGACTCGACGACGACCACCGTGGCCGGGAGCAGCACCACCAGCGCCACGCCGGCCGCGAACTCGGCGACGACCGTCGCGACCGCGCCGACGACCACTGCTGCGGGCGGCCCATCGCGACTGCCGAGCACTGCCAACACCACGCCGACCACCATCGATGCGACACCGGTGGCGGCGGCAGCCCCGACCACCACGGTTGCGGGCGCGCCGACGACCACGACTGCCCGGCGGCGCCACGACGACCACGGTCGCCGGCGACGCCACCGACAACACCTTGCCGGACGTCGCGCCTGATCAGTCCGGATTCGTTCCGGCTCGTGGCGGCAGCTTCTGCAAGGTCGGTCCGGCCGGCGGCACCGGCGAGGTCTTCCAAGACGACGCCACCGCTCGCATCCTCTCCGGTTCGGGCTGGGGCGTCACGGTCGAGCCTCCGCGGCGGCGTCCAAGGGCGAGGACGTGTGGAACGTGCTCGCGTCGGAGTGCTACAACGCCACCACCACCTGCCCGACTCGCCAGCTGGCCATCGAGCTCGACGGCGAAGTGATCTCGGCGCCGACGGTGCAGCAGCCCTCGTTCACCGGCAGCGTGCAGATCACCGGCAGCTTCAGTGAGTCCGAGGCCGCAACCTCGCCCGCGTGCTCAACAGTGGTTCGCTGCCGGTCAAGCTGGAGACGCAGGCCGTGCAGACCGTGTCGCCGACGCTCGGCAAGGACTCGCTGCGAGCAGCCTGGATCGCCGGCCTCGTCGGCGTCGGGCTCGGTCCTGATCTTCATGATCCTGTACTACCGACTGCTCGGCACCGTCGTCGTCATCGGCATGCTCGTCTCCGGCGCGTTGATCTGGACGGTCATCTCGTTCCTGTCCAAGACGCAGGGCCTTGCCCTCTCGCTGGCCGGCATCGCCGGACTCATCGTGTCGATCGGTGTCACCGTCGACTCGTACGTCGTGTTCTTCGAACGATTGAAGGACGAAGTGCGCGCCGGTCGATCGATGCGCAACAGCGCGCCAGCGCGGGTTCGCCGGCGCCTGGCACACCATCGTCGTCGCCGACATGGTGTCGCTGATCGGTGCCGCCGTGCTGTGGTACCTCACGGTCGGCTCCGTCCGTGGCTTCGCCTTCTTCCTCGGTCTGTCGACGTTGATCGACCTGATCGTGGCCTACTTCTTCACTCGCCCGACGATCCTGCTGCTGGCCCGCACTGATTGGATGTCGCGCCAGAAGGTGATGGGCATCGGCGTGGAGCAGCATCCAGTAGTGCAGGCGCCGACGACGAACCCGTCAGGAGCCGCGACGTGACCATCGATGTCGGCACCGAAGCGCTGCCCAATGTTCGTCAGCGCCGCGGCCTCGGTGGTCGCTTGTACCACGGCGAGACCGCGATCGACTTCTACGGCAAGCGCTGGTGGGGTCTCGGTTTCTCGGCGCTGTTGCTGATCGATCACCGTCGGGTCGCTGCTGGTCCAGGGCCTCAACCTCGGCCTCGACTTCGAGGGCGGTGTCGCCTGGGAGGTGTCGGCCAACAACCTGACGATCGATCAGGCTCGACGCTGTCTTGGACGATCACGGCATCGACGGCGCCGACGCCAAGATCCAAGAGCGCACATCCGCCTCGGGTTCCGTGTCTGCTGATCCAGGTCGGCGATCAGTCGGTTGCCAAGCGCCAAGAGGTGCAAGAGGCGCTGGCCGACGGCCGGCAAGGTCGACACCGAGTCGGTCAGCGTCAACTCGGTCAGCTCCACGTGGGGTCGCAGCATCACCGAGAAGGCCATCCGCGCTCTCATCATCTTCTTGATCCTGGTCGCGCTGTTCATCGCCTGGCGACTCGAGTGGCGAATGGCCGTCGGCTGCGATCATCGCCATGATGCACGACGTGCTTGATCAGCGTCGGCGTCTACTCGATGTTCCAGTTCGAGGTCACGCCGGCGACCGTCGTCGCGTTCCTCACCATCCTCGGTTTCTCGCTGTACGACACCATCGTCGTGTTCGACAAGGTCAACGAGAACACGGAGCGCTTCGCGGGCACACGCACGCCGTACGCCGACGTCATCAACGTGTCGATGAACCAGGTGTTGATGCGTTCGCTCAACACCAGCATCGCCGCCGTCCTGCCGGTGCTGTCGCTGCTCGTCCTCGGTGCAGGCATCCTCGGTGCCGTCGCGTTGCAGGACTTCTCACTGGCCCTGCTCGTCGGCTTGCTCACCGGATCGTACTCGTCGATCTTCGTCGCCTCCCCGTTGCTGGCCATGTTCAAGGAGCGCGAGCCGCGGTACCGCAACCTCAGGGGTCCCGCACGCCACCGGTGCCGAGCTCGAGCGCCTGGTGCTCGGCGGCTCGCCGGCGGCGCGGCGCGATGCGGCCCGTCATCGCAGCGAGTCCGGCGGTGGACGAGGTCGCTGCTCCCCACCACAGCTCCGAGCACACCGGAGTCGGTGCTCACGCACCCGCCGCGGCCGCGGAAGAAGAAGCGTCGTACCAGCTGAGGGACGGTAGCCTGAAGCCATATGGCATCCAACGGCCACTGGCTCACCGATTGGTCCGCGACATCGACGACTTCCCGACGACGGGTGTCAGTTTCCGCGACATCACGCCGCTGCTCGGTGACGGCGAAGGCGTTCGGACGGGCGATCAACGAGCTCGTCGATCGGTTCGACGATGTTCCGGTCGACCGGGTGCTCGGCATCGAAGCACGAGGCTTCATCCTCGCCGCACCGGTCGCCTATCGCATGGGAGCCGGCTTCGTGCCGGTTCGCAAGGCCGGCAAGCTGCCGTGGGCCGTCGTCCGCGAGGAGTACTCGCTCGAGTACGGCAAGGACAAGCTCGAGATCCACCGCGACGCGATCCATCCCGGCGAGCGGATCCTGGTCATCGACGACGTGCTCGCCACGGGTGGCACGGCGGCCGCGACCGTGCGTCTCGTCGAGGCGCTCGGCGGCGTTGTCGCCGGCGTCGGCTTCCTGATCGAGCTCGAAGATCTCGGCGGTCGAGCCAAGCTCGGAGGCCATCGCATCGAAAGTCTGGCCAGGTACTGAGGCGCGCCGATGGCTGCAGTCGACCGTGTTCTTCCCTGGCGGCGGCACCAGAACGTCACCGCTGACGAGCTGACGCCATTGCTCAGCGCGTACCGCCGTCGCCATCCGAAGGCGCCGGTGGCGATGATCAACCGGGCGTTCGAGACGGCCAAGGAAGCCCATCGACACCAGTTGCGCAGCAGCGGCGAGAGCTACATCAACCATCCGCTCGCGGTCGCGCGGATCGTGGCCGACATCGGTCTCGACGAGATCTCGTTGGCTGCTGCGCTGCTGCACGACGCGGTCGAGGACACCGAGATCACGCTCGCCGATGTCGAGACCGCGTTCGGTGCCGAGGTCGCTGCGATCGTCGACGGCGTCACCAAGCTCGAGCGTCTGCAGTTCGACTCCAAGGAGGCCCAGCAGGCCGCGACGATGCGCAAGATGCTCGTCGCGATGGCCCGCGATCTGCGGGTCCTCATCATCAAGCTCGCCGACCGGCTGCACAACATGCGCACCATCGCGGCGATGCCCAGCGAGAAGCAGCGGCGCATCGCCCAGGAGACGCTCGACATCTACGCGCCGCTGGCCCATCGCCTCGGCATGCAGGAGCTGAAGCAGCAGCTCGAAGACCTCTCGTTCGCGTCGCTGTACCCGAAGCGATTCGCCGAGCTCGACCACCTCGTCAGCACCCGTACCCCGGAGCGCGAGGTCTACCTCGCCAAGGCGATCGCCGAGGTCGGTGGTCGGCTGCACGAGCTCAACATCGAGGCCGAGGTCACTGGTCGCGGCAAGCACCTGTGGAGCATCTACGAGAAGATGATCCAGAAGGGCAAGGAGTTCGACGACATCTTCGACCTCGTCGCCATTCGCGTGATCGTCGACTCGGTGAAGGACTGCTACGCCGCGCTCGGCTGCATCCACGGCCGTTACAAGCCGGTCGTCGGCCGCTTCAAGGACTACATCGCGATGCCGAAGTTCAACCTCTACCAGAGCTTGCACACCACGGTCATCGGGCCCGGCGGCAAGGTCGTCGAGGTGCAGATCCGGTCGCGTGAGATGCACCAACGTGCCGAGTGGGGCGTCGCCGCGCACTGGTCGTACAAGGGAGAGGGCGAGACGCAGCGACATCGACTGGCTCAACCGGATCATCGACTGGCAGGCCGACATCTCCGATCCCGCAGCCTTCATGGAGAACCTGAAGACCGACCTCGAGCAGGACGAGGTCTTCGTGTTCACGCCGAAGGGCCGGGTCATCCCGCTGCCGGTCGGCTCCACCAGTGTCGACTTCGCCTACGCAGTGCACACCGAGGTCGGTCACGCGTGCATCGGCGCCAAGGTCAACGGTCGGCTCGTGCCGCTCGGGCACCACGCTGCACAGCGGCGACACGTGCGAGATCTTCACCTCCAAGGTGGAGACGGCGGGCCCGTCGCGCGACTGGCTGCAGTTCGTCGACTCGCCTCGGGCCCGCAACAAGATCCGCCAGTGGTTCAGCCGCGAGCGGCGTGTCGACATGATCGAGGCCGGCCGCGAGGAACTGACCAAGGAGTTCCGTCGCGAGGGTCTGCCGCTGCAGAGGATGTGGGACAGCGAGATCCTCGCCGAGGAGGTTGCGTCCAGCTCGTACACCGACCTCGACTCCGTGCTCGCGGCCATCGGCGAGCACCACGTGTCGGCTCGGTCGATCGTCCAGAAGGTTGCCCGTTCGTTCTCGCAAGGCGACGGAAGGCGAGCAGTTCTCGTCGTCTCGCCGCACCCGACCCGATCGGCCCAACCGTCCGCGATCCGCCGTCGGCGTCCACGTCGAGGGGCTCGACGACGTCCTCGTGCGGCTGTCGCGTTGCTGCACTCCGGTGCCCGGCGACGACATCATCGGCTTCGTCACTCGTGGTCGCGGCGTGTCCGTGCACCGCGCCGACTGCGCCAACGCCGAGAGCCTGATGAGCGATCAGGCGGCGCGGCTGATCGACGTCGAGTGGGACGGCGACCGCTCGCAAGACGATCTTCCGGGCCGGCGTCGAAGTCGTCGCGCTCGACCGCTCGCGGCTGCTGCGCGACGTGGCCAACTCGCTCAGCGAGCAGCACGTCAACATCGTCGCGTGCAGCACCCACACCGGCGACGACCGTGTCGCCAAGATGCGCTTCGAGTTCGAGCTCGCCGACCCCAGCCACCTCGAGTCGGTGCTGCGCACGATCAAGCACATCGACGGCGTCTACGACGCCTACCGACTGGTGCCCGGCAAAGGCGGCTGATTGTTTCGCCGTGATCAAGTCCACTGTGGCCACCGTCCCCGCGATCGCCGGCAGTTGCTGTGGGGAGGCACAGCGCCTCGCGAGTGAGCGGGTCGCCCGACATCCGGCGTCGCTACCCCGGAGCGGTCGAAACCACGGCGTGACTCGGCCGGACCGGCGCGCCGTAGCCTTGACTGACCATGCCCGAGTTCCAGACCAGCCCAGGGATGCGCGACATCCTGCCGCCGGAGTCGGCGCGCTGGCGACGATTCGTCAGCGGTGTTCGCCGATGTCGTCGAGTCGGCCGGCTACGGGCAGATCATCCCGCCGCTGCTGGAGGACCTCGGCGTCTTCCAGCGCATCGGTGATGCCACCGACGTGGTCACCAAGGAGATGTACGACTTCGTCGACAAGGGCGGTCGCCACATCGCCCTTCGTCCGGAGCTGACAGCATCGCGTGTGCAGGGCGTTCGTCCAGCATCGGCCGCTCACGCCGTGGAAGGTCTGGTACGCCGGATCCCAGTTCCGCTACGAGAAGCCGCAGCGCGGTCGCTATCGCCAGTTCGACCAGGTCGGCATCGAGGTGCTCGGCGCCGACGATCCGTACCTCGACGTCGAGGTCATCGCGCTCGGTTGGGAGTTCTACCGAGCGCTCGGGTCTGACGCCAGGTGAAGCTGCTGCTCAACTCGCTCGGCGAGCCGGAGGATCGAGCGCGCTACGTCGCCGCGTTGCGGACGTACTTCGAGGCGAATCGCGGATCGCTGTCGCCGGAGAGCCAGATCACGCTCGACAAGAACCCGCTGCGCGTGCTCGACTCCAAGCGTCCCGGCGACGCGCCGATCATCGCCGGCGCGCCGCGCATCGCCGAGTTCTACAGCGCCGATGCGGCCGACGCACTTCGAAGGTGTGCAGGCCGGGCTCACGGCGTTCGGCATCCCGTTCGCGATCGACGACACGCTCGTGCGCGGCCTCGACTACTACCGCCACACCACGTTCGAATACCAGGGCGGCACGCTCGACTCGGCGCAGAACGCGCTCGGTGGCGGCGGTCGCTACGACGGTCTCGTCGAGTCGCTCGGCGGTCCGCCGACGCACGGCATCGGGTTCGCGCTCGGGCTCGACCGCACGCTGCTGGCCTGCGACGACGAGGGCGTGTTCGCCGCGCCGACCACTCGTGCTCGACGTGTTCGTCGTCGACACGACCGGCGGTCTCGAGGCACTGCAACTGACCGCCGAGCTGCGCGCCGCCGGGCTCAGCGCCGACCGGGCGTACGAGAACCGCAGCATGAAGAGCCAGATGAAGGTCGCCGACCGCAGTGGTGCTGCCGTCGCCGTCATCATCGGCAGCAACGAGCTCGCGGAGGGTGCCGTCACCGTGCGCCCTCTCCGCGGCGACGACGGGCAGCAGACGATCGCCCGTTCCGACTCTGATCGATTACCTGAAGAAAGCGCGTCCATGAGTACAACAGCATGCGCACCCACCAGTGCGGCGAACTTCGCCCCGAGCACATCGGCCAGACCGTCAGCCTCTGCGGATGGGTGGCGACCCGGCGCGAGCACGGCGAGAAGCTCGCCTTCGTCGACCTGCGCGACCACACCGGCGTCACGCAGTGCGTCGTCGACAACTACGTCGACGTGCGCCGCGAGTACGTCCTGCGTGTCACCGGCGTGGTCGCGGCTCGGCCGCCGAGAGCACGTCAACGATCGACCTGCCGACCGGCGAGATCGAGCTGCAGGACTGCGATCGTCGAGATCCTCAACACGGCCGAGCCGCCGCCGTTCCCGATCGACGAGCGCGCCGACACCGTCGACGAGACGACCCGTCTGCAGTACCGCTACCTCGACATCCGCCGCGAGCGGATGCAGCGCAACCTGCGCATTCGTGCCGCCGTCAACTCGGCGATTCGTCAGGCGATGGAGGCGCAGGGCTTCGTCGAGGTCGAGACCCCGATGCTGGTGCCGAGCACGCCCGAAGGCGCACGCGAGTTCATCGTGCCCAGCCGCCAGCAGCCGGGTTCGTTCTACGCGCTGCCGCAGAGCCCGCAGCTGTTCAAGCAGCTGCTGATGGTCGCCGGCATCGATCGCTACTACCAGATCGCCCGCTGCCTGCGCGACGAGGACCTGCGCGCCGATCGTCAGTACGAGTTCATGCAGCTCGACGCGGAGATGAGCTTCGTCAGCCAGGACGACGTGCTCGAGGCCATCGGCGCGGCCGTCGTCGCCGCGGCGAAGTCGGCCGGGCAGGACCCGGGCGACATCGTCAAGATCACGTGGCACGACGCGATGAACCGCTTCGGCGTCGACAAGCCCGACCTGCGCTTCGGCATGGAGCTGAACGAGCTCACCGACGTCGTTCGCCGGCGACCGAGTTCAAGGCGTTCGCCGGCGCTGCCGCGATCAAGGGCATCAACGCCACCGGCAAGGCCGAGCGAGTATGGCCGCAACAAGCTCGACGCCCTCACCGACAAGGCCAAGTAGATGGGCGCCAAGGGACTGGTGTGGCTGAAGGTCGCCGACGACGGCTCGCTGGAGTCACCCGTCGTCAAGTTCCTCAGCGAGGCCGAGCAGGCCGCGCTGCAGCGAGCGCCTCGCGGCGCAGCCCGGCGACCTGCTGCTGATCGTCGCCGACGAGTGGGCGATGACCTGCGAGGTGCTGGGCACGCTGCGCAACGACCTCGGCCGTCCGCCGGTGCACGAGGGCCCGTACCGCTACCTGTGGGTCGTCGACTTCCCGCTGTTCGTCGGCGTCGACGAGGCGTCCGGTCGCCCGAAGCCCGGCCACCACCCGTTCACGCCAGCCGCATCCCGACGACGTGCACCTGCTCGAGATCGGATCCGCTGAAGGTTCGCAGCCAGGCCTACGACCTGGTGCTGAACGGCTGGGAGCTCGGCTCCGGCTCGATCCGAATCCACCAGCCGGAGATGCAGTCGCGGATCTTCCGCCTGCTCGGCATCAGCGACGAGGAGGCCGACAAGCGGTTCGGCTTCTTCCTGCACCCGTTCCAGTACGGCGCCCCGCCGCACGGCGGCTTCGCCTTCGGCATCGATCGCCTCGTCGCGATCCTGGCCGGCGAGGAGAACATCCGCGAGGTCATCGCCTTCCCGAAGACCCAGTCCGGCATGGACCCGATGACCAACGCCCCGACGCCCGTCGACCTCAAGCAACTCAACGACCTCGGCATCCGCACCCTCCCCCCAAAGGCCTGACCCCGCCGATACAGTCCGCCCGACCGACTTCCCCCAACTCACACACAGCAGCGTTTGACCGCTCCGGCCCCGTATAGGGGCGTGCGGCGTCAAACGCCGAGGGCGAGGAGTCGGTCGATGGATCGATATCGATGGGCCGAGCGTCACGACGGCCTGATCACGCAACGACGCGGCTCGCGACGCGGGTCAGACCAAGCGTCAGCTCGAGCGTGACCGCAAGAGTCCGGCAGGCTGCGAAAAGTCCGACGGGGAGTGTCGGTCGTCAACGGTATGCCGCCCTCGTGGCGACAGGCGGTTCGTGCGGTGCTGCTGTCGCATCCGGACCGAATCGCGGGTTCGCATTGGACGAGCGCTGGCGTTGCTCGGAGGCGAGCCACGATCGCGATCGGCTTGATCCACGTGATCACGGATCTCTCGCATCACGTCGCGCTCGAGGGCGTGATCTGCCATCGATCGGGCTTGCTCGAAGACGGTGATCTCATTCGGCGCGATGGGATGCTCTGCACGTCTCCACTTCGAACTGTGATCGACCTCAGCGGTCCGCTGACCGTGCCGAACTCGGCAAGGTCGTCGACGATTTTCTTCGTCGAAAGCTGCTCGGCCTTGGAGGAGCTGCGGGCGAGGGTCGATCGCACACGGCCTGCGCCCGGACGGTCGGTCGCAACGTTGCGTCAGGTTCTGGCGCAGCGCCTCCCCGGGTACGACCCGGGCGAGAGTGAACTCGAGGGTCGGATCGCTCGGATCATCGACGCGCACGGTCTGCCGCGTCCGGCGCACCAACACCGAGTGCAGCTATGGAAGCTACCGGTATCGGATCGACCTCGCCTGGCCCGATCGCAAGCTCTACCTGGAGGGCAACGGCTTCGGCTTCCACATGCTGGCGACCGATCTCGACAGCGACGCTCGTCGTCAGAACGAGCTCGTGCTCGACGGCTGGGTTCCGATCGAGATCACCTGGCGCGATGACCGACGCGGAGATCGCGCACACGATCCGCCGCTTCCTCGCCCTGCACCCGCCGCGTCTGTGACTGCGGCACCCTATGCGGGGTCCCGAGGGTCAAACGCCAATGCGACGGGTCGGCGTTTGTGAGCTGCGGCCCCTATGCGGGGCGCCAAGGGTCAAACGTCGGGTGGGCGTGGTCCCGGGGCGGGCGGGGTGGCGAGGGGGAGTGGGCGGGGGGTGAGGGGAGCGGGGCTACCGTGAACGGGGTGAGCGCCAGCACTTTCGGGCGGGGGTTGTGATCGTGGTTCGGCATCCCGACTTGCGCGACATCATGGCGTTCGAGCGGGCGGACGTCGCCGGGAGCTGGCAGTTGCCGCAGGGCGGGCTGCGAGCGGGGCGAGGAGCCGATCGAGGCTGCGTGGCGCGAACTGAAGGAGGAGACCGGGCTCGGCGAGGCCGATGTCGTCGCTCGAGTCGAGTTCCCGGAGTGGGTCGCGTACGAGTGGCCGCCGGACGTGCAGCGGGATCACGGCCGCGACGGCAAGCGGCGCGGTCAGGTCCAGCAAGTGGTTCCTGTTCGACGCCCTCGACGCCGGCATCGCAGCCGACACCCGACGGCAGCGAGTTCGTCGCCTGGCGCTGGGTCGGACCCGGCGTGGCTCATCGAGAACGTGGTCGAGATGCGCCGCCCGGCGTATCAGCGAGTCCTGGGCACCCTGTGAGCGACCTGTTCACGGCAGCAGCCGAACAGCACCTGCGCAGTCACGCGCCGCTCGCCGCGCGGCTGCGGCCGCGGACGCTCGACGACGTCGTCGGCCAGGAGCACCTCGTCGGCCCGGGCAAGCCGCTGCGCAAGCTGGTCGAGCAGGACCGTCTGACCAGCGCGATCTTCTGGGGCCCACCGGGCACCGGCAAGACCACGCTGGCCCTGGCCGTCGCCGGCAGCACCAAGCGTGTGTTCGAGCAGATGAGCGCGGTCAGCGCCGGCGTCAAGGATGTACGCGAGGTGATCGAGCGGGCGCGGCAGCGAATCGGCGAGCACGGTCGCGGCACGATCCTGTTCCTCGACGAGATCCACAGGTTCAGCAAGTCGCAGCAGGACGCGCTGCTGCCGGCGGTCGAGGACGGCACGCTGACGATGATCGGCGCGACGACCGAGAACCCGTTCTTCGAGGTCAACCCACCGCTGCGCAGCCGCAGCACCCTGTTCCGCCTCGAGCCGCTCGACCGCGACGCAATCGAGACTCTGGTCCGACGAGGGCTCGAGGCAGAAGGCATGACCGCCAGCGACGAGGCCATCGAGCACCTCGTCGACCGTGCCGGTGGCGACGGGCGCCAGGTGTTGACCGCACTCGAGGTCGCCTGTGCCCTGGCCGATCCCGGACCCGGTCGAACTGAGCCACGTCGAGGCGGCCCTGGGAACCAGCGCGCTGCGCTACGGCCGCGACGACCACTACGACGTCATCAGCGCGTTCATCAAGAGCATGCGCGGCAGCGATCCGCAGGCAGCGGTCTACTACCTGGCCAGGATGTTGGAGGCGGGCGAAGATGCTCGCTTCATTGCACGACGGATGATCATCTTCGCCAGCGAGGACATCGGGATGGCCGACCCGCAGGCGCTGTTGGTCGCCGTCGCCGCGGCGCAGGCGCTCGAGCACGTCGGGCTGCCCGAGGCGCAACTCAACCTCAGTCAGGCTGCCATCCACATGGCGACCGCCCCGAAGAGCAATCGTTCGGCGCTCGCCATCTGGAACGCAAGAGGCGATGTGCAGAACGGGGCCGTCGGTGAGGTGCCGCCACACCTCCGCGACGCGCACTACAAAGGCGCCCAATCGCTGGGCCACGGCGTTGGCTACGACTACCCTCATGACAATCCGCAGGGCTGGATCGAACAGCAATATCTACCGGACGACCAGCGCGACAAGCAGTACTACGAACCGAGTGAGCACGGAGCAGAGGCCGACGTGGCGAGGCGAATGGACGAACGCAAATGACCGCCGGAGAATTGGCCGTCGTACTGGCAGCCGTGTTGTGCAGCATCGGGTTCGCGGCGTTGATCGTCGTGCTGATGCGAGTGCTCGACTCGATGAAGTCGTTGCGCGCCGAGGTCGTCTCGTTGCGCCAGGAGACCGGCCCGTTGCTGGTCGAGTTGCGGGCATCCACCGATGAGGCCAAGGAGACGTTGGCCGAGGCGCGCGACGACCTCGAACGGTTCGATCGCGTGCTCGGATCTGCTGAGGCAATCAGTGGCGCGGTCGCGGGAAGTGGCCGCGTCGCCCGCGTCGCACTGAGCACGCCGATGATCAAGACTGCGGCGATCGCCACGGGCACGACGCGTGCGGTGCGCCGTCTGCGGCGCAAGGAAGGAAGGTCCGCATGATGAAGAGAATCACATGGTTCATGGGCGGTGCAGTTGCCGGCGTTGCGGGTGCCAGCGTCGCCAAGAAGAAGGTCAAGCAGGCGGCGACACATCTCGCTCCGAGGTACGTCGTGCACAGCGCGACGGGTCGAGTGCGCGACGCGTTCGGCGAGGGTCGTCGGGCGATGCATGCCAGGGAGTTGGAGCTGCGCGCCCGCCTCGATGGTCGGGCGATCACACTTGCCGACGGTCTGGACGAGGGTGACGAGGTGCTGGTCGACGGCCGACCGGTCGAGCCGGGTCAGGTCATCGTGTTGAAGCAGGTCCGCGATCGCGACGACGATCGCCGGCGTCGACGGGCATGACCGACACCCTCGTCGCCGAACTCGGCGCGGCGCTGTCGCCCGATCGAGTTCGCGTCGGCGACACCGAACTGGCGCTGTACAAGCGCGACGCATCCAACCTCGAGGGTCATGCCGGCGTCGTGTGCTTCCCGACGTCAACCGACGAGGTGCAGGCCTGCGTGTCGCTGGCCGTTCGTCACGGTCGGCCGTTCATCGCCCGGGGTGCCGGCACCGGTTTGGCCGGTGGGGCGACTCCGCTCGACGACGCCATGATGATCGTGACCACCAAGATGAACCAGGTGCTGTCGGTCGATCCCGTCAACCGGTTGGCGTGGGTGCAGCCCGGTGTGTTGAACCTCGACCTCACGCGTGCCGTGTCGTCGCTGGGGTCTGCACTTCGCACCCGACCCCAGCAGTCAGCAGAGTTGCTCGATCGGCGGCAACGTCGCCAACAACTCCGGCGGGCCGCACTGCCTCTCCGACGGGGTCACCACCGCGCACATCCTCGGTCTCGAAGTCGTGCTCCCAGACGGTCGAGATCGTGCAGCTCGGCGGCGAGGAAGGTGAGCCGGAGGGATACGACCTGCGCGGCGCGTTCGTCGGCAGCGAGGGCATGTGCGGTATCACCACGAAGGTGTGCGTCCGCTTGACGCAGAATCCGCCGGTCGTTCGCACGATGTTGATGGACTTCGAGAGCGTCGAGGACGGAGCCCAGACCGTCAGCGCGATCATCGCCGCCGGGATGGTTCCAGCGGCGTTGGAGATGATGGACCAGCTGTGCGTTCGCGCCGTGGAGGAGTACATCCACGCCGGTCTGCCGGTCGACGCCGCGGTGATCCTGCTCGTCGAGGTCGCCGGTCTCCAGCACCGGGTCGAGGCCGACGTGCAACGGATCGTCGACATCGGCAAGGAGCACGGCGCCGGCACCGTGCGCATCGCCCAGGACGAAGCCGAGCGAGCGCTGCTGTGGAAGGGACGCAAGAACGCATTCGGGGCCATCGCCCGGATCAAGCCCAACTACTACTTGCACGACACCGTCGTTCCCCGTCGCCGGCTGCCCGAAGTGCTGCGCCAGGTCTACGAGATCGTCGAGCGACACGACTTGCTGGTGATGAACGTGTTCCATGCCGGCGACGGCAACCTGCATCCGTTGCTGGTGTTCGACAAGCGCGAGCCAGGTGTCATGGATCGAGTTCACGCCGCCGGCGAGGAGATCGTCCGCGTGCTCGGTGGCAGCCGGCGGAGTGTTGTCGGGCGAGCACGGCATCGGCCTGGAGAAGCGCGACTTCATGTCGCTGATGTTCAAGCCGGTCGACCTCGACGCGCAGGCTCGATTGCGGCGGGCGTTCGACACGACCGGGTTGGCCAACCCGAACAAGGTGCTGCCGACGGCGGCGTCGTGCGCCGACCTGCAACACGTGCCGGAGGGTGCGTGGATCTGACTGCGTTCGCCGAAGAAGTCGGCGCCAGCTGGTCCTGTCACCATCACCGGTCTCGGTATGCGCGGCGGCCCGGTGCCGGGCGTCCGCACCGTTCGCCCTCCGGCCGGCATCGAGTGGATCCAAGCCGACGAGATGACCCTGCGCTGTGGCGCTGGCACGCCGGTCGACGACGTCGACGCCGCTCTGGCCGAGCTCGGTCAATGCGTCGCCCTGCCACCGGGCGGCACCGTCGGCGGAGCGCTCTCGGTCGGCCACAGCGGCATCCGTCGACTGGGCTACGGGCCGGTCCGTGACGTGTTGCTGCAGGCCTGCTACGTATCGGACGGCGGCGAAGTGGTGCAGGCCGGCGGTCCGACCGTGAAGAACGTCAGCGGTTTCGATCTGTGCAGGCTGTTGGTCGGGGCACGCGGCACCCTCGGCTTCATCGGTGACGTCATCATCCGTTCTCGACCCCGCGCCGCGCACTCGCAATGGTTCACGGCGGAAGTCGACGATCCGTTCCCGACGTTCGCACGCCTCTACCGGCCGACGTCCGTGTTGTGGAATGGTTCGCGCCTGTGGGCGTTGCTCGAAGGGCACCCCGACGACGTCGCCGCACAGGCTGCAACCTGTTCATTGACCGGCTGCGATGGACCACCCGAACTGCCGGCCGGCAGCCGACGCGTTGTTGCCCCGTCGGCCATCGGATCCCTCACGGGCGATTTCGTCGCGGAGGTCGGCGTCGGCGTCGTCCATCACGCCGACCCGCTCCCGGAAGGCGACCGCCCTGAATCATCGGTGACGAAACTGACCCGGCGGATCAAGGCCGAATTCGACCCCGGCGGACGGCTGAACCCTGGTGTCAGCCTCGGCTGATCTGCCCTTCGTCGCTGCGCCGCCGGGTTCGCTCGACACCGTGTCACGCGCGCCGCCGAGGTGGCGGCACGACACTGGGGTTTCGCCGAGCCGCAACTGGTGCGGATGGGGATGAACGGCATCTTCGCGGCCGGCGACGGTGTGCTGCTGCGGGTCAGCCGCCCCACCGGCCCGCCGCAATCCGCGATATCGCTGGCCGCCGTCCTGACGAACGCCGGCCTGCGCGTGCCCGCGTACGTCCGCGACGAGGCGTTCATCGATGGTGACCTTGCCGTGTTCGCCGTCGGCGCGATCGAGGAAGCGGGTGCGACCGATTGGTTCGCGGTCGGCGAGATGATCGCCAAGCTGCACCGCGTGCCGCGCACCAAGTTGCCCGAGGCGTATCCGGTTCCGTTCGGTGGCGACTTCCCGTGGTGGAACTTCGAGGCACTCCTGGCCGCAGTTCGCGACGGCCTCGATCCAGCGGCCCACGCCGCGATCGTGGCCGCGATCGATCGCGATCTGCCGCAGCTGCAACAGCAGCGCGGTGGGGCGTCGGTGGTCTGCCATGGCGACGTCCACCCGGGCAACGTCATCCAATCTGCGCACGGGCCCGTGCTGTTGGATTGGGACTTGCTGTGCCTCGGTCCGCCGGCTTGGGATCACGCCCCGCTGATGACGTGGACGGGGCGTTGGGGCGGCGCACCCGGCCTCTACGAGGCGTTCGCCGAGGGTGCCGGACTGTCGATCCGCGCCGATCCGATCGCCGAGGCAATTGCCGAGCTCCGTCTGGTCGCGGCCACGTTGATGCGGGTGCGAGCCGCGTTGTCGGACCCCGCCGCGGCCGACGAGGCGGAGCTTCGCTTGCGGTACTGGCGAGGCGAAGCCGACACGCCGCAGTGGCACGCGCAGTAGTCAGCCCCAAAGATCAGCGCGGCTGGTCGACCGGGCAGTAGTAGCAGGCACGTCCGCCGAGCTCGACCGTCAGGATCGGGTTGCCGCACCGGAGGCAGAGGTCGCGGTGGTACACGTATGTGGTGTCGCCACGCCGAGCCATTCCCTCTGGGATGTCGAACAGCTCACGGTCGAGCGTGACGATTCGATCCTCGTCGACACCGCGTTCCAGCATCTCGACGATCGTCGCCCAGAGGCCGTCGAAATCCTCGCGAGTCACGAGATTGCCCGGCCGATTCGGGTTGATCCGGTTGAGGAACAACGCCTCGGCCCGATAGACGTTGCCGAGGCCACTGATGACCTTCTGGTCGAGCAGCAACTGGCCGATCGGCAGCGACGCGGCGGACGATCGCCGCGTACGCCTTGTCGGGATCGGCGTCGGCACGCAGCGGGTCGGGACCGAGTCGGCGGACGACCTGATCGCGATCCTCGACGGTGCCGATCGAGCACTCCGTCGGCCCGATGAGATCGATGGTCGTCTTGGGGACCTCCATGCGCATCCGCACGGTCGGCGCGTCGACCGGACCCGGCCCGCGATACACCCGGAACCTGCCGAACAGGCCGAGGTGCACATGGCCGACGAGACCGTTCCGCCAGTAGTAGAAGAGGTGCTTGCCGTAGGCCTCGATTTCGCGCAGCCGCACTCCGTCGACCAGCGCGGCATCCGCCGCGAACCGGCCCTGCGGCGACGAGACGGCGACTTTCTTGCCGCGCAGGAGCTTCGAATGATCGATGGCAATTCGGTGAAGCGTGTGACCCTCGGGCATGCTGGCTGCGACGTTACGGGTACGTTGGGAGCATCGTGAAACTTCACCTCGACGACAATGACTTGAGCACCTGTGTCAGCTGTGGCTTGTGCCTGCCGCACTGCCCCACGTTTCGCGTCACGGGTGAGGAAGCGCTGTCGCCGCGTGGCCGGATCTCGGCAATGCGTGCCGTCCACTTCGACAATGCCGAGGTCACCGACGACTTCGTGCACTTCATGGAGACCTGTGTGCAATGCCGTGGCTGCGAGCCGGCGTGTCCCAGTGGAGTGAAGTTCGGGCAACTGATGGAGGGCACGCGCGACACGCTGACCGACCAGAAGCGAATGACCCCGTGGTGGCAGAAGCTCGGCTATCGGGCGCTCGGCCATCACCGGATGCTGCTCGTCGGCTCCAGCCTGCTGGCGGCCGTCCAGCGGGTGAAGTTGATACCGAAGCGAATGGGCCTGCCCAAGCTCGCGCTGCGCCGTGGCTCGCTACCCGTGCCGACGGGCAACGACACATGGCTGTTCACCGGCTGTGTCATGGACGCGTGGCAGCGGCAGACGCATCGCAGCACTGCGAAGGTGTTGTCTGCCGTCGGTGTCACCTACCAGATGCCCGGGTCCGGTGGAGCGTGCTGCGGGGCGTTGCACATCCATGCCGGCCTCACCGACGAGGCCAAGGGCCTGGCTCGCAAGGTGATGCGGTCGATGCCTGGCGAAGCTCCGATCGTGGTCAACTCCGCAGGGTGTGGTGCGGCACTGAAGGACTACGGACATCTGCTCGGCACCGAGGAAGCGCGAGCGTTCAGCGCCAGAGTCCGCGATGCCAGCGAGTTCGTCGCCCCACTCGTGGATCGCTTGAAGGTGCGGCGCCGTCTCGGCCCGGTCACCGTGCAGGATCCGTGCCACCTCCGCCACGTGCAGCACGCCCACATGCCGGTTCGCACCGTGCTCGCCGCGGTGGCCGACGTCGTCGAGCTCGACGACGACGGGCTGTGCTGCGGCGCGGGCGGTGCGTACTCCACGCTGCAGCCCGAACTGGCTGGCGAGATCCGCGAGCGCAAGCTCGCTTCCATCGAGCGAGCCGGGCCGCAGGTGGTCGCCAGTGCCAATCCCGGCTGCGCATTTCACCTCGGCGCCGCGGGCGTCAACGTGCAGCACCCCATGGATCTCGTCGCCGAGGCGCTGTAGTGGGCGGGCCCTACGACGAGCTCGTCGATCGGCTGCAGGTCGTCGTCGACGATCTCGACCAGATCACGTTCGACCAGTTGCGCGAAGCCTCGGCGGAGGGTCGGGCGCGCCCGGTCGACGACAAGCGCTTGACGCAAGCGCGGCGCGCTGTGGAGAAGGCGATCCACCTGCTCGGCGGAAGGTCAGGCGACGACGAATGAGTTGACGGCGTCGATCAACTCGCGCAAGACGCCGGCCGAGTGATTGGCGAGCGTGAAGGTGATTCGATCCATGTCGAGCTTGTCGTTCTCGCGTCGTTCCGGCTCGAACGGCGTTGCCCGGGCGATGCCACCGGTGGAGAACTGGCCGAAGCGCTCGTTCAGTTCAGCGAGCTGGGCATCGGTTGGTCCTTGCTTCATCCGCATCACCGCCAGATGACCCACATAGCGGAGCGAGTCGTAGTTCCTGTAGAACCCGATCACCTCGTCGACCGCCGCCTGGCAGTCGTCGGTCACCAGGTAGAGCTCGGTGTCGGCCGCCGCCACCAGCCCACGCTCGACCAGCTGCCGTCCGACGAAGTCGTGCACCGTCTCCCAGTACGGGTCGCCGGGCGTGTCGAGCAGCACGATCGGCACCGGCAAGCCCTTGCCAGTCTGGGTGAGGGTCAGCAGCTCGAACGTCTCGTCGAGGGTGCCGAAGCCACCGGGCAGGCACACGAAGCCTTTGCTCTCCTTGATGAGCATCAACTTGCGGGTGAAGAAGTACTTCATGCTGACGTACTTGAGGTCGCCGGCGATCACCGGGTTGGCGCCCTGTTCGAACGGCAGGCGGATCGACACACCGATCGACTTGTCGCGACCGGCGCCTTCCATCCCGGCCTGCATGATGCCGGGGCCGGCACCCGTGACGACCATCCAACCCGCCTCGGCCAGCTTGGTGGCGACCTCACGCGCGTGCATGTACAGCGGGTCGGCCATCTGCACGCGCGCCGACCCGAACAGGGTCACCTTCGGTACGTCGTGGTAGGGCGCGAACATCTTGAACGCCTCGCGCATCTCCTCCAGCGCCGCGCTGGCGATCTTCAGGTCGAGCATGCTCGGATGGTCGGCGA
Organism: Ilumatobacteraceae bacterium; assembly: GCA_963708925.1. GTDB lineage: Bacteria > Actinomycetota > Acidimicrobiia > Acidimicrobiales > Ilumatobacteraceae > JAENVT01. The sequence continues at coordinate 64,133 of CAVPUO010000016.1, read as the reverse complement.
GCAGTTCGAATGCAGAGTGGATGAGCTGCTCCGCCAGCCGTCTGTTGCGGCCGAGGTCGAGCGAGTCGAGCAGGTTGTCGACGGACGTATCGTTCAGGCTCGTAGTTCGGTGGCCTTTGCATCGAGGGCTCCGAGCAGCTCGTCGAAGCTCTTCTGGAAGCTCGACACGCCTTCGCGCTCGAGCGTCGCGGCCACATCGTCGAGGTCGATCCCGACGTCGGTCAGCCCGTTCCACGCCGCCTCCGCCTGATCGAGATCTGCGTCGACTCGGCGGGCGAGATGCCCGTGATCGGCGAACGCTTCGATCGTCGCCTCCGGAAGCGTGTTGACGGTGTCGGGACCGATCAACTCGTCGACGTACAGCGTGTCGGGATAGGCCGGGTTCTTGGTGGAGGTGCTGGCCCACAGCGGTCGCTGCACGACGGCACCCTTGGCAGCCAGGGCTTCCCACCGCGACCCGCTGAAGGTCTGCTGGAACATCTGGTAGGCCAACTTGCCTTGCGCGACCGCGCCCTTGCCACGTAGTTCGAGTGCCTCGGGCGTGCCGAGGGTCTCGAGACGATGATCGATCTCGGTATCGACACGGCTGATGAAGAAGCTGGCGACACTGGCGACCTTCGACAGATCGGCACCGGGTTGCTTGGCGTATTGCTCGAGGCCGGCGATGTACGCCTCCATCACATCGGCGTAGCGATCGAGGCTGAAGATCAGCGTGACGTTGATGTTGCGACCTTCGGCGATCATGGCCCGGATCGGATCGACGCCTTCTGCGGTCGCGGGGATCTTGACCATCAGGTTCGGACGATGGATCTGCTCGTGCAGTTGTCGGGCGGCGGCCTCGGTTCCTGCGCTGTCGTGGGCAAGATCGGGGGCGACCTCGACGCTGGCGTAGCCATCGGCTCCGTGGCTGTCGTGGTACAGCTCGGCGAACACGTCGAGTGCACCGTTGATGTCGGCGAGCACCAACGCCCAGTAGTCGTCGATGATCGGGTGGTTGCCGGCGGCGAGCGTGCGGAACTGCTCGTCGTAGTCAGGTGAGCCCTGGATCGCCTTCTGGAAGATCGTCGGGTTGCTGGTGAGGCCGCGGATGCCCTTGTCGACGAGGTGGCCCAGTTGACCAGAGGTGATGTAGCCGCGCTTGAGGTTGTCGAGCCACGGGCTCTGCCCGAACTCGTGATACAGGTGGGCGAGACGATCCATGATTTACCCCTTTGCCTGAGCCAGGCGCGTGGCGGCTGCCACGACGTTGGCAACGTTGATACCCAACTTGTCCATGACCACATTCCCAGGTGCACTGGCCCCGAAACGATCGATGCCGATCGATTCGTCGGCGTAGCGCTCCCAGCCGAACGTGACGCCTGCTTCGACCGAAAGGACCGGCAACCCGGCCGGCAGCACGTCGTCCTGGTAGCCGGCATCCTGCGCAGCGAACCGGTCCCACGAAGGCATGCTGACCACGTTGGACTGGATGCCCGCGGCCGCGAGCTGCTCGGCAGCCTCGACACACAGCGACACCTCGCTGCCGGTGCCGACGAGCACGACCTGGGGCCGCTCGGCGCGGCGAACCACTGCGGCGCCGGGCTCGACAGCGGAGCCATCCGTGCACACGGTGATCGACTGGCGACTGAGCACCAGAGCGGTGGGACCGTTGTGGGCGACTGCAACCTTCCAAGCGGCCACGGTCTCGTTGGCGTCGGCAGGCCGAATCACTTGCAGATGAGGGATGGCGCGCAGCGTTGCCAACTGTTCGATCGGCTGGTGCGTCGGACCATCCTCACCGACACCCACCGAGTCGTGCGTCCAGACGAAGATGACCTTCGCATGGCTGATCGATGCGAGCCGCACGCTGGGCCGCATGTAGTCGAGGAAGACGAAGAACGTGCCACCCGCCGGAAGGATGCCGCCGTGGCGGGCCATGCCGACCATCGTGGAGCCCATCGCGTGCTCGCGGATGCCGTAGTACATCTGTCGGCCACCGGGGTGCTCGAACGATTGCGGTTCCTGACCGGCCAGCTTCGTACCGGTGTTGCCGGTGAGGTCTGCTGCGCCGGCGAACAGACCTGGCACGCCGTCGAGCGAGGCGTTGAACGCCTTCTCGATCGCGACACGCGTCGCGATCTTCTCGCCCTGTTCGAACGTCGGCAGCGAGTCCTCCCAGCCGGCGATTCCGGTTGCTCCCCAACAGGCGTCCCACACGGCCTCGTCGATCGACGATGCGGCCTTGCGCTTCGACCACTGCTCGAACTCCGCCGCCCCGCGTTCGGCTGCGTAGCTGCGGTACGCGGTGACCAGGTCGGCGGGTGCCCAGAACGGCTCGTCGGGAATCCCCATGACCGCCTTCGTGGCGGACACCTGCTCGGCAGTGAACGGGTTGCCGTGGGCCTCGTGCTTGTCGGTCCAGTCGGGGCTCGGCGCACCGATGTGACTGCGCAGGATGAGCAGTGTCGGCTTGTCGGTGACTTCCTTGGCGGCCACGAGTGCCGCCTCGAGCCCGTCGCAGTCGTCGGCCATCTCGCCGAGGTGCACGACGTTCCACCCGTACGCCTCGAAGCGCATGCCGACGTTGTCGCTGTAGGCGAGGGACGTGTTGCCGTCGATCGTGATGTGGTTGTCGTCGTACACGCAGATGAGGTTGGCGAGCTTCTGGTGCCCGGCGAGCGAAGCAGCCTCGTGGCTGATTCCCTCCTCGAAACATCCGTCACCGGCGATCACGAACGTGTGGTGGTTGATGACGTCGTCGCCGAACTGCGTGCGCAGCCGGCGCTCGGCAATCGCCATGCCGACTGCGTTCGCGAAGCCCTGGCCGAGCGGCCCGGTGGTGACCTCGATGCCAACGGTGAGCTCGGCCTCGGGATGGCCGGGCGTCAACGAATCCCATTGACGAAAGGCTTCGATGTCGTCGAGCTCGAGCCCGTAACCGGTGAGGTACAACATCGAGTACTGCAGGATCGATGCGTGCCCGTTGGACAGGACGAAGCGATCGCGGTCGGGCCAGTGGGGGTTGGCGGGATCGTGACGCATCACCCGACTGAACAGCACGTGGGCCAACGGGGCCAGCGCCATGGCCGTGCCCTGGTGGCCACTCTTGGCTTTCAGCGGAGCATCCATGGCGAACCCACGGATCAAAGAGATGGCGGCGGCTTCTTGCTCGTTCGTCAGTGTCGTTGGCACGAAAACGACCTTATCCCCGTCAGGCGACAGGCGGCAGAAGAGTGAACGGCACGAGATGCCACGGGCCTTTGTCGATGCGGCAGTGGGCGAAGATCTGGCCGTAGTCGCTGAACTCCAACTCGCCACGCACCAGGCGGTACGTGAACTTGCCGGGATCGACCGTGAACGGGCTGACGTTGCGGGCGATCTGCTCGTCCTCCTCCGACATTCCCTTGCGGAACACGACTTCGAACACTCCGTTCCCGGGCTCTGTCGCGGTGCAGTAGATCAGCGCCACGAGGTGCGGCGACAAGGTGACCGGCACCTCCGACGGCGCGGCCATCGAGAACATCGCACCCGTCAGGTCGATGCGCGTCGACGGTCCCGGCGCTTGACGCATCTCGAAGTTCTCGACGAAAAGTGCGGACACGATCTGCATGAGGGCGAGAGTAGCGTCGGTCGGTATGGGCTACACCCCGGCACCCCCCGATTGGTGGAAGACGTTCGTCGAGGCGTCGCCCGCTCGCACCGCGAAGGTCGCCGTCACGCGCCGCGATGGCAGTCCCCACGTCGCGCCGGTGTGGGTGGATCTCGATGGCGACGAGATCGTGTTCATGACCGCTGCCGACACGATCAAGGGGAAGTCGATCCTTCGCGACGGACGTGTCGCCATGTGCTTCGACGACGAACTGCCTCCGTTCTCGTTCGTCACGATCTCTGGGACCACGACGACGTCGACCGACCCGGTCGAGTTGCTGAAGTGGGCGACGCGAATCGCGGCGCGCTACATGGGTAGCGAGTTGGCCGAGCAATACGGACGTCGCAACGCAGTGCCGCCAGAGATGGTCGTGCGCGTCACCCCGACAAATGTGGTCGCCATGCAGGGCATAGCCGAGGGCCTCTGACGACTGTGGTACACAGTCCACGCGCCGGATGGCGCGTGTGAGAAAGGAACCATCATGGGTCTACTCGACAGTGTGAAGGGGATGTTCAGCGGTAAGAAGGGCGCCGAGACGAAGGCGGAGGCGGAGAAGATCGCTCAACAAGTCGACGCCGAGGCAGCGAAGTTGGCGAAGAAGGAAGGCACCGTCGGCGACGTCGCCGAGAAGGCGCACGAGGTGATCGACAAGGTCGACGGCGACTGACCGGCGACACCTAGGCAAACCCTTCCCAGGGAACTCCCGAGAGGTCAGGCGTGGACCCGTTTGGGCGCGACGAAATGGAGCTCGGTGAGGCGGACCTTGGCGAGGTGGCACAGCATCAGCGTTCGGATCACCCACCAACCGGGATCGATCTCGAACCACCGATGCGACAGGCGCGCCGACGTCGGTGCAGCGTGGTGGTTGTTGTGGAGACCTTCACCAGCCGTGATCAGCGCCAACCACTGCAGGTTGCCGGCGCGGTTGGGATACGGCCGCCGGCCGAAGTGATGAGCCACGGCGTTGACCGCCGCCGAACCACCGAGGTAGATGTTGACGTGGACGAAGGCCGCCAGCAGTCCGATCACCGGTCCGAACAGCACGACGAGAATCCCGATGCCGATGGACAATCCCAACAAGGCGTGGTCGTAGAACAAGCGATCAGCCCGCGTCGCTCGCACGTCCCTGGCATACCGATGCAACGTTTCGACGTTGCGGGCCTCGCGGCGGTACAACGCGACGTTGCTGCGCTGCACCTTGAACCAACCGAGCAGCACGGGGGAGTGGGGATCCCCCTCGACATCGGTGAAGGCGTGATGCTTGCGGTGCACAGCGACCCATTGCCGGGGTCGAATGCCGGTGGTGATCCACACGAGGAAGCGGAACGCCTCCGTGACCGGGCGCTTGAACGTGACCGCACGATGGGCGAGACCGCGGTGGAGGAAGACCGTCGAGGCCACGAAAGCGACACACGAAACCCCGAAACCGATCAGCAGACTCAGTGCGATGACTCGCAGCATCCGGTCAGTTTAGCAGTCCTACCTACCGGTCGGTAGGCCGGAAGAAGTCTCTGATTACACTTGGGGCATGGTTCTCAACGCTGGCGAACAGCTGTCGACCCGCGATCAGATCATCAACGAGGCACTGCACTGCTTTGCCGAATCGGGCTATGAGGGGACCTCGCTCAACGACATCGCCGCAGGTGTCGGCATCCGCAGGCCCAGCCTGTTGCACCACTTCCCGTCGAAGGAAGCGTTGTACCACGAGGTCTTCGAACGGCTGCTCAGCGACTGGTTCGAGCGTCTTGCCCTGGCGATCGAGAGTCCCGAACTCGGCTGGGAGAAGGTCGAGTTGGTCATCGGCGCCGGTTTCGACTTCTTCGCCGACAACCACGAATACGTTCGCCTGATGCGCCGCGAGGCGTTGGACGCGGGTGCCCACCTCGGCATCGATCTCGCCGCGGTCATGCGGCCGATGTGGGACCGCAGCGTCGACTACTTCCAGACCCAGATGGAGGCGGGAGTCTTCCGCCAGCACGACCCGGAGCAATTGTTGTTGACGGGGTACGGAGCGATCTTGAGCTACTTCTCCGACTCACCGTTCCTCGGTGGATTGCTCGACGCCGATCCGTTGGCGCCCGATGCGCTGCTGCGTCGTCGCGACCACATGACTGCTTTCTTTCGCACCGCACTCGAGCCGTAAAACGTCACAGCGAGAAGCCATCCAGCGAACGACATCCTCGCCTAGCGTGAAACGAGTGAGTGGATCGGGCACCTTGTCGGAGGCAGCATCGAAGGCGTTGTTGCGCGCCTACGGAGTGCCAGTTGCCGACGAGCGCGAGGTTGCCGACTGCAGCGGATGCGGTCGACGCAGCAGACGAGCTCGGATACCCCGTCGTCGCCAAGTTGTGCGGTGCCGGCATCGCCCACAAGACCGAGCGAGGCCTCGTGCGCCTGCGACTCGTGGATGCGGCTACGGTCCGCGCCGCGGCCACCGATCTCCTCGCTCAGGCGACGCCGGGCGATGGCGACGTGTCGTTGCTGATCGCTCCGATGATCGCGGGAAGTCGAGAGCTGATCGCCGGCATCGTGCGTGACCCGCAGTTCGGCGCCAACATCATGGTTGGCCTCGGTGGCGTCATTGCCGAGGCCATCGCCGACGTGCAGTTCCGACCAGCTCCGATCAGCGCGATCGATGCCGCAGAGATGATCGACGGCCTCTCGACGCAGAAGTTGCTCGGCGCGTTCCGCGGGGAGTCCGCGGTCGATCGTGAGCAACTGCAATCCGTGCTGCTCGGCCTGTCGGCACTGGTCGAGGCACGTCCCGACATCGTCAGCGTCGATGTCAACCCGCTGATCGTCACCGCCGATGGTGGTGTCGTTGCGGTGGACGCGCTCGTCGAGCTCGGAGAAATAGAAACTCGACGCGGCGCGACGCTTCGTGCCAGGCCGACCGATGCGCAGTTCCGCGCCCTGTTCGAGCCGAAAGGAGTGTTGGTCGCCGGCGCCAGCACGCATCCCGGCAAGTTCGGGTTCGTCAGCCTCCACAACATCTTGGCCAGCGGCTACGAGGGAGCAGTGTTCGGCACCAACCTCGAGGGCGAGGAGGTGCTCGGCATCCGCACAGTGGCCGACGTCGCCGAACTGCCCGAGGGCAAGATCGATCTCGTCTTCGTCTGCACGCCTGCGGCGGCCAACGACAGCGTGCTGCGCGCCTGCGCGGCCAAGGGGATCTCGGCCGCGTTCCTGACGAGTGCCGGCTACGGCGAGGCAGGCGAGGCCGGACGCACAGCGGAAACGGAACTGGTCGCGCTCGCCGACGAACTGGGCATCCTGCTGGCCGGTCCCAATGGCCAAGGCCTCGTCAGCACGCCAGTGAAGTTGTGCGCGCAGATCGTTGCGCCGTTCCCGCCGCGCGGTCGCATCGCGGTCGCGAGCCAGAGCGGCAATCTGGTCAGCAGCTTCCTCAACTACGCACGTCAGACCGGGGTCGGCATCAGCCGTGCGGTGTCGGCCGGTAACGCTGCCGCTGTCACCCCGGCCGACTACCTCGACTGGTATGCCGACGACGTCGAGACTGCGGTGTCGCTGGCGTACGTCGAAGGCATCGTCGACGGACGAGCGCTGCTCGACACGTTTGCATCGGTCGCCGCACGCAAGCCACTCGTCGTCGTGAAGGGCGGCTCGACCGAGATGGGCGCTCGTGCGGCTGCGAGCCACACCGGCGCGCTCGCTGCCGACGACAAGGTGTTCGATGGTGCCTGCCGCCAGGCCGGCGTTACTCGGGTGACGTCTGTGGAAGAGGCATTCGATGCGGCTGCAACCTTCGCCACTCAACCGTTGCCGAAGGGCCCCAACGTCGTCGTGCTCACCACTGCAGGCGGCTGGGGCGTCGTGACATCGGATGCGATCGCCCGCGCCGACGGCCTGACGTTGATACCGCTGCCGGACGATCTGATGGCCGACATCGACACGAAGTTGCCGGCTCGCTGGAGCCGCAACAACCCGGTCGACTGCGCCGGCGGCGAGACCCGTGACACGATTCCAGAAGTGATGGAGATGATCATCTCGCATCCGGATGTCGACGCGATGATCTACCTCGGCGTCGGCATCCAGAGCAACGAGGCACGCCTGATGCGCGAAGGCGGCTTTCATCCCGGTCACGGGCTCGAGCGGATCGTGTCGTATCACGAGCGCCAGGACCAGACGGTTTGCGGAAGCGGCCGACGAACTGTCGCGTCGCTACGACAAGCCCGATCCTCACCGCGAGCGAGCTCGCTGTTGCCGACCCGGATAACCCGGGCCCGGCTGCCGTTCGTGCCACCGGCCGGCTCTGCTACGCCACCGGCAATCGTGCGGTCACCGCGCTGGAGCATCTGCATCGCTACGCCGAGTTCCGCCGCCGACGAGGACTGGGCTGATGGCCAAACCGCGCATCAATCCGATCGCAGTCCTCATCGTGATCGCTGCACTGCCCGCTCTCGCCCTCGGCGTGTTCTGGCGGTTCGCCGATGCGCGACGCCCACCGCCAGTTGTGCAGCCGGTCGCCCCGGATCCGTCGGCGCTCCCCGCGGCGATGAGCACGCCGCTGCTGTCCGTGCGGCGCGCCCCGGCCGTGCTGTCGCGGGAGGTCAACCTGGCGTCGCTGCAGGCCTCGCTGCAGCCGCTGCTCGCCTCGGTCGACGACAATCGGTGCTTTGCATTGGCCATCGACGGCCAGCAGGTCGTCGCCAAGAACGAGACGGTTCCGCTATCGCCGGCGAGCAACCTCAAGATCCTCACAGCGGCGGTGGCGCTCGACGTGCTCGGCCCGGGATTCACCTACAACACCAAGGTCGTCGGCACGCTCGGCACTGATGGTGTCGTCGACGGCGATCTCTACCTCGTCGGTGGTGGCGATCCGGTCCTGGCCAGCGAATGGTGGAACGGCAACAATCCGAAGTGGCCACCATTCAACGAGACATCGCTCGAATCGCTCGCCGATGCGATCCAACAACACGGTGTCACCAAGATCACGGGTGGACTGGTCGGCGACGGCTCGCGCTACGACGACGAGTACTTCGCGCCGACGTGGGCGGCCGCCGACCACGTGACCCAGGCCGGTCCGATCGACGCGCTGCTGGCCAACGATTCGTGGCAGACCCCGCAGGTCGCGGCGAAGGATCCGGCGCTCGGTGCCGCCGCGGTGTTGCGCTCGATGCTGACCGATCGTGGCATCACCGTCGGCGACGCGTCGACGGGTGTTGCACCTGCCGGCGCTGCAACGATCGCCGAGATCCAGTCGCAGCCGCTGCCCGCGATCCTCGCCGAGATGTTGACGACGAGCGACAACAACTCAGCGGAGATGATCTTGAAGGAGATCGGCTTCAAGGAGAAGGGCCAGGGCACGCGGGCCGCCGGGTTGCAGGTCGTGATGGAGAAGCTGGCGGCGTGGGGGGTTCCCACCGACGGCGTGGTGCTGGTCGATGGATCGGGTCTCTCCGATGCCAACCGGTTGACGTGCGCGGCAATCCTCGGGGTGCTCGAACACGGTTCGGCAACCGATGCGGTCGGCGCGGGAATGCCGGTCGCCGGCGTGCGCCGGCGGCACGTTGTTCGACGCGTTCACCGATACGCCGTTGGCCGGGAAGTTGCACGGCAAGACGGGTTCGCTGAACCCCAACTGCAACCCGGGGCAACTCGGCGCGAAGTCGCTGGGCGGGTACGTGCCGCAGCCGAGCGGCGGCGCGATCGAGTTCGTGCTGCTGCAGAACGGCGAGTGCATCGCCAACAACTACAAGCCGTTGTGGGATCAACTCGGCGCAGCGCTCGCCCCCTATCCCACCGGGCCGAGCGCAGCGGAGCTTGCACCCAGATGAGCCGTCGATGACGACCATGCCGATGTTCCCGCTCGGATGCGTGCTGCTGCCCGGCATGGTGCTGCCGTTGCATGTGTTCGAACCGAGGTACCAACAGCTCGTCCGCGATTGCCTCGAGACCGAGGAGCACGAGTTCGGCGTGGTGCTGATCGACAGGGGCAGCGAAGTCGGTGGCGGCGATTCGCGCGTGGATGTCGGCGTCGTCGCCAAGATGTTGCAGGTCGCTGCGATGGACGGAGGCCGCTTCGCGCTCGTCACGGTCGGGACCCGTCGCATGCGAATCGTGCAGTGGCTGCCCGACGATCCGTACCCTCGTGCCGACATCGAGGACTGGCCGGACGAGCCGGGGGAGGTGCCACCGGATCGTATTGCGGCGACTGCCGCACGTGCCCGGCGGTGTGCCGGCCTCGCTGTCGAGATGGGTGACCAGACCAATGTTCCCGAGGGCGAACTGACCGGTGATCCGTCCTTCGACAGTTTTCTCCTCACCGCGATCAGCCCGCTGGGTCCCGCCGATCAGTACGCCGCGTTGTGCGCGCCGGATCCTCTGTCACGATTCGATGCCATCGATCGAATGCTCGACGATGTGGAGGCTGGGCTGCAGTTCCGGCTGGGTTGAGCTGTAGAGGTACGACATCGTGGTGTGCTACAGATATAGCCGTGCCCGAACAGGACAAGCCCCGCGCCAGAAGAGACCCCGGCCAGATCAGCGACGTCGTCGAGCTTGTCAAGGAGTACGCCCAACAAGAGACGCTCGGCCCCATCAAGGGCGCCGGTCGGTGGCTCGGCGCGGGTGCCGCGGGGGCGGTGCTGCTCGGTGGCGGATGTGCGTTGTTGGTGCTCGCCCTCCTGCGCATGATCCAGAACGAGTTCGGCAAGTCGTTCCGTGGCGATTGGACGCATCTGCTCCCGTATTTGTTCGCACTGATCGCCAGCGTGGCCGTCATGGGGTTTGCGGCGTGGCGCATTTCGAAGAAGAAGACCCTGCAGAAAGAGAGCCGATGATGGCGCAGCAACGCATCACCCGCGACGACCTCGAGACGAAGTTTCGCCAACTGCAGGACAACGTTCAAGGTCGCGTCGACGACAAGAAGCAGACGGTGGTGTCGGCGGGTATTGCCGTTGGTGTTCTGCTCCTCGTGATCTTCTTCCTGCTCGGTAAGCGCCGCGGCCGGCGCAAGACCACCCTCGTCGAGATTCGCAGGATCTGACGATGGCCCGTCGTTCCCGCGTCATATCGCCGACGTACACGCTGCGCCGCAACGCGATGTTCAAGGGGTTCATCGGTGGAAGTCGCGGGTGGATGGCTGTCGGTGTCGCTCTGTACGGCCCGAAGTTGATGAAGAAGTGCGTTCGGCCGCACTCCGCAGTACCTCTCGACCGAGCGGCTGCAACCGGGCCAGGCGGTCCGAATCGAGGCGATTGCTCCGCTGACTCGCAGCGAGCGTCGGGCAGCCCGTCGTGCTCGATGAAGGTGTTGCTGCGCAACCCGCGCCGTGAGATCGAGATCGACGGCCCGCGCAAGGTTCATGCACTGCTCGCCAAGCTCGAGCTGAATCGCGAATCGCATCTGGTGATCTGCAACGGCACGCTCGTACCCGGCGACGCCGAACTCCTCGACAGCGACACCGTCGAGATCCGCCCGGTGATCTCCGGGGGTGCGTGATGGTTGCGGTCGGGTCGAAGTGCCGAACCTGTCGCGGTCCGGCGATCATCGATCTGCCACGCCACAACGCCAACTTCTGTGCCGAACACTTCCTCGAACTGTGTCGACGACAAGTCGCCAAGGCGATCGACCACTTCAAGATGTTCACCCGCGAGGATCGTCTCCTCGTCGCAGTGTCCGGAGGCAAGGACAGCCTCGCGGTGTGGGATCTTCTGACCGATCTCGGTTACCACGCCGACGGCCTGTACGTCGGTCTGGGGATCGGCGACTACAGCGACGTGTCGGCTGAATACGCCCGCGCGTTCGCGGCGGAGCGAGGCCTGCACCTGATCGAGGTCAAGCTCCGCGACGAGTACGGCTACGACATCCCGACGGCCGCCAAGGCGACGCGTCGCGTGCCGTGCTCGGCGTGCGGGATGAGCAAGCGGCACCTCTTCGACAAGGCTGCAGTCGACGGCGACTACACCGTCCTGGTCACCGGCCACAACCTCGACGACGAGGCGGCCGTGCTGTTCGGCAACACCTGCACTGGGACGTCGAGTACCTGGCGCGGCAACTGCCGGTGCTCGAGGCGCGCCACGGTTTCCCGAAGAAGGTCAAGCCGCTGGTGCGGCTGACCGAACGCGAGACCGCGGCGTGGTGCATCGTGCGCGGCATCGACTACCTCGTCGACGAATGCCCGATGGCCGCCGGCAACAAGCACCTCGCCTACAAGGGCGCACTCAACACCATCGAGGAGACGTCGCCGGGCAGCAAGGCCAGCTTCTACTTCAACTTCATCGAGAACATGGCCCCACTGTTGGTCGGTCGCGCCGTCGCCGACGGACAGGAGCTCGGCTCGTGTTCCAACTGCGGTGCCCCGACGACCGGTAGCGTGTGCGCCTTCTGCCGTCTGGTGGAGACGGCTTCCGCCCACGCCCCCGTGCCGGTCGAACTGGTGATGAAGAAGGGGAGGGGCAAACGATGAACACACCGTTCGCCTATGGCGAGAAGGTGCTTGCTGCTCGACCTGAAGCAGCGCCGGTACCTCATCACCTTGGCCGAGGGCGCCGAGTTCCACAGTCACAACGGCTTCTTCGCGCACAGCGAACTGGTCGGCCAACTCGAGGGCGTGGTCGTCAAGAGCACCAAGGGCTCGCCGTACACGGCACTGCGACCGACGCTGGAGGACTTCGTCGTCGAGATGCCGCGCGGCGCGCAGGTGATCTATCCGAAGGACCTCGCGCCGATGTGCATGCTCGCCGACATCGGGCCCGGAGTGCGAGTGCTCGAGAGCGGTGTCGGTTCGGGCGCATTGAGCATGACGATGTTGCGGTGGGGTGCCGAGATCGTCGGCTACGAGTTGCGCGAGGACTTCGCCAATCGAGCCAAGGCCAACGTGCGCAGCTTCCTCGGTGAAGGGGCGATGGAGCGCTACCACGTCGAGCTGCGCGATTGCTACGAGGGCATCGACGAGCGCGGCATCGACCGGGTCGTCCTCGATCTGCCGGAGCCGTGGCAGGTCGTGCCGCACGCCATGCAGGCCCTGCGGCCGGGCGGCATCCTCATCGCCTACTGCCCGTCCATCATCCAGGTCTCGCAGCTGCGCGACGCCCTGGCCTCGAAGGCGTGGAACGGCACCCGCAGCCTCGAAGTCCTGCACCGCGGCTGGTACGTCGAGGGCAACGCCGTACGCCCCGATCACCGCATGGTCGCCCACACCGGCTTCCTCACCACAGCCAGATTCCTCGGCTGAGACGCGGAGAAGGGGCGCCTTGCGACGCCCCTTCTCACGACAAACTGGTTGGAACTACGGCTCGATGAAGATGCACTCGCCGGGGCATTCCTCGGCGCTCTCGATCACTGCGTCGAGCTTGCTGTCGGGGAAGCTGGCCATGCCCTCGGCACCTTGCGGGTTGCCCTTGGCGGTGGCATAGATCTTGTCGCCCTCTCGGACGTAGGCAAGGCCATCGTCGAGCAGCGTGAAAACGTCGGGCGCGATCTCCTCGCACAGCCCGTCGCCGGTGCACAGATCCTGGTCGATCCAGACCTTCATACTTAACGTCTCCTCATTCGAAGGTGTCAGACCTGGCTGAGCATACAGGTCGGCCACCTGCAAACACTGGTTACTGCGTCGCAGGTGATAGGGGTCACGCTCGACTGGGGGTGACGGCACCACCATAAGTGCGCGCCTGGAGGTACCGCGCGCGTGTAGGTTCCGAACATGGCAGAGGATTCTGACCCCACCGATCCGGTGCTGCAAGCGCAACTCGCCGTGCTCGAGCAGGAGATCGACCAACTCCGTCGCCGCCTTGCCGATGCACCGAAGCGCCAGCGCGCGCTCGAGGAGCGCCTGTTGGAAACCAAGGGACAGCTTGCTCAGGCGGTGTCCCAGAACGAGAAGTTGAGCTACACACTGCGCGAGGCGCGCGAGCACATCTCGTCGCTGCGCGACGAGGTCGACAAGCTCACCCAACCGCCGTCCGCGTACGGCGTGATCGTCGGCAAGAACGACGACGGCACGGTCGACGTGCTCACCAGCGGTCGCAAGATGCGTGTCGGGCTGCATCCCGACATCGATCACGAGCAACTGCCTCGCGGATCTGAGGTCGTGCTCAACGAGAGCTTCAACGTCGTGCAGGCGCGCCATCCCGAGGTGACCGGCGAGGTCGTCACCATCAAGGAGCTCCTCGACGATGGCGTGCGCGCATTGATCGTCGGCCGCGCCGACGAGGAGCGGGTCTGCGAGCTCGCCGACTCCCTGCGCGGGGTGCACCTGCGCAGTGGCGACACGATGCGGCTCGACCCGCGCACCAACATGCTGTTGGAGAAGCTGCCGCGTCCCGAGGTCGAAGACCTGTTGCTGGAGGAGGTGCCCGACATCTCGTACAGCGACATCGGCGGGCTCGACAGCCAGATCGAGCAGATCGCCGATGCGGTCGAGCTGCCATTCCTCTACCACGACCTGTTCGCCGAGCATCAGCTGCCGGCGCCGAAAGGGCATCCTGCTCTACGGGCCTCCAGGTTGCGGCAAGACGCTGATCGCCAAGGCCGTCGCCAACTCGTTGGCCAAGAAGGTCGCCGACAAGACCGGTGGCGAGAAGGGCCGCAGCTACTTCATCAACATCAAGGGACCCGAGCTGCTCAACAAGTACGTCGGCGAGACCGAACGGCAGATCCGCCTGGTGTTCCAACGTGCTCGTGAGAAGAGCGAAGAAGGCTGGCCTGTCATCGTCTTCTTCGACGAGATGGACTCGATGTTCCGCACCCGCGGCTCCGGCATCAGCAGCGACATGGAGTCGACCATCGTGCCGCAGCTGCTGGCCGAGATCGACGGTGTCGAAGGCCTGCGCAACGTCATCGTGATCGGCGCGACCAACCGCGAGGACCTCATCGACCCGGCCATCCTCCGGCCTGGCCGACTCGACGTGAAGATCAAGATCGAGCGCCCCAACGACGTTGCCGCGCGGCAGATCTTCGCCCGCTACCTCACCGACGAGATCCCGATCGCACCCGACGAGAAGGTGCCCGACATGATCGTCAAGACGGTCGAGGAGATGTACCGCAGCGACGAGGCCAACCAGTTCCTCGAAGTGACGTACCAGAACGGCGACAAGGAGATCCTCTACTACAAGGACTTCTCGTCGGGCGCCATGATCGAGAACATCGTTCGTCGCGCCAAGAAGCTGGCGATCAAGCGAGTCATCGCCGGGGGAGTCCGCGGCGTGTCGACCCAGGATCTGCTCGACTCCATCAAGCAGGAGTACAAGGAGCACGAGGACCTGCCCAACACCACCAACCCCGACGACTGGGCCAAGATCAGCGGCAAGAAGGGCGAGCGCATCGTCTTCATCCGCACCTTGGTCAAGGGCCGCGCTGCGGAGGATCGAGAGGGTGGTCGAGCCATCGAGCGAGTTGGTACCGGCCAGTACCTGTAGCCCGCCATGGCCACCGTCCTGCAGATCAGCGACACGCACCTGCGGTCGGAGCCGAACACACCGGCGCATCGAGATCCCGATGCCGCGCTCGCCGCGACGATCGACGCGGTTCGCAACCTCAACGCCGATCTTCTGTTGCTCACCGGTGATCTGTCCGACGACGGATCGCTGCCGGCGCTGCAGCGCCTGAGGTCTGTGGTGACCGTGCTGTCGCCCGCGATTCTGGCCACCGCCGGCAATCACGACGATTCCGACAACGTCCGCGCGGTCTTCGGCACCACCGACACCGTCGACCTCGGCGCCTGGCGTGTGCTCGGCGTCGATTCGGTGATCCAAGGAGAGGACCATGGCTCGGTCGACGTCGATGCGCTGACACGTCGGCTGGACCAACTCGATGCCCGGCCGACGGTGCTCGGCATCCACCATCCGCCGCGGTCGCCGAGCACCAACCCGATGTTCCAGCTCCTCGGAGCCGACGAGATGCTGGCCGCCCTCCGCGATCGGCCGCACGTTCGAGCCGTGGTCAGCGGCCATCTGCACGAGGTGTTCGATCGCCGAGATGGCGATCTGCAGCTACTCGGAGCGCCGTCGTCCTACTACGCCATCGTGCACACGGGTGATCAGTACGACCTTGTCGCCGACGGGCTCGTCGGTGCGCAAGTCTTGACACTCGGCGACGACGGGTCTTTCGCGTGCGCACGAGTCGCCCGCTCGTTAGGGTGCTGACATGGCAATCCCAAAGGTCTGCGGGATCGAGACCGAGTACGGAATCATGGTGCGCGGCGCCGACAGCAACCCGGTCACGGCCTCGTCGCTGCTGATCAACGCCTATCTCGCCGTCAACTACCGCAAAGTCGGCTGGGACTTCGAGGACGAGCACCCCGGCAACGATGCACGCGGCTTTGCGGTCGACGACCTGCTGGCCCCCGACATCGAGACCAACCTGGTCAACTCGGTGCTGACCAACGGCGCCCGTTACTACGTCGACCACGCCCATCCTGAGATCAGCACTCCGGAGTGCCTCACTGCGCTCGAGGTCGTGCGCTTCGACAGGGCTGCCGAGGAGATCATCCGCGAGAGCATGGTCGCCGCTGCCGGCCACCTTCCCGAAGGTGCCGAGATCCTGTGCCACAAGAACAACTCCGACGGCAAGGGCAACAGCTACGGCTGTCACGAGAACTACCTCCTCGCCCGATCCGTTCCGTTCGGCCGGATCGTCTCGCAAGTCACGCCGCACTTCGTCACGCGTCAGATCGTGATCGGTGCCGGCAAGGTCGGTTGTGAACTGCCTGGCATGTCGGCCGACGACGTTCCGTTCCAGATCAGCCAACGAGCCGACTTCTTCGAGGAGGAGGTCGGCCTCGAGACAACGCTGAAGCGGCCGATCGTCAACACGCGCGACGAGCCGCATTGCGACGCCAGCAAGTACCGCCGCCTCCACGTGATCGTCGGCGACGCGAACATGAGCGAGGTCGCCACCTATCTCAAGGTGGGCACGACGGCGATCGTGCTCGCGATGATCGAGGACGACGAACTGGGCGACGACTGGTTGCTGGCCAACCCGGTCAGCGCGATCCGCCAAGTCAGCCACGATCCCACGCTGCAACGAACCGTGCTGTTGCGCAATGGCCGCCGGGCGACCGCGTTGGAAGTGCAGTGGGGCATGCTCGAACGGGCCCGCAAGTACGAGCGCTCGCACGGTCTGTCGGTGGTGGGTGAAGCGGTCGGCACCGATGTGCTGGCGCGGTGGGAAGCAGTCCTTGGCGGGTTGGAGAGCGACCGGTCCAGCGTGGCCGACGTCGTCGACTGGGTTGCCAAGCAACGGATGATCGAGGGCTACGCCGAACGGCACAGCTTGAAGGTCACCGACGCGCGCTTGAAGGCGCTCGATCTGCAATATCACGATCTCCGGCCGGACAAGTGCTTGGCCAACCGCGTCGGCCTGCAGACGATCATCGATCCGGCCGATGTCGCCTCTGCGAAGACCGAGCCGCCGACCACCACCCGGGCCTATTTCCGTGGTCGCTGCCTGGCCAAGTGGCCGGCCGACATCGTCGCCGCCAACTGGGACAGCCTCGTCTTCGACATCGGCAGGGATCCACTTCGACGGGTCCCGATGATGGAACCATTGCGTGGGACGGCCGAGCATGTCGCTAGGTTGATCGACGAGAGCAACACCCCTGCCGAGCTACTCGCCCGGTTAGGGGCTTAGGGTTCGAGCGGAGGACACCATGGCTGAACGTACCCAGAAGCAAAAACCAGCACCGAGTCGCACGGAGGAGACCGTCGAGGAAGCTCCGGCTACCGCTGCGTCCGGTGACAAATTGAAGGCCGAGCTCGACGATCTTCTCGACGAGATCGACGGCGTGCTCGAGACCAATGCGGAAGACTTCGTCAAGTCGTATGTGCAAAAGGGTGGCCAGTAACCACTATGGCGATGCCGATGTTCAAGCCGGGCGATGACCCCGGCTCTAGCTTCCCTGACCTGTTGCGCCGGATCGGCATGACCCCAGACGCTGTCAACGTCGGCGACTACGTGGTGCCGCACGCGACGACATGTGTTGCCATGCGTTTTGCGGACGGCGTGCTGATGGCCGGCGACCGCCGGGCCACCAGCGGCAACCTCATCAGCCACCGGGGCATGGAGAAGGTCGTGCAGGCGGATCGGTACAGCGGTGTTGCCATCGCCGGCGCCGCCGGGCCCGCGATGGAGATGATCAAGCTGTTCCAATTGCAGCTCGAGCACTACGAGAAGGTCGAAGGCGCGTCGCTGAGCCTCGAAGGCAAGGCCAACCAGCTGTCGATGATGGTCCGCGGCAACCTTCCGGCAGCGATGCAAGGAATGGTCGTCGTACCGATCTTCGCCGGCTACGACCTGCGCGCCGGCACCGGCCGCTTGTTCACCTACGACGTCACCGGCGGCCGGTACGAGGAGCAGGACTACGTGGCCACCGGTTCGGGCAGCCTGCACGCCGGCACCGTCATCAAGATCGGCTACAAGGAAGCGATGTCGGCCGACGATGCAATCGCTCTGGCCTGCAAGGGCCTGTGGGAAGCGGCGGACGCCGACTCCGCCACCGGCGGACCGGACGCCTTGCGAGGCATCTATCCGATCCTCGCCACCATCACCTCGTCGGGCTGGGTTCGGGTCACCGACGACAAACTCGCATCGGTGTTCGAGGAAATCGCGACGGAGGTGCGTGCACGATGACGATGCCGTATTACGTCGCTCCCGAACAGATGATGAAGGACCGCGCGGATTACGCGCGCAAGGGCATTGCCCGCGGTCGGGCGATGGTCGCCGTTCGCTTCGCCGATGGCATTGCGCTGGTTGCCGAGAACCCGTCCAACACACTGCGCAAGATCAGCGAGATCTACGACCGCATCGCGTTCGCCGGGGTTGGCAAGTACAACGAGTTCGATCAGTTGCGCGTCGCCGGCGTTCGTGCCGCCGATCTCAAGGGTTATCAGTACTCGCGCGACGACGTCGATGCGCGTGGGCTTGCCAACCAGTACGCGCAGATCCTCGGGCAGGTGTTCACCCACGAGATGAAGCCGATGGAAGTCGAGATCCTCGTTGCCGAGGTCGGCTACGGCGACGACTACCAGCTGTTCCACATCCTCTACGACGGCACCGTGATGGACGAGCGCAGGTTCAGCGTGCTCGGCGGCGACGCCGAGGCCATCGCCGGTCGTCTCAACGAGTCGTACGCCGACGACCTCACGCTGGCCCAGGCGGTCACGGCGGGGACCGCCGCGTTGCAGGGTGCCGAACGATCGCTCGGTGCCGACGATCTCGAGGTCGCCATGCTGTCGCGTTCCAACGGACGGCGATGCTTCAAGCGGTTGACCGATGCCGAGGTCGCCGAGATCCTGGGGACGTAGGCGATGGGCAAGACCGTCGATCTCAACAGCGATGTCGGCGAGGGCTACGGCGCGTGGCCGGGCGGGCCTGATCGTGAGCTGATGAAGATCATCACCTCGGCCAACATCGCTTGCGGGTTCCACGCCGGCGATCCCACCATCATGCGCCGGACCTGCGAAATGGCGGTCGAGAACAACGTCGCCGTCGGAGCTCACGTCAGCTACCCCGACATCGCTGGTTTCGGTCGCCGGTTCATCGACATGAAGCCCGACGAGCTTGCCGACGCGGTCGTCTATCAGATCGGCGCGCTTGCCGGTGTTGCCAAGGCTGCCGGCACATCCGTGACATATGTGAAGCCACATGGCGCGCTGTACAACACCATCGTTCGCCACGAGGCCCAGGCCGAAGCTGTCGCTCGCGCCGTGAAGATCTACGACCCGACGCTGCCGCTGTTGGGCCTGCCGGGCACTGACAGCGCGATCGAGCAGGAAGCCAAGAAGCAGGGTCTCACGTTCCTGTTCGAAGGATTCGCCGATCGCGGGTACACAGCCGAAGGCACGCTGATCCCGCGAGGCCAGCCGGGCGCGCTGTTGACCAGTGACGACGCTGCCGCGATGCAGGCCGTTGCGGTCGCCGATCGCGGCATCACTTCGATCTGCATTCACAGCGACACGCCGGGCGCAGCGACACTCGGTGCTGCCGTCGCGGTCGGACTGCTGCAAGCCGGCTACGAATTGCGGCCCTTCACGAGATGAGGTTGCTGCCCTGCGGACCGGGGGCGATCCTCGCCGAATACGACACCATCGATGAGGTCATGGCTGTCGACGACGCACTGCGAGCCGCGGCGCTCGCGGGCATCGACGATGTGATTCCGGCAGCACGAACCGTGCTGGTCACGTTCCGACAGGTCGACCGCGACGCGCTGGACAGATTGCTCGTGCCAGGTGCCTCCACAGCACGGCCGCAGGGACCGCTCGTCGAGATCCCCGTCGTGTACGACGGCGTCGATCTCGACGAGGTCGCGTCTGCGACGGGGCTGACCGTCGAGCGGGTCATCGAGATCCATTCATCGACCGAGTACTCCGCAGCGTTCCTCGGGTTCACTCCCGGCTGGGCCTATCTGGTGGGTCTGTCGCCCCAGTTGCGATTGCCACGACGCTCGACACCACGCACCGCGATCACCGCTGGATCGGTCGCGATCGCGAACGAGTTCACCGGCGTCTATCCGACGGTGAGCCCCGGCGGCTGGCATCTGTTGGGCCACACCGACGCCAAGATGTTCGACGTACAGCGGGAGAAGCCGGCGTTGATCATGGCGGGCGACCGTGTGCGATTCGTGCGCACATGATCGAGATCGTCAGCCAGGGGATCGGCAGCACGTATCAGGATCTCGGACGCCCGGGCTGCACGCATCTCGGTGTCGGCCGGAGCGGTGCCGCAGATCGGCCTTCGCATCGACTGGCGAATCGCCTCGTGGGCAACGACGAGTCGGCCACGACCATCGAGACGTGTGGCGGGCTCACTGTTCGACTGTTGCAACCTGCCGTCGTCGCGGTGACCGGGGCGCAAGGCGTGATCGACGTGCGCCACGGACGCCCGATGGCGGTGAACGGCGTCGAGCACCAGCCGGCCGGCGCGGAGCTGACGATGCGCGCGCCCGACGACGGCATGCGCTACTACCTCGCGATCCGAGGAGGGCTCGAGGTCGAGCCAGTTCTCGGTTCGCGCAGCTTCGACAGCTTGGCCGGACTGGGACCACGGTTGTCGGCAGGAGACCGGGTCGAGATCGGCCCGGATCCGATGACGCCGATCACCACGGACTTCGGGGTCCACCTTGCCCGGACGACGCTTGATCGACCTGTCGGACGGGCCCCGGCGCGACTGGTTCACAGAGGCGGCGTGGGCGACGTTGATGACGGAGCCCTTCGTGGTGAGCCCATCCGGGAAACCGGGTCGGTGCGCGTCTCAGCGGACCTGCATTGGAGCGCGTGGCGATCCGCGAATTGCTCAGCGAAGGGCTGGTGGAGGGTGCTATCCAGGTGCCTCCCGATGGGCAACCGATCGTGATGCTGGCGGATCATCCGGTGACCGGGGGCTATCCCGTGATCGCAGTCGTGGCGCCTCATCACGTGTCGTCGGTGGCGCAGGCCCGGCCGGGCACAACATTGCGATTTCGACACAGCGCCACATAGACGAGCAATCTGTCGCGCAGCGCGCTACGTTGCGCACATGGAGCGCCGCATCTACGGGCTCGAGAACGAGTATGGCGTCACCTGTACATTGCGCGGCCAGCGGCGACTGAGCCCCGACGAGGTCGCCCGATACCTCTTCCGCCGAGTGGTGTCATGGGGTCGCAGCAGCAACGTGTTCCTGCAGAACGGCGCGCGGCTGTACCTCGATGTCGGGTCACACCCCGAGTACGCGACGCCAGAGTGCGACTCGCTGTACGACCTCGTCGTGCACGACAAGGCCGGCGAGCGGATCCTCGAAAGCCTCCTGGTCTCTGCCGAGCAGCGACTGCGCGAAGAGGGCATCCGCGGCACGATCTACCTGTTCAAGAACAACACCGATTCAGCCGGCAACAGCTACGGGTGTCACGAGAACTACTCCACGCGACGCGCCGACGACCTCGGTCACTACGCCGAGGTGTTGATCCCGTTCCTCGTCAGCCGTCAGATCTTCACCGGTTCCGGCAAGGTGTTGCAGACGGCTCGCGGGCCGATGTACTCGATCTCTCAGCGCGCCGAGCACATCTGGGAAGGTGTCAGTTCGGCCACGACCCGTAGCCGGCCGATCATCAACACGCGCGACGAACCGCACGCGGACGCAGAGCGTTATCGCCGGCTGCACGTCATCGTCGGCGACTCCAACATGAGCGAGTACACGACGTTCGTCAAGGTCGGGTCGGCGGCGTGCATGCTGCGCATGGTCGAGGACCCGTCCGTGGTGCTGCGTGACATGACTCTCGAAAACCCCATCAGGGCGATCCGCGACATCAGTCACGACATGACATGCCGGCGCAAGGTTCGACTCGCCAACGGTCGCGAAGTCAGCGCACTCGACATCCAACGCGAGTACCTCGACCGTGCGCTGCGATATGCAGACACCAAGGGGTTCCCGCCGCTCGAACAGCGGGCGTTGGAAATGTGGGAGCACTGCATCAACACCATCGAGAACGATCCGTTGAAGCTCGATCGAGAGGTCGACTGGGTCATCAAGTACCGGCTGCTCGACGCCTTCCGCACCCGTCACGACCTACCGCTCGGTCACGCGAGGGTGCAGTTGCTCGACCTGCAGTACCACGACATCTCCCGCGAACGCAGCCCGTTCTACAAGCTGCAGGATCGCGGCATGATCGAGCGGATGTGCGTCGACGCCGACATCGACGCCGCAGTCGACATCCCACCGCAGACGACGCGTGCCCGACTGCGTGGCGAGTTCATCAAGCGGGCCAAGGAACGCAAGCGCGACTACACGGTCGACTGGGTGCATCTGAAGCTGAATGATCAGGCGCAGCGCACGGTGCTCTGCAAGGACCCGTTCAAGAGTCGCGACGAACGAGTCGAGAAGCTGATCGCATCGTTGTGAGCTGCCGGTTGATTGGGCCGATGGGCCGCTAGCGTGGAATCGATGTCCACTGATGACCCACGGGCGATCGTCGTCGAGCCAGAATCGGGTCAGGGTATGTCCGTTGAAGATGAGTACGACGACGCTGCAGACCCCGATTCTCTCACCGGTCGCGAGGACGCCTCCAAGCACAAGCGGTCGGGCCTGGCCGAGTGGATCATCGTCGTCGTCGTCGCCATCAGTTCGGCCTTGTTGGTCCGCGCCTACGTGCTGCAGCAGTTCGCTGTGGAGGGCACGTCGATGCTCAACACCCTGCACCCGAGCGACCGCGTGCTCGTCAACAAGCTCAGCTACCGGCTGCACGATCCGCGCCGTGGCGATGTCGTCGTGCTGAAGCGAATCGAGACCAACTCGCAGGAGCGCGACCTGATCAAGCGGGTCGTCGGGCTGCCTGGCGAGACCATCGAGTACCGCGAATGCCAGCTGTTCATCAACAACACGCTGGTCAAAGAGCCGTATCTCGACCCGCTCGTCGTGTCGCCGAATCATTGCGGCGCCGACCAGCCGGCTGTCAAGGTCGAGCCCAACCACGTCTTCGTGATGGGCGACAACCGTGGCGGATCGCTCGACAGTCGTGACAGCAGTGTCGGGCAGATCTCCTACAGCAACCTCATCGGGCGCGCGTTCGTGGTGATGTGGCCCTTCGCCGACTGGCAGTGGTTGTAACGCGGCACCAGGTCGTCGATGACGGAGGATGATTGGTGGGCGCAGGCTGTTGACCAGTTCGGTCTGGAGGCAGTTCCGGAGACCCCGTCAACCGAGTCCGCAGACCTCACGGATCCCATCGATCCGACCGGCGAGGAGATCGCTCCGACGGTTCCCACACCCCGGCCTCGACGTCGGCGCTACGGCGCCGACTGGGTGGTGCTCGCGGTCGCCGCGCTGGCCGCAGCGTTCCTGTTGCGAACCTTCGTCATCCAACAGTTCGCGGTCGATGGCGAGTCGATGTTGGGCACGCTGCACTCTGGCGACCGAGTCATCGTCAACAAGCTCAGCTACGACCTCCACGATCCGCGCCATGGCGATGTCGTCGTCCTGAAAGACATCGACGAGAGCGTCGAGGAGCGCGACCTCATCAAGCGCGTCATCGCCCTGCCCGGCGAGACCATCGAGTATCGGAACTGCCAGCTGCTCATCGACGGCCACAAGGTTCCGGAGCCGTACCTCGATCCGGAGGTCGTCGAACAGGACAACTGCGGCGAGTCTCAGGCACCCCTCGAGATCGAGCCCGGACACGTCTTCGTGATGGGCGACAACCGTGCCGCGTCCCTCGACAGCCGGGCGCTGGCGATCGGCCAGATCCCGTACGACCACCTCATCGGACGCGCGTTCGTGGTGGTCTGGCCGTCCGCCGACTGGAGCTGGCTCTAGCTCTTCCGCAGGCTCGGTGGGAGGCCGATCTCGGCTTGATAGACCTCGATCATCCGGTCGACCCAGTCGCTGTAGACGCCATCGAGGCCCATGCGATAGGCCGCGTGGAGGATGTGGAGATCCTGCATGTCCCACCCGAACGTGACGCGTTCGAATCGATGGAACAAGGCGACCATGCCTCCGTTCCAATCGGAGTGGTGGAGGTTGACGGCATCGATGCCCTGCTCGCGAAGGGTCGCGGCGCGACGCTCGGGGCCCTCTTTCATGCGTGACAGCCTGGTCGAGTCGACGAGCCTGCGCGCCTTGGCCTCGCAGGGGCAGCAGGGCTTCCCACTGTGGCGCGCACAGCCAGATTCGTTCGAGCATGGCCGGCGCGACCTCGGTGACGACGTCGATCACGATCTGCCCGCTATCCGCATCCTTCAGGTCGAGCGACAGGTGGTAGTCGCTTCCGCAACGCTCGATCAGTTCGGCGAGCGAGGGTATGTGGCTGGGCAGCGACAAGCGTTGCATCTCGCCGATCGCCCGATTTCGACCGAGGGACCGTCTGACGATCCCGTCGTGGTCGAGCACGGGGATGCCGTCGGCCGTGATCCAGACGTCGCTCTCCAGGCCGTTGGCGCCCAGCTTGAGGGCCAGCTCGAATCCAGCCAGGGTGTTCTCGGGGGCGTGGGCCCGGGCCCCGCGATGTCCGAAGGCGATCGGCTCGTCGAGGAGCGATGGGAGGCGCTGCTGCACCGTTGAATGATGCCACGGTGCGGTTCGCAACGCAGGTCCACCCTCCTAGACTGCCCGTCGATGTTCAATCTCAGCGGCAGCGAAATGGTATTTCTGTTGCTGCTCGCCCTGATCATCCTCGGCCCGGAGAAGCTTCCCGACGCCGTTCGGCGATTCGGCAAGGGCTACGCCGAGTTCAAGAAGATGTCGTCGGGCTTCCAGAGCGAGCTGAAATCCGCCCTCGACGAGCCGATGCGTGAGATGCGCGAGACCGCCGATGCGTTCAAGAAGGCTGTCAACTTCGACTTCGACGGCGATGGCGACATCGACCAGGACGACGCCGACGCGATCGCTGCGGCCGAAGCTGCGGCGTCCGCTGCCGCGAAGCCTGTGGTCGACGAGCCGATGAAGGCCGAACGGCCGGAGCCGGCGACCGAGCCGTTGAACAAGACGACGGTTGATGAGGAGACTGCAGTACCGGACTCGGCAGCGGCGCCGAGGTGGCAGCGACCGATGCGCCGACGCCGGAGACGGCAGCAGCAGGAAATGAGCCGCCGCTGGTGCGTCCGCCCGGACCGACCTTCCACTCCGCAGCCCCGCAGCCGAAGGTCGTCCCGGCTGTCGAGGAGACCGCTTCCGAATGAAGCTGTCGTTGAAACGAGAGAAGCGAGCCAAGGTGGCGTCTCCGGAGGATCGGATGACGCTCACCGAGCACCTCGCCGAACTGCGCACCCGCATCATCAGGGCGCTGCTGGCCATGGTTCTCGGCATCACGATCGTGATGGCCGTCGTACGGGCCGGTGCTGCGGTTCCTGACCCAGCCGTACGTCGATCTGTGCGCCCGCCGAGGCCCCGAGTTCTGCGTCGCCGACCTCCAGTACCTCAGCCCGCTCGAGGGCTTCACGACCCGCCTGTCGATCTCGACGTACGGCGGCATCATCTTGGCCCTGCCGGTCATCATGTGGCAGATCTGGCGGTTCATCGTGCCGGCCATGCACAAGCAGGAGAAGCAGTACGCGATCCCGTTCGTGCTCAGCTCGGTCGGCCTGTTCGCGCTCGGTGCGTATGTCGCCTATTGGACCCTCGACAAGGCCCTCGAATTCCTGATCGCGTGGGCCGGCCCAGGCGTCGAGGCCAACTTCCAGATCAGCAAGTACATCAGCCTCGTCGGGTTGATGGTGGCTGCTTTCGGCATCGCGTTCGAGTTCCCGGTGCTGCTGGTGTTCTTGCAACTCGTCGGCGTGCTGACGCCGCAGATCCTGCTGAAGGGTTGGCGCTACGCGATCATGGCGATCTTCGTGATCGCCGCGGTCATCACACCCAGCGGCGACCCGTACTCGATGCTCGCACTCGCATTGCCGATGTCGGTGTTCTACATGTTGTCGATCGTGATCGGTCTGGTCATCCAGAAACGCAAGCGCGCCGCCGAGGCGGCCGCCGACTGACACGATTGGGCCGTGCACGCACGCCGGGCTGAGTTGATCGCCCACTACGGCTTTCCGCTGGACGGTTTCCAACTACGCGCGCTCGACGCTCTCGACGACGGGCAATCGGTGCTCGTTGCCGCGCCGACGGGCAGTGGCAAGACGGTGGTCGCCGAGTACGCCATCGATGTCGCGATCTCCGAAGGCAATCGGGCGTTCTACACCGCACCGATCAAGGCACTGTCGAACCAGAAGTACCACGATCTCGTGGCGCGGCTCGGCCCGCAGAACGTCGGGCTGCTCACCGGCGACAACGCGATCAACGGCGACGCGCCGGTTGTCGTCATGACGACCGAGGTCCTGCGCAACATGATCTACGCGCGCAGCTCGGCATTGGATCAACTCGTCGGTCGTCGTGCTCGACGAGGTGCACTTCCTGCAGGACACGTACCGCGGGCCGGTGTGGGAGGAAGTGATCATCCACCTCCCGACTCGTGTGCGGCTGGTGTGCCTGTCTGCCACAGTCAGCAACGCAGCCGAGCTGGCCGAGTGGATCTCGACCGTCCGCGGCCCGACGACGGCGATCGTCGAGGACCGCCGACCGGTGAAGCTCGACAACCTCTACCTGATCGGCGACAAGACACACGACCGCATGCACCTCCTGCCGACGTTGGTGAACGGTCGGATGAACGGCGACGCCGCCCGCCTCGACGAAGAGGCGGCGCGCAGTGCCAAGGGCGAGCAGGCCGCGGCGTGGCGCGACGCAGGCGCGACGACGGCTGTTCACGCCATCGCGCCTCGAGGTCGTCGACCTGCTCGAACAGCACCGCATGCTGCCGGCGATCCACTTCATCTTCAGTCGCAACCAGTGCGACGAGGCCGCCAAGTCGGTGATGGCAGCCGGCACCAGGCTGACCAGTGGCGCCGAGCGCGATCGCATCCGCGAGATCGTCGACGCCCGGCTGGGCGCGATCGATCCAGCCGACCTCGCCGTGCTCGGCTACAGCACGTTCCTCGCTCAGCTCGAGGCAGGAGTCGCCGCCCACCACGCCGGCATGGTGCCGCCGTTCAAGGAAGTGGTCGAGGCCTGCTTCGTCGGAGGGCCTGGTGAAGGTGGTGTTCGCCACCGAGACCCTGGCGGTCGGCATCAACATGCCGGCCAAGACGGTGGTGATCGAGAAGCTGACGAAGTTCACCGGCGACCACCACGCGTTCCTGACGCCGGGGGAGTACACGCAGCTGACCGGTCGCGCCGGACGGCGCGGCATCGACGACCTCGGGTAGGCGATCGTGTTGTGGAGCCCGTTCGTGCCGTTCGATCAGGTTGCCGCGTTGGCCAGCAGTCGTACGTTCCACCTCAACTCGGCGTTCCGTCCGACCTACAACATGGCCGCGAACCTCGTGCGCTCGTACACCAGCGAGCGCGCCCACCACCTGCTCAACCTGTCGTTCGCCCAGTACCAGGCCGACGGCGACGTGGTGCGCATCGAGGCCAGGCTCGATCGTCGCCAGACACATCTGGCCGACCTGCTGCAGCGAGCCCAGAGCCCGTACGGCGACATCGACGAGTACCGCGCGAGATGAAGGGCGAGCCGCAGTCACCGGCCGCGGGTGGGGCCGTCGGCCGCGACGATCTGGTGACGCTCGCGCTGATGAAGCTGCGACCCGGCGACGTGATCTACGCCGAGAAGGCGCGGTACGCCGGGCGGGTCGCCGTGCTCGTCGAGCGCGCACCGCAAGGGTGGAATGCGGGTCACCGGGCTGACCTCGCGCCGTGATCTGGTGATGCTGTCTGCCCTCGACTTCGCCGAGCCGCCGCGTGCGATCGGCAAGATCCAACTGCCCGACCGACTACGCGCCGAACCGTCACGATTTCCAGAAGGAGGTCGTGCATCGCCTCGAGACGGCGACGCTCTCGCCGCACTCCCGGCAAGGAGCGTCGCGCCGTGGAGCGTCGAGCGCCAACTTGCCGCATCCGGTGGAGGACGATCCGGAGCTCGACGAGCGCCTGAAGGCGGCCGCGCAGGCCGAACGCGTCGCCCGCGAGGTCGAGGAGCTGCGCACTCGGGTGCAGGACTCGCAGCCAGTCGGTCGCCCGCGACTTCGACCGTGTGCTTCGTGATCCTCGAGAACTGGGGCTACGTCGACGGGTGGACGCTGACCGACGCCGGCAAGATCCTCGCTCGCACGTTCCACGAGTGCGATCTGCTCGATCGTCGAGATGCATGCGGCAGGGCCTGCTCGACGACCTCGACCCGGCGGCGCTGGCCGGCCTCGTGTCGGTCTTCGTGTACGAGCACCGCAGCCCCGAGGCGCCGCCGCACGCCGTGGTTCCCGTCGCCCATCGTGCGCAAGCGGTGGCAGCGGATCGCGGCGATCAGCGACGAGCTGCGAGGAGATCGAGGAGGAGGCCGGCCTGTCGGTGCACCGGCCGCCCGACCCGACGTTCGTCGCCATCGCGTTCGCGTGGGCGGCGGGCGAGGGCTTCGCCGAGGTGGTCGAGGAGGAGGAGCTGTCGGGCGGCGACTTCGTCCGCACGATGAAGCAGCTGATCGACGTGCTGCGTCAGCTCGCCGTGGTCGCCCCCGAGCGCAACACGCGACGGGCGGCCGACCAGGCCGCCGACCAGCTGTTCCGGGGCGTGGTCGCCGCGTCGAGCGCTGTCGAGACGGTCGACGGACCGGAACCGGCAGCCGATGCAGTGCCGATGCTGTGTCCGTCGACGAAGACGCGATGACAGTTCGCAAGGGTGAGCCGTGGGGCGAGCCGGCGGTGTGCCCGACCGATCGTCGGGTTGTCTCCACCGATCGCGAGCTGCGCGACTGGGTCGATCTGGCATCGCACGCGGCGACCAGCCGATTCGTGATCTCGGTGTCGCCGGCGGCGATCTGGCGCGCACGTTGCGGAGGCGGCGACCGCCGCCCAGCCGTCGCTCGGCAAAGGTGACCGTCGACGTCGATGCGGTCGACGCTCGACGACGCCGCACCAACTGGGTCGTCGCCCACGTCGTGGTGCGCCGGTCGTGGTGGCGCGGCGAGATCGTGATGGCGATGAACGCTCAGTTCTTCGGTCAGTACGACGTCGCGCCGCGGGGGCATCCGAACGACGGCAAGCGTCGACGTCGTCGCGCGTCGACCCGTCGATGCGGTTGCGCGAACGGCTGCAGGCTCGTCGACGAGCTGCGTACCGGCACGCACCTGCCTCATCCGGCATCGCGTCGTCGAAGTCGGTTCGCGACATCGACCTGGCGTTCGATCACGCCGATGGTCGTCTGGCTCGACGGCGTGCGATGCGGCTCTGCCCGCCGCATACGGGTCGATGTGCGAGCCCGACGCCTTCATCGTCTACGTCTGAGCAGTCGGGAGTGGCAGTCGGCCACGCCCCGAGTATGGTCGAAGCCATGGAAGCATGGATCCTCGACGAATCTCCCGGCGCCTACCGCTGGGGCGACGATCGACCTGCCGGAGCTCGGCCGCGGACGACGTCGCGCATCCGGTCGTCGCCAGCGCGCTGAACCACATGGACCTGTGGGTCACCCGGGGCTGCCCGAAGCCGCCGCTGCCGCACGTGCCCGGCTGCGACGTCGCCGGGCGTCGTCGACGGCCGTCGGCTCCGCCGTCACGCACGGTCGCCGTCGGCGACGAGGTGGTCGTCAACCCGGGCGTGTCGCCGGTCGACGACATCGTGGCGCTGGGGCAACGACAGCCCGATGGGCCCGGCTTCATGATCTACGGCGAGCACTGCTGGGGCGGCCACGCCGACGTACGCCGATCGCGCCCGAGCGCAACGTCGTCGCACCGCCGGCGGCCGCACGCTGGGAGGAGTGCGCCGCCTATCCCGCTGGCCTACCTCACCGCGTACCGGATGCTGCGTCGAGCGCGCCTGCAGGCCGGGCGACACGTTGCTCGTCGTCGGCATCGGCGTCGGGCGTGTCGTGCGCGGCGTTGGCATTGGGCACGCACATGGGCGCCCGGGTCGTGGTCACCAGCCGCAGCGAGGCCAAGCGGGCGCAGGCGCTGGAGATGGGCGCCGCCGCGGCCCACGACTCGCGCCGCGCCGAAGTGGTCGGTGCAGGCCGACGTCGTGGTCGAGAGCGTCGGCCCGGCGACGTGGGAGCAGTCGGTGCGGTCGCTGAAGCCCGGCGGCCGGCTGGTCGTGTGCGGCGGCACGTCGGGCCGAAGGTCGAGCTCAACGCTGCCGCGGCTGTTCTTCAAGCAGTTCGAGATCATCGGCTCGACGATGGGCAGCTACCAGGAGTTCGCCGAGGTGACGACGCTGGTCGAGCAGGCCTCGCCGGTCACCGTCGACCAGTCGTTCCCGCTGGCGGACTACGAGGACGCGTTGGCCCGCCTCGAGCAGGGCGAGCAGCTCGGCAAGATCGTGCTGCACGCACGGAGGACCGACGTTGACCGATGCGACGTCGAAGCGCTGAAGGCCGCCGTGTGTGCGCCGAGGTCGATCGACTCGCCGATCGTTGCTGATCGACGCCAGCCACGAGATCCACGCGCATCCCGAGCTCAACTTCGAGGAGCACTTCGCCCACGATCTGCTGATCGACCAGCTTGCGATCGGCCGGCCTCGACACGACGCCGCACGCCTACGGCGTCGACACGGCGTTCGAGGCCGCGGTCGGCGACAGCGGCTTCAACGTCGCCGTGCTCTGCGAGTACGACGCGCTGCCGGGCATCGGCCACGCCTGCGGGCACAACGTCATCGCCACCGCCGGCCTCGGCGCCGGGCTCGCGGCGGCCGCGGTGGCCGACGACGCCGGCGGCCGCCTGCGCATCATGGGCACGCCGGCCGAGGAGGGCGGCGGCGGCAAGATCGAGATGGCCCGGCGCGGCGCGTTCGACGAGAGTCGACGCGGCGATGATGGTGCACCCGGCCGACGCCGACCTGATCTCGATGGACACGATCGCCGTCGCAGGAGCTCGACGTCCAGTATCACGGGCAAGGCGGCGCACGCCGCCGCCGCACCGTGGGAGGGTCGCAACGCGCTCGACGCAGCCGTGCTCGGCTACATGAACGTCGCCGCCCTGCGCCAGCACATCCTGCCCAACGAGCGGATCCACGGCATCTTCACCAAGGGCGGCGACAAGGCCAACATCGTGCCGGCCGAGACGGCGATGGAGTGGATGGTGCGCTCGCCCACCATCGAGTCGCTGCAGCCGCTGAAGCAGCGGGTGCTGACGTGCGCTGGAGGCTGGGGCGACTGCATGTGCGTGCACCATGGATCATCGAGTGGGACGGCCACACCTACGCCGACATGATCGACAACGGTCCGATGGTCGCCGTCGTACGTCGACAACGCAGCCCGCGTCGGCCGCACCGTGCGTCGATCCGGCCGCCGTCGGTCGAGCGAGTCGTCGGCTCGCACCGACATGGGCAACATCAGCTACCTCGTGCCGTCGATCCATCCGATGATCAAGGTCGCCGCCGACGGTGTCGCGATCCACACCGTCGGACTTCGCCGAGTGGGCGGCAGGTCGCCGGACGGCGACCAGGCGGTGCTCGACGGCGCCAAGGCGATGGCCATGACCGTCGTCGATCTGTGGACGTCCGACCGACCTGCTGCGAAGCGACGCACGGCAGCCTTCGCCCAGCGTCCGACCTCGGCGTCGAGGTGCTCTAGGCGCAGGTCAGCCGGTCGCGCAATGCGGCTGCCGTCGCGACGCCCGACCCGTAGGATTTGCATTTGTGACGGTCTACGTCCCCGAGGACTTCACACCCGACGAAGCCGACATCCTTGCGTCGTTATTTCACCAATCTCGACGGTCCGGTCTTCGCCCTGGTCAACCTGCCCGAGGTGGTCAAGGGCGCCCTCTTCGCCCGCTACAGCCGCAGCCCGAAGAGCCTGCGTCGGCTGTTCCTCGACGAGTTCGTCGGCGATCTCGACATCACCGGCGATCACTCCGTCGATGCCACCGTCGGTCTGGAGCGTGCCGAGGAGCTGTACGAGAAGGTGTTCTTCGAGTACGGCGACGACTCGGTGGCCCAGCTCGGTGGTGTGCACCTGGCCTGCGAACAGGCCTCGAACATCCTCACCAAGGTGCTCGAGTGGGGCCGGCTGATGAGCTACCTCGAGCAGAGCACGCGCTACATCGCCTACGACTCGCGCCTCGGCGGTCGCTACCGCTTCTACCGCGATCCGGCGGTGCTCTCGAGCCGCTTCGGCACCCGCTACGTCGGCGACATGGACCGGCTGTTCGACGCGTACTGCCTGCTGTTGTCGAAGGTCACCGATCACGTCCGTGCCACCGTCGACCGCAACCCGGCCGACAGCGACTTCGTGTTCCGCCAAGCGACGCGGGCCAAGGCGCTCGATGCGGTGCGCGGCGTGCTGCCGGCCGCGTCGCTGTCCAACGTCGGCATCTACGGCACCGGTCAGGCCTTCGAGGGTCTGCTGCTGCGCATGCGCGCCCATCCGCTGCCCGAGGCGCGTCAGTACGCCGACCTGATGCTGCACGAGCTGCGCAAGGTGATCCCCAGCTTCCTGCGCCGGGTCGACATCCCCGATCGCGGTGGCCGCTGGACCAACTACCTCGCCACGACGCGCGAGCGAACGGCCGAGCTCGTCGAGTCGTTGTTCGGCGGAACCCCGGTCGAACAAGCGCCGTCCGTGCACCTGGTCGACTTCGATCCCGACGCCGAGGACAAGCTGCTCGCGGCGATCTGCTACTCGCACACGAACCTTCCCGAGACACAGATGCTCGACCGGGTCCGCACACTCGGGCCCGACGAGCGGCTTGCGTTGATCCGCGCATACGTCGGTGAGCGCGAGAACCGTCGGCACAAGCCGGGGCGAGCGTTCGAGCGCATCGACTACCGCTTCGACGTGCTCAGCGACTACGGCGCGTTCCGCGACCTGCAACGTCACCGCCTGCTGACGATCGAGTGGCAGCCGCTGACGCCGAATCACGGCTACGTGCGCCCCGATCTGATCGACGAGGCCGGCATGACCGAGGTCTTCGACGACGCGATGGCGCGTTCCGCGGCGCTGTACGACATGTTGAAGGACGAGTTCCCGCACCAGGCCAGCTACGCCGTGTCGATGGCGTATCGACTGCGCTACTCGATGCAGTTCAACGCCCGCGAGGCCATCCACATGCTCGAGCTGCGCTCGTCGCCGCAGGGCCACCCCGCGTATCGCCAGGTCGCGCTGGAGATGCACCGTCTGATCGGCGAACAGGCCGGGCACCGGGCGATTGCCGAGGCGATGAACCACATGACGATGGAGGCTCCGGAGCTCGAACGGCTCGATGCCGAACGCCGTGCCGAGGTCCGTCGCGGCCAGTCCTGAGGCCGTCGATCGGCATTTGTGACCGTTGTCACAGATGCGAGAGGCAGGGTCCTGCGATAGCCGCCGTAGTATCCCCGCCCGCGCCCAGGGTTACCGACGACGACGAAGGACCGATAGATGGCTGATGATGACGAGGTAATTGGGGCTGACGACGAGTTCGAAGAAGAGCCTGAGGAAGAAGAAGAGCCAGCTGAGCTGACCGACGAGGACCTCGACGAAGAGGCCCTCGTAGAGGACGACGAGTTCGAGGATCCGTTCGACGCCGATGCAGATGTCGACGTCGAGGACGAGGAGGAGGCCGAGACTGAAGGCCCCGTCCGCAAATCGGTGACGGCCGAGGACGATGACGACGACGACGACATCATCGCCCCCGACGACGTCGAGGCAGATCTCGACACGATCCTGAAGGATCGGCTTGTCGCCGCCGACGACGAAGGCGGTGAGGACGAAGAGGACGAGCCGGAGGATCGCAGCGAGTCGAGCGATCGCCTCCAGCCGAAGCGTGCCGACGAGCAGCTGTGCCCGAGCTGTTTCCTGCTCGTGCGCAACAGCGCACCGATCTGTCCGGTCGGCGACGACGAATGCCCACTGTTCAGTTGATGGTGACGATCGACTTCAGATGAACGAGGTGATCCGGCGTGCAGAGATCACTGACGCCGCTCAACTCGGCGAACTCGAAGTTGCCGCGCGGCATCACCTGATCGACCAGCGTGGGGGTGCGGCATTGTTGGCCGAACAGCCGGCGGTGGCGGACTGGGTCCCTGCCATCGAGGATCATGGTCGCTGGATCGGTGTTGCCGAGCTCGACGGCTTCGTCGTCGGCTACCTCGAGCTCTCCGTCACTGGCGACATCGCGTTCGTCCGTCAGGTGTACGTACAGCCGGAGGCGAGGGAGTTGGGCTTCGGCGACGGCCTGCTCGACGCAGCGCGACAGGAGGCCCAACGGCACGGGTGCAGCGCGCTGGAAGGCTTTGCCTTGCCTGGCGATCGTGAGACGAAGAACCTCTACGAACGAGCCGGGATCACGGCTCGCAAGATCATCGTCTCGACACGCCTCTAGCGGCTACTTGGCCTGCCAGTTCGGCGCCCGCTTCTCGATGAACGCGGTCAGTCCTTCGGTCGTGTCCTGCGAGGCCATGATCCCGGCGAAGCTTTCGTTGGTCATCTTCTTCAACGTCTCGTCGTCCTCGTAGGCACTGGCCAGCACGACCTTGCGACTGGCCCGCACAGCGAGGGGTGCTGCCGCGCAGATCTGCTCAGCGAGCTTCGTTGCCTCCTCCAGCGCCTGGCCGGGCTCGACCAACCGATTGACCAGACCGAGGTCGTAGGCACGCTGCGCCGACAACGGCTCGCCCGTGAGGATGACTTCCATCGCAGCTGCGCGACCGATTGCGCGAGGCAGGCGGAACAGACCGCCGGCGCCGGCGATGAGGTTGCGCTTCACCTCGGCGAGCCCGAACGACGATCGAGTGGTCGCCACCACCAGGTCGGCCGAGAGCACGATCTCGCATCCGCCGGCCGTGGCCAGTCCATCGACAGCGACGATCACGGGCTTCTCACGTTCACGGTAGGCGAACCCGGCGAACCCGCCACGCTTGGTGTTCAACGCGGCGGCCTGCCCGACGTGATCGCCTTGAGATCTGCGCCTGCACTGAAGACCGGACGCTCCTGGCCCTCGGTGTTGGCGGTGAGGATCCCGACCCACACATCGGGATCGTCCTCGAGCTGATCGATCGCCGCTTCGACCCCGTTGGCGACGTCCCCATTGACAGCGTTGCGGGCCTCGGGACGATTGAGCGTGATGAGACCGATGCGGCCACGGGATTCGTACAGAACGACGTCAGACATGGCGCCGACTGTACGGCCGGAGTCTTCACCCCAGCGAACCCACCACCGCCCGACCCCGAGTGCGTTTGTGAGTTGCGGCCCCGCATAGGGGCCGGAGCCGTCAAACGCTGCGAGCGCGACGTGAGGTCACCCGAAGTGCGTACCCAAAACGCGACCTGTCCGCTCTGCCGTTACGCACTTCCCTCGCAGGCGGTGCGAATCGCGACAGGCCTACTCGGAGGAAGCCTCGGCCTCGGCGGCTGGTGCTTCGTCGACGGCGGCTGCCGCTTCCGGAGCAGGGGTCTCATCGGCGGTCGGGGCTTCGTCGGCCGAGGCTGCCGTTTCTGGAGCAGGGCTTTCGTCGGCGATCGGAGTGGCCGCGGTTTCCGCAGACTCGAGAGCGGGTGACGCTTCGCGAGCAGGGGTCTCGTCGGCGGCCGGGGCATCGGCGGTGGAGGTGGCGTCAGCAGCGTCGGCGGCCGGGGTCTCGAGGGTGGAGGTTTCCGCAGGCTCGACGGTGCCCGCCTCAGGAGCAGGGCTTTCGTCGGCGACCGGAGCGTCGGAGGTTTCGGCAACCGGGGCCTCAGGAGCAGGGCTTTCGGCGGCAGCAGCAGCAGGCTTGGCCGGCTTGGCGGGCTTGGGGGGAGCGGGGGGTCGTGCCGGCTTCTTGGCGGCGACCGGACGGGTCGGGCGAAGGGGCTTGGGTGCGCTGGCGCGCTCGCTGACTTCGATCTCGAACAGTGCGGCGATCTGCGGGAGCAGCGGACCGACTCGCTTGACGGTCGCCAGCAACTCGTCGCTGACATGTGTGGGCTTGGCGGTCGGCAGCACGTGGGTCCGCACCGGCGAGAACGCGGCAGCCTCGAGGACGGCAACCCAACGGTCGGGCAGTGCGTCAGCAGTGAGGTTCGCGGTGGTCGCGGTCGCCAACTTGATGGCCAGTTCGGACGGGAAGCGAACGCCGGCCTTCGGTGGCTGCGACGAGAGCTTGAGGGCCCGGATGACACGACCGACGCCGATGGCCGCATCGATGTCTTCGAACCACAGGCGCCAGTTCGCTCTCCTGCTTGGTGACCAGGGCGGCCTTCAGCTCGGTGGCGACGGCGCGGGTCGATTCGTCGCGAGCGACCATCGGATCTTCGCCGGCGGCCACGACACTGCGCAGGTCGCGCAAGTCGAGGTCGTCGATGTCGGCCATGGCTGCGTCGGCGCGGTCCAGCCATTCGGCGACGCGCAGTCGCGGCAGCAGACCTTCGGCCATCGACAGCAATCCACCGGCCGGGACCTCGGGCTTGCCCTCGGCCTTCAGGCGGATGTTCTGCTCGTTGACGGCCTGTCGGACTGCTGGGAGGCCGCCTTGCAAGGCGCGCTCGGCGACAGGACGCTGCTCCTCGGGCAGATCGGCGAGCACCGCGTTGCGGTGGGCCCGGCCGGGCTTGAGGCGCTTCGGCTTCGGTCGCTGCGGCAGTTCGGGCGGTGCGGTGAAGCTGGGGCGGCTGCGACGCTCGGGCGCGGCCCACGATCGGGGCGAGTGCTGCCACCTGGACGGTCGCCGCCTGGGCGATCGCCGGCGGGACGATCGGTACGTGTCGATGCACCATCGCGGCGCGGTGGCCGGTCGTTGTCGCGGCGCGGTTCGCGGTCGCCGCCAGCACCGTCGCGGCGTGGCGGTCGGTCGCTGCGGTCGCGCTTGGCGAGCTGCTGGGTGACGCCTTCGAACGGCTTGTCGCTGGGGATGAGATCGAGCAGGCCCGACTTCTCGGCCTTCTCCTTGGTCGTCGTGACCGACAGGATCGTCATGCCGTCGAGTTCGACTTCGGCGTCGGCCTTCAGCACCGAACCGATCTTCGAACCGGCAGGCAGCAGCGAACCATCGAGTACACCTTTGGGCTCGCGTGCGCCGGCAGCTCGCCATGTCCACGTGCCGTCCTGGCGCGCGCTGGTGAGCTCGATTTCGATCCTTCGGGACATAGGTCCGCAACGGTATCTGGTGAGAGTGGCTTCGCTCCACCGTTAACCGCAGTTGTCGGCACGAACACTTCGCTCACTACGGTTTCGGATCGTGCCCGTCTACGCCCTCGGTGACCAGGTTCCATCCATCCACCCCGACGCGTACGTGCATCCGGATGCGGTGGTGATCGGGTCTGTCACGATCGGCGCCAACAGCTCGATCTGGCCCGGCGCGGTGCTGCGTGGCGACGACGGCGAGATCCGCATCGGTGAACGCACCAGCGTGCAGGACGGCTGTGTCGTGCACACCACCGAGGAGGACCACACGATCGATCGGCGACGACTGCGTGATCGGGCACCTGGTGCACCTCGAAGGGTGCACGATCGAGCCGTGGTGCCTCATCGGGGTCGGGTCGATCGTGCTGCATCGAGTCGTTGTCCACAGCGGAGCGATCGTTGCTGCGAACGCGGTCGTGTTGAACGACATGATCGTGCCCGTCGGGCGCGCTCGCCGTCGGCACCCCCGCGACGATCAAAGAAGGCCGGGCGCGGCGCGACGACATCGAGCACGGTGTCGCTTCGCTACATCGAGCGTGCTGCACGATTCCGTGCGGCCTTGCGACGCCTCGACTAGTGCTCGCTCTCGTCGTCTCGACGACTGCCGACGACGTCGAGGTCATCTCCGACGTGCTGTGGTCACTCGGTGTTGTTGCTATCGAGGAGCGCTCGGTCGATGGCGGAATCGAACTGTGGACCTCGCTCGGCGACGATGTGGTCGCGATCACGCCGCATGCTGCCGAGCTGCGCTCGCCGGTGGCCGTGGCGAATCGTCGAGGTCGACGAAACGGTCGCCGACACCTGGCGCGTGCACGCACAGCCGACGTCTGATCGACGACGATCTGGTGATCTGCCCGGCGTGGGTGGCTGCCGATTTCGCCCCCGGCGTCACCGTCCTGCGCATCGAACCGGGTGTCGACGTTCGGGCTCGGTGACCACCCGACGACGATGCTGTCGCATGCGTGCACTGCGAGCGGCCCTGCACGACGGGGCAACCGTGCTGGATGTGGGATGCGGTTCCGGTGTGCTCGCCGTCGGAGCGTGCGTGTTGGGAGCGTCGCACGCAACCGCGATCGACATCTCGCCGGCGTCGGTTCCGACCACGCGTGCCAACGCATCGGCGAACGGTGTTGCTGATCGCATCGACGTCTCGACGACGCCGCTGGCGGAGGTCGACGGGGCCTTCGATGTCGTGGTCGCCAACATCCTCGCGCCAACCTTGATCGATCTCGCCGACGACCTCCGCCGCGTCGTCGCGCCGTCGGGGTGCTGATCATCAGCGGATTGCTGGCCGATCGACACGACCACGTCGAGGCAGCGCTTGCTCCCGATGCGTCGGACAGCCCGTGCGACCCTCGACGGTTGGGCCGCGATCACACTGACCGCGCCGGCCTAGGCCTTCAACAGTGGCGATACGTCGAGCACGTCGAGCGCGGGGAGGTAGCTGCGAACGGCATCGCGGCGGAACTGCGTGCACAGGTCGCGGCGGAAGAATCGGGCACCTTCGCGCACGACGTAGTTGAGGATGAAGAATCGGTAGACCTCGGGCAGGAACGCAACTTCCTCGTTCGATCATCGGGAAGACACTTCGATACGCCGCGAGGAACGCGAGGAACGACGGCTCGACCAACGTGTGCGGTCCGTAGGTGAACCGCGTGCGATCGCCGGTGCTGCTGGAGACACGCGACAGGAAGTAGAAGTCGAGCAAGCGTGGCTCGATGCGAAACCAGTCGTAGTCCCATCTGCTGTAGAGGCGGAACCGTCCGTCGGGCGCCGGTGTCGACGGAGAAGTTGCCGAGGTTCCAGTCGATCAGGATCGGGATCTTCGGCCACTCGTCGTAGCCGACCTCGACGAGTCGCTCGAGGAAGCGGTGTGTGTGCTTCCACAGCACAGCGATCGCCTCGGGAGGCAGGTCGAAGTTGCGCGGGCGAACGGGCTCTCGAGCAGATCGAGCAGATGGATCGCGTCGCTCTTGATCGTCTTCGAGGCACTCGGAAGAGAGGGCGCGATCGTCGGTGCACGCCAGGTGGAACTCGGCGATCTCGGTCGCCAGGTTGGCGATCTGGTCGGCATCGAGAACTCGAGGGAGCGAGTCGCGGCGTGGAACGTCGTCGTAGAAGACGGCCCACATCTGCTGGTCGTACCAGGTGAAGATGCGACCGTCACGACTCCAGATGTCGGCCAGCATCCCGCTGAACCTCGTGGCGTCCAGCTGCCGGGCGCAGCGATTGAGCTGTTCGTGATCTTCGACGAACAGGAAGTACGAACCGTACGACGAGACCTTGCTGACGACCGTGGAGCCGTCGTCGAGATGCAGCCGGTAGACGCGGTTGGTCGAGACGTTGGCGCTGACCTCATCCGCGCCGACGATGGCGCGCCGGTCGCCGTACTCCGCCCATGCCGCGTCAACGGCCTGGCGATGTGACGTGGCGCCGCTCATGCGGCGATCGTAGGCGGTCTGTCAGCCGACGTTGCGGGCTCGTACGCCAATCGGCGCGATGAGGCGGTAACCGGCCGAATGCCGTTCGTCCTCGCTCTCGCCACCCCAGAACCCGTACTCGTGATTCGTCCTCGCGTACTCCTGGCACGCGCTGTGCACGATGCAACTGGAACACACCGACTTGGCTGCCGCCTCACGCCGATCCCTGGCCTGCGGCCGTTCGGCGGGAGGTGGAAAGAACAGGTGCGTGAGCCCCTTGCACGCTGCCTGGTTCATCCAGCGATCGTCTGTGAGCACTCGATGGAAGAAGATCTCCACCGCGGCCATATGAACCCCCTCGTGCGACTGATTGCCTGCTGCCAATTTCGTGCTGCGCCGCCCCCCGGGGCACCCAAATCGGCCAGCGCCCCCAGACTAAGTCGGCGCCGACGAGGAGTCAATTGTAGATTGCAAGGAATTTTCGCAAACGTTTGCTGATCACCCCAGCAGGTGTCGCAATCCGGCGGCGAACTGCTCGACGTCCTCGAGCGGTGGTGTCCCACGCGGTCATCCAGCGGACCTGCGACCGGGCGATGTCCCAGTCCCAGAAGAACGACCAGTCCTGCAGCGGCTCGATCGCCTCCGCCGGGATTGTCGGAAAGACGCTGTTGACGACGGGCGCACCTGCGTGGACCACCGCGGGGATGTCTGCTGTCAGTCGGTAGAGGTGTTGGCACATCGAGTTGGAATGCTCGGCGAGGTGGATCCACCGGTCGTCCTCCAGCAGGGCCTGGAACTGGGCGGCGACGAAGCGCATCTTCGACGGCAGTTGATTGACCTGCTTGCGGACGTACTTGGCGCGCTGGGCGAGCGTCGGGTTGAGGAAGACGACCGCCTCTCCGCCGGCCAGCCCGGCCTTGGTGCCGCCGAACGACAGCACGTCGACACCGGCGTCGACCGTGAACGAACGCATCGCCGCGACCGTGCCGCCGAGGGCCGCGGTCGCGTTCGCGAGCCGGGCCCCGTCCATGTGCACGACCATGCCGAGACGGTGCGCGGAGTCGCAGATCGCGGCGACCTCGTCGGGGGTGTACACGGTGCCGAGCTCGGTGCTCTGGGTGATCGACACGACGCCGGGCTGGGCGTGGTGCATGTCGCCTTGATAGCGGGCCAACGCGTCGATCTGGTCCGGGTGCAGCTTCGCCTCGGGCGCCGGCGCTGTCAGGATCTTGGCGCCGAGGGCCCGCTCGGGCGCGCCGGTCTCGTCGACTGCGATGTGCGCCCACTCGCGTGCACAGCACGAAGTCGGCGGGGCGCACCATCGTGGCCAGCGCCATGACGTTGGCGCCGGTTCCGTTCCACACCAGGAACGCCTCGGTCGCCGGCCCGAACATGTCGCGGAATCGACCCTGCACCTCGCGCCGTCCAGCGATCGCGTGCCGTACGCCACCGCGTGGCCCACGTTGGCGGCAACGATCGCGTCGATCACCGCCGGATGGGCTCCGGCCGCGTTGTCGCTGGCGAACGCTCGCTGCGGAGCAGGCGGCATCGTGGCGAGTGCGTTGGGCGAGGTCGGTGGTCACGACCGCCATTCTGGTACGGCTGCGGTCAGACGCCGAAGTGCGTGGTGATGACCCGGCCGCGCCGATCGGCGGCGCTGGGCGCCAGATCGCTGACCACGAAGCTGCGCTGCAGCCAGCGGTCGGTGCCGTCGAAGCGTGCCGTGAACGGGGTCCGGCCGTGGACGGCGACGGTGTTGTCGACGACCAGCAGGTCGCCGGCTTCGAGCGCGACCGACGTGTGACATGCGGACGTGGCTTCGCCGAGCACGCGGATCGCCTCGTTCTGCCTGCTCGTCGATGCCGACCATCAGGTCGGCATCGAACACCATCGTCGGCCGGACGTCGATCGCCGCTGAGCACCGCCATCGGCGCGCCGAGCACGTTGCAGCGCCCGTCGAGGTAGCTCTCGTCGACAGCAGTGCGGAACCGCGGCTGGAACAGCACGTCGACGATGTCGGACGGCAGTTGCGGCAGCACCTCGTGGATCGACGACAACGTCGTGTGCGCCGCCGGGTCGCCACGAAGGCACAGCAGCAGCAGGTAGCGCGGGCGATGCGGATGGAACGCCGCCTCGGTGTGGAACATCAATTGCACGTTCGACGACGTCGACACCTGTCGGTCGAGCGCCGCCTCGGTCGGCACGATGTTCTGCACGAGGTCGCCACCATGCTCCGGCTCGTAGCCGACGGGCTGGCCCAGCCGGCGAGCGACGGTCAGCAGCGTGAACTCGCTGACCGAGTCCTTGTCGGCCGGCGTGGTCGGCGTCGGGGGAGTCGGCGGCAGCTCGCCGACCGGCAGTCCACGAAGCAGCAGCGCGCCCGACTGGTGTGCACTGTCGGCGAAATCGACCAGCGCGTCGTGCACGACCGCCGGCAGCGATCGAGCCGCATGACCTGCCGCCCGCACGAAGCAG
This sequence comes from Ilumatobacteraceae bacterium, assembly GCA_963708925.1. GTDB lineage: Bacteria > Actinomycetota > Acidimicrobiia > Acidimicrobiales > Ilumatobacteraceae > JAENVT01. The sequence continues at coordinate 22,091 of CAVPUO010000016.1, read as the reverse complement.
TCGATGCCGTCCGGAATAGGTCGGGACCTGCGACGATTGCCACGGCCGGGGCCGTGATGGCGATCGGTTCTGCGTGATGTGTCAGGGTGCTCATTGCCGTCCGTTCTGGGTCACGATGACGATAGTGGAAGTAAATATTCCATTCAGAATGATATCGGGAACAAACTAGTCAGCAACCGGCAGCCACTATGCTCAGCGGCCGTGGAAGTGGCGGATCGCATCGGCCGAACTAGCACCAGTCTGACGACCGCTGAGCGGCGCGTCGCCGAGGTGGTGCTGGCGAATCCGCAGCTCGTGGCATTCGGCACGGTGGCTGATCTCGCCGAGGGCTCGGGCTCCGGGGCGGCGACCGTGGTGCGGCTGGCGACCAAGCTCGGGTTCGAGGGGTTCAGCGCGCTGCAGGCATCGGTGCAGCAGGACCTCGCCAATCAACTTCGCCCGGCCGCCGAGCGCATCCGCGATCCGGCCGTGCACGATTCACTCAACACGCACCTGCAGCTCGAGCTCGGCAACGTGCAGACGACGCTGGGGGAGCTCGACCAAGCGTGCTCTGGCCGACGTGGTCGAGCATCTCGCCGATCCCTCGCGCCGGGTGTTCGTGCTGTCGGGCGACGCATCGAAGGGTGTCGCCGCGCAGTTCGTCGGCGACCTCGACGCATTGCGCGCCGGAGTGTCGATGGTCGAGGGCAACGACGTCGCTGTTCGCCGGACCGTCGCCCTGATGGAGGAGAGCGACGTGCTCGTCACCATCGACCTTCGACGGTACGACCGGTGGCTCGTCGACGCGGCGCGCACGGCGGCGCAAGCCGGCGTGTGGACGGTGTCGATCGCCGACAGCGTTCTGTCGCCAGTCGCAGCATGCGCGCAACGCACACTGGTGGTCACGGCCGCCGGTGCAGGTCCGTTCGACAGCCACGTCGGAACGTTGGCGCTGATGAACGTGTTGGTCGCCGGTGCAGCCGTGCGATTGCGCGGCGTGGCCACCGAGCGGCTCGATCGTGCCGAGGCCGCGTGGCGGGCAACCAACGCCCTCAGCGAGCGGTAAGGATCAGGTCGCGGGCACCGACTGCCACGAGCCGTCGGTCGTCGCGCTGGTGATCGCTGCCGCGACGAGCTCCTGCACCCTTGCCCCCGTCGCGAAGTCAGGTTCGACGGTGTGGCCTTCGGCGATCGCAGAGACCCACTGACGTGTCATCGCCTCGGTGCGACGGAAGATGTGCCGGTAGGTGTCGTGCACGCGATCGCGCGGCGCACCACTCCACGACGAGTCGGGAATGATCAACGGCTTGGCCGGCCCTTGCTCGCCGGCGCGGACTCCGCGCACTTCCTGCACTTCGTTCCAGTCGTTCAGCGCGTGCAGGGTGCCGCCGCTGCCGTGCAGATCGAGCTCGTGGATCTGGCCGAACGGCGTCCCTTCCCAGCAGACCGCGCTGACCTGCAGGGTCGCCGCGGCACCGGACTCGAATCGAGCCGAGATCACCGCGCTGTCTTCGACGGGCGTGTAACTGCTTCCGTCCGGCCGCGACTCGCGATCGACGAAGAAGTTGCGGTGCGCGCTGACTTCGGTGACCTCGCCGAGGAACCACCTCGCCATGTCGAGCCAGTGCGATCCGAGGTCGCCGAGGATGCCGGAGCCGGCCTTGGCCTCGTCGAACCGCCATGCATACGCACCGTCGCGGGCGTAACCGGCGAAGTAGCGCATGCTGAGGTGGTACGGCTTGCCGACGTAGCCCTCGTCGATCAACTGCTTGATGTACTGGTTCGTCGGCATGTTCCGGTAGGTGAAGGGAACCATCGTGATCGCGCCCGCGCTCGACAGCGGCCGCGGCCATCTTGTGCGCCTCGGCAACATCCATCCCGAGTGGCTTCTCGCACAGCACGGGCAGCCCGCGATCGAGGGCGGCCATCGTGATCTCGAAGTGTGTCTCGTTGGGTGTCGCGATGATGACGGCGTCGATCTCGCCGCTCGCCAGCATCGCCGACCAGTCGGCGAACGCGTGGGGATCGACCAGCTCGCGGCCACGCTGCGGGTGCGCTCGAGGTCGCGCCCGCAGATGGCCGTGATCCGTCCGATCGGATGGTCGGCGAGCGCAGGCAGGTACATCGCCTCCGCCCACCAGCTCGTGCCCACCAGTCCGACGCGTACCGTGTCTCCCATCGGGCCAGTCTGGCAGGGGAGCGCGGCCGGCGACGGAGCCGTGTGTCAGTCGCTCGGACTGCCGAAGCGACCGTGATCGAAGTCGATGAACGCTTGCCGCACCTCGTCGTCGGTGTTCATCACGAACGGGCCGTAGCGGGCGACCGGTTCGCCGATCGGCTTGCCGGTCAACACGATGATCTCGGATTGTTCGGCGACGCCGGTCAGCGTCAGCTCCGCGCCATCGATCACCGCCAGCACGCCCTCGTCGACGACGGTGTCGCCGATCCGGAAGCCACCGGTCATGGCGTAGGCCAACACGACCTCGTCGTCGGGGAGCGAGGTCGAGACGACCGCGTCCACGTCGAGCGTGACATGTGCATACGAGATGGGCGTGCGCGTGCGGCCGCGGCCCTTCAATCCGAAGAGGTCGCCGGCGATCACGCGGACGGTTGCACCGGGCCGCGTGTCGACAGCGTTCTCCTCGGCGCGGAGGTCTTGGTAGGCGGGGTCGGTCATCTTCTCGGATGCCGGCAGGTTGACCCACAGCTGCAGGCCGTGCGTTCGCCCGCCCGACTTCTGCGATGCGGCGGACGGGCCTTCCTTGTGCAGGACACCCGAGCCGGCTGTCATCCACTGTGTGTCGCCAGTGCGCAGGTAGCCGTGATTGCCCAGCGAATCGCGATGCTCGAGGTCGCCGTCCAGAAGGTAGGTGACGGTCTCGAACCCGCGGTGCGGGTGCCACGGTGTGCCGGTGCCTTCACCGGGACCGAAATCGACGGGACCCATGTGGTCGAAGAGCAGGAATGGGTCGATGTACGACAGTGATGAGGTGGGGAATGGCCTGCGGACGACGAACCCGTCGCCTTCGATGGCGCGCTGGGCCCGGATGAGGCGGACGACGTTGGCAGTTGTGACGGACATGGTGTTCTCCTTTGTTGCTCTCACAACAATTGCTAGGAGACAACTATTCCATCGGTCGCTCAGCGCTCGACAAGCCGCACCCGGGAGAGGGTGTGCACGCGGGAGTCGTCGATGTCGGCCCGCAGTGCTGCCCACGCCTCTTCGACGCTTGCGCCGGTTGCCGAGGCCACGGTCATCGCGCCGTCGAATCGCTCGGCCTCGGCAACCCACACCGCCTGGACCTCGACCAGGCGGCCGTTGCGCCCGCGGATGTGGTTCTCGCGATAGTCCAGCATGGTGCGCCAGCCGGCTCGCTCGAGTGCACGACGATCCACCGGTTCGATGCATTCGCCATGACGTCGAGGTCGCAGAGCCGGATCTCGCATGCTGATCGCCATTGCTCCATTGTGAACGAGAGAGCCTGTGGATCGTCAGTGCCAACTACCTGTGGATTCGCTGGGGATATTCGCTGCCAGCCTGTCGCGCGAGACTGCGGACATGTCAGCACAAGCACGCCTCGACGAGCTCGGAATCGAGCTCCCCACCCCGATGACCCCCGCCGGTTTGTACCGCAGCGCGGTGCGTGTCGGGGATCTCGTGTTCCTCTCCGGCGCCGGCCCCATCCGACCCGATGGCAGCCTGGTGACCGGAAAGGTGGGGGATACCCTCGACCTCGCGGCCGCTCGCGCTGCCGCCCGCCTGGTCGGTCTGCAACTGTTGGCCTCTCTGCACGCGGAGCTCGGATCGCTCGACGAGGTCGTCCAGGTGGTGAAGCTGTTGGGCATGGTCAACTGTGCGCCCGGGCTTCAACAACACGCCCGGCGTGATCGATGGCTGCTCCGAGTTGTTCATCGAGGTCTTCGGCGAAGCGGGCCGCAGTGCACGCAGCGCAGTCGGCATGGCCGAACTGCCCTTCGACCTCTCCGTCGAGATCGAAGCGATCGTGCAGGTCCGCGGCTAGACGGCCTTGTTCGTCTTCACGTCCCACCCTCCGTGGATGGCGGTGCCGAGGGCGCCAGTGGCCTTCTGCGGCTTGAGATCCATCTGGAACTTCGCGAACCGCAGTGAGACCTCGTCGAGAGGCACCTCACCGTCCGATCCACTGAGGTGATACGCCGACACCTGGATGTCACTGAGGGTGATCTTGAGGTATTCCTGCATCGACTTCCCGGGACGACGGGCCACCAACACGGCCGTCGCGACGTGCTTTCCGTTGGCGCACAGGAGCATGAGCCTCGGTGATGCGGAACCGGTGAGAGCGGTGAAGTGGAAGTCCTCCATGACGACTCGCCCTGACCCGGCGCCGGAGCCTGACGACGACGAGCCGCTGTTGGTCTCGCCCCATGCGAACGCGATGACGTCGATCTCGTCGCGGTGGTGAGCATCGAGGCTGTCGCCGGCGACACCGTCGATCTTGAGGAAGTAGTCGGCCATCGCCCGAGGCTAACGCGCCGTCGAGCGGCCAATTTTCGCTAGACTTTCGTCATGACGAAAGTCGGTGATGAGCAGCAGGAGCAGCGATCGCGGTGCCGTTGGTGTCGCCGAGTGCTCCCGAAGCAGACGTTGGGCCGTCCTCGCAAGTTCTGTAGCCAAGCATGCCGTCAGTGGGATTGGGTCGGTCGGCAGCGAGCCCGCGAGCTGCAGTTGAACGAGGACGAGCTGATCGTCACGAAGGCAGAGTTGGATCAGCTGCACGACGAGCTGTACGTACTGGCGTGTGCGGTCGACGACGTCGAGCGCGACCTGGCGACAACCGGCAAACGTCCCGCAGCGAACGACGTCACGGAGATGCTGTCGTGGCTCCTGGAGGCCGCCCGGCCCATTCGAGACCGGGAGCTCCAGCGATGACCCCTGACGACACAACGCCCATAATCATCGTTATGTCAGATTCGCCACTACCCCGGGTCGTCACACTGGTCCCACGCTGACCGTCTCTGGGACGGTGGCGGGCGGACCAGTGTCGGGTTCGGGATTCAGCCTCATCCTCATGGCGTGGACCGCGATCGCGAGCGCGGCGATTCCCATGGCAAGGCCCATCACGACGTCGATGATGTGATGCATCCCGAGGTAGACCCTCCCCCAACCGGTCAGCACGGTCACCACGGAGGCGACCGCCGACAGCAGTCGCGACAAATCGAAATGGCCGAACGCGTAGAGCAGAAGTACGGGGCCGAACCAGCAGACGAACGTTGCGGCGACGTGACCAGAAGGAAAGCTGTAGGTCCCTGGGATCGGACCGATCTTGCTCACGTCCGGTCGCGGCCGACCGACCAGGTAGTTGACCGCCAGGAAGGTCGTGATCTCGATCATCATTGCAAGGGGCACGAGGAGCATCGCTCGCCACTGCCGGAAGACCGCCAGCACGATCGTGATCAGCAGCATGATGCCGAGAATCGATTTCGTGTCGGCCAGCTTGGTGAACCATTGGGCGATGCTGACGAACTGCCCTGCTCGATGCTCCGCCAGCCACGTGTTCACCGATTCGTCCCAACGTCGGGTGCCCGACGTCAGCGAGGTCTCCGTGACGAACAAGCCCACGATGGTGAGCGCTGCGATCAGCGCAGCCTCACCGACGATCGTGCGCCGTGCGATGGCGCGAGCCGGCGGCATAGCTGCGAACGGAGTCACGTCTAGGCGTTTACCCTCCGTTCACAATGGGTAAACGAGGTCAATGGTCGTGGTGATCGCACTCATTGCCGGAGCGGTTGTCGGTGGAACTGTTGCGTTGCTCGCCAGGCGCTGGCCGGCGATTGCTGCGCCTCGCGTCTCGGCTCCCCAGATTGCGGAGAAGGTCGACGATCACCCCAAGGTTGCAAGCCACCTGCGTCGCCACTTCGATCCGAAGACGGAGACCGGAGTTGCGTTGACGATCGCCACCGTGGCCGTCGGCGCGGCCGCTGTTGGCATCGGCCTGGTCGTCGCGATGATCCGGTCGAAGACTGGCCTGGAGCGGTACGACATCCGCCTCGCCCAATTCGGTGCTGATCACGCCACACAGTGGTCGACGAATGTGATGCGCGACATCAGCCGGCTGGGCGGAACACCCGTCGTCGTCCTCCTCGCCCTGATCGCGACAACGATCGAGATGATTCGCCGCCCGTCGCGGTGGCTCCCGGTCTTCATGGTTCTCGTCATCGGCGGTCAGTTCGCGCTCTCGAACGGGATCAAGTACCTCGTGGAGCGGGCCCGTCCCGACATCAGCAGGCTCACTGGATTCGCCGGTACTTCGTTTCCGTCGGGTCACTCGACGGCAGCAGCGGCGTCGTTCGCTGCGATCGCTCTGATCTCCACCCGCAACAGGTCGCGTCGCGCCAAGATCACCGGGGCATCGATCGCAGCAGGCCTCGCTGTGGTCGTGGCATCGACTCGCGTGTTCCTCGGCGTGCATTGGTTCACCGATGTGCTCGCTGGGCTCATGTTGGGTTGGGGTTGGTTCGCGATCTGCTCGATCGCCTTCGGCGGCCGATTCCTGACGTTCGGTCAGCCTGTTGCGACGGCAGAGGTCGTCGCAGATACGAGCCCAGCCGCTCCTGGGGGTCCTCCTGCGGAAACAGCCGCGCCGGCCAACGACGATCGGGTTGCTGCCGGCCCATAACAATGGGCGGATGACCATCGTCGTCGACCAACCTGCGCAGCACGTCCTGACCGTCGGGATCAATCGTCCAGCAGCACGCAACGCCATCGATGGGCCGACTGCGCGAGCGTTGGCCGAGGAGTTCCGTGCGTTCGATTCGGATCCGGAGTTGCACGTCGCCGTGCTGTACGGACTGGAGGGCACATTCTGCGCAGGTGCCGATCTGAAGCAGATCGGATCCGGCAACGGCAATCGGGTCGAGATCGACATGTCGCTCGATGGGCCACTTGGGCCGACGCGCATGCTGCTCGACAAGCCGGTGATCGCCGCTGTCGAGGGCTACGCGGTCGCCGGCGGACTCGAGCTGGCTCTGTGGTGCGACTGCGTGTCGCTGCCGCCGACGCAGTGTTCGGCGTGTACTGCCGGCGCTGGGGAGTGCCGCTCGTCGACGGAGGTACCGTCCGGCTCCCCCGCCTCATCGGGCACAGCCACGCGCTCGACATGATCCTGACCGGTCGCGGTGTGTCGGGCGAGGAAGCAGTGCGGATGGGCCTTGCCAACCGACTCGTCGCCCACGGCGAAGCACTGATGCCGCGGTCGCCCTGGCAACCGAGATCGCCGCGCTCCCCCAGCGGTGCCTGCGCTCGGATCGTCGCAGCAGCTTCGACCAATGGGCGTCTGACATTCGACGAAGCGTTGTTGAACGAGACCGAGTTGGGATTGGCAACGATTCGCTCCGGCGAGACGCAAGCGGGTGCCGCGCGCTTCGCCGCCGGCGAAGGTCGCCACGGCGCTTGACGTCTGCGGCCCCTATGCGGGGCCGCAAGAGTCAATCGCTGAGACAACCGGTGCGACGCGGACTGGCGAACTCAGCGGACGTTGACGAGGTCGACGACGAAGACGAGGGTCTCGCCGCCCTTGATCACGCCGCCCGCTCCCCTGCTGCCGTAGCCGAGGTGCGGTGGAATGGTCAATCGACGGCGACCCCCGACGCGCATGCCGGCGACACCCTTGTCCCAACCCTCGATGACTTCACGACGCACCGAGTCGAAAATCGAAGACGTCGCCGCGGTTCCAACTGGCGTCGAACTCGTCGCCGCTGCTCCACGCGGCGCCCGCGTAGTGCACGTAGACCCGCTTGCCGACGACAGCCTCTTCGCCATCTCCGATCGTCTCGTCTTCGATCAGCAGATCGGCGGGTGGGTCGCTGTCGGGGATGGTGATCGTCGGTCGTTCGGCCATGAGTGAGGACCTTATCCGGCGTCGCTCCGTGACACCGCAGAGCGCCTGGCCGTAGCGGGTGCCGTCGTTCTGGGCTGCAGACCGGCGAGAATGGAGGACGTGGCGAGGCGTTTCATGATGGTCGGTGTCGTTGGCGTCGCCATCGTCGCGCTCGCATCCGCGATGACCGGCTCCGACTCCGACGCGGCCACGGCTGGCTCGACATCCGTACCACCCGTCCGGACCTCCATTGCGGCGGAGCCGACCACCGTCGCCGACACCTCCACGACCGTTCGCTCCCACCACGTCGACATCGTCGACCAGTACGACGAGCTCGACGACCTCCACCTCCACCAGCACGTCGACGACCGTGGTTGATCGACCGTTCGACAGCGCCGTCTTCGACACGACAATTGCGTCCGCGACCGTCGATCGCGGCGACGTGTCTGCCGGCGTTGCTGTGATTCGCAACGGCGAGGTGCTGCACGCCGCGGCGTTCGGCATGGAGGATCCGCTGCAGTCGATTCCCGCCACGGTCGACACGCGCTTCCGGCATCGCGCAGCGTCTCGAAGATGTTCACAGCGGTCGCGATCATGCAACTGGTGGACGAGGGATCGGTCGACCTCGACAAACCGTTCACCACGCAACTCGGCCTCGATGGTCCGTTCGCCGACCCTCGAGTCGCGACCATCACCGTGCGACAACTGATGTCGCACACGTCGGGTTTCAGACGCCGTCCCGCAACGTCTTCTTCGGCCACGGCGTCGACAACTGGAGGCAGGCGGTCGACAACGCGCTGGGTCAGACTGCTGCAGTTCGACCCGGGTACCGGTTACCAATACAGCAACACCAACTTCTGCATCCTCGGCAAGCTGATCGAGACACGTCACCGGCGAGTCGTTCGAGACGGTCATCCGCGAGCGGGTGCTCGAGCCGATCGGCATCCGTGCGCATCTCGCGCCGACGTTCGACACGGCGAAGGGCGACGCAGTGCACGCCACGTCGCCCGGGTCGCAACTACATGGAGGCGCTCGGTCCGGCCGGCGGCTGGGTCGACCACGCCGACCGACATCGCCAAGCTGGCCGCAGCGTTGCGCGACCCATCCTCCCGTTGCTCGATCAGGCCGACGTCGATGCGATGCGAGTCCCGGTGAGCGTCGCCGTGCAGGTCCCGCCACCGGCCAATGGTTGGAGCTACGGACTCGGGCTGATCCTGTTCGGTGACGGATCGTGGGGTCACACCGGCACGATCGAGTCGACACACTCCATCGTGATCAACCGGCCCGACGGGCTCACCGTTGTCGGTGCTCGTCAGTGGCAAGGTGCCGAGCAACACCGACCACCTGCAACAGATCGTCGACCTTGCTGTGGCCGCCGCCACGGCATAGGGCCAGCGACTACCTTCACGACGTGGAACTTCCGAACGAGGGAATGTCGGCCGACGACGTCTTCGCCCATCTCGATCACCTCCAGGAGCGACGACGTGCGGTGGCGCGAAGGCCGCGCGTTCTCGCTCGTGTACTACGGCGGCGCCGACGTGCTCGCGGTCGCCGAGGAGGCGTACCGCAAGTACGCCACCGAGAACGCGCTGAACACCGACGCGTTCCCGGGCCTGCGAACGATCCAGTCCGAGGTCGTCGACGATCGTCGGTCGGATGGCTGGAGGCCGGCGACGAGGGCGCCGGCTTCATGACCAGCGGTGGCACCGAGAGCATCCTGATGGCGGTCAAGGCTGCACGCGAGCGCGGCCGCAAGGAGCGCGGCATCACGACGCCGAACGTGGTGCTGCCGACCAGTGCGCATGCCGCGTTCGAGAAGGGCTGCTACTACTTCGGTGTCGAGAGCCGCCGCGTTGCCGGTCGACGCCGACTGGCGTGCCGACGTCGATGCGATGGAGGCACGCCATCGACGACAACACCGTGCTGCTCGTCGGGTCGGCGCCGCAGTATCCGCAGGGTGTGATCGACCCGATCCCCGAGATCGCCGCGCTCGCCGCGCGAGCGCGACATCAACTGTCACGTCGACGCGTGCATGGGTGGTGTCACGCTGACCTACCTGGCCCGGCTCGGCGAGGACGGTCCCGCCGTGGAACTTCGCGGTTCCGGGTGTCACGAGCATCTCCGTCGACCTGCACAAGTACGGCTACACGGCCAAGGGCGCGTCGGTGATCGTGCACCGCAACAAGAAGCTGCGCGGCTACCAGACCTTCGTCACCGACAACTGGCTCGGTGGCATCTACGGATCGTCGGGCGTCCTCGGCACGAAGGGCGGCGGCTCGATGGCCGCGGCGTGGGCCGTGATGCACTACCTCGGCGACGACGGCTACCTGCGGGTGACCGCCGCGGCCCGCGCAGCGTGCCTGCAGCTGGCGGCGGCGGTCGGCGCCGATGCCGGAGCTGACGATCAGCGGCCGCGCCGCAAACGACACTGCTGGCCTTCGGTGCCGCCGACGAGCGCAGCTCGACGTCTTCGCCGTTGCCGACGCACTGTGGCGACGCGGTTGGTACGTCGATCGGCAGGGTCCTCCCCCGTCGCTGCACTGCACCGTCAGCGTCGTGCACGACGGCAAGATCGAGGCGTTCGTCGCCGACCTGCGCGCGCAGCATCGACGAAGTGGTCGAGGCGTCGAAACGCGGCGATCAAGGTTCGTACGGCACGGTCGAGTAATCGCGGGCTGCATCAGCGCTGAGCGCGACTGGGATGCAATCGTTTGCACCGCCTCGCGTCGTAGGCTGGCGGTTCCATGAAATGGGGTCGGCTACTGGTGATCGCAGCGGTCGTGGCAATCGCAGCAGGCTGCCAGCCGGCCAATCAGCGGGCCCGTCCGGCGAAGCAATCGGTGCAGATCTCGGTGGTCGACGAGAGCGGTGCACCGATCACGCCGCAGTGATGAACGCGATCGGCAACAGCAAGCCGATCGACATTCCTGGTACCCGTGAGCTGAAGATCGACCAGCCCGTGGCCGGCGACGATCGAGGCCGACGACTACGTTCCGGAACCGTTCGTCATCGATCCGGCCGACGGTGAAGTCACCGTGAAGCTCTTCAGCCGGATCGGTCCGAGTGGTGCGAAGCGGCTGTCGTTTCAGTTCGGCGGCGACGTGATGATGGGCCGCCGCTATCAGGAGCCCGTCGAACGGACGGACACGCCGATCGCCGACCACCGACGAGGGCGCCCGATCGATCGTCAGTCACGTCGCGCCGATCATGGCTGCGGCTGACGTCTCGACGGTCAACCTCGAGACCGTCGTCGGCCAACTCCCGGCATCGGGTGCGTATCCTGCGAAGCGCTTCCTGTTGCAGTCGCCGCCGGTTGTGCTGGCCGCATTGCACGACATGGGCATCGACCTCGTCAGCCTGGGCAACAACCACGCTTACGACTGGCAGGGTCCTGGGGTCGCTTCGACGATCTCGGCACTCGACGGCTCCGGGATTGCGTGGGCTGGTGCGGGGACGACGGCGGAACAGGCCCAAGCCGGTCGGATGATCGACGTCGGCGGCACCAAGGTCGGCGTCGTCTCGGCCACCACCGTCAACGGCGACTTCGTCAACGACAACCTGCCGGGTGCCGACGAAGACAAGCCAGTCCGACGTTCCACCACGAGACTCGTGGCAGTACGAGGAACGAACATGGGGGTTCGGAAAGCCGGGCGACCCGGCGTACGTGCCCACCGAACCGCGCCGTGCGGGTGTCGCCTGGACCGCGTTCACCGAGCTCGAGTCGTTGCTCGACGCCAATCAGGCAGGGGCACTGTGGACGTCGATGTCCAAGGTGTATCCCGAGTTGCAGGACTGGGTGGCGAGGCGTGACCACGGTGGCGCTGCACCGTTCCAGATCTCGGCGATCGAGAAGTCGATCAAGGATCTCCGGTCGGACGGGGCCGATCTGGTGATCGTCGAGATCCACGGCGGCTTCCAGTTCTCCGACGTCGCCAGTGAATTTGCCACTCGAGCCGCACATGCCTCCATCGATGCCGGAGCGGATCTCGTCGTCGGTCACCATCCGCACGTGCTGCAGGGCTTGGAGTGGTACAAGGGCCGGCTGATCGCCTACTCGCTCGGCAACTTCGTGTTCGATCAGGACTTCCTCTCGACATTTCCGAGCGTGATCTTGCGGACGATCTTCGAGGGCGATCGGATGATCGATGCCCGGATCATTCCGTTGACGATCGATCGCTACGAACCTGTTCCCGTCGCCGGTGCTGCTGCGGCACGCGTCATCCGAATGGTCAACGCCAGGTCGGCGTTGACCGCATACAGCGACCGGATCGCGCCGCGCATCGTCGCCTCCGTCATCGAACCCCATCTGCCCGGCAACGCGACCATCTCGGATACCGGCATGACGGGCGAGATCACCGGATCGACGCGAGAGTGCGACGACCAGCTATCAGCTCGACGACTCGGGCACGGCCCGACTGCCGCCGTGCGCGATCGTGCGCACGGGCTCGACCGACGCCGAGATCGGAGTCGATCTCGTGCAATGGGGCGACGTCGACGACTACACGGCCGACAACTCCACCGAAGGTGCCATCCAATGGGCGCTGACCGGCCGGGCCACTCCACAGGTCGAGGACGGCAACCAGTTCTTGCGAATGCGCCCAACGCAAGCCCGCGGCACGTCGGCGCGCTCGATCGCTCGCCCGGCCACGCCATTGCATCGCTGGTACGACAGCAGCTTCCAGCCTGTCGATGGCGATCCCCGCTACTCCGTGCAGATGCGCACGCGGGGCAAGGGTGTCGTCGATGCGACGCTGCGAATCGTGGTCTACGACGTCGACGACAGCGATCCCACGACCGAACCGGTCTCGACGCTTCTGCACCAGACATCGATGCCGCTGACCGTGCCCGATAGCGATGCTTGGCAGGATCTCGACCTCGATGTGAGTGCGACGGTCAACGCCCTCGTCGGCCGACGTCCGCCCGAACGCGGTGCTGGTCTATGTCATCGTGCCGCGAGGTTCCCCGGAGCTCGACATCGACGATGTTCGGCTGATGGAGTGGCGTCGGCCGCTCGCCGGTGCCGACGGCCTGTGGGTGCCGGCCGATGCCCTCCGTGGTACGCCTCGAGCGCAGATCACGGTCGAGCAGTCGGGCTGCGAAGCTCCCACCGGGTAGGGCTTCCAGCCGCTACAGTCGAGGCTGTCGACATCCCCGATCGGGAGAGCCTTCAACGCAGCCAGCGTTGCGGCGCCGAAGGAGCAACCTCCCCGGAATCTCTCAGGCAAACGGACCGCTCGGGAAGGCAACGCTGGAAAGTAGCCCGCACCATCGCAGGCTCGCCGACGGGGAAATCTGCCCTCGCGCATCGGGCAGAGAAGCTCTCAGGTACCGATGACAGCTGGGGACAAGCCTGATTCCGCGATCCCCAGGAGATGTCATGCGAACCCAGCTCGACGATCTGAACTCTCACGATTCGACCGCTCACGATCTCAGCCTCGACGACCTGATCGACGCAGGTGAGTTCACTCGTCGGCACACGTCGCCAACAACCGACGAGCGCCAGCACATGCTTGGCGTGATCGGTGAGGACTCCATCGAGTCACTGCTGGCCCACACGGTTCCGGAGGTGATCCGGATGACCGAGGATCTGCACCTCGACGAGCCGCGTTCGCCGCAATCGGTGCACCACCAACTCCGCGACCTCGCCGCCAAGAACGTGCACCGCACCAGCCTGATCGGCATGGGCTACTACGGCACCATCGCTCCCCCGGTGATCGTGCGCAACGTGCTGGAGAACCCGGCGTGGTACACCGCGTACACGCCCTACCAGCCGGAGATCAGCCAGGGTCGCCTCGAGGCGCTGCTCAACTTCCAGACGATGGTTGCCGAGCTGACCGGATTCGATCTGGCCAACGCATCGCTGCTCGACGAGGCCACCGCGGCCGCCGAGGCGATGACGATGGCGCGCCGACTGTCGAAGTCGGACAGCGATCGATTCGTCGTCCACCACGACACCCATCCGCAGACCATCGCCGTGCTGGCGACTCGCGCCGAACCGGTTGGCATCGAACTGGTCGTCGGCGATGTCGACGAGATCGCTGGCGGTTGCTTCGGCGCGCTGTTCAGCCTGCCGACATCGAGTGGCGCGATCATCGATTGGTCCGACGCCATCGCCTCGGTTCACGAGGTGCAGGGCTTGGCGATCGTCGCGACGGATCTGCTGGCGTGCATGCTGACCGTGCCGCCAGCCCAACTGGGCGCCGACATCGCCATTGGTTCGGCGCAGCGTTTCGGTGTCTCGATGGGTTTCGGAGGACCGCACGCTGCATTCATCGCCGCCGAGGAATCGGTTGCCCGGGCGTTGCCCGGCCGCCTCGTCGGGTGTCAGCACCGACACCGAGGGCCGGCCGGCGATGCGGCTCGGCATTGCAGAACGCGCGAGCAGCACATCCGCCGCGAGAAGGCGACGTCCAACATCTGCACGGCCCAGGTGCTGCTGGCCAACATTGCCGGCTTCTACGCCGCATGGCACGGGCCGGAGGGTTTGCGGCGCATTGCCGAGCGAGTGCATCGGCTCGCCTCGATCGCCGCTGCCGCGCTGCGAACAGCAGGCCTCGACCTCGTCAACGACACGTGGTTCGACACTGTTGCAGGTCCGCTGCGATGCCGCGCAGCGTGATCGATCGCGCGGCCGACGTCGGCCTCGATCTCCGCTTCGTCGACGACTCGACAGTCGGCTTCAGTCTCGACGAGACCTCGACGTTGGAGACCCTCACGACGCTGCTCGCGGCTTTCGACATTGCGGCCGACATCGCCACGATCGAACACGACGACGTCGAAGGTCTTCCCCGGCGTCGCACCGACGAGTTCCTGACCCAGACCGTGTTCTCCCGGTACCACACCGAGCACGAGATGCTTCGCTACCTCCGCCGTCTCGCCGACAAGGATCTGGCGCTGGATCGCACGATGATCCCGCTCGGTTCGTGCACGATGAAGCTCAATGCCACGGTCGAGATGGAGCCGCTCACGTGGCCCGGCCTCGCCGACATGCATCCGTTCACTCCCGAGGAAGCGACTGTCGGCATCCGCGAGATGATCGCCCAGTTGGAGGCAATGCTCGTGGCGATCACCGGCTACGACGCGGTCAGCCTGCAGCCGAACGCCGGCAGCCAGGGCGAGTTCGCCGGCCTCCTGGCGATTCACGCCTATCACCGCAGCCGCGGTGACACGGGCGCGATGTGTGCCTGATCCCCTCGAGCGCCCACGGCACCAACGCGGCGAGCGCCGTGATGGCCGGGCTGAAGGTGGTCGTCGTTCGTTGCGACGACGAGGGCAACATCGACCTCGCCGATCTCGAGGCCAAGGCCACCGCTGCCGGCGACTCGCTGGCCGCAGCGATGGTCACCTATCCGTCGACCCACGGCGTGTTCGAGGCGCACATCAGCGAGCTGTGCGAGATCGTTCACAACCACGGCGGGCAGGTGTACGTCGATGGAGCGAACCTCAACGCGATGGTCGGCCTCGCCCAGCCCGGCAAGTTCGGTGCGGATGTCAGCCATCTCAACTTGCACAAGACGTTCTGCATCCCCCACGGCGGCGGCGGGCCCGGCGTCGGTCCGGTAGCCGTCCGTGCGCACCTCGCCCCGTTCCTGCCGGCGCACCCGTTGCATTCCGCCGGCAAGCCCGTCGGCGCCGTCGCTGCGGCACCGTTCGGTTCGGCCAGCATCCTGTCGATCTCGTGGGTGTACATCGCGCTGATGGGCGCATCGGGTCTTGCCGATGCGAGTGCGATGGCCGTGCTGAACGCCAACTACATCGCAACTCGTCTGCATCCCCACTTTCCGGTCCTCTACACCGGCGAGCACGGCCGCGTCGCCCACGAGTGCATCGTCGACCTGCGGCCGATCACGAAGGCCACCGGCGTCACGGTCGACGATGTCGCCAAGCGTCTGATCGACTACGGATTCCACGCGCCGACGATGAGCTTCCCGGTCAGCGGCACGCTGATGATCGAGCCGACCGAAAGCGAGTCGCTGTCGGAGCTCGATCGATTCTGCGCGGCGATGATCGCGATCAAGGGCGAGATCGACGCGGTCGCCGCAGGCACGTGGGACGTGGCAACCAGCCCGCTGCGATACGCACCGCACACAGCGGAGGATCTCATCGGCGAGTGGAATCGCCCGTACGATCGCCAACTCGGCGCATACCCAGTGGCGGCTCTCCGGTCGGCGAAGTACTTTCCGCCGGTCTCGCGCATCGACGCCGCGTTCGGTGATCGCAACCTCGTGTGCAGCTGCGAGCCGCTCGAGGTGCTCGCTGCCCTATCGAGCTGACGGCGGGTAGAGCTACGGTGCCGTCATGACGCAGAACACTCCCCCAGGCATCAATGACCTTCTCGGTCTGTTCGGCGGGAACAATCCTTTCAGCGTCGTCACCAAGTCGATCGGCCAATTTCAGCGTGGCGTGTCGGACTTCCTCTCCGCGGTCGAGAACTTCAACAAGACGATGGAGCAGATGCACGTGATGGCCAATCGGGTCAACATCCTGCTCGACACCGTCGAGGAACCGATCAAGTCGCTGGTGCCGCAGATCTCGCGAACCATCAAGACCGCCGACGCGATGGTCGAGCAACTGAGCGCGCCGATCGATCGAGTCGTGCCCGGCCTGTCGACACTCGCCGACGTGCTGTCATCGCCGACGCTCACAGCGGTGCCCAAGGAGCTCGCCGACTTCATGGCCGTGCTTGTCCGAGCTGGCGCGCCGGCTGCAGCCCCTCGGCAGCGATGGCCGAGTCCGCCGGCAGCATGTTCGGCCTCCGACCCTTTGCCGCGATGCTCAGCTCTGCTTCGCAACCTGCGGCGCCCAAGCCCACAGCCGCCATCGAGGTATTGGAAACAGTCGTCGCCAAAGCCCCGGCAGCAAGGAAGGCCGCGGCGAGGAAGGTCCCTGCCAAGAAGGCTCCGGCCACCAAGAAAGCCGCGTCCAAGAAGGCTCCGGCCGCCTCGAAGAAGGCAGCGCCGCGCAAGCGGTAACTCACTCGACGGCTGTGGGTTGGGATTTGGGCCACGGGCGCCCGTATTGGCGCCCACGGCTCGCTAGTGCTTGGGTATGAAGGGGGTCGGCACTACTCGGCCGTGGAGGCCGGTGCCGCGGACGTCGACGAGCACTTCGGTGCCGACTGCGGTGGTCGGCGGCATCAGTGCCAGGGCGATGCCGTGCTCGAGCACGGGTGAGAAGTTGCCACTGGTGACGACTCCAACGGGATGATCGTCGACGAACACCGTGCAGTCGGCACGCGGGGGCCGGCGGCCGTCGGTGGCGATGCCCATCAGCACTCGCTCGACGCCCGACTCCCGTTCGCGTGCGAGAGGCTCGCGTCCGCGGAACTCGTCCTTCGACCAAGCGACCACCCAACCGAGCCCAGCTTGCAGCGACGTGATGCCTGGGCCGAGCTCGTGCCCGTGCAACGGCAACGCCGCCTCCAGCCGCAACGTGTCACGCGCGCCGAGGCCGGCGGGCGTGATGCCGGCGCCGGTGATGGCTGTCCACAGATCGACGGCGGCAGAGTTCGGTACGGCGATCTCGACCCCGGCCTCGCCGGTGTAGCCGGTGCCGGCGACAACGCATGCCGTGCCTTCCCAATCGAGTCGGGCGACCTTGAAGCGGCCGACTGCCGCCGCGTCGGGGAACACCGTCGCGAGCCGCTCCTTGGCCCGCGGGCCCTGCACGGCGAGAACCGCACGATCGTGAGTGGTCTCGTGCCCGCCGATCGCGGCACGGACTCGGTCGGTGTTCGAAGCATTGGGCATGACGTCGAACACTTCGTCGTCGACCCACCAGATGATGATGTCGTCGAGCACCGAGGCATCGACCTCGTCGAGCAGATGCGTGTACTGCGCACGACCGGGACCGATCTTGTAGAGGTCGTTGGTGAGCGCGAACTGCAACCGCTCGTCGGCGTCCGAACCTTCGACGCGAACGGTGCCGAGGTGTGACACGTCGAAGACGACAGCGTCGTTGCGGCACGCGAGATGTTCGTCGATGGTGCCGATCGCATACGACAGCGGCATCTCCCATCCGCCGAAGGGGACCATCTTGGCGTCGAGCGCTCGGTGAACGGCGTCGAGGGTGCTGAGCTCGAACTCGCTCATCACATGGCGCGACGAGCCGAAGCCGGCGATCGACCCGTCGTCGAGCTTGACGATGATCGAGTCGAGATCAGACTTCACGCCGCCGATTGCCAAGACGTTCAAGACTCCCTGACCGCCGCGACGCATCACGTCGATCAACTGGTCGCCGTCGCACAGGATGACGTCGCTGCCACTGATGACGAGGTGGGCGCTCGCGATGTCGGTGTCGACGTGCGTGCGGAGGTATTCGAATGCGGTTCGCACGGACTCGAGCTTGATGCCGGCGTCGAGCAGGCTCTTGATGACCCGGAGCTCCAGCAGATCGCGATAGCTGTACAGGCGACGGCTGCCACTACCACTTGCGTCGGCGAGCGACGGCCGGATCAAATCGGTGCGCGCCCAATAGTCGAGTTGGCGATACGTGATGCCGACAATCGTCGCCGCCTTCGTACCGCTGTAGCCTTGCTCGCTCATCCTGCTGCCTCCGACCTGCCGACTCACACCCGCGTAACTACGGCAATGTAAGGACCGCCAGGCTAGGCGACAATCGCTTCCCCGTCAAACACCATCGCACGCGATCTTCAGCACTGAGCGCGCGCTGACGGACACGACTCAGGCGTCGAAATCTTCCGGCTTGATCTCGTCGAGGAAGTCGCGGAACTCGTCGAGGATGGCTTCGTCCTCGGGCTCGTCGTCGGCCAATCCGTCGGCGGCAACGAGACCGACCTCGTCGAGCAGGGATTCCTCCGCGTAGATCGTCGCACCCGTGCGGCAGGCAACGGCGATGGCGTCGGACGGG
The DNA here is from genome assembly GCA_963708925.1 of Ilumatobacteraceae bacterium. GTDB lineage: Bacteria > Actinomycetota > Acidimicrobiia > Acidimicrobiales > Ilumatobacteraceae > JAENVT01. Next base: position 3,387 of record CAVPUO010000016.1, on the reverse strand, counting down.
CGGCACGAGACGATCGATTCGGCACCGCTGATACGGAGGTGGAGCTCGGCGTAGAACGTGTGATCCCGGATCTCGGTCACCACGACCTTGTCGAGCGTTGCATCGGTGCTGCGCAACAGTTCGACGATGAGATCGTGTGTCATCGGTCGAGGGGCGACGATCCCCGACAGGGCCGTGTGGATGGCCGATGCCTCGGGCGACCCGATGAGGATCGGGAGCACGCGGTGAGGCTCGGGTTGCTCGCGCAGGATGACCACCGGCGTGTTCGCGGGCACCTCCACTCGCACTCCGAGCAACTCCATCGCGATCACGGTCGGAGCGTACCCTGCCGATGTCGGCCGATGCCCGTCGGTTGGGAAATCACCCGTCGAGGTACTGGCTCAACGCCGATCGGACGATGGCCGAACGAAGCTCGCCACCGAGCGACGAGAGCGCCTCGAGTGTCGTGACGGCTTGCTGACGCGCTTGGGGGTTGCGCTGTCGCAGCAGCGGCAGGATCATCTGCTCGAACAGCGATGCCTCGCGCTCAGCGGCCTGTCGCCAGGCACGGAGATGGCGGCCCTCGACACCGTGCTGCATGAAACCGGCAGCAGCCTGCGCGATGGCGAGGTCGTCGATGGTGTACGTGGCGGTCGCGCCGCTGCCCTTGCCGGTCAGCAGCCCGTACGACTCGAGCTCGGCAAGCTGCTCTGCGGTGAGGCCGGCCAGATGACACAGCTCGCTCGACAGGAACGATTCGTTGCCGCGGCACGGGCGCCGAGACGACGTGTGCGACCGGCGGCGGACCGTTCTGGACCATCTCGGCGAGCAGATCCGCGGGGGTCACTCGCTGTTGGCCGGCCGGGTGGTGTTGTGTCTCGACTGCCGCCGAGGTCGCCGCGAACGCGATCTCCTCGTCGTCACTGCTCTCGACATTTCGGATGCCCCGAGGCGGCGTGGTCGGCCCTGTCGGGTCCTCGATCGCGCCACTTTCGAGCCGGTCGCGAATGACCCGCAACGGCAGGAAGTTCTCGCGTTGCTCGCGCAGGATGACTCGCAGCAGATCGACGTCGTTGTCGTAGAACTTGCGGTAGCCACTGGCCGTGCGTTCGGGATCGATGAGGCCCTGGCTCTCGAGGAAGCGGATCTTGGAGATCGTGACGTCGGGAAACTCCTCGAGCAGCAGTCCCAGCACTTCGCCAATGGACAGGTAGGGGCGTTCTTGCATGATCATGCTCAGCTGTCGGTCCGCTCGAAGAAGACCAGCCGAAACTTGCCGACCTGCAGCTCGTCGCCTTGATGCAACACGACCTCGTCGTCGATCCGCTCGGCGTTGAGGTAGGTGCCGTTCAGCGAGCCCGAGTCGCGGACGACGTAACCGTTGTCGGTTCGCTCGACCTCTGCATGGCGACGCGAAACCGTGATGTCGTCGAGGCTGATCTCGCTGTCGGGATGGCGACCGAGACGAGTCAGTGGATCGTGCAACGCGAACGCATCGCCGGCCTGCGCGCCGGACCTGACGATCAAGGATGCAACACCAGGCACGAGGTCGCTGACACTGACGACGACATCGTCGTCGGCACCCGGCGCCTCCTGCAACGGATCGACCTTGGCGAGCGTGATGGTGTGATCAGCGATGCCATCCAGCACGCTGCCGCAGGACGAACAGAACCCAGAATCGGGTGGGTTCCGGTGGCCGCATTGGTTGCAAAACACGTAGGCCATCTGTGGAGACTAACCGTCGATGAGAGCTTGATAGCCAACGGCGTCGAGCAGGCCATCGATGTCGGCCGGATCGCTCATGTCGATCTCGCAGATCCACCCTGCACCGTACGGATCGGAGTTGAGCGACTCGGGCTCGTCGGCCAGTTTCTCGTTGACGGCGACCACCGTTCCTGACACGGGAGCGTAGATGTCGCTGACCGATTTGGTGCTCTCCACCTCGCTGAAGCTGTCGCCTGCTGTCACCTTCGCGCCGACCGTCGGCGTCTGCACGTACACCACATCGCCGAGCGCGTCCTCCGCGTAATCGGTGATTCCGATGCGGGCGCGGGTGCCGTCGACGGCGACCCACTCGTGATCACTGGAGTAGAGCAAGTGGGCAGGGACCGTCATGGCCACGCAGACTAGCGGGCGCCTTCGCGCCCTTCGCGCAGACTGGCGCGGATGATCGGGATGTAGGTGAACGCGGTGTAGTAGCTGAGGATGAGACCGGGAATTGCGAGCATCCACGACGCCACCTGAAAGAACTCATGTCCGGTGATCGTGCTCGAGCCGAGCATGAATCCGGGGATCGCGAACATCAACAGAAACGTCGCTGTCTTGCCCAGCCACGTCACGTCGAAGCGCTTCATCCCGAAGAAGATGGTCGCAATCGCGACGGTCCCACCGACCGCGACTTCGCGGATGACGACCAACCAGCAGACCCACAGTGGGGCCACGCCGGCGACGATGATGCCGGCGATGCCGATGATGAACAGCAGCCGATCGGCGATCGGGTCGAACATCTTTCCGAACTCGCTGGTCTGGTTCAGTCGCCGCGCCAGCCACCCATCGACCCAATCCGTTGCGCCGAGACCGCCCAGCAGCCATGCCGCGGCGATCTGGTTGTCTCGGCCCAACAACAGGTACAGGAACAACGGGATGCAGCACAGCCGCACGAGTGTGAACGCGTTCGGCACCGTGAGGTAGCGGTTCGGCGCCATCGTCTCCATCACGCCGAGCGTACATTCGGATCATGACAACCATCTTCAGTCGAATCATCGCCGGTGAGATTCCCGGAACGTTCGTACATCGCGACGAACGATGCGTTGCATTCATGTCGATCAACCCGTTGGCGCGGGGTCACGTGCTGGTGGTGCCGTTCGCTGAGATCGACCACTGGATCGACGCTCCCGACGACCTGCTCGCTCACATGTTCGACGTCGTCCATCGGATCGGCAAGGCCCAGAAGCAGGTGTTCGACTGCGAGCGGGTCGGTGTGATCATCGCCGGTTACGAGGTGCCGCATGCTCACATCCACGTGATCCCGACCAACCACATGAGCCAGTTGTCGTTCGACAACGCAGCGGCCTCCGTCGACCGCGACGACATGGAGGAAGCGGCCGCTGCGATCCGCGATGCGCTCGCCTGAGCGTCAGTCGATCGGATCGATCAGGTCCTCACCCTTGTTGCGCACGTTGTTGACCTCGGTCGACACCTTGTGCATGGTCAGCAGGGTGTCGGGCGCGGGAACCAGCAGCCGTTGCAGCTCCTCGATGTTGTTGTTGGACGGGTCGAGCCATTCCTGCCATGCCGTCGGAGGGAGCATGACCGGCATCCGGTTGTGCACCGGCTCCATCGTCGCGTTGGCCGACGTCGTCACGATCGTGCAGCTGTGCAGCCACGGTCAGCGGCATGGCCGCGGAT
>CAVPUO010000015.1:0-137698 GCA_963708925.1 Ilumatobacteraceae bacterium | reverse complement strand
CGACCAAGACCTCGCCCGTGTTGATGCCGATGCGCATCCGGATCCCCGCGCTGCCGGCGAGGCCGGAGGTGTCGACGAAGTGTCCGAGTGTCGCCTGCATCCGCAGCGCGGCGCGCACTGCGCGCTCGGCGTCGTCCTCGTGAGCGACAGGCGCGCCGAACAGGGCGAGGATTCCGTCACCGAGGATCTTGTCGACGCGGCCGCCGAACGAGGTGATGTCGTCGACCAGCAGTTGAAAGCACGAGTCGATCAGCCGCTTGACGGTTTCGGGATCGCGGCGCTCGGCCAGCGCGGTGAAGCCGACGAGGTCGGCGAACAACACGGTGGTGATGCGTCGTTCTTCTGCTTGCGTCGCCGTGATCGCGTAGCCGCACGTCGAACAGAACCTGGCATCTGCCGGGATTTGAGACGCGCAGGAAGGGCACAGCATGACCCACTGAGCGTAGGACAGATCGGCGCGGCCACGGATGCTTGATTGACCCCGAATGGGTGACCACGCTGGATGTCAAGTGGACTTACTTCACCAAATCGAGGGCTGCGCGCCACGCTCAGTGTTGATACAACTAGACGTCATGACAGAGACAATGACGACGGCGACGGCTGCGGGCGCAGTCGATGCGACGAAGGTGTACGGCGAGGGCGACAGCGAAGTTCGTGCGCTCGACGGCGTGACGGTGGCGTTCGAGGCAGGCAAGTTCACCGCGATCATGGGTCCGTCGGGATCCGGCAAGAGCACGTTGATGCACTGCCTGGCCGGTCTCGATTCGCTGACGACCGGGGCGGTGTACATCGGCGACACCTACCTCGCCGCGCTCAGCGACAAGGAGCTGACAGTGCTGCGGCGCACCGCCGTCGGCTTCATCTTCCAGGCATACAACCTGGTACCGACGTTGAACGCCTACGAGAACATCACGCTGCCGTTGCTGCTCGGTGGCAAGGATGGCGACAAGGACTGGATCGACCAGGTGATCGCGACCGTCGGTCTGAAGGACCGCTTGAAGCATCGCCCGAGCGAGTTGAGCGGTGGCCAGCAGCAGCGAGTCGCGGTTGCTCGAGCGTTGGCGAGCAAGCCGACGATCATCTTCGCCGACGAGCCGACGGGCAACCTCGACAGTCGTGCCGGCGCCGAGATCCTCGAGTTCATGCGCCGCGCCGTGCGCGACCTCGGCCAGACCATCGTGATGGTCACCCATGACCCGAATGCCGCGAGCTACGCCGATCGCGTGATTTTCCTGGCGGACGGCAAGATCGTCGACGAGATGCTGTCGCCGACCGCCGACCTCGTACTCGACCGCATGAAGCGCTTTGGTGAGTGACCGATGTTCAGACTCGCACTGAAAGGCATCATGGCTCGCAAGGGCCGATTGCTCCTCACCTCTCTCGCGGTCATTCTCGGCACGTCGTTCCTCGCGGGCACGTACATCTTCTCCGACACGCTCACGAAGTCGTTCGACGATCTGTTCACCGACGTGTTCGAAGACACCGATGCGTACGTGCGATCCAGCGTCGTCATCGAAGGCGACTTCGGTGCTGAGGAGCGCCAACGAATTCCGGACTCGTTGACCGCAATCGTTGCGCAGGTTCCCGGTGTGAAGACCGCGGTCCCCAGCGTGCTCGGATTCGCCAGGGTCATCGGCAAGGACGGCAAGCCGGTCGGCACCGAAGGCAACGGTCCGCCGAACTTCGGTTCATCGATCGTCAGTCCGGAAGAGGGTGAGACGTTCTGGAAGATCAGCGAGGGCAGCTTGCCCGCTGGTGCCGACCAGGTCGCGCTCGACTCCAGCACGGCCGACAAGGGTGACTACAAGATCGGCGACACGGTGAAGGTGGTCGCCCAAGCAGGGTCGCGCGAGTTCAAGCTCGTCGGCATCGCCCGCTACGGCGATGTCTCGTCGCCGGGCGGCGCGACGTTTGCGTTGTTCGACCTGCCGACCGCGCAGGAGTTCGTCGGCAAGCCCGGCTTCATCGACGCGGTCGTCGTCAGGAGCGACGGCAGCAAGTCCGACGCGGATCTGGCCGACGCGATCCAGTCGGCACTGCCCGCCGACAGCCAGACCGAAACGCTCACGGGCGCCGAGATCACCAAGGAGAACCAGGACTCGATCGAGCAGGGGCTGAGCTTCTTCCGCATCTTCCTGACCGTCTTCTCGTTCATCGCGATGGGTGTCGCGTGCTTCGTGATCTACAACGTGTTCTCGATCACCGCGGCGCAACGTCAGCGCGAGAACGCGCTGCTCCGCGCCGTGGGCGCGCAGCGATCCCAAGTGACGCGAGCGATGCTGATCGAGTCCGTCGTCGTCGGAGTAGTGGGCTCGCTGTTGGGCCTTGTCGCGGGCATCGGCGTGTCGATCGCGCTCAAGGGATTCCTCGGCGCGCTCGGGCGTCGACTTCCCCTCCACGGCACTGCAACTGCTTCCACGCACGGTCGTGCTGACCGTCGTGTTGGGCACGTTGGTCACCGTGCTCTCGGCGATCATGCCAGCGCTGCGCACGGGACGAGTCTCTCCGTTGGCAGCGATGCGCGAGTCCGCCGTCGAGACAGTGGGAAGCAGTCGCAAGCGGATCCTCAGTGGGGTGATCGTCGCGATCATCGGCGCACTCGGTGTCGCCGCATCGCTCGCCGGTGCCAGTTCCGTCCTGCTCGGGCTCGGTGTGTTCCTGATCTGGACCGGCGTCTTGATCCTCGGTCCGGTCCTGTCGCTCGTCGCTGCCAAGATCATCGGCACGCCCATTGCCAAGGCGTTCAAGGTGACCGGGAAGATGGCGCAAGGCAACGCGGCGCGCAATCCGAAGCGCACGGCACGTGCCGCCGCACCGGTGCTCATCGGCGTCGCTCTGGTGACGGCCGTCGCGCTGTTGGCGTCGACGTTGAAGGCGCAGGTGCGCGAGATCTTCAGCGAGCAGTTCGTCGGTGACTTCGTGGTGAAGACCGACGACTTCTCGGGCCTCGGCGGCCTCAGTCCCGACCTCGCGAACCAGATCAACGAGTTGCCCGAGGTCGCTGCGGCGGCCGGCATCGGCGTGAAGTTGGCCGCAGATCGACGGCAAGGGCGTCACCGTCACCATGGTCGATCCGACCACAGTCGGGCGAGGTCTTCGACCTTCACCTCACCAGCGGTTCGTACGCAGATCTGACGCACGTCGTCGATGATGGTCTCCGACGACAAGGCCAAGGACGACAAGCTCAAGATCGGCGACGTGCTGACGGTGACGCTCCCTGGTCTCGGCGACCTACCGCTGACGATCGTCGGTACCTATTCGTCGGACGAGTTGGCCGGCCAATTCGTCGCCAGTCGCGACCTGTTCGCCACCGTGGTTCGGGCAGCTACTTCGACTTCTCGGTGTTCATCAACACGGCGCCCGGTGTCAGCGATGCGCAAGCGCGCGCCGCGATACAACCGCTCGTCGATCAATACGGATCGGGCGAACTGCAGAGCCGCAGCGAGTACATCGACGACCAGGCGTCCGGGATCAACCAGCTCTTGGCCCTGATCTACGGGTTGCTGGCTCTGTCGATCGTCATTGCAGCAGTGGGCATCGTCATCACCTTGTTGCTGTCGGTCTACGAGCGACGGCGCGAGATCGGTTTGCTTCGCGCGGTCGGCATGACGCGCGGCCAGGTCCGGTCGACGGTCCGTTGGGAGAGCGTCATCACCAGCATGCTCGGTGCAGTGCTCGGCGTCGTGCTGGGACTGGTCAGTGGATACCTCTTGGTGCTGTCGTTGCGCGATCAAGGCATCACTGTGTTCACCGTTCCCGTCCTCAGCACGATCGTCATCCTGTTCGTGTCGTTCATCGTCGGGGTGATCGCTGCTGTCATCCCCGCGCGCCGTGCAACCAAGGTCGACATCATCGAGGCGATCGCCACGACATGAGCGACGACTGGCACGATTTGATTCGTCTGGCGTTGCGGAGCGTGCGGGCGCGGTGGGGACGAGTCGTCCTGACTGCGCTCGCCATCGTGGCGAGCACTGCCTTCCTCAGTGGCACGTTCATCTTTCGCGACACGGTGCAGCGCACCTTCAACGCGTTGTTCGCCGACGTGTTCGAACGCGTCGACGGCTACGTGCAGTCGTCCAACTCGGTCGACACCCTCTTCGGGTTCGAGCGCCGCGATCGGCTACCCGTCGACGTCGATCGCGCAGGTGCAGGCCGTCGATGGAGTAGCCGATGCGCAAGCGTTCGTGCAGGACGATGCAGTCGTGATCGACAAGCAGGGCAAGCCGATCGAGCGGCCGACTGCGCCGACGTTCGGCGCAACGATCAACACCGGGTCGCTGTCGGTGTGGCGGATCGCTCAGGGTCGGGCGCCCAACGGACCATCGGAGGTGGTGCTCGACACCATCACCGCGGACGACGCCGGCTTCGTGGTGGGCGACACGGTGAAGGTCAACTCGGAGGGCGGATCCCGCGACTTCACACTCGTCGGCATCGCGGTCTACGACAACATCGTCTCGCCCGGCAACGCGACATGGGCGCTGTTCGACGCACCGACGGCGGAGGAGTTCGTCGCCAAGCCAGGCTTCGTCGACGCGGTGTTGGTGAAGGGGGATGGCTCGGTCTCCGACGACGTGCTGGTGTCGCGGGTCCAGGCTGCGCTCGATCCGAACCTCGCCGAGACGTTGACGTCGGCGCAGATCACCGAGCAGTCGCAGACCGAGATCGAACGAGGCCTCGGGTTCATCACCCTGTTCCTGGCGATCTTCTCGTTCATCGCGCTGGGTGTCGGGATGTTCGTGATCTACAACGTGTTCTCGATCACCGCCGCGCAACGCCAACGGCGAGAACGCGCTGCTGCGCGCCATCGGTGCGAGTCGTCGTCAGGTGACGTGGACGATGTTGATCGAGTCGGCTGTGGTCGGCCTGTTCGGCTCGATCGTCGGTCTGTTCGGCGGAATCGGGCTGGCCCTCGGCATCCGCAACCTGCTCGACGCGCTCGACTACTCGATCCCCGCACGCGGTCTCGCGCTGGAGCCGTTCACGATCGTGCTCACCATCGTCGCCGGCACCGCGGCCAGCCTGATCGCCGCGATCGCGCCGGCGATCGGCGCCGGTCGCGTGGCGCCGGTGGCAGCAATGGCCGACACGGCGTTCGAACAGACCGGTCGGATGCGCGGCCGGGTGATCGGTGCCGCCGTGTGCGCGTTGGCGGGCGCCGGCACGATCGTCGCGGTGCTGGTGGGAGCCGACGGCATCCTGCTGGGCGTCGGCATCGCGATGCTGTTCGCCGCCGTGCTGCTGCTGGGCCCGGTGATGGCTCGTCCGATCGCGCGGCTGCTCGGTGCACCGGTGCAGCGGCTGGCGCGGTGTCACCGGTGCGATGGCCACGCGGCAACGTGCAGCGGAACCCGAAGCGCACGGCGCGCACTGCCGCGCCGGTCTGATCGGCGTCGCTCTGGTGACCGGTGCGTCGGTGTTCGCGGCGTCGATCAAAGTGCAACTGCGCGACACGATCGGGTCGACGTTCGTCGGCGACTACGTGATCAACTCGACCAACGGCGGTTCGCTGAGCTTCAGCCAGACGTTCATCGACCAGCTCAACACGCTGCCGGAGGTCGGCACGGCGACGGGCCTCGGATTCGTGCCTGCATCGCCGATGCCGATGGCGAACGTGCCGCCGGTGCGACGATCAATCCGCAGACGGCAGGCGGACTGTTGAAGTTCGACTTCCTGCAGGGCTCGCTGGACGCGCTGACGCCGCAGGGCATGCTGATCAGCGACGGCGAGGCCAAACGCAAACACCTCGTCGATGGGCGACGACTTCGACGTGCGCATCGACGGAGTGATCCGTCCGTTGACCGTTCAGGGGATCTATGCGACGGCCGACTTCATTCCGGCGCGCACATACCACCGCGACACGTTCGCCGGGACCAGTCTGTCGAACACAGCCGGGTTCGTCTCGTTGACCCGAGCAGAAGGTGTCGGCGACGCCGCGTTTCGCAAGGCGGTGGATGCAAGCGTCGCCGCGTACGGCATCGGCGAGTTGCAGGATCGCGACCAGTTCATCGACAGCCGCGCCGACCTCGTCGACCAGAGCCTCGCGTTCGTCTACGGGTTGCTCGCGCTGTCGATCGTGATCGCGGTGTTCGGCATCGTGCTGACGCTGTTGCTCGCGGTGTACGAGCGGCGCCGCGAGACCGGTCTGTTGCGCGCAGTCGGAATGACCCGTGCGCAGGTCCGCACGACGGTGCGTTGGGAGAGCGTGCTGACGTCTGTGTACGGCGCGGTGGTCGGCGTCGTGATGGGACTGGTGCTCGGCTACGTCGTGATCGTCGCCCTGCACGATCAAGGTCTCACCAAGTACTCGGTGCCCATCTCGACGATCGCCGCGATCATCGTGATCGCGTTCGTCGTCGGTGTTGTCGCCGCGGTCGTGCCGGCGTGGCGGGCGACGAAACTCGACATCCTGCAGGCGATCGCCACAGAATGACGCCGATGAACGACGTGTCGGCGGAGATGATGGCGTTCCTGACCGAACGGCACCTTGCAACACTCACGACGTTGCGCGCCGACGGCTCGCCGCACGTGGTGCCGGTCGGGTTCAGCTTCGACCGCGACGCAGGCCTCGTGCGCATCATCACGTTCGCCAGATCAGTGAAGGCCCGCAATGCCGCGCGTAACGCTCGCGCCGCCGTCAGTCAGGTCGATGGCGGTCGTTGGGCCACACTGGAGGGCGTGTCCCGTCTCGTCGATGATCCGCCGTCAGTCGCGCTGGCCGTTGCCGGGTACGCGGCCACGGTACCGGCAGCCGGGCGAACGAGCCGATCGTGTCGCCATCGAGATCGTCGTCGACAAAGTGATGGGACGCGCCTGATGGCCGGGTACTCGGGCACTCCGCTGCCGAAGAAGCTCGGCATCGTCGACGACAAGGTGTTCGTCATCGTCGATCCGCCCGAGGGTTTCGCGGAGACCCTCGGCGACTACGGCGACGCCGTGTGGCAGAAGTCGTTGATGGCGCCGCTCGACGTGGTCGTCGCGTTCTTCACCTCGCGCTCGAAGCTGGTCGCATCGTGGCCGAAGCTGACCAAGGCCGCCGCGCCCGACGGGGGCGTGTGGGTGGCCTGGCCGAAGAAGACCAGCGGCGTGCCGACCGACATCACCGAAGACGTGTTGCGTGCCGAACTGCTGCCGACCGGCTGGGTCGACAACAAGGTGTGCGCGATCGACGACACATGGAGCGGCCTGCGCTTCGTGATGCGCAAGGAACTGCGCCGCCCCGGCGACAAGCGTCGCTGAATCGTGCGCACGCCTGAGGCGACCGTACTTACTTGTTCGGCTGGGGCAGCACTCGCAGGTACGGCTTCACGGTCGTCCAGCCCTGCGGGAACAGCTTCTCGGCTTCCTCGTTGGTCACGGGGCCGCCGATGATCACGTCGTCGCCGTCGGTCCAGTTGGCCGGCGTCGCGACCTTGTACTTGGCGGTCAGCTGCAGGCTGTCGATCACGCGCAGGATCTCGTCGAAGTTGCGACCCGTCGAGGCCGGGTAGGTCAGCGTCAGCTTGACCTTCTTGTCGGGCCCGATGATGAACACCGAGCGGACGGTCATCGTGTCGCTGGCGTTGGGGTGGATCATGTCGTAGAGGTCGGCGACGGTGCGATCGGGATCGCCGATCATCGGGAAGTTCACCGCAGTGCCCTGCGTCTCTTCGATGTCTGCTTCCCACTTCTCGTGGCTGTCGACGGAATCGACCGAGAGGCCGATCACCTTCACGTTGCGCTTGTCGAACTCGGGCTTGATCTTGGCGACGTAGCCGAGCTCGGTCGTGCACACCGGCGTGAAGTCCTTCGGGTGGCTGAACAGCACGCCCCAGGAATCGCCGAGCCAATCGTGGAAGTCGATCTTGCCCTGCGTGGTGTCGGCGGTGAAATCGGGGGCGGTGTCTCCGAGGCGAACGGTCATAGCGGTTCCTTGTCTATTGTCGAAGCTGTGTTGTGTGCGGGTCAACACTAACCAATACCCGACTATTCCGGTCAAGATTGATTGGCGAAGATTTGCGTTGACATGTGACTAATTAGTCACATATTATTCGACCCATGGACGAGGTGTTCAAGGCGCTGGCCGACCCGACACGACGGTCGATCCTCGATGCGCTCTTCGAATACGACGGCCAGACGGTGCAGGCGCTGTGTGATCGATTTCCGGAGATGACCCGCTTCGGTGTCATGAAGCACCTCACCGTGCTCGAGGCGGCCAACCTCGTCGTCACCAAGCGAACCGGTCGCACCAAGCAGCACTACCTCAACCCGGTCCCGATCGGAGAGATCGCCGATCGCTGGATCAGCAAGTACGCCCAACCGTTCACCCGCGCGATGGTTGGGATTCGTCACGACCTCGAGCGCGGCACCTCGTAAATCCTTCATCCCAACAGTCACTTGACAGGAGCGCCGAGATGGCCATCACCAAGCACGTCTACCAGATCTTCATCAAGGCCACGCCGGAACAGGTGTGGAACGCGATCATCGAGCCGTCGTGGACGCGCCGGTACTTCCATGGCACCGCGTTCGACGCGCCGCCGGTGAAGGGCGAGCCGTACCGCACGACGATCGCCGGCGGCCAACCAGCCGTCGACGGCGTGATCGAGGAGCTCGATCCGCCGAACCGATTGGTGATGACATGGCACACGCTCTACGACGCGGCGATGGCCGAGGAGCCGCCGAGCCGGGTGGAGTGGATCGTCGAGCCGATGGGCGATGGGCTGACGCGGCTGCGGCTCGAGCACGGCGATCTCGCCCAGAGCCCGCTGACGTGGGCCAACGTGAAGGATGGTTGGGAGTACGTGCTCGACGGATTGAAGACGGTGCTCGAGACGGGCGAGTCGCTGCCACCGATCACCGCAGAGTTGCCGCGGATCGAGGACGCTGCCGGCGAGTGGCATCGATGCCCAGGCGATCGAGTGCAACAACTCGACGTGGGAGATGATCGAGGCGCCGCGCACACCCGAGAACGACGAGGAGATGTTGCGACGGGCGTACGCGTCGAGCTACCACTGGGCTCGCGCTGTCCGTCGTGGGCCGGCCAACGAGGCGCGCGCAGCGTGGCTGCTGGCGAAGGTGCAATTGCTCGTCGGACAACCGGAGTTGTCGCTTCGGTACGCCGATCACTGCATGGCGGTCTGCAACGAGCACGGTCTCGCCGACTTCGATCTGGCCTATGCCTACGAGGCCAGAGCCCGCGCCCTGAAGGCACTCGGAAAAGACATCGAAGCTGGTGAGAGCTGGGAAATGGCCAAGGCCGTGCCCATCGCCGATGCCGAGGACCAGGCGATCCTCGATGGCGACCTGGCCGTCGCGCTGTAGCACGAAGACCCATGCCGGCCGCGGATGCACCGCCATCGATACGCAGGCACATTACAAATTCATGAACTTCTGCTCTAGCCAGGCCTTGATGATGCCGATACTCTTCGTGCGGCGGGCGGTCGGCTGTTACATCTCACGGAAGTTCGTCACATGTTCTCCATCCACCTTCAACATCGATGTGCCCTGGGACTGGCCGCTGCCGTCCTGACCATCGGTGTCGGTGTGGTGACCAACACCGGCGTGCAAGCAGCCACCGTTCCACCACCCCCTCGCGTCGAGGTCGCGGCCACAGCACTGAAGCCTGCCGTCCGGCTGAGCCAGGCCGGCTCCATCATGTTCCCGATGAACCCGCTGCCGAAGTGCGCGCTCAGCAAGACCAGCTTCGGTCAGCCTCGCCCACCCGATCGCATCCACGAGGGCATCGACCTGATGGCATCCCTCGGTCAGGAGATCTACGCGGTCGACAACGGCACGATCACTCGCATGACGGTCGACGGTGCGGCCAACGCAACGCTGTCGGGCAATGCCATGTACCTGACGATGCCCGACAAGACGTACTACTTCTACGCACACCTCTCGAAGTTCGCCGACGGGATCACCGCCGGCACCGTGGTGACTCGCGGGCAGCTGATCGGCTACGTCGGCGACACAGGCGACCCGGGTCCGGGCAACTACCACCTCCACTTCGAGGTGCACCCGAAGGGCGGCGCGGCCGTGAACCCGTACCCGCTGCTGACCATCCCGAAGTCGTGCACGGTGGTTGCCTGAGCGTCGTCGCCTGACGCGATCGAGTCGCTGATCGGTCGCAACTAGTCTGACGATGTGAGCATCGCCGTCGCGCTCGAAGACCTGCCGGACAAGCTCGCCGAGTATCCGTGGTGCTACCTCGTGACGACCGGCGAGGAGCGGCCGCATCTGCTTGCGGTGAAACCGTCTGTCGTCAAGGACGGCTTGCGTTTCGAGACAGGCCACTCGAGCCGCGCCAACGTCGTGCGCAACTCGTTGGTCGTGCTGATGTTCCCGCCCGCGGCGCCCGACGGCATGTCGTTGATCGTCGATGGCGAGGCCGAGGTCAACGGCGACGGGGTTGTCGTGCGGCCGACGTGGGCCGTGTTGCATCGCTCGGCTGTGTGAGCCGACGCACGCGGATCAGGCCGGGGCGATGTCGAGACCGAACGCCGATTTGAACGCCGCGTAGTACTCGGCGTCGTCGGTGTACGCGCCGAGCGCGACCCAGTCCTCGTCCGACATCGCCTCGCGTGCCGCGATGAACTCCGGGCCGGCCCAACTGACGGAGTAGCGCAGCTTCGGTGTGTCGGTGGTGACGGCGTGGTGGATGAGACGGCCGACTTCGAACGGGTCCGTGGCCTGCGGGTACCCCGTCGCATAGAACTGGAACATCCGCTGGTAGTGAGCGCCGTATGCACCGCTCTCGTTCGGGGCCTCGGTGCTCTTGGCGAAGATCGCGCTCTTGGTGACGCCCGGCTCGATGATGACGACACGGATGCCGAACGGAGCGAGCTCCTGCGCCAAGCCTTCACTCAATCCTTCGAACGCCCACTTCGAGGCGACGTACGGCGACTGCGCGAGGGCGGCGATTCGCCCAGCGATCGAGGTGATGTTGACGATGTTCCCGCTGCGTCGTTCGCGCATGCCCGGCAGGACCTGTTGCAGGCACCGAACGGCGCCGCACAGGTTGACGTTCATCACGTCGAGGTACGTCGCCGGCGTGCACTCCTCGGCGACGGCGTTGGAGCCGACACCGGCGTTGTTGACCAACACATCGACCACGCCCTTGGTCTCGTCGAGGATCTTGGCGAAGCCGTCGCGCACCGACTGATCGTCGGCGACGTCGAGCTCGACGAGGTTGATGTCGACGCCGGCCTCGCCTGCCATCGCCTGCAGCTTGCCGGCCTTGTCGACGCTGCGAACCGTGCCGTAGACGGCGTGCCCCTGCTGGGCGAGGTGGATGGCTGTGGCGCGGCCGATACCGCTGTTTGCACCGGTGACGACGGAGATGGTCATGTGGTCATGGTAAGTCGCGGCCCGCTAGGCAGCCTCCATGGGAGCGAACTCCTCGAACCACACGGCATCGGGGTCGCAGGCGATCGCCAGGCTCTGCACGCGCTCGTGGTCGACCATCAAGATGTCGAGCAGCTGCAGCCCTTGCAGCATGTGGATGCGGCGCAACTCGAAGTAGCCGACGCGGTCCTTGCGGTCGGGCGGCGCCAGCGGACACATGGTCGGCGACACAGATCATCAACGTCTGCGAGAACGGCACCTCCAGGCCCGGCCCGTCGCACCAGCCGACGAACAAGCCGAGCTCGGTCGGCGGATCGGCGAACATCGCGGTGACCTGGCGGCGCTCGTCGAGGAGTGTCAGCACTTCCCGCTCGACCGGCATGTCGAGCACGCCGGAGGCGAGGTTCGCGGCGTCGGCGAACTCGGCGACGACCAACGGTTCGTCGGGATTCGGAAGCCAGACGTAGCACGGCTGATCGCCGAAGCGAATATCGATGACATGCCTGCGACTGCGCAGACGGGGGCGGCGGAACGACATGATTTCCTCCCGAACGAAGGATCGAGTTGTGGTTCGGGGGAAGCCGCAGCGCCGGACACTATCGACGGCGCCAGCGCGTTGCTACCCGACTTCCCAGTTCCAGCAGCGGCCATGCGACGACGATGAAACCGGCTGTCATTGCGTAGGCCCACGGTTCGGTCAGCGGCAGTTCGAACAGGTCGCGGGTGAACGGGAACACGAAGGCCAGAGCGAACAGTGCGACCATCGAGATCACCAGCGCGGCGCGAAGCCGGTTCAGCGGACGCGCGACGCGGTACAGGTTCATCAGCGCCACCGAGCCGGCCGCGAGCACTGCGACCGACCGAGCGTGATCGGCGTCGATGGAGCTGTCGAGCTGGGCGATCGCGAAGACGCTCATCGTGACCGTCGCGATCACAACGCCGGCAGGGATGGCGCGGCCGAGCACGCGTGGCAGGAAGCCTTCGCTGACACGTTGGTCGTTGGGCTCGAGCGCGAGGACGAACGCGGGGAGGCCGATCGTGAACCAGCTGAGGATCGTCAGGTGGATCGGGCGCAGTGGATAGGCGAGCGCGAACACACCGGTCAAGACCGAGAGCACGACGGAGTAGGCGGTCTTGGCGAGGAACAGGCTGGCGACGCGTTCGATGTTGTTGATCACCCGACGGCCCTCGGCAACGACGGCCGGCATCGCCGAGAAGTTCGAGTCCATCAACACCAGTTGGGCGACGCCGCGGGTTGCCTCGCTGCCCGACGCCATCGCAACCCCGCAGTTCGCGTCCTTCAACGCGAGCACGTCGTTGACGCCGTCGCCGGTCATCGCAACCGTGTGGCCGCGTGACTGCAGGGCACCGACCATTGCCCGCTTCTGATGAGGGGTGACCCGACCGAACACCGTGCTTGCCTCGACCGCGTCGACGAACTCCTCGGTGCCTTCGGCGGGCATCTTCGTCGCGTCGATGTTGTCTTCCCAGCCCTCGAGCCCGGCGCGTCGTGCCACCGCGCCGACGGTGACGTTGTTGTCGCCGCTGATCACCTTGACGATCACGTCTTGATCGGCGAAGTACTGCAACGTCGCGGCCGCGTCGCTGCGGACGATGTCTTCGAGGAGGACGAGCGCGACGGCCGTGACCGCCGGCAACGTCGCGTCGTCCCCGTCCGCGAAGGTGCCGTCGGTGGTTGCGAGCACGAGGACCCGTTGACCCTCCTTGGCGTGCGCTTCGACCGTCTCGCGCATGTCGCCCTGATAGTCCGACGTCAACACGTTCTCGGGTGCTCCGAGCACCCAGCTGCCCTTGTCACCGAAGCTCATCGCGCTCCACTTCGCGCGCCGACGAGAACGGAACACGACCGGTCGCGGTCCACTCGGTCGTGGTGGTGTACGCGTTCTGCAACGCGCGCGACGTCGCGTTGGGATCGGGATCGAGTTGCGCGAGCGCGGCGAGCGCGAGGTCGATCGAGTCGCGATCGGCGTCGCCGACAGTCTCCACTTCTGCGAGCTCCAGCGTTCCTTCGGTGATCGTGCCGGTCTTGTCGACGCACAACACGTCGACGCGGGCGAGCACCTCGATGGCCGGCAGTTCCTGCACCAGGCATCGCTTCTTGGCGAGGCGCACCACTCCTACGGCGAACGCGACACTGGTGAGTAGAACGAGACCTTCGGGCACCATGCCGACCAAGCCGGCAACGGTGCTGATGATCGACTGCTGCCAACTCTCGTCGCGACGCAGGAACTGACTGCTGGCCAACAACAGACCGACCGGGATGATCAGGTAGCCGACCCATTTGACGATGAGGTTGACGTCGTTGCGCAGCGGCGAGTTGACCAGCGTGAATCGCCGTGCCTCTTCGGCGAGCTTCACCGCGTAGTTCTCGGCACCGACCTTCGTCACGAGCATCCGGCCTGTGCCGGCCACGACCGCGCTGCCGCTGAGCACATCGTCGCCGTCGTCCTTCACGACCGGGTCGGCTTCGCCCGTCAGCAAGGACTCGTCGATCTCCAGGTTCTCGTGCGTCAGCACCGTGCCGTCGGCAACGACCTGCGCGCCGGTGCGCAACTCGACCACGTCGTCGAGCACCAACTCGTGCGTGTGCAGTTCGACGACCTCGCCGTCGCGTACGACATGCGCCCGTGGCGCGTTCACCACCCGGAGTTGGTCGAGCACCTTCTTGGCGCGCAGTTCCTGCACGACCCCGATCACGCTGTTGGCGACGATCACCAAGCCGAACAACGCATCCTTCGGCGAGCCGGCGAGGATCACCAGACCGGCAAGGATCGCGACGATGAGGTTGATCGGTGTGAACACGTTGCCGCGCACGATCTGGCCCACCGAACGAGTCGGCGCGTTGGGTACGACGTTGGTCTCGCCCTTGGCGATGCGCTCGGCGACTTGGGCGGCGGTGAGGCCAGTGAAGGGATCGGTGCTGGTCTCGGTCTCGGTCACGCAATGAACCTAACCCGAGCAACGTTGCCGACGACCCGGGCTAGCGTTTTGGACGTGGGGATCTCTGACGAGAAGTACGTGCTGCTGACGACGTACCGCAAGAACGGCGACGCGGTTCCGACGCCGATCTGGATCGTCGGTCTGCCGGACGGCACCGCCGGCTTCACGACCGAGGCGACGTCGGGCAAGGTGAAGCGGATCGGCAACAACCCGTCGGTGACATTGCAACCGTGCAGCATTCGCGGAAGCGTGCATCCGGGCTCAACTGTCGTGAAGGCAACTGCCGAGGTCCTCCTGGATGCCGATGCTCGCCCGATCAAGGCCGCGATCCGGCGCAAGTACAAGATCGTGACGTTGCTGCTGACGTTCAGCGACCTGATTCGCAAGTTGTTCCGCCGCGCCGAAGCTCCGGAGTGCGCGATCCGTCTTCGATTCGACTGACCGCATCAGCGGGGTTGTGGGCGTCCCCGGGAGCCCGGGACGGGTGGACTCCCGGAGACGCCACCATCACCCATTCCTGCGGCGGGCCCAGGTGCACATGTATCGCACGAGCTGGCGCAAGTGGTGAAGGACCTTGCGACGCGGGCGTTCGAAGCTGTCGGCGTCGACGTGGTTCGTTGCCAACGATGCATCACTTACTCCCGGGTCGTTCGAATTCGAACCGCAGGGACCGGACGGCACGCAGCGCAATGGCTAAGCAGTTGAAACTCTAGCAAGTCCTGGCACGCATGGATAGGGCGAACAGGTGAGCGTCGGTAGGTGAAGGCCGCTAGGTGCCCGCCATCCGAGCGCTCGGAGCGTTGCCAACGGCACCCGTAGCGAGACCTTGATTCATTTTTCGGTGACGATTGTCACCTCGGGACTTTGCCGAGACTTAAGTCTCTGGTCTTAGGCAAAGGCCGACGGTGTACTGCTCTCATTGCGTGCATTGCACCAGGAAGAAGGGACATTGCAATGGATGGGAAACGAAACAAGAGGCTCGGAGCTTGGCTCGGAGTCCTCGGCTTGTGCCTGGCGACGGGCGCCGTCGCAGTGCAGCCACCGACAGGAGTCGAGCGGGCCGCGGCAGCGGCCATCAGCCCGACCGACGAGACGAAGGTTCCGCACTACTTCGGGCCATACCCGAACTGGGCGAACAGCCCACAAGTACTTGCAGACGCGATCGTGACGATCGACCTGGGAACACCGACCCCGGTCGCGGTCGGCAACCCGTTGACCGGCCGCTCCAATGCAACCGACTACGCCACCCCGCCGGGGGTTCTCGGCCCTGTGTTCGTGGTCCTTCCGAGCTCAGTGCTGCCAGCCGGCAGCCTCCAAAGCTTCCAGACCTTCAACCAGGCGGATCCTGCCGGCAGCCCGACGCCGTCTGCAGGCGGCCTGTTCCACGCGTATGTGCTTCGCCCCACCGGAAACCCGAGCCAATACACCGTCGTCTATGACAGTGGACAGCTCACTGTTCCGGCCCTCGCCGACCCGCTGGTCTCCGAAGTCGCGACGTTCCCGGTAGCTCCGGCCGTCGCCGTACTCGCGGGCGACGTGGTCGGATTCTACGGACAGGGCATCCCCGTGGACACGGGTGTCACCGTGAACCCGGACATCCTCAGTACTCCGGCGCCAACTGCCCCAGTTCAGGGCATCACGCTCGCCCTGGGTGACCCCGGCTTCCCGAATTTCTCGCAGGACCGAACCTACTCGTTCTCCGCCATGGTCACTCCGACCGTTCCTGCTCCCTCGACAGGGGCACAGGCGACAGCCACCGTTGATCCGAAGACGGGCGGCATATCCGCGATCACCGTCACAGAACCGGGCGCCGGCTACGTCGTCGCCCCGAGCGTGTCGATCACCTCTCCGGGCGTGACTCCCACTGCGCTGGCCAGCGCGACCGCCGTAATCACCACAGGCGCAATCACGGGCATCGCCGTGAACGAGACGGGGTTCGGCTTCACGACTCCTTCCGTCACCCTCACGGGTGGCAACCCCACAACGCCGGCGACAGCCCAGGCGAGCGGCGGTGTTGACAACGTCACGTTGACGAACAGCGGCTCGGGTTACGTCATCCAGCCGATCGTCGAATTCGGACTGCCGAACCTTCCTGGAGGAATTCCAGCAACGGGCACGGCGACGATGGATGCCGCCGGGGTCGTCACCTCGATTGACGTCGTCAACCCAGGTTCCGGGTACACCTCGGCTCCTTCGGTCACGATCTGGGATGGCACAGCGAAGACGCTGCCGGCCGCATTCGCGACCGCCACCTCAAGCATTGGCATCGGCCAGATCGACATCACCTCTGGCGGTCAGGGTTATGACACCGCGCCGATTGTGACGATCACCGACAGCGTTGCGCCCTTCGACAAGAACGCCAGCGCCACGGCGACAGTCGCGGTCAAAGGTTCCGTCACCGCGATCAACGTCACGGCACCCGGCGCCGGGTACCTGACGCCGGGTCTTCGCAAGTTCGTCGACACGCTGTCCGGCCTTGGGCCGAATGCAGCGAACAACCTCGGCAACTACATCCCTGTAGCGGTCCCCGACACGACGACGTATCCGGGCGCCGACTACTACGAGATTGCGCTCGTCCAGTATCGCCAGCAGTTCCACTCCGACCTGCCGCAGACGTTGCTGCGTGGCTATGTCCAACTCTCGACCGATGTCGTGCCGGGCAACCACGTGCAACTGACGAATGCCAATCTCGATCCCAGCGTCGCGGCGGCACCGATCGCCGGCTACTTCGGGGTCGACACGCCGCATTACTTGGGGCCGACGATCGTCGCCACGAAGGATCGTCCGGTACGAATCCTGTTCCGCAACCTCCTGCCAACCGGTTCCGGCGGCGACCTGTTCCTGCCGGTCGACACCTCGCTGATGGGCTCTGGCGCCGGCCCAGCCATGATGACCCTCGATCCCAATGGCGTGCCGGTCGACATGGCCGCCGACGAAGGAAGCGTGACCGACGGCGTCCGCAACCCGATGTGTGGCGAGACTCCCAAGCCGACCACCTGCTACTCGGAAACCGGGCCACCTTGCACCTGCACGGTGGCGTCACCCCGTGGATCAGTGACGGAACTCCTCACCAGTGGATCACCCCGTCAGGCGAGAACACCGCGTACCCGAAGGGTGTCAGCGTCAGCAACGTGCCCGACATGGCCGATCCCGGCCCGGGCGCCGAGACCTTCTTCTACACCAACCAGCAGAGCGCCCGGCTGATGTTCTACCACGACCACGCGTGGGGCATCACCCGCTTGAACGTGTATGCAGGTGAAGCTGCCGGCTACTTGCTGACCGACCCGATGGAACAGAGTCTGATCGCCTCGGGCGGCGCACTCGCCGGCCTTGGTGTCGGCACTCCGCTGATCGTCCAGGACAAGACCTTCGTGCCCAGCAAGGCCACGATGGACAAGGTCGACCCGACATGGAACTACGCCAAGTGGGGCGGCACGGGCAACCTCTGGACACCGCATGTGTACATGCCCGCCCAGAACCCGGGCGACCCCTCGGGCATGAGCGCCTTCGGACGTTGGATGTACGGCCCATGGTTCTGGCCACCGGCGAAGGACGCCAAGTACCCGCCGATCGCCAACCCCTACTACGACGCGAATTGTGATCCGAACGTCCAGCCATTCTGTGAGCCGGCGTTGATTCCGTCGACACCGAACGTCTCGGTCGGCATGGAAGCGTTCAACGACACACCACTCGTCAACGGAACCGCATATCCGACCACCACGGTCGATCCAAAGGCGTACCGCTACCGCATCCTCAACGCGGCCAACGACCGCTTCTGGAACCTGTCGTGGTACGTCGCCGATCCGAGGACTGGGACACTGAGCGAAGTTGCTCTGAAGCAGTCGGAGTTGGATGCGGCGCAGACCGACCCGGTCATCTTCCCGACGCCCGACACCAATATCAGCCCGAAGGGGCCGTCTTGGGTGCAGATCGGCACCGAGGGCGGGTTCCTGCCCGCCCCCGTGGTCGTGCCGGCTCACGAGATGACCTGGATCACGGATCCGACCCGGTTCGACGTCGGCAACGCCGATCAGCACTCGTTGCTGCTCGCACCTGCTGAGCGGGCCGACGTCATCGTCGACTTCTCCCAGTTCCGGGGCAAGACGCTGATCCTGTACAACGACGCCCCCGCCGCATTCCCGGCACGCGTCCCCGGCTACGACTACTACACCGGCGGGCCGGATCTGTCGCCGGCAGGCGCACCGACCACGCTGCCCGGCTACGGCCCCAACACCCGCACGATCATGCAGGTGAAGGTGTCGAACGCCGCCCCCGCAGTCGCATTCGACCGACCGAACACCACGGCCGACCGGATGGGTGCCCTGCTCGCGGCATTCGCCCACCACCTCGACGCCAACGGCAATCCCGCCGGCGTGTTCGAGTCCGGATCTGACCCGATCATCGTCGGGCAGGCCGACTACAACGGTGCCTACGGCACGAACTTCGTCGGCAGCGGCTGGTGCAACAGCCCGACCAATCCATCGGCCAAGTGCGACGGGTACGCCCGCATCGCCGAAGGCTCGCAGCCGACGGACAACTTCAAGTTCGACACCCTCAGTGGAAATCAACTGTCGATGAAGTTCCAACCGAAGGGCTTGCACGATGAGATGAACTCGGCCAACTTCGACGAGTGGGGCCGCATGACGGCCAACCTCGGTCTCGAAGCGCCAGGCGCCACGCCACTGCTGCAGAACATCATTCTGTATCCGTACGTGAACCCTGCGACCGAGATCCTCGACTCCAGCGGAATGCCCAGCAGCCTGAAGGTGACGCCGATCTCCTCGGCCGCCGACGGGACCCAGATCTGGAAGATCACCCACAACGGTGTCGACACCCACCCGATCCACTTCCACCTGTACGACGTCCAGGTGATCAACCGGGTCACCTGGGACAACATCATCATCCCGCCAGACCCGACGGAGCTCGGCTGGAAGGACACCGTGCGGGTCAGCCCGCTCGAGGACACCATCGTCGCCCTGCGCCCGATCGTGCCGACCCTTCCGTTCGCCGTGCCCGACAGCGTCCGTCCACTGAACCCGATGATGCCGCTTGGCGCCAGGGGCGACGTGAACGGGCCGAACGGTACCGAGGCCGGTTTCAACAACACCGACACGAACGGCAACCCGATCGACCCGATCGTGAACTCGGTCCAGAACTTCGGGTGGGAGTACGTCTTCCACTGCCACATCCTCAGCCACGAGGAGATGGACATGATGCGGCCCGTGACGGTCAAGGTGCCGTGGCTCATTCCGGATGCACCGGTCCTGAGCTTCACGCGAGGCAGTGTCATCCTCAATTGGACCGACGGCACACCGGTCAACTACCTCGACCCAGTGAGTTGGGGCAACAAGCAAGCCGAAATCGGCTACCGGATCGAACGTGCGCCAGTGGTCAACGGTGTCAGCGGAGCGTTCGCCCAACTGGCGATCAGCCCCGCGAACACCGTCGACCTACACCGACGTACCTGCCGATCCCACGATCACATATGACTACCGGGTCACCGCCTGGAACCAGGCAGGCTCCGCAGCATCGAACGTGATCAGGGTGCAAGGCCTGCCCGCCGCCCCGACATCGCTCGTGGCACAGGTGCAGTCCAATCCCTCGCTGAACGCCGGTTACCAAGTTGCTCTCGGTTGGGTGAACAATGCAACAACAGCGACCAGCGTCGTCATCGAGCGCGCAGTTGGTGCAGGGACGTTCACCGTGCTCGACACGCTGACCGCACCGGTATCGACCTATGCCGACACGTCGGTGGTGCCAGGTGACTACAGCTATCGGGTCAAGGTCGTGGACCCGATCGGTTCATCGGCGTACTCCAACACCGCGACCGTGACCGTGCCGAAGCCAGGCTCGACGACTGTCGTGTTGAGCGCTCCGAACCCGTCCTTCGTCGGACAGAATGTGACGTTCACCGCCACGGTCAGCCCGGCCCTTGCGACCGGAGTGCCCACCGGAACCGTCACGTTCACGGGAGCGCCGGCGCCGGTGACACTCGACGCCTCCGGAACGGCAACGTTCACGACGTCGAGCCTGCCACTCGGTCTCAGCACGATCACAGCCGCCTACAGCGGCGATGCCGTGTTCACCCCGAGCTCGGCGTCGGTCGACCAGGTAGTCGGAAAGGGATCGACCTCGACGAGTGTGGCCAGCAGCCTCAACCCGTCGCTGGGAGGCAACACCGTGACCTTCACCGCAACCGTTTCGGCGATCGGGGGGTTCGGTAGCCCGACCGGCACCGTCGAGTTCTTCGACGGGGCCACGAGTCTCGGAGTTCAGCCGATGGCAGGTAGCACTGCCAGCGTTTCGACTTCGGGCCTCAGTGTCGGAAGCCACTCGATCACCGCGGTCTACAGCGGTGACGCCGGCTTTACCGGCAGCACCAGTCCGGTGCTGACCCAGGTGGTCAACACGCCGCTTCGGACCGCCGCGACGGTGGTCACGAGCAACCGGGTTCCATCCGCGAGGTTCGGCCAGACCGTCACGTTCACCGCAACGGTCCGGCCGGCGAGCGGAACGGGGATTCCGTCAGGCACCGTCAGGTTCAACATCGACGGCGTCGATGTCGGCCTTCCACTGACGCTGAATGCACAGGGTCGAGCGACATTCTCGACCAACACGCTGTCAGCGGGACCTCACGCGGTCATCGCCACGTACAGCGGCTCGGCGGTGTTCGCCGGGGGCGCCAGCTCGCCCTTCAACCAACTCGTCCTGCAATCCGTCACCACGGTGATTGTCAACAGCAACGCCAATCCTTCGGTGTTCGGACAATCCGTGACACTGACCGCCCGGGTGACGCCGGCAGCGGCGGGGCCCACCGGGACCATCCGCTTCACGGTGGACGGAGTCCAGGGTGGCCCACTCACGCCGGACGCGACCGGTAGGGCAACGTTGGTTGTCAGCACACTGGGCGTTGGCCCGCACATCGTGAGTGCGGCCTTCAGCGGGTCGGTCAACTACGCCGCCGGGACGAGCGCGCCGTTCTCGCAGACGGTCAACATGTCGTCGACGAGGACCGTTGTCACCACGAGCGCTACCCCGGTTGCTCGGGGAACGACCGTGACCTTCACGGCGACCGTCACTCCACGAGGACAGGGAGCCGGCACCCGAACAGGAGCTGTCGTCTTCTATGTCGACGGCACTCCGCGGTCGACGGCAACACTCAACTCGGGCGGCCAGGCAACGTACGCCACCAACACCCTCGCGGTCGGTCTTCACACTGTGACCGCGGTCTACACGGGTGACGGCAACTTCAACGGCAGCACGAGCAATACCATCAACCAACGAATTCGGTAACTGACCGAACTGGTCGAACTGGTCGATGGGGAGGAGCGTATGCTCCTCCCCATCGACCTTCATGTAGGTCAGGGCACCGTGTAGTGCCGCTCGGCGGCTGGGTGGTGTAGACATCGTGGGCGTGAAGACATCGACACAACAGGCGGCTGACCGCGTTGCGATCGTTCTCGGTCCTGTGCTGGTCGTCGCGGTGGCCTGGATCTCGTCGGCGGTGCGCAGCGACATCAGCATCGCCAACGCCGCTCTGGCTCTCGCTTTCGTCTGCGTCGCTGCCGCGCTCGTCAACCCGATTGCCGGGTTCGCGACCTCGGCCGTCGCCGCGCTCGCCTTGAACTACTTCCACACCACGCCCGTCCACTCGCTGCGGATGACGGATTCGGACGAGATCGTCACCGTGATCCTGCTGGTGTTGCTCGGGTCATCGGTCAGCGTGGCCACGACGATGAGAGTCCGCGCCAAGATCTCGATCCATCGAACTGACGAATCGCTCGCGGCGACGCGCGCACTGCAAGAGCTGCTGTCGCACGGCGGCTCATTGCCGGACGTGTGGCTCACTGCCGTTCAGTCGGTCTGTGTCCAGGCGGGCTCCATCGATGTGTCGTTGCTTCCCGCCGCGCCCAGCGAGGTACCGGTCATCAGCCGGCGCGCTTCGTCGGGCCTCGGCTCCGATGGCGACACGGTGGTGATCCCGGAGACGGGCGCCGCGCTGGTGCTTCCCAACGGTCGTGGTGCCCTGCTCCTCAGGCCGCAGGCGGGGCTCGGAGCGATCACTGCAGCGCGGTGGATGCTGCTCCAATTCGGCGACCAACTGGCAGCGGCGTTGGACGACGCAGACCAGAAGCGATCAGCGGCGTAGAGCTCGCGAGATGGCCTCCGACAAGACCGCAGGGAGAACCGTCACGCCGGAGCGGATCATCGCGGACGCGAACGCGGTCGCGATGGCCAAGCCACGCGAGCCGCGTGACCACGAGGATCACCACAAAGCAGGTGCGACAGCGCTCGCACTGGGAGCACTTGGCGTGGTCTATGGCGACATCGGCACCAGCCCGCTCTACTCGTTGAAGGAAGCGTTCACCGAGAAGTCGCACCGGCTCGTGGTGGACCCGACCAACGTATACGGGGTGTGTTCGCTGGCGTTCTGGTCACTCATCATCATCATCTCGATCAAGTACCTGATGCTGGTCATGCGAGCCGACAACAACGGTGAGGGCGGGATCCTGGCGCTCACCGCGCTGGTGATGCCGAAGCGTGGTCGCACGGTCGCCAAGGCGGGTCTCCTCGTCTCGTTGGGTGTGTTCGGCACGTCGCTGCTCTACGGCGACGGCATCATCACCCCGGCCATCTCGGTGCTCAGCGCGGTCGAGGGCCTGGAAGAGGTGTCCACCTCGTTCAAGCGGTGGGTCATCCCGATCGCGATCGTCATCCTCATCGGTCTCTTCGGAGTACAACGTCGAGGTACGGGCGCGGTCGGCAAGGTCTTCGGGCCGGTGATGATGGTGTGGTTCGGAACCATCGCACTGCTCGGTCTGTGGCACATCCGCGATTCGCCCGGGATCATCAGGTCGGTCAACCCGTACTACGCGGTCCAGTTCTTCGGCCACGAGAGCCTGAAGGCTTTCCTGTCGCTCGGTTCGATCTTCCTCGTCGTCACCGGTGGTGAGGCGCTCTACGCCGACATGGGTCACTTCGGCCGGAAGCCGATCGTGCTCGGGTGGTACGGGATGGTCTTGCCCGCGCTGCTCCTCAA
Source organism: Ilumatobacteraceae bacterium (assembly GCA_963708925.1). Lineage (GTDB taxonomy): Bacteria > Actinomycetota > Acidimicrobiia > Acidimicrobiales > Ilumatobacteraceae > JAENVT01. The sequence goes on along the minus strand of CAVPUO010000015.1, from coordinate 114,378 downwards.
CTACTGGGGTCAGGGAGCATTCCTGATCGGGCATCCCGAAGACGTGCACAGCGTGTTCTTCCGAATGGTGCCCCAGCCGTTGCTGCTGCCTGTCGTGCTCCTCGCGACGTGCGCCACGGTGATCGCATCCCAAGCCCTGATCTCGGGTGTGTTCTCGTTGACGGCCCAGGCCGTCAAGCTCGACTACCTGCCGCGCATCAAGATCCTCCACACCTCGCAATCGCAGGAGGGGCAGATCTACGTCCCACTGGTGAACTGGCTGTTGATGGTCGCGTGTGTGGGGTTGGTGCTCGGGTTCCGCTCGTCGAGCAACCTCGCGGCCGCGTACGGCATCGCCGTCACGATGACGATGGCGATCACCACCCTCATCTTCTTCCGTGTCCTCACCGACCGGTGGGAATGGTCGCGCGCAAAGGCACTCCTGGTCTGCGCGCCGCTGTTCACGATCGAGTTGGGCTTCCTCGGCGCGAACATCGTGAAGATCCCCCACGGTGGCTGGTTCGCGCTGACCATCGGCGTGATCCTGATGGTGCAGATGCAGACGTGGCGCACCGGTCGAGAGTTGGTGGCCAAGCGCATTCAACGAGGCGAGCGACCACTTCAGGAAGTGCTCGACGAGTCGAACCCCGAGCGCGTTCCTGGCACCGCTGTGTTCATGTTCAAAGATCTCGGCAAAGCCCCTCCTGCGTTGGTGAACAACCTGCGCCACAACAAGGTGTTGCACAAGACGACGTTGATCGTGTCGGTCGAGACAGCAGACACGCCGCGCGTGCCATCGAGCGATCGCGCCACCGTGACTCGTGTGGAACCAGGCGTGTTCCAGGTGCAACTCGAGTTCGGCTTCATGGAGCAACCCGACGTGCCGGCGGCACTCGCCGCGATCGCATACCGAGGCCTCGTGTTCGATCCAGATGACGTCACCTACTTCATCGGACGCGAATCCATCATCGCCGGAAAGGCACCAGGAATGAATCCAGCCGCCGAGCATCTGTTCGTGTGGCTGAACCGTGGCGCCGACAGCGCCAGCCGCTTCTTCAGCCTGCCCTACGAGCGAGTGTTCGAAGTCGGTTCCCGCGTCGAGATCTGAGGCGCCGGCGGCCTGACCGTCCTCGAGTGAGGACGCCTCAAGACGGGCTGGATCGCTGCCGATACATGGACGCATGAGCGGACCGACGCAGATGGACTATGCCGCCGCGGCCGAGATGCGGTGGCGGGCCCATCCAACGCTGGCCCGCGTCGTACGCGCTGCGATCGCGTTGCTGCCGGTCGGGCTCTCCGTGGCATTGTCGCTGTCGGCAGCACACTTCTTTCCGCCGGCTCGTCTTGGGCTCAACAAATGGCTGTGGTGGGTGCTCGTCGCTGGGCTGTCCACGCTTGTGTTGCTCGGAACCGATCGGCTGATGCGACGGCTTCTGCCACTGACGGCACTGCTGAAGATGACGTTGATCTTCCCGGACCAGGCACCGTCACGCTTTCGAATGGCGATGCGCACGGGAACGACGAAGCAGCTCGAGCGGCTCGTCGACGAAACGAGAACGACCGGCGTCGTCAACACCGAGATCGACCACGCCGCGAGGATGTTGGAGTTGGTGGCGGCGCTCAGTGCGCACGATCGGCTGACCCGTGGTCATTGCGAGCGAGTCCGCGCCTACACCGACCTCATCGTCGCGGAAATGCACCTCGGTGAGCGCGAAGCGAACCTGCTGCGCTGGTCAGCGTTGCTGCATGACGTGGGCAAGTTGCGAGTCCCTCAGGAGATCTTGAACAGCGACCAACGGCCGAGCAAGGAGGAGTGGACGATCCTGATGACCCACCCTGCCGAAGGGCTGGCGCTGACCGAATGTCTTGGTGATTGGCTGGGGGAATGGCGACGCACGATCGGGGAGCATCACGAGCGTTGGGATGGAAATGGCTATCCGAGCGCTCTTGGTGGTAGCGAGATTCACCTCGGCGCCCGGATCGTGGCCGTCGCCGACGCGTTCGACGTGATGACGTCAGCGCGCTCCTACAAGAAGCCGGTCCCCGCAGCCGCCGCCCGCGAGGAGATCGCACGTTGCTCGGGCTCCCAGTTCGACCCTGCGGTCGTCCGCGCTTTTCTCAACATTGGTCTGCGGCGTTTGCAGTTCGCGCTCGGGCCGTTGGCGTGGCTGTCGAACCTGCCGCTCGTCGGCCAGGCACCGCTTGTCTCCACTGCAACCAACGCGATCGGCGGCGTCGTCACTGCCAGCCTGCTCACTGCGGCGACGTTGGGCTCGTCGGCTGCCGCGCAGTCACAAAGTCATCAGCCCACCCGGGCGATCGAGGTCAGCGCGCCTGTGTCGACACAGCCGGCGACGGCCACCAGTGAGCTGTCACTCGACGGTGCACCGCTGATCGACGACCGCAGCTCCACCACAATCGGAAACGAGTCTGCCGTCACCGAGCCGACGTCGGTGGATTCCGGGTCAACGGTTCCGACGACGGCATTGCCGGGTATCAGCGACCCGACAACAACAATCTCGTCGTCTCCGCCGACGAGCACGACCGCACGGTCGACGCCGACGGTCCCGCCGGGCGGTCCGACACCTCAGGCGACGCCGACCACCAGTCCCACGACACTGCCTTCCGCGGCGACGACGCCTCCGACCACTGTCCCGACGGTCACGACCGCCGCTCCGACGACGACCACGCCACCGACGACGACCCCTGCGCCGACGACTACGGCGCCCGGAACAGCCACGCAGAGCTTCTACCTCACGGCGAGCGGCACCCTCAGTGCGACCACGCCGGCGGTGGTCGGTGCCAATGAACCCGATGTCGACGGCGACGGCAAACCGGGGCAGACCGTGAAGAAGGGAGCTTCGCACAGTGCCGCATGGATAACCCCTCTCGACCTCGGAGGGCATCTACAGGGTCAAGTCACTCTCGATCTGTTCAGCGGAGTCAACAACTTCAACCGCACGGAACAGCAGACACTGTCCGCCGATTTGCAGATGTGCGATGCACTCGGGCTCAACTGCACGTCGATTCTCAGCAACACCTGGGTGTACAAGCCGTGGGCCGTCGGCGGTGTCAACACGTGGTCGGAGCGCCTGCTCGTTCTCGGCCCCGTTGACGTCATCGTTCCGCCGACGTTCAAACTGCGAGTCGTGCTCACCGCCGTCGAGCGTGACATGCAGATTGCGATGAGTGGTGACCGACCATCGGCGCTGCAGATCACGCTGACGTAGACGAGGCGTTGGCAGTTGCTCGCGGGTCTGCGGCAACGGAGACTCTCACGATGAACGAACGCGTCGGTTACATCGGTCTCGGCAATCTCGGCGTCCACCTGGCGGCGAGCCTGGTGCGCGCCGGTCACAGCGTGACGGTGACCGACCTCCGCAGGGACCTGGCGGACGGCCTGTTAGCGGTGGGCGCCGCGTGGGCCGACTCCCCGGCGGAGGTCGCTACTGAATCGACGGTCGTGTTCACCTGTCTGCCGTCACCGGCGGCCATCGACGCGGTCGTGCTCGGCGACGGCGGGGTGCTCGACGGGTTGGCCGCTGGCGGCACGTGGATCGACAACAGCACCAACGATCGCTCGGACACGCTGCGGCTCGCGGCAGCCTGTGCGGAGCGAGGTGTCGACGTTCTGGAGTGCCCCGTGACGGGCGGCGTGCACAAGGCGGCGCACGGCGACATCACGGTGCTCGTGGGCGGCGACGAGCAGGTCTTCGGCCGACACCGCCACCTGCTCGAGGCGATCGGAAGCCCGGTCATCTACATGGGCTCGCTCGGCAACGCGGCCGTGATCAAGGTGATCACGAACATGCTCGCGTTCGTCCACCTCGTGGCGGTGGGCGAGGCGCTGATGCTCGCCACCCGCGGCGGGCTCGACCTGGCCACGTCGTTCGAGGCGATCCGCAACAGCTCGGGCAACAGCTTCGTGCACGAGACGGAGAGCCAGGTGATCTTGAACGGCAGCTACAACATCGGGTTCACGATGGACCTGGCGTTGAAGGACCTTGGCTTTGCCATGCGGATGGGTCGCGAGTCGGGTGTGCCGCTGGAGGTCGCCGGACTCGTCGAGCAGATGTTCGTTCGCGCCAAGGCGCAGTACGGCGGCGAGGCCTGGTCGTCGCAGGTCGTCAAGCTGCTCGAGGACGCCGTCGGCACCGAGTTGCGCGCTGACGGGTTTCCGGACGTGCTGCAGTAGCTCGGTAGGCACGACAGTGGGCAACTCGATTGTCGCCAGTGGATTCCCAATCAGGGGCCGCACGTAGAATGCCCATTCCGCTCCCGTAGCTCAGGGGATAGAGCATCGGTTTCCTAAACCGTGTGTCGTAGGTTCGAATCCTACCGGGGGCGCCAAGAAAGACCAGCTCAGCGATAGTAGCAATCGGACTAATAGACCAATCCGTCCACCCAGTTGACCATCTTTTCTCTCGCGCAAGAACGATTTCTGCCGCCGAAGGCTGGGTTGCAGGGTTCGCTGAGCAGGGCGAACGCTCGGGGCGTTGACTGGATGAGCCGGAGACGTACGGTCCGTAGGAGTTGTGCAGCAGCTCGTTGCACAACCTTCCGGCCATGGAGCCGGTTCGTCTCCGACGGGCCGCCGTTCGCCTTCTCCGCATACCGGGCGTGAGCCAATGCGTCTGAGGACTCAGTCGTTTGACGGAAGAAACGGGACGGCGGTCAGTCGTACCTTCGACGAATCCGTTCAAACACGGCGATGCGGCTCGATCAGCGCTCGAAACGCGTCGCCGTCACTGGCCCGCGCCTCGCCCTCAGATCGTCTGTCACCACGCTGACCGTAACGCCGCCCCGTATCTCACAACGTGTCTCCATCCATGTACAGACACCAGAGGAAGCGCGAACTGGGAGGTCCGCGTCGCCCAATTTTGCGACGTCGCGGTGTCTACATCACCGACCGTTCGGATTATCCGGACCACGCCTCACAAAACTCAGATCGAAGGAGACAGAAGATGAGAAAAGTGATCGTTTCGACATACGTGACGCTCAACGGGAAAGTGGACGGGATCCGTGATTGGGCCCTTCCGTTCAACAACAAAGAGGCCGTGAAGTATCACACCGACCTGCTCGCGAATAGCGATGGTCTGATCATGGGCCGCAAGACGTACGAGGTTTTCGCGGGCCTTTGGCCGTCGCTCGCGGGACAGTTCCCGTACGTCGACAAGATGAACAGTATGGCCAAGTACGTCGCGTCGACCACGCTCACAGACATGCAGTGGGAGAACTCTCACGTGATCGAAGGCGATGTCGCGGCAGGCGTCGCCGAGCTCAAACAACAGCCCGGCCAGGACCTGGTCCTGTACGGCTGCCACGATCTCATGCACAGCCTGCTGGAACACGACCTCATCGACCAGTACCGACTCCTGGTTCATCCAGTCCTACTCGGAACCGGCCGAAGCTTTCTCGAAGACGGGGCAGAGCGAGTGAACCTCGATCTCGTCGACTCCTGCGTGCTCCCATCGGGCGTAGCCATTCTGACGTACGACCCAGTGCGGTAGAGATTGCCTCCGGCCCCGACCCGTTGGAGTGCCGCTGACCAGTTCGACAATCACGACCGAAGCTCATGGAAGGACTCCAATGCGATTTTCAATGGCGTTGCCACAGACGCTGCACAACATCCCGTTCGACGCCGACGGCACCCGATTGTTTGTCCAACGGGCCGAAGCGTTGGGTTTCGAAGGGCTGTGGGCAAGCGAACAAACTCTTTCGACTCTTCCGCTGCTCGGCCCGATTGAAATGCTCGCGTTCGCCGCCGCATGCACGTCGCGCATCCGCCTCGGGTGCGCGGTGTTCGTCGCTACCCAACACAATCCGGTTCACCTTGCGAAGAGCTTGAGCAGCCTCGACCATCTCAGCAGGGGCCGGCTCGAGGTTGGTCTTGGCATCGGCGGCCCCCTCCGCATGTACTCCGCCTTCAACGCCCAAGCAAGCACAATCGTTGCCCGCTTCAACGAAGCGCTCGAACTGATGCGCCGCCTCTGGACGGACGAACGCATCAACTTCGACGGCGAGTTCTGGCAACTCACGAACGCAGCGATGGAACCAAAACCACACCAGCAGCCAGCGCCCCCAGTCTGGTTCGGTGGCAGCCACCCAGCCGCGCTACGACGCGCAGCTCGCCAAGCAAACGGGTTTATCGGTGGCGGCTCGTCTACCACCCTCGCCTTCGCCGATCAGGTCAAGATCTTGCTTTCAGCGTTGGAAGAAGGTGGACGAGATCCACACACGTTCCCGATCGCCAAACGGGTATACCTCGCACTGGACGACGACATCGATCGCGCCCGGCAGCAAATCGCCGCTGGTCTCAACGACATGTACGGCTACTTCGGACTACCCGATCTCACCCCCGTCGCCGTATACGGCGACCAAACCATGGTGATCGAGGGCCTCCAGGCAATCAGCAATGCGGGCGCGCAAATGATCCTGCTCAATCCAATGTTCAACGAGGCCGAGCAGATGGAACGACTCGTGACAGAGGTACTCCCGCACGTCGAGTAACCGCACCGGTCGCTCAATCTCGAGGGGTCGAGCAGACCTGATCGCACCGTCTCGCGAGCGCAACGGGCCAACTCGACGCCGTCCCGATTCGTATGAGCAACGGTTAGTAGACCCACGCTCACAGCCCCCGGTGAGCCTCGGCGTCGTGCAGCTTCTTCGTCGACGGTCAAGGTCGGATCATCGTCTCCGTTCGCACCCACGATGCGAACAGTTCGATGGTGGAGACGATCGTGTCGAAGCGGATCGAGTGGGCGAGGTCGAAGGCGTGTTCCGCGCCGGGAAGTTCGGCGTACACGACGTGGTTGTGCGACGCCGTGCGCAGCCGCGCCGCGAACTCGCGGGCGCCCTCGGCTGGCACGCAGGTGTCATGGTCGCCGTGGACGATCAGGAACGGTGGGGCGGTCCGGTTCACGTAGGCCAACGGAGTCGTGGGCGGGTGCTCGACGCCGCCGAGCGCGCCGTAGTAGCCGTACAGCCCGATGGCGGCGGCGATCGACGTGTCCGTCGCCTCGAAACCTGGTTGAAACCGCGGGTCGCATGGCGTGAGTGCTGCCATCGCAGCCAGATGCGCACCAGCGGAGCTGCCGGACAGAAAGATCGCGTCGGGATCGACGCCGTAACGCTGACCGTGCGTGCGGGCCCAGGCGATGACCCGCTTGACGTCGATCAGATGCTCGGGGAACCCCTCCGCCGGCGAGCGGCTGAGCTGATAGTTGGCGCTGATGCACGTCCACCCCTGACGGGCGAGATGGTGCAGCAGTGGACGCGCCTCGCGACTCTTCGCTCCCCACCGGAACCGGCCTCCGTGCAGGTGGATGATCGTCGCGCTACCCGTCGGCCTCGACCGGTGCCGATACACGTCGAGCAGGTTGCTCGTACCCTTGTCGCCGTAGGCGATGTTCCTCACTCGTTCGACGGCGCGCGGCCGTACCGGGAATGGGAACACAACGATCCGCAGCCACGGCAAGCGCTGCCGCACACGGGTCGACAGCGCCGGGTCGATCTCGGCTCTCCAATGCGGACCCACCCCTGCCTTCATCGCGGTGTCCATGCGGGCGCCGGTTGGGAGTGCGCGTCGCACGATCACGACCAGGCCGGCCAGCGCCAACAGATTCAGGGCGAGGGCGATCCACCCGCCCGGCGGGAGCTCGCCGGCGACGATCGACGGGACGATCGAGAGGGCGACGATGGCGATCGCCACGAACGGCATCTCGTTGGGGACCGCGCCGAGCATCCAGCTGAGTTGGGCGAGCCGAGGCGGACGCCGAAATGGCGCGACGGTGATGAAGATCACCGCTGCGAACACGATCGTGCCCACTGGAACGGCGCCGATCATGGACGGGCCGGCGTCATCCGTGCCTGACCGCGGTTGACGCGACGGCGCGCCCGGGGTCGGGTGCCGTAAGGGAGCAAGCGGTTCAAAGCGTCACGTCTGTCGAGTCCGCGCTCGCGACAACCGCGCGCAGGGCCGCGACGTGTCCTTCGAAGGCGGTGCGGCCGGTGTCGGTGAGCCGCACTCGAACGCGCCGGCGCCGATTGGTGAGCGGACGTTCGATGCTGATGTAGCGAGCCTCCTCCAACGTGGCGAACTGCTTCGACAGCGCCGAGTCGGAGAGCTCGAGCCGATCGCGCACGAACGCAAAGTCGATCCAGTCGGCTGACGCAAGGAGCGCCACGATCGAGAGCCGGGTGCTTGGGTGGATCAGCTCGTCGAAGCGCGCCTGGGCCGTCACTGGCGGTCGCCTTCGGCGCGGTGACGCACGAGTGCCATGAGTCGCGGGCCTCCGATGAGGATGGCGAACGCGACGACGATGCTCGAGATCAAGGCTGGCTGCGGTGCGCCGAAGGCGTCGGCGACCAGCGCGAGAGCGACAGTGACCGCGACAAGCGCGACGAGGAAGCCGGTAACGAGCGGGCGCACGTGCCGGCTGACGAGATCGGCGCGCACACTGAGCCGTCGGGAACCGTGGCGGCCGTCGATCACGCGCCCGGCGATCGCGGCGTGGAGCGCGCCGAAGCCCACGGTTGCGACGATCGACAACCAAGGAATTCCCGTCGCGGTGACGAGCCCCAACCCGACCCAGCCGAGCGCGAGGCCCCACCAATACCAGACCGGCACGTCGATCTCGGCGACGATCTGGCGGCGGCGCAGCTCGATGTCGTCGAGCGCGCGGCCCGCGTCGGCAGAGTCGATCTGTTCCGTCATGCCGTTCTTCTCCTTCACTTTCCTACTCGGCAACTAACCTATAGTTTCCCACCAGGAAAGTCAAGGGGGTTGATCGTCACGCGGTATCGGATGAGGTTGTTCTGGTCGACCCAATCGCGCAGCATGTCGACGAGCACGGGTGGGATCGGCACACTCCTTGGTCATCATTTTGGGAGTGACCGAAGATTGGGAGGAGATGTTGGAGAGGGGTGCCGAGTGTCAGATCTCGGCACCCCTCGTCTTCGTGTGGTCTACTGTCGCACGCCGATCGAGTCGACTGGGTTGGATCGCAACGCCAGTCTCGCCGGTAGTTGGGTTCCGATGAGTCCGAGGATTGTCGCACCGGTGATGAGCAACAAGCATGTTCCAATCGGAGTGGAGGGTATGAGCGAGCCAGTTGTGGTTTGGCTGAACGGGATGAGTGAGGTCACTGCCACCGTGCCGCCGAGGACGCATCCGATCGCTACGACCGTGAGGGACTCCCACCGCAGCATGCGCAGCACTTGTTTGCGGGTAGTACCGACAAGCCGCATGAGTGCGAACTCGCGTACCCGTTCGGCCGTCGAGAGGAAGAGACTGTTGACGACGGCAATGGCTGCGAACGCTGCGACCATTGCCATCAACAGGTAGCCCACCCAAGACTGGGTCTTGGCGTTGGCGTCGTCTTCTCGAATGAGGATCTCGGTCGTTCCGTGACGCGCGCCTGGGTAGTGATCGACGATCGCTCGGATTGCAGCGTCGCCGGCTGTTTGGGCGTTGTCGACGTTCAGGAATACTTGGTTGAGTTCGTTATTGGTGACGTGGTCAACGATCAGGGAGTCGGGCAGGACGAGGTCTGCGAACCCGACCGATCGATCAAAGACGGCGACCACCAAGTAACTGACGGGCGTGCCGTCGCCGAGATGGAAACTCATCGGGGTCCCCGTGGTTGCGTCAGACTCGTCGGCGAGGTTCTGCGAGATAGCGATGGTGTCGCCGGTGAGATCGTCGAGCGACCCGGAGAGCACGTCGAGGTCGAGGACTTGGTCGAGGTCGCCAGGTGTGACGCCGACAGCTGCGGTCGGATTGAGGTCGTACCCAGTGAAGACCTCAGTGGTCCGAACACCGATCGCGTCGATCACCATCGGTGCCGCAACGAGTTCATCGACGATCGCAGGGGGCAGACCGATCGTCGATGCGACGACTTGATCGCCGATCAGGCGGTCGTGGCTCTGCTGGGCGCGTTGGTCGAGGTTCGTGCTTTGCTGGAAAAAACCCATTCCAGCCATGCCGATGGCGAGAACGATGGGGGTGACGGTGCTCGCCAGGCGGCGGGTGCGGGCTCGAGTGTTCATTCCCGCTAGGTAAGCCGTCGGCCCGAGTCTGGTGGTGAACGACGACAAGAACCAGACGCCGGCTGAGACCAGCAACGGCGCCAACACGCCGATGACGAGGAACATCAGCACGACGATCGCCGGGACGAGTGCGGGGGCTAAGTAACCGTCGATGTTCATTGCGACCGCGAAGACCGCTCCGGTACCGGCGATCAAGAGCGAACCGAGCAACGGCCTCACGATGCCGATGCGGCGGGGTTGCAATGACGATTCTGACAGCGCCTCGATCGGACGGATTCGGGATCCGCGACGCCCGGCGATATGCGCAGCCGAGTAGCCGATCATGATGGTCATCGCCAAGGCGATCGCCGCCGGGAGAATGCCGTGCGGACTGTCGAAGGACGTTGGCACGATCCCTTTGTCGCGCCAGATTCCGAGGACACCCCGAGCGATCCAGCCGCCGGGTACGATGCCAAGGCATGCGCCAAGCCCGACGACAGTGACTGTCTCGAGTTTGATCGCTCGGCGAACCTGGCGCGGCGTAGCTGCGATGGCTCGAAGGAGTGCGATCTCGCGGTGTCGTTGCTGCACGATCAGCGCGAGCATCCCAGCGATCACCATGGTGGCGACGACAGCGGCGATGCCGCCGAGCGAGCCGGCGATGGCGATCAAGGCGACCGACACGTTCGCGGAGTCGACGAACTCTCCGCGTCCTCGGTCGTCGCCGGTGATCACAACTGCCTCCGAGTCAACTCTGTCGCGCAGACTTCGTGCCGTGGCCGTGATGTCGTGGCCGGGAGCGACGAGGACGGTGACGAGATCGACCTGGCCGGGGTGACCGTACAGCTGATTCGCCGTGGCGTCGGCGAAGAAGATCGCCGTTTGATGTTCGAGTTGGTCTGGCGTGTGGCTGAGGGTCGCCGCGATGGTCGCCTCGATCCTGGTGCCGTTGGCGATGACGCCGACCTTGTCGCCGACACCGACGTCAGCGGCGCGGGAGAGTTCTTCGTTGATGGCGATCTCGGTCGGGTTCGTCGGCTCGTGGCCGGTCACGATCGAAAACGATGTTGCAGCAGCGCTGCTCCAACTATGGCCCAATGAGACTCCATCCGCCGGCGCCTCGGTGGGGTTGCCGGAGGCGTCCAGAAGGTGAGCAGAAAAGCTGACTTCCCCGACGGCGGAGAGAACGCCGGGTGTTGTCGCGACGATGTCCACGAGCGCGGCGTCGATTCGTCGGCGTTCGGTGGCGCCGACCTCGAAGGTTTCGCGGTCGTCCCCGGTGCCGTGCGCGACGGAGATGTTCTGATCGGCGGCGACGATGATGGATACTCCGGCGAGTCGTTCAGCGTTGACGTTTCCACGGATGCCTGTTTCGAGCAGGAACCCGCATGCTGTGGTGAGCGCGACGGCCGTGGACGCGGCGACGAGGATGCCGAGAAAGGCGGCCCAACGAGACCGCAGGGTGGAGAGTACGAAGGTGAACATGATGGCTAGTCCCCCAACCGGATAAGGCGCTCGGCGACGAGCTCTGGTGTTGGATTGGGCATGTGGTCGACGATCCTGCCGTCGGCGAGGAAGACGACAGCGTCTGCGCTCGACGCAGCAACGGGGTCGTGGGAAACCATCACGATTGTGAGGCCATCTCGATCGACGCAATCACGGAGAAGCCTCAGGACCTCGCGACTCGTGCGTGTGTCGAGTGCTCCGGTGGGCTCGTCGGCGAAGAGGACGATCGGTCGGGTTACGAGGGCCCGAGCAATGGCGACTCGCTGTTGCTGGCCGCCGGACAGCTCGGCGGGTCGATGTTTGACGCGGCCGTCGAGGCCCGTGCGGTGGACGACCTCGTGAACCCATCGCTTGTCCGGGCGCACCCCGCCGAGTCGGGCGGGCAACAGGATGTTCTGTAGGACGGTGAGGCCCGGCAGAAGGTTGAACGCCTGGAACACGAACCCGATCTGCTGTCGACGCATCTTTGTCAATGCCACTTCGTTCATCGTTGACAGTTCCTGCCCCGCGAGGCAGATGTTGCCCGATGTGGGCCTGTCCAGGCCGGCGGCAGCGTGAAGAAAGGTGCTCTTTCCGGACCCGGAGGGGCCCATGAGTGCTGTGAACGAGCCGTGCGAGAAGGCCAGGTCAACGCCGCGGAGAGCATGTACCTCGCCGTCACCGCGACCGTAGGTCTTTGTCAGTGCGGAAACCCGCAGTGCCATGCGCCGATCGGTGTCGGCGGGATCGGTTGTTGCATGTGTCAGGGTGTTGGTCATGCCTGCAGCATCGGTGAAGGCGCTGACCTCACCCTGAACGGCGCGCTGAGCTGCTTGCGCGAGGTACGTTCGCCGTTCCGGGCAGCAAGTGCTGAACACATCGTGACCAGCAGCTGCGGTGGCCCACTAGTCCGGGCTGCTCAATGCCCCGAAAATCGCCAGCTCACTTCGGCGATCGCTGCTGGCGAGCGAGCAGACTGCGCCAGCCGATCCGATCGTTGCGCATGAGTTCCACGATGTTCAACGCGATCAGGGGTGTGGCCAAGATCACGAGGGCCGCGACGGCGGGCACGAACCTCGCCGGGAACATTGCGATGAGCACGATGATCGCGGCCGACAAACGCGTCGTGGAGACAAGCCGGAACATCATCCAGCGGGTGTAGCCGAACGTTGCGAGGTACAGGGCCGAACCTCCGAACAACGAGCGCGAGTGAGCCACTGGAAAGCTCGTGCCCCGGGTTCGCGACGGCCTCGCGCAAGCCGACCGATGCGGCGATGATCCCGGCGATGAAGGACAGGTGTCCGTACGACAGCACGAGTCGTGTGATGGTCATCTGGACCGGAGCCGTCGCCAGCGCGTGGCGAACGGCGTCGGCAGCGAAGTGGAAGTAGACCCACCAGAGCCGCGCAGGTGACGACGAACGCAACGGCGACCGCACCCCCGACGCCGAACGTGATCGGTCCCTGCACGTTCGCGGTGCCGCCGATGGCTACGACGGACTCACCGATCGCGATCAGCACGAACAGTCCGAAACGCTCGGCGAGATGGGCGGCATCGAAGTGCATGCCCGATAATCGAAGGCGAAGCAGGGTCGGCGACGCGAGGTCGGCCACTGCTGCCAGGCTCCAAAAGGCGAGGCGAAGATCGCCATGGACGAGCGCGCCACAGACCAGAAGTGGTCCGGTCATCACCATGCTGACGGTTACCGGGTTGAGGTGGCGGCGGTTGGGCCCGAGCACGACGATGCCCAGTAACGCACGCGAACCCCAGTACGACAGCGCCAGCAACATGGCGCTTTCGCCGTATGCATCCGGTACCGCGAGGGCCATGAACAGCCCACCCAGCGCGATCGCGAACACTGTGATCCGCAAGGGTGGCGCCGAGAGGTCGCGCACGTCACCTTGGACCGTGACACCGACCCACACCCAGTAGATCGGAACGAATACGACGAACGCACGAAGGACGCCCGCCCACGTGTGGTCGTGCTCGAGGAGAGCCGACACCTCAGTGACGGCGAAGACGAAAACGAGGTCGAAGAACAGCTCGCTCCACGACGTGCGCTTCTCCTCGGTTGTCGAGACGGCCCCAGGTTCGGACACCTCCCTACATTGTCAGGCGCGCGTCGCGAGGGCTTCAAGCCTTCAACTCCACGTGCGGGCTGACCGCGAGGCCACCGACGATCTGCCATCCACCTGGAACGACGCGGCCCGACGCATCACCGCCACTGGCCGGCCGACCGACGCACACGCTGCGGATCAGCGAGCGTGAACGCCCGGGGTCGGTGAGATGGGTTTGTTCCGTTCAGCCGGCTGCGCGGCGACAGCGACGACGTGCAGATCGGTCCCATGTCAGCCCGAGACGTGCGGCGGATTCCTCGATCGCCTCGACGAGCCGATCGATCGAACCATCGCATGCGTCGAGATCCTTGGCAGTCAGGAGCAGCGTGTGCCCGGTGTCGGTCACGGCGACAACCACCGGTGCATCACCGCCGGCCGCGGCGCGGATCGGGTCTGGCTGGTCGTTGCGGTGGTAGGTGTCGAACGGGACCGGGAGGCCCTCCTGGCAGGTCTTCCACTCGGGTCGCTGACGGACGGAGCCGTGGGTGATCTCGCACAGCGAGCAGTGCCGCCGACCGAGGCGGGCACCGACCCAGTAGGAGAGCTCACCGCGCACGGTGCTGTCGGCGTCGTAGACGCCAACGAGGCGCACGACGACCCGGGTCGGTGTCGCGTCGGGCAAGTTCATCGGGACAGCATCGCCGATCGGGCACTGCGAACCTCTACGGTGCGTGAGTCTGAACTCGTCTCTGATGACTCCTCGACGGCATGACCGCTGAACCGTTCGCGTCTCGGTGGAAGCGACGCGTGCGCACGATTCCACTGATGCTCGGTGCCACGATCGTCGGCGTGCTGACCAGCCCGGCCATTCTCGTCGGTGCAGCGATCGTCGACGTCCGGAACCGGAGGTTCCGGTTTCCGAGCGTTCGTGTCGCGCTGTTCTTGCTCCAGTACGGCATCAACGACAGCATCGAGATCCTGCTCGCACCCGTCTACTGGCTCCGAGCTGGGTGCGGCACACGACTCCGCCAACCGACGTCTGTCGCCCGCCACGAGCGACTGCAGCGATGGTCCATCGACGTGCTGGCGCGCCGCGCCGAACGACTGCTCGGAATCCGACTCGACGTCGACCCGGCCTCGAGGGCGGCACTGACGCCCGGCCCGGTCGTCGTGCTCTGCCGGCACGTGAACATCGTCGATGCATCGCTTCCGGCGCTGCTCTATCAACGACTCGGCTACCGCACCCGTGGCGTGATCATGGCCGAACTGCTTGCCGACCCCGGCTTCGACCTCATCTACAGCCGGACCGGGTCGATCTTCATCCCCCGCGACAACGGCCCCGAGGCCATCGCCATGGTCCGCGACATCGGCCAGAGCATCGACTCGACCACCGCCGTCGTCATCTTCCCCGAAGGCCGGCTCTTCCGCCCCGATCGCCTCGAGCGCGCCGTTGAGCGGCTCGTTCTCGCGAACCCCGAACGGGCCACCCGACTTGCACCTCTGCGACACGTGCTGCCACCCCGCCCCGGTGGCGTGCTCGCGCTCATCAACACCATCCCGGCCGATGTCGTTGTCATGGCCCACCACGGACTCGACCAGTACGCATCGTTTGCCGAACTCGCCAGAGCGGTCCCGCTCCGCAACCCCATACGCGTCACGGCCTGGAGGGTCCCGGCCGCACAGATCCCCAACGACGACGGCCAGCGCATCGCGTGGCTCGACGAACAATGGCTCCACGCCGATGAATGGATCGACCGCCACATCAACGGTCCGCATCGACGCGACGGGCGGCCATCTATCACGACGCAGCCGCCAGCTCGCGGGTCGAGCGGATGACGACGGTGCCTGCCGGGTCCACCATCAGAATTCGGTCGTCGATGACGGTGACGAATGCCGACAAGGCCAACGAACGTCGCTAAGGAAGGGATCGCAACGGGCGTGACGACCCCGCTCACCGTCTGTGGCCAACTGTTCGACTCGTTGTTGCATCCGGATGCTCAGCTCTCGCCGTATTGGATGGCGACACCCACGTCACGCCGTGCTGTGACTCGGCAAACCCCCAGTGAACATGGAGCTCATGCAATGACAACATCCAGAAACCGAACGACTCGTGCCGCCCTTGGTTTGGCCGCACTCTTGGCAATGACGGCTTGCGGTTCCGACAACGAAGCCTCCGAGGCCACGGCCGCACCAGTGACTGCGGCACCGACTGTTGCGCCGACGTCCACTGAAGCAACGATGTCCGAACAGCCTGGCACCATCGTCGATGTCGCAGCAGCCGCAGATGACTTCTCGGTGCTCGTCGAGGCAGTCGAGGCGGCGGGCTTGGTCGAGACACTGAGCGGGCCCGGCCCCTTCACGGTCTTCGCACCCACCGACGCAGCGTTTGCGGACGCGTTGACTGCCCTCGGAATCACCAAGGAACAACTCTTCGCCGACACAGCAAAGCTGAAGACCATCCTCACCTATCACGTTGTCGCCGGAGAGGTGATGGCCGCGGACGTGATGAGCATGGATGGCAAGGACGTGCCAACAGTCGCTGGACCGACCGTGAAGGTGACGATCGATGGATCGACAGTGATGATCAACGATGCCAAGGTGACCGCCGCTGACATCCCTGCGTCCAACGGTGTCATTCATGTGATCGACAAAGTCCTCCTGCCACCGAGTTGATGTCGCAACCTGCCTTCGCACTGTCGGCCTCGTCAGAGGCCGACGGTGCGCGAGGTGGGCGGTACACGGAGACTTGAGTGTGATCGTCGAACAACGCCTCGACACGATCGCCGAAGTCGAGGGGTACCGCCCTGGTCAGACCGCCGGTGATGACGATCTGGTCCGCCTCGATGGTTCGACCCTGGAGGGCCAGCTGTCGAACGAGCCAGACAACACCCGCCGCAGGATGGCCCGACGCCGCTCGCCCCGTCGCCGAACCGGATTCGACGCCGTTGTGCAGGAGCACGACCGTGATGTCGTCGAGGTGCTCGATGCTGGTAAGTGCGGGTCCGACGACGACCTGCGCTGCTGAGGAGCCGTCGGCTGTGTTGTCCTCGAGGCGGAATTGATAGTTCGGGTAGACGGAGTCCACGATCTCGAGACAGGCGAACGCGGCACCGACGGCGCTGAGCACCTCGTCGAGGTTGGCATCGGCGGACACAGAACGGTGGAAGCGGAGTCCGATCTCCGGCTCGACGCGTGGCTGCATGAGAGCGGCCCCCGCTGCGCCGTGATCGGCGACGAGCATTGCATCGGTGAGTGGGCCGAAGTTCGGTTGATCGATTCCCATCTGGGCGCGCATCGCCAGCGAGGTGTAGCCGAGCTTCCAGCCGATGACTTTCTCGCCGCGCTCCAGTCTGATCGCAGTACCGGCACGCTGAATCGCGTAGGCGTCGTCGATGGTGAGATCGACCGACGACGTGATCGGCTCACATCCGACACGATCGCGTCGTGCTCGTGCGAGCGTTGCAGCCCATTCGGTGATCCCGGATCGAGTCAACGGTGCCTTTCGAGACATTGGCTCCTCCTCAGGGCAGTGCGTCACGGTCGCCAACTCTGTTGTCGGGTCCGTCTGCGGTCAACACGCGTGTGCTACTCGGCGGAACATCCCACCCGTGTACAACTCGCACTCTGGAAGATTCCCTTGACCTTCATGTCGACATGAAGGTTTACGCTGACCACATGACGACGGGGTTGAAGATCAAAGAGGTGGCGGACGCGACCGGGTTCACCGCCGCGACACTGCGGTACTACGAACAGATCGGGCTGCTACCGGAATCGACACGGACACCGGCCGGCTACCGAACCTACGACGATCGAACGCTGCAGCGGTTGGCGTTCATCGCTCGAGCCAAGCAACTCGGTTGCACCCTGGAGGAGATCTCAGGGTTGACCACGGCGTGGGACGGTGGGAAGTGCGGTCCGATCCAGGATCAGCTGCGCGAGCTGGTGGCGGACAAGATCGCCGCAGCGCACAGCCAGATCGGCGACCTGATGACGTTCACCGCCGAACTGCAGAGCTCGGCCGCCGCGCTCGAGCAGCATCGTCCCGACGGGGCGTGCGACGGAGATTGTGGCTGCGTGTCGGAACCGGGAGCGGTCGAGTCGACGATTCAGTCGGTCGGGCTCTCGGCCAAACCGCAAGCGCCCGGCGCGCCGGCGATCGCGTGCACGCTGCCGGCCGGGTCGATGAAGGGCCGGCTCGCCGACTGGCAGAGCCTCCTCGCCCACGTCGCCCGTCGCGAAGCGATCGACGGCGGTGTCCGCTGTGCGTTCGACACGAGCGTCGACACCGCCGAGCTGATGCGACTGGTCGCGGCCGAGCAGGACTGCTGCCAGTTCTTCCAGTTCGCGATCATCATCGACACCCGTGGCGTGGCCCTCGAAGTACGCGCTCCCGTCGAAGCCCTCCCGATCGTGACCTCGATGTTCGGGCAGTCGTCGTGAGCAGCAAGAAGGAGGGCGCCGCGCTGGTTGGTGTCGGTGTCGCCGCGTGCGCAGTGTGTTGTGCCGGTCCCATCCTCGGGGTTCTGGCCGCGATCGGGCTCGGTACGGCGCTGGGTGTCGCAATGTGGGGTCTCGGTGCGCTCGTCGTCGGAGTCGCGCTCGCTGGGTTCATGCTGGCTCGTCGGGGACGCCGTGCAGCGTCGTGCTCGTCTGTCGATACCGAGCCGGTCGCAGTGGAGCTCAGCGAACGCGCTCGCCGATGATTGTCAGACGGTGCCGCGCCAATCGCGACCGGCCAGCACGATCTGGTTGACGGTGCAATGGCGTTCGCGAAAGCCTGCTTCGCAATACGCGAGGTAGAAGCGCCACAGCCGGCAGAACCGGTCGTCGAGCCCGAGGCTGTGGACGTCGTCGAGACGTTCTTCGAAACGCCGGCGCCATCTGAGCAAGGTCTCGGCATAGTGCGCGGAGATGTCTTCGACTCCGATGATCTGCATTCTCGTCGCCCGGCTGACCGCCTTCGAGATCGACCCGATCGAGGCGAGGGCTCCGTTGGGGAACACGAAGTGACGGATGAAGTCCTCGGTGTTCTTGGCTCGGTCGTAGCGGTTGTCGGGAAGGCAGATCGCCTGGATGGCGACGAGGCCGTTCGGCTTCATGCATCGCTCGATCGTGGCGAAGTACGCCTCGTAGTCGCGCCGATCGACGGCTTCGATCATCTCGATCGAGACGACCCGATCGTACATTCCCTCGAGGTCGCGCCAGTCGCTGTCGAGCAGTTCGATGCGGTCCCTGAACCCGGCATCGTCGACACGTCGCCGTGCCTCTGTGAGCTGCTCGGCTGAGATCGTCGTCGTCGTCACGCGACAACCAGTCGTCTCGGCCGCGCGTATCGCCAAGCCGCCCCAGCCGGTCCCGATCTCGAGCAGCGCATGGCTGGAGTTGACTCCGAGCTTGTTCAGCAGCAGGTCGTACTTGTGCAGGCTCGCCTCGCGCGAGGGTGGAGTCCGTGGAAGCAAACACCGCCGACGAGTAGGTCATCGTCTCGTCGAGGAAGAGCTCGAAGAACGCGTTGCCGAGGTCGTAGTGCGCAGCGATGTCTTCGCGGTTGCCAGACCTGCCGCGGGATGGGAACACGGCGCGGATTCGATCGGTCGCCCATCCGGTCCGGCGGTGGATTCGATTGCGGGCATCGTCGATCGGGGCGATGTTGCGGATGATCACGCGCACAGCGGTCATCGGGTCGGGGCTGTCCCACCAGCCCTCGATGTAACCGCGACCGAGCCCGATCGCGCCTTCGGTGATCAGGGCGACGTATGCCGCGGACGTCGTGCACCGTGATGTCGCCGAGGAGGTCGCCGTCAGCGGATCCGTACACGGCCGTGCCGACCATGCCGAGGTCGGGCAGGTCGTCGCAGACGATCATCTGGTCACACGTCATCCGTCGCAGCAGGGCGTGAACCACCCGCCGGCCGACCTTGCCGGTCATGGCCTGACCGCCGGGTCGGAGCGACGAGATCCAGTTGTGTTCGACCCTCGACAGCAACGCTTCGGGGTGCACGGTGACGTGCCGATCGATCAACGTTGTGCTTGCCACGATGGCACCTTTCTCTTTCTCGGATGGGCGACGAATGGCACTCGCATCAGCCACAGACGCGCTGCCTGGCTGTGGATTGCGGCCGAGACTCGATGAGTCGGCGCAACCCTGCGCCGAAGGGCGGTCCCCAACGAGCGCAGACTCGCGGGTTCGCGTGCCAACTCCATTCGTGTGGTCAACACCGCCTCGTCGGTTCCCGGTCGGACGACATCGATCGTGATGGCCAGCGCCGTGTCGTCCACGTCGGACGACAGACCGATGACGTAGTCGAACTCCTCGTCCAGAAACGGCGAGACGTGCAGCACCTTTCGCACCCGCGCATCGAACCGCATGGTGTCGCCGGCGCACCCAGTGGCAACGAGCGCCACGGCGTACTGATGCCGTTCTTTCCACGGTGTGTTGGTGACCTCGAGAACCGCCGCCGACCGGCGCCTCGCCAGCGGCGTCCCACGCGACGTAGAGCGTGATGGGGTTGAACAGCCAGCCCCACCGTCGCACCTGTGTGAGCATCCGGATCTGGAGGTCGGGTCGCTCTTCTTGCTGACGGCCGACGACGGGACGAAGTGTGTTGCGAACCTGATCCCCCAGTGAGACAGATGAACGATCGCCGTAGTCACGCGAGCGGAAGTGGACGGGTGCAACATGACTGGCCGACCACAGCGGATGGTGGCGGCAGAGATCACGAGGCGCGTCAGGATCCAGCCACACATAGCTCACCGGGTAGGCGAACTCGTGAACCTTCGGTGTCAGCCGGCGATGGAAGACGTGGCCGTCGCACACGGCAGGACCGCCCGGCTTCACGCGGACACCGCCGTCCATGGAACTCCCAGTCGCTCGCAGACACGCAGGGCCGATGTGATGCCGTCTTCGTGGAAGCCGTGGCCCCACCACGCTCCGCAGAAGTGCACGCCGCCAACCCCGTCGATGATGTCGAAACGGCGCTGAGCCTCGATGGCTGCCTGATCGAAGACCGGGTGGGCGTAGTCGAACGTTGCCAGCATGGAGGCCGGGTCGATGAAGGCGTCGCTGTTCAAGCTGACGAGGTAGCGACGTGATCCCGGCAGGTGTTGCAACGCCGTCATGTCGTACGTCAGAGTCGCCTCCTTCTGCTCCCCTCCGCGTCGGTCGTAGTTCCACGCCGCCCTCGCCCTGGGCACCGGCGAGAGCATCGTCGTGTCGGTGTGGAGGGTCGCTCGATTCGGTTGGTAGCGGATCGCGCCGAGGATCGACCGTTCGGCAACCGTCGGCCGCGCCAGCATGCTCAACGCTTGATCGCTGTGCACTGCCATCACGGCCGCGTCGAAGTGATCGACGCCGTTTGCCGTGGACACCCGCACTGTGCCGTCGACGGAGCGCTCCACGCTGAGAACGGGCGAGGCCAGCCGGATTCGGCCGGCGGAAGCGAGCAGCGATGGCGTCGACGTATGTTCGGCTTCCTCCGGGGATGGTTCGCCACTGCGGCCGGTGGCGCACGCCGAGCAGTCCGTGGTTGTCGAGGAACGTGAACAGGCTGACCGCTGGAAACTCGCCGAACTTGGACGGGTCGGCAGACCATACGGCTGCGCCCATCGGGCGCAGATGCAACTCGATGAAATCCCGTGAGAAACGATTTGCATCGAGGAACTCGTCGAGCGAGACGGACGGTTCCGGCTCTGCCAGAAGCTGCTTCGCTCGACGATAAAAACGGCCGATGTCGGACAACATCCTCCACATCGCCGGATTCGCGACGTTTCGCCGATCGGCGAACAACGTGTTGATGCTGGATGCGCGGTAGGTGAACCCGGACGTCGGCGAATCCGCGTCGCGGTCGGTGACGCCGAAGCTCATGTCGGTGTCGACGGTGGCGACGCCCAGTTCGCCGAACAGACGAACCAGGTTCGGGTAGTTGCGATCGTTGTGGACGATGAAGCCGGTGTCGACAGCGAGGCGGCCGGCGTGCGGATCGTCGACGGCGACCGTGTTCGAATGACCGCCCAACCTGTGGTCGGCTTCGAACAGCACCACATCGTGATGCGGACCCAGCACGTGCGCGCAGGCCAATCCCGATATGCCCGAGCCGATCACGGCGATTCGGCGGCGCTGCGTGGGATGGGTCATCACTGGATGCGCGCGTCCGTTTGGGCGACGCACCATTCCCACAACTCGCGGCGGCGCTCCGGCGTGTCGGAACGACGAGTCGATGGAAGTCTGTGGATCCGACGTCGCCGTCGATCCAGCCAGAAGTCGCCGCTCGTTCGCAGCGGCTCGCCGTCGTCCGCGGCCAGCCACACCAACGTGTCGGCACCCTCTGCCGGACTTCGCAACAACGGCTTCATCAGTCGTCGAAATTGGGGGAGGGAAGCTTCGACGCCAGGTGTGTCGGCCCATCCCGGGTGCAAAGCGTGAAAGACCACGGCAGTCCGAGCGACGCGATGCGCCCACATCTCGTTGAGCGTCACCTGCGCACGCTTGGCTCTCGCGTACTGCTCGCTGCCGCGGTAGTCGGCGTCGCTCATCTGCAGGTTGTCGACCGTGAGGCTCGTCGCATACATGCCACCCGACGACATCGTGATCACCCGTCCAGGCCTGCCCTCCGGCATTGCATCCAGCAGCAGGCTCGTCAACAGGAACGGTCCGAGCACCTGACTGGCCACCGTCGCCTCGACTCCGTCGGAGTTGACCGATCGATGCCCCGTCAGTGCGCCGGCGTTGTGAACCAACACGTCGACGCGAGGATGGGCCGCCAGGATCTGGTCGGCCAATGCTCGGATCTGGTCGAGTTCGGCCATGTCGGCGCAGGCCACCGTCAGATCCGATGAACCCGTGCGCACGGCGATCTCCGATTGCACTCGCCGCGCCTTGGCCGAGTCGCGGCCGACGATCACCACGTGGGCGCCGAGCCGGGCGAACTCCTCAGCGGACTGGCGGCCGATGCCGGACGTCGCGCCTGTGACGATGATCGTCCGCCCGGTCAGGTCGTAGCTGGCGAGTGCCGTCCAGTGCTCGAGCCGGGACCGAAGCTGGTACCCGACCTTGGTGAAACTCGGTGCGATGGGAGCCTCGATGACCGAGTCGACGACGTCGGCGAAGGTCACGAACCAACCACTTCGCCGGAAAGTGCTGCGGTGAGACCTTTCGCTGCTCGTTCACCGATCCGTTTGAACACGGGCTTGAGCGCGAAGTCGGCCCAGCGCAGCGCGCCGTTGAGCTTCAGCTCGGCGTCGTAGGTGACGTGACATCCGGTGGCCGAGCCGTCGACGGTGATCCGGTCGATCGATGTCAGCATCCGGCTCCGAGCCTCGATCACCAACACCCCGGGTTCGTCAACGTGGGGTTCGTCGTACTGCTTCGTGACGTAGCGAAGGACCAGCTCACCGCGTCCCGACTTCACCGCCACATCGAATGAGGAGTCCGGCCCACCGCCCGAGCCCTCGACCTGTGTCACCCGAGTGACGCCGGGATCCCACTCGGCGAAGTTGCGAAGATCGGCCATGTAGGCGAACGCAGCTTGCGGCGTTCGGGGGGTGCGAACCACGACGACATAGCGAGACATGCTCACAAGTACGTCTGGAGTGGCGCTCGTAGATGCGCGGTCCGAACATCTACTCGATGAGGCTCTTCACCTCGCTACCACGCCGCGCACGATGCTGACACCGCTGTGCGTCGGAACCCCGTCCGACGGCTCGATCGATACATCGACGATCGGGAACTTGGCCGGATCGATGCTCGTCGGGATCACGTAGTCGCCGTTGCCGTGGAACGGCCCCAGGGAAACCATGCCGCTGACTTGATTGTCGATGAGCCAGACCTCGATGTAACTCGACGGTTCCTTCGGCACGTCATTGACGTCGAGGCGAAGCAGGTACGACGCGCCACGCCGGATGATCTTCGCACTCCCCGACGACGCCGAGCCCAGTGGGCTCAGTCCTTCGTTGCTCAACGATGCCGAGGCAACCACGTTGTCGTGGTGGCCATCCGATGTCAGCACGCCGATGGTGACGGCCAGGGCGACGACAGCGGCCGCCACCCCGAGCCATGCTCCGACGATGCGTCCGCCGGATCGGGACAACCTCGTTCGCGGGACGGTCCATCTTCGCGGCGATCTCGCCCCACAGCGCTGCGGGCGGCTGGTCGCGCTGGAAGTCCTCGTCCGTCATCCGACCGGCGATCTTCTTCAACTGATCCTCGACGTCGGTCGCGGGATCGAAGGCCGAGTCGTCACTCATGGATCGCTCCGCTCGTGAGGCCGGCGAGTGCGCGTTGCAAGACGGGCAGGCTGCGCCGGACGTCGCTCTTCACGGTGCCGAGTGGCAGTTGGGTCTTTACGGCGATCTGTTCGTGGGTGAGGTCGTGTAGGAATGCGAGCTCCACCACCTGCCGCGCCCGCGGCGCGAGCTCGGCGAGTGCTTCCGCCAGCAGGATCCGATTTGCGATCGCCTCGACGTTGTCGACTTCGACGGCTGGCGTGGTCCGCGTCGTTGCCGCCGACGTCGATCAGGGGCCGGCGGCCCTGTCGACGCAAGTGATCGATCGCCTTGTTGCGAGCGATCGCCATCAACCATCCGCCGAGCCCACCACGGCTCGGATCGTAGGACCGTTGCGAACGCCAGGCCGCGACGAACACGTCTTGTGTCAGCTCTGTGGCATCGTCATGCCCGACTGTTCGTCGGCAGAACGTGTACACCATCGCGCCGTACCGGTCGTAGGCGATCTTGACGACGGCGTCGCCACCGTCGGCAAACGACTCCTCCAGTTCACTGCGTTCGCAGTTCTCGGCGCGCGGCGGAGCACATGTCGACTGTACCGACGATCGATGTTTGGCGACCACCGAGCCGCGCCGCATCTCACGATGCCGGGCGTCGACGTTGTCGTCATTTGAGTGCTCCAACTTGTTGAGTTCCGACATGAACTACGCCGGGATCCGATCAGTCGGATGCAACCTCGGCGTGCGGACGCGGATCAGTGCACCATCATGAACTGTGGTCGGCGACCGCTCGATCCTGGGACCAATTGCCCTGGCCACTGCGACTCAGGCTTCGTAGCGTCGGACCGGAGCCGGGAGGTGTCATGGATTTCGAGGTGTCCGAGAAGATGTCGACCATGCTCGCGATGATCCGCGAGTTCATGGACCGAGAAGTGATCCCGCTGGAAAGCGAGATGCTGCACGGCGACCCCGCGACGGTTGAAGCCGGCGTGAAGGCAGCGCAGGCAAAGGTCAAGCAGATGGGCTTGTGGGCGCCGAACCACCCGGTCGAGTTCGGCGGCCTCGGCCTGTCGATGGTCGACCACGGGTTGTTCGCCGAAGCCGTGGGTCGCAGCCCGTTGGGCATGACCGTGTTCGGCACCCAGGCGCCCGATGCCGGCAACATCGAGATCCTCCACAAGTACGCCACGGAGGAACAGCGCGAGCGTTTCCTGCGACCTCTCGTCGCCGGAGACATCCGTAGTTGCTTCTCGATGACCGAGCCAGAGACCGCCGGCTCGAACCCCGTCCTCCTCGCCACGACCGCGGTCACCGATGGTGACGACTACGTCATCAACGGCCAGAAGTGGTTCACGTCGTCGGCGGACGGCGCCGCATTCGCGATCGTCATGGCGGTCACCAACCCCGGTGCGCCCCCGCATCAACGAGCCAGCATGATCATCGTTCCGACTGACACCCCCGGCTTCAACTTGGTGCGCAACGTCAGCGTGATGGGTCACTCCGGCTCGGGTCACGCCAGCCACGCAGAAGTGATCTACCAGTCGTGCAGAGTGCCTCGTTCGAACCTGCTCGGGCCCGAAGGCAGCGGATTCCTCATCGCCCAGGATCGGCTCGGGCCCGGCCGCATCCACCATTGCATGCGCTGGCTCGGCATCGCTGCACGCGCCTTCGACATGATGTGCGTCCGTGCCAACGAGCGCGTGATCGACGTCGATGGGGGCACTCTCGCCGGGAAACAGGTCATTCAGCACTGGGCCGCGGAGCTCGAAGCTGAGATCCGCGGCGCGCGACTGCAGGTGCTGCACGCTGCTTGGATGATCGACCGGTTCGGGGCGAGCGCTGCGCGTGACGAGATCTCGGCCATCAAGTTCGAGGTCGCCAACACCATGTTGAGAGCCGTCGACACTGCGATTCAGGTACACGGTGCACTTGGCGTCACCGACGACACGGTCCTGGCCTACTGGTACCGGCACGAGCGTGCCGCCCGGATCTACGACGGGGCCGACGAGGTGCACAAGACCAGCCTTGGCCGCCGCATCTTGCGTAGGTACGCCCGAGGTTTGGACTAGTTGTCGTCCAGACGAGCGGCCTCTGCGAAGCGCACTAATGTGAGCCCGTGACTTCCGCACGGACCTGGTCGCGCAGGAACGACGTGCGTGCCCGGTCCTGGGTGCGGCGCCCACTGTTGCTCGCCGCGGGTACTGGAACGGAGTGAGGGTGGAGCCGCAGCGCCGACGATGCTGTTGTCGGCTGCCACGATGGCTGTTGATCGGGCTGCTCCTCGTATGGCTCGCATGGTTGATCAACGGTTTGTGCCGGATTTGCCGACTCCGTGCTCGTGACAAGGAGTGTCGGCGGGCCAACGTGCCTCCCTGGGCTGTGCGCAAGGCGGATCCAATGATCTACAGCCAGCAGTTCCTTCAGGCGCAGGGGACTCGCAGTCACATGGGACAACCCCGACATCCACGTCGAGCGGGCGGCCGATCCAGGCGTTCCGGTCGACTCGCACTCGCTTACTACCGGACACCGCCTACGTCGTGGTCGCGCGGATCTGGAACGGCTCGACGGACGCGCCGGCGGTCGAGTCTGCCTGTGCGGTGTCGTACCTCGAATTCGGCGTCAACACCGTGCGTCACGACGTGGCGTCACCACGGTCGATCTCGCCGTCAAGGGCGCGGGCGGTTGCCCGGCCATACGCCCGAATTCCATGGCACCACACCGCCGACGCCTGGTCACTACTGCCTGCAGGTGGAGCTGCATCTGGGACGACGACGCTCGAGCCCGGCAACAACCTCGGGCAGCACAACACCGACGTCAAGAAGCTCGAACTCCCCGCACGCGGCGTTCACCTTTCCAGTCCGCAACGACCAGCCGCACGCAGGTCGTCGTGCGGTTGCGCACCGACAGCTACGTC
Organism: Ilumatobacteraceae bacterium; assembly: GCA_963708925.1. Classification (GTDB taxonomy): domain Bacteria; phylum Actinomycetota; class Acidimicrobiia; order Acidimicrobiales; family Ilumatobacteraceae; genus JAENVT01. Next base: position 87,694 of record CAVPUO010000015.1, on the reverse strand, counting down.
ATCCCGCGCTCGAGCCGTGCGACGACGAAGTCGCACCCGCACGTCAAGACCACCGCACCCGGCTCGCCCGCCACGACCCGCGAGCGTGGCCGATGCCGGAGGGCTGGCGGGTCGAGGTCGTCAGCCGGCCGAGCTCGACCTCGGGCCCGGGAGAGCAGCGGGACGTCACCGTCGACATCACGTCGCCCGACGGGTACCTGGGGCAGCAGGCGATCAACGTCCACGCCGAGAGCGGGCCGGACCTGCTCGGCGGCGTCACGCTCTACGTCGAGGGGAGCGGTTGATGGTTGACCCACGGACCGATCATCTCGCCACCGGGTCAGTACACCCACTGCGTCGACCGCAAGGACTACAAGGACGTGCCGGGGATCCTCAGCTCAGGCATCCCGGCCACCTTGGAGTTCCTGCTGTGCGACTACCTGCTGGGCGGCAAGCTCGTCTGCCTGGCCGGCGGGGGCGACGAGTGCGGGATCGGAGTCGTCGTCGGAGCTCGAAGCGGTCGGCGCCGGCAAGTCGGGCATCGAGGCGCTGGACAACGACTTCTCGTTCAACCTGCTCTTGGTCCCCTTCGCGGTCGACGACTTCGAGCGCTATCTAGTCGACATCGCGACCCGACGAAGTTCGAGGCACACAAGATTCGCGACGACGTGGCCGCCCACAGCCCCCTTGGCTGGCTGATGCTCGACAACGCAACAGCGACGAGTCCGCTGCCGACACCGCGGGAACCGAGCTCACCACCCGCAGGCACGAGCCCGGTCGACGGCTACGGCGTGCTCTACTCCATGCAGAACTCGACGCTTGTGTTCGATCATGAGAATCAGAACAACCTGCACAAGTTGTGGGAGCACTCCCACGACGGGTCTGCGGTCAGCATCCCGATCCTGCACTGCGAGTGCGAGGGCTCACGGATCTTCTTCGTCTGCCAGGCGATGAAGCCGTTCATCGACCTGATGCAGGGCAAGATTCCCGGTTGCGGTGCCGAGCCCGGGGGAGGCCTGCCATGCCCTTCTCGACTGGGTGCCGTTGGGATCGGCAAGGCGGTCTGCACGCTCATCGAGGACATCGTCGGTGGACTCATCGGTCTTGCCATCTGGCCAGCCGCGTTGGCCACGTTCGCAACGGCCTGGGAGGCGGCTCAAGCCTTCGATGATCTGTTCGTGACCGGTCCGATCGCTGACCAGATCCACGTGGGCGACACGGTCGTCGTCACGGGTCGTTGGGTGTGGGATGCGGGTCACGCCGGACACTGCGAATTCCACCCGGTGAAGACGATCCAGAAGATCACCATGCCGAGCGACATGCGCGGCCCGTACGTGCCTGCCGACCCGTTGCCGGCAGGGCAAAGACGGGCGTATCACGGACTATCACCAGCGTTGGCAGCGTGAGATCGACAAGGCGCCTCCCCCTCCGGACCCTCGAGGTGATGGGCATCTGACAGGCGCGGAGCTCGAGACGTTGACCGACCCGCAGCACGAGGTCTATGTCAGCCAGCAGCGCCCGGAGAACCATTGGGTCTTGCACCCTGCGATCGACGCCTGCGCGGGGGCACGACGAGCCCGCACGATCCACCTCCCGACATCCGATGACCGATGGATCAGTGATCGCGCGCCGTTGGTGCACACCCTGCGCGATCAGGTTGGCCATCCTGGTGGTCGTGCTCTCGGCACTACGAGGCAGATTCCGCCGACCGAGCGACAATGACTGAGACTGCTCCTCACTACCGCAAGCCGGGCTGGTTCACCCAACACGTCTTCAACCCGAGCGTGGCGGGCCTCACTCGGCTGGGCATCAGCGTGTGGGGAAGCCGTGTCCTCGAGGTCAAGGGACGGACGTCCGGCACCCCGCGTCGCGTTCCCGTCAACCTGCTACGCCATGAAGGGCGCGAGTACTTGGTGTCACCTCGCGGCGAGGGCCAGTGGGTTCGCAATGTGCGTGCCGCCGACGGCCATCTCGATCTCCTCCTCGGCCGCAAGCGTCAGCACCGCGTCGCACGGAGGTCGCGGATGCCGACAAGGTGGAAATCCTGCGCGCCTACCTCAAGCGGTGGAAGGCCGAGGTCGGCGTGTTCTTCGACGGCACGAGCGCATCCTCGACCGACGAGCAACTGCTCGCCGATCGTGCCGAAGCACCCCGTCTTCATCCTCGACGAGGTGTAGGCGGCGTGCCCGGTGGACCTCGCCCTGATCATCGTCGTCACCTGACACGCGCCGATCTGCCCGAGGAGTTCACGCCCGACACGGTGCGCAGGCTCGACGTCTTCACGATCCGGCGGCTGGCGCAACCCGGCAACGGCGTCCTCACCGACGACGAGCAGCACAGTTTCGACGACGCATTGCGATCCGTGATGCAACACACCACCGATCGCCTCGAACAGAACCTGCGGCGCGCCCGGCGGGGCGAGCCGGGCGGTCTCGACCCACGGCTGCGGCGCTCGTACGCGCGGCACCGAGGAACGGCTCGCCGCGCAGGCCCGGCAGGCTCGACGCGTGTTCCCGCAACTGATGGACGATCCAGAACCGCCGGCGGAACTGCCGGAGCCACCTTCCGCCGCAGACGAGCACGACGATGACATCTCGTTGGGTGCATTGGAATCCGAGATCGCGCAGACCTCGGACACGCTGGAGATCCTCGAACAAATCGCGTCGATTCAGCAGCAACAGCTCGAACACCAGCGATCGCAAGTGCTGCGCGACGTACGCGGCGTCTTCTTCGCCTTTCTCCTGTCGGTGGCTGTCATCGTCGCCGGAGTGGCGCCTCTCGTGGAGGCCGATTCGGACGAGCGACGGCTGATCCTGCTGTGGACAGTGGTCGTCTGTGTCGCCGCCGGAATCGTTTACGCAATCGTTCGCGGTCGGCAGTCGAAGAGCGAGAGCACCACGGGATCCACCGATGGATGACCTCGGCGCAAACCAGTGCGGATCACTCCGCGGCCGGAGTCCTGCGTAGGGTTGGCGACATGAAAGCAGTCGTGTGCAAGGCGTTCGGTCCGCCCGAAGATCTGGTCGTCGAGACGGTCGACGATCCGGCAGTCGGACCGGATCAGTTGCTCGTCGACGTGGCCGCGGCAGCGGTGGTCTACCCCGACACATTGATGCTCGTCAGACAAGTATCAGTACAAGGCAGCGCCCCCGTACATCCCGGGTGGCGAGGTCACCGGTGTCGTGATCGAAGTCGGCGAGCGCGTCACCGGCTGGTCGATCGGTGATCGCGTGGTGGGCGCGCTCGGCGCGACAGGCGGCTACGCCGAGTTGAGTGCGATCCCTGCCGCCAGCGCTCGACGGTTGCCCGACTCGGTCGACTTCGATGCTGCAGCGGGACTCAATTACGCATACGGCACGACCCTGTACGGGTTGCAACATCGCGCCCAGTTGCGCGAAGGCGAGACACTCCTCGTCCTCGGTGCCGGCGGATCCGTCGGCCTGTCTGCCGTGGAGATCGGCAAGCTGATGGGGGCCCGGGTGATCGCAGCCGCATCGACTGACGAGAAGCTCGACGTGTGCCGTCAGCGAGGCGCCGACGAGACGATCAACTACTCGACCGAGGATCTCAAGGAGCGAGCCAAGCAGCTGACGGACGGCAGGGGCCTCGACGTCGTCTACGACTGCGTCGGAGGCGAGAGGGCCGAACAAGCGCTCCGGGCGATCGCATGGGAAGGACGCTTCCTCGTCGTCGGGTTCCCCGGTGGAATTCCGTCGATCCCGCTCAACCTCGTGCTGCTGAAGGGCTGCCAGATCGTCGGTGTCTTCTACGGGGCGATGACGGCGCGAAGCCGCAGCGCAGTGCGCAGATCAGCGATCAGCTGATCGACTGGGTCGCGGAGGGAAAGCTGCAGCCGTACGTGTCGGGGCGTTACCCGCTCGAAGGCGCCGGCGAAGCTCTGCGGGCGTTGATGGACAGGACCGTCGTGGGCAAGGTCGTCATCACGCCCTGAGGGGTGGCTGGTAGGCGCGTCGTCGCAGGTAGAGGGCCACGAATCCGCTCCTGATCCGGCCCGTGATGACGATCTTCGGCCGTGGTGCCTTGGTCCCCACTGTTGCGATCGTGTGACATTGCCGCTCTTAGAGGGATTGCGAATGCTATCCGCGCGGCAATCGGGAGGACTTACGCCTTTCGGCTAACACTTGATGCATAGGGATGACGACCTGTGCCACTGGCCCAAAGTCCCCTTTGACTTCTTAACCCAATTGGATGTCCTCTTTACGAGGCTCCTGCCGAAAAAGGGTGCAGGGCTTGCCGTGAGGGGACGGACAGATGTTTGGGAACGGGCTTAATAATGCGCGCCTTCGATCACGGAAGGAGGCCGTGCTGCGACGGACCAGAGCGTCCGGCGAGGCGCCTTCTCGCCACTGGCGAGGAAGCCGAAGGTTCAAGATCACCGCTGCGTTCGTGGCGGTTCTGGGCCTCTTCGGCACCGGGATCGTCACCGGTGCAAATGCAGCGCCGATCACCAATCCGGCGCCCGTCGGCAACGGATTCACCATCACGCCGGGTGACCTGCTGTTCATCCTCAAGCAGATCAAGATCGCCGAGCGTCATTCTCAGGCCATCGAGCACACGGGAACCCCACCGCTGCCGTCCAACCCGGACCCGACAAACGATCCGCAGTACTGCAGCTCGTTGATCGGCCCGGCTGACAACCAGATCCCGGACTATCTCACGTCGTACGGGCTGCGCACCGTCGACGGTGGTTGCAACAACCTGGTGCCGTCGGCATTGTTGAACCCCAACGGTTCGACGGTCCACAACGCGGCAGACCGGCGCAGTGGTGACGAAGTATGCGTCTGCGCAGGCAGACCAGCCGTTCCCGCGCCTGACGACGCCGAACTTCCGTGCTGCTGACGAAGGCACGAGCTACGACCAGACCCTGGCCGGCAACGTCGTCATCGACTCGCAGCCACGAACGATCAGCAACCTGATCGTCGACCAGACAGCGACCAACCCGGCAGCCATCGCGGCCGCCGAGTTCCCCGTGAGGACGCAGGGCAACGCCGGCATCCACCCATGCACCACCGATCCTGATCCGTTGGCGTCGCCGCCGACTCCGGGGATCCCGGCGGGCTGCACGCCGGCGCACCAGACGTTGTTCATTCCCAACGTCACCACCGACGTCGGACTGTCGCCGCCGTACAACAGCCTGTTCACGTTCTTCGGTCAGTTCTTCGACCATGGCGTCGACCAGACGGTGAAGAGTGGCGGGACGGTCATCGTGCCGCTGAAGGACGACGACCCGTTGATCGCCGGCGCCGACCACATCTTCGGCAACGCTGACGATCTCGCGCCCGAACTGCGGTTCATGGCCCTGACCCGGGCACAGAACCAGCCCGGACCCGACGGGATCCTCGGCACCGGCGACGACGTCACCGACGCCAACAACACCGACACGCCATGGGTCGACCAGAGCCAGACGTACACGTCGCATTCCGCGCATCAGGTCTTCTTGCGTGAGTACGACATGATCGCCGGCCCTGACAACGTCGTCGGCACCAACGACGACGAGCCGGTAGCAACCGGCAAGCTGCTCGGCGGCATCGCCACCGACGACCCGGCGTGCGCGGACTCGAGCCAGTGCTACAACGACGGCAACGCGACCGACGGAAGCATCTCCACATGGGCAGCAACTCGCAAGCAGGCCGCAACAAAGCTGGGTCTTCTGCTGGAGGACAAGGACGTCACCAACATTCCGATGATCCTGGCTGATCCATACGGCAACTTCATTCGTGGCCAGCACGGCCTCCCGCAGTACGTCACCAAGGATCCGTCATCGCCGACTGGCACTGCGCTGGTCGAGGGCGACCTCGCCAACCCGGTTCCTGTTCCTGACAACGTCCTGTACTTCGATACGCCGTTCCTCACCGACATCGCTCACAACGCCGACCCGAGCCCAGTGGACGACGATCACGACGCAACCACGCCTCCGGTCGCTCCTGTACCGGACGGAGACAACACCACGAACTCCGACTTCGCCAGTCAGCCAATCGGTACTTACGACGATGAACTGCTCAACGATCACTTCACCTGCGGTGACGGTCGATGCAACGAAAACATCGCGCTCTCGACGATCCACCAGGTGTTCCACCACGAGCACGATCGCCTGGTCGGCGACGTCGGCACCACGCTCGCGGTGCCCGCGAACAAGGCGCTCAGCGACGACTTCCACGCGACCAACTGCGCCGTTGGCTGCGCAGGTTTCGACCCGGGGCTTCCGATCACCTACACGTACGGCGAGCGTCTGTTCCAGGCCGCCCGCTTCGTGACGGAGATGGAGTACCAGCACCTCGTGTTCGAGGAGTTCGCACGCAAGATCCAGCCGGCAGTCCGGCCGTTCCACCTGTACACGCCTGATCTCAACCCGGGTATCCCGGCAGAGTTCGCGGCCGCCGTATATCGCTTCGGCCACTCGATGCTCGACAACGACGTCGCCCGCACCACCACGAATGCTGATGGCTCGACGACCGACAACTCGCTCCCACTGCTCGAAGCGTTCTTGAACCCACCTGAATACTTCAACAACGGGGAAGGCGGGACGTACACACCCGAGCAAGCCGCCGGCGCAATCGTGATGGGTTCCGCCGACCAGGTCGGCAACGAGCTCGACGAGTTCGTGACCGAGACCCTGCGCAACAACCTGTTGGGCCTGCCTCTCGACCTGGCGACGCTCAACATGACCCGTGCACGTGACGTCGGCATCCCACCGCTGAACGACGTTCGCAGGCAGATCTTCGCTCGCACGAACGACGGTCAGCTGGCGCCGTACACCAGCTGGTCCGACTACGGCCAGCACCTCAAGCACCCGGAGTCGCTGATCAACTTCATCGCTGCCTACGGCACCCACCCGACGATCACCGGTGCAACCACGCTGACCGCCAAGCGAGACGCAGCACGGGCAATCGTCGATCCACAACTCGGTGATGTCCCGCCACCCGATGCCGCTGACTTCATGTTCGGCACCGGAGCATGGGCTGACGATGCGAACGGCATCACGACGACCGGTCTCGACAGCGTCGACCTGTGGGTCGGCGGTCTCGCTGAGGTCACGAACCTGTTCGGTGGCTTGTTGGGCAGCACGTTCAACTACGTCTTCGAGACGTCGTTGGAGAACCTGCAAGACGGCGACCGTCTGTACTACCTGGCTCGCACGCCCGGTATGAACCTGCGTACCCAGCTCGAGGGCAACTCGTTCTCCGAGCTGATCGAGCGCAACACCGACAACACCAACTCGTTGAAGGCCGACGCATTCGCTACGGCCGACTGCAAGTTCCAGATCGCCAACATCCATGGCCCAGCGCCTGTTGGCAGCACCATCACGGGCCCCGGCTCGGTTGCCGACGACCCGACAACGACCGACTGCAACGAGAACCGTCTGTTGTTGCTCAAGCCGGACGGCACCATCCAGTACCGCGCCATCAACTCCGTGGATCCCTCGGGCATCAACGGCCAGTCGGTGTACAACGGAACCACGGGGGTCGATCGCGTCTTCGGCGGTAACGACAACGACACCTTCTGGGGCAATGCCGGCAACGACATCCTCGAAGGCAACGGCGGGGATGACTTCATCCTCGGCGGTGACGGCAACGACATCGAAACCGATCTGTCGGGTGCCGACGTCCTCAAGGGTGGACCTGGCAACGACGCACTCGATGGAGGTATCGGCGACGACATCTTCATGGGTGCAGACGGAAACGACTTCATCAACGGCGGCGCCAACGACAACGAAAGCTTCGCCGGTCCCGGAAACGACTTCATCATCGCCGGTCAGGGCGCCGATGCCGTGTTCGGCGACGGTGGCGACGACTGGATCGAGGGTGGATCCGGTCAGGACCTCCTGCAAGGTGACCACGGTGCACCATTCTTCGACGATCCCGCCGAAGTCGCTCCGGGCAACGACATCTTCGTCGGTCAGGTCGGCGAGAACGACTACGACGCTGAAGGTGGCGACGACTTGATGGCCCAGAACGCAGCCATCGACCGCAACGCCGGTGCTGCAGGTTTCGACTGGGCATATCACCAGTACGACACCGTCGGTGCGGATGACGACCTCAAGATCAACCAGCAGTTGGTCGGCCTCCCGATTCAGTTGGTCGTCAACCGCGACCGTTGGCAGGAGACGGAAGCCGATTCAGGCGACCAGTTCCGGGACGTCATTCGTGGCGATGACCAAGAACGAGTCGTCGGCCCAGGTGGTTTCTCGGGTTGCGACGCGCTCGATCCCACCGGTGTGGGACGAATTGCAGGGCTCAATAAGTTGCTGACGCCGCCAGGCGCGGCAGGACCTGCATTCCCGTCGTCGCTCGCCGATGTCATCGACGCATCCGCAATGAAGCGTTGCCCGTTGACGGGTTTCGGTGGAACCGCGGCCGACCCACGGTCTGGCACCGTCTGGGCAGAGGGCAACATCCTGCTCGGCGGTGGCGAGAGCGACCTGATCGAGGGTCGTGGCAATGACGACATCATCGACGGTGACCACACCCTCCACACCCGGATCAGCGTCCGGGCCAACGGGGACGGCACCGGCGCTGAGATTGCCAGCACCGCACTGATGGAGAGCCCCGCCACCTCCGGCAGCTTCTACTTGGGGGCACCCGCGGGCACGACGTTGCAGCAAGCAGTGTTTGCCGGCAAGGTCGACCCAGGTCAACTCGTCGCCGTTCGAGAGATCCTCGATCAAAGCGGAGCCGCTATGGGCGCGACGCCCAACACCGCAGCGGCCAACGATTGTCCCGGAGCAACCGCGGACCCGATCGGTCGGACGATCAAGCTCGCTCCGACGACGAAGAACTGCGACACCTCGGCGTATCTCGCCGAGACCCTCGCCGGGCCGGCATTCGACCCGCTGACGCAGTACACCATCACGGGGCCGCGTGCCGATGGCAGCATCACCGTTGCGGACAACACCTCGGTTGCCGCCGGCCCGCCATTCCCGAAGGGTGACGGCGCAGCCGACACGTTGTGGAACATCGAGAACTTGCGGTTCTGCGCCGGTAACGACGCAGTGACCAAGGCCTGCAACGCTTTCGTTGACATGCCCGTCGGACCGAGCGCATTCGCTGCTCCGCTGGCGTTCGGACCGATCAAGCTCGGAACGAACTCGACTCAGTCGATCACGGTCACCAACATCGGGCTTCGTCCGCTGACACTGACCAGCGCAGCGACGCTGGGCGCTGGAAGCAACGCGGCGTTCACACTGGTTGCGGCCGGCACGACGTGTGCCTCGGGCACCACCTTGGCAAGGAATGCGACATGCATCGTCAGGGTGCGGTTCACGCCCACCAACACGACACCCGTCACCGCGACTGTGAACATCTCCAGCAACGGGCCGGCGCTCAGCGTGCCGGTCACAGGCAAGGGTGCCGCACCGGTCGCAAGCGTGTCGCCTACTTCGCTGAGCTTCGGGAATCAGAGTCTCAACACCAACTCTGCCAACCAGACAGTGACGCTCTCGAACACAGGCGACGGACCGTTGACGATTGCGGCTGGTGGCATCACGGTCACCGCAGGCTTCACAAGGCAGGGTGGTACCTGCAACGTCACGGTCAACGCAGGTGCCAGCTGCACCATCACGGTTCGCTTCAGCCCAACAGCGCCTGCGGGCCCGAAGGTCGGGACGCTGACGATCACTGACGACTCGAACAACCTGGCCGGCAGCACTCAGACCGTCCAGCTGTCCGGTGTGGGTGTCGCGCCGGTCGCCAGCTTCAGCACGACCAGCCTTGCGTTTGGCAACGTTCCGACTGGAATCGCGGCCGCTAGTGCCCCGACTCGAGACCTCACCATCCAGAACACCGGGGCGGGTACCACCGCTTTGTCGCTCTCAGCTTCGGTGACCGGAGCAGGATTCGCGCGAGTTACTACCGGAGTCACGGGCAACTGTGGGACGACGCTTGCGTCGGGTGCAACCTGCACCATCCGCATCCGCTTCGCGCCCACCGTCGGCGGTGGTGCAGTCGGGAACCTTCACATCGTCCACAACTCGAACCTTGTTGCGGGGAGCGTCCAGGATGTGGCGCTGACTGGTACGGCAACGATTGCCGCCGTCAACGATGTAGCGAGCGCGACAGCTTCAGGTGTTGCCGGTGCAGTGGTTTCGAACATCAACGTCCGAGGGAACGACATCCCCACGAATGGGACCATCACCATCAACAGCACCTCCTTCACCAACGGCGGTGCGACGGTGTCGCTCGTCGCGGTGAGCGGCAACAACATCGCATGGACGTTGACCGCGAACGGAGCCAACGCCGCTGCCAATAGAACATTGAGGAGGGGCACATACACGGTCACCTACACGTTGACCAGCGGCACCGCATCCGCGACGGCCACAGCCACATTGACGCTCACATGAGGTGACGTCACGAGGCCAGTGTCCGGAAAAAGATGAGCGGCAATCGGTGGACCCACACCGACGTCCCAAAAAGTAGCCGTCTCCATCCGTCCGACCGGATACCGGAAAAGATGAATGCTCGCTCCCCCGTACAAGGAGCGGGCATTCATCGCGCCGTGCCCGGGCTCAGAAGGTGGTCAGCACGATCTTGGCCAGGGCGACCATCGCGGCTTTCGAGGCTTGGACGTCGCCGGTGAGGTTGGCCAGTGACGGCGACGTCACGGCGAAGCTTCGTTCTCCAGACTTGACGAAGACCATGTCGAGCGTCGAGTTCCAGAACGCGTCGTCGCCGAGCCCGTCGATGTGTTCCGAGCTCGCCTCGGGCGACGAGTAGAGGCTCGCGTCCTGCTGGGTCTCGAAGGTCTGCACCGCAAGCAGCACGCTGGGATCGGCAGTTGCCGCGTATGCACACACCGCGGCGCCGGCACCGCCGACGACCTTCATCGGCTGCTTCATCGCCGTGGTCACATCGCTCTCGCTGAGGAGATGGCAAGCAGCGTCATCAGTGCCAGACGCCTCGCCCGGGTCAACGGTTGCTGCAACGATGTCGGTCGCGACGGGGATTGGCGGAGCAGTCGCGTCGCCGGCGGACTTGGTGGTTCCTCCACAACTGGCGATGACAGCGGCGAGCATCACGGCAACGACAACCATCCGCTTGGATTCGAGTTGGATGTGCATTCTTGTCTCCTCTGACTAACCACCGAGGTGGGCTGCTGCGGTTTTGGCGAGTGCGGTGACCTGGGCGATCGGCGGCGGGCCTTTGGCGTTGTCGGTCGCGACCGTGATGGTGACGGTGGTGTTGCCGATGTAGAAGGCGCAGGCGGCAATCGGACCGCCGCCGCTCACGAACGCTCCGTCGCCGATGCCGCCGACGACCTCGAACACCGACTGGCCGGTCGTGTCGTTCGCCTTGCCCTGTTGCGCACCGGCGAGGTACGTGCCGTAGCCGTCCTTGCCGCCGAGCGGGTTCGGGGCGGCGATCGAGTTGAGCACGATCGTGCCGTCGCCGATGTTGCATTGTCCGCCCCATGGCTCCGGCGTCGACAGGCCCACGCCGAGATCGACGCCCATGGCTGCTGTGGCATCCTGCTCGGTCAGCAGCGAGCACGGATCGATCGGAGTGGAGGCGGCTGAGGCCGCGGTCGTCGGCGATGTGCTGGTGGTCGTCGTCTCCGGCGGCGTGTGGAAGTCGACCGTCACCTGCGTGTCGGCCGTGCTGTCGAGGACACCGGCGATCTTGTCGAGCACCTTCTTGACGGCCGGCTGCAGCAACGGTTGCAGGATCGGTCGGATCAAGTCAGGGATCTGGCCGAAGGCGAGGTCGGAGATCGTCTGCTGCGCCTCGGCGACGGCGGGCCGGCGGATCGACGCGTGGATGGCGAGGAGCCCACTGGCCGGATCGCCCTTCGATGTCTCCACCGACTCCTGTGTTGTGGCGTAGCTGTAGACCGCGCTGCCGTTGGAATCGAGCACGGTGGGGATGCCGGCGCTCGGCACGGCGAGGGCGTCGGGCTGCGTCAGCGTCCACACGATCGGCGCACCGACCGGCTTCAGCGGCGGCAACGTGACGCCTGCGTTCTGGGCGCAATCGGCAATGTCGGTCGGCCACTCGTCGTAGCCGCCGAGGTCGACGGTGGCGGTGACAGCGCCGGCCAGCCCGGGCTCGTCGCCGATTGCTTTGCGCGTCGACGGCGGTGCGTCATCCACCTTGATCGTCCATGGGCGGAGGAACGAGACCACGAGGCTGACCGTTCCGAGTACTCCGGCGATGCGGGCGATGTAGCCGAGCACGGGTTGCGTGACGAGGCCGATCAACTTCTGCACGAGGAAATGAGCGACGTCGATCAACCCGTTGACTGCACCGACGGCGAGGCCGTAGCCGGCTGTGACTCCTGCCAGGAAGGTGCCGAAGACGCCGCTCGACGAGGCAGGTGGCTTGGGTTGGGCGAGATGCCCGATCGCATCGAACAGCGCACTGATCGTGCCGTTGATGAACCCCTGCACCCTCGAGCACAAGCCGACAACGCGTGCTCGCGACGGCATCACTGCACGAACACTGAGTGTGCGAAAGCCCGAAGCGGACGGCCCACTCAACGATTGGGCGAACTCCGCCGCGTCGGCCGCGTAGAGAGCGAGGACGAGGTTCGGAAAGACGACAGCGGGAGCGTCCGTCCACGCCCGATCGCCCATCAGCGTGTGGGCGTAGGTGGCCCGTGGGCTGGTCGATCCGGTGACCCACCCGGCGACGAGGTACGACGGCGGTGGCATTCCGGGATCCACTCCAACGGTGCTGTCGATCGTTGCCCCCAGCAGGCCTTGGCCGTCGGCGGCCTCGAGCATCATGGCCCGCGCTTGCGTGCCGAGCAGACGGATTGGATTCGGCGCTCCGTCATCGGCGACCACATCCATCGGCGATTGGCCCGCGTCGGCATACACACCGATGCCGACCGCGGCGAGCGCGGAGACATCGAGGTCAGCATCGGTGGGCGCCGCAGCGGACGTCGCCGTGTCGACGAGAGTGGTGACGGTCGAGGGAGCCGATGCCCCGCTCGCCGTGTTCGTGGTCGAGCACGCGGAGGTCGCCAACACCATGGTTGCGAGAGCGGCGACGAACACGCAACGAGGTGTGGGAATGGCGTGGCGCACCCAGGCCACCGTACGGATGGTGCCCACGCGACGCATCCGTGGCACTACGCAACTTTGCGACTGAGAAGACGACGGAGTGGCGGATACGCTCGCCCTGGGCGCTCTGCGTTCAGTCCGGAGAGTTCGTCGTGGTCCAACCAAGCGCTGCAATCGTCGGACGCGAGACCGAGATGACTGTGGTCGGCAACTTCGTTGCTGAGGTCGACGGCCCCTCCGCGTCGATGGTGATCGACGGCGTCGTCGGCATCGGCAAGACCATGCTCTGGAACCACGGCATCGGGTTGGCGGTCGACAGGGGAATCGCCGTTCGAGCGTGCCGTTGCACGGAGGCAGATGCTGCTTGGGCGTTCTCCGGCCTGGGTGATCTGTTCGACGGTCTACCGTCAGCGGTCCTCGAGCGGTTGCCCGACGTGCAGCGCAGCGCCCTCGCTGCGGCATTGTTGATCTCGCGCCCGTCACCCAACGTGCCGACCGATCGGCTGGTGGGCGTTGCAGTGCTGTCGGTGTTGCGGCTGCTTGCCGACGACGTGCCGCAACTGTTGGCCATCGACGATGTGCAGTGGCTCGACAGCGCGTCGCCGCGCCGTGTTGACGTTCGCGTTGCGGCGTCTCAGCGACGAGCCGATTCGTGTATTGGCAACGCAACGAACGTCGGCGAGCGAAGCCGATGGACCCGATCATTCGTGCCTCGGACTGGCAGGCACCGCGGTGCACGTCGGTGCGGTCAGTGCAGCGGCACTCCAGCAAATCGTCAACGGGAACACCTCGTTCACGATCTCGCGACCAACTGTCGCTCGGCTCCATCACGCAACCGCAGGCAACCCGATGCTCGCGTTGGAGATGTCGAGCGCCTTGTACCGGCGTGGATCCGAACCCGCACCCAACGAGCCGCTCCCCATCCCAGCCGACATTCGTGTCCTGGTGGGAGAGCGCATCGATGGGTTGTCTGTGCAGGCACGCGATGTCGTCGTGCTGTGCTCGGCGCTGACCCATCCTTCGGTCGGCACGGTCGCCAAGCTCGTCGCCGATCCTTCTTCGTTGCCTCGTGACCTCGTCGAGTTGTCGCGCGCCGGGGTGATGCATGCCGACGAGACCCGCTTGCGATTCGTGCACCCGTTGTTGTCGTCGGTGCCATACAAGGCCCTGTCGGACGAGCAGCGCCGGCAGCTGCACCGGCGGATCGCCGCCGCTGTCGACGATCCCGAAGAGCATGCTCGACATGTCGCTCTCGCCACCGATGGCGCCGATGATGTGGTCGCGGCGGCGCTCGAGGTTGCGGCAGACCATGCACGACATCGCGGCGGTGCGGTGCTCGCCGCCGAGCTCGCGGCATTGGCGATCAGCCGCACGCCCCCGGACCGGCGGGACGACATGCTTCGACGGAGGCTGAACGCGGCGCGCAACGCATTCCACATCGGTGATCCCGCTGGAGCGCGTGTGATGGTGGAGCTCGCTCTCGACGAGATGGCGCCCGGACCTGAGCGCGTCGACGGGCTGCTGTTGCTGGCGATGATGGACTACTGGACGGCGGGCAGCCCCGCCGCGGCCCACCGTTGCGAGACCGCGCTCGCCGAGAGCGGTGACGATCGGCGGCTGCAGGCTCGCTGCCACGCCGCGCTCGCCGACCTGGCGCCGTTCGAAGCGCCGGTGCTGTTGGAACACGCGCGAGCTCGCAGTCGAGCTGATCGGGGAGGATGCGGATCCGCCTCAGGGCTTGCTGGCGAATGCGTTGAAGAACGTCGCCTACCACGAGTTCCGGCTCGGCCGTGGACTTTCCCTCACAACGCTGGACCGAGCCGTCGGCGCGGAGGCCGACGACGATCCTCTGCCGGTCCTCGAACGAGTCGCGATGTACACGGGCATGCTCGGTCGCTTCGCGGGTGAGTTCGACATGGCGCGGCGCGACCTGACGGCGATGCTCGCGTCGGCTCACGACGAGGGTGACGAGAGCGCGCTGCCGACCATCTACGGCCATCTCGCGCTCCTCGATTGCTGGGTCGGCGACTTCCCGCTCGCGCTCGATCACGTCGGCAAGGGCAATGAGTTCACGGTGCTCACTGGTGTCGGCTCACCGTCTGTGTCGGCCGCGCACACGCTCGCCGAGGCAGCAATCGGCAACGTCGACGAGGCTCGCCGCATCGGCGCCGCGGCCGTGGCCGACGACGAGGCGAACGACGACGACGGAGACGTCGCCTGCGACTTGCGCAGCCTCGGCTTCGCCGAGCTTGCCGCCGGTGACCTCACCGCAGCGGCAACCCATCTGCTGCGAGCGTTGGCGATCGTCGACGAACTCGGCGTGCTCGAGCCGTCGATCCTGCGCATGCATGGCGATGCGGTCGAGGCGCTCGTCGGTCTCGGACGCACTGCGGAGGCGGAGATGCTGACTCTCGAATTGGAGCGCAGTCAGCACGCGCATTCCATGTGGGCTCGCACGATCGCGCACCGCTGCCGAGGACTGCTCGCCGGCGCGACCGGCGATCTCGAGGCAGCAGAAGCTGCACTGGTCGCATCCCTCGACGCGCACGCAGCGCTCGGAATGCCGTTCGAGGAAGCGCGAACCCGTCTGTTGCTCGGGTCGGTGTTGCGGCGTGCCGGCCGGCGCAGCGACGCGCGAGCCGCGTTGGAGGTCGCCGCGAGATCGTTCGACCGTCTGGGCACACCACAGTTCGCAGCGCGTACTCGTGACGAGATGGCCCGGCTCGGCGGCCGCGCGCCGGCGTCCTCCGCGTTGACGACCACCGAGGCGCGAGTCGCCGAATTGGTTGCCCGAGGGCGGACGAACACCGAGGTAGCCGCCGAGTTGTTCGTCAGCGTTCGCACCGTCGAGAGCCACCTCAGCCGGATCTACCGAAAGCTCGAGCTGCGATCACGAACGGAGCTCGCGCGGATGCCATTGAACGCCACGGCGCGACAAGATGTGAGCGTGTCCGCAATAGATCTTCGAGCACCCGACGATGTGCTGGTGCATCTCCGTCGAGCCCGCGATCATGCGGATCGTTCGTATCGTCGGCCGGTCTCGCTCGAGGACATGGCGAGCGTTGCCTGTCTGTCGAAGTACCACTTCCTGCGGCTGTTCAAATCGACCTACGGCATCACTCCGATGGAGTACGTCTCGCGGCGGCGAATCGAGCGGGCGCAAGACCTTCTTCGAGCCACCAACCTCACCGTCACCGAGGTGTGCATGGCGGTGGGGTTCTCCAGTCTCGGTTCGTTCAGCAGCCGATTCCGCAGCCTGGTCGGCGAGAGTCCGAGCGAGTTCCAGCGGCGGTACGCGGACGGCGCGCCGCACATCCCTGGCTGCTTCGTCTTCATGTGGGGGCTTGCCGAACGCGATGGTTCCGGTTCCGCAATCGAGGAGAAGCACGACGGTGATCATCAGCCGTAGCGTTCGCAGCATGATCACAAACATCTCCATCGTCAGCGTCTTCGTGAAGGATGTCGACGAGTCCAAGCGGTTCTACACCGACGTGCTCGGCTTCGAGGCAAAGGACGACATCACCCTTGGCGACGGCTACCGGTGGTGCACGGTCGTCCATCCGACCCAGCCCGAGCTGATGGTGCACCTCACCATCCCCGGTCCGCCGCACCCGCCCGAACTGGTCGAGGCGATGAAGCGGGCACAGGACGAGGGCGGCATGCACGGCCTCGGCCTCAACGTCGACGACTGCCAGAAGACCTTCGAAGAGTTGAGTGCGAAGGGCGTCGAGTTCATCCAGCCGCCGTCGCAGCGCCCGTACGGCACCGAAGCACTGTGTCGCGACAACTCGGGCAACTGGCTCGTGCTGGTCGAGCCGTCCAACCAGCCCGTGAGCGCCTCCGACTTCACCTGACGGCGACCGAGCTGGTGCTAGGTGCGGGCGACGATCAGTTCCTCGCCGCTCGACGGTCGCAGGCCATCGGCACGGCCGGCGAAGTAGCGATCGATCATCGTTCCGGTCGAGATGTTCTGCACCTCACCGAAGCCGGCATCGAGGGCCAGATCGCGCATCTCCTCGGGGGAGTAGAAGCTGATGAACGGGGTGCCCGAGGCCTTCGCACCACGCGTGCTCATCTCGAGACCGGGCCGGTCGGCCTCGTCGACCAGCTCGGCCGGCAGCAGGAACGTCATCGCGACAGTCGAGCCGGGCGCGAGCGAGGCGAGTTGTTGCAAGGTCGCTGCCGTTGCCTCCTTGGTGAGGTACATCGTGACGCCGGTCGACGCGACGATTGCGGGTTGGTCGGGCTCGAACCCGGCGGCGATCAGCCCCTCCCACCAGCTCTCACCACTTTCGAAATCGATCGGCACCAATCGCAGCCAATCAGGAACGCCGAACCCCGTCTCCAGCAGACGTCGACGCTTCCACGCCTGTGTTCCCGGCTTGTCGACTTCGAAGATGCGCAGGCTGCTGCCGATCTCGGGCCGCCGTTGGGCGAGGGTGTCGAGGCCGGCACCGAGGATGACGTATTGGGTGACGCCGGCTGCGACCTCGTCGGCCACGAGGTCGTCGATGAATCGCCCGCGAGCCACGATCGCGGCGCGGAAACCCTTGGTGCCCTCCGGGTGCATGTCGCCGCGATCGCGCCAACCGGAATCGGGATCGGCCAACTGCAGACCGACGACATCTTGGAGCACGTGTGGTGCGGCATCGACCTCGAGATGCAATGCTCGCCACAGTGCGACTCGGACTGCGGTGCTGTCGGGCTCCTCGTGCTCGTCGGCCATATCCGAAACTTAACGCCGAAGGTCACGCACCGACATATGCGGCGAGGTGTTGACCGGTGAGGGTCGAGTGGTCGGCAACCAGGTCGGCCGGCGTGCCCTCGAAGACGATTCGCCCGCCGTCGTGGCCTGCGCCGGGACCGAGGTCGATGATCCAATCGGCGTGCGCCATGACCGCCTGATGATGCGCGATGACGATGACCGACTTGCCGGCATCGACGAGTCGGTCCAGCAGACCGAGCAGGTTCTCGACGTCGGCGAGGTGGAGCCCGGTCGTCGGTTCGTCGAGAACGTAGACGTCACCCTTCTCGGCCATCTGCGTCGCGAGCTTGAGGCGTTGCCGCTCGCCGCCCGACAGCGTCGGGAGTGGTTGGCCGAGGCTGAGGTAGCCGAGCCCGACCTCGGCGAGCCGCACCAGAACCCTGTGCGCTGCCGGAGTCTTCGCATCGCCGTCGCCGAAGAACTCCTCGGCGTCGGTCACCGACATCGCCAGCACCTCGCTGATGTTCTTGCCTCCGAACGTGTACTCGAGCACTTCGGCTTGAAATCGCTTGCCGTCGCACTCGTCGCACGTGGTGGCGACGCCGGCCATCATCCCGAGATCGGTGTAGATCACGCCCGCGCCGTTGCAGTTCGGGCAGGCACCTTCGGAGTTGGCGCTGAACAGCGCCGGCTTCACACCGTTGGCCTTGGCGAACGCGCTGCGGATCGGGTCGAGCAGCCCGGTGTAGGTCGCAGGGTTGCTTCGCCGCGAGCCCTTGATCGCGGTCTGGTCGACCGCCACCACGCCATCGCGATTCGACACCGATCCATGGATCAATGAGCTCTTGCCCGAACCGGCCACGCCGGTGATCACGACGAGGACGCCGAGCGGGATGTCGACGTCGACGTCGCGCAGGTTGTGTGTGCTTGCACCGCGCACCTCGAGAGCGCCCGAGGGTGTTCGCACCTTTTCCTTCAGCGAAGCGCGGTCGTCGAGATGGCGACCCGTCAGGGTCTTGCTCGCTCGCAGCCCTTTGACGGTGCCCTCGAAGCAGATGGTGCCGCCGGCGGTGCCCGCGCCGGGACCGAGGTCGACGACGTGGTCGCCGATCGCGATCGTCTCCGGCTTGTGCTCGACGACGAGCACGGTGTTGCCCTTGTCGCGCAGTTGCAGCAGCAGGTCGTTCATCCGTTGGATGTCGTGTGGGTGCAACCCGATGGTCGGCTCGTCGAAGACATAGGTGATGTCGGTGAGCGCCGACCCGAGGTGGCGAATCATCTTGGTGCGTTGCCCCTCGCCACCGGACAACGTGCCGGACGGCCGGTCGAGGGACAGGTAGCCGAGACCGATGTCGACGAATGAATCGAGGCTGTGCCGCAGCGCGGCCAAGCAGGGGCGCGACCGACGCATCTTCGAGGCCACTGACCCACTCGGCCAGATCGCTGATCTGCATCGCACATGCGTCCGCGATGCTGATCCCGTCGATCTTCGACGATCGCGCCAGGTCATTGAGGCGAGTCCCGTTGCAGTCGGGGCAGGTGGTGAAGGTGATCGCCCGCTCGACGAACGCACGGATGTGCGGCTGCATCGCCTCGACGTCCTTCGACAGGAACGACTTCTGGATCGTGGGGATCAAGCCCGCATAGGTGAGGTTGATGCCCTCGACCTTGATCTTGGTCGGCTCCTTGTAGAGGAGATCCTGCAACTCCTTCTTGGTGTACCTGCGGATCGGCTTGTCGGGATCGAAGTAGCCGCAGCCGCGATAGATGCGGCCGTACCAACCCTCCATGCTGTAGCCCGGAATCGTCAGCGCACCGTCGTTGAGCGACTTGCTGTCGTCGTACAGCGCCGACAGGTCGAAGTCGGTGACCGCACCCATTCCTTCGCAACGCGGGCACATGCCACCGGCCCGGCTGAACGTCCGTTTCTCCCTCGTCTTGCCACCGGCTTTCTCGATGGTGATCGACCCCGCGCCGCTGACCGTCGCGGTGTTGAAGGAGAACGCGTTCGGTGAGCCGACGTACGGTTTGCCAAGCCGGCTGAAGAGGATGCGCAGCATCGCGTTGGCGTCGGTCGCCGTCCCGACGGTGGACCGCGGATTGGAGCCCATCCGTTCCTGGTCGACGATGATCGCCGTGGTCAGACCCTCGAGAACATCGACCTCCGGCCGTGCCAACGTCGGCATGAATCCCTGCACGAACGTGCTGTAGGTCTCGTTGATCAGCCGCTGCGATTCGGCGGCGATCGTGCCGAACACCAACGAGCTCTTGCCCGAACCGGAGACACCGGTGAAGACCGTCAGCCGTCGCTTCGGGATCTCGATGCTGATGTCCTTCAGGTTGTTCACGCGTGCACCGTGCACGCGGATGAGGTCGTGGCTGTCGGCGGTCGGCAAGGGTCAGGCCTGGGCGATCCGCACGAGGTTGCCCGACGGGTCACGGAACGCGCAGTCGCGTGCGCCCCATGGCTGGGACACCGGCTCCTGGAGGACTTCGGCGCCCGACGCGCGGACCTTCTCGAAGGTGGAGTCGAGATCGTCGGTGCTGAAGATCGCGGCCTGCAGCGAACCCTTGGTGACGAGCGACAGGAGGGCATCGCCCTCGGCCTGCGAACGGCCTCCGTGCGGCTGTGAGAGGACGATCGCAACGTCCTGTCCGGGGGCGCCGACAGTGATCCAGCGGAAGCCGTCGGCGGCGACGTCGTTGCGCACTTCGAGGCCGAGCGCGTCGCGGTAGAAGCCGAGCGCAGCCTCGGGGTCGTGGACGGGGATGAACATGGTGGAGACGGTGGTTGTTGTCATGTCACGATCGTACGAGTGGTGGTCGGACGGATGCTTCTTCGATCCTGCTCGATACCCGCCCGTGTCGGTGTCGCTCAGACAGTCACCGGATTGCGCCGCGGTCGCGTTGCGACCTTGCTGACGCACGACGGGATGACTTCGCTGTCTCGATGGTCGCGTCCGCGGTATTGAGACGGTGTCTCGCCGACGATCTCGGTGAAGCGTGAACTGAAGGAACCGAGCGACGTGCAGCCGACGGTGACGCACGCATCGGTCACCGTCATACCTTGACGCAGCAACGCCTTGGCTCGTTCGATCCGTCGCGTCATGAGGTAGGAGTACGGCGTCTCGCCGTACGCGGCACGGAACTTGCGCGAGAAGTGGGCCGGCGACATCAGTGCAGCACTGGCCATCGCCGGGACGTCGAGCGGCTTGGCGTAGTCGCGGTCGATGAGGTCGCGCGCCCGACGCAGGTGCACGAGATCTGCCAGCTCCTCCGGCGTCATGCCAACGACAGTACCGCCCGTCGGAGTGTTTGACGCCCACCCGGGGTGCACGGAAACACTCCGATGGAGGCCGTGAACGGGCCGTGGACGGGCCGTCCCAAATCGCTCGCCGAGTAGAGTTCACTCGGCGCGAACGGGGAGGCAACAGGATGGGCAACGGTCGACATCGATGGTGGTGAGCGACACGTACATCGACCGGTCCGAGGCCTACATCGCAGGCGATCGGCGACGAGCTCTCGGTGAAGGCCGGGAGCTGCACGATCGCG
The DNA here is from genome assembly GCA_963708925.1 of Ilumatobacteraceae bacterium. Classification (GTDB taxonomy): domain Bacteria; phylum Actinomycetota; class Acidimicrobiia; order Acidimicrobiales; family Ilumatobacteraceae; genus JAENVT01. The sequence continues at coordinate 66,440 of CAVPUO010000015.1, read as the reverse complement.
TGTCGGGAGCCGCGCTGTTCGCCGACGTTTCGGGGTTCACGCCGCTGACCGAAGCACTGGCCAACGAGCTGGGTCCGCAGCGCGGCGCCGAGGAGTTGACCGCACATCTGAACCGCGTCTTCCACGCGGTGATCGACGACGTCGAGCGCTTCGGCGGAGAGGTCATCTACTTCGGCGGCGACGCGATCACGTGCTGGCTCGACGGCGACGACGGCCGCCGTGGTGCGGCATGCGGTCTGGCGATCCAACGAACCATGTCGTCGGTGGGCACCATTCGCACTCCGGCCGGCACCGAGGTGGTGCTCGCCATCAAGGTGGCCGTCGCGGTGGGCGACGCACGGCGCTTCGTGGTCGGCGATCCCGACATCCAGTTGATCGACGTGCTCGCCGGCCGGCTCATCGACGAGCTCGCCGACGCCGAGCACCTCGCCGAGAAGGGCGACGTCGTGCTGGCACAGTCGGCGCTCGACTCGATCGGCGACAAGGTCGTCGTCGTCCGAGCGGGTCGGCGAGGGCGAGCACCCGGCGACGGTCGGTGTGCTCGACCGTCTGGTGGTCGACGTCGACGACGCCGAACCGCCGCCACCTTCACCTCCACTGAGCGAGGCGCTGGTTCGTCCGTGGATCCTGCCGGCGGTGTACGAGCGACTGGTGACCGGCCGCGGCGAGTTCCTCGCCGAGCTCCGCTCCGCGTACCCGATGTTCGTGCGTTTCGGCGGCATCGACTACGACAACGATCCCGACGCGGTCGCGCAGCTCGATCACTTCGTTCGACGCGTGCAGAACGTCCTCTCGGATTTCGGCGGCAACCTCCTGCACGTGATCCTCGGCGACAAGGGCGCGTACCTCTGTGGAGTGTTCGGCACGCCGCACGCGCACGAGGACGACGCCACCCGGGCGGCGCGGGCAGCGATCGAGCTGCTGACGCTCGACAGGGAAACGGCCGCGACGGATCTGCAGATCGGCATCTCCCACGGCCGCGTGCGCAGCGGTGCGTACGGCCATCCGATGCGCCGTACGTTCACGTGCCTCGGCGACGCGGTCAACCTGTCGGCTCGGTTGATGTCGCAGGCTCCACCTGGCCACGCGTACGTCAGTGAAGAGGTGCATCAGAGCACTCAGCGAACGCGTCGAGTGTCAACTCGTCGGCGACGTCATGGTGAAGGGCAAGGCCGAGCCTGTTCGAGTTCTCAACATCGTCGGGCTGCGTCGTGGCCTGACGAAGCGTGAGGTCAGATATCCGCTGCCGATGGTCGGCCGGGACGCGGAGATGGCGGCGTTCACACGGTCGCTCGACGATGTCCTCGACGGTTCGGGCCGAGTCATCGCGATCGCTGCCGAGGCCGGCCGCGGCAAGTCGCGACTGATCGCCGAGGTCGTTCGCGACCTCGTGGCGAAAGGCGTCGGCGTCGCCTGGGGTGAGGCGCAGAACTTCGGCCGCACCACCAGTTACCTCGTATGGCGCGACGTGTGGCGCACGCTTCTCGAGGTCGACGAGGACGCGTCCGAGGCTGCACAAGCGCGAGATCTGACGCGCCGGCTCCGGGCGATCTCCGGCGACTTCGCCCGCCGCGGTCCATTGCTCGGCCCGTCTCGTCGGCATCGGCATGGACGACAACGACCTCACTCGCACCTTCGATGCCAAGCTGCGCAAGACGTCGTTGGAGTCGTTGCTGGTCGACCTGCTCCGGGCACGTGCGGACAACGGCGCACTCGCGATCGTTCTGGAGGATTGCCACTGGATCGACGCGCTGTCGCGAGACCTCCTCGAGGAGCTCGTGCTCGCATCGGCCTCGCTGCCGGTGTTGTTCGTGCTTGCGTACCGCCCGGCCGACGCGCCCGGCGGTGGGCTCGGCCTCGAACGGGTGCCGTATTTCCAGGAGCTTCGTCTCGCCGAGTTGGATGCCGAGGATGCGCAGCAGGTGCTGCAGGCCAAGCTCGCCCAGCTGTTCGGACCGACGATGCGGCCGGCGCGGCGAGCTCGTCGAGTTCGTGCTGCAGCGCGCGCAAGGCAACCCGTTCTACCTCGAGGAGCTCATCAACTACGTGCACGGTCACGGAGTCGATCCGGCCGACCCCGCTGCCTTTCGTCACCTCGATGTTCCCGACACGTTGTTCCGACTGGTGCAGAGCCGCATCGACATGCTCGACGAGGGCCCTCGCACTGCGCTGAAGGTGGCGAGCGTCGTCGGGCGATCGTTCGAGTCGCCGTTCGTGCAGGGCGTCTATCCCGATCTCGGCTCGCTCGAAGAGGTCGAGGCACGGTTCGAGTCGGCGCGGCAAGCCGACATCTTGCGGATCGATCGCGTCGAAGACCGGTCGTGGCTGTTCCGTCATGTGGTCGCGCGCGACGTCGCCTACGACAGCTTGCCGTTCGCGATGCGAGCGCGCCTGCACGATCGTGTCGGTGCGTATCTCGAGTCGGAGGGACCGCAGGCGGTCGAGCGAAACCTCGATCTGCTCGCGTACCACTACTGGCTCGGAGAGGACGACGACAAGAAGCGCGAGTTCGGCGTTCGCGCCGGGATCGCGGCGCAATCGCGCTACGCCAACGACGCTGCTGCCGACTACTTCCAACGTGCCCTTCCGCTCGTCCGCGACGAGGAACGCGCCGATGTGCTGCGTCGGTTGGGCAAGGTGCTGGAACTGCGCGGCGGGTGGGCCGACGCCGAGGCGACGTACAACGAAGCCATCGAGCTCTCCCGGCTGTTCCGCGATCTGACCGAGCAGGGTCGTGCCCACGCCGACCTTGCCGAGGCGCTACGTAAGCAGGGGCGGTTCGAGGAGGCCCGCCGTCAACTGGTTCTGGCAGGCGAATTGCTGTCGAGCCAGGGCGACGATGCCGGTCTCGGATTGGTCCTGCACCTCGAGGGAACGCTTGCCTCGCAACAAGGCAACTACGACGACGCCCGCGCGTCGTACGAACGGAGTCTCGAGATCCGCGAACGACTCGGAGACCGGGCGAGCATCGGCAGCCTGTTGAGCAACCTCGGTGTGGTTGCCGAATGCGAAGGAAATCTCGAGCTGGCCCGCACGATGAACGAGCGGGCGTTGGTGATGCGCGAGGAGGTCGGCGATCGTTGGCCGATCTGCGTCTCACAGAACAACCTCGGCATGATCACGCTCCTGCAGAACGAGTTCGGTGTCGCCCGGCAACACTTCCAAGAGTCGATGCGCCTCGCCGGCGAGGTCGGCGACAGATGGATGATCGCCGTCGGTCATCACAACCTCGGCAACACCTACCTCGGGCTCGGCGACACCGCGAAGGCCGGGGACGAGTTCCTACAAGCTCTGCAGGCCTACGAGGACTACGGCGATCTCTGGTCGGTCGCGCTACTGGCGGAAGACGTCGTGCTCCTGGCCCTGGCCAAGGGTGAGCCCATCCACGCTGTGGAGCTGATCGGAGCAGCCGACGCACTGCGCACACGCCTCGATGCACCGCGGCCGCCTGCCGTTGCCGCGACGCTCGACACAGCTCTGGCCCCCGTGCGCGAACAACTCGGCGAGGACGAATCGGTGGCGCGCGAACGGGGCCTCGGCCTCGACGAAGTCGCTCTCGGAATTTTGTTGCGCGAGGTCGGACACTCCGGGTGACGTCTCACCTCTTTGGGTGACTAGAGTTCACGAAGGTCACAAGGGACGGATGGGACGCGTGTTCACTCCGTAGATCGATGTCGAGGGAGAGATCATGCGCAATCACCACACCGGTCGCGGGTCCGTGCGAGGTTTGCACGTGGCGCTCGTCGCGTCGTTGCTGGCCATCATCACGCCGACGATCACATCCACGCGAGCCTCCGCGGCAACGGACGACCCACCGTCGCCATGGGTAGGCAGCGGTCCCGCCACTGTCACGACGACCTCCGACGGCTCGATCGATCCGCCGCAGATGGTGTACAACCTCGTCGACAGCCCGGTGGGTGCTCGGTTCAGCGACAAGACCTGGACGTTGCAGAGAGTTGCAGACAGCGGCTTTCAGGGCACGGTGCCGTACACCTACACCGGCTTTCACGCCTACTTCCAAGTCCGCGTGCATGTCGATGCGTTCGTGACGCATCCCAACGGGACCACCGAGACGTTTCCGCTCGTCAACGTCGGGCCGATCAGTTGTTGCACACCTCCATCGGGCGGGTTCAGCTACTCCGGTAGCTATTCGTTCCACGTCGAGGACGGCGACACATACGGGTTCAAGGTCGGCGGCTTCAACTTCGACTCCAACCCATCGTTCACCGGCACGCTCACGCTGACGCAGCCGGGTACACCTCCGTATCAGGATTCGTCGGCGGTCGCGAGCAACACGTCGTGGACGAACGCGCTCCCGTTGACGTCAGCTGTTGACGGAACCTTGACACAGTCCGGCGAGGCTCGTTGGTACAAGTTCCCCATCCAGCCCGACAGCCAAGTGCAGGTCGATCTCAGCAATCTCGACCAGAACTTCGATCTCACGATGTTCCGCGACATCGGTCAGGCCTTCACCTCACTGGTCAACACACAGGACCTCACCAAGCTCAGCGCACAGTTCGCCGGCGACGCCTTCAGCCCGTCCGTGTACTCGCCTTCGGTCTACAGCCCGTCCGTGTACTCGCCATCGGTGTACTCGCCGTCGGTCTATTCGCCTTCGGTGTACTCGCCTTCGGTCTACAGCCCGTCGGTGTACAGCCCGTCGGTGTACTCGCCTTCGGTCTACAGCCCGTCGGTGTATTCGCCATCGGTGTACAGCCCGTCGGTGTACTCCCCGTCGGTCTATTCACCGTCGAGTGCATTCCTATCGGCGTTCTCGGGCGCTCAGACCCGCAGCCTCATCGGCGTGTCGGCCCGTGAAAACGCGGAGTCCGAGTCGATTCGGTCCGCAACATGGAACAACACCGGCGACTTCTACGTACGGGTCCAAGGTCGCAACGGCGCGTTCTCACCGACCCCGTTCCATCTCGGCCTGACGACCGCCGGCGGACCGTGCTCGAGCATCACGCTCGATTCGTTCAGTTCGCTCTCGAACGTCGTCGAGACGCCCCGTAGCGCCGCGGCAGTGATCCTCACCGACAGCTCGCGCCTCGTTCCGACGCCGGGGCTCACAACATCGCTGACGAACCTCGCAGGGTGCGACCAACGGCATCGTCCTCGACGTCAACAAGAGCGCCCGCATCCACGCGCTCAACGCCCAAGCCGACGCCAACGCTGCCTGCCCGTTTGCGAAGAACCTCGTTGCCGAGGCGATTCGTGACGTTGTCAACAGCTTCCGCGACAACGTGGGCACTTTGAAGTACGTGGTCATTGCCGGTGGCGACTCGGTCATTCCGTTCTTCCGCTACGCCGACTCGTCCGGCCTCGGTCCCGAGTCCGATTTCGTTCCACCGGTGTCCGACCCCACTGCCTCTCAAGCCAGCCTGCGACGCAACTACGTGCTCGGGCAAGACGCATATGGCGCGAAGTCGGACCTGACCATAAAGGGCTGCGGTCCTGCCCGTTCCTGATCTTGCCGTCGGACGACTGGTCGAGACCCAGGACGAGATCGCCGGGATGATCGACACGTTCCTCGCGCTTCCCAGCGGCAACTTGCCGCGACCGACCTCCTCACTGGTCACCGGCTACGACTTCCTCACGAGCGCGGCCGACTCGGTGCAGACCGACTTCGCCGCCGGTCTCGGAACGGCCGGGCGAGCCGACACCTTGATCACGAACCAGGGGGTGCCGACGACGACGACGACAGTGGGCACCCCGAGTCGTGACCGCTCGTGGACCGCGGCGGATCTCTCCGCATCGCTGCTCCAAACGCACCACGATCTCGTGTTCCTAGCGGGCCACTTCAGTGCCAACGACGCGCTCGCCGCCGACTACCAGACCAGCATCACGACGGCCGACCTCGAGGCGCACCCGCAGGTGCTCAAGAACTCGGTGGTCATCAGCGCCGGATGTCATGCCGGGTACAACCTGCTCGACGCCGACGGCGTACCGGGGCTGACACGCCCTCTCGACTGGCCCGAGGCAATGGCCAAGCAGCAAGCGACGCTGATCGCCGGTACCGGATATCAGTACGCCGACACCGACTTCCTCGCCTACAGCGCCAAGCTCTATGCACTGCTCGCCAGCCAACTCCGCGAGGGCGTCGGCGCCGTGTCGCTCGGGCAGGCGTTGGTCAACGCCAAGCAGGACTACCTCGCCCGCCTCGGAACGCTCAACGGCATCGATCAGAAGGCGCTGATCGAATCCACGCTCTACGGACTTCCGATGACGGGCGTCGACCTTCCCACGGGACGTACGACGCCTGCCGCCGCAGCGCCTGGTGTGACGCCAGGCTCCGTTGCAGCGGGCACGCCGGGTGCTCAGCTCGGCCTGAAGACTGCTCCGCTGACGCTCAACCCGACCCTCACGACGCCACCGCCCAAGCCGGTCCTCGACCTCAACGGGAATCCGCTCGTGCCGCCGACCAACTTCAGCTGGCTCGTCGGTCAGGACGGCGTGCAGTCGGGGCCGGCGCTACCGGCGCTACCGAAGCAGATCGACGATGTCACCAGCCGCACCGGCGAGGTGCTGCGCGGTGTCGGTTTCGTGGGCGGCACGTACTCCGACACGCACGGAGTGATTCCGCTGACGGGCGCTCCGACGACAGAGCAGAACGGGATTCACACCAACTTCGCGTCGCCCGTGTTCTTCCCGCAGAGGTTGGCCACCGTCAACTACTTCGGAGCACTCGACGGCAGCGGCACCGATGGTCGTACCCGGCTGGTCACGACACCGGCGCAGTATCGCTCCGACGGTCCGACGACGACGACCGACACCGAACGGAAGTACTCGCAACTCGGCTTGCAGCTCTACTACAGCAGCAACACCGCGACGTACGGCGCCAACATCCCCGCACTCGCCGCACCGCCGGCGATCTCGGGAGTCACCGACACGGTGCTGCCCGGCGCGGTGCCGGTCAGCGTTCACGTCACCGGTGATCCTTCGGCCGGGATCCAGAAGGCGTGGCTGACGTTCACTGCCGAACAGGGTTCGTTCTACGGCGCGTGGCAATCGGTCGATCTCGTACAGGATTCCGTCGACTCGACACTGTGGACTGGCACCATCGTGCTGCCTGCGGGTCAGAACGCCAGCGACGTCCGCTACATCGTGCAGGCAGTGAACGGCGTCGGCATGGTCGGGCTCGACAACAACCTCGGCGATGGCTACACGCCCGGTGTTCGAGTTGGCTTCGTTCCTGTTCAGCCAGTGCGGGTGCCGACCACGATCGTGCTCGACCCGACAACACCGGCCACCGGCGTCGTCGGGACCAGCGTTGCTGTCGGGGCGACACTGGTCGGCGCACCTCCGGCCAGCGAGGTCACCTTCTCGCTCGGCAGCTTCTCGGTGAAGACCACCGTCGGCCTCACGGGGCACGCAACCGCGACCATTCCGCTCCAGGACGCTGTCGGCAACTACACGGTGACCGCCTCGTATGCGGGTGACGCGGCGTTCAAGGGATCCACTGACGCCCGGTCGTTCGGCATCGTCCAGATCCCGACCGCGTTGACAGTTGCTCCGGGCGCGCCCGGCACGGTCAGCGCTGTCCTTTCACGCACCGTTCCTGGCATTCCACTGTCTCAGCAGACGGTGGTGTTCACCATCGCCGGGCCGGTCAGCAAGCAGTTGACTGCGACCACCGACCCGCAAGGCCGGGCGACAGTGCCGACCGGTGTTCTGCCCGACGGTAACTACACGGTGACGGTCGACTTCGCCGGCACACCATCGACGTTCTCGTCGAGCACGGCCAGCACGGTGATCGTCCGCGACACGGTCGGCCCGGTCGTGACCGGGTTGACGTTGACTCCTCCCTCGATCGTGGCAGGCGGCAACACCACACTCACGGCGTCGGTTGTCGATCCCTCGGGCATCGCTCGTGTCGAGTACTTCGTCGGACCCGATCCGGGACTCGGCTTGGCCACCGCAGCGACGGTCTCGGCCGGAGTTGCCTCGGCGACGTTCGGCTCGAACCTGGCCGCCGGCACGTACACGGTCGGTCTCCGAGCCCTCGACAACGCCGGCAACTGGTCTCCGATCTCGACGGCCACGTTGACGGTCACCGCGCCGCCGGTGGTTCAGATGGGAATATCGGTCAGCACCAACGTCAACCGAACGGGCGCGATCGACCTTGCCGGCGCGACCGTGTCGGGCAACATCGCTGTCTTCGCGACACCGGTTGCCAGTCCGAGTCGTGTCGTGCTGATGGGCTTCTACTTCGACGATCCGAATCGAAGCAGCGTTCCGTATTGGATCCAGCTGCTCGCTCCATTCGATCTCAACGGAACGTCGAAGACCGGCACTGCCAACCTGTTCGACTCGCGACTGCTGCTCAATGGCACGCACACCCTCACCGTCGAGCTGCTGCGGCTCAACGGCACCTTGGAACGGCGGACGGTCACGTTCACCGTCAACAACCCGGCGCCCGCGGTCACGCAGAAGTTGCAGGTCAGCACGACGGCAACACGAACCAACCCGGTCGACCTCAACGGCCGAACCGTCACAGGCTCGGTCGCGATCTTCGTGACGCCGACAACCTCGGTGAAGTCGGTGGCGTTCTGGCTCGACAAGCCGAACGTCACGGTGCTGCCGCGGTCGATCGACACTGCCGCCCAGTTCGACTTCAACGGGACGGCCAGCAACGGGCAGGCCGTGCTGTTCAACGTCGGCACATTGGCCGCCGGTTCACACCGGATCGCGGCTCTGGTGACCTATACCAACGGAACCACTGCTGTCATCTCGAGCACGTTCACGAAGTAGCACCACGTCGGGTCGAGCGGTCGAGTTCTACACTCGGCCGCTCGACTCCTCAGCAACGGGCATCAGTGCGCATACTCCTCGTCTCCGATCTCCACTACACGTTGCGTCAATTCGACTGGGTCGTCGACACCGCGCCGGAGTTCGACGTCGTGGTGCTCGCAGGCGACCAGCTCGACATCAGTTCCACTGTCTCGCTCGACGCCCAGATCGCTGTGGTCCTCCACTACATCGCCCTGCTGCAGTCGGCGGGTCGAGTCGTCGTGAGCTCCGGCAACCATGACCTCACCGGTGACGATGCGAACGGCGAACGAGCCGCGTTGTGGCTCGACGAAGCACGCAGCACCGGCGCATCGACCGATGGCGACTCGCTGCTGATCGGCGGCACGTTGATCACCGTGTGCCCGTGGTGGGATGGCCCGATCGGGCGCGACGCCGTCGTCGCTCAATTCGCCCGCGACGCGGCTCGCCGGCCGGCGACGTGGGTGTGGGTGTACCACTGGCCGCCGGTCGGCTCTCCGACCAGTTGGACCGGTCGCAAGCACTACGGCGATACCGAGCTCGGCGGGTGGATCGACGAGTACCGACCCGACATCGTGCTGACAGGTCACGTGCACGATCCGCCCTTCAAACCCGACGGCGCGTGGGCCGATCGCATCGGTGACACCTGGGTCTTCAACGCCGGCCGCCAGATCGGTCCCGTACCGACCCGCATCGAACTCGACCTCGACGAGCGACGCGCAACCTGGGAGTCGTTGCTCGGCGTCGAAGAGATCAGCCTGAACGACCTGGTGACTCCACCCCGCACAGTTTTCTAGTCAGTACTCCGGGTCAGGATCGCGTGCCGAGCCAGGGCGCGCCGCCGGCCCGCTGTGATGCCCGATGCGACCGAGCACATCCGAGACCATCGAGAGACCGGGCACATCGGCGTACTGCCGAGTGAGGTCGGCAAGATACGTCGTGGCGAAGGCCAACCGTTCGGCAAGGCCGATCGCCACGATCTTGGTGATTGCAGGATCGTCCAACAGGCTGTGACCGTCGGCGGCGTGGCGAAGAACGCTTCGCTCCGTGGCCTCGACCGTGGCGCCGTGCTCGGTGCCCTGGAGCACCGACATCTCGCCGACCAGTGCACCCGGATTGGTGATCGTGCTCACCTGGATGTCGCCCTTGCGAACCCGGAGTGCCCCGGACACGAGCACCCAGATGCTCCCGCTCGGGCCACCTTCGTTGATGATGGCTTCGCCGGGTGCTACTTGCACCACTGGCAGATGTGCCGAAAGCGTCAACATGTCCGTCATCGACCCATCGTAGATGAGCACCGTTGTCCGAGTGTTTGCCGCCCGTCGGAGTGTCTCCGGCACATACGGGGTGCACGGAAACACTCCGATGACGAGCACACATGTCAGGCTGAGGCGAGGATCGGATCGAGCACCGTGCGTTGCTCCTCCGGAAGTTCGCCGTCGGGCGAGGCGGGATACGGCGTTCGTGGCTCGAGCGGCGCGAGCAGTCGATCGACGGCCCACACCGACGAGTAGCCGCGATCGTCGGCCGACTTGGCGACCTCGATGATGGCCGCCGGCGAAGCGCCCTCCCCGAGCTGGGGGAGGGCGACGCCGAATCGTGTGGTCGGAGTTGATGAGTACATGGCGTGTTCCTTTCTGCGTGCGTTGACCGGCGGCGTCACTTCAGGCCGAGGCGGTCGGCGATGACGTTCCAATCGGCGGCGGGCAGGGCGTTTCTCGCCGCTCGGCGCAGGACCGCGAACACCTGGGGCGGAGCCATCGACATGCCGGTGAGCATGTCGACGCGCTCCTCGATGTTCATCGCCGGCAGCATGAATGCCATCACGTCGGCCATCACCGGAGGCGGGACCGATGCACGAAGTTCCATGTCGAGCTGCAGCAACTTCTCGGTGGGAACGAAAGCCCGCAGCCGGGGCATCACCTCGGTCTCCTCGACGAGTTGATGTGTCAGGTACGCGCCGGCGAGCCTGGTGAGGTCGAGGTACAACCGATGGGCTGCATGCTGTCGACCGGCTCGGCCGACCGACGCAAGGTTCTGGCAGAGACGACCGAGATGATCGATGCCGTCGTCGACGTCGGTGTGTTGCGCCGCGATGATCATTGCCAGGTCGGGTGCGTGGGCCTCGATGAGCGGCTGCACGAACACGTCCTCGTGATGGTGGTGCAGGTGCAGCAGATCGAACAGGTCGGTGATGCCGGAGAGGACTGCTTCGATCTGATCGTTGTCCGCGACGTCGAGACGGCCGGTCTCGATCGTCGCGTGATGCATCGCGTAGCGGATGCCCTTGTGGATCTCTCGGTAGAAGTCGTACCCGTCGGTCGCGGCCGTGTCGAAGGCCAGGTCGGTGAATGGGTCGGTTGCCGTTTCGGCGGTGTTGAACAGTGTTGATGTCATGTCCGCCATGGTGAGGCTTCGACGAATCTCGTGTTGCTGAATGCTCCGGCAGCAGTCGCTGAAAGCTCGCTATTCCACGACCGGCCAAGCGTCGGAATGCTGAAGATTCGCTAAACGGGTCCCGTTACTATGCTCGGTCAATGGCTCCGTCGCCGCGAGATCTGATCGATGAGGACCTCGGCGAGTTCCTCCAAGGCCCGGTGTCTGTGATCCTCGGTACTGTCGATCCCATGAACGTTCCCGACGTCACGCGGGTCATGGGCCTCGCCGCGATGAGTCGACGGCGGCTGCGAGTCCTGGTGTCCACCGAGGCGCGAACAGCGCACGCGAACGCGCAGCCGGGCGCACGCGTTGCGGTGCTGGTCACCAACATCACCAACTACCGGTCGATCCAGTTGAAGGGGACCGTTGTGACGGGAGTCCACGAACGGACTGCGGGCGACATGGCTCTGGTGCACCACCACATCGACACGTTCTGTGAGGCCAGCCCACAGGTGGGGCTCACCCCCGACAGCGCTGTCCGGTTCTTCTCCCTCGATGTGGCGGCCATCGTTCTCGACGTCGACGACCTGTACGACCAGACGCCCGGACCAGGGGCGGGCCGAAGGATCGTGGCGAGCCGATGACCGTCGAGCTCAGTGACATCGCCGGCTGCTTTCAGGGATTCATTCCGTCGATCATCGCCACCAGTTCGAGCGATGGTGAGCCCAATGTCGCCCATCTCTCGCAGGTGTTTCTCGTCGACGACCAGCACGTCGCCACGTCCAATCAGTTCTTTGCCAAGACGATGGCCAACCTCGCCGAGAATCCGCTCGCCACGTTGATGTGCCCAGACCCGGCCGACCTCACCTCGTACAAGCTTCTCGTCCGTCACGTCGGCTCGCAACGAGAAGGGGCGTTGTTCGATGCTGCCCGCGCGTCGATCGATGCCATCGCGGCCCTCACTGGAATGGCCGATGTCTTTGCCCTGAAATCGATGGATGTGTTTCGGGTACTGAACATCGAAGCAGTGGTTCTGCAATCACCGACCCGGGCGACGTGAGCCAGCAGGATCCGACGACCATCGCGCTCAGACGCTTGGGCGATCGGCTGGCCTCTACCACAGGGTTGGAGGTCGTGATCGACGCGTCGCTCGACAGCATCGACGAGCTCCTCGGCCACCGCAGTTCGCTGCTACTCGTGTATCAGCCCGAGCTCGATCGCCTGGTGACATTGGCAAGCCACGGGTACGACTCGGGAGGCGTCGGGTCCGAGGTCGCCCTGGGGGAGGGCGTGATCGGGATGGCTGCGGCACGACAACGGTCGATGCGCATCGGCAATCTCCAGCGAATGTTGTCCTACGCCAGAACGGTGCAACGCACGGCCACCAGTGATGCCACTGCGGTCGACGACATCCGGTTGCCGGGGCTCACCGATGCCGGCAGCCAGATGGCGGTTCCATTGATTGCCAGGGGAGTGTTGCTGGGCGTGCTCGCCGTGGAGAGCCGGAGCGAACTCGCCTACGACGAGCACGACGAGAACGTCCTTGCGGTTGCTGCGCACATGGTCGCTGCTGCACTCGAACGGGAACAGCTGTTGAGCAACGACTCGGAGATGACCGAGCCCGTCGTCGTGCAACCGGCATCACCTGCCCCGGCTTCGTCGACGTCTCCGTCCCCTCCGCGGCCGGTGGCGATCCGTCACTACGCGATCGACGGCACCACGTTCCTCGACGACGACTACGTCATCAAGGGCGTCGCCGGTCGCCTGTTGTGGAAGCTGATCTCCGACTACTCGTCGACAGGACGCACGTCGTTCACCAATCGCGAAGCCAAGCTCGATCCGGTCTTGGGTCTACCGCCCTACCGCGACAACTTCGAGAGCCGACTCGTGCTGCTCAAGCGGCGCCTGGACGAGCGCGAGGCGCCGCTACGGATCGTTTCTGCGGGGCGCGGTCGCTTCGAACTGCGCGTGCTGGGTGCGGTCCGGCTGGACTACGTCGAGACCTGACCACCTGTGGCCTAGAGACGACAGGCGGCGCGACCTTCGAGCGTCGGATCCGACGGCAGGAAGTCGGGGCACGTCGTCTCCGTGAACGTCGGTTCGACGCCACCGTCGACCGCGAAGACCGCATCGGTGAAGTCGGCACCCGTGAGGTCGATCTTGTGGAAGGACGCACCGGTCAACGTCGATCCGGTGAAGCGTGCTCCGGCCTCGGAGCGATGCCGACTTGGGAGGCGGTGAAGCTGCCACCCCACTGAGATCGAAGCCGCCAGACGCACCATCGACAACCGAGCCTAGGCCTCGTCGGTCTACTCTCGACCGGCGTGGAGTTGATGGATGCGTACCTCGGCCGGCTCAGGATCGATGCGGAGCCTCCGTCTGTGGATGCGTTGCATCGGATCCACCGTGCCCACGTCGATCGCATCCCATACGAGACGACGTGGATTCAGCTGGGCGAGCAGTGGACGATCGACACCGACGCGGCCGTCGAACGCATCGCCCGTGGAGGGCGAGGCGGGTACTGCTTCCACCTCAATGGCTCGCTCGCGTGGCTGCTGTCGCGCCTCGGTTACGCCGTGTCGCTGCACATCGGTGGCGTGCACGGACCGGAGCCGGGCGAGCAGGACCTGACCAATCATCTCGTACTGCTCGTCGCCGGCTTGCCGACCGACGACAACCCGACGGGTCACTGGTACGTCGATGCCGGGTTGGGCGACGCGCTCTACGAGCCCTTGCCGCTGCTCGCCGGCGACTACGACCAGGCTCCGATGACGTTCCGGCTCAGCGAGACACCGGGTGGCGTGGGCGACTGGCATTTCACACATGATCCGCAGGGCTCTTTCCCTGGGATGAACTTTCGATCCGCAGATGCCACCATCGCCGATTTCGTACCGAGGCACCAGTACTTGTCGACCTCACCCGAGTCGGGCTTCGTCAAGACGGTCACGGCCCAGCGGCGCCGAAACGATCGAGTGCTGGCGCTCCGTGCGCTGACGCTGACGACGCGTGATTCCAACGGTGCGGAGACGCTCGTCGTCGCCGATCGCCGCGACTGGTTCGCGCTGCTCGCCGACGAGTTCTTCCTCCCTCTCGATGGCGTGGAACAAGCCGCGAAGGACAGGCTGTGGGTGAGCGCGCAGGCATCGCACGATGCCTGGCTGGCTACGCAGTGAGTTGGTAGAGAGCTGCCAGCTCGTGCACGGCAGCGGCCATCGCAGCTCGTAGTTCCGCGGGCTCGAGCACCTCGACCTCGGCGCCGAGCTGAAGAAACACGCCTCGTGCGTGGCCGATGGATTCGATCGGCGCGATTGCAGTTGCCCATCCGTCGGAGGATCGGTCAATGACGGCCGGATGCTCACCGGTGGCCTGTCGGTAGTGCTCGGCGCCGTTCGCCGACAGCTTGATCACCGCGGTGCCCGATCGCAGTCGCTCCTTGAACGAGCGGACGCTGTCGTTCCAGTAGGCGGCGAGATCGAAACCGCTGGGCGGTTCGAAGGGCTGATCGAGCGACGTGATGTCGACGATCTGATCGATGCGATACGTGCTCGGTGTTCGGTTCTTGCGGGTCGAACCAGCCACGAGGTACCACCGCCCACCCTTCAACACGAGTCCGTACGGCTCGAGGGTCTTGGTGGACTGGCGCTCCCAACTGCTGTATCGGATGCGAATCCGGTGCCCATTCAGTACGGCATCGGTCACGGCCGGCAAGTGCGCGGGTCGCTCGGTGTCCTGGTACCAACCCGGTGCATCGAATAGGAAGCATCGCGACATGCGTGTCGCCGACTGACGTTGCTCGGCGGGCAGTGCGGCGACGAGTTTGCGTCGAAGGGTGGTCACGGAGCCGCCCATGCCGAGGTCCATCGCAGGCCCGGGCATGCCTGCGAGGAAGAGCGCCGCGGCCTCGTCGCCGGTGAGCCCGGTGAGGTTCGTGCGGTATCCGCCGCTGAGCTCGTAGCCCCCATCGTGGCCCGACTCGGCCACCAACGGGACCCCGGCTTCCTGCAGCGACAGCGCGTCGCGGTAGATCGTTCGAACTGATACCTCGAGCTCGTCGGCGAGCTCGTCTGCAGTCATCCGGCCGCGGGCCTGAAGGAGCATCATCATCGAGACGAGCCGGCTCGCGCGCATTCACTGACAGTAGCTGTCAGTGAAGCGCCCATACCATCGTCGCATGGGATTCAACGAAAAGAATGTTCGTTCGCTCGAGGTCGTCACGATCAGCGACCGGCACCTGAAGCGATATCACATCGACCAGCTGTCGAGGCCTCTCGAGCCCGAGGTGATCGAGGCCGCGTACGACATCGTGCCCAAGCTGCTCCCGCAAGTTGATGGCGAACCCGCCGCGGGCTGGCTCGTGTTTCACAGGGGAGCCGAGAACGGGGCGTACGTGCTCGCGTACAGTTGGGTGTGGGACAACGTCGTGGAGGTGCACTCGTATGCGGCCGGGCAACCTGCGCTCGAGTGCCCGGACCTCGACCCGACGCACTTCATCGAGGTGGCCCGGTCGTGGATGGGTTGCGTCTGGGAACTTGCTGTGTTCGAGCACGAACGTTCCGCATGGGTGAAGCACATCCTTTCGCCCGATACGCCCGACCTCGCCGGCTATCTGTCGGACACCGCAGCCGACGGTCCGGTCGGACGCTGAGAACCTGCTACTCAGGTCGGACAGGGGGCCAGCGCGCCGCTGACCACGACCTCACCTGATGAGCCCTGGGCGGCGTCCTTTGGCGGCGCGACCTGCTCCTTGGTGACCGTCAGCACGGGGTAGTTCTCGACCGAGACGCCGGCCCACCCGGTGACATCGTCGAGGTCGTGATACGTGCCGATGGGCACGAGCAGCGTGCCCGCGCAGTTCTTCAGCCAGCCTTGGTAGAAGTCGTCGCCATCGCGGCGCGGCAGTCCCTTCACCGAGAACTCGATGCGCACGCCCGACAGCAACGATGTGATGTCGGCATTGCCGTTGATGCCGGGAGCGAGGTCGGTGCCGCGGAGGTCGATGCTGGCATCGGCCTGCTGATTGTCGTCGCGAGGCACCGCAATCAAGACGATCGCGGCGGCGGCCGCGGCACCGATCGCTGCGGCTGCGAGGCGGCCGGGCCAGGCACGACGGGCGCGCGTGATGGGCACGACGACGCGCCGTTCGTCGGCGATGTTCGCGACGATGCGATCTTCCAGGCCATCGCTCGGGTCTTGCCACAGCGACGGATCTTGAAGGAGCGCGACGATGTCGGGTTCGAGTACGTCGTTCTCGTCGTTCTCATCCATCGTCACCACCTCCTTTCCACTTCACACCAACCATTACGTCACCCATCTTCGATCGGTTCTCGTAGATGTTTCAGTCGGGTAGCCAGATGCTGGTGTGCACGGTGCGATCTCGATTTCACCGTACCCAGCGCAATTCCCAACTGCGTGGCGATCTCGCTCTGGCTGTGGCCTTCGATGTGCTGCAGCCGCACCACTTCGCGCTCCTCCGGCTGCAGGCCGTCGATCGCCTCGCGCACCTGCCACGTCTCCCAGACGGACTCGGCCGATGGGGGCAGGCTGACGAGCGCGGGCTCGTCGGCGCTCGTGACCTCGAGCGAGGTCGACGGTCGACGGGCCTCGCTGCGCTGGATGTCGATGGCTACACGTCGGGTGATGGTGGCCAGCCACGGGGCAGGATCTTTGTCGGACTCGAAGGACGACGCGGCCCGCCATGCCTGCAGGAACGTCTGCTGCGTTGCATCTTCCGCGAGTTGCCGGTTGCCGAGAATGCGCAGCGCGATGGTGAACACCAGGCGCCCGTACTGCCGATAGAGAGCGCGCACGGCATCGTCGTCGCCGGCACGGAATCGCTCCATCACGGCAGGGTCGAGACCTGCATCTGGCACCTCAAGATTGTTGCAGACGAGAACGACCGGTGCATCGGACATAGCCACCACGCTGGTGTTCTGTAGAAACATCGCCTCGACGAACGGGTTCTTCCGCGATGATCGCGGACGTGGATGAGATCGAGGTCGTGGTTGCCCATAGCGAACGCGCGACCCTGCGCGTCGGCGATGTGTTCCTCAAGATCGACGCGGACGAGTCTCGCGGCGACGTCGAGGTCGAGGCGATCGCGATGGTGCCGGTCCCGACGCCGGAGATCCTGTGGCGGAAGCCTCCCGTACTAGCGCTCGCCGCTCTCCCGGGGAAGGCGCTCGGCCACCTCGGCGAGCCGTCGACGGCGTCCTCGGCGGCGTGGGCCGCGGCGGGTGCCGCCGTCCGGGCGCTGCACGATGCGCCCCTGCCTCCATGGCCGGGTCGCGGCGTCGACGAGCTCGCGTCACGCCTCGCAGAGGAGTGCGAGTGGCTCGTCGTCAACGATGTTCTTCCCGCCGAGGTGGTCACGCGCAACCGTCGGCTCGCCGAGACTGCGCTTCGAACGTGGACACCGGTGTTCATCCACGGCGACCTGCAAGTCGACCACGTCTTCGTCGCCGACGACGAGATCACCGGCATCATCGACTGGTCCGAGGCCTCGCGCGGCGACGCATTGTTCGACCTCGCCACCCTGACGCTCGGGCACGTGGAACACCTCGACGACGTCATCGCCGGCTACGGCATCGAGGTCGATCGCGACCTCATCCAGGCATGGTGGTCGTTGCGCTGCCTGTCGAACGTCCGCTGGCTGGCCGAGCACGGGTTCGGACCGCCCGAGGACATGCCCGAGGTCGCCGTGCTGATGCGTCAGGTCAACAGCTCACCGGCGTCGGCCGAGACCAGTCCGGGTGGGCCGACGATCAGCGGATCGGGCACACCGACAACGGCGTGATCCTTGTCGGTGTAGTCGAATCGGGCGAGCACTGATCGCATTGCCTCGACCCGGCCTCGTTTCTTGTCGTTGCTACGAACGACCGTCCACGGCACGTCGGTCGTGTCGGTGTGAAGGAACATCGTCTCCTTGGCGATCGTGAAGTCGTGCCAACGGTCGAGCGAAGCGATGTCACTCGGGCTGAGCTTCCACTGACGCACGGGATCGATCCGGCGGATCGTGAAACGCGTGACCTGTTCCTTGCGTGACACCGAGAACCACAGCTTGATCACGGTCATGTCGGACGCTTGCAGCGATCGCTCGAACTCCGGCACGTGCCGCAAGAACTCGAGGTACTGGGCGGTCGTGCAGTAGCCCATCACCCGGTCGGTCACGGCGCGGGTGTACCACGATCGGTCGAACAGCACGATCTCGCCAGCTGTCGGCAGGTGGGCGATCCAGCGTTGGAAGTACCACTGACCCTGTTCGCGCTTGGTCGGGATGCCGAGCGCGACCACCCGGGCGAACCGTGGATTGAGGTGCTCCATGAACCGCTTGATCGTGCCGCCCTTGCCGGCAGCGTCTCGACCCTCGAACACGACACACACCTTGTGGCCCGTCTTCTGGAGCCAGGTTTGCAACTTCAGCAGTTCGATCTGCAGGAGGCGTTTGTCCTCCTCATAGTCCTGCCGGCTCATACGCTCGTCGTAGGGGTACCCCTCCTTCCACGTCATGATCGGCGTGCCGTCGGGGCCGATCAGCACAGGATCGTCGATGTGATCGAACGTGCCCTCCACCGACATGCCGCGTTCGACGAACTCGTTGGCCGACAGATCCGCCTGCAACGCCTCGATCAATTGGTCGAGGTCGACCGACATGCCGCGGTCGCCTCGATGAGAGTGCGCGCGGTCGTCCACAGGCGAGAATGTAGATGCACGGCCTCGCCAGCGCCGAACAGTTCTCCGGGAATTCACCTGAACAGGGGACGAACGCGTCGGCATACGATTCCGTCGATGGAGAAGCGGTTCACTGCCCGGATGAAGAAGAGCCCGACGAAGGGCGGTTGGACGTACGTCGTGATGCCCGACTCCGTCGAGTTCTTCGGCACGCGCGGACTGGTGAAGGTGAGAGGAACGGTCGACGGCTACGAGTTCCGCAGCTCGTTCATGCCGCTCGGTGACGGCACGCACATGTTGCCGATGAACGCTGCGATCCGCAAGGCGATCGGCAAGACCGACGGCGACACCGTGAACGTGTGCATCGAGGAACGGCTCAACGGCTGAGACGGAGCGACTCGGCGTAAATCTCGATCGAGATCCGCAGATGTCGACCGGCCAGGAAGCGACCGCGCACGCCGTGGTTCACGGGCAGGATGCTGCGCAGTGCGAGCGTGCCCTCTGCCCTGAAGTGGGCAATCGAACGAGGGCCGAGCACGCCCTCGTATGTGACGGCGAGCTCGATCGGTGACGACACGCCGCGAACGGTGACCCAGCCATGGGCGTTCCAATGCGGGCCATCGACGTGTTCGACCGTGGCGATGCGCACCGGAATGGTCGAGTACTTGGCGATGTCGAGCACGTGTTCGCGCAGGTACAGGTCGAGTGCGGGACTCCCCGTCGCCAGGCTGCAGGCGTCGAGGCTGCAGTTGACGGTCGAGTGGGTGGGGTCGTCCGCCACCGCGATCATGCCTTGTTTCATCCGGACATGGGCATGCAACGGTTGGCGCAGCACCCGTGGCGCGGACAGTTCGATCATTGCCCACCCCGTTGGGATGTTCCACAGGCCGGGGGCCGGCAGATCGAGATGGTCAACGGTGGCTGGGGAACGCTCGATGATCGACATGACGAGTGATACGTCACCCGGACGGGTTTGGTTCGCGGACGAATCGGCATGTGTTCGACGCGCTTTGCCTCGATGAAGGCCGGCCGTTGCCTCGAGTTCACTTCCCGTTCATTTCGGCCTGTTTGTCTGGCAGTTGTATCCCCTGCGAATGGAGACAGAGAAGCGATGAAATCACACACACGCAAAGTCCTTGTCGGAGCCGGAGTAGCGGCGAGTTGGCTGATGGTGGCGACTGCCGCCGGCGCCTACCACAACAACGGCGACCGCTCGAACGAAGTGAAGCGCGCGATCGACGGTGGAAAGGCCAAGAACGTGATCATGTTCCTCGGTGACGGCATGGGCGACTCGGAGATCACGATCGCCCGCAACTACCACGTCGGCGCCGCCGGCCGCCTGCTCGATGGACAGCCTCCCGCTGACCGGCGAGTACACGACCTACGCCGTGCAGAGGGGCACCACGGACGTGCCCGACTACGTCACCGACTCCGCCGCCTCGGGCACCGGATGGGCGACCGGCCACAAGACCTACAACAACGCCATCTCGGTCGACCCGGTCACAGGTGCGCCGCTGCCGACGATCCTCGAGCGCCGCGAAGGACGCCGGGTTCAAGACCGGCAACATCACGACCGCCGAACTCACCGACGCGACGCCGGCAGTGCTCGACTCGCACATCAGCCTGCGTGGTTGCCAGGGCCCGGCCGACATGACCACGTGCCCGAACGAGAAGAAGGATGTCGGCGGTCTCGGATCCATCGCCGAGCAGACCGTCGACCACCGACGTCGACGTGTTGATGGGCGGAGGTAAGGCCCGCTTCGATCAGACGGTCACCGGCTGGTCCGTTCGCCGGTCAGACCGTCGTGCAGCAGGCTCAGGCACTCGGCTACACAGTCGCCACCGATCAGGCCGGCCTCGACGGCGCACAGCCGGGTCAGAAGTTCCTCGGCCTCTTCCACCCGAGCAACATGGATCTCGAGTGGACCGGTCCGCTCGCCGCTCCGTATCCCGGACCGGCAGCGACGTGCTTGCACGGAGTCGAATCCGAACCGTCCGGCCACCGAGCCGCACCTTTCCGACATGACGGCCAAGGCCATCGATCTGCTGTCGAGCAAGGTCAAGCATGACGACCGTAAAGGCTTCTTCCTGCAGGTCGAGGGTGCTTCGATCGACAAGCAGGATCATGCCGAGAACCCGTGCGGGCAGATCGGTGAGACCGTCGAGTTCGACAGCGCCATCCAGGTTGCTCTCGATTGGGCCAAGAAGCACCCCGACACCCTGATCATCGTGACTGCCGACCACGGCCACACCAGCCAGATCGTCGACCCGCAGACGGCCAGCGGATCACAGCCCCGGCGCGATCGCCACCCTCATCACGACCGAGGGTCAGCCGATGGTCGTCAACTACGCCACCAACCTGCACGGTCGCTCGCAGAGCCACACCGGCACCGAGGTCCGTGTTGCGGCACAGGGGCCGCAGGCTGCGAACGTGGTCGGCATCACCAATCAGACCGACCTGTTCCACACGATGGCTCGTGCACTCGGGGTCGAATAGTCGATCCCTGATCTGAGCATGTGACGTCCTGAGCGTCGGGCCACTACCTGCCAGGTGGTCCGGCGCTCAGCGACGTTTTCAGCCGGCCCGACGTGCAGTGACACCACCGTCGATGTGAATGGTGGTGCCCGAGACGTAACTGGCATCGTCGGACGCGAGGAAGCGCACAACCTTGGCGATCTCGACCGGCTCACCGATCCGCCGAAGCGCAACGCCTTTCACCATCGACGCTTCCGCCGCCACAGGATCTGGATTGCGATCGATGCTGTCCTGCACCAGACGGGTACGGATGTAGCCGGGCGCGACCGCATTGACGCGAATCCCGTGCGGCCCCCAGTCGAGGGCGAGGCTGCGTGTCATGCCGACGAGGCCGGACTTCGCCGCCGCATATGGGAAGAAGCCTTCGAGTGTCGCATGAGCGTGCATCGACGCAACGTTGATGATCGCTCCGCGCCCGGCGTCGCGCATGTGTGGCAGCACGTACTTCGCGCCGAGCCATGCCGACTTCAGGTCGACGCCCATGAACCGATCCCACTCGTCGACCGTCATCGTCGTCGCATCGAAGTTGGCGTTGACTCCGGCGTTGTTGACCAGCACGGTCGCCGGACCAAAGGTCGTCGAGCACAACGCAGCCATCGCGGCGACGTCGTCTTCGTTGCTGACATCGGCTCGCACGAACTTGGCTTTGTCGCCGATTCTCTGCTCGACCGCTTGGCCGAGGTCGGGGTCGAGATCGCAGAACACGACGCTCGCGCCGCTGGCGACGAACACCTCGACGATCGCTGCGCCGATCCCTCGCGCCCCACCGGTGACGATCGCGATTTCGCCGTCGAGTGACGTGTTCTCCGACATGGTCTCCTCCGAAACGTCGTTCGACTTTGAGCTGCAGGCGAGATCAGATCACAATGCGCCGATGCCCGACAAGCCGTCCATCACCGTGCTCACCGATGCTCCCGGTCCTGCTCAGCTCGGCGAGGGGCCGGTGTGGGACGACCGCAGCGGCGAACTCGTGTGGGTCGACATCGCCGGCCGTCGCATTCATCGGTGGGATCCCATCAGCGGAGCGTCGAGCTCGATCGGTACCGAGGGCGATGTCGGAGCGGTGGTGTTGTGCGAGGACGGCGGGATGATGGCGGCCGTCGAGTGCGAGTTGTGGAAGGTGTCGACGGCAGGCGAGTGGACCTTGCTCGCCTCGGTCGACCCGAAGCCCGGCGTGAGGTTCAACGACTGCCGCGCCGACCCGCGTGGACGCTTGTGGGCGGGCACGCTGCACCGGGATCGCGAGCCCGCGCAGGCCGCGTTGTACCGACTCGAGCCCGGCGGCGGGCTGACCATGGTGTTGCCCGAGCGGACCATCTCCAACGGGATCGGTTGGAGCCCCGACGGCGAGACGATGTACTACATCGACAGCACGACGTGGCGGGTCGTCACCTACGACTACGACCTCGACACCGGCAACCTCGGCCACGAGTCGGTGTTCACGGAGATCGATCCAGCAGATGGTTTGCCCGACGGGATGATGGTCGATGCCGGGGGTGGGGTCTGGGTGTGCTTGTTCGGTGGCGCCAAGGTTCGCCGTTACAGCCCCGACGGTGTGCTCGAACGAGAGATAGCCCTACCGCTGACCAACCCGACGTGCCCCGCGTTCGGTGGCGCCGATCTCCGCACGATGTACATCACCACGGCGCGCCATCGCCTGTCGGCCGAACAACTCGAACGAGAACCGAATGCCGGCACTCTGCTGCAGCTCGATGTGGGTGTCGGGGGCAACCCCGCGCATCGATTCGGCGGCTGATTCTTTGATCGCAGTCGTCTACTGTCAAGGGCGATGGCATTGCATCGGCTCGACCACTACAACATCGAGACAGTCCTGCCCGAGGAGACCGTCGCCTTCTACACCAAGGTGCTCGGGCTGAAGAATGCGCCCGAGCGACGTCCGCCCATCGCTCAGCCCGGAACCTGGATCCTCGTCGACGACCATCCGGCGATCCACGTCAACTTCGTCGAAGCCGACCGCTCGGGAATCACGGGTGCCGTCGACCACATCGCGTTCCAGGGCTCTGGCTATGAGGAGATGCGAACGCACCTGACGGCCATGGGTGCCTCGTACGAGGCAGTGGAGTCACCGGAAATCGATCTCAAGCAGATCTTCATCTGCGATCCCAACGGCGTGAAGATCGAGATCAACATCCGCGGCGAGTGACGCGGTCAGCCGGCCGACGGGTGCTCGTCGAGGATCCGCCGATTGGCCAGTCCCTCGGGGATCCGTCCTTCGATCACATCGATCACTGATGCCGTTGCCCGTCGCATCATCAACTCGAGCGACGTGGTGCTGATCCCGGCGACATGGGGGCTGACGACGACGTTCGACATTGCCAGCAGCGGAGAAGCGATCGGTGGTTCGGTCTCGAACACGTCGAGTGCCGCGCCGGCGATCACTCCCTCGTCGAGCGCTTGGATCAGGGCAGCCTCGTCGACGACTCCTCCACGAGATGTGTTGACGAGGACCGCGTGCGGCTGCATCAACTGCAGTGCCGCTCGATCGATGAGGTTGGTGGTCGCCGGGATCAGCGGGGTGTGCAGCGACACCACGTCGGACTGCGCCAGCAGCTCGGCGAGCTCGACCGACCGCGGCGAGTCCGACTGGCCGATCATCGGGTCCGACACGAGCAGCTCGACACCGAACCCGGCGAGTCGCCGGGCGACGAGCCGACCGATGTTCCCGTACCCGATCAAGCCGACGGTGCATCCCGCAAGTTGCCGGGGAGTGTGCACGCCCGTGCGATTCCATTCGCCGCGTCGCACACCGGCGTCGTTCTCCGGGATGCGTCGCAACAGCCCGAGCATCATCGCGATCGTGTGATCGGCCACTGTCTCCTCGTTGGCACCGGGCGTCGTGGTGATCGCGACGCCGAGCTCGGTCGCCGCGCCGACATCGATCGAGTCGATGCCCACCCCGACTCGGGCGATCACCTGCAGGTGGGGACTGTCGCGAATGACATCGCGCGTGAACGGATCCGTGCTGACGATCGCGCCGGCGGCTTCGGCGGACAACGCCAGCAGCTCCTCGGGCGAGCGGGCACCCCGCTTTTCCGCGATACGCATTGTGTAACCGGCAGCGGTCAGCGCGCCGCCGTGCTGCGGGTGTTCGGTGTCGTAGTCGGGAAACGTGATCAGGATGATCGGCGCCTTCCCGATGTTGTTCCTGGGGCGACGCATCGCGGCGATCAGATCACTGGCCACACGAAGGTGTCAAGACGGCGCGAGGCTGCCTTCAACTCGACTTCGACGAATGCGAACTCCGTCGAACCGGGATTGATGACGTTGTGCTCCACGCCGGCGGTGCGCGGCATAGGAGCTGCCCGTGGCGAAGCGGCACATCGACGGTTCCGTCGTTGGATTCGATGCGCAGAACACCGTCGTACAACGGCACCACGACGTAGTCCATCGTGTGGGTGTGCCAGCCGGTCTCTTCGCCCGGCGCGAATCGCCATTCGGTCACGCGGACCTGCTCGTTGTCGATCTGAACTGTCGGCGTCGCGGCGGTCACGCGTCGAGCGTAGGCGCGTCGTCCGGATCCACGTCCAACCCCATTGTCCGTATCACGCCCCACGCGGCTTGACGCGATGAGTCGGAGCCGGTGACCGCGATCAGGAACGGAACCCGATGGATGGCGAGCAGCGATCCAGGGCAGTTCGCAGTGATGGTCGCGGTTCGTGGCACGTTGGCGAGGAGAGCGACCTCTCCGAAGCCGGTGCCGCGTACGGCGGTGCTCACGTGCGCGCCGCGGCAGTTGATGTCGAAGGAGCCATCGGCGACCGCATAGAACACGTCGCCCGGTTCGCCCTCGGTCATCACCACCTGTCCTGTGGTGACGGAGACCTCAGTGGCGGCGCGAGCGACCGACTCGAGCGCGAGCGGCTGCAGGGGAGCGAATGCAGGGATGCGGCGCAACAGGCTGATGGCGACGACCGGGATGTCGGCGCTGTCGTCGGCATGCTGCAGGGATCGCCACGTGAACGCCAGCAAGATCGCGAAGAAGCAGCCGAGGCCGATCAGCGCAGCATCTGCACCGCCGGCCGCGATCAGAAGCTGCGTTCCCAGCGATCCGGCGATCATCCCGATGCCCATCAGCAGCTCGATCGCCGCGAAGACCCCGGCGGTTGCATCGGGGGGTGTCGATCGTTGCAACAGCATGATGCTGGTGAGGTTGAGGAGCGATTCACCGAACCCGACGATCGGCAGCAGTATGAGGGCGGTCGCCAATGTCGGCGCGACACCGAGCACGACGCACGCGGTCGCGATGGCACCCGTCGACACGACCATCAGCGGTGCCAGGCGGTCGCGGCGAACCAGGATGGTCGACACCAGAGCGCACAACAACGCGCCGATACCGACACTGGTCTGCAGCAGTCCGGGACCCGAGTTGCCGAGGTCGAGCTCGTCGCCCGCCAGCACCACGACGATGAGGTCGATGGAACCGACGAGGATGAAATGGCCGCAAGCGATTGCGAACACGCCGCCGGTGTGAGACCGGGACCGCAGGGCCGACACGCTTCGCAACAAGGTTCTGACCGGGCCGACCGAGTCCTCCTCGTCGCCGGGCTCTGCACGCGGCCCGTCGACGTATCCACCTGCCAGCGAGATGATCGTGCTGGTCAACGCGAGGACCGCGCCGCCGGCCAATGCCAACGCCGCGCCTTGCACGGCCAGCAACACGGTCGCGACGAGCGATCCGCCGAGCATGCCGATGCTCTCGCACGACTCGAGCCACACGTTGGCCACCGTCAGTTCGCGGGCTGAACGAACGATGGCCGGCACGACGACGGCACACGTCGGTCCGAGGAACGTGAACGCGCCGGCCGCAACCGCACAACCCCCGAGGACAACGGCCGCGGGAGCGTTGGCGAACGCTGCGGCAGCCGCACCGCTGAGCGCAAGAGTCAGCACCGCGTACGCGGCCAACCGGACGCGCTGAGGCCGGCCGCGGCGTGTCATCGACCCGGCGTAGGGCGCGGCGATCGCCGTCGGTACGAGCATGGCAAGCGAGGCGATTCCGGCGGCTCGCGCGCCGCCCTTGTCGTACGCGTACACGAGGCCGCCGACGAAAAACGCCCACTCGGCGACGATCGCCAGCAGCGTTGCGACGGTGAAGCGAACGAGCGATTTGTTCTCGAGCGCTGTCCGTTTGATCTCCGTGAGAATAGCGTGCGGTCATGCGCCTGACCCCGACGGATCGCGACCGCCTGTTGATCTTCACGGCCGCCGAACTGGCGCGGGCACGACGAGCGCGCGGACTGCGGCTCAACGTCCCGGAAGCCACCGCGTTGATCGCCGACACCGTGTGCGAAGCGGCGCGCGACGGGGCTCGGCTGATGGACGTCGGCTGCCGCCGGCGCGAGCATCCTGACGGTCGACGACGTGCTTGCCCGGCGTGCCCGACATCGTGCGCGAGGTGAAGGTCGAAGCAGTGTTCGACGACGGGACACGCATGGTCGTGGTGCGCAACCCGTTCGGCGACGGGGGCAGTCTCGGTTCCGATGCGCCGGGCGCGGTGATCACCGCTGCCCGCGAGCCCGTCGCGCCGGCGGGGCTCGTCTACATCGTCGCCACCAACACCTCGGATGTGCCGGTCAGCATCACCTCGCACTTCCACTTCTTCGAGGTCAATCCGCGGCTGTCGTTCGATCGAGCCGCCGCCTACGGAATGCGACTGGGAATTCCTGCGGGATCGGCGCTGCGATTCGAGCCAGGAGTCGCGACCGACGCGCCACTGGTGCCGATCGCCGGCGCTCGGGTGGCGATCGGGTTCGCCGGGCTGGTCGACGGACCTCTCGATGCGCCCGGTGCCAAAGAGGCTGCACTCGCCCGGGCCACCGAGCAGGGCTACCTCGGGGCGGATTCGTGACCGACCACCAGCATCCGCACCCGCACAGCCACTCCCACGGCGAGTTCGAACACAGCCACGAAGGTGGCGCGGTGCCGCACGATCATGTGCATCCCGACGAGATCCTGCCCGACGACTATGCCGCGATCCATGGCCCCACCGTTGGCGACCGCGTGCGCCTCGGCGACACCGGATTGGTCATCGAGATCGAGTACGACGCGCAGGAACGCGGCAACGAGTTCCTGGCCGGGTTCGCCAAGACCGCGCGCGACGGTCTGCTGCTGAAGGCTGCCGCCGTCGCCGAGACGTGCGACATCGTGATCTCCAACGTCGTCGTGATCGACGCGACGCGTCGCATCGGCAAGGTGTCGATCGGCATCCGCGAGGGACGCATCTGCGCTGTCGGCCGGGCGGGTAACCCCGACATGATGGACGGTGTCGAGGTGGTCGTCGGCACCGGCACCACGATCATCTCCGGCGAAGGATTGATCGCGACGGCCGGCGCGATCGACACGCACGTGCACCTGCTGTCGCCGCGCATCATGGAGGCATCGCTGGCCTCCGGAGTCACGACGATCATCGGGCAGGAGTTCGGGCCGGTGTGGGGCGTCGGGGTCAACTCGCCGTGGGCCCTGCGTCACGCCTTCAACAGCTTCGACCAGTGGCCGGTCAACATCGGCTTCCTCGGCCGCGGATCGTCGTCGCACGAAGCACCACTGATCGAGGCGTTGGTCGAGGGCGGCGCGTGCGGCTTCAAGGTGCACGAAGACATGGGCGCGCACACCCGTGCCCTCGACACCGCGCTGAACGTCGCCGAGCAGTACGACGTGCAGGTCGCCCTGCACACCGACGGCCTCAACGAGTGCCTGTCGGTCGACGACACGCTGCGCGTGCTCGACGGCCGCACCATCCACGCGTTCCACATCGAGGGCTGCGGCGGTGGGCACGTGCCCAACGTGCTGAAGCTCGCGGGCGTGCCGAACGTGATCGGCTCGAGCACCAACCCGACGCTGCCGTTCGGGCGCGATGCGCTCGACGAGCACTACGAGATGATCTTCGCCGCGCATGGCCTGAACCATCACTCGCCCAGCGACCACCACCTCGTCACCGATCGAATCCGCGGCGGCACGATGGGCGCCGAGGGCGTGCTGCACGACCTCGGCGTCATCGGGATCACGTCCAGCGACGCGCAAGGCATGGGCCGTGCCGGCGAGACCGTGCGGCGCACGTTCCAGCTGGCGGCGCAGATGAAGCGCCGGCAGATCCGCAACGATCCGTCGCACGGTCCGACGCCTCACGACAACGATCGCGTTCGGCAGTACGTGGCCAAGCTCACCATCAACCCGGCGATCGCGCACGGCCTCAGCCACGAGATCGGCTCGCTCGACGTCGGCAAGCTGGCCGACATCGTGCTGTGGCGTCCCGATCACTTCGGGGCCAAGCCGCAGCTGGTGCTGAAGAGCGGGTTTCCCGGCGTACGGGGTCACCGGCGATCCCGAACGCGGCGACCGATTCGAGCGAGCCGCTGGTGCTCGGGCCGCAGTTCGGTTCGTACGGCTCGACCGCGGCCGACCTGTCGGTCGCCTTCGTCAGCCAGGCCGCCGTCGACGCCGGCGACGACCACATGACCACCCGTCGCCGCCGCGTCGCGGTGAGGGGCACCCGCAACATCGGGCCCGGCCGACCTCGTCCGCAACAACCGTCTCGGCCACGTCGACGTCGACGCCAAGACCGGGCATGGTCTCGCTCGACGGCGAGACGGTCTACAGCGACCCCGCCGACTCGGTGTCGCTCAGCCGCCTCTACTTCCTCTGACCGTCGGAGGTCTTCGGCCCACCCGGGGTGCACGGAAACACTCCGTCGGGTGGGATAGTGGCGAGATGAGCTCGAACGCCCCGCCTGCCGGATTCTCCATGCCACCGGAGTGGGTGCCGCCACGAGCGCACGTGGATGGAGTTCCCGCCGGCGTGCACCACGTTCGGCGACGACCCGGACGGCGAGCTCGGTTACTACCGCGGCGTGTGGGCGGCAGTCACCAACGCGATCGCGCGCTTCGAGCCGGTGTCGTTGATCTGCAACGTCGGCGACGGCGAGGCCGCCCGGGCGCTGGTCGATCCGTCGGTCGACGATTCACGAGACGGCGATCGACGAGTGCTGGTTCCGCGACAGCGGCCCGACGTTCGTCACCCATCCCGACGGCCGGGCTCGGCGCGGTGTGCTGGACGTTCAACGGTTGGGGCCAGCAGGAGTTCTGCGACTGGGACGACGAGCAGCACGTCGGCGCGTTCGCCGCCGGGCTCGCCGGCGCCGAGGTGTTCCCGTCGTCGATGGTCAACGAGGGCGGCGGCATCCACGTCGACGGCGAGGGCACCGTGATGATCACTCGCGACCGTGCAGCTCGATCCGTTCCGCAATCCCGACTGGGACGCAGCGCAGGTGGAGGCCGAGCTGAAGGCGTACCTCGGTGTCGAGAAGGTGGTCTGGCTGCCGCGCGGGCCTGACCAAGGACTACAAGCGATTCGGCACGCGCGGTCACGTCGACATCGTTGCCGCGTGGGTGCGGCCGGGGCTCGTCGTCGCCCACGTCCAGCCCGATCCCGGCGCATCCCGACTACGAGGTGTGCAAGGAGAACCTCGGCATCCTGCGGGCCACCACCGATGCCCGCGGTCGTCAGCTGGAGGTCGTCGAGATCCAGGCGCCGACGCAGACGCACGCCGACGACGACATCGTCGACTGGTCGTACATCAACCACTACGTCTGCAACGGCGCAGTCATCCTGTGCTCGTTCGACGATCCGCGCGACGAGGAGGCGGCGGACACGTTGGGCAAGTCTGTACCCCGATCGCGAGGTGGTGTTGGTCGAGGCCCGCCCGATCTTCGAATGCGGCGGCGGCATCCACTGCATCACCCAGCAACAGCCGGCGGTCTAATCCCGCTCGCTGTCGTTGTCGACCGCGGCGAGCTGCCGACTGAGGGTCGGGATGATGATGGCTGCCGCGAGGAGGTGGGCCGTCACGAGAACGGCTGTCGTGGCGGTGTCGTCGGGAGCGGCGATCGCTGGGATGAGTGACAGGCCGACGGCGACCGTCGTGACGATGACGAACCGTCGTCGATCGCGAAGGAGTCGGGCCAGCACGACGCCCACGGCTGCACCCACGAGCGTCCACCATGCGAACGCCGGGACGGGAATGGCTTCGCCGTTGATCTCGAGACTGACATCGGCAGTGTTCGCGATGGCTGCGACGATGGTGGTGCACACGGCCGCGACAGCGCCTGCGAGTGCGCCGCTTCGAACAAGACGGCGTGTGCTCAGCGGTGCGGTGATCGTTGTGAGCGTTTCCATTGCTAGGCCGCCTTGTTGAGATGCGTGGCGAGGTTGTCGAAGATGGGGATCGTGTCGGCGATCATCTGGGCGAAGAACTCGTTCTCCCAATCCGCGCCGCTCCCGTAGGAGCTCGTGACGACGCGGATCACACAGCTGCCGCCGGATGCCGATTCGACGAGGAACTCGGTAGCGATCGGGGTGACCGACGCGAGGTCGCGGTACACCTCCGACAGCGGCACACCGATCGTGTTGAACCACTCGACCATCTCTGCCGGGATGTCCTCGACTTGGTCTGCGATCGGCCACGGTTCTTCGTATGCGAATCGATGGTTCGGTGTGTAGTCGGTGACGACGCCGGTCAACTGCATCCCACCGAGATCGAACGAGACCTCTCCACCGACCTGCGCGTCCAGGCGGGTCGGGACCATCCACGCCGAGATCCCATCGGCAGTTGCGATCGCATCCCACACCTGTTCGGGCGTCGCGGTCACCTCGTAGGTGCGCTCCATCCGGTGTTCGACTCGGTCGCGTTGGGCGGGTTGGTTGGGGTTGTTCATGAGGGCTCCTCGGGTCGGGGGTATGACGAGACGGTCAGACGGTGCGGTCGCCCGTCGTCGTGGTGGTAGCGGGCGACGAGCGTCGCGACCGCTGATTGCAGGTCGGTGGCGAACGCAGCGCGATCTTCGGGCGAGATGAAGCCGATCACCGCGTCGACGGTGAGGGTCGGCAGACGCGTTCCTGTCGCAGCGCTGCCGGCGATTGCCCCGACCTCGGAGACGGTCCGGGCGTTCACCGCGATCAGATACGCGGCCGAGAGACGATCGGCGATGTCGTTGGGATCGACGGAAATGCTCTGCAACACATCGGGAGCAACAACGAGATGCCGGGCCGAACGACGAACGAATCGTTCGGTGATTCCGCCCCACACCCGCTCCTCGGCCGGTTCCACCAGCCCATGGACTTCCAATGCCTTCAGGTGGTAGTTCACCTTCTGACGGGTCAACCCGACCGCCGCGGCAACCGTCGTGGCCGAACCCGGTTCCGTCAACGCGTCGAGGATCGATGCCCGGATCGGATCGAGCGCCACCTCCACGGCGGCAGCGTCGGCGAGCACTCGTACGTCGTCCATGGGCGTCAACATACGTCTTGACAATAAATCTTGTCAAGGGTGTTCCGAAGATTATCGGCCGCCATCCGACCAGGCTCAGTTCGTCAGTGGGTGTGGACGATCAACACATTGCATGGGGCGCGCTTGGCGACGTCGCCGGCGATCGAGCCGAGGACTCGGGCTGCACCCTGCACACGCTTGTTGCCGACCACGATGGTCGACGCTTCGAGCCGAGTGGCTTCCTCGCACAATGCGGTGGCCGGGTCCTTCATCACCACTGCGTGCGTGATCGGCGTCGTCACCTTCAGCTTGCCCGCGAGTGCCTTCAACAAATCCTCGGCAACACCGACCGAATCGACGTGCCACGTCTCGGATCCGCCGCCGCGCACGTCTTGACTGGTGGTGCGGGTCATCGACATCACGATGTGCAATGGCCGGTTGTAACTGTTGGCCATTTCGGCCGCTGCCTCTGCTGCTTTGCCGGCTGTTTCGCTGCCGTCGACTCCGACGATGATCTCGTTCACATGGCCCCCTTTCGGTGCGCCACGCTAACAGCCGCAGCGTCAGTCGGAAGCGCCCGATAGGCGCATGTGCCGCATCCGCCAGTTGGCGATCAGCAGACAGATGATGGTCACGATCGCCAGCCGCACGATTGCTGCGCCACCTTGCGGAATGCCGGCACGGACCAGACGATCCGGTGGGTTGTCGAGCAGGCCGACGAAGATCGCCCGCGACTCCCACGTCGGCGACAGCTGGGCGATTCCGGTGAGGGCGGCGCCGAGCAGCCGTTCGACGAGGAACACGATCGCGAGCGACCACACGGCTGTCCGCCGGGTGATGCAGCCGACGGTGATGAACAACGCGACGTAGGTGATGCTGCCGACCGCGGCGGCAATGAACGCCGGCCACGCACTGCTGGGAGCGCCGGCGACGAACGCGGCGAGAGCACTTGCCGGCGCGATGGTGACCAGTGCGACCATCGAGCCCCCCAACCAACGTCCGAGCACGATCTGCCAGGTCGCGGCCGGCGAGAGCCAGGTGAAGTGGAAGGTGCCGGCGCGAACCTCGGCGCCGAGGACGGAATCGCCGATCACGAGAGCGGCAATCGGCATGACGAGCGAGAAGATCCCCTCGGCCGCGACGTTCGCGAATGCTCGCTCGGCGCTGGTGTGCACCGCGTGCGCGAGCAGACCGAACAGCAGCGCACCGGCGCACGGCAGCAAGAGGGCCGCCCACTTCCGGGGAGGCACGCAGGACTGCAGCGTGTAGCGAAGGATTGCGACGAACCGCGATCGTGGCTTGCGCATCGCCGGTTGAGGGACCTGTGTCGATGTCGTCTCGGTCATCGCACCAGCTCCCGGAAGAGGCTCTCGAGAGAGTCGTCGAGAGCTCGGACCTCGAGGAGGCGAATCGACGCGTCACGTGCCAGCCGCGGCAGCGCCGTTGCCAGATCCCGGGCCTGCACCGTCTGGATCACGAGTCCGTCGCGTGTGGTATCCATCGTGACACCGGCGACCGATTCGAGACCGATGAGCGTCGCAGCCAAACGGCGGCCGTCGTCGGAGCGAACGAGCACGTGCCTCGGACGGTCGTCCATGGCGTCGCGAATTGCGTGCCGACTACCGGCCGCTGCGAGCCGGCCGTGCATCAGGACGATCACCCGGTCGGCCATGCGCTCGACTTCGTTGAGCACGTGCGAACTGACGATCACCGTTCGTCCGCCGGCGCCGAGGTTCTTGAAGAGATCGATGAGATGCAATCGCTGCACCGGATCTGCGCCGTTCAACGGCTCGTCGAGCACGAGCACCTGGGGATCGGTGACCAGCGCGGCGGCGATCTTGGTTCGTTGCCGCATCCCCTTGCTGAACCCGTCGACGCGACGATCAGCGGCGTCGAGCATGGCGACGCTGTGCAAAGCCTTCTCGGGTGCCTCGCGATCGACGATGCGGTAGCAGATCGGCCACATACGCGACCAACTGGCGAGCGGTCAGGCCGGCAGGTACGGCCTCGTCCTCGGGAACCAGCGCCATGCGCGCGTGCACGTTGCGGTCGTGTCGTGGATCGCAACCCTCGACTCGAACGGTGCCTTGGTTGACACCGACGAGGCCGGTCATCGCGCGCATCAGCGTTGTCTTGCCGGCACCGTTCGGACCGAGCAGCCCGGTGACACCTGGGCCGAACGAGCAGCTGAGCTCCGACAGCGCAACCTTCGGCCCGTACCAGACCGACACGTTTGCAATCTCGACCGTGGCGTCGGTGGCAAACGCCGGGTCCCGCTGTGGGGTCGGTGCGGGCGGCGAAGGCGGCGCGAACGGTTGCATCAGCGTTCCAACCATCGATAGCGATAGCAGCAGTACGAGCGAGCCCGACCAACAGCACGGCGAGGTAGACCACGAGGGCGTACAACCCAGCGTTGGCGACGCCGGCGAGCGGTGAGTCGGGATCGACGTGGCCGAGGAAGACGATGTCTTTGCAGGTACAGCGGTAGCACCCAGACGTTGATCAGCCCCGCGATCGAGCCGTGGCCGGGCTGGAAGTCGCCGACGATGATGCCCGACGCGATCGACGTCACCAGAAGGAGTCCGATGATTCCGGCGCCGGCGACGATCCGACGATCGGTCAGCGATGCGATGGCGACGCCGATGACCGCGTAGTAGATGGCCAGCATCGCGACGGACAATGGGACCTTCCACAAGACGTCGAGGTGGCCAGTGAAATAGGAGTATGCGCTGTCGCTGACCAGCATGTTGCCGACGAACAGCACGACCTGCGGCAGGAACGAGAATGCGAACAGGATCGACGCGATCGCGCCAACCTTGGCGATGACGTAGTCGATCCCGGTCAGCGGTCGGGCGAACATCAATGGCAGGACACGTTGTCGACGATCCGGGCACATCACGTCGGGTGCAACCAATGCGACGAACAGCAGCAGCGCGGACGACACGCCCACGTAGTCGCGGTAGGTGATGATCTCGAGCCTGTCGACGACACGGTCGCGCGTGACGTAGCCGATCCCGACGTTGACGATCGCAGGGATGGTGACGACGCCGAGCAGCACGAACGGTGCGATCTTCTGGCGCCACGATCGTCGGATGCCGAGTGCTCGACGAATCGACGCCTTGTAGAGTGCAAATGTTGCCGCGCCGCGACGACCGCGTGGCCCGTCGTACGGACGGTACCCACGGTCGTAGACGGCGCCCCTGTCGCCGCTGACCACGCTCATGACGACGGTCCCGGCGAGGCGAAGGAAGACCTCGTCGAGCGAGGTCAATCGCGTCGTCAGGCGATACAGCGGAAGCCCGGCAGTCGGCGATCGTGTCGCGCAGGACGTCCATGTGGTGATCGCCGTCGATGGTGACCTCGACGAGCCCTTCGGCGGCGACGGCCGTGATGCCGACGGTCGCCAGCGCGGCCACCAGTTGATCGCCGCGCGTGCCGACATCGACGGTGACGAAACCGGTGCGTTCGAGCAGCGCGTCCGTCGCGCCCGACACGACGAGTCGCCCGCCGTCGATCATCACGACGTGGTCGCACACCTGTTGCACATCGTCGAGGAGGTGTGTTGCCATCAGCACCGAGATCCCGAACGTGCCGAGCCGGGCGACGAGCATCAGCATCTCCTCGCGGCCGAGCGGATCGAGACCCGCGGTCGGCTCGTCGAGGAGCACCAGTTCCGGGTCGCCGACCAGTGCCTGGGCGAGCTTCGTGCGTTGCCGCATGCCCGTGGAGAATCCGCCGATCGGCCGGAACCGAGCCTCGTCGAGGCCGACGAGATCGAGGATGTCGGATGCGCGTTGGCGCGCTGCCCGCGCCGGCAGGCCGCTGAGCTCGCCGAACGTCGACACCACGTCGGCGGCGGTCTGGTCGAGAGGGAGGCAATCGTGCTCGGGCATGTAGCCGAGACGCGACCGGACCTCGATCGGGTCGGCGCCGACGTCGACCCCGCAGACCTCGATCGTGCCCTCGGTCGGTTTGGAGATCCCGAGCAGCAGGCGGAACATCGTCGTCTTGCCGGCGCCGTTCGCGCCGACCAGACCGACGAGCCCGCGCGGCAACGTGATCGAGAGGTCGTCGAGGGCTGTCACACCCGGGTACTTCTTGGTGAGACCTTCGAGACGGAGGAGGGGACTGGCTTCCACGACAGCGTCGAGTCTGGCACGTGTACAGTCGAAACGGTCGTTCACGACCGGCTAGGGGGTTTCCAATGACGACCAAGGCACACGCGATCGGTGCAACCGATGTCCCGTTGCTGGAGGAGACGATCGGCGCTGCGTTCGACCGCATCGTCGATTCGTTCCCCGACCGTGAGGCGCTGGTGGTGCCGTTCCAGGGCATCCGGCTGACCTATCGCGAGCTTGCCGAGCGCGTCGATCAGCTCGCACGCGGCTTGCTCGCGCTCGGTCTCGAAAAAGGCGATCGGGTGGGGATGTGGAGTCCGAACAACGCCGAGTGGGTCTACATCCAATTCGCAGCGGCGAAGGCCGGCGTCGTGCTGGTCAACATCAACCCCGCCTATCAGACCGAAGAGCTGCGCTACGCGCTCGCACAGAGCGGCTGCACGCTTCTGGTGTCGGCGACCGGATTCAAGACCAGCGACTACGCGGCGATGATCTCCGAGGTGCGCGGGTCGTTACCGAACCTCGAACACGTGGTGCTGCTCGGTACGCCGGATTGGGATGCGTTGCTGGCCGGCGGCGATGGCGTTACCGCTGCCGAGTTGGCCGCCCGTGGCGAGTCGCTGAGCAACCGCGATCCGATCAACATCCAGTACACCAGTGGCACGACCGGCTTCCCGAAGGGTGCCACGTTGAGTCATCGCAACCTGCTGAACAACGGGTACTTCCTCGGCCTCGGGTTCCGCTACACCGGAGTCGATCGGGTGTGCATCCCGGTGCCGTTCTACCACTGCTTCGGGATGGTCATCGGGAACCTGGCCAACCTCACGCACGCGACGACCACGGTGCTGCCCGGACCATCGTTCGATCCGCTCGCGACGCTGCAGACGCTGGAGGCGGAACGGTGCACGAGCGTGCTCGGTGTGCCGACGATGTTCATCGCGATGTTGTCGCATCCCGACTTCCACTCGTTCGATCTCTCGTCGTTGCGCACCGGCATGATGGCCGGCTCGCCGTGCCCCGTGGAGGTGATGAAGCAGTGCGTCGACGAGATGCACATGAGCGAGGTCACGATCGGCTACGGCATGACCGAGACCTCGCCGGTGTCGACGCAGACATCGCCCGACGATCCGCTCGACAAGAAGGTGGGCACCGTCGGGCGGGTCCTTCCGCACCTCGAGATCAAGGTCATCGATCCGGTCACGGGTGAGACGGTTGGTCTCGACCAGCCGGGTGAGTTCTGCACCAGGGGCTATTCCGTGATGTTGGGTTACTGGAACGAACCGGAGATGACCGCTGAGTCGATCGATGCCGACGGCTGGATGCACTCCGGCGATCTCGCGGTGATGGACGACGAGCTCTACGCGAGCATCGTCGGGCGGATCAAGGACATGATCATTCGAGGCGGCGAGAACATTTATCCGCGCGAGGTCGAGGAGTTCTTGTACTCACATCCCGACATCGTCGACGTTCAAGTGGTCGGTGTGCCCGACGCGAAGTACGGCGAGGAGTTGGTCGCTTGGCTGCGCCTTCGCGACGGCGCCACCATGACCCGCGACGATGTGGCCGCCTTCTGCAAGGGCCGGATCGCTCACTTCAAGATCCCGCGCTACATCCACGTGACCGACGAGTTCCCGATGACTGTCACCGGCAAGATCCAGAAGTACCGAATGCGTGAGGTGTCGATCGAGCTGCTGTCAGGCGGCTGATCGACTGGGCTGCGCAGTCAGCTCGGGATGCTCAGCGAGGTAGGAGCTGACCATGTCGTGACCCTGCTCGATCAACCGGTCACTGTGGCTGAAGTCGAACAGGCCGATCCCATGCGTGTCGGGTGCTGGAAGGCGGACGACATCTGTTTGATGGTGCGACGGGGTCAGGACCTCGCGAGTCACTGCGATCGACGATGTCAAGACGGCGAGGGCGGACAGGTTCTTCGGCAGCTGGTGCTTCGTTCCTGCGCGGCAGTCGAAGGCGAAGATCGTGGTCGCTCCGAGATCGCGGGCCCGCTGCACCGGGAGCTTGGCCGCAATGCCACCATCCACGTGACGGCTGCCGTTGATCACGACTGGCCGAAAGATGCCGGGCAACGACGCGGAGGCGACGAGTACCGAGCGCGGATCTCCGGTGGTGTGGAAGTCGATTCGGGAATCGTCGATGTTCACGGTGCATGCCTCGAACGGAGTCGAGAGCTCGTCGAGATCATCGACGGGAAGGAATCGGTTGACGAGATCGATCAGCCCATCGGAACGGTAGAGATGCGGATGGCGACGCACGACGTGCCATGCACGCTCCACGCGAGAACCGCGGAAGATGTACTCGCGCCGCATCCCGCGCCAGATCGTGGCGAGTTGGTCGGCGGCCGCGATGGTCGGTTCGTAGGCGATCGCCGCCCCGTTGAGAGCGCCGGCCGAGACGCCGATCACGAGATCCGGTGTGATCCCGGCTTCGAACATCGCTTGCAGTTGACCCGCCTGCATCGCCCCGAGCGATCCACCACCCGACAGCACAAAGGCCACTCGCTGCTGCCCGAACGGGCTGTCATCGAGGCGCTGGCGGTGCCATTTCATGCCAGATCATCGGCGTCGGACGGGACGACTTGAGCGGTACGGGCGAGAACGGTCCGGATGGACCATCAGTCGCCCGTGGCACCGTCGATCGATTCCCGCAGCAGATCGGCGTGCCCACAATGACGGGCGTACTCCTCGACGAGATGCACCAGGATCCAGCGCAAGTTGACCTGCTGGTTCTCGCGCCGACCGACCGACAAGGCATCGAGAGGCGTCGTCGATGCGAGTTGGCGGGCGCGGTCGATCTCGGCACGCAGCAGCACGAGCGCGTCGGCCAACGTGTCGTTCTCCTGCGGATGGAAGTCGCTGTCGCGATCGTTGGGGTCGTCCCATGGCAGCGTCTCGTTCAGCCCGAGGAAGACGCTGCCGAGCCAGTACTGCTCGACACCGGCGAGGTGGCGCACGAGACCGAGCAGCGTGAGGTCACTCGAGGCCGTCGTCATCCGGGCCTGCTGCTCGGTGATCCCGTCGACTTTGCGTAGCAGCACGTACCGCTGGTAGTCGAGCAGCCAGTTGACGACGTCGCGTTCCTCCCCGCCGTACGGGGCAACTTCGGGATCGAACGGGGGATACACAAACGGCACATCGAGCACCGCGCCAACCTAGGCCGAACGTCGCGGTGGGACCATGCTGACCGTCGTGGAGACGGTCAGGATGGTCCCACTCGCTCGATTTCGGCGAGGCGTCGCTGCAGGAATCGGCGATCGCTGTCGTTGCACGGACAGTCGAGGGCCTGGCGATAACAGTTGGCGGCCTGCTCGACCTCGCCGAGGCGGCGGTGGAAGTCGGCGCGCGTCGACCAGTACAGGTGCCATCGTTCGGCGGACGTACCGACCAGCTCGGCGAGCAACGCGAGGCCGGCGCGAGGCCCCGCCACTTCGGCGACAGCGACGGCGCGATTCACTCGCACGACAGGTGTCGGCCAGCGGGCTTCGAGCAGCGCGTAGAGCTCGGCAATCTGTGGCCAATCGGTCTCTGCGTACGTCGGAGCAACGCCGTGCAGGCATGCGATCGCGGCCTGCATCTGATAGGCGCCGGGACGGCCGCGTCGCAGCACCGATTCGACCAGCGACGATGCTTCGGTGATCGCCTCGTGGTCCCACAGCGATCGGTCTTGATCGGCGAGCAACACGATCTCGCCGTCGGGATCCATGCGTGCCCGGCGCCGTGCATTGGTCGCCAACGTCAACGCCAACAGCCCGACACACTCCGCCTCGTCGGGCATCAACTCGACGAGCACACGACTGAGGCGAACACCCTCGTCTGCCAGATCGAGACGAGCATCGAGCTCGCCGACCGGGGCGTGATGGCCGGCAGTGAACACCGCGTAGACGGTGGTCAGTACTGGCCGTAGACGATCGGGAAGCTCGTGCTCGTCGGGCACACGGTAGGGAATGTGCGCCGTCGCGATCTTTGCCTTTGCACGTGATATCCGTTGGCCGATGGTCGGCTCCGGCACCAGGAAGACGCGAGCGATGTCGACCGTCGTGAGCCCGCAGATGGTGCGCAGCGCGAGCGCGACCTGCGACTCCGGCGAGAGTGCAGGGTGGCAACAGGTGAACAGCAACCGCAACCGATCGTCGCGACTGTCGTTCGTCGTCGTCGCCCGTCGCCGAGCCCTCGGTCAGCATCCGAAATGCCTCTTCCTCCTTCGGTGCGCGCCTCGCCTCGCGTCGCAGGCGATCGAGGGCCTTGTTGCGAGCGACGGTGGTCAGCCACGCGCCGGGCCTGTCCGGCAGGCCGTCGCGACGCCACGTATCGGCGGCCACCACGACAGCGTCGTGCAGCGCGTCCTCGGCCCGGTCGATGTCACCCGTCAGACGAATGAGGGTGGCCAGAACCTGGCCACCCTCGATGCGAATGA
This sequence comes from Ilumatobacteraceae bacterium, assembly GCA_963708925.1. Taxonomy (GTDB): domain Bacteria; phylum Actinomycetota; class Acidimicrobiia; order Acidimicrobiales; family Ilumatobacteraceae; genus JAENVT01. The sequence goes on along the minus strand of CAVPUO010000015.1, from coordinate 26,260 downwards.
TCTCGTCGAGCGGATCGTTCAGCTGGACTCACCGAAGTCGATGACCGGTCGAACCTCGACACGGCCGTACCACGCGCCGGGGATCTTGGCAGCCCAGCTCAAGGCCTCGTCGAGGTCCTTGCAGTCGAGCAGGTAGAACCCGCCGAGCGCCTCCTTGGTCTCGGCGAACGGACCGTCGGTGGCGATCACATCGCCGCCCTTCGCGCCGCCGCTGACCTGGATGGTCGTCGCCGTGTGGCTCGGCTGGAGGGCCTCTCCACCCTTGACCACACCTGCCGCACCGCCCTCTTCGCCGAAGTGGAAGTACTCGGCCATGATCTTGCTCCACAGCTCGCTGTCGTTCTCGGATTCGCTGGTCGGCTCGGCGCCGTAGATGAGTGCTGCATACCTGGGCATGGTGCTGTTCCTTTCGCTTGGGACCCCGGCGGGGCGGTTCGTCACTACGACGACGAACGGGATCGCTCGATTTCGACACGTCCCTCGAATTCTTCCACGCCTCGCCGCGGGGTCCCTCCTAGTCTTCGGCTGTGGATGTTGGTGTGACGATCGACGACGTGCGCGCGTTGGCGTCGACACTCGAGCGGTCGTACGAGGTGCTCGTACGGGATCGGATCAAGTTCCGCGTCGGGCAGATCGTGTACCTCGCGTTCAGTCGCGATGAGACGCTGATGGGCTTCGCGTTCCCGAAGGAGGAACGCGACGGGTTGGTGGGTGGTGAGCCGCACAAGTTCATGCTGCCGAAGCCCGGCGACATGCGCTACAACTGGGTCGTGGTGCGCCTCGCCGAGATCGACCTCGAGGAGATGACGGAGCTCGTCGTCGACGCCTGGCGCATGGTGGTGCCGAAGAAGGTGTTCGCGGCGTACGAGAGCAGGGAGCAGCGATGAAGTACGAGCACACGATCGACATCGATGCGCCCGCGGCAAACATCTGGGCGACGCTGGCCGATGTGCCATCGTGGCCGACGTGGACAGCGTCGGTGACGACCGCTGAATGGGTCGGCGATTCGGGGCTCGCGATCGGCCATGCGGCACGCATCAAGCAGCCGAAGCTACGCACGACGACGTGGAAGATCACCGCTGTCGACGAGGGTCGATCCTTCACCTGGGAAGCGAAGTCGCCGGGGTTCCTCATCACCGCGAGCCACGTGATCTCGCCGCGAGATGCGGGCGCCAGAGTGACGTTGTCCACCGACGTCAGTGGCCCATTGGCTCCGATCGTCGGAGCGATGACTGCGAAGATCGGGAAGCGTTACGTGACGATGGAAGCCGAAGGCCTGAAGAGGCACAGCGAAGGGAACTCATGACCGGCGTACTGACATCCGAGCTGTTGACGGGCGAGACCGTCGAGTTGCTCCAAGCGATGATCCGCAACAAGTGCGTCAACGACGGGACCGCCGAATCGGGCTACGAGACGCGCAACGCCGATCTGTTGCGTACCTATCTCGGTTCGACCGGACTGGACCTGCAGGGCTTCGAGCCGACGCCTGGTCGGGCATCGCTCGTGGCGCGCATCGAGGGCAGCGACCCGGCCGCGCCGAGCCTGTGCCTGATGGGTCACACCGACGTGGTGCCGGTCAACGAGAGCGGATGGTCGCGCGATCCGTTCGGTGGCGAGCTCGTCGACGGCGAGGTGTGGGGCAGGGGCGCGGTCGACATGCTCAACCTCACCGCGTCGATGGCAGTCGCGTTTCGTCATCTGGCGATGACCGGCTTCCGGCCTCGCGGCGACCTGATCTACTTCGCTGTTGCCGACGAGGAATCCGGCAGCGCCCACGGCATGCAGTGGATGGCCGACCACGAGCTCGATTCGATTCGCGCCGACTACGTGCTGACCGAGTCCGGCGGCCTGCACACTGGTTCCAGCGAGCAGCCGAACATCTCAGTCGCGGTGGGCGAGAAGGGGGTCGCCTGGCGCCGGCTGCGCGTTCACGGCACTCCCGGCCACGGCTCGACACCGTTCAAAGCCGACAACGCGTTGATGACGGCGGCCGCTGTCATCCAGCGGCTCGGTGCGTATCGGCCGGCGCCGCGGTTCCACGAGATGTGGACCACGACCGTCGACCGCTTGGGTGTCGATGAAGAGACGAAGCGAAGGCTGCTCGACGAGACCCTGATCGACGACTACCTCGATTCGCTTCCGCCGCGTCAGGGGCTCGGTGCATTCCTGCACGCCTGCACGCACACGACGTTCTCCTCCAACACGATCGTCGGCGGCGGAGAGTCGCGGATGAAGACCAACATCATCCCTGACTACGTCGAGATCGGCGTCGACGTGCGCACCTTGCCGGGCGAACGCCACGACGATGTCACCGCGCACCTGCGTGCCGCCCTCGGCGATCTGTTCGACAAGGTCGAGGTCGAAGTGATCATGGACGACCCTGCTTCGATCAGTCGCACCGACAACCCCCTGTGGAACAGCCTCGAGCGAGCGTTGGCGAAGCCGTTTCCCACGGCTCGACCGACTCCGCAGATCGAGGTCGGTTTCTCCGACGCGCGCATCTACCGCAACCTCGGCTCGATCGCCTACGGCGCCGGGCTGTTCAGCCCCGATGTCGATCCCGCCGAGTTCGGTCGCCGGTTCCACGGCAACGACGAACGTGTCGACGTCGAGTCGCTGCGCCTCACCACCCAACTCTGGCTCGACGTCGTCCACGACCTCCTGGGGTGAGCTGGTAGTTGTTGCGTCTGACCCTTGGCGCCCCGTATGGGGGCCCGCGGGGTCAAACGCTGCGGCGCAGCTACGCCAGGGTGAGCCAGGCTGCCGCGTCGGTGGGCAGCCTGCCGTTCTCCAGCGCGATGCTCGACAGCAGCACGGCACCGGATGGAAGCTCGATCGAGTCGGCACCGAAGTTCACGACGCACGCGAACCCGTCGCCACGCGGTGAACGCGATCACATCGTCGGCACTCTCCATCCACTCGAACTCGTTGCCGTGCAACGCGGGGAGTTGGTGGCGTGTGCGCAGTGCGTCGCGGTACAGCCACAGCATCGAGGCATGGTCGCCTTCCTCGGCCTCGACCGACAGCTCGGCCCAGTTGCCCGGTTGCGGCAGCCACGGCTCACCGTCGCCGAACCCCAACGACGGGCCGGAACGAGTCCACGGGATCGGAACCCGGCAACCGTCGCGACCGCGGCGCGTGTGCCCCGATCGTTCCCACACGGGATCGGCGAGCTTGTCCTCGGGGATGTCGTCGACCTGCGGCAACCCGAGCTCCTCGCCCTGGTACAGGTAGACGGCTCCGGGCAGGGCGAGTTCGAGGAGGACCGCCGCGCGCGCCCGCCGAGTGCCGAGCGCGATGTCGACCGGGTCCTCCGGTCGGCCGTGCAGTGGGTGGGCGTCGGGCCCGCGGCCGTAGCGAGTGACGTGACGATCGATGTCGTGATTGCTCAGCACCCACGTGACTGGTGCGCCGACGAACTCGTGCGCCGCCATCGACGCCGTGATCGCACCACGCAGCTCGCCAGCGTCCCATCGGCAACGCGTCGTGTGGAAGTCGAACGCGGTGTGCAGGTTCTCGGGACGGAGGTACTCGGCGAGTCGGTCGACAGACGAGACCCACGCCTCGGCGACGAAGACGCGAGGCGGATCGTACGAGTTGCCGACCTCACGCCACGCCCGATAGATCTCGGGCACGCCGGGTTGATCCCAGTGCGGATGGCCGGGGATCGGCGGTTGGCCCAGTCGAGGCTTGGCCGCCTCGCCGAGGTCGGGCAATCCGGCTGCCTTCAACAAGCCGTGGGCGACATCGATGCGGAACCCGTCGACGCCGGCGTCGAACCAGAAGCGCAGCACGTCGAGGAACTCGGCGCGCACCTCGGGGTTGTCCCAGTTGAGGTCGGGCTGCTTCACGTCGAACAGGTGGAGGTACCACTCGCCATCGGGCTCGTCGAGTCGCGTCCACGCGCCGCCGCCGAACTCCGACACCCAGTCGTTCGGCGGCAGTTCGCCGCTGTCGCCACGACCGGGTCGGAAGTGGAAGCGGGCCCGCTCGGGTGAGCCGGGTGGCGAGGCGATCGCGGCCTGGAACCACACGTGCTCGTCGGAGGTGTGGTTGGGCACGATGTCGAGCAGGACGCGGATTCCTGCGTCGTGTGCCTCGGTGATCATGGCCCGGCCATCCTCGAGCGTGCCGAACTCCGGCTCGATGTCGCGATAGTCGGCGACGTCGTAGCCGGCGTCGGCCTGCGGCGAGGGATACCACGGGTTGATCCACAGCGCGTCGACGCCGAGCTCGGCGAGGTACCCGATTCGCGACCGGATGCCGTTGACGTCGCCCATGCCGTCGCCGTCTGCATCGGCGAACGATCTGATGTAGATCTGATAGGTCACCGACGACCGCCACCAGTCCAGGTTCGAGTAGTCCAGTGCAGTGGTCGGGGTAGTCGTCACGGTCCGCAGATTAACGACGGGTCCGGCGTCGACGCCCAATTCGGCAGAGGGCTACGTTGTGCCCATGGCTGAAACGGTTTCCTTCCCCAGCAACGGCTCCGACGCATCCGGCTATCTCGTGCGGCCGGCCGGCGGGAGCGGACCCGGGGTGCTCGTGATCCAAGAATGGTGGGGCCTCGACAGTGGCATCAAGGAGATGGCCGACCGGCTCGCCGCCGACGGTTTCGTCGCGCTGGCACCCGACCTGTATCACGGTGAACTTGCCGCGCACGACGAGATGGACAAGGCCGGCGAACTGATGAACTCGATGCCGCCGGATCGTGCAGCGCGCGACATGAGCGGCGCGATCGATTACCTCTCCGCACTCGATGGAGTGACAGGCAGCGGCATCGGTGTCGTCGGGTTCTGCATGGGCGGGATGCTGTCGTTCTTCATCGCCGCGGCGCGGCCGGACAAGGTCGTTGCCGTGGTGCCGTTCTACGGGTTCCCGCAGCCCGAGATGGAGCCCGACTGGGGCCCGATGACAGCGACGATCCGCGGACACATGGCCGAGCACGACGACTTCTTCGCGCCGGGGCCGGCAAAGGCCCTCGAGGAGAAGCTGCAGGGGTTGGGCAAGGACATCTCGCTGACAGTGCACCCCGGCACCGGCCACGCATTCATGGCGCCGCACAACGCGCTCGGCACGCTGAACGAAGAAGTCGCATCGCAGATCTGGCCGACGGTGCTCACCTTCCTGCACGAACAACTCGACTGAGCGCCGGTTCGTCAGAGGGTGGAGACGTAGCGCCAGATCTCGGTGAAGTCGCTGCCGGGCATTGCCGCGTCGCAGCCGCGCCATGTCTCGGTGACGGCGGAAGCGACGGTTGACGCAGTCTTCACGTCGACTGCGCCGTCGACGAACAACCCGACGTCCTTCGTCATGTGGGCGGTGGAGAACCCGGCGTCGTAGCTGCCCGTGAGGATCCGGTTGGGGAACTTGTCGACGGTCGCCGAGTTGCGTCCCGTCGACACATTGAGCACGTCGATCATCGTTGCCATGTCGAGCCCGTGTGCCACACCGAAGGCGACAGCCTCCGACGAAGCTGCGAGCGCGGTGGCCGACAGGAAGTTGTTGGCCAACTTCATCGCCTGCCCCTGACCGGCCTGGTCGCCGACGTTGAAGACGTTGCCGGTGAACGATTCGAGCAAACTGCGGTTGGCTTCCAAGACGTCGATGGGACCGGAGAACATCAGCGAGATCGTCGCCGCGCGTGCGCCCGCTGCGCCACCGGAAACCGGACCGTCGCAGTACGTGATCCCTGCCGGTTGCAGGAGCGCCGCGACCTCCGTCGCGGCCTTCGGGCCGATGGTCGACAGATCGAACAACGTGTGGACGATCGACTGACCGGAGCCGAGGATCTCCTTCGCGACGGCCAGTGAAGCGGCACCGTCGGGCACGCTGATGAACACGGTCTCGCAGCGCCCGGCGAGGTCCGAGATCGACTCGGCCGCGATAGCCCCTGCGGGCATGCGCGCTTCCGTGCCCGCCATGTCGAAGCAGACCAGTCCGGGTGCAGCCGTGACGACATTGGCGGCCATCGGGCCGCCCATCTTTCCGAGTCCGATGAACCCGACCGTCATTGCCCGGCGGCGCTTTCGGGCAGGTTGGGCATCGGCTTGTCGCTGGGCGGCGGCGTGACACCTTCGGCATCGAGCACCTCGCGAGCGAGACGGAATGCCTCGACACCCGCGGGCACGCCGGCGTAGACCATCACCTGGATCAGCGTGTCGCGGAGCTCGTCGAGCGAGCAGCCGTTGCGGAGCGCGCCGCGGAAGTGGAGCTTGAACTCGTGCGACCGATTCAGTGAGGCGAGGATGCAGAGGTTGTTGAGGCTTCGCTGCTGATCGCTCAACGCGGTGCGGCCCCACACGCCACCCCAGCAGTACTCGGTGACCATCTCTTGCATGTCGCGATTGAAGGTGTCGGCAGTGGCAAATGCCTTCGTGACGAACTCCGGACCGAGCACCCGAGTGCGTGCATCGATGCCGGCCTGAAACAGTGAATCATCCATGTTCGGTACCCTACGTCGATGATGGATCCGGAGTCCTACGAGGTGTTCGCGGTCAAGTACGCCGAGCGGGACGCGCGGCGACCCGAGCATTTCTTGGGTGGCGACCCGCACGATGTACCGATGCCGATGGACTACTTCGTGTGGGCCATCGTCGGTCGCCACGGCACGATCGTCGTCGACACGGGCTTCAACACGCACGACGCCGAGTTGCGCAATCGGCGCCTCCTTCGAACTGCGGCCGAAGGCCTCACGCTGATCGGCGTCGATGCCGCAACCGCGCCGACAGTGGTGCTGACCCACCTCCACTACGACCACGTGGGTGGCTTCGATCAGTTCCCGAACGCGCGGTTCCATCTGCAGGATCGCGAGATGAACTTCGCGACTGGTCGCAACATGCTGGAGAGTGAGTACAGCCATGCGTTCACCGCTCGCCACGTCGCCGAGATGGTGATGGCGGTCCACGCCAAGCGCGTGGAGTTCCATGAAGGCGACTCCGAGATCGCACCCGGCATATCGCTGCATCACATCGGCGGCCACACCGATGGTCTGCAGGCAGTGCGAGTCGACACCGCCACTGGCCCACTGGTGTTGGCCTCGGATGCCAGCCACTACTACGAGAACATGGAAGCGACTCGGCCCTTCCCGATCGTGTTCGACGTCCCCGCGATGATCGCCGGCTACGACAGGCTGCGGACACTCGCCGGACCCGGCGGAGTCATCGTTCCGGGTCATGATCCGATGGTGTTCGAGCGACATCCTCCAGCGGACGCTTCGCTCTCGGGTGTCGCCGTTCGGCTCGCCTAGCCGGTCGCCTAGTCTGGGGCCGATGCGTATCGGCCTGATGATGTTCCCTACCGATCTCGGCATTCAGCCGGTGGAGTTGGCCCGCGAGGCCGAAGCTCGAGGGTTCGACTCGCTGTGGTTTCCCGAGCACTCACACATCCCGACCAGCCGAGCGACGCCGTGGGGTGGGATCGAGGGCGCGCCGCCGTTGCCCGAGGAGTACTGGCGCACGCACGATCAGTTCGTCGCCCTCACCGCGGCAGCGGTGGCGACCACGACGCTGCGACTCGGCACCGGCATCACCCTCGTCGCGCAACGCGATCCGGTGTGGCTGGCCAAGGAAGTGGCCTCGCTCGACGTGATCTCCGGCGGTCGATTCCTGTTCGGCATCGGCTACGGATGGAACCACGAAGAGATGGCGACGCACGGTGTCGACATCAGCCACCGGCGCGCGGTCGTGCGCGAGAAGATCCTCGCCTGCAAGGCGTTGTGGACGCAGGAAGAAGCGGAGTTCCACGGCAAGTACGTGAACCTCGAACCGTCGTGGTCGTGGCCCAAGCCGCTGCAGTTTCCCAACCCGCCGATCTACGTCGGCTGCTCGCCGTCCGATCTGCACTTCCGCCACATCATCGAGTTCGCCGATGTGTGGATGCCGATCGAGGGTCGTTGGCCGATCGACGAGGCGTGGCAGAAGCTGCGCGACACGGCAGAGACGTCGGGGCGAGATCCGGCCTCGCTGAGCCTCGGGATCTATGCAGCGAAGCCGGATGCGGCTCACCTCGCTCATCTTCGTGACGTCGGCGCGACCGTGGCGGCGTTGCTGCTGCCACCACTCGACAGGGACAAGGCGTTGGCGACGATGGATTCGTACGCGCCCCTCGTCGAGGAGTTCAACCAGTCGGCGACTTCCTGAGGCTCGCACGACTTCATGGCACGCGGAGGCACTCCGGCGATCGTCGCACTCGACGCAGCGAAGGTCGCGTTCCAGGTCCACGAGTTCGAGGTCGATCCGGCCGAGCGCCACTACGGCGAGGCTGCGGCACTGGCGTTGGGCGCTGAGCTCGATCGCGTGTTCAAGACGCTGATCGCGACGGTCGACGAACGCAACCACGTGGTCGGGATCGTGCCCGTCAGTGGGCAGCTCTCGTTGAAGGAGCTCGCTGCGGCAGTGGGCGGCAAGCGCGCCGAGATGTGCCTGCCCGAGACCGCGCAGCGGTTGACGGGATATGTCGTCGGAGGAATCAGCCCCTTCGGTCAGAAGCGACAGCTACCGACGGTGATCGACGAAACCTGTGTGCTGTTCGATTCGATCTTCGTCAGTGGTGGCCGACGCGGTCTCGACATCGAGATCGCGCCCGACGATCTCATCGCCGTGCTCGACGCCGTGACAGCGCCGATCGGCACTTCGTGACGCCGGGCGAGCAACGGCTCAGTACTCGCCCTTGATCACGAAGTACGAGCCGCGGATGGTTCCGGCCAGCTTCGATTTCTGTCGTGCGAACTTGAACTTCGTCGCGAGCTCTTCGGGCACTTCCATCCCGTCGGAGAGCTTGAACCCGACGGCCCGCTTGGCGTCGTCGGCGATGCCGTACATCACGTTGATCGACAGACCGCTCTCGTAGAAGACGTACGCCATCTTGGTGCCATCGACCTCGAACGCCGTGGCCTCGAGCGGCGGCGAGGCGATCACGATGTCGCGCTCTTCCTTGAGGATCCGATGCACCCATTCGATCGTCTTGCCCGACTTGCTCGCCGGTTCCACCGTGAAGTCGTGGTCGTACTTGTTCTTGAAATAGCGAGACTCGTTGGCCCTCAATCCGGCCAACGCGGTCACCATCGGCGACGACTCGAGACCTTCGGTCGAGACTGTGTTGAAATCCACCACATAGGACATGACGCACTCCTCATCCGGGCATTGATCCGATGGCGTGGCAGCGTACCTAGTTTCGTTTGACGCGGCCCCGCAGAGCGGCGAAGGCGAGGCCGAACGAGACCATGCCGACGCCGAGGATCGCGAGCATCGCCCGACCGATCGCCGCCCACACCCAGCCTTCCTGCAGGATGGCTCGCATCCCTTCGAGCAGATACGTCGTGGGATTGAACTTGGTCGCCGTCGCCAGCCAACCGGTCATGCTCTCCTGCGGAAGGTACGCCGTCGTCAGGAATGCGAACGGGAAGAACAAGAGGAACGCGTTGTTGACGGCCGTCGGATTGCCCGTTCGGAGGGCAATCGAATATGGGAAGCCGGTGAACGCAAGACCCCACAACCCGGCCATCACGATGAAGGCGAAGATGCCGAGCACACCCGTGGCCGAGCGGATTCCGATGATCAGTCCCAGGACAGCGACCGGCGTGGCGAGCGCAATGATCAGCACGACGTCGGCGGTCATCAAACCGAGCAACAGGGTGACTCGATTGACCGGGGTCAACAGCAGTCGATCGAAGTACCCGTTCTGGATGTCCATCACCAGCGACGTGGCGCGACTGACCCCCGTGACTGCGAACACGACCGCGACCGGAAGTTGGAAGGCCTTGTAATCGAATCCCGGCGGGAAGCTGTCCTCGACGAACGACTGCAGGGCTCCGACGTTGACGACGAAGAAGAACACAGGGATGACGAGCGCGGGCAGGAACGTCTCGGGGTCGCGCCATGTCAGTCGCAGGGCGCGCAAGGCGATGCTGCGGAGATCTTCGAAGACTCCGGCGCTGCGCGGCGTGACTCGCGGTATGGCCCGATGTGTGGCGACTGAATCGGACATCACACCTCCTTGTCGATTCCCATGCGTTCACCGGTGACGTGCAGGAAAACGTCGTCGAGGGTCGGCGTGCGCAGGGTGATCCCCTCCACGGCGATGCCTGCTTCCGACAGTGCGACCGCGACGGGACTGATCGCCCTGGCCCCGCTGGTCACCGAGATCACGACCTCGTCGCCGGCGGCTTCGACGTCGTCCAACCCGTCGACCGTCGCGAGTGCGGCGGCGATCTCTTCGGCGGCGCCCGGCTGTCCCTTGACGATGATGACGTCGGATCCGATCGCGCGCTTGAGGCTCGCCGGCGTGCCTTCGGCGACGATCTTTCCCTTGGCGATGATCCCGACGCGGTCTGCCAGTTCGTCGGCCTCTTCGAGGTATTGCGTGGTGAGAAAGATCGTCATGCCGCGCTCCTGGTTGAGCCGGCGAACCTCATCCCAGACCGCGGCGCGACTCGACGGATCGAGCCCCGTGGTGGGCTCGTCGAGGAAGAGCACCTCGGGCTCGTGGACCAGGGCGGTGGCGAGGTCGAGGCGACGCTTCATCCCGCCGGAGTACGTGCCGATGCGCCGGTCGATCGCGTCGCCGATGTCGATGAGGATCAGCAGTTCGGCAATGCGCTGACGTCGCTGGCCGACGCCGAGCCCGTACAGACGACCCTGCAGATCGAGGAGCTCGCGGCCGGTCTGCTTCGGGTCCAGTGCGGCGTCCTGCAGAGCGACCCCGATCCGCAATCGAACCATCTCTGCCCTGTCGCGCACGTCGTAGCCGGCAACGTTGGCCGAACCCGACGACGGCAACAGGAGAGTCGTCAACATGCGAACCGTCGTGCTCTTGCCGGCGCCGTTGGGCCCGAGGAACCCGTAGATCTCGCCCTTGGCCACGTCGAGATTGATGCCGTCCACGGCCACCCTCTCGCCGAATCGGCGAGTGAGCTGGTGCGTGTGCAGCGCGGCGATCACACGTCGAAGCTAGCTGCTACGTCGGGCGCGTAGCAGGGCCTCGATCTGGGCGACTCGTGTGCGCGCCGGCGGGTGTGTCGCGGCCAGACGCTCGCGCCAGTTGGTCGGACGTTCGCCGCGCCGCTCGCCGATCACTCGTCGAAGCGCGCTGGCCAATGGCCGGCCGAAGCCCATCGTGACGGCGCGTCGATCTGCTTGCAGCTCGGCGTTGCGGCCGACGACGTTGGCGATCAAGTTGCTGAGCAACAACCCACTGAGGAAGATCCACGACACCGCCATCAGTAGCGCGCTGACGAACTGGCCCAGCACGGTCAGCGACGACGACCGCCGCGCGAACGTGCGGGTCGCTGCCGTCGCTACGTTCTGCAGGAAGAACCCGATTCGTGCAAGTGCGAAGACCGGCAGGCTCAGCCAATGGCCGATCGTCAGCGCAACGGTGTGCGATCCGAGGTGATGACTGAGCTCGTGAGCCAGCACGCCGCTCAACTCGTCGCGTGGCAACGTGTCGATCGCATACGACGTGACGACCACGAGGTGCCCCCCGCAGGCATAGGCGTTCAATTCGTCGATCGGCAGGACCGCAATGACGAATCGGCGGGCCGGCAGGCGATTGGCCTGGAGGACCGATCGCCAGGCGACGTCGAGCGTCGCTCGCTCATGGCGGGTCGGTCGACGAGCACCCAAAAGTGGGGCGAGGATCGCGACCTGGATGGGCCGGAAGAACAGCAGCAGTGCCGCGGCGAGGTAGCCGAGCGCAAAGGTGACGAACGAGATGTGCCACACCACGCGCAGTGGCAGCCAGACGACAGCGAGGGCGAGGAGCCACAGCGGGATGACCGCAATGACCGGCAGGAACGCGGACACGGCCGAGCTGTCGACCCGACGCCGAGTGCTGGTCACCGACGTCCGCCCTGCATCCTGTCAACGATACGGCGAGGATTCACAGCGCCGTACGTACACTGCGAGTGGTTGCAGCTCACTGTGGGCATCAGTCAAGCTTTGGTCACACTCTGCCGATATCCACGTGTGGCGCCGACGTGGCGTTCACAAGTCGTTTCACGTGGTCCGAGGGGACCGAAGGGTTGGTCGATCGTTGGCGATGTCCGCGATATCTCTGAAGGAAGGGGCAGGCAGCGGCAAGTCCGTACGCGACCTTCTGGACGAGGCGCGTGCCGTCGAGGTCGATGACCTCATCAAATCGCGTTCGCTGGTGCAGCAGGCACGTGTCCTGGCGCGCTCGAACGGGGATCAACAGGGCGAGGCAGAGTCGCTGTATCGGCTCGCCAGCGTCACCTACCAACTGGGTCAGCTCGACGAAGCATTCGGTCTTGCACTGGAAGCGCGAGACCTGGCCCGGCGTTGCGCGGCACCCGTCGTCGAAGTCTGGGCGCTCAACCTGGTGGGCGTTGTTCACCATCAAGCCGGCAACTACTCGCAGGCCCTCGAGAGCTTGCTGCAGGCGTTGGAGATCTACCGCTCGACGGCTGATCTCGGCGACCTCGGCAACCTCCTCAACACGATCGCCGCCGTGCATCACAGCCTGCGCGACACCGATCGGGCCATCGTCACCTACGAGGCCGCGCTCGAAGCCAACCGCAAGAGCCCGCGTCGCGGCTTCGATGCCATCACGCTCGCCAACATGGCCAAGGTCCGCGCCGAGCGGCAAGAGAACCTGCTCGCCGTCAGCCTCGGTGAAGCTGCTCTGGAGATCGCTCGCGAACACCTGCCGGAGCACGTCGCGGAGATCCTCGCAAACCTTTCCGAAGCGTATGCAGATCTGCAGTTGCTGTCGCAGGCCAACGCGTGTCTCGACGAGGCCGACGAGTCGCTGAACCGGATGGCGACGCAGCTCACACGCGCTTCACCGAACGCACAGGTCGCCGTGCAGATCGCCCGAGGACGCGTCTGCATCGCCACACGCGACACTGCCGGCGCGATTGCCACTCTCGAAAAGGCTGTGATCGTTGCCCAGCAGAACGAGTTCTCCGACATGGAGCTCGTCGCCCACGGACTGCTGGCGGAGGTGTTCAAATCATTGGGCCAGTTCGAGGATGCGTTGTTGCATCGCGAGGCGTGCACGCGCATCCACGAGCAGATCTTCAACCGGGACACCGACCTGCGGATCAAGACGCTGCAGATCTCGCACGACACGCTTGCGGCTCGCGATCAAGCCGAGCTGCTGCGGGTGCGAACGACCGAGCTCGAAGAGCTGGTCACCGCTCGAACGCAGGATCTCGAGGAGCAGCACTACGAGGCGTTCGAACGGCTTGCCGCCATCGCCGAATATCGCGATCCGGACTCCGGGGAGCACTCGACGCGCGTCGGCGAGCTCGCCGCCGAGTTGGCGCTGGAAATCGGCGAGGAGCGCGGCTGGGCGGAGGAGCTTCGCTTGGCCGGTCGGCTGCACGATGTCGGCAAGGTCGGCGTGCCCGACTCGATCCTGCAGAAGCCTGGATCGCTGACGGACGCCGAGTTCACGATCATGAAGACGCACACGACGGTCGGCGCCCGAGTGTTCGCCGGCAGCCGGTCGACACTGTTGCAACTGGCCGCCGAGGTGGCGATCTCACATCACGAGCGATGGGACGGCAGCGGCTATCCCGCCGGATTGGCCGGCGCGGCCATCCCGCTGAGCGGACGACTGGTCGCCGTCGCCGATGTGTACGACGCGCTCGTCACCGCTCACCGGTACAAGCACGCGTGGACGTCGGGTGAAGCCGTCGCTCACATCGTGTCGGGTCGCGGCACCCAGTTCGAGAGCCGCATCGTCGATGCGCTCGTCGCGGTCATCGCTCGACAGCGAGCAGCGCGACCGACAATCCTGCGAGCGACGTCTAGACCTACACTGGCGCCAATGTCGGCGGCCCGAACCGAGCGCATCACCTCACGCACGCGGAGCCCGAAGTGGCAGAACGATCCGTTGCGGATCGAGATGCTGGAATGCATCAACTGCGATGCCTGCCTTCGTGCCTGCCCCCCTCAATTCGGGGCGATCTTCAACCACGGGCCCGACGTGGTCATCATCCCCGAACTGTGCAGTGGGTGCGACAAGTGCCTGCCGGCCTGCCCGGTGAACTGCATCTACCCGTTTCCGGAGTGGGAGGCGACCGGCGTGCCGAGCGACTGGTGGGAAGAACCGCTGACATCCAACGATCCCTACGTCTGAATCCGCACGGCGCTGCCATAATCGACGCCATGACCAATCCGATCATCCCTGGGGCGGAGCCCTGGTCGCACGTAGGCGAAGGCACGCACGGCGCCGTCGTGCTGCACGGTTTCACCGGCAACCCGGCGTCGATGCGCGGCGTCGCCGAGGCGCTCGCCGCGGCCGGCTTTCACGTCGAGATGCCGCGGCTGCCAGGGCACGGCACCGTTGTCGACGACATGCTCCCGACCCGCTGGGCCGACTGGGCAGGCGAGGCCGAGGCGGCGTACCAGCGAGTGGCGCAGCGCGCCACCCACGTCGTGGTCGTCGGGCTCAGCATGGGCGGCGCACTGACGCTGCGGGTCGGCGCCGACCATCCGGAGATCGCCGGCTTGGTCTGCATCAACCCGGTGGCCATGCCGCAAGCAGTCGAGGTCACCGACATGCTGCGCGGATCTTGCCGCAGGTGGCACCCCGGTCCTCCCCGGCATCGGCAGCGACATCGCCGATCCCGCTGCGAAGGAGAGCGCCTACGACGGCACGCCCGTCGAGCCTCTGTTGTCGATGCTGCGCGATGGCGTCGAGCCCCTGAGCCACGAGTACGCGGGAATGCGCATACCGTTGCTGCTGATGAACTCGCCGCAGGATCACGTCGTCGAGCCGGTGCAGGCGGAGTACCTCGTCGATCACTACGGCGGCCCGGTCGAGCGGATCACGCTCGAGCGCAGCTACCACGTGGCGACGCAGGACTACGACAAGGACCTCATCTTCCAGTCCACCGTCGAGTTCGCCACACGAGTCGTCGCCCACTGATGTTCGGTCTCGTCGCCAGCATCCCCAGCCCGTCCAGCGGGGCCATCACGCTCGGCCCGCTCTCGATCCACGCCTACGGGCTGATGATCGCGCTCGGCGTGATCGCCGCGGTGTGGTTGCTCGGCCGGCGACTCGAGGCCAGCGGGGCCGGCACACGCGAGGACGCCAGTTCGGTTGCGGTGTGGGCGGTCATCGCCGGCGTCATCGGTTCGCGGCTGTACCACGTCGTCACCGATTGGGATCTGTTCAAGGACGACCTCGGGCGCATCCCGCAGATCTGGCGTGGCGGCCTCGGCATCCCTGGCGGCATCCTGTTCGGCACGCTCGCCGCGCTCTGGGCGTTCAAGCGTCGCGGCATCCCTCCGGCCGTCGGTCTGTCGGCCGGCGCGCCCGCACTTGCGTTGGCGCAGGCCATCGGCCGTTGGGGCAACTGGTTCAACCAAGAGCTGTTCGGAAAGCCGACCGACCTTCCGTGGGGTTTGCGTATCGATGCCGAGCACATCCCGGCCGGGTATGCCCCCGGCACCACGTTCCACCCGACGTTCCTGTACGAATCGCTGTGGAACTTCGCACTGTGCATCGTGCTGCTGCGCATCGACAAGAAGTACACGCTGCGCCCGGGTCGTCTCTTCGCGATGTACCTCGTCGGCTACGCGACCGGCCGGTTCTGGGTCGAGGGTCTGCGCATCGATCCTGCCCACCTCGCCGGTGGGCTGCGACTGAACCAATGGGTCGCGCTGGTCGTCGGCCTCGGTGCACTGCTGTACCTGATCATCGACTGGCAGCGCCACCGCAACGACGTCCCCGGCGTGCCGGTCGGTCCCGATCAGCTCGACGACGATCTGGACGACGCCGAGGATCACGGCGATGGTCCCTTCGACGACCTCGCCGACGAGCCCGATGACGATCTCGCTGACGAACCTAGGGTCGATGACTCCGCAGAGGATCCGGACGAGCGTCCGCCTTCGGTCGAGCCAGCGCCCGAAGCCGATGAGCCAGATCTTCGGGAATCACTGGATTGAAGAACTCGCCGCAGGCGACTTCTGCGGCGGCGATGAATCGTGCGACTCCGGCGCTGCGCCACGGTGAGACGATCTCGATGTTGAACCACGACTGCGGCCATTCCTGGCCATCGGTCGGTCGCTGGTTCAGCCACATCATGTAGGGCAACGGCTGGTCGTAGAGCCGATCGAGTCGATCGTGCACGTCGACCAACAGCGCGGCCAGCGCGTTGCGGCCGTCGTTGCCGAGCGACGGTAGATCGGGGACCTGCTCGTGGGGTGCCAGCGTCAGCGCGATCGGGAACGTCGACGCTTCGGGAACGCACGCGGTCCATCCCGCCGAGCCATCGGGATCGGCACTCGCCACGAAGCGATCACCACAATCGGCCTCTGGCTTCCAACCGGCGCTCAACAGCGACGCGGGGCGTTGGGGCACGTGGTCGTACGCATAGATCTGTCCGTGGGGATGAGCGATGGTCGCGCCCACTTGCGGGCCACGGTTCTCGAACACCAACACGAACTCGACGTCGTCGCGCTGCCCCAGTGCCGTCGTTCGATCGGCCCACAGGTCGATGACCTTGCGAACACCCTCGACTCCGAGCGACCACAGCGTTGCGTCGTGGTCGGGCGTGTAGAGCACGACCTCGCAACGGTCGCCCTGCATCGCCGGCCAGCGATTGGGAAACCAGTGCACCTCGTACGGGTCGGGTGCTTCCAGACCGCCGACGCAGAAGGGGCAACCGGTCGACGGCAGGTTCGGCCGGGCCTGTCGCGCGCCGACCACGTGCACGACCGTGCCCAGATATGGGTCGATCCGCTGGTCGGCCGCCCCGGTCATCGCTTCAGCTTTCGAGCCGCACACCGCTGGCGGTGTCGAACACGTGCATGGTCGAGGTGTCGGGCATGAGGTGCACCCGGGTGCCGGGTTGACTGGTGTTGAGGCCGTCCGTTCTGGCGACCATCGAGACGTCGTCGTGACCGACAGGTGTGCAGTACACGAACGAGTCCGAGCCGAGCTCCTCGACCGCGACGATCGTGGCTTCGATCCCATCGCTGCCGATTCGCAACGCCTCCGGCCTGACCCCGATCGTGACCTGATCGGAGGTCAGCCCAGCACGCTGGATCGCGGCGAGTGGCAGGTTGAAGCTGTCGTACATGAGCCCATCGGGCGTCGCCGTGCACTGCAGCATGTTCATTGCGGGCGAGCCGATGAATCCGGCGACGAACGTGTTGGCCGGCTTGGTGAAGAGCTCGCGCGGCGTGGCGCACTGTTGCAGCAATCCGTCGCGCAAGACCGCGACGCGATCGCCCATCGTCATCGCTTCGACCTGGTCGTGTGTGACGTAGACCGTCGTGACACCGAGCCGTCGTTGCAGGGCAGCGATCTGGGTCCTGGTCTGCACGCGCAACTTGGCGTCGAGGTTCGACAGCGGCTCGTCCATCAGGAACACCTGGGGCTGGCGCACGATGGCGCGGCCCATGGCCACTCGTTGGCGCTGACCACCCGACAACTTCGCCGGCTTGCGGTTGAGGTAGTCGTCGAGATCCAACAGCCGCGCGGCCTCGCGGACGCGTTGATCGATCTCCGTCTTCGACATCTTCTTGATCTTCAGGTGGAAGCCGATGTTCTCCGCCACCGTCATGTGCGGGTACAGCGCGTAGCTCTGGAAGACCATGGCGATGTCGCGATCGCGCGGCGGCAACATCGTGACGTCGGTGTCGCCGATGAACACGTTGCCGCTGTCGACCGGCTCGAGTCCGGCGAGCATTCGTAGCGTCGTCGACTTACCGCAGCCGGACGGCCCGACCAGCACCAGGAACTCGCCATCGTTGATGTCGAGATCGAGCTCGTCGACCGCAGGTTGGGTCGAGCCCGGGTAGCTCCGGCTGGCCTTGCTGAAGGTCACTGTCGCCACTACACCCGCCTCCTCAGTTCGGTCATGGTCTCATCATTGTCGTTGAACAGCGGATCGGCGGCCACGACGTGCCCGATGTGTTCGCCGAGGATCGTGCGGGCCGGTGACGGGATGCCGGTGTCGGTGATCAGCGTCTCTGCCTGGTCGAGTGGAGCGATGCTGCTGAGCCCCGTCACGTTCCACTTGGTGTGATCCGCCAGCACGATCAACCGGTCCGTGGAGGCGACGAACGCGCGATTGGTCTCGGCCTCCATGAGGTTCGGCGTGCTGAAGCCGGCGCGCTCGGTGATGCCGTGCACACCCATGAAGACGGCATCGAGGTGCAAGGACCGCAACGTCCCGATCGCGACCGGGCCGACCAGCGCGTCCGAAGGGGTGCGGATGCCGCCCGTGAGGACAACGGTGCGGTCGGGACGTTGCGACTGATGCAGCACCTCGGCGACACGAACCGAGTTGGTGACGACCGTGAGATCGGCGATGTCGACGATGTGGTACGCGAGTTGCCACGTCGTGGTGCCGGCCGTGATGCCGATCGCTCCACCGGGTCGAACGGTCGCCGCGCCCGCCATCGCGATCGCGTGTTTCTCGCCCATGTTGCGCAACGACTTGGCCTCGAACCCGGGCTCGTCGGTCGTGCGTTCGTCGCGCAGCGTCGCGCCACCGTGCACCTTCAGCAGCAGTCCGGCCTCGTCGAGCAGGTCGAGGTCGCGCCGCACGGTCATGTCGCTGACGGCCAGCAGGGTTGCCAGTTCACTGACGCGAACCGCCCCGCGCCGGCGCACTTCGGCGACGATCACCTCGTGGCGTTGACGTGCCAGCACCCGCGCCGCGACGGCGTCGATCGGACCCTTGACCATGATCGGTAGCCTGCCTGCAGATGTCCAGAAAGTCAACAGGATCGAACAGAAATTGAGAGTGTTGCTGTCCAGATCCGGTCAACTCACCATCGTTCGCACATTTTCTGTGCGAAATTCAAACACAGCTCTTGACATCCCGGTGTGCGCGTGACATGTTCACCACTGCTCGTCCGGCTTGGGGCCGGACGCAACGGTTCACACATCCATGAGACATCCATGAGGGGGAGCAGTGTCCGAAGGCTACGAATTTTCACCAAATCCACGCGACGTCGGGTTCAAGATCCTGTCGCGCCGCACGCTGCTCGCTAGTGCTGCCGGCATCGCCGGGGTCGGCATCCTGGCCGCCTGCGGCGACGACGACAACGCGTCCGGCGACACCACCGGCGGCGCGTCGGCGACCAACGCTGCCGGCACCACGGCGCCCGCCGGAACCAGCGCACCGGTTGCCACCGATGCTGCGGCAGGCACCGCTGCGCCGGCCGCCGGCGGCGATGCCGTCACGGTCGGCGTGTACCAGACGGCCGGCAAAGAGCTCGATGCGTTCGTGGCTTCGCTCGATGCCACCGGCGTTCCGTACAAAGGCAACTACGTCGATCACAACAGCTTCCAGGACAACATCACCGCGTACCTGCAGCAGCCCGACGACGTCTTCACCTGGTTCTCCGGTTACCGCATGCGCTTCTTCGCCGACAAGGGGCTCGCCGGCGACATCTCCGACGTGTGGGCAAACCTGCCCGACTTCTCCGACAGCTTCAAGGCTGCATCGACGGGCAACGACGGCAAGCAGTACCTCGTGCCGACCAGCTACTACCCGTGGGCCGTCCACTATCGCAAGAGCCTGTTCGAGGAGAAGGGGTACACGATCCCGACGACCAAGGACGAGCTGATGGCGTTGGCTCAGAAGATGAAGGACGACGGCCTCATCCCCTTCGCCTACGCCAACGACGGCAAGTGGCCTGTGCAGGGCACGTTCGACATCTTGAACCTTCGCCTCAACGGCTACCAGTTCCACGTCGATCTGCTCGCCGGCAAGGAAGACTGGACGAGCGACAAGGTCAAGAATGTCTTCTCGACCTGGACCGAGTTGCTGCCGTTCCACCAGGAGAATCCCAACGGTCGTACCTGGCAGGAGGCCGCGACAGCGCTTGGAGAAGAAGGAAGCCGGGATGTACTTCCTCGGCACGTTCGTCGCCAGCAACTCGACCGATCAGACCTATCTCGACGACCTCGACTTCTTCAACTATCCCGGAGTTCGACACGGCCATCGGTGCGACGGCGATCGACGCACCGATCGACGGTTTCATGATGGCTGCAAGCCCGAAGAACCCCGACGGTGCAAAGGCGCTCTTGGCCGGGCTCGGTACTGCGAAGTCGATCGACGCGGCGATGGCGATCAACCCGAGCGTCGGTGCCGGCCAACAGCAAGGCCGACACTTCAAAGTTCAACAAGATCCAGACCAAGTCTGCAGAGTTGGTCGGCTCGGCGAAGTTCGTCTCACAGTTCCTCGACCGTGACACCAGTCCCGACTTCGTGTCCAACGTCATCGGTGATGCGTTCGCAAACTTCCACGCCGACCCGACACAGATCGACTCGATCCTGGCCGACATCGAAGCCCAAAAGTCGACCTATCTCGGCTGACTAGGCTTCGCCCGTGGCCATTGATGTGACGACGGCACCCGAGGCGGGGCCGTCGCCGGTCTCCCCTGATATCGCGACGGCGCCCCGCAAAGGGCGCCGTCGTCGGTATTCCCAGCTATCCCGCCGCGACAGGATCGCGCTCGGTTTCTTCGTTGGCGTACCGACCTTCTTTCACATCATGTTCGTGTGGGTCCCGACCATCAGCACCGTCGCATTGTCGTTCACAGAATGGGACGGGCTGAAGCTCGGCACGTGGAAGCTGATCGGCTTCGAGAACTACTGGCGGGTCTTCACCGTCTTCGACAACAAGTTCTTCCCGGCGCTGTTCAACAACCTCATCCTGTTGGTGTTCCTGTCGGGTTGCAGCGTCATCGGGATTCTCTTCGCGTACCTGCTCGACAAGAACATCCGTGGCACGGCGATCTACCAGAGCGTGCTGTACATGCCCGTCGTGTTGTCGCTCGCGGTGGTCGGCTTCATCTGGAAGGGCGTCATGTGGTCGCCGAGCCAGGGCATGTTCAACGTGATCCTCGGTCGTACCGCCCAGGGTGATCAGATCGACTGGGTCGGCAACGCCGAGAAGATTTTCACGATTCACGTGCCGTTCCTCGACGCGCCTCTCGGTCTGTCGAAGAACTTCGCCGCTCTCCTGATCGCTATGGCGTGGCGGCACATCGGCTACGTGATGGTGCTGTACCTCGCCGGCCTGAAGAGCGTCGACCCGTCCCTGCGCGAAGCTGCGGCCATCGACGGTTGCAACGAATGGCAGAGCTTCCGCCGCGTCGTGTTCCCGGTGATGAAGCCGATCAACGTCGTCGTCTTCGTCATCACGGTGATCGAGGCGTTGCGCGCCTTCGACATCATCTTCGCGTTGAAGAAGCCGCCGGGCACGCAGGTGTTGGGCATCTTGGTGCGCGACAACCTCGTCGGTGAAGGAGGAGGTCACGTCGGTCTCGGCTCCGCATATGGCGTCATCCTCCTCCTGTTGTGCCTCGTGTTCATCGTCTGGTACCTCGTCAACAACAACCGCGAGAACGAAGCATGAGCGCGCAGCTGACCGTCGTGCGGCGCCAGCCGCGGCAGGCCCGACTGTGGCGCATCAGCCTGTACGTGTTCTTGACGGCCATGGCGTTGTTGTGGCTGGTGCCAGTTGCGGGCGCCGTCTACGCGTCCCTGCGTCCGTACGGCGAAACCCAGAAGCTCGGCATCTTCTCCCTGCCGAAGACCCTGACCCTGCAGAACTACCGCAACGCGTGGACACAAGGCAGCATGGGCCGGGCGTTCGCCAACACGATGTTCATCGTGATCCCATCGCTCTTCTTGATCCTCGCGTTCTCGAGTGCGATGGCGTTTGCCGTCAGCCGTTTCAGCTGGCGCTTCAACATCACGTTGCTGCTGATCTTCACTGCCGGCAACCTGCTGCCACCGCAGGTGATCTTCCAGCCGCTGTTCCAGATGTTCAAGGCGATGCCGTGGCCCGACTTCTTGAGCGACACCAACACCGGCAACCTGTTGGGCACCAAGATCGCGGTCATCATCATCCACGTTGCGTTCCAGACGGGGTTCTGCACGTTCGTGCTCAGCAACTACATGAAGACCATCCCGAAGGAGTTGGGCGAGGCAGCAATGGTCGATGGCGCGAGCGTGGTGCGTCAGTACTTCCAGGTCGTCATGCCGCTGTGCCGTCCAGCGCTTGCCGCGCTCGCGACGCTGGAGTTCGCCTGGCTCTACAACGACTTCTTCTGGGCGGTCGTGCTGCTGAACCAGGGTGACCAGCGGCCGATCACCTCATCGATCGCAAACCTCGGCGGACAGTTCTTCAGCGACGACAACCTGATTGCTGCGGCGTCGATGATCATCGCCGTTCCCACGCTCGCGGCGTACCTTGCGTTGCAACGCCAATTCATCAGTGGCCTGACCCTTGGAGCCAACAAAGGCTGATGCTTCCAGTCATCGGACATTTCCGACCGTGGACCGACCCTGCGATCACCGGGATCGGGCGGTTGCCCATGCACGTGCCGATCGCTCGCGGCGATCGTCGATCGCTCGACGGCTCGTGGTCGTTCGCGTTGTTCAACCATCCCGACGTCGTGGCCGAGTCGGCGATCACCGGCGAGTTGCCGTCGTCGATCGCGACGGTCATCACCGACGTCACCGTTCCTGGCAACTGGACGATGCAGGACACCGGCGACTATCCGCACTACACCAATGTGCAGATGCCGTTCCCCGGTCCACCGCCGACGTTGCCGGAACGAGTGACGACCGGTCTGTATCGCACCACCTTCGCGGTGCCACGCGGATGGAAGGGCTCGCAGATCGTGCTCAACGTCGGCGGTGCCGAGAGCGTGCACGCCGTCTACGTGAACGGCGTGTTCGTCGGGTACGGAACCGACAGCCGGCTTCCTAGCGAGTACGACATTTCCAGCCGTGTCGCGATCGGCAAGACCAACGACCTTGCCATCGTCGTCATCCGCTACAGCGCCGGCAGCTACATCGAGGACCAGGACCAGTGGTGGATGGCCGGGTTGCACCGCTCCGTCCACGTCGAGTCGCGGCCGCTCGTCCACATTGCCGACGTGCGCTGCGATGGCGACTTCGATCCAGAGACGGGAGACGGCCGAGTCACCGTCGCGACCGAGGTCGCGTTCGTCAACAAACCCGAGCCCGGATGGACGGTCGCCACGACGCTGCGCAACCCGAAAGGGCGAGTCGTCGGCAAGGCGCAGGCGGGTGCCGTTCCGCATGCGTTCGCGGTGCCGTACATCTTCATGGGGCACGTGGTCGACGCGACGTGGGATGTGCCGGCATGTTCGCCCTGGTCGGCAGAGAGCCCGAGCCTCTACGAGGTCACCTGCGAGTTGGTCGGCCCATCGGGTGAGTTGGTGGAGACATCGACACATCGCGTCGGCATGCGACGCGTCGAGGTGGTCGATCGGCAGCTCCTCGTCAACGGAGAGCCCATCTGGATCTTCGGGGTCAACCGTCACGATCACCATCCCGACCGTGGCAAAGCGGTCAGTGCCGATGACATCCGCCAAGACCTGCAGGCGATGCGAACCCACAACATCACCGCCGTTCGTACTTCCCACTATCCCAACGACAGCGTGCTCTACGACCTGTGCGACGAGTTGGGCATGTACGTCATCGACGAGGCGAACATCGAGAGCCACGCGTACAACACCACGATCTGTGACGACGCCCGATATCGCGCGGCATTCGTCGAACGTGGCGCGCGCATGGTGCAGCGCGATCGCAACCATCCGTCGATCGTCCTGTGGAGCCTTGGCAACGAGAGTGGCTACGGGTCCAATCACGATGCCCTGGCCGGATGGATGCGTCGCGCCGACCCGACTCGACCTCTGCACTACGAGGGCGGCGTGATGCACGGCGACGGCACGCAGCCGCAACGATCGATGCCGAACTGGGTCAACGGCGGCATGGAGGCCAGCGACATCACCTGCCCGATGTACCCGCAGATCGACATGATCCGCGAGTACGGCGCCGATGGTGTCGGCACGCGGCCGTTGATCATGTGCGAGTACAGCCACGCGATGGGGAATTCCAACGGCTCACTCGCCGATTACTGGGAGACCATCACCTCGACCCCGGGTCTGCAGGGTGGCTTCATCTGGGAGTTCAAGGACCACGGTCTGCGCCGCAGGCTGCCCGACGGCAGCGAGCGCCTTGCGTATGGCGGCGATTTCGGTGAGCGACCGCACGACGGCAACTTCGTCGCCGATGGTCTGTTCTCGGCGGATCTCGCACCGCACCCGGCAATCCGCGAAGTGGCGTGGGTCTATCGACCG
Source organism: Ilumatobacteraceae bacterium (assembly GCA_963708925.1). Classification (GTDB taxonomy): domain Bacteria; phylum Actinomycetota; class Acidimicrobiia; order Acidimicrobiales; family Ilumatobacteraceae; genus JAENVT01. The sequence continues at coordinate 2,143 of CAVPUO010000015.1, read as the reverse complement.
GTCACCGTCAGCCTGCGCGGCAGCGGGCGCTCGCGCACACTGCGCGTCGAGAATCGCCGGTCATTCGTCGGCCTCGACGATCTCGCCGCGTCGTGGGAGTTGCTGGTCGGCGGCCGGGTTGCCAAGCACGGTCGTCTGCAAGTGCCGAAGATCGGTGCCGGCGAGACTGTCACGGTTCCTGTGCCGTGCGACGTTCCGGCTGGTCGCGAGGAAGTGCATCTCACGGTTCGTTGGCATTCACGCCAGGCCAGTTGGTTCGCGCCGAAGGGCCATCTGGTCGCGTGGGATCAGGTTGAGTTGCGTGCAGCCAAGCCTCATGACCTTCCTGCCACTCGTGCGTCGAAGGCCGGCGCGGCGGTCGACGATCTGTTCGTCCTGCCGGTCGAGTTGACGTTGTGGCGGGCGGCCACCGACAACGACGGGTTCAAGTTGATGCCGGCGCTGTCGGAGCGGCTGGGCGTCGGCGGTCAGGCATTGCGGTTGTGGAAGGAAGCCGGGCTGCCGGATGCGCCGGCCGACACGTTGGTGGATCATCGATGCGACCGTTCGGTGGCGGAGGGCGGGCTCGTCGCGACCTATCGACATCGTGTGCGCGTTCCCGACTCGCTCGCCGATCTGCCGCGGGTCGGTGTGCGCTTCTCGATCCCGGGTCGTTTCCGCGATCTGCGTTGGTTCGGGCGCGGTCCACACGAGAACTACCCCGATCGCAAGTCCAGCGCGATGCTGGGTGTGTGGGGCGGAAACCCTGATCTGCCGCCGTACCTCGTGCCGCAGGAGTTCGGTCTGCGCACCGACACCAGATGGTTGGAATGCACCGACCCGATCACTGGTGAGGTGCTGCGAGTCGACGTGCTACAGCCGGTGGCGCTGCACATGTCGGCCACCAACTACCGCGCCGAGGACCTGTTCGTCGCCGCCAATGAGGCCGACCTGTGGCCGCGCGACGAGTTGGTCGTGCATCTCGACGTCGCCCACCGCGGTCTCGGCACCGCCAGTTGCGGCCCCGACGTGCTGCCCCAGTACCGACTCCCCTCCGGCGAGTTCAAGTTCGCCTACACCCTCACCCTCACCCCACCCAAGTAGCCCAACCCCTTCCGAGTGTTTGCGGCCCGGCCGGCTCGAACGAGTGTGTGAGCCAGCCCGACTTCGTCGTGCCGTCTCACCCCAGCAGGTTCACCTTTCCGTGCTGCAATCGTCGTCGGAAACACTCGTTCGAGTATTCGAAGGCGTGCCGGCTCACGTTGCCCTCTAGCATCGACGGCTGTGTCCGACCGCATTTCTGCAGAGATCGTCACCAAGGTCGCCCGGCTCGCCCGACTCGACCTCACGACGGCGGAGATCGAGCGCACGACGACGCAGTTGGCCGACATGCTCGAGCACTTCGCCGACATCGATGCACTCGATCTCGACGATGTCGCTCCGATGACGCAGCCGTACGAGCTCGACCAACGTGTTCCGCGAGGACGTCATCAACGCCGGGGCTCGATCGCGACGAAGTCCTCGCGGCGGCGCCGGAAGCGGAGCACGGACGTTTTCGGGTGCCGCCGATCATCGGCCTGGACGTCTGATGGCGAGTGCAATCGAGATCGCCGCTGGGGTGCGCAGCGGATCATTGAAGGCAGCCGACGTGGTGGAGGAGCATCTCGCCGCGATCGCCGCCCGCGAGCCCGAGATCCACGCCTTCAACCTGGTGATGGCCGACCAGGCACGAGCGGCTGCCGAGTCGGTGGACGCAATGGTCGCGGCGGGAAACGATCCCGGGCCATTGGCCGGTGTGCCGATCGCGTTGAAGGACAACATGTGCACGCGTGGTGTGCCGACGACCTGCTCGTCGAAGATCCTCGAAGGATGGAAGCCGCCGTACGACGCGACGATCGTCACCAAGTTGGCGGCAGCGGGCGCGATCGTGATCGGCAAGACCAACCTCGACGAGTTCGCGATGGGGTCGAGCACCGAGAACTCTGCGTTCGGGCCGACCCGCAATCCGCACGACACATCGCGGGTGCCTGGCGGGAGCAGCGGCGGTAGTGCGGCGGCAGTGGCCGCCGGCTTCTCGTCGCTCAGTCTCGGCAGCGACACGGGCGGCTCGATCCGCCAACCGGCGGCGCTGTGCGGCGTGGTCGGGGTGAAGCCGACGTACGGA
>CAVPUO010000014.1:0-282512 GCA_963708925.1 Ilumatobacteraceae bacterium | reverse complement strand
GCTTCGAAGCCGCTGCCCAGAACGGCGACGTGAAGCGGTCGCCGTGGTGCGAGGCGGTCGAGTGCGACGGCCGATGTCGCCGCCGTGCGCAGGCCGGTGATGACGTTTCCATCGACGAACGCGGCGATCGAGCCGGTCTGTCGATCGAACAGCACGATCACGTACTCGACCCTGCGGTGGGGTGGTGGACCCTGGGCTTCCCATCAGCTTCGCACCGAAGTATCTGCCCGACGACGGCATCGACGGCAGCACCCGTAGCCACGCCGATCCCTCGGCGGCGATCGACCGCGGCGGAGTCGCTTTCGACGAGCTGTTCGTGCGCGTATGCAACTCGAAGCGCATCGATCGCATCTGCCCACCGGAAGACCGATCGGGCGGCCTCGCCCGACACGAACACGGGCGAGTCAGTCATGTGCACGCCGATCCGATTGTGAGACGTAGCGTTTCATTGGTCAGGTCCTCGATGGCCGGAAGTTGCACACCGAGCAGTCGGTACACATAGGCGAGATGGGAGCGGGCGAACGACGTCGTCGAGCGGTGAGTGGCCGAGCAGTAGCCGCATGTAGACCGGCGCGTAGATCAGGTCGGCGAGCACCTCGATGTCGCTCGGCGCGGGGATGCTGCCGTCGCGTCGCCATTGCTCGAGAACCTCGCGGACAACGGCTCGCCGGCCGTAGTGGAAGCGCTCTCTGAACTCGCGGAGCACGGTCGGGTCGGACTGTCCCTCGGCGATGATCTGGGCGACGATGCGGCCGGACCATCCGGCGTACTCCCGCACGAGTGCCGAAAAGTGAATCGCCAACGCCTCGGCCGGTGGAAGATCGCGGGACATCGGTGTCCTGACGATGTGGTGCTCGACGAACGCGTCGATCACGACCAGTGCCTTCGAATCCCACCATCGGTAGATCGTCGCCTTGCCGACGCCGGCCTCCCGGGCAATGGCCTCGATGGTCAGTGACTGGACGGTCGTGTCCTCGAGCAGGTGGAGCGTCGCTCGAAGGATGCTGTGGCGAGTCGTCTCACTGCGCGGTCGTCCTGCCCGACGAGGGAGCGCCTGAGCGGCCAGCGATGTAGTGGTCATCGTTTCTCCGAACTGACGCTTGACCGATGCATAGGTCTCGACATTACGATACGCAGCGACTAGATTCAACCATCGATCAGTCGAAAGGGGGACGTGATGTCTGACGAACCGATGCACGAGACGCTTCCGACGAACCCGCCGGGTATGCCGGCGACCGATCTCGATCTGTGGTCCGATGAGGTGCTGAGCGATCCGTATCCGGCGTACCGGCAGCTGCGCGACATCGGTCCGGTGGTGTGGCTGAATCGGTACGGCATCGCAGCCTTCCCACGATTCGCGGAGGTGCGCTCCGCGTTGGCTCGCTGGCAGGACTTCACGTCGGCACAGGGCGTCAGTTCTTCGTCGATGGCAAACACGGCGATTCCCCCGAACATCACGTCGACCGACCCTCCCGAGCACGACGTATGGCGAGCACCGCTGGCGGCACAACTCTCGGTTGCCTCGCTGACCGCGGAGGCGGCGACCATGGCCGACACTGCGCGCCACCTCATCGATGGGGTGCTGGCGATGGGGTCGTTCGACGGGGTCGCCGATTTGGCGCGGCCGTTCAGTCTGACGGTGGTGAGCGACCTCGTAGGCATCCCCGAGGCCGAGCGCGACGTGTTTCCGGAGTTGGCCGAGTCCGCTTTCAACGTGATGGGAGCGACGAACGGTCGCACCGGATCTGGGATGCAGGCGTTCGGTGAAATAGCCGAGCGGTGCATGCGAATGGCTGGGTCCGGGACGCTGTGCCCCGGGCGGCGCGGTGTCGAGTTGGTCGAAGCCGGCCAACCGTTGCTGCTGATCTCCTATACGTGGCCCGGGGTCGACACGACGGTGAACGCACTGGCGTCTGCGATGTACCTGTTCGCCACGCATCCCGAGCAATGGGAGATTGTTCGCAACGATCGCAGCTCGATTCCGGGGGCGTTCGCCGAGGTGCTCCGTCTTCACGCGCCCGGTGCAGCACTTCACCCGTGTCGCCACCTCGGATCAGGACGTCGACGGGGTAGTGCGTTCCGGCCGGCACGCGGGTCCTGATGATGTACGGCAGCGCGAATCGTGACGAACGCCAATACCCCGACTCCGACGGGTTCGACGTCAAGCGTCCCAACGCCGACCATCTCACGTTCGGCCGTGGTGTCCACCTGTGCGTCGGGCACAACCTCGCGAAGTTGGAAGGCCAGACGTTGTTCGCGGAACTGGCCGATCGAGTCGAGCGGTTCGAGCTGACGGGCGAACCGGAGTGGATCATCAACAACACCCTTCACGGCCTCGCCCGGCTGCCGGTGAGAGCCGTGCCCGCGTCGTGACCTTCGCCCTCGGTACCTTCTCGGCGAACGATGGCATGCGGTTTGCCGGCCTTGTCCGTGACGATCGGGTAGTACGGCTGGACACCGCGTCGTCGGTGCTGGCGCTGTTGGAGGACTGGGACTCGAACCTGCCCAGCGTGCGAAGTGCCGCCGACGTTGCTTCCTTCGACGAGGGCGTGCCGATGGAAGACCTACGAGTGCACGCCCCTGTCGATCTTCCTCGCCAGTTGTTCTTCACCGGGGCCAACTACCGCAAGCACGTGATCGACCTGACGATCGACCAGAACGTCGGGCCGGAAGGTCTGAGCGGCAACGAACTCCGCCAATGGGCGGAGCAGATGATGGACGAGCGTGCCGCGAACGGCGAGCCGTACTCGTTCCTGAAGGCGCCGTCGTCGATCATCGGTGCGTTCGACGATTTGGTGTTGCCCCCCACGACCGCGAAGCCCGATTGGGAGTTGGAGCTCGGCGTCGTCATCGGACGCGGCGGGCGCAACATCCACCGTTCGACGGCGATGGGCCACGTCGCCGGCTATGTGATCGTCAACGACGTCTCCGCACGAGACCTCATCCCGCGGACCGACTACGCGATGCTCGGCACCGACTGGCTGCGAGGGAAGTCGCAGCCCTGCTTCTGTCCCTTCGGCCCGTTGCTGGTGCCAGCGGAGTTCGTCGCCGACCCCCACGACTTGCGGATCATGTTGACGCTCAACGGGCAGGTGATGCAGGACGAGTCGACGAGCGACATGATCTTCGACATCGCCCGACAGATCGAGTACGTCTCGACGTACGCCGAGCTGTGGCCAGGCGATCTGATCTCGACAGGATCCCCAGCCGGGAACGGCACGCACTACGGGCGATTCCTGCGCGACGGCGATGTCATCGACGCATCCATCACCGGACTCGGCGCCCAGCGCAACCACTGTGTCGGCGCACCGTGATGCGAACTCGTCCAGAACATCTTCCTGCCGTATGCGGCGATGATCGCTGCGGAGACAATCGGCGCATTCCGCGCACACGACCTCGAGGTGCGCACAACGTTCACACGTTCGTCGCTTGATCAACGCTCGGCGCTGCTCGACGGCGACGCTGACGTAGCTGTCACGGCGCTCGACAACCTGTTCGCATGGAACCAGTCCGGACAGTCGGACTTCAAGGCGATCGCCCAGATCGAACGAACGACGTCGCTGCCGGTCTATCTCGCGGCTGGCCTCAGTTCGATGGCGGAGCTCGCAGCTCTCGAACGTCCGCGCCTCGTCGTCGATTCACCGTCCAGCGGCTTCGGCATCGCTCTCGTCGCGGTCGTCGAGTCGCTCGGTATCGCACGCGGCCAGATGGAGATCAGTGCCGCCGGCGGAGTCAACGAGCGGCTGGCAGCGCTGGCCGCCGGTGATGGTGATGTCGCATTGCTCGCCCCGTTCGTCGCCCGCGCATCCGCCGACGCCGGGTTGTGCCGGGCGACTGCCGTGGAGGACCTGTACCCGAGCTACCCGGGTCTCGTCGTCGTGATGCTGCAACGTCGCGCCGGTGAGATCGGTGATGCGGTGGGCGCATATCTCGACGCGCTGGCCGCCGGTCGCAGCTGGCTCGCCGATCATCCGGAGCCCGGCGTCAAGGCGTTGACGGCGACCGGCCTGACCCACGATGCGGCCCGAATGCAGCTCGCGATGTGCGGTGCCGGCGCAATGACCGTTTCACGCGACGGGTTCGAGGTGTTGCGCGAGCTCCGCTCTGCGCAGGGCCTGCTCCCCGATATCGCGTGCAGCTTTGACGATTTCGTTTCGACCACATACCAGCCCAAGGAGGACTGACATGCCTATCGGGTCAATTGAAAGCGTTGTCTACGGCACGGACGACATCGACGCCGCCGTCGCGTTCTACGACGACTTCGGGCTCACGCTGCAATCGCGCACCGACACCGAGGCTGTGTACCGGCTCGAGGAAGGCTCGCGGGTGATCATCCGGCGCTCCGACGATCCGTCACTCCCGGCACCGCACTACGACGGCAACGGCGTACGCGAGACGATCTTCGGGATCACCTCACTCGGCGAGCTGGACACGCTGGCCGCCTCTCTCGCCGTTGACCGTGAGGTGCGACGAGACGACGACGGGACGATCCACTTCACCTCCGATTGCGGTATCCCGCTCGGTGTACGAGTGTGGCAGCGCACACAGGTGGTGTACTCGCCCGACCCGGTCAACGCCTCCGACAACGTCAAGCGGCTGAACCAGCACCGACGCTGGCGGGTCAAGGCCCGCCCGAAGACCATCAACCACGTCGTGTGGCGGGTACAGAACTTCGAGGACTCGTGGGCGTTCTTCCGCGATCGCCTGGGCTTCAAGTTGAGCGACTACCAGATCGACGCCGGCATCTTCGGCCGTTCGCCCGGCACGAGCCAGCACCACGTGGTCTACTTCCAGCAGTTCGACGTGCTCGGCCCGCCACCGCATCGCACGGGCTTCGATCACGTCTGCTACGGCGTCGAAGACGTCGACGAGCTGTTCGCCGGCTGGAATTACATGGCGCGGCGCGGATGGAGCAACCCGTTCGGCGGGCCGGGTCGCCACCGCATCGCGTCGGCGATGTTCTGCTACCTGTTCGCTCCGTGTGGTGGTATGGCGGAGTACGGCGCCGATACCGACTACCTCGACGACAACTGGGTGCCGCGACGTTGGGAGCGTTCCTTCGGCGGCTTCATGTGGACCAGCCAGATCCTGCCGTTCCTGCCGGAGGAGGTCGAATGGAACGTCACGTTCGACACCACCGATCTCCCCGACGGCACGGTGCCCGCACACACAGGTGATCGATTCAGTCCCGTCGGTCGAGGAGCTCACTGATGCGCGTTGTCGTGATCGGCGCTGGAATCGCCGGCCTGTCAACAGCAGTCGGCCTCGCCCGTCAAGGCGTCGAGGTCGACGTCATCGAAGCTGATGCTCCGAAGGAGCGCACGGGGGCCGGCATCAGCCTTCTCGGCAACGCCCTACGAGCTCTTGGTGAGTTGAACCTTGCGGACCCATGTCTCGACGCGGGGTATGGGTTCGACACGATCGACATCGTTGACGGTGATGGCAACGTGATGATCAGCGACCGAGCGCCACGCAGCTTCCGCGCCGATCGACCGGCATCGTTCGGCATCCTCCGAGCACAGCTCCACGCGGTGCTTGCGGACGGGGCGGCGCGTGCCGGAGCCCGTCTCCGTTACGAGTGCACCGTGACGTCGATCGATCAGGACGACGCGGGGGCGGACGTGACGCTCTCCACAGGCGAACAACTCCGGGCCGACCTCGTCGTTGCCGCGGACGGCACGTACTCGTCGACACGCGCTGCGATGTTCGGCGCAGAATGCGCGCCCGAGTACGTCGGCCAAGGCGTCTGGCGTATCACGTTCCCGCGCCCGGAACACCTCCACGGACTCGTGTTGATGCGCAACCAGGCGGGCCAGGCCGCTGGGGCGATCCCGCTCTCAGACGAATTGTGTTACGTCTTCATTCTCGAGAACGCCATCGAACGGGTCCGGATGCTCGACGACCAGCTGCCCGAGTTGATGGCCGAACGGCTTGCTGCGTTCACAGCACCGCTGATGCGTGCTGCCGCCGAAGCGATTCCCGAGGGCAACCTGACCTATCGGCCGTTCGACGTCGTGTTGATGCCCACCCCGTGGCACCGCGGGCGGGTTCGTGCTGATCGGCGATGCCGCTCACTCGTTGACCCCGCAGATGACGTCGGGCGGCGGTCTCGCCCTCGAAGATGCGGTCGTCCTCTCACGCCTCGTCGCGAGCGGCCGACCGGTCCCCGACGTGCTCGACGAGTTCAGCGCTTGTCGCTTCCCGAGGGTCAAACAGGTCTACGACGCATCGCTGCAGATCTGCCGGTGGGAGCAGATGGCCGACTACGACCGCTCGCTGATGTCGAAGCTCATGGGCGAGACCCACGCCTTTCTCGCGGGGCCGTTCTGATGCAGCACCACGTCACTTTCGAATCGGACGGCCTGACGCTGACCGGGGTCGTCCACGTCCCCGACGGGCTGTGCGACGGCGAGCGCCGACCCGCGATCATCGTTCTGCATGGCTTCGGCGGCAGCAAGGACGGGCCGACCCACGTCGGCGAGGCGGGCCTGTACGAGTCGTTCGGGTATGTGGCGTTCCGATTCGACATGCGCGGGTGCGGAGAAAGCGGCGGCGTTCGCGGCCACGTTCTCTGCCACGACCAAGTAGTCGACACCCAGTCAGCGCTCACCTGGCTGGCGACCCAGCCGTACATCGACCCGAACGCGATTGCCGTCAGCGGCCAGAGCTTCGGCGGCGCCGTCGCGCTGTACACCGGTGGCATCGATGTGCGCGTCGCCGCGGTCATCTCAGTCGGCGGATGGGGCAACGGAGCACGCAAGCTGCAGGGCCAACACCCCGGCCCAGGGGAGTGGAAACGATTCCTCGACATCCTCGAAAGCGGCCGCCAGCTTCGCGAGCAGACCGGTGAGACACTGATGGTCAAACGCTGGGACATCGTCCCGGTTCCGGAACATCTCCGTCCGCTGCTACCCGCCGACCGGATCATGGACTTCCCGGTCGACACAGCCCAGAGCATCTACGACTTCAGCCCAGACGACGTGATCGGTCGAATCGCCCCGCGGCCTCTGCTCATCTACCACGGCGCGAACGACAGCGTGACGCCCACCTCCGAGGCGTTGGAGATCTTTCGCCGGGCGGAGGGTGTTCCTGAACTGGCGATACTTCGGGGTGATCACTTCCCGTTCGCTGAACCCGAGCCGCTGCTCGACGCACTGATGAAGGAGTGGCTCGCCCGCAACCTGCCGATCCGCCGCTCCGCCTCCACCCGGGGACGGACACGGCGCATCGTCACCGGCCACGACGCCGCACGGTCGCTCGATCATCCTCGAGGACGGGATTGCCCCGCACCGCTACCAGTCCGAGCACTCGCCGAATGTTGCGCAGGTGATGTGGGCGACCGACACGACACCCGCCGTCGTCGATGGTGACGACCCCGCGCCGGCCGGCCGCTTCTTCACCGCGGCGCCCTCGCCGAACGGAACGATCCTGAGGATCGTCGACTTCCCGCCCGACACCGAATACGACATGGAGGCAATGGCCAAGTTTCTCGCCACGATCGTTCCCGGCGAGGGTCACCAAACGCCGAACAATCGCCACTTCTTCTTCCACACCACACCAACCCTCGACTACGCGATCGTTCTTGACGGCGAGATCTGGGCGATGATGGACGAAGGCGAGACGCTGATGAAGCGTGGCGATGTGCTCATCCAACGAGCCACCAGCCACTCGTGGTCCAACCGCAGCGACCGAGATTGCAAGATGGCATTCGTCCTCATCGATGGCACGAAGATCAAGGGCCCGGTCGCAGACGCGTCTTAGACGGTTTGGCCCCCGTCCATGACGAGTGCGTGGCCGATTGTGAACGCTGTTTCGTTGGCGCACAGCCACAGGACGGCGGCGGCGATCTCGTCGGGTCTGCCCATTCGGCCGATCGGCTCCTGGTCTCGGACGACGGCAGCTGTAGCGTCCGGGTCGTCGAAGAGTCGCCCGATCATGTCGGTGTCGATGAACCCGGGACAGTGTCCGACCCATGGGAAGCTGTTGACATGAGTCAGCGCCGAGCAGGTCCGATGAGAACCTTGCACTTCGGGCTACGGGTCACCGACCTGGATCGCTCGCTCGCGTTCGATACCGCGCTCGGATATGAAGTTGTCGGCGAGGTCCCGGACACCGATATCGGGCATTTGACCATGATCAAGCTCCCTGGGGATGAGTTCGTCGCCATCGAGTTGGTTCACGAGCCTGGGGTGTGCCACCGGTCGGCGGCAATCGCCTCAGCCACCTCGTCATACAGGTGCAATCCATGGGCGTCACGCTGTCCGAACTCGCTGCCCGTGGCATCGACGCCGAGGCTGCGGAGTGTCAGGTCAGTGGAGTAGCGGTGAAGCGGGCCAATGCATCGAGCAGGCTGTCTTGAAAATGCGTGTCGGTGGCGGCCCGGTGTGGGGTGCCGAGTCGCTGGTGGTACCAGTATCCGCCGCTGCTGAGCGCCTCGGATTCGTCACTGCTCGCCAGCCATTCTTGGGTGAGGTGGCCGAGCCGGAAGTCGTCGGGAGCGCCGGCGCCGCCCATTTTTGTGGGGACCCAGCCGGGGTCGACGGCGTTGCTGTACACGTCCGGCCAGATGCGAGCGACCGCGAGGGCGAGGGTGGTGACGAACAGTTTGCTGTCCGAGTACGAGTTGCTCCCGCGCCTTCCGCTCCAGTCCACACCGGACACGTCGTCTCGTCCGCCGTGATGCATGCCGCTGCTGAGGTAGACGAGCCGGCGCGGGCGATCGATGAGCGCGGTCAACAGGTACGGTGCCACGATGTTGACCGGCATGACCTGTCGACCGCTGTAAACGCCTGCGTTGTGAATCACGGCATCAACCCGGCCGAGCTGGTTGACCTGGTCGGCCACACCTCGCGTCTCGTCCAGGTCGGCGAGATCCCCGACGACGGCGGACGCGCCCCGACCAATGAGCTCGTTCACGGCCGCCAGCCGCTTGGCGCTGCGAGCGTGAACGATGACCTCGTGCCCATCGCTGAGCAATGTCTCAGCCGCGGCTCGACCGAGCCCGTCAGCCGAACCGGTGATGATGATGCGTGCCATGCGCCTCCATTGCCGAATCTCGCTCGACGCAACCGTCCGGAGTCGGAATATTGCGCGCTGTCACGAACCCATCCGCCTTGGTTCCCCAACTCGTGTTGTCCTGCTCGTCGGACTCGGCGTAGGCACCATCGGATCGTAGGCAGCCCGCGTTCGTCGCGTAGGTAGCAGCACATTTGAAATGGGCATGCTCGGCATGTAATTGGCCGCCGCATAGGGGACACTCGGCAAAGGTTCCCAAGCGAACGCACCGAGCGTGACCTGTCGGCAATGAAGTTTCGCCACTCGCCTCCGTCGCCACCGGTTCAGATTGGCACGATGCATACGCGTCGTGGATCTGCCACGGACTCGATGGTGTCGGGCCGGAGTTGAACCCGGCGTAAGAGTTGGGCGTTGAGGGCGACGACGATGGTTGACAGGCTCATCAGCACAGCGCCAATAGCGGGCGATAGCGTCACTCCGGCCCACGCGAACGCTCCGGCGGCGAGAGGGATGGCGACGATGTTGTAACCGGCGGCCCACGCCAGGTTCTGGGTCATCTTGCGGTAGCTGGCCCGTGAGAGACGGATCACACTCGCGACACCTCGCGGGTCGCTGGAGGCGAGCACCACACCGGCCGACTCGATAGCGACGTCAGTGCCAGCACCGATCGCCAAGCCGACGTCGGCGCGGGCGAGCGCGGGTGCATCGTTGACACCGTCGCCGACCATGGCAACGGTCTTGCCGCGCTGTTGGAGTGCGATGCACGGCTTGGTCCTTGTCTTCGGGGAGGACTTCGGCGAACACATCGTCGATGCCGAGGTCGCGGCCGACGGCTTCGGCGACCTGGCGAGCGTCGCCGGTGATCATTGCCACGTCGACACCCATCTCGGCGTAGCTCGGCGACGGCTTGGCGGGCTTCGGGCCGGATCTCGTCCTCGAGTGCCATAGCGCCGACGATGTGACTGTGGTTGGCGAGGTAGAGCACCGAGGCGCCACGCTGCTCCCATTCACTGACGGTGTCGCGGAGCAATTCGGGGATGTCGAGCCGGCGTTGGCGGAGCAGCGCCGGGCCGCCGACGGCGTAGGCGGTGCCGTCGATCTCGGCGGTGACCCCGCGCCCGGTGATCGACCGGAAGTTGGTCGCCTCGGGAACGTCGTTGCCGCCGGCGGCGCTGACGATCGCCCGGGCGAGGGGATGTTCGCTTTCTGCTTCGACCGCTGCAGCGATGCGCAGCACGCGGTCGTTGTCGAACGAGTCGGTCCCGGCGACGCCAGTAACGGCGTGGGCGCCTTTGGTGAGGGTGCCGGTCTTGTCGAACAGCACGGTGTCGATCGAGCGCATCCGTTCGAGGGCGAGCCGGTCCTTGACGAGGATCCCGGCCTTGGCCGACACTGCGGTCGAGATCGCGATCACGAGCGGGATGGCAAGCCCGAGGGCGTGGGGGCAGGCGATCACCAACACCGTGACCGTGCTGGTGATTGCGGTGTCGAGATCGCCGATCGCCCACCACACGACGAAGGTGACGATCGCAGCGGCGACAGCAACGTAGAACAACAGCGCGGCGAAGCGGTCGGCGAGCACTTGAGCTCGACTTTGGCTGGCTTGGGCGTCGGCGACGAGCCGCTGGATTCCCGCCAGCGCGGTGTCGTCGCCGACGGCGTCGACACGCACCCGGATCGAGCTGTCTGTCGACACCGTGCCGGCAACGACACGGCCGCCGGATGATCGGATGACGGGCGTGGACTCGCCAGTGATCATCGACTCGTCGAGCTCGGCGCTGCCGTCGACGATCGTTCCGTCGGCGGGTACTCGCGCGCCAGGTCGGACCAAGACGATGTCGCCGACGTGCAGCTCTGACGCGGGAACTGTGTCGGATCGTGTCGCCGTCGACGAGGTCGGCTTCGTCGGGCAGCAATGCCGCGAGGGCGGCGAGCGCGTTCTGCGCCTGGCCGATCGCTTTCATCTCCTGCCAATGGCCGAGCAGCATGATCGTCACCAGCGCCGCCAGCTCCCACCAGAACTCGAGGTCGAGCCAATCGAGGCTTGTCGCCATCGAGGCGACGTAGGCGACGCTGATCGCCATCGTGATCAGCAACATCATCCCTGGCCGACGGTCGCGGACCTCGGCGACTCCGCCGGCGAGGAACGGCCATCCGCCCCACCAGAACACGATCGAGCCGAGCACCGGGCCGTACCAATTCATCAACGGAAGGTCGACCGAGTAGTTGAACCAATCCATCACCATTTCGCTCGTGACGACGAGTGGGATCGTGAGCGCCAGGGTCAGCCAGAACCGGCGCCGGAACATCTCCGGGTCGTGACCGGCGTGCTTGTCGTGACCCGCATGGTCGGTGTGGGCGTGGCCGGATGCCGCAGAGTGGCCAACGTTCCGACCGGTGTGCGCGGCGTGTTGGTCGAAAGCCGCTCCAGACTGGCGGTGGGCTTGGTTCATGTCGACCTCCTCGCCGCCGTTCAACGATACCCCCCTGGGGTATATTCCCGTCGCAGTCAGGCAGCTCGATTCGATGGCTTTCCGAGCAGCGCAGGCTTCCCGGATTCTCTGTCTAGCCGACGCTCGTAGACACAGGGTCGAGGTTGGTCACCAAACGCCGAAGCGAGGTGCCGGTCAGCCACTCAGCGACACGGCGAAGCATGGGAACGATCGCGAACCACCCGATTGTCGATATGAACCCGCCAAGCGCGAGGCCGGCGACCACGTCGCCCGGATAGTGGGCGCCGACGTACACCCGCGTGAAGGCCATCAACACCGCAAGCACGGAGGCGACGAGTCCCCAACGTCGGTTGGCGAACAGCAACCCGACGGCCACGGCGCCGGCGACCGTCGCATGATCACTGGGGAACGAGAAGTCCGTGGTCTTGTCAACGAGGAGATGGACATTGGTCATCGTCTCGTACGGTCGGGCGCGGTCGATCGCGCCGCCGACGATCTGCCCGACGCCGAGTGCCACCAGCGCGGCGAGCGCCGCCCACACGGTGCCCGCCACAGCCGTCAGGTCGTTGTGCTGACGTCCGTCGAGGTAGGCGACAACGAGCAGCACGGCGAAGAGCACGACGCCATAGCCCGCGTTGGCGCGGAACAGGCCATGCGCCCAGCTGGTCCGATCGGCGAATCGGTTGATCGATCGAAAGAGACCGCCATCCATCAGTGGATTCCAGTCGTAGGGCTGATTGACGCCGTCGCCGGGGCGAGTCGCGCCAGGATCCGGCGCTCAGCCGGCCACGCGTCCACCAACGCCTCAGGTGGAACGCGGCGGGCGGCGTACCGCAACGCGAGCGCGACCACCACGATGTCGTCAAGAGGACCGATCACGGGCAAGAACTCCGGAATCAAATCGATCGGCGACAACACCCACAACGCAGCGACCGCGACCGCGACCTTCACCGATCTCGGCACACGAGGATCCTTGCGCAGCCGACGCGCCGTGGTCACGCAAGCTGGCAGCACCGATGCGAGGTCCTTCGTCAGGCCGGGTGGGAGCCGCTTGGCGAGCACGATCATCACGACCCACGAGAGAACGATGAAGAATGCAGCGATCAACAACCAGTGCAGAAGCATGTACTCAGTGATTGTAACGTGTGTTACATGACTCCGCGCGTCGAGCCGAGAGAAGCATGGACGGTGTTGATCGTTCGAGTGCCATCCGAGCCGTCGCGGCACCGCGTGGCCGTATGGCGCGAGCTACGCCGCGTCGGGGCCGTACAACTCGGCCAAGGGAGCTGGGCGCTGCCCGACGCGCCACCCTTCGCCGGATTCGTCGACAGGATCATCGCACTGGTCGCTGAGCACGAAGGTGAAGTGCTGGCACTCAAGTCGGGGGCTGCCGACGAGATCACAGCACAACGAATCCGCGGCCTGTACGACGAGGCGCGCCGAGCGGAGTGGGCCGAGTTCGTCTCGGAGTGCGGCAAGTGTGTGGCGGAACTGGACAAGGAAGTCCGCAACGAGAAGTTCACTCTCGCCGAACTCGACGAAGAGGAGCAGAACGTCGACCGACTCCGACGCTGGCACCGCGAACTCCGCGCCCGCGACGTGTTCGACTCCGTCGACGAGAGCGAGATTCAACAACACCTCGACACATGCACAACAAAGCTCGAGCACTTCACCACGCTCGTCTACTCCGCCGTCGGGCTCGACTGAGCCGGCCGCACATCTCAAATCGCCTCGACTGCGCGCAGCGCTAGACCCTGCTCGCGTGTCCGGTGCCTTCGCCGAGTGTTGGTGCCTCCTCGATCGCGCGCGGCAGGCGCCCCCCGTCATGTTCCCACGCCTTGAATGCTGCCGCGGATGCCAACACGAACGCGGCGCCGAGCACGATCCCGGCGACGACATCCGAGACGAAGTGAACATTGAGAGCGACGCGCGACGCCGCGATCGACACGACAACAACAACGGTGCTCGTCGCCGCGATCCACCGACGGGCGACGCTGTGCAGTTGCGGCCAGGCCAGCAGAAGCAGCGACCCGTAGACGACGGTCGAGTTCATCGCGTGACCAGACGGGAAGCTCTTCCCGAACGCGTGGGCGACCGCTTCCGTGAAATGCGGGCGGCTGCGACCAACCACGGCCTTGATGATGTTGTTGGTGATCACGCCGAGCACGGCGGTCGTCACCAAGAACAACGCCTGTCGGCGGCGGCGATGAACGACCGCCAGGAACACAGCGACAGCGACAACGATGGCGGCGAGTACAACTGTCGATCCGAGATGCGTCACGACCTGGGCGATCTGCACGCGGTCGCCGTCGCGCAGGTTGTCAGCGTTCTGCCGGTCAGCGATGTGCTGATCGACACGCGTCAACGGGCCTTTGAACAACACCTCGAGCAGCAGGATCCCGAATGGGATCGCGACGAGGACTACCGCAATCACGATCAGTGTCAGCCGCAAGCCAAGCTTGGCGGCCCGAGGATCAAGCCCGGACGTGGGTTCCATCTGCTCGCTCCTTTCGCGGCCACGTGAAGACTGGAGGGTTCCCCGGTCACCGTACGTCCAACCAGCAGCCCACAACCCGAGCTGACGGCCTTTGCATTCTCTATGTTGTCTGTTGCGCCGGTCGAGAGAGCTGGAGAAGTTTGGTTTCGAGTGTCTCCGGGTCCAACGGGTGTGACAGGAGGAAGCCTTGGGCTTCGTTGACGTTTTCGCTTCGGAGGTGGTCCATTTCGTCAGTGGTTTCGACACCTTCGGCGAGTGTGCGCAGGCCCAGGTCCTTGCCGAGTTGGACGAGTGTGCTGATGAGCGCTTTGGACTCTGGTGAGGAGTTGATGGCGCTGGTGAACATTCGATCGATCTTGAGGCAATCGACAGGAAACTGCTGCAGATAGGCCAGGGACGAATAGCCGGTGCCGAAGTCGTCGATGGCGATTCTGATGCCGAGGCGCTTCAGTTCGCGAAGTCGGCGGGCGGTCTCGACCGTGTTGCGCATCAACGCGGTTTCCGTGATCTCGATGATCAAAGTGCTGGGATCGAGCCCGCTGACGATCAATGCGTTCTCGATGTCGCCGACAATTCCGTCAGAGTCGAGTTGGCGGCCGGACACGTTGATGGAGATGTCGAGAGTGTTTCCGCGGTTGTGCCACGCCGCCATCTGCTCGCACGCATGAAGTAGCACCCAACGTCCCACCTCATGGATCTGTCCGGTCTGTTCGAGCATGGGGATGAACGCGTCAGGTTGGATGACTCCTCTGGTGGGATGATCCCAGCGCAGCAACGCTTCGACGCCGATGATGGTGAGATCTTCAAGGTTGTAGATCGGTTGATAGACCAGTCGAAATTGGTGATGTTCGATGGCTGATCGCAGATCGAACTCGAGCTCGACACGTCGCAGAATCTCGCTCTGCATCTCGGCGTGAAACACCTCGTATCGGTTCTTCCCGGCAGCTTTGGCCTGATACAGCGCGACGTCTGCGTCGCGGAACAGATCGCCCGGGTTCGCTCGATCACCGATCGCGATGCCGACACTGGTGTTGACAGTCAACGGCATCGATGCGCCGGCAAGTTCGAACGGCTGGCGCATCACTTCGAGGAGGCGTTCGGCGACCAATTCCGGTGCGACCTGCAGGGATGCTCCGTCGATGAGGACAACGAATTCGTCGCCGCCCATCCTGCCGATCGTGTCCGCGTCTCGCAGCGCACTCGACAACCGCGTTGCCACGGCCATCAGCAAGCGGTCACCCGCCTCGTGTCCGAGGGTGTCATTGACGTTCTTGAAGTCGTCGAGATCGACGAACAGGGCCGCGCCACTAGTTCCGTGGCGGCGGTTACGGGCCAGGAGCTGCTCGATGCGATCCATGATCAGCGCACGGTTGGGGAGGCCAGTGAGCGTGTCGTGCAATGCCTGGTATTGCAGTTCGCCGGTCCGTTCGACGACCAGTCGCATCGCCCGGGACCGCCCCGTCGCCAACACGAAGACAAAGGCCGCCAGCACGCCGGTCAGAATCAAGCCGGCGAGAAAGAGTAGGACCGCTCGTGTGCTCGCGAACAGCCCCTCGGCCGGCGCGACCGCGAATGTTTGTGTCGTCCAGCCGTTGTCGAAATCGATCGTCGTCGTTTGCGTGTTGCCCGAAATCGCTCCACTGGCGAAGTCTGCAGCCGAGATCGCATCGCGATAGTGGAGCGTGACCGCGATCCCGGCGTGGTCTTGCAATGCCGTGGTCAATAGGAGTGCCGGGTCGAGCTGCACGGCCAGCTGGCCGATGTACGCGGCCTGACGTGCCGCAACCGTCTTGGCCACTTCGACCTTGGAATAGATCGGAACCTGGACCGAGAGCCCGCCGCCGAACTGTGCGGGGACGGGATCGTATGTGCCCACGCCGGAGTCCCTGGCGGACAGGACGCTGTCGCGAGCGGCAGGGTCGGCGCAGAAATCGATACCCGCCGATTGAACGACGGCTTCGCTCGAACGACTCTGTTGCACCTCGATGAAGCAATACAGCGATCGAGCACCGGGAGGAACAATTTCAAGCCCGGTAGAGGGGATCGTCAGCTCGCCAGGATCGGCCGCAAGCCTGGCAGCGAATGTCGGGACATCGCCGGCGTCGACAACTACCAGAAGGGCTGCTCCGCGGGAGCTCGGGGTATCGGCCGAATGCGTCCACTGCAGTTGTCCACCGAACGAAGTCCGCATTCGATGCCTGCGGATGGTCGAGGAAGAATGCCGAAGCATTCACGAGCAACGACTGCTCGTTCTGGATCGCCAGCCGCAGTGTCGACGCGATCTCCACGGACGACGATATGAACGCGGCGCGCGACTCCTCTGAGTCGCGACGCGCCACCGCCCTCGCTGCCACGACCGACCCGACGAGGCCACCAATGAGCATCAATGCCACAACGACGAGCCAGCGTGTCGACCTCGATCCGTTTGCAGCCACGGAGCGCCCGCCGGCTTCTTTCGAACTTGGCCGATCAGCCCCCGTCACAGGAGGCGCGATACGAGTGAATGATCCACGTCTCTGTCCGATCGATCATGCACGTTGCGCTCCGTTCGCGGGGAATCCCACTGCTTATGTCCCCTCGAGGAACGCAAGCGAAACATGTGCGCGGCGATTTCGAGTCTGACCAGCGAGAGATCGGGCTGATGGCCGAACTAGAAGTACAGCCATGAAAGTCGTCATCGTCGGCGGCGCGATCGTCGGCAGCTTCTGTGCGTGGGAGCTCCGCCGCGCCGGTCACACCGGCCCGATCACCGTGATCGACAAGGACATGTCCTACGAGCGGTCCTCGACCGCGCTGTCTGCGGCGTCGATCCGTACGCAGTTCGGCACGCCCGTATGCATCGCGATGAGCCTGTACGCGGTGGAGTTGTTCCGAAATCTCGGGACGCAGCTGTGTGAGGAAGGCGCGCGCATCGACTACGTCGAGTCCGGGTACCTGATCCTGGCAACACCCGATCAGGTCGACGAGCGTGCAGCCGCTGCCGAGATGCAACGAAGCCATGGTGCCGACGTTGCGGTTTTCACGCGGAAGGAACTGGCCGTCCGGTTCCCGCAGCTCGAATTCGGCGGTGTCGGCATCGGTACGTTCGGCACGTCGGGCGAGGGATGGTTCGATGCGTGGAGCCTGCTGTCGCTCGTCAAGCGCGCCGCCCGACGACTCGGAGTGGAGTACCTGGAAGCACCCGTCACCGGATTCGACACCACGGGCGACGCCGTGACGGCAGTTCGGCTCGCGTCCGGCGAAGCAGTCGCCTGCGACACGTGCGTACTCGCTGCCGGCGCTCTGTCGGGGAGGCTCGCGGCGCTCGTCGGCATCGATCTACCCGTCGTACCGAGGAAGCGGTCCGTCTTCAACTTCGAGGCGCCCGTGGCGCGCGACGGCTTTCCGATGCTGTTCGACACGTCGGGCATCTGGGTGCGACCCGAAGGCGACGGGTTCATCGGCGGCATCCAGCCCGCCGCCGAAGACGACCACGACGCCGACGACGATTTCGAACCTCATCGCGACCTGTTCGAGGACGTCTATTGGCCGTTTCTCGTCCAACGAGTGCCGGCCATGGACCAACTCCGGTTACGACGCTCGTGGGCCGGCCACTACGAGGTGAACCTGCTCGACCACAATGCTGTCATCGGTCCCCACGACTATTACGGCAATCTGATGTTTGCCACCGGGTTCTCAGGGCATGGTGTGATGCACGCTCCTGCTGCCGGCCGTGGCATCGCCGAGATGATCACCGCCGGTCGGTATGACACGATCGACCTGGCACCGCTCGGATGGGATCGGGTGCGCGACCATCGACCGTTGATCGAGAACATCGTTTACTGAGATGGCAACCAGCGAAAGGACCTGACCGTGCAAACGATCGATTTGAACTCGGACCTCGGTGAGGGGTTCGGGCCGTGGGCGATGGGTGACGATGCGGCGATGCTGTCGGTGGTCAGCAGCGCCAACGTTGCCTGTGGCGGACACGCCGGCGATCCCGAGACGATGTACGCCACCTGTCGTACCGCCGCCGAACACGGCGTCGTCATCGGTGCTCACCCCGCCTACGCCGACCGTGAGGGCTTTGGCCGACGCATCATCCCCATGCGGCCTGACGAGATCGGGCGAATGGTGGTCGCCCAGGTCGGCGCTCTCGCGGCGATCGCCCGGCTCGCCGGAACGGAAGTGCGGTACGTCAAACCACACGGCGCGCTCGGCAACCTCGCGGCGTCAGACGCTGATGTCGCCGCGGGTGTCGTCGACGCCGTTCGCACGGCGTTCCCAGCTCTGGCGATCCTCGCCATCTCCGGGACGCAACTCGAACTCGTCGCCCGCGCCGCCGGGGTCGAGGTGTACTCCGAGATCTTCGCGGACCGCGCCTATCAACCCAACGGCCTGCTCGTTCCGCGAAGCCAGCCCGGCGCGGTGATCCACGACGCCGACCGGGCGGCGCAACGGCTGATCGACTTCGTCGAGCATGGGCGGATGGCGGTCGTCGGCGGCGACCCCATCGAACTCGCTGCCCACTCGATCTGCGTCCACGGCGACACGCCGGGTGCGGTCGAGATGGCTCGCCGCATCCGTTCGCAGCTCGTTCATGCGGGACTCGAACCGCGCCCATTCCTGCCGACTACGAGCCCATCTTGAAAGCGACAGCACTCGCTTCGTCGGCGGGTAGGTAGGCGCTGAAACATGGCATTGGTCACCTTCAGCGCTCTACTCCACGCACACGCTGTCGCGGCGCCTGACCGACCAGCGGTGACTTGCGGCGGCGACACACTGACCCGTTCCCAGCTCGAGACGAGTAGTGATCGTCTCGCGCGCGATCTGATTGCTCGTGGCGTGGAGCGTGGCGACATGGTGACGATTGCATTGCCGAACTCCGTCGACTGGTTCGTGGCACAGCACGCGTTGTGGCGGATCGGTGCGATACCGCAGCCGGTGTCGGCGCGACTGCCGAGCAGGGAACTGGACGCGATCGTGGAACTCGCCGACTCGCGCCTCGTGCTCGGTGTATCGGCGGGATCGATCGCTGGCCGTTTGTCGTTGCCCGTTGGTTACGCACCCACAGAGGATCACGCTGAGATCGACCTGCCGGACCTCGACGATGTGGCCCTCGCTTCGCCCGCGTGGAAAGCGCCGACGTCGGGCGGGTCGACGGGTCGCCCAAAGCTCATCGTGTCTGCTGACCCGGCGGTCATCGACGATGAAGCCGATCCGATGTTGCTGATTCGCTCGAATGGCTGCATGGTGATGCCGGGTCCGCTCTATCACAACGGTCCAGCGGTGTGGGCGAGTCGAGCTTTGCTCGCCGGCAACCATCTTGTCCTGTTGCCGCGTTTCGACGCCGAGGCCACTTTGGCGGCGATCCAGGACCATCACGCCGACATGGTCTATCTCGTTCCTACGATGATGAAGCGCATCTGGCGCCTGCCCGAGAGCACTCGTCTCTCGTTCGATCTCTCCAGTCTGCAGACGATCTGGCATCTCGCCGAGCCGTGCCCTGTGTGGCTCAAGCAGGTGTGGATCGACTGGCTCGGTCCGGAACGGATCTTCGAGTTGTACGCAGGGACGGAGGCCCAGACTGCGACGGTGATCACGGGACAGGAATGGCTCGACCATCCCGGCTCGGTCGGTCGACCTATACCAGGCACTGTGAGCATCACGGACCACAATGGGAACGAGGTGGGGGCGGACGAGATGGGTGAGGTGTGGCTGCGCAGCCCCGACGGACAACGCGACGTATCGCTATGTCGGGGCGACGGCGCGCCGACGTGACGGCGGATGGGAATCGCTCGGCGACATGGGCCGCCTCGACGAGGACGGCTACTTGTATCTCGGCGACAGAGCAGCCGACATGATTCTTTCCGGCGGAACGAACATCTACCCCGCGGAGGTCGAGGCGGCGATCCAGGAGCATCCGCTCGTGCGCTCCGTCGCCGTGTTCGGCCTGCCAGACGACGACCGGGGAAACGTCGTCCACGCCGTTGTCGAGGCCGATCCGAATGAAGTCTCCGAGGAGGACCTCAAGTCGTTCGTTGCCGAGCGCCTCGTGTCGTACAAGATCCCTCGGAAAATCGAATTCACGGACGAGGCGTTGCGGGACGAGGCGGGGAAGGTGCGTCGCAGCGCTCTGCGCGCTGCACGGCTGTAGCGGACCGCGTCAGGTGGCCAGGACGGTCGGATCAGGGCTTGTCGGCCCCGAGGGCGCCAGCACACTATTCCGACGCGCAAATGCTCTCGCACAAGCGACTGATACCGTCGCGCAGGTGAGCCTCATCGACGACATCGACCCCGAGATCCTTGCCAACACCATCGCCACGATCGGAACGGTTGGCCCCGACGGGAACCCGCAGATGACGGCCGTGTGGTTCGGGATCGAGAACGGCAAACTGCTCGTCTCCGCGACCGCTCGCCGCCAGAAGGTCAAGAATCTGGAAGCCGACGGCCGTTGCTCGGTGTTGATCTTCCACCCCGCCACGTTCGACTACTTCGTCGAGATTCGTGGCACCGCCGAAGTCCACGACGACGCCGACTATGCGATCGGCGATCGCATCTCGAAGCGGTACAACGCCGACTTCCGCAGCTTCGACGGTCCGAACGATCGCCGCAAACTGATCTCCGTCACCGCCGATCGGGTCGTGGTCACCGACGTTCGGGGTTGACCCAAATCATCGCCGCGTCCGACGCGAGGTGTCGACTCGGCCACGTCCGAAGGCGTCGACTCGACCCCAAGCTCCCGGGATGTCGAGCAGTTCGAGGCGGCCGATCGACTGAGGTAGCGCCGGATCGACGATGAGGTGTCCCCCGACCGGTTGTAGCCCGAGCATCGTCGCGAGCAGCAGCAGCGGCGTTCCAGTCGACCATGCCTGCGGGCTGCACGCAGTCGGGTACTGGACCGGGTACTTGGTCATCTCGCGTGGGTAGCCTCCGAAGGCTTCGGGAAGCCGACCCTCGAAGAACTCGGCGGCGTCGAGGATGCCGGCAGCGACCCGCGCCGCCTCGGCCTTGAAGCCGTAGCGGCGCAGACCCCACGCGATGAAGGCGTTGTCGAACGGCCAGACCGTGCCGACGTGGTAGCCGATGGGGTTGTAACGGTTTTCTCCCTCGGCCAACGTGCGCACTCCCCAACCTGAGAACAGGCGCGGGCCCATCAGGTGACGCACGACCGCCTTGGCCTTCGACTTGTCGACAATGCCGCTCCACAGCAAATGACCGATGTTCGATGTGAGCGAGTCCACCTGACGACCGTCGGCGTCGAGCGCGACGGCGAAGTATTCACCGTCCTCGACCCAGAAGTCGCGGTTGAACCGACGCTTGAGGTCGGCGGCTTGGCGTTCGAGCTCGACCGCGAACTGGTCGTCATGCCAGACATCGCGTGCCAGCCGGGCACCGCGGACCTTTGCGTCGTAGGCGTATCCCTGCAACTCGCACGTCGCCCGCGGGAAACTCGGCAGGGTCCCGTCGCGGTACGAGATCGAGCCAGGCGAGTCCTTCCAACATTGGTTCTCCAGGCCAGTCTCCTCGTTGCGCCGCTGATACGACACGTACCCGTTGCCTTGCAGATCGCCGTATTCGTCGATCCAGTTGAGCGCCGCGCGGGCCTCGTACTCGAGGTCGCGAACGAGTTTGGTGTCACCGCTCCACCGCTCGTAATGGTCGAGGAGCACGACGTACAACTGCGTCGCATCGGCGGAACCGAAGTACGGCGAATGAGGTCGCTCTTCGAACGCGGTCATCTCGCCGTAGCGCATCTCGTGCAGAATTCGGCCTGGCTCCTCCTCGCGGAAGTCGTCGACGCGTGTGCCCTGCCGCAACCCCAGCTCGCGCAGTGTCGTCGCCGCCAGCTCCTGCGTGAACGGAAGCGCCTGCAGACTGGTGAAGATGCTGTCGCGTCCGAACATCGTCATGAACCAAGGCAGTCCCGCTGCCGGCAAGGTGTGGCGCCCAGCCGACAGGGGCGAGAACCGGAGCGCAGCGAGATCGACGAGGCTCCGCCGGTAGGTCGCCTTCAACGGCTCCCAGTCGCACTCGAGGCGTGGCGCATGCTCGAGCCAGCGCGCCAGATCGTGCCTCATGTCCGAGCGGGGTCGTCGCGCGTGCCACGCCAGGGTGCGAGCGTCCGCAGAATCGTCATCGGTGCTGACACCGAGATCGGTGGCAACTTGGAGGATGGTCGTCCACTCCGCGTGCGGGTCGAGTCGAACCTCGAACGTCAATCCGTTCTCATCGAACTCGCACGGCTCCGATGAGGTGATCACCGTCGCCCGCGCGAACGTCTCGCGCCGATAGGCGAGCACGAGCGCGTTCTCTTCGACCCGCTTGGTGAACGTGCCTCGCTTCGGGACGGCGTCTTTGACTTCGAACAGATCGGCGAAATCGCAGTCAGCGTCGATTCGAATCTCCAGATCGACGGCCTGTTGTGCATGGTTGAGAAAGGTCAGTCGCTCCTCGAAGCCGTTGCCGACGACTCGGTGGCGGATGACCGACAACGTCGAGTCGATGTACACGGTTCCAGTCCCCGGCACGAGGAAGAATTGCGTCTCGAAGTACTGAAGATCGTCGACCGACAACGGCGTCAGCCGCTGGCCGTTCACACTCAAGATCCATTTCGACATGAACCGCGTGTCGAAAGAGAACAGCCCGGTCGGATCGGTGAGCGACGCTTCGATGTCGCCACGTTCGTCGCTGACAACGAAGGTGTTGCCGTCCAGAATCCTCACCTGATTGTCGTTCACGGCGATCCACTCCCGACACGTGGCGCGCTCGCCCGCGCCGGCCCTGGGAAGACACGTTGGATCGCGAGCAGGAGTTCGACGTCGCCTGTACACACCAGCGCACCCCGCAGCACCGCCGCCATGGCATTCTCCTCGCCGTTCGCCAACCGGTCGAACAACGCCCTGTCGGCCCTGATGGTGCAATCCGCGTCCGCATCCCTACCCCCGCGTGACACCGCTATATCGCCCTTGTTGATGGTGACGAGCCAGCAGTCGGTACCGCGTCCGTCCACCACATCGAAACGGATACGTCCCGTGAACTTGGCCACGAGCCGCTCGTAGCCGCGCTGCCCGAGGTCCTGGAAGAACCGCCCAGTCGCATCGTTCATCCCACGCTCCTAGCCAGGCGCTCGCCGCCACGTACAGAGTCGGACTGCTCCCTCGATCATAAACTGAGGACGATGGGTAGCGTCTGACGAAGGCCGCTGAGATCGAGTAGACGAGCGACCGGTCCATGTTCGTCGACGACGATGCCCAGATCGACGCCCTGCTCGGATGCCAACTGGCTCGTGAGCACCAGTTGCCGAAGCCCCGACGAATCGATGAACGTCACTCGCGTCGTCTCCAAGTGGAGCACTTCGAGGCCACGAATCGAGATCATTTGACTGATCGTTCGCGATATCTCCGCCTCGACATCGGCGTCCACTTCACCGGACAGCGTCACTACTGCTCGCCGGCCGGATCGTCGAGCCGTGACGACGGGGTCAGCTACCGGTGGGTTGGGATCCGGCTTGGATCTTTTGGGCTGGTCATATTCGTTCCTCGGTGATCGGGCGCTACTCATCCGATCGAAGGCCGGCCGCGGTGACCGACGGCACGGTAGACAAGCAACGCGACGATGGCTCCGAGGATCGATCCGATGATGCCCGAGGCCTGGAAGGCGCCGTCGTTCGCATCGTGGTGCGTCAAGACGTAGCCGATGAATCCGCCGATGAACGAGCCGACGACGCCGAGAACAATCGTTGCAACGACCGACATCGAGTCGTTCCCCGGCACGACGGCGCGGGCGATGAACCCGGCCACGAGTCCGATGAGCAACAGATAGATGATGAATCCGAACATGAGTGTGTCTCCTCGCTGCGATCGGCATGAACCGATCACGACTTCACTCAAACACCCCTAGGGGGAGTGGACTACACCCCTAGGTGTGTTTTACGCTCCCAGCATGGTCGACCCCTCCACACCGATCACTGTCGCGTTGATCGACGACTACGACGTCGTACTGATCGGCCTGGCCCACATGTTCGACCGTTACAGCGATCAAATCGTTGTCGCCGAAATCGACGCGAACGCCCCGCTCACCGACCGAGTGGACATCGCCCTGTACGACACGTTCGCGCAGTCCGAGGCGGACTGTGACGACATCGACGTCCTGATTCGAAACCCCCGCGCACGACGAGCGGTGGTCTACACGTGGAACTTCCAGCCCGACCTGGTGGCGACGGCGATGGAGAAGGGAGCGAGTGGCTACCTGTCCAAGACACTCCCAGCCCATGCGCTCGTGGATGCCCTACTGGCCATCCATGCAGGAGAATTGGTCGTGAGCCCGTCGCCCACCAAGGCGCGGCCCGCGAGCGGCCTCGACTGGCCGGGCCGGGCCGAGGGTTTGACGAACCGAGAGTCGGAGATCCTCGCGCTCATCACTCAAGGCAAGAGCAACGACGACGTCGCCGCCCTCACGTTCTTGAGCAAGAACTCGATCAAGTCCTATATCCGCTCGGCGTACCGCAAGATCGGTGTGGCCAGCCGCACACAAGCCGTGCTGTGGGGCATCGACCATGGCTTCAAACCCGACAACCGACGCATCGATCACTGGCGGGACGGCCCATGAGCGACGAGTCAGTCGCCGGTCGAGGAATGTGGCGCGTGCACTGGCTTCGACTGCGGAGATCCGTGTTGGCGCAACACGATGCTCAAGAGCACGATCGCTGCGACAGCGAGGAACTCCGACTGCCAGTTCTGCAGTGACTCGAACCAGAACTGTGATCGGTTGAAATAGCTCCACACGCTGACCCGATCCATCGAGCCCGCTGATGCCTGCTCCCTGTTGAACTCTCTGCTGCCTGTCCACGCATGCAATAGGAACGACGCGAGAAACAACGCCATGAACGTCAAACTCAGCGAGTTCTTGTAGAACGCGAGCCACGCGCCGCCACGGCGGACCGGCCACGGCGCCTCTGCGTCGTCGCGGTGATGGAGAGGATCTTCGTCTTGCGGTGTCGATTCGTCGAACGGCTTCGACTCCGACGAGCCCAACTGCCGGAGCTTCACCGTGAGCACGACGTACATGCCCATCTGCAGGAACTCCGACTCCCAATTCTCGAACGTGGCCTCACCGAAATGTGCGGTTGTGAGATACCGACCAAACGACACCTCGCTTTGACCGTCCTGCCGGCGCTCCGCGTTGTACGTGCGCAACCCTGCACTCGTTTGGCCGACGAGCCAGATCAGCAGAAAGCCGCTGACGAGCGCTATCGACAGACTGTTGTTCCGAAGAAAGCGACGCACGCCGCACTCTTCCCCGCACGGTCCTTACCCAACCTCGAACGGCCAGACGCGAGAGATGGTTCACCCCTTTGGGCGAGTTTGTTCCGCTACCGCGCGGGTACTACCTAGGCCCCTACACCGAAAGGAACCATCATGACAACCAACTACGACCGTGACAACGACGGCCTCGAAATCGACGATCAGACACGCGACGCGAGCCGACGCGCCAAGGAAGACGTCAAGGGTGCAGCTCGCACCGCAGCCGACAAGACCGAGCGCGTTGGAGAGAAGATCAGCAACGCCGTTGAAGACTTGATTCCGGGCGACTCCGACCGCGACGGTCACTGAGGCCGGCCTTTGCGCAAAACGCGAATGACCCGGAGTGCATCCGGGTCATTCGCGTCGTCTTGGTGATCAGTCCGAGTTGGACGAGGTCGTCTCGATGGCCTCGGGGGTGTTGCTCGCCTTGTGCTGGCTGACTTGCACCTTGCGCGGCTTGGCCTGTTCTGCGACGGGAATGCGAACGGTCAAGACACCGTCGTGCAGGTCCGCTTCGAGATGCTCGAGGTCGAGGCCGTCACCGAGCTGAATCTGGCGCCGGAAGTTTCCTCGGTAGCGCTCACCGAAGTAAGGCTGATCCCCTTCTTGCCGTTGCCAGTTGCGCTCTGCAGCGACCGTCAATACGTTGCGCTCGACGGTGATCTCGAGATTCTCTGCCTTCACTCCGGGCAGATCAATGTGGACCCAGACATCACTACCGCGTCGGAACGCGTCCATCGGCGCGACGCCACCCGAGTTGGTCTGGCGCGTGGCGAAGCGACTGAAGAGGGTGTCGAGGTCACGGAACGGGTCGGTTTGCATCAACACTTCGATTGCTCCTTGTACAGATACATCTGATCTTGTCGTTGGTCCTCAGAGAGGACCCTCAACATAATATTCCTGATTATGTGGAGTGTCAACGAGAAATTATGTTGACATGATCTCGTGAGTTGGGCATGATTCGAGGTGTGAACCGACCTCGGGCTCTCAGTTCATCGCAGGCGGAGCTGCCGATCATCGAAGCGTGGCTGGCCAGCCAGTCGTCGGCGAACACTCGATCTGCATACCGAACGGATCTCGCGGCATTCAGCCGGTGGTGCGCACACAACGCCTCTGTGCCCCTCGAGGCCGATGCGGAAACAGTGGCAGCGTTCCAACTGGCTCGCGAGGTTGCCGGTGACGAGCGCGGCGACCCTGCGACGTCGGCGGTCGTCGCTCTCGTCGTTTTATCGCTTCGCGATCAACCGCGACCTGACCGACCTCAATCCTGTCGCGGGTAGTGAACGTCCCCCACGGATGACCGTCGACCAAATCGCAACTCCACTCCTGACCACCCGCGCTGTCGATCACTACCTGGCAATCGCCGAGGCACTCGATCCGCGGCTCGATGCTCTGGTCTCACTGCTCGTCTTCGATGGTCTGAAACTCGGCGAAGCACTTGCGCTGAACGTCGATGACATCGCCGGCAGACCTCCAAAAGTGTCGCTGATGGTCCGCCGAAAGGGGATCGCGCGGCGGTTGATCCTGGGCTCCGAGAGTGCCCGCGCAGTGCGCCGCTGCGGCGGAAAGCGCGGCACCGAACCCCTTTTCACAAGTGGAAGACCTGCGGCAGCAGCTTCACCACCGCGACGTCTCACACGATTCGGTGCCGATCATCTCATCCGCCAGCTGAGCGGTAGCGATGCCGAGCGCGTCACCAGTAATGCATTCCGACGCTTCTACCTGAGCACGAACGCACAACTGAGGAACGACGATGACTAGCCGACAGCACGTTTCGCAGGCTTCTACACAACCATCGCCAGGCGACTCGATCGTTTCGGCCGAACGATCTGGTCGTCGAGCAGTCGTGACGCTCTCCGGAGACATCGACGCCGATGCCGAAGCGCAGATCGAGCGGACGATCAATCAAGTTGTCTCGCTTCGAGGTTTGGAAGTCGTCCGTCTCGATACGACAGGAGTGACGTTCATTGATTCGTCAGGACTCCGGCAATTGGTGCTCAGCAGCGAGTCGGCGAGCGATCACGGAGTGGAACTGTTCATCGACGTTGAAGACGATGGACCGGTCGCACGCCTCCTCGAACTCACGGGTCTACGCGAGGCGCTGCCGATTGTCAGCGGCCGATCCGCGATGTAGTCGACGCGCGTGCGGGGCGGGGAAGCAGTGAATCAGTCGTGTCGGTCGGTTTCGCCGCGCGTGCTCGGCATGTAGATACTCGCGCCGCCCTCGACCATCAACGTTTCGCCGTTGACATAACCGGCGTCGGCTGAGACGAGGAACAACACCGCGTTGGCCACATCTTCGGGTTCACAGAGCCGTGGCATCGGATAGAGGCGCTGGGACACTTCGAGTTGCTCGGGCGTGATCCCTTCGACTGCTGGGGTCAGCGTGAGACCCGGGGCGACAGCGTTGCACCGAATTCCATGGGGCCCGTACTGGACTGCCATGGATTTCGTGAATTGCACGATGGCTGCCTTCGTGGCGCCATACACGGCACGTACCCCGCGGGCACGAAAGCCTTCGATCGACGCAGTGTTGACGATCGATCCGCCACCGCGTTCGAGCATGCGTGGGATGGCGTGCTTGCAGCCCATGACAACGCCCTTGAGGTTGACGGCGATGAGACGATCGAAGACCGCCATGTCGAGTGCGGCGATGTCGATGTCAGTGGCGTTGGCTGCAGAGTCGGTGGCGTTGTTGTGCAAGACATCCAACCCACCGAACGACTCGATCGCGGTCGCGATCATCCGGATGACACTGGACTCGTCCGAGACGTCAGCCTCGAACGCGACTGCGCCGCCGATCTCCCCAGCGACGCGTTCGGCCGCAGACCTGTTGATGTCGGCGACGACCACGGACGCGCCCTCGAGAGCCATCAGCCGTGCCGACGCCGCCCCGATGCCACCGCCGGCACCTGTGACGATCGCAACCTTGCCGTCGAGACGTCCCATCGAGCCCACCGTAGTGGCGATCCTTGATCGCCTATGCTGCCGAGTCGGATGAGTGGCGACAGCGACAATCCACGCGTGTGGTTCATCACCGGCGCCGGCCGGGGCATGGGTGTGGCCTTCTCCTCGGCTGTCTTGGCAGCGGGTGACGCGGTCGTCGCGACAGGTCGTCGACCCGAGGAAGTTGTCGCGGTTCTCGGCCAGTCCGATCGCCTGCTCGCTGTCAGACTCGACGTCACTCGTGTTGATGAAGCGCAGACAGCAGTTGAGGCCGCTGTCGAGCGGTTCGGTCGGATCGACGTGCTCGTCAACAACGCGGGTGCATCGTTCAAGGGCTACTTCGAAGAGATGTCACCCCAGCAGGTCGAGCAACAACTGGCCACGAACCTGCTCGGGCCGATGAACGTCACCAGGGCCGTGCTCCCTGTCATGCGACGGCAGCGCTCTGGTCACCTGATCGCGATCTCATCCGGTGCGGGGCTGATCGGTTTCGAGTACTCCTCGGTGTATGCAGCGTCGAAGGCCGGACTGGAAGCCTGGATGGGTGCGCTCGACCAGGAGGTCGCGCCGTTCGGGATCAGCACCACGATCATCAACCCCGGCTTCTTCCGAACGACCTTGGCGAGCCCCGAGTCTCTGGTGTGGCCGGCGCTGACGATCGACGATTACGCCGAGCGCAGTGCCGCCCAACGCGCATGGTGGGCCGCCCAAGATGGAAAGCAAGTGGGCGATCCGGCCAAGCTCGCCCAAGCCCTCCTGGCCATCGCCGACGAAGACCCGCCACCACGACGCTTCATCGCCGGCGCTGATGTGATCGCCCTCGCAGAACGCAAGATCGACGAGCTCCACGAACAGATCGAATCGCACCGAGACCTGTCGAGCTCACTGACGTTCGATCCACGCGATCCGGAGGACGACTGATTCGACCGTCGTCACCAGCTGGGGAAACGCGCCCGGACGCGTACACCAACCTTCTACCGGACGGGGTTTTGACCGCATGGAGGTGGGAACACTCGCTACATGCGCAAGCGCCGGACGCCCTTCCCGAACACCGCGGTCGGTGTCACCTCCGCCGGAACCTGACTCCGACCCGGAACCGTCTCCGATGTGGGCGCCGGATCCCTTGGGTCGCTTCCATTGGAGATATTGGGATGGTCATGCTTGGACTGCTCATGTGTCCAGTTGGTGGCGACAGGAGATCGATCCAGACTTCACTGATGACGAGTCATCACGCGAGTAGCCGCCTCGACCGTCGGGAGTACAAGCCGCGGATGAAGGAGCTGCGGGCGGGCATTGCTCCTCAGGTGCGGCGGCGGAGGGAGATCACCGTATGCGATGGCCCCGGCAGAGTGACGAGGTGGTTGTTCGCTTCGTCACCTCGGACTGCAATCGCTATCGGTCGAATGAGGTCGGGCGAATCCCAGTCGTTGGTCGCCTTCGGGTCGCCTGTGATCGTGTGGGCATGAACGACGTCGAACGCTGCATCGGCGATGGCGATGGTGAGCTCGACTGCTGCAGAGGGGTCACGGTTGACGATCGAGATACACGCCGCGAGACCGTCGAAATCCTGCGTCGCCGCGACGTCGACGACTGGGACGTCGCCGAGTTCAGTGGCGACGTCGGGGGCGCGTACGGCTACCCGAAGCGCGTCGCCTGACATCGCGTCGCGGATGAGCTTGAACGGCCAGTAGGTCGTCTGGATCAGCAGGCCGTCGGGTCTGGTCATGATCGGGGCGATGACGTTGACGATCTGGGCGAGGCATGCGGCTCCGACGACGTCGGCGTTGCGGATGAATGCGTTGAGAAACTGAGCGCAGACGAGCGCGTCTTCGACGTTGTAGTGCTCTTCGAGGAGGTGCGGTGCTTCGGTGAAGCCGCCGTCACCGCTCGTGGCTCGATACCAGACATTCCACTCGTCGAAGGAGACTCGCACGTCGTGCTGACTTCGCTTGCGAGCCTTCATGTAGGCGAGGAGGCCGCGGTAGTCGTTGATCACTTGGTCGATCGCGACACCCTCGGCGAGGAACGACATCGTGTCGTCGTGGTCGTTTCGGCTGTAGCGATGTGCCGAGATGTAGTCGATGCTGTCCCAGCAGTGGTCGAGGACCATCCGGTCCCACTCGAGGTAGGTGGGCATGGAGTTCCCGGAGCTCCCGCAGGCAACCGTCTCGATCGTCGGGTCGAGTCCCTTCATCAATCGCGACGCGACGAGAGCCCGCTCGGCGTACGTCTGGGCGGGCACGTGTCCCGCCTGCCAAGGCCCGTCCATCTCGTTGCCGAGGCACCACAGCTTTACCCCGTACGGGTCAAGCGTGCCCGTTCGACACCCGCTCGTCCGCGTAGCTCGTGCCTGCCGGGAGGTTGCAGTACTCGAGCAGCGCGGCTGCCTCGGCCGGCGTTCCCGTGCCGAGGTTGACCGCCATCATCGGCTCGGTGCCGATGGCCTGACACCATTCGATGAACTCGTCGGTGCCGAACTGATTGGTCTCGATCGAGCGCCATGCAAAGTCGGGGCGGCGGGGCCGCAGCTCGCGTGGTCCGACGCCGTGGCGCCAATCGTGACTCGACACGTAGTTGCCGCCTGGGTAGCGAATCATCGGCATCCGCAGCGCGCGGAGGGCGTCCATGACATCGATGCGGAAGCCGCGCTCGTCGCTGAGCGGATTGCCGGGGTCGTACACGCCCTCGTACACCGCGCGGCCCAAGTGTTCGAGGAAGCCACCGAAGATCCGTTCGTCGACGGGCGCCACGCGGTATTCCGAGTGAAGATGAACTTCAGCGTGGTGGGGTTGCCCATCGTGGGCTGCCGCAACGGTCACCGACGCAACTTAGTCAGCCTGCAGACACGACCTGTGCTGGTGCTTGTTCTGCCGGCCACAGTGGGTCGGGGAGCACTGACTTCAGCAACGAGTTCAAACGTCACGAGACATGTGTAGTATACAAATGTTGCCTACTACAGATCATTCCAGTGTGTCGGAGGTCGCGGCCGTCACAGACGCCGTGCTCACCGCCTCGCGGGCGCTGGTGGCCGTAGCGGCACGGTCGTTGGCATCGGTTGACACCGAGGTGACTCTGCCGCAGTACCGGGCGCTCGTCGTGCTGGCGTCGCATGGTCCGCAACATGTCGGCGAGCTGGCTGAGGCGTTGGGCGTTCATCCGTCGACTGCGACTCGCCTTTGCGACAGGCTGGTCACCAAGAAGCTGGTCCGACGGGCGCTGTCCCGAGGCAACCGGCGTGAAACGACGATCAGCCTGTCTGACGGAGGTAGGCAGATCGTGGATGCGGTCACCGACATTCGTCGAGCGGAGATCGAGCGCATTGTCGGCCGGATTCCGGCGGAGCTGCGTGAGCCGACCGTCGCCGCGCTTGCGGCGTTCTCCGAGGCGGCCGGTGAGCGCGCCGATCGTGCCTGGACCCTGGGGTGGTCGTGAAGGCGACCAGTTGGATTGCCTCACATCGGCGCGAGGAGATCCGTGATCTGGCCACGCGCTCGCACCAGGTCGTCGTGCTGGCTGCGGCAGTCGGCGTCCTGACGGGTCTCGTCGTTGCGCTGTTCGACAAACTCGTCGTGGATCTCGCCCTCGAACATGTCCTGCGCCTCCGCGTGCGGCAGATCGCGATCCTGCCAGGACTCGGACTGATCGTGGCGTTCGTCGCCCGGCGACGAATCGCGCCGGGCGCGGACACCGCGACGGCCGATGAGTACCTGCACGCGTTTCATGATCAGCGCCATCGCCTGGGCTGGCGTGAGTTTGCTGCTCGGATGGTCGCGGCCGTCGCCACGCTCGGGTCCGGTGGGCCGATGGGGCTGGAGGGTCCGTCGTTGTATGCGGGCGCAACGATCGGCGCACACGTTCAGCGTCGGCTTCCTCGTTCGTTCCGCAACGCCGATCGTCGAGTTCTTCTCGTGGGGGGCGCCGCAGCGGGAGTCGCCGCGATCTTCAAGACGCCCGCCACTGGAGCGGTCTTTGCCCTCGAAGTTCCGTACCAGGAAGATCTGGCGCGGCGGATGTTGCTTCCCGCCCTCGTCGCAAGTGCCGCTGGCTACTTGACGTTCGTCGCGATCAACGGAACTGCCGCCCTGTTCCCGATCGACGGCACGCCTGCATTTGCGTTTCGCGATTTACTCGGCGCGGTCGGGGTCGGCGTGATCGCCGGTGTCGGAGCGCGTTCATTTGCCTGGATGCTTCGACGAGCAAAGCGGTTCGCGAACGGTCCCCGACCATTCATTGCAGTCCTCGTGGCGGGCGTCAGCCTCGCAGCGATGTTCGGCCTTGGCCGACTGCTCACCGGCGAGTCGTTGCTCGTCGGTCCCGGCTACCACGTCGTCGCATGGGCGTCGGATCCGGGGCGGTCGATTTGGATCATGGTCGCAATCCTCGGCCTTCGATGTCTGGCAACGTCGGCGACCGTGGCGGGTGGTGGCGTCGGCGGGCTGTTCATTCCGCTGGTCGTCGCCGGTGCCTTGACCGGCTCGATCATCGGCCAGATCGTGAATCAGGGCGATCTCACATTGTTCATCGTGATCGGAGTTGCGGCGTTCCTCGGTGCGGGGTATCGCGTTCCGCTTGCGTCGGTGATGTTCGTCGCTGAGACCACTGGTCGACCGTCGTTCATCGTCCCGGGCTTGCTCGCTGCCGTCGCAGCCGACCTGATGATGGGCCGGTCCGCCGTTACGACGTACCAGCGATCGCCGTCGATCTCTCCCTCGACACTGTCAGACGGAGCATCAAACGCACTACCTGCAAAATGACAAGGGCGACGGGCCGGCACGGAAGTGCCAGACCCGTCGCCAGATGAGTGCGTGCCTGTGTTACGACGCGGCGAGGCCTGACGGACCGATGGAGGTGGCGCCGGTGACCGTGCCGAGGCTGGTCAGCGAACCGTCGTAGCCGACGGCGTAGGTGGCGACGTCACCGCTGCCAACTCGGGCGAAGACGTAGTTGCCATCGCTGCTACGGGCGATGTCGGTGGGTCCGGCGCCCGGCGTGCCGGCAACGGCGGCGAGCAACGTCAGCGAACCGTCGCGAGCAACGCGGTACGACGAAATCGAGCCACTGGCCGCGTTGGTCGTGTATGCGAACCGGCCGTCAGCGGAGATCACCACCCAGCACGGTGCGGCTTGCGTGTCGGCGAGAGCACCAGTGATGTTCGACAGTTGCCCGTGCTCGAGGTCGTATGACGACACGGAGCCGGTCGCGGCCTCGGAGACGATCACGTGATCACGACGGTCGATGTCGAAGCCGTACGGCACCTGCCCGGCGGCGTCGGTCACCGTTGCGCCCGTCACCAGCCCGCGTCGATTCACGCGGAACGTGTCGATCTTGTTGGTCGCTTTCTCGGTGACGACGAGCGCGTCGCCGTCGCGGTTGAACTGCACTTGGGCGGCACCCGTACCTGTCGTGCTCAGCGCATGTGTACTTCCTGCGATTGGCTTCAGGTTGCCGTTGTCGCTCAGTCGGAAGCCGGCAATCGAGTCGCTGTCGACATTGAGCACGTAGACGACGTCGTCATGTACCGTCACGCTGACGGGGCGGACGCCCCCGGACGGCTCGACATCGCGGAGGCGGAGACCGTGGCGGGTGATGACGAACGATGAGACGGTGTTGTCACCACCATTGACGACGAGCAGCGTGCGGCCATCACGGGCGATTCCGCCCTGCGAAGCAAGGGAATTGCCAGTACCAAGGCCACCTGTCGCAACGATGGGGCCGACGGTGAGAGTGCCGTCGCTCGCTTGGTCGAACACCTGGAGGGCGTTTCCGGCTGCCGCATTGGTTGCCTCGAACACCTGGGTGCTCGATGGTGCACCGTGTCGGTCGTCGTCGCTGCCGCTGGCACTTGCGGGTTGGGCATAGGCCGCGCTCACTGCGAGGGTGACGATGGCGGCGCCGAACAGGCGCGTCAAAGCTGACTTGTTCATGGGGGTTCCTTTCGGGAAACGATCACCGGCAATTCCGGCGGCGCAGGGACAGGCGCAAAAGAACAGTGTCGCTACGGACGCTTTCGTTACTGAAAAACTTGCCGCGCTGCGAGAGTAATATTTGTGACATCCGCTTCGGCCAGGTAGGTGGTCACTGCGGTCGCGGACCGCCGCGGAAGCTGGGTGACGTTTGAGCGAGCTGGATGGCGGGAACTGCCAACCACCAATGAAACTCAACCGGGGGCAGATTGAGCTCGAGAACGTTTGTCGGAGAACTCTCCTGCATCGCTCTTGCGCGCCTGTTCGTCAGACAGACCCTCGAGGCAGAAAGCCAATCCGAGGCGTGTGACCTGGCGGTATTGCTGACCAGTGAACTGGCCACCAACGTCGTACGCCACGCGGGGACCTCGTTCGAGGTCGTCGTCAGCGCCAGTCACGAAGTGATCCGCGTAGAGATCCACGACGGCGCGGCCGTCACCGAGGCATTCTGCGATTTCGTCGAACACCCTCCGTTGTCCGTCGAGGCAACGTCGATCGGCGGTCGCGGCATCATGCTGATGAGCCGGACCGCCTTGAGATTCGGCTTGCTGGACCGAGGTCCTGAGGGCAAGGCCGTGTGGTTCGAGTTGCCGGTTGCGGAAAGCACGGACGGCGTGGAGCCCTGACAGACCAAGCGCGCTCACGGATGTTCCGAGCGCGAAGAGGCCGCTGCGATGGCTATTGGCGTGCCATCGCGACGCGGAGGCGTTCCTCGGGGGTGATGAGGTGGTCGAGGTCCTCGGCGTTCTCGTCGACGTCGATCTGCACCCAGTGGATGCGTCCGGTGAAGTCGTTGTCGCCGGTGGCGTAGTCGGGGCTGACGCCGGTGCCGGTGTCGCGGCCGACGTCGGTGGTCTCGTCAGCCGGAGAAGACCATCGGAACGGTGGCGTCGACTCGTCCTTCGCCGACCTTGTCGCCGTCGACGTACAGCGTCACGGTGCCGCCCTTGGCCGAGACCGCCGCCGTCGTAGGCGAACTCCATCCGCACCTGGTGGTCGCCGGCTGTCAGCGCGCGGTCGCCCTCGATGGTGGCGCAGCATCACTCCCAGCGTGTTGTAGCAGTACTTGGGCTTGCCGTCCTTGACGTAGAGGCTCCACCCGGCGAAGGCGCCGCCCTGGGCGATGATCACGCCCTCGGCGCCGCTGTCGGGCACGGTGATGTTGGCGGTGACGGCGTGCGACTTGTTCTTGATCACGATCACCGAGTTCTCCGACAGTCGGCCCATGCCGCCGAAGAGCAGTTGCGTGTTTCCTCGCACGAGCTGCGGCCGGCCGGCGAGGTCGGCGTTGAACCGCTCGACGCGGCGATCGTCGAGGGGCAGCACGTTGTACTTCGCCGCCTCGATGAGGAACAGCCGTTGCAGCTCGGCGAGCTTCGCCGGGTTCTCGTCGGCGATGTTGTGGGCCTGCGTCCAGTCGTCGGGACCGTACAGCTCCCACACGTCGTCGTCGATCGGCGGGGTCGGCGCGATCACCCACGGCGTGGTGTGCCGAGTGCACGCGGTCCAGCCCTGGTGGTAGATCCCGCGGTTGACGAACATCTCGAAGTACTGGAGGTCGTGGCGTTCCGCGGCGTCCGACGTCGTCGAACGAGTAGACCATGCTCGTGCCCTGCAGCGGCATCTGCTGCACGCCGTGCACGAACGTCGGCGCCGGCAGGCCGGCAGCTTCGAGGACGGTCGGGGCGACGTCGATCACGTGGCAGAACTGGGAGCGGATCTCGCCGCGAGCGGCGAACCCGTTGGGCCAGTGGACGATCGTGCCGTTGCGGGTGCCGCCCCAGTGCGAGGCGACCTGCTTGGTCCACTGGTACGGCGTGTCCATGGCGTGCGCCCAACCGACGGCGTAGTGGTTGTAGGCCTCGGGGCCGCCGAACAGGTCGACCTTCGACGCCATGAACTCGACGGTCTCCAACGCCGACGCGCCGTTGAAGATCAGCGTCTCGTTGAACGTGCCGTTGACCGTGCCCTCGGCCGACGCGCCGTTGTCGCCGACGATGTAGAACACGAGGGTGTCGTCGAGCACGCCGAGATCCTCGATGGTGTCGATCAGGCGACCGACGTGGTGGTCGGTGTGCGACATGAACCCGGCGTACACCTCCATCTGACGAGCGAGCACCGGCTTCAAGTCGTCGGCCATGTCGTCCCACGCCGGGATCTCCGCCGGCCGGGCGGTCAGCTCGGCGTCGGCGGGAATCACGCCGAGCGTCTTCTGCCGCTCGAAGATCTCGACCCGCAATGCGTCCCACCCGGCGTCGAAGCGGCCCCGGTACCGCTCGATCCACTCCTTCGGGGCGTGATGCGGCGCATGTGTCGCGCCCGGCGCGAAGTACATGAAGAACGGCTTGTCGGGCATCAAGCGACTTCTGCTGGCGCACCCACGAGATGGCGTGGTCGGTCAGGTCCTCCGTGAAGTGGTAGCCGTCCTCGGGCCTGCCCCACGGCTCCACCGGCGTCGTGCCCTCGTAGATCGCCGGATACCACTGGTTGGTCTCGCCGCCGATGAACCCGTAGAAGTGCTCGAACCCGCCGCCACCGGTGGGCCACGCGTCGAACGGCCCCATCGGGCTCGTCTCGTACACCGGCACCTCGTGGCACTTACCGAACTGCGCCGTCGAATAGCCGTTCAACTTGAGCGTCTCGGCCAGCGGTGCCGCGGTGTTGGGCCGCACGCCGGTGTAGCCCGGAGCCGAGGTCGCGATCTCGGTGATGCCACCCATCCCCACCGAGTGGTGGTTGCGGCCGGTGAGCAACGCCTGGCGCGTCGGCGAGCACAACGCCGTCGTGTGGAACCGGCTGTACCGCAAACCGTCGGCCGCCAGTCGATCGGCAGTCGGCGTGTCGATCGCGCCACCGAACGGGCTCGACGCCGCGAACCCTGCGTCGTCGATCAGGACGACCAACACGTTCGGAGCCCCGTCGGGCGGCCGAACCTGCCGAATCGGCGGAAACGACGTCGCTGGGTCCTTGGCGTCGTAGGTGACGAGGCCCGGATACGGCTGATGCGGATCCGGGACGGGAAGGACCGCCCGGCTGGCGCTTGATGTCATCGAGCAACTCGCAATCGTGGGAGAGAACCGCACGTCGCGGTTGCGGTGGCCAGCTTTGCGCGTGTGTGGCACGAGGTCATCACCCGCGGCGAGTGAGCGGCGACGACCACCCGACCATGTTCAACTCGTGATCGGCGGCGGCGTTCGTGTGACAATGCCTCGGCGGACCTCGGGCCATCTACGACAGGAGGGCACTCCATGGTTGCAAGCAGCCAACAGCGCACGGCGGATCCGGACGTCGATGTGGTTGTCGCCGGAGCCGGTTTCGCCGGCCTT
This sequence comes from Ilumatobacteraceae bacterium, assembly GCA_963708925.1. Lineage (GTDB taxonomy): Bacteria > Actinomycetota > Acidimicrobiia > Acidimicrobiales > Ilumatobacteraceae > JAENVT01. Next base: position 245,027 of record CAVPUO010000014.1, on the reverse strand, counting down.
CACATGCTGTACCGCCTTCGCCATCTCGGGTTCTCGGTGCGAGCGTTCGAATCCGGCGCCGATGTCGGGGGCACGTGGTACTGGAACCGCTATCCGGGCGCTCGATGCGACATCCCGACCGTCGACTACTCCTACAGCTTCGATCCCGAACTGGAAGACGAGTGGACCTGGTCGGAGAAGTACGCGACACAGCCGGAGATCCTGCGCTACCTCCAACACGTCGCCGACAAGCACGACCTTCGCCGCGACATCCAGTTCTCGACGTCCGTCGCCGAAGCAACGTGGGACGACGAGCAGGAGCTCTGGCACATCCGAACCGATCGCGGCGACGAGGTGACCGCCCGCTACTACGTGATGGCCACCGGATGCTTGTCGATGCCCAAGACTGCGGAGGTCGACGGTCTCGAGCGCTACCAGGGCGACGTCTACTTCACCAGTCGTTGGCCGCACGAGGGCGTGGACTTCACGGGCAAGCGAGTGGCGGTCATCGGCACTGGATCGTCGGGCATCCAGTCGATACCGCTCATCGCAGCGCAGGCCGAGGCGCTCACCGTTTTCCAGCGCACGCCGAACTTCTCGGTCCCGGCCCACAACGGACCCATCCCCGACGCGAAGCTCGAGGCGATCGCCGGTCGTGCGCCCGAGTACCGCGAGGCTGCGAAGTGGTCCCGCGGTGGCATCCCGGGGGAGCCGACACAGGTCGTGACGTTCTCCGTGACACCCGAAGAACGATTGGCGCGTTACGAGGAGGCGTGGCAGGCCGGCGAGTTGTTCGCGATCCTCGGTGTCTACGCCGACCTGATGGTGAACCCCGACGCCAACGCCGAGTTGGCCAAGTTCCTCCACGACAAGATTCGCTCGATCGTCGACGATCCCGAGACGGCCGACACGCTGTGTCCCAAAGACCATCCCTTCGGCACCAAGCGGCCGTGCCTCGACACCAACTACTACGCCACGTACAACCTGCCGCACGTGCGGCTGGTCGATCTTGCGCAAGCACCCGTTTCGCTCGATCACCGAGTCGGGCATCGACACCATCGATGAATCGTTCGAGTTCGACGCGATCGTGTTCGCGACGGGCTTCGACGCAATGACCGGAGCGCTCGTTGCGGTCGACATCACCGGTCGCGACGGAGTCACGCTGAAGGACAAGTGGGCGCATGGGCCCGCCACGTATCTCGGGCTGACGACAGTCGGATTCCCGAACCTGTTCTTCATCACCGGTCCGGGAAGTCCGTCCGTGCTCTCCAACATGGCGGTGTCGATCGAGCAGCACGTCGATTGGGTGGCCGACTGCCTCGCCGACCTCCGCGCCCGCGGTGTCGACACGATCGAGCCGACCGAAACCGCGGAGGCCGGCTGGGTGCAGCACGTCAACGACTGCGCCGACATCACGCTGTACCCAACGGCCAACTCGTGGTACATGGGAGCGAACGTGCCCGGCAAGCCGCGAGTGTTCCTGCCCTACATCGGTGGTGTCGGGAACTATCGCATCGCTTGCGACGAGGTGGTCGATCGCGACTATCTCGGCTTCCGATTGAGCAAGGGCGAGGACACCAGTTGCAATGACGGAGTGATCCGGCGCGTGCAACCAGATGTGGCGATGGTGATCGAGATGATGGCGATGCTCGGGCTCCCACCGCTCGAGACCATGGACCCCGTCACCGCTCGTGCGTTCATGGACGCTTCGTCGGCGATGCGACCTCCGGGACCCGATGTCGGCGAGATCGTGGACGGCACGTTGCCGGGCCCCGACGGTGACCTTTCGTACCGCCTCTACCGGCCTCCGACGGACGGTCCTCATCCGATCGTGGTGTACTTCCACGGCGGCGGATGGGTGCTCGGCAATGCGACGTCCGACGATCCGCTGTGCCGCGATCTCTGCATCCGCTCGAACTCCGTGATCGTGTCCGTCGACTATCGGCATGCGCCGGAAGCACGGTTCCCCGCGGCCATCGACGACGGGTTCGCGGCGACTCGATGGGTCGCCGACCACGCGGTCGCCCTCGGAGGAATCCCCGGTGAGCTGGCGGTCTTCGGGTGGAGCGCGGGCGGCAACATTGCCGCGGTCGTCTGCCAACTCGCAAGGGACGCCGGTGGTCCGGCAATCGTCGGTCAGGGTCTGCTGACACCCGTCACCGACCTAGACGATGTCGAGTGGTTCGTACGCGGAGAACGGCGAGGGCTACATACTCACCGCGGCGCTCATGAAGTGGTTCAGCGACCACTACGTCGACGAAGCGGATCGATCGGATCACCGCGCCTCGCCGCTACGTGCCGGCGATCTCTCCGGTCTCCCACCGGCAATCGTGATCACGTGCGAGTTCGACCCCTTGCGCGACGAGGGCGTCGCCTACGCCGAGGCGCTCACCGCGGCCGGAGTTCCGGTGCAACACATCGCCGCGCGAGGCCACACCCACACGTCACTCACCATGGTCGACATCGTGTTGTCGGGAGCCAAGATCCGCGCCGAGATCGCGAACGCGCTCAGCGAGTTCTTCGGGGCCACGGTTCCCACGCGCTGACACTCTCTTCGCTGACTCAACTCTCGGTGCGGGCGATCTCGTCGAGTACCGACCGGAACTCGCGATAGCGCTTCTGGCCGACGCGTTGGGCCCACTCGCGTTCCAGGTCTCGCAGCATCATGGCGAGATCATGGATGGCCTCGTTGCCCAGTGGCGTGCGCCGTACGACACGAACACGTCGGTCGTCCGGCTTTCGACCCGTCCTCGCTATTGAACGACGAGCTCCAGCTCGGCAACGTCCTGTTCAGCAGCATCCTCGCCCGGGCGGCCGTACCACCAGGCGTGTCGAAGACGACCGGGTGCTGGAACCGATAGGACGATCTTCATCGGATATGGCGCAGGCACAGGACCAGGTTCGAACACCCCGGGCGCGGTCTCGTGCAGGATGGTGATCGCCTCCCCGTGTGTATGTGCAACCACCATGATGGCCGTGCCGTCGTCCGCAGTCCCGACCATGGTGTGTTCGAGGTGCCCGAGGACCGGGCCGCTGGTGGCGGCGTTGAGGACCTCGTAGTCGAGACTCACACCGGCGCCACCCGGCAGCGGCGTCACCACGATTCGAGCCACACCGACCAGACCACTTCGTGCCGCGGTGTCCGTGCCGAGGTAGAGCCCTGGGCCGGCGAGCAGATCTTCCACGATCCCCATCACTTGGCAGCGTAGACCCGAGTCGTCGTGCATCAGCGCCGCCAGAAGAGCAGGTGGGTCACACCGCTCGGACTCGGGACCGACTCGAGGTGGAACCGGTCGAGCAGGTCGTCCGGACTGTTCCACAGTCGCTCGCCGTCGCCGAGCTCGACCGGGGCGACGGCGAAGTTCTGAACTCGCAGCAGTTGAGACATTCCTCAATCCTTAGCATCCGGTGACCGTGTTGCGTTGCACGGCGCCGGCGTCGTGTGATGGACTCCGTCGATGCGTGCAGATGAACCGTCACTGACCGCGAGAGGCGTGGCATTGGCGCGCTCCAGGCTGGAGCGATCTGCCTCGCCGACAGGCGATCCCGACGGCGATGTGGCGTTGGCCATCTCGCTGGCGGAGGGCTACGAGTTGCCGGTGAACGACGATGAGCACCAGCGTCGAGCGCTGCGGGCAACGCTCGGCTTCATCCGAGCCCGCACGATGTTCTTCGACGACGCGGTGCTCGACGCGATCAATCGCGATGTGAAGCAAGTCGTGATTCTCGGCGCCGGCTACGACGGGCGGGCGCTGCGGTTCCGCACGCCAGGCGTGCAGTTCTTCGAGGTCGATCATCCGGCGACACAAGGCGACAAGCTCCGCCGCCTGGCCTCGCTCGGCGTCGCGGTGACCGGAATCTCGTTCGTCGAGGCCGACTTCACCGAGCCCGGCCTCGACCGGCGGATGGCCGACGCCGGTCACCGAGCGGATGAGCAGTCGGAGTTCCTCCTCGAGGGTGTGCTGCGCTACCTGCCCGAACCTGCTGTCCACGACCTGCTCGCCACGGCACGTCGGCTGGCGGCGCCCGGCAGCGAGCTCGCTGTCAGCATCGCCACCCGCGAGCCGGCCGAGGACCACGGCGCTGCCGCAGCCCGTCGAGCCGACGAGCAGCGGCTCGCCGATAACGGTGAAGCGGTACTGACAGTTCCCGCGCGTGACGTCGCGCTCGATTGGCTGACGGACGCCGGGTGGAGGATCGACTCTGTTGCCGATCTGGACGACCGACCCGGTCGCATGCTGGTGCGCGCCAGCGCTTGACGAGCGCGGGCACGAACTAGGACCAACGTCTACTGGCTATTGGGACCGAAGCGAGTGGAGTGTGGGTACGAAGATCCGTATATGCCGTAGTCGACGACCGCATCGAGATCGTCGGCTTGACCACGGTGCCATGACGGATTCCAACGACCGCACGCGCCACTCCCCGCCGGCGCGGAGGAGGTAGTGATGCATCTCGGAACATCCACTCGCCGAGAACTGCTCGGAGGAATCGGTGGTGTCGCCGTACTGGTGGCGCTCCGACCGGCGACATCGTTCGCCAAAACGCCCCCGGCGCCGTCCTCCAGCGTTTCTGCCCGCCCGGTCACCGTGGACGAGTTCATGGATCTCTCCGAGGCACTGACCGACAACGAGTTCAGCCTTCGCGACGAGGTCGGCGCGCAGTACAAGGCAGCCATCGACCCCGCTGCTCTCCGCAAGCTCATCAACGCCACCAAGGGCCGCAAGACGTTCAACGAGATCCTCAAGTCGGGTGCGCTCAACGATGACCAGAACGCCATGACCGCGCAACAGATCCTGACCTTCTGGTACTCGGGCCTGGTCAACAACACCACTGCCGACTACCTGGAAGCGCTGGCCTGGGAATCGCTCAAGGACGGCGACCTGGCCACGGTGTCCAGCAAGCCCTACGGATTCCCCGACTGGGAGGACAGGCCATGACCATTCGCACCGATGTTGTCGTTGTCGGATCGGGCGTCGCGGGCGCCCTGATCGCGTTCAAACTCGCCAAGGCGGGAATCGACGTGACGATCCTGGAGGCGGGCCCGCCGATCGATCGTGACGCCGCAGTCGAAGTGTTCCGTGCCGCCACCGCCAAAGTGCCGGAGTCGCCGTATCCGAACACCGCTCACGCGCCTCGTCCGTCGGTGTTGGAGATCGGTGTCCCGGGCACCGGCTACTTCATCCAAGAAGGACCGGACCCGTTCGGTTCGACCTACGAACGGATCGTCGGTGGCACTACTTGGCACTGGCTCGGCTCGTGCCCGCGCCTGCTGCCCGAAGACTTCGCCATGTTCACCAACTTCGGTGTCGGGGTCGATTGGCCGATCTCCTATGACGACCTGGAGCCGTGGTACGTGGCTGCCGAGTTCGCGATCGGCGTTGCCGGCGACGGCAGCCAGGATCAAGGTTCCCCTCGCTCTGCCGACTTCCCGATGCCCGCGGTGCCGATCTCGTATCTCGACAAAGTGGTCGGCCAAGCTGCTGCCCGGCTCGGCCTGCGAGTCGAATCCACGCCTCAGGCCCGCAACACCGAAACGTTCAACGACCGCCACCACTGCGTCGGCAACTCCAACTGCATCCCGATCTGTCCGATCGGCGCCAAGTACGACGCCCTGATCCACCTCGATCGGGCTGTCGAAGACGGCGCCCGCCTGATCTCCGACGCGGTCGTCTACGACATCTCGCTCAACGCCGATGGCACTGCGTCCGGCGTCGTGTTCCGCCGTCCCGACGGCACCGACGAGACGGTGCTGGCACGTGCTGTGGTGCTCGCCGCCAACGCGATCGAGACGCCCAAGATCATGCTGATGGCCGGGGTCGGCAACTCGTCGGATCAGGTCGGTCGCAACCTGATGGACCACCCCATCCAGTTGGGTTACGCGTTGTCCGGTGAACCGGTGTTTCCGCAACGTGGGCCACTGAGCACCGCAGGTATCGAAAGCACCCGCCGGTCGGCCACCAGGAACCTCCACTCGGCCTTCCGTGTGGAGATCGGCAACGACGGCTGGAAGTTCCCGATCGGTGACCCGACATTCGAATTCACCAGCCAGCCCGACGGTGGTGGCACGTTCGTGAAGCTGCGCGAGGGCGGCAAGGCGCTGGCCGACCGTTGGCGCGATCACATCACCCGTGAGATTCGTTTCGGCTCGCTGATGGAACAGCTACCGAACCCGGACAACAAGATCGTGCCCGACTTTGCCAACGTCGACGCGATCGGCATACCCCGGCCTCGGATCACCTTCACGATCGGCAGCTACGTGCGCGACGGCTTGGCCGAGTCCGCCGAACTCCACGAGCGATTGTTCGACGAACTGCATGCGACGGATCGTCATCACGTCGACTTCCCGTTCGGGGCCGGTCATGTGATGGGCACTACCAAGATGGGCGACGACCCGGCGACCTCGGTGGTCGACTCGGATTGTCGCTGCCACGACGTGCCCAACATGTACATCGCCGGCAGCTCCGTGTTCCCCACCGTCGGCACGGCCAACCCGACGCTGACACTCGCCGCGCTCGCGCTGCGCACCGCACCGGAGATCATCCGCAGCCTCTGACATCGGAAGCGATCAGCGCGACCGTCGGCGGGCCGGCATTCGGAGGGCGATGCCGATCCCGATCACGCCGAGGGCGATGAGCAGAATGTTGATGCCGTTCTGCAAACCCGTTCTCGGCAGTTGGGCGGGCGGGGCAATCGGGGCGACTTCAGGCGGAGCGGTGGTGGTTGGAGGTACGACTCCGCTGTCCAGGATTTGGACCTGCGCGACAGCTTGAGAGGTGACGTCGGGTGCCAACACGGTGAAGGCTTGAGCCCGCAGAACGTTCTGCTGCGTCGACACATCCGGGACGGGTTTCACCGGTGTTCCAATCACGCTCACGGTGTTGACGGTGGACACGGCGAGGTTCATCGTGCAGGTGTAGAGCCACACCTCTGGTCCGCCGGTCTCGAAAAGATCTCCCTCACCGGTGAGCACGCCATTGTGGTCGAAGTCGCCGAAGTTGAAGCCGTCGAGGGTGACCCCCACGACGTTGGGGCACTTGTCGTCGACGACTCGACCATCGATGTTCGACAACGGCACGTTCCCCGTGTTCGTGACTTCGTAGTTGTACGTCACCGACCCTCCACCGACCGGTAGCTGCGTTGGGGTCGCGGTCTTGGTGATGTGGATGCCGGTGACGAAGGCCGTCACCGTTGCAGCGTCGAAGTCCGTCACGGAACCGTTCTGGATGTCCGTGCCGCTGACGGCCGCGTCATTGACCGTCAGCTCGTTGATCACACCGGTGCACTGGTAGGTCCACACCTCGGGAGGACTGATGTCGAGGCGACTGTTCCCGTTGGTGTCGCCACTGACGAACGTCGGCGACCCACACGCGGGATTCGCCGGCTTGGACACATCGTTGAGCGCGATGTTCGACAACACGACCTCTGCCGGTAATCCGTCGTCGGCGACGGTGCCGGCGTTGGTGACTTGGAAGGTGTAGGTCACGGTGCTCCCCGCGAGAACCAGGTCACTGGAGACGGTCTTGGTGAGTTTGATCGCCGGCTCGAAGATTCGCACCGTCGCAGTCGCTGTCGCGGCTGTACTTGTTGCCGAGCGGGTCCGTGGCCAAGATGCCTGCATGGTTGACCGCCGGGCTGGGGCGATTGATCTCCGTGGTGCACCGGTATTCCCATGTCTCGGGAGCAGTTCCTCCATCGATGAGACCATTGTCGTTGGTGTCGCCGGCGAAGAAAGCGGGGTCGCTGCAACTGTCGTCGAGCCCGGCGAACGGCTGCAGGTCGGAATCTCCGGTGTTGGTCACGAGATAGCGGAACGTCACGTCGGTGCCGGGCCGGACCAACAGGTTGTTCGAGCACGTCAGCGTGCCGGTGCCGTCGGCGGTGCATGGTTGTTTCGTCATCGACAGGCTGGGGGAGATGACCTGAACTTGTGCGGTCGCGCTGTTCGACACGACCGGTGCTGTCACTTCGGTCGCCCCGTCCAGGAAGAAGGCTTCAGCGGTCGCGGTTGCGGTGTTGGTGACCGTCGAGGGCACAAGAGGATTGGGTCCGGGCGGCACGTCGGAATCCGCCTTGGTCAGCAGGTCGGGTCCAGTGAGCACGCACTGGAACTGCCAGCTCTCGCCCGGGTCGATGCTCGAGTTCGCGTTGACGTCGCCCGCGTTGGTTCCCACCGTCAAGACCGGTGTCACAGGACAACTGCTGGTGGCCGGAACCGGGAACACGTCGTTCACGACCACGTTTCGCACTGCAGTGTTACCGGTGTTGGTCACGGTGTACAGGTACGCGGCGGGTGTGCGCAGCGGAACGTCGGGGCCGGAGACTGCCGGAGCGGCCGGATCGAGCACGACAGGTCGTACTGCCGACTTCTCCAACACGATGCTGGGGTTCACGACGTCGACAGTTGCGTCGTCGGAGTCGGTCACGGTGAGGGTCGGGTTGCCCTGAACCTCGGCGACGATCGACGCCGTGTTGAGCACCGCAGGCTCCGAGCCGTCGATGACGGTGTCGCACCTGTAGGTCCACGTCTCACCGACCTCGAGGACGTTGGTGGCCCCGGCATCGCCACCGGTGAAGATCACCGGGGCGCACGTCCCCGTGGGACCCGCGGTGTCGTCGACCCATCCATCACGTGGATCCGGCGATCCCGGTGGGGCGGGTCGAACGAGATTGACGGTGCCGTTGTTCGTCACCGTGTAGGTGTACCTGACCGGCGTACCAGGCAACACCACGGTGCGGTCGACGGTCTTGACCAGGGTGATCCCGGGCTCGAACGCGGTGACGACCGCTGTCGCCTCTGCCGTGACTGCGGGCGGCGCGGCGACGTTGTTCGGAAAGATCGGATTTCCGATGACTTGAGCGGTGTTGGCGAACGTCGTTGTGGCCGTAGCGGCTGTCAGCGTCGTGCTGCAGGTGAAGTTCTGTGATGCGCCGGGCGGAAGGCTCGGCACCACGGGTGGTGTGACCGGCGTGCAGCTCGCGGACCGGAGATTGTCTGTCACGGCAACGTTGGTCAATGTCATGTTGCCGGTGTTGGTAGCCACGTAGCTGTACGTCACAGGAGTGGCCACGCCGACCTGGATCTGCGTGGGTGTCACGGTCTTCGTCAGCTCGATCGCAGGGGCATACGCAGTCGCGTCGGCGGAGGCAGTCGCCGCCACCGAGGTGCCGTTGGGGTCCACTCCTGTGACTTTGGCATGGTTGGTCACGACCAATGGCGGGCTACCGGCCGACGCGAGATGGTTGGTGGTGCACCTGAAGATCCATGTCTCGGGAGGGGTGATATCCAGTCGCCCGTCGTTGTTGGTGTCACCCGAGACGAAGGTTGGTCTGCACTGATCGTCGATCACGGTGACGTTGGCGAGGGGAGTGTTGCCCGGATTCGTGACGGTGAAGGTCGACGTCACGGTGTTGGCCGGCGGCGACAGGTCGCCGCGCACTTGAACCGGGTTGTTCACCTTGGTCAGTGCGATCGCAGGCGCGTAGTTGAAGCTGTTGTACATCACGCACGTGATGATCTGATTGGGATCGACAAGCAGGGTGAAGCCAAGGGCGGGCGTGCCGAAGTTGCCGCTCTGCTCGTCCTGACTGCCATCAGGGTTCTTCAACACGCAGCGCCAGTCGACGTCCGACGGACGTCCCGCGGTGTAGCCGGGTTTCAAAGCTTCGGTGATGACGGCCGAGGTGTCGTTGTCCGCCGGATTCGGTTCCCATTGGAACGACGCAAGGCCAGTGACGTCGGTGACGCACGTTCGGGTGGCCTGGTCGTTGGGGTTGGTCGGGTTGCCGCACCTCGCTCGCTGCGCTGCATCCGTGTCAGGAAGTATCCATCGGTACGTGCCACCACCGGCGACGGAGGGGGCAGCCGTGATCGACCAGTTCGGCGACGGCGCGTAGTCGGCACTGTCGGCTGTTTGTGCCAACTTACGAACGGTCAGCGATGGGGTGCACAACTCGTTGACTACGCCACGCAGGAAGGCCGCGAGCCGGTCGAAGTTCCTCACCAGTGCAACGTCGACCTGATTGATGCTGGTGATCGCGCCGAGGCCGGCGTCGTCGACGACCTGCGGTCCGGCGATCTGGACGAGTCGACTACGGCTCGCCGGGTTGCCGGTCACAGCGCTCCCGACACCGACGGCCAGCATCCTCGATCCGGAGCCCTTGATCCTGTTGGCCTCCTGCACGGCACGATCCAGCGTTGTCTGTGCGGCTTGATCGCGGTCCGTGCTGATCGCGACATCCGGTGGAGGTCCGGGGTCGAACGGATCGCCAGGCTGGTTGAAGTCGTACGCGGTGGGATCGCCGTCGGTCACGTAGACGACCAATTCGATTGGCTTGGGTTGAGCCTGCCCAGCCTGGGCGAGGCTCTGGTCCCAGTTCGTGTACTGATTGCTGCTGTTGGACAGGCGGAAGTTGTTGGCCGACTGTGGATCACCACTGCCGTCGTATTGATAGATGTTGACGTTGTTCGGTCGCGGCGGGATCGGGTCGTAGTAGTTGTTGATCGCATTGCGGAACAGTCCGCCGGTCTGCATCGACGCCGCGGTCACCTCGTTCTGTGCGGCCAGCTGCTCGGAGATCGAGGCGAATTGCAGCACCCGTGCCGTGGAGCCTGTGTCTGCCAGGGCGTCGAGAAACGAATCGGCCGCGTCTCGAACGTTGTCGACCGCACCCGACGATTGGATCGAGCCGGATGCATCGAGGACCAGCACGACATCGGCACCACATGACTCCACCATCGGAGGATTGGCCGCCGGGGTCTGAGGGCCCGGCGAAGCCGCGAGCACGGTCGAGACGTTCGCTGACGTGACGACCCCCACCGTGCCCAACGCAACGGCGCCGACGGCAACCGAGCTCAGAAGACCGCGAACGTGTCGCACGCCTCGAACGCTAGGCATCTGGGCCGCGCGGCGCCCAGCAACAAACACCAACCATTTCGCTGTGGTCACGGCACACCTCTCAGGTCTATGGCAAGGGATCAGCCGATCTCGTGAGCGAGGGCATCGACGGCCACGGTGACGGCGAGCACGAGTGGAACGTCGAGTGGATTTCGAATCTCGACCCCATACGTGTCGCGGACGCGGAACCAGTTCTTCGAGACCTCGGCGATCTCGTCACCGTCGCGTTCGATCTTGTATTCGTGATTGACGATGTTGCCTTGGATCTTCAAATCCTCGCCACCGTCGACCTCGACGTGGAAGCGATCTCGGATTCCCACCAGAGCCTTCTTGACGGTCGCCTTTCGATCGCCGAGATCGATCGTGATCGAGTTCCGAATCGACAGCTTCTTCTCTCGAATCGTCGCAACTTCTCGGCCGCTCGGATCCTCGAGCGTCCAGGTGTCGCGAATTCGAACGGCTTTGCCGTCGACTCGAAAGGCGCGGTTCCCGTTGTCGTCCTCGATCCAGTAGTCGTCGCCGATCGAGATCATCTTCTGCTGCATCTGGAATCGACGGACATCGCCGTCGTCGTCTCGGCGACCTCGCAATATTCCCATCTCGGATCCTCCATGTGGCCGGTCGTTCAAGATTGACCGCGGTGCGGGTGGCCTGACGCCACCCTGAGGGGGGTGAACCGGTCCGAGAACTCAGGCCTTCAGTGCGTATGTCACCTGGGTGCTGCCACTCGAGTCCGCGAGCTTCAACGTGCTTCCTGAAATCTCGAAGGTCGTGGTGGCCGTGAGCGCGGCGAGGTATTGACTTTCGAGAGTCATGAGATCTTCCGCGCATGCCTTGCGTGTCGTGGCCACGCCGGTGATGGAAATGCCGTCGGAACCCGACACTTCGTACGTGCCGGTGTACGTGTTGCAGCCGGAGCTCCCCGACACCGTCCCGTCTGCGCCGAAGTCGGCAGTGACGTTCGAGGTGATGGCGGAGCTGGCGACTGCACCCTTGCCGTTGTTGATACCTGTTGCCGTCCACGACGTCCCCGCAAGAGAGGTCAGACCCTTCTCGTAGGTCAGCAGCTTCTTGCCGTTCGAATCCAGCAGGACGAGCTGCGAGTCGTTGGTGAATGCCGCAACGTTGGGTAGCTGGGCGAGGATCGCGGTCTCCTGGGCCGTGGCCGCCGGATCGGTGCATGCGGCCAACGTGACCGGTCCGAGAGCGATGGCGAGATTCGAATCGGTCTGCGTGTACGTGCCCGCGAAGCGGTTGCAGCCGGTGGACCCACTCACCGCCGTGCCGTTGGCATCGAACGCGAGCGTCGCTTCGGCGACCGCGGCGACCGACTTGTCGGCGATGGTCGCCTCGGCGAGCGTCCACGACGTTCCGGCGAGAGTCGTCGCCGAAGCGGACGCGGATGTGGTGTCAGCCGATGAGCTGTCATCTCCACACGCACTCGTCACGACGATCAGTATGGCGGCCGCAGCGACGAGCACGAACGAACGCGAACGACGTCGCGGCGCGTTGTGACGTGCAGAGATGGTCGACTTCCGATCCAGCATGGTGACCCCGATTCGAGCTGTCGCACCATCACATCCCTGCGGAGCCGGCGAGGCATCCCCCAACGAGGGTGATGGTCGGCTCGGTGCCGCGAGCTCGACGACGGCGATCAGTTGAAGTTCAACTGCAAAAATGCGCCGAAATCCGAATAGCGTGCGCGGATGCCTATCAACCGCGGCTTGTGACTACGCGCTCGGTCGCGATCGGTTGCGGTGGCTATCTTCCCGAACGATGTGTGCTCAACGATGAGCTCGCCGCGTTGGTCGATACGTCCGACGAGTGGATCTCGCAGCGAACCGGTATCCGGCAACGCCACATCGCCGCAGCGGGCGAGCTGACCTCGGACCTCGCCACGCGCGCCGCCGAAGTCGCCCTCTCGCAAGCCGGGCTCGCCGCCGACGACATCGACTTGCTGATCGTCGCCACCTGCACACCCGATGAGACGTTTCCGTCGACCGCGACGACGGTGCAGGCGAAGCTGGGGATGACACGCGGCGCAGCGTTCGACATCCACGCCGTGTGCTCGGGCTTCATCTACGCCCTTTCCGTCGCGGACTCGATGCTCAAGAACGGCATGGCATCGACCGCACTGGTGGTCGGTGCGGAGACCCTGTCGCGCGTTCTCGACTGGACCGATCGTGCATCCTGCGTCCTCTTCGGAGACGGTGCCGGCGCGATTGTGCTGCGAGCCGAAGCGGGAACCGGCTCGATGCAGGATCGTGGTCTCCTCGCAAGCACGCTGCATTCCGACGGACGTCTGCATGATCTGCTGTACGTCGACGGCGGTCCATCATCGACGGGCACCACCGGTCTGCTTCGGATGCAAGGCAAGGAGGTCTACCGGCACGCCGTGACCAAGCTCACCTCCGTCGTGGTGGAGATCCTCGACGAGGCGGGCCTCGATTCGACCAGCATCGACTGGGTGATACCGCACCAGGCGAACCTGAGGATCATCGGGAGCGTCTCGCAAAAGCTGGCAGTCGACCCCGATCGGGTCGTGGTCACGGTCGACAAGCACGCCAATACGTCGGCGGCATCCATTCCCCTCGCCCTCGCGGCCGCAGTCGAGGATGGACGAGTCAAACGCGGAGACCTTCTACTGCTGGAAGCCCTCGGCGGCGGTATGACGTGGGGTGCCAACCTGTTGCGTTGGTAGCGCTCATCGAACCGTGTGCCGGTCGTAGGACGAGCAGGCGCGATTGATGGCGATGTCACTCTGACGTCAATCGAATGGAGCCCGAGAGATGATAATATTCGAATCTGATGAATATCGCAGATGTCAGCAGACCGACGCCTCGTGGAGCACCCATGGTGCCCGGGTCGAGCGTGCCGTTGTCGGAAGTGAAGGCCGAGCTGTTCAAGGCGCTGGCTCATCCGGCACGGATACGGGCTTTGGAGCTCCTCGTCGAATCGGAGTACTCAGTCGGTGATCTGCAGCCATTGGTAGGGATCGAGTCGTCGCACCTGTCGCAGCAGCTGGCCGTGTTGCGTCGCGGCAGGTCTGGTCGCGACGCGGAAGGACGGGTCGTCGGTGATCTATGCGATCAAGGATCCGTTGGTCGCTGAGCTGTTGTTGGTGGCGAAGCGCTTCCTGCTCAGCTCACTCGCCGAAACGCGGGATCTGCTCGCCGATCTCGGTGCGCCGAGCGCCGGCTCATGAGCAACATCATCACCGGTTTGCTGCCGCGCCGCAGTGACTACGCAGGTCTGTCACGGTCGTGGCGCGGTGACGTGATGGCAGGGATCACGGTCGGGGTCGTTGCCCTCCCGCTGGCGTTGGCATTCGGCATCACGACCGGGCTCGGCGCGGCAGGCAGGGCTGATCACTGCGATCGTCGCCGGACTTGTCGCCGCGGTCTTCGGCGGCTCGAATGTGCAGGTCTCGGGCCCAACTGGCGCGATGACGGTGGTGCTGGTGCCGGTCGTGGCTCGCTACGGCACTGGTGCCGTGTACCTCTTGGGGATGATGGCTGGAGCACTGGTGCTGCTCGCTGCGTTGGTCCGACTGGGCCGGTTCCTGGCCTACATTCCGTGGCCGGTGATCGAAGGGTTCACCGTCGGGATCGCCTGCATCATCTTTCTCCAACAGGTGCCGGCCGCGCTGGGTGTGCCCAAGCCGGCGGGGGAGAACACCGTCGCGGTCGCGTTCCGGGCGGTGCGCGATGCGCTCGTGGGAAACGCCACGGCGGCGGCACTCGGTCTGGTTGGCTGTGGTTGTCGTCGTGATGGTGTTCGCGCCACGGATCCATCGCGCGCTTCCGTCGTCGCTGCTCGCCGTTGCGGTTGCCACCGCGATCGCTCAGTTCACCGGTGCCGACGTCGCTCGGATCGGAACGCTGCCGTCATCGCTCCAAGCGCCGGCGCTTCCCAGCGTGTCGCTCGATCGCATCAGCCAACTCTTCGGCGCCGCGTTCGCGGTCGCCGCGCTGGCTGCGATCGAGAGCCTGCTCTCGGCGAAGGTCGCCGACGGAATGGCTCGGGGCCCACGTCACGATCCCGACCGAGAACTGTTCGGTCAGGGCCTCGCCAACATCATCTCGCCATTGTTCGGTGGCATGCCCGCCACCGGTGCCATTGCTCGCACAGCGGTCAACGTGCGAGCAGGTGCTCGCACCCGCGTCTCCGCAGCGGTGCACGCATTGGTTCTGGTCGCTGTCGTCTACCTCGGCGGACCGCTGGTGTCGAAGATTCCGCTTGCGGCTCTCGCGGGAGTACTGATGGTCACGGCCGTGCGGATGGTGGAGCCTCACAACGTGCGCGCCGTGCTCCGCTCCACCCGTAGCGACGCGGTTGTCCTCGTCGTCACGGCGTCCATCACACTCGCATTCGATCTCATCCTGGCAGTCGAGGTCGGCGTCGCTGTCGCCGCCGTGCTTGCACTGCGGCAAGTTGCCAGGTCGGCCGCCGTGAACACCGAACCGATCGTCGACGACACCGACGACCTCGGCGCCCCGGCGCTGAGCGAACACATCCTCACCTACCGTCTCGACGGTGCGCTGTTCTTCGGCGCCGCGCAACGGTTCCTCACGGAGCTCACCGCCGTCACCGATGTCAAGGTCGTGATCCTGCGCCTCCCCGACATCCAAGTGCTCGACGCGACAGGCGCACAGATACTCGGCGAGATCGTCAGCGAACTCGAGAGTCGAGGCATCACCGTCTTGATCAAGGGAGCCCGGTCGGAGCACCTGCGCACGCTACGAGCAGTCGGCACCCTGGACCGCCTAGCGGATCACCGTCATGTGTTCGACAACCTCGACGACGCGATCGCGCACGCCCGGCTTCACGTCCAACGATCCACAACGACCGCCGCCCTCTGATCGTCGCTATCAGCGGTGTCCGGTGTGGGTGAGGTGGAGCACAGCGCGCGCAGCGACGAACAAGCCGACCACGATCAGGATCACGGTGAGCAGGATTCGCCTGTGGCGCAGCGTCCAATCGAACACCGCATCTGATCGTGCGACTGCCCACGTCGGCGAGATGTAGACGCCGAGGACCGGCGCCGCGACCATCAGGGTCCCGACGACGACGAACGTGGCCAGTCCGATGACGCGGACGAGGGTGGTCGAATCGGAGCGCAACAGAGTGGTACCGGCGATGATCGCCGGCGGGTAGGTCGCCGTGGCGACACCCACAAGGAACGCGGACACCATCCTGATCGACGTCAGCCGGGTGAGGATCCGCGGTATCTCGACCGAGTGCGCCCGCGCTCGATTGTGCATCCAGTACCACGTGGCCCACGCGACCAGGCCGACGCCGATCACCAACTCGCCCACGAGCGTGATCCGGCGCGGGCCGCCCTGGCGCGGGCCGAGGCCGATTCGAACGACGAAGCCGGCACCCGTCGCCACCACGACCAGTGCGGTCACCCAACCGGCGACAAACGCAGCACCGCGGCTGCGTCCTGAACGCAGCACCACGAGCACGACCAACAGGGCGGTCGGTTCGTTGGCACTGAGCCCGAGTATCGCCAGCGCTCCGATCAGGGGCCACATTCGCTGAGACAGTAGCGCTGGGCTCGGCGATCCAAGGCCTACGCATCACGAGGCGCGCACCGGCGTCGAGGTGCTTTCATAGATCGCACCCCGACGCCAGCCACACGCGAAGCGCTCAGACGAGTGCGACGATCGGGCAGTTCACGATCACACCGGCTGCCGCCCACGGCGCGCCGCCCGGGCTGGTGACCTTGCCCGCCTCGGCAAGGTCGGCGACGTCGGCGAATCGAGTGACCTGCTTCGGTGTCTGCCCTGCGGCCCACTCTGTCAAGAACACGTCCCACAGCGGGCTGTAGCGACCCTGGTTCGGCGTCCACGCCAACACGTTCAGCGGGTCGCCTTCACCGAGTAGGGCGGAATTCAGACCCTGTCGCTGTGGGTTCGCGGCGCCCGTCGGGCCGTTCACGAACGCGGCCAATGAAGTACGCGCTTGATCGGTGCCGTCCTGGCCGACGCTCGGTGCGTTGGCGAGAGCCGGTGCCAACGTTGCACCTTCGAGGGCTGCCGCGAGTTCGATCGTTGCGTCGGTCGACACGTACAGCACCTTGTTGCCGCGCGAGAACCCGTCCGTCAGCTTCAGGTCGACTGTTCCGCGGGCCTCGTCGATGTGTGCGACCTTGTCGTGCTGACCGGTTGCGTTGGCGATGTGCGGTGCGTTGAGAATCGTCCCATCCGGAAGCTGGATCAACGGCGAGTACCCGGCCTCACCGACTGAGCCGGCATGTACCTCGAGCGGCGGAAATCCGGTGCCGGGAGTACCCACGACGACGCGCTCCGGCGAGAAGTCGACCGAAGCGGGGAAGACCCATGTGCCGTTCTGTTCGGTCACGTGCATGACTGCCGTCGTGCCGGCAACGTTCTGCAACTTGTTCGACGTGTTGACACCGAACGTCGCCGCGGCGTTGCTGTTGCTCGCGTCGATGACCACGAACCAGAGATCACGGCCGTCGGTGGTCACGCCGTGGCGGAGTGGGAACGTCGCGGTGTGATCGGCGTTCACGTGAACGCTCGCCAAGAAGGTGCGTGCGCTCTTTGCTGACACGTTCGCGGCAGGCGCGATTCCAAGCACCAAGGTTGCTGCGGCCGCGAAGATCAGCAGTCGATTTCGTTTCATGAAGACTCCTTTTTCAGTCGGGTGGATCGACGGTGCCCCGATCACCGTGACCTACCAGTCCGCTGACTCGGTCGAGTCGTTACAACGAGCCCGTGATCAACTGTCAGCGCGCCACAGGCGGTACAGGTGCACGAGATCGTCGACCGCGTCGTCGGAGAGGTCGTCGGGCTCGGCGTGACCGAGCGCATCGATCGTGATCCTCAGCTGGGCCAGATACTCCGAGCAGTGGGGGCAGCCGGCGAGATGCACTTCGAGTCGCTGCACATCCGCGGACGTGAGACGACCGTCGAGGTAGTCGGTCATCAGCTCGACAGCCTGGCGGCACACGAGAGCTCGGCGACGTCGGAAGAATCGCATCGTCACACCTCCCTCATCTCTGCGGAGAGCAGCTGTCGAAGCTGTGCTCGTCCTCGATGCAAGAGCACGCGCTGATTCCCGTCAGTGATCCCGACGATCGCGGACACGTCGTCCGCCGACAGGCCTTCGAGGTCGCGCAGCACCACGACCTGTCGTTGACTCTCCGGCAGCTCCGGCAGCAACTCTTGTACCCGAACGGCGAGTCGCTCCGCGACCACGCGGTCGTCGGCGCGATCGGACCAGGGTTCAGGCGGGTTGATCCACGCACCCGATGAATCGAAGCGGTCGACCACCGTCTGCTCGGGCCGCCCTGCACGAATCTCTCGGCCGGCGGAAGAGCGTGCGCGGTTGAGCAGGATGTGGAACAGCCACGTCTTCAGTGAAGACCGTCCCTCGAATCGCTCGACACCGCGCACGACGGCAAGCCACGTGTCTTGGGTGACCTCTTCGGCCACGGCGCGACTGCCGACGGTCATCTCTGCGAGACGAATCATGCGAGGTTGGTAGAGCTCGATGAGCGCGACAAAGGCTGACTCGTCGCCCGCGCGAAGGCGGTCCACCAAATCGGTCTCATCGATCGCGATCTCTCCCTTTCGTCCCACAGTCTCGGAGAGACGGGTCCGCGTTACAAGAAACTGATCTCCCAGCCGAGCTACGTCCCCGATACGACGGCGACGACCAGTCGTCGAAGCACCGCGCCCGCCTCGGCTCGAGCCCGTGAGGGATCGTCGGACAAGGCGACGAACATGACTGCCTCGTCGAGCGCACCGATCAGCACGTGAGCGAGAGCGTCGACTGGTTGGCGGGGGACGGCATCGGCGTCCATCAGCTCGCCGAGGAGGCCGGTCACCAGACCGAGCCCGTAGCGATTGCCCATCGCGCGCCACGCTTCCCAGCCGAGGACAGCGGGACCGTCGAGGAGCACGATCTGGCGCACCTCGGGTTGGGTGCTCGCGTCGAGCCAGGCGTCGACACCAGCGATCAGGACGTCGAGCGGCCCATCGCTGACGACGCCCGAGACGACCTCGATCAGATGGGTGGTCAGGTCGACCTCGACGGCTTCGAGCACAGCCGCGAAGAGCTCGGCCTTGTCCGTGAACTGGTGGTACAGCGCCCCTCGGGTCACGCCTGCTGCCTGGGCGACGCGTTCGGTGCCGATCTGGGCGTAACCGTGTGCCGCGAACAGTTCGCGTGCGGCGGCGATCAGCGCCGCCCGGGTGGCGGCGGTGCGGTCGGCCTGCGTGCGGCGGGCAGGTGTCACGTTGACATCCGTGCAGACTGTATGTAACTTACGAACATGCTGTACGGAACTTACCAGGAGGTCTCATGCCTACCGTGACAACGCCCGCCGGTGCCTTGCACTACCGCAGGTTCGGACCCGCCGAATCCGCCGGTCCGCCAGTCGTGTTCGTACACGGGTTCCTCGTCGACAGCACGTTGTGGGATCCGGTCGCGACCATGCTCGCCGATACCGGCGTGTCCTCGTATCTCGTCGACTGGCCGCTCGGCAGTCACCGCACGCCGATGCTCGCCGACGCCGACCTCTCGCCACTCGGAGTAGCGGGGATCATCAACGACGCGCTTGCCGCGTTGGAACTCACCGACGTCACTCTTGTCGGCAACGACACCGGCGGAGCAATCTGCCAACTGTTGCTCACTTCCGATGCGACGCGGATCGGACGAGTCGTTCTCACCAACTGTGACGCGTTCGAGAACTTCCCGCCGAAGATGTTCGTGCCACTGTTCATCGCCGCGAAGCGCCCATGGCTCACCAAGTTCCTGCTTGCTCCGATGCGGCTGCGTTTCATGCGGAACTCGCCGATGGCCTATGGCATGTTGTTGCGCCCTCCCCGCGACGGAGAGCTGACACGCAATTGGGTGACGCCCGCTGTCAGCGACCCCAGGATCCGCAGCGACATCGCTCGCTTCGCACGAGGGGTCGACCGTGACAGCCTTGTGAAGGCCGCGCCGCGATTGCGCGACTTCGGCGGACCGGTGCGCATCGTGTGGGGGACAGCCGATCGTTGCTTCACGTTGAAGATGGCGAAGCGGCTGACGGCTGCTTTTGCCGATGCTGCGTTGATCGAGGTCGCCGACGTGTCCACCTTCGTTTCCATCGACGCCCCCAAGGCAGTCGCGGACGCGATCGTCTCCGTCGCCACTGCCGATCAGAAATCTTCTTGACCTTCGAGTCGAGTCGAATCGTCTGCACCTTGTCCGCCGGATCGATGAAGGGCAGGGTCGACGATGCCAGCGAGTTCACGGCGGCGTTACTACGAGCAGATCGGACTGCTGCCGGAGTCGACTCTGGTCGCACAACGACAGCGGCCAGGAAACGACCCTGTCGCAGTTCGCGCGCCGCGTGGTTGATCACCCCCTATCGGGTGGTCCTAGGGCCGATACGTGGGCGGGTGATCACACAGTGTGAGCGGCGCGCGCGAGAAAGTCAACTTTTCGTTCACTTTCACCCCCTCAAAAGTTGCGGTCGCGGTCGACAACGTGCTTTGCTAGCCCAGTACGAGGGCATAAAACGCACTCAAGACCATTCATGAGTTGCTTCCCGTGAGGACGGAGTCGGGGCGAGCGGAGATTCTCTCGCTGCGCGCGTACCCATCACTTTACGTATTCCACGAGGAGTAAGACCATGAGAACATCACGAGCCTTTCGCGGAGCAATCGCGCTCCTAGTGGTGGCGGGAGCGTCGTTCCTAGGGGTGCAGGCGGCATCCGCTGTGTCGGGCACGATCACCGGATTCACCCAGCCTGTCACCTTGCGCTTCGAAGGCGGAGCAACCGCGGGCGCCGCGTTGATCACGTTGACGGCCGGTGCCGATGAGCTGCTGACGTACTGCATCGATCTCAACACCGCGACGAACGTCGGCATCACGTACGACGAAGGCACGTGGACAGCGGCCAACGTGCCGAACATCGACAACGTCCGCACCATCCTGCAGGCGTCGTACCCGGTGCTGACAGTTCCTCAACTGCAGAGCGCAGCGGGCATCCCCACGCTCACGACGCAGCAGGCAATCGCCGGGACCCAAGGCGCCATCTGGCACTTCACCGACGCCATCAACCTCGACCGCACGGTGGCATCGCAAAACGCAGGATCCAACATCGGAAAGCTCTACGACTACCTGCTCGCTGTTGCTGCGACTCCTGCCGTCGAGCCGGCTCCAGCGCTCAGCATCACGTCGGTGAACGCCACCGGTCCGGTCGGGTCACTCGTCGGTCCATTCACACTGCACATCACGCCATCGACTGCCACAGCGACACTGACCAACGACGCGGGCGTTCCCTTCACCGACGGCAGCGGTAACGCGATCGTTCCGACGACCGACGGGCAGGCCTTCTTCGTCCGGCCGGGTGCAGCGGGCACCTTCCACGTCACTGCAACGGCCGAGGTCGCGGTTCCGACTGGCCGGGTGTTCCTGCACACGACGACGCGAGCCAATCCAGCGCAGCACCAGAAGTTGGTGCTGGCAACGTCCGACGCCGTGACGACCACTGCTACCGCGACGTTTGGTTCGACCGCAGTGCCGCCGACGACCACGACGACAACTCCGGCCACGACCACGACAGTGGCGGGCGGCGGCGTGACGACAACGGTCGCACCTGAGGCGACGACCACGTCTGTCGTCGTCGAGGCCTTGCCGCCGATCCCACCGGCCACCACGATCGTCGCGCCCGGTGCTCCCGGGACGCCAGGAACCCCTGGTGTGCCGAGCAACCCGATCCTGCCGGCGACCGGATCCAGGTCACCGTTCCCCGGGCTGCTCATCGCCTCCCTCACCCTTCTCGCGGGAGTTGCGATCACGGCAGTCACCCGACGCCGCCAACCCGGCTGATCAAGCGCTCCCGGCTACTCGGAGTTCGGTCCCTCGACGAGAAGATCGCCCTCGTCCGAGGTTCCGACCACCTGGCCTCCGGCGCCGATAGAAGCTTCCACCTCCGACGAGAGCTCGCCGTGTCGGACGTCATCCGACACGGCCTCTTCGGAGGAATGGAGCTCTTCTGCCGTAGCACCCACGGTGTCGGCAACTTCGGCATCGCGCGAGCCGAGTGGCATCGCCCGGCCTTCTGTCGTGTCGTGCCTGGTCTGTCGTTCGATCTCAGCGTTGAACTCGGCGCCGACGACCACACACAACACCGTGAAGTAGAGCCACAACATCAACACGACAACGGCGCCGAGCGATCCGTAGGTCTCGTTGTACTTGCCGAAGTTCGCCGTGTAGACAGCGAAGCCGGCGGACGCGACCACCCACAGCGCGGTCGCCAACAGCGCCGCCTGGCGATGTCCACGCCCATTGTGCGTGGTCGCGATCAGGCGCATATCGGTACAGCACCGAGAGCGCCAGCAGCATGCCGACGATCAGCAGCACCCATCGAAGAATGCCGACGACCACGCGGGCGCTCATCCCGAGGCCGGTGTCGGCGAGCACTGCAGGGAGCACGGTGATCAGCACGAGTGCGAACAACATGAAGACCACCGTGCCGGCGGTCAACATCAACGCCAGGCCTCGCCGAGCGACGAAGCCGCGTGTCTCTTCCTCGTCGTAGGCGATGTTGGTTGCCTCGATCAAGTGAGCGACGCCGCTCGACGCGCTCCACAGGGCAACGACGGTGCCGAGGACGACAGCCAGTCCTGCCGCAGCGCCGGCGTTCTCGGTGATCGACCTCAACTGCGTTGTCAGCAGTTCTCGGACCTCTCGTGGCGCGGCGCCGAGCCAGTCGTTGACCTGTCGATCGATGGAGGACGGATCGGCGATCAATCCGTACAGCGAGACGAGCGCGACGAGTGCAGGAACCAGCGCGAGCAGAGCGTGGAATGCGACCGCTGCCGAGAGCAACGTCACTCTGTCGTGTTTCACCTCGAGGCGCACTCTGGCGACGATGTCCTTCCAGCCTTTGGCGGGAATCTCGGTCGGCTCAGTCGCTGCTCGGCCACGCCCCGGCTCGTCGGCGGTCTCGGCACTTGCCATGAGGTCCATCTCGCGTTGCATGAAGGGACGACTACCCCAAAGATCGTGTCGAGAATCTCCCCGAAGCGGACGAGACCTTGACTCAAGCGTCGCCTCTGCGATTCCGATGGATGTGAGATGAGCCCGTTCGAGCGTGCGTTGAGTTCGATGAGTCGCAAGGAGGGGGAGTTCACCCTGCTCCTGGACGACAACTTCGACATCCTCTGGCACAGCGAGTCGTTGTCGCGCATGCTCGGCTGGAACGACGTCACCGGGCACAACGGGATCGAGTTCGTGCACCAAGACGACCTAACACTGGTGCTCGAGACGATGACGCAACTTCGCAGTGCCGAACCTCATCAAGGACTGGATCCGAGGTTCGCTCCGGAGTCCGCCGACATCCGCGTTGCCGACGTCAATGGTGCCTGGCATTCCTTCGAGGCAACGACCTGGAATCATCTCGACGACGGCGACGTCCGTGGTGTGCTCTGCACCTGCCGGAGGGTGGTCGATCGATCGGATCTGTCGCGTGCCATCGAGTCGCTCGGATCCGGTGCCGACATTCGCGAGGTGCTGCCGATCGTCGCGCGCCTGGCCGACCATTCGATGGGAGGTGCCGAGGTACGAACGGCGATCGCATGGAAGCTGGACGACACGATCTCGATCGTGGGCGCGGCCGGTGCCGCCCCACTGGATCCTTGCCTCGCCGACGTCGCTCGAGTCGTGTGGACCGACGATCTCTGCACTCCGCTCGTGATCACCGATCTCGACGATCCGATCCTGCACGGCGCCGGTGCAGTAGCGGCCGAAGCCGGCTACCGCGGCGCCTTCATCGTCCCGATCAAGGCCCCGACCGGCCCGGAGATCCTCGGAGCGATGGTCGTGTGGAGCGCATCCACGGTCGACTTCCAGACTCCGACACAGTCCCCGTTGCACGTTGCGTTGTGCCTTGCTGCCTTGGCGATCGCCGATCACCGCACCAAGCGCACGCTGCGATGGGCTGCGGCCCACGATCCACTGACGGGTCTGGCCAACCGGGCCGAGTTCGCCAGGAGACTCGACGAGGCCGCTGGCGAAGACCTCATCCTTCTCTACATCGATCTCGACGATTTCAAACCGATCAACGACGCCTACGGCCATCCCGTCGGCGACTTCGTTCTCACCGAAGTGGGCCATCGCATTGCGAGCGTGATCGGCCGGCGCGACACGGTCGGGCGTCTCGGTGGCGACGAGTTCGCGGTGGTGTGCCCCGGCATGAGCGATCCAGGGGAGGGGCGCGAAGTTGCTGATCGAATCATCCAGGCCATCCGCGTTCCGCTGATCGTCAACGGTGTGACTCTTGCTGTCGGCGCCTCGGTCGGTGTCGCCGTGGGTGCACAGCCGCTGATCCCGTCGATGCTGGCGCGGCGAGCCGACGAAGCGCTCTACGAAGCGAAGAACTCCGGCAAGAACACCGTGCGTCTGGCCAGCTGATCAAATTCTCGATCCACCGTTTCGCGGTTTGCGAAACGGGGAAGCTGTCACCGCATGTCGGGAATCAAGTCATTGTGGGCGTCTGTGCAGGGCAACCCGGTGTTCATGCGGCGGGTCAACGGATGGCTGACCATCTTCTGGTTGGCCATGATCCCGGTCTCGCTCATCACCGGTTGGATATCGAGTGTCACCTACGTCGCCGCACTGTCGCTGTGGGCTCTCGTATCGGGCCACTGGTCGGCGTGGCAGGCAGCCAGAGTCGAGGTGACCCAGATGAACGAGGAGGCCGCACTCGAAGCTCATCCCATCGAGGACCGAGTTGTCGAAAAGCTGGTGGATGTCACCAACATCGAGCCCGCAGGTTCAGTCGAGCATTCGACTGGCGTATCGACGAGCGGTTAGTCCGAGGGCCGTTCGATCTCGGCCCAGACGACTTTGCCGTCGGTCAAGGTCTCGGCGCCCCAGTCCGAGCTCAACGCATCGACGAGTCGTAGCCCGCGTCCACCATGGGCGGTTGCCGGCCGCGTGACGGGCAACTCCTGACTCGAATCGTGGACCTCGACCCTGAACGGGTTGTTGTCCCACGCATTCAGTCGGCCGCCGTCCGCTGTGTGGCGTACCACATTCGACACCAGCTCGGTGGCGACAAGGTTGACATCGTCGGCGAAGGCGTCGGACTCGACGATGTGAGCCAATGCGCGACGCGCCGCGCGGCGCTGACTCGTCGTGTTCGAATTCGAACACGACATCTGGTGATTCGCCACCGCTATCACGTTGAGTCATGTGGCCGGTGTACCCGACGCTTCCGCGTGCCAAACGCACTGCGAACGCCGCCGTCGAGTCAGACGGGTGCGGCGCGTGATTCGGTGTCGTCGCCTCCGGCAGCCTCGAACTCGTCGGGGTTGCGATGTGGCCGCAGGAGGCAGAAGATGCCGAGGCCGGCGAGTGCTCCGATCACGGGTCCGAGCACGTAGACCCACAGGTCGCGCGTCGTGCCGGCGGCGATGGCAGGTCCGATGGAACGTGCCGGGTTCATCGACATCGTGGTCAGCTCTCCGCCGACCAGTCCACACACGGCAATCGTTGCTCCGACAGCGAGTGCGGCGTCGGTACCGAGCAGGGAATGCTTGTGGGCGACGTTCAAGATCACGATGAGCAGCAGCGATGTGAACAGCGCTTCGATGAACAGGCCCTTTGTCGCGCTGGTGCCTTCGAGATGGTTGATGCCGACGTCGCCGACGGTTCCCAACAGGTGCCGGATGGTGAACCCGGCCGCGATCGCTCCGCCGAGTTGGGCGACCCAATAGGCCGGCACCAGCCGCCATTCGAAAGCCCCACGCAGGCCGAAGGTCAGCGTGACGACCGGATTGAGGTGCGCGCCACTGACGTCACCCAACGCGTAGATCATCGCCGCCACCACCATGCCCGACGCGAACGCCTTCATCGACCGATCGATCTGTCCCGGTCGCATCACCGCGACGACCTCGATTCCGGCGGCGACCATCACCAGGAAGTAGGTCCCCACGAATTCGGCGGCAAGCCGTCGCGACGTCTTGACGTCAGGGCGGCGGGATGGTTCGCGGCCCTGGCTCTGCACCGGCTCGGGGTCCATCCGGCCGAATTACCCGGGCTGGCGAGTCGTCAAACTGCAGGCGGCCCGTGGATCAGCCGACGATGTGGACGACGTCCTTGGTCAGCAGGACCGCGAGCATGCAGATGACGACGAAAGCGACGGTCGAGAACTGCCAGCGCCACTTGTGGTCGGCGACGAAGAAGCGGCGGATCGAGAAGACATCGCACGTCATCGCCAGCACTCCGATGATGATGCCGATCACCACGCCGGTGTTCGCGACGAGGCCGAGGGCCGGCAGCACGAAGGGGAAGACCAGGTACGTCAACGAGCACCGGATGGTCGAGATGATCATCGACTTCCGGAACGCGCGCACAGCTTGGCGAGACGACACGTCGGCCGGCTGCTCGTGTATGCGCAACACCTTGCGAACGATCATGTCGGGGTGCGAGCGCCGCACCATCGAAGGGGCGTGGGCAAACGGGCAGACACCAGCGGGTGCGGCAACAGGCGCACCGACGTCGTCCAACACTGAACTCGATTTCGCCTGCACGGCCGTCCCTCCGTCCCTACCACTGCAGCCGCGGCGATGCTCGCCCCGACCGCGGCCATCGTCCCATGCAACGTGGGGCTCCGCAATAGGCCGAACGATCTACTCCGACGGCAGACTGGAGGCGCAAGTCTTCATGGAAGGAACGGTCGAGATGAAGTACGAAGTCGAGCGCGACGACAACGAATGGCGAACCATGCTGAGCCCGGCCGAGTTCGCCGTTCTTCGCAAGGCGGCCACCGAGCGCCCGTGGTCTGGGGCTCTGCTGGAAGAGGATCGGGCAGGTGTGTACACGTGCAAGGCGTGTGGCAACGAGCTGTTCAAGGCCGGTACGAAGTTCGATTCCGGCTGCGGGTGGCCGAGCTTCTACGAGTCGGTGCGACCCGAGGCGGTCGAGCTGATCGAGGACAACAGCTTGGGAGAGACTCGCACCGAGGTGCGCTCCGCGCGTTGCGGGTCGCATCTGGGCCATGTGTTCCCTGATGGGTTCGGCACGCCCACCGGCGATCGCTACTGCATGAACTCGTTGTCGCTCAACTTCGTGCCTGAGGAGTCCGCGGCACCGGCCGATTGACGCGCGCTGGCGTCGCGGCAGCGCCGTCGAGCCCTCAGTCGAATCGGATCTGATACCGCGCCTGCTCGGCCACTAGAGGGTCAGCAGCTCTTCGAAGAAACCGCCGATCTGCAGGTCTCGATCGATCAGGTGCACCTCCAGGATCCAATGAGCAATGCGCCCCGACGGATCGGTGCGACGCATCGGCTTGCTGTTGCCGGTTGCGATGTACGACTCGATCAGGGCACCGTCGAACTCCTCGTGGGGATGTTCGCCGACCAGGTGTCCGCTGTGCTGATTGCCGAACTCCCATCCGCGCTCTGCCGTCAGGCGCAGCACTTCGGCGAAGAGCTCCTCGGACGTGATCTCAGGATGCTCGTTGAAGTACCGCTTTCCGGCATCGAACACCATGGCGAGATCGTCGCGCAGCCGCAGCTTGTCGGGGTCGTTGCCGAGGACCCACGTGCGCCCGAAGTCGGCTTCCCAACCTTCGAACAGAGGGCCGAAGTCGGCGAACACGATGTCGTCGTCGGTCATCTCCCGATCCGGCGGATCCTCCTGATATGTGCGCAACGTGTTGGGCCCAGAGTGGACGATGCGCTTGTGCCAGTGCTCCGGCATCCCGAATCGATCGGCAGCGAGATCACGAATGGCATCGCTGGCCGCGCTGTCGAGCACTCCGGGCCGCAGGATCTCGGCCTCGCCAACCGCGGTGAAGAGCTGAGTCGCGCGCGCTCCTGCGCTTCCAGCAATCGCTCGGCTCGTTCGGTCTCATCGATCATCGGCGGGGCAGCGCGCTGGTGACCTGCTTGACCCGGGTGTAGTCGTCGAGGGCGAGCAGCGACAGGTCGTTGCCGTGACCGGAGTGCTTGTACCCGCCGTTGGGCAGCTCGGCCGGCTGGATCAGGTGGCAGTTGATCCAGACCTGTCCGAAGTCGAGGTCGCCGCTGACCCGCAACGCGGTCTCGTAGTCACGCGTCCACACGCTGGCGGCAAGCCCGTAGCGAACGTCGTTGGCCATCCGCAGCGCCTCGTCCTCGTCACGGAAGGACTGCACGGTCTGCACCGGGCCGAACACCTCGTCCTGGATCATCTCGTCGTCCTGGTGCAGGCCGGTGACGATCGTCGGGCTGGACGTAGAAGCCGCCGTCGATCGGGTCCGCAGACCCGCCGATGCAGACCTTGGCGTGACCGGGAACGCGATCGAGGAAGCCGGTGACCTTGGCGAGGTGCACGGCGTTGTTCATCGGGCCGACGTCGGGGCTGTCGCTCGGTCGGTCCGTAGGCTCTTGCCGGCATACTCGGCGACCATCGCCTCGACGAACTCGTCGTAGATCCGTTCGTGCACGAGCACGCGACAGCCGGCCGCGCAGTCCTGACCGGAGTTCACGAGGCCCGCCGCCGCGACGCCTGCCGCGGCGACCGCGATGTCGACATCGTCGAACACGACCACGGGGGCCTTGCCGCCGAGCTCGAGGTGGACCCGCTTGAGATCGGCGGCCGCGGCGAGCGAGACCTCTTGACCGGCGCGGGTGCTGCCGGTGACCGAGATCAGTTCCGGAATGGGATGGTCGACGAGCGCTCGACCGGTGCTGCGGTCGCCGATGACGATGTTCATCACGCCAGGCGGCAGGTGCTCGCCGACGATGCGGCCGAGCAGCGACGTCGTGACCGGTGTGGTGTCCGACGGCTTCAGCACAACGGTGTTGCCGGCGGCCAGCGCCGGGCCGAACTTCCAGACCGCCATCATCAGCGGGTAGTTCCACGGCGCGACCTGACCGCACACGCCGACCGGCTCGCGGCGCACGGACGAATCGAAGCCCGTGACGTACGAGGTGCTGGCCAGGCCGGTGAGGTTGCGGGCGATCGTCGCCATGTACCGAAGGTGATCGATCAAGCGTCGGGAACTCCTCGTCGCGCATGAACGCAAGTGGCTTGCCGGTGTTGCGGACCTCGGCCTCGATGAACTCGTCCGCCGCGGCCTCGAGCCCATCGGCCAGCCGGAAGATGGCAAGGCTGCGCTCGGCCGGCGTGGTGCGACGCCAGGACTCGAAGGCGCGTGCGGCCGCCGTGCATGCGTCGTCGATGTCTGCTGCGCTGGAGATCGGCGCCTGGATGTAGGCCTTGCCGGTGGACGGATCGACGATGTCGAGCGTCTCCTCGGCCTTGGCATCGCGATATTCGCCATCAATGAAGTTCTGCAAGATCATTCCGTGACTGTAGAACCGACCAGCGGCCGGGAACGGCTCAAAGTCGAGCGCTGACTATCATCGGCGCATGACGACGTACGACAAGCTGTACATCAACGGGCGATGGGTCGCGAGCGCAGGCACTGACACCATCGACGTGCTCGACTCGCTCACCGAGACGGTGATGGGCGCGATTCCCAGCGGGCGTCGCCGGCGATGTCGACGATGCAGTGGCCGCCGCGAAGGCGGCCTTCCCCGAATGGTCGACGACGCCCGTCGAGCAGCGGGCGAAGTACATGAACGAGATCGCCGACGCGCTCGACGCCAGGCTCGACGAGCTCGCCGCGCTGATCACGCGCGAGACCGGCATGGCGTACAGCGTGTCGCAACCGGTGCAGGTCGGCGGTGCCGTCTACGGCTTCCGTCAAGCTGCGACACTCGTCGAGACGTTCACGTTCGAATCGACTGTCGGCAACTCACTGGTCGTCCGCGAACCGATCGGCGTGGTCGGTTGCATCACCCCGTGGAACTACCCACTGCTGCAGATCGCCGCGAAGGTCGCGTTCGCAATGGCGGCCGGCTGCACGGTGGTCCTGAAGCCCAGTGAGATCGCCCCGATCGACGCGTTCATCCTCGCCGAGATCGTCGACCAGGTCGGCCTGCCTGCGGGCGTCTTCAACATGGTCAGTGGCTTCGGCCCTGTCGTCGGCGAGGCGATTGCATCGCATCCCGATGTCGACATGGTGTCGTTCACCGGCTCGAATCGGGCCGGCCGTCGCGTCTCGCAACTCGGCGCCGAGACGGTGAAGAAGATCGCTCTGGAGCTCGGTGGGAAGTCGCCCAACATCCTCCTCGACGACCTCGACGAGGCCGGGCTCGAGCGCGCGGTCACCGATGGCGTCGGCAAGGCGTTCGCCAACTCGGGACAGAGTTGCGACGCGCTGACGCGCATGATCGTGCCGCGCGCTCCGCATGGCCGAGGCCGAGCGTGTCGCTGCTGAGGCTGTCGCTGCGTTGAAGGTCGGCGACCCGTTCGAAGCCGATGTCGATCTCGGCCCGCTTGCCTCGGCTGCGCAGCGCGATCGCGTGCAGTCGTACATCCAGAAGGGCACCGACGAGGGTGCTGAGTTGATCGTCGGCGGGCTCGGAGCGCCCGAGGGATCAGCCGACCGGTTACTACGTTCGTCCGACCGTGTTCTCGAACGTCACCACCAAGATGACCATCGCCCAGGAGGAGATCTTCGGACCGGTGCTGGCGATCATGCCGTACGACGACACCGACGAAGCCGTCGCCATCGCGAACGACACGGTCTACGGCCTGGGTGGCGGCGTGTGGTCGGCCGACGCAGACCGGGCCCGCTCGATTGCTCGCCGGATCCGCAGCGGCCAGGTCGAGGTCAACGGCGGCGCTGCCAATCCCGACGCTCCGTTCGGTGGCTTCAAGCAATCGGGAACGGGCCGCGAGTACGGCGTGCAAGGACTCGAGGAGTTCCTCGAGTTCAAGAGCATTCAGCAGTAGGAGAGCGCCGTCGGGCAACGAACAGGGCTGACCACTCGCCGTCGGTGTGGCGTTCGAGCTCGACGAGCGGACGAAGGTGACCGGCGACGAGCGAGCACTGCGGTGGTGAGAAGCCACTGGCCCCGAGCCATCCATTCACGCGACAACAGTCGGACGAGCTCTGGTGCGAGCTCGACCATCGCCCCCCGTCCGATGTTGGCGAGGATGACGTCGAAGGAGTCGTCGAGCTCGACGAGTGGCGCGAGCGTCGCTCGCATCCGATCGTCCATCGCGTTGAGCGCGGCATTGCGCCGCGTGGCCTCGACGGAGTCGGCCTGGTTGTCGACCGCGACGACGCACGATGCCCCGAGCTGTAGCGCGCACAGACCGAGCACGCCGCTGCCACAGCCGACGTCGAGCACTCGTTCCCCACCCGTGATCCGGCGTGACAACTGCTCGATCAGCATCCGCGTCGTCGGGTGCTCGCCATTTCCGAAACCACCCAGACCGAGCTCGACCGTGCCGGCCATTGCAGTGCGATCGCGCTCCGACCACGCGAAGCACACGCTGAGGTGTTCCCCGAACGCGATCGGACTGGTGTGGCGCGTCCATTCCTGCAGGCGGGCACCTCCGTCCGGTCGAACCGACCGCGATCCTGCCTTCGTCGCGAAGTGTCGCGGCCAACTGATGAGCGTGCGATTCATCATCGACAACGGCAAGCACCAACCGGCGATGGTCGGTGGGGGAGAGCACACGAATCGCTCGGACGCCGAGCTCGCCGACTCGGGCACGTACATCGTCGACGTCGTTCGGCGTGGCGACAACCACGATCACGCGTTGTCCTCCGTGAACCGCTCGTCTCGCAAGCTGTTGACGGTACATAGATTCTCGAAAGGTCGAACACTCACCCTGGATGAGCGATGCGCTCGAGCGGCGCGGGCATCATGTTGGGGCCATGATCGAAGATCTCAAGACCAGGGTCGACGCGTTGCAACGTCGCCGCCCGGTCGTCGGCTTCCCGTATGCGGTGCTCAAGCGCTACTACGAGGACCACGGCCCATGGGTTGGATCGCTGATCTCGTACTACGGGTTCTTCTCTCTGTATCCCGCCGTGGTCGTGTTCGTCACTGCAGCGACATGGCTGCTGAAGGATCGTCCCGAAACGCTGCAGCGGATCCTCGAGGCGCTGTGGTCGAAGTTGCCGTTCGCCGAGTCGGGATCCACACAGGTCGAGATCGAGAAGCGCATCTCGGAGTTCAGCGCGAATCGATGGGTGCTCGTCGTGTCGTTGCTCGTCACGCTGTGGGGCGGTCTCGGTGTTGTGCGAGTCCTGCAGGACGGGGTCAACACCATCTGGGGCGTCGCCCGATTTCGCAGGCCGGGCATCGTTCGAAAGGTCGTTCGGGCCGTAGCGATCATCGGCCTCCTCGGCCTCGATCTGATCGGGACGGCGATCGTGGCCGGCATCAGCGTGGCCACGGACCTGCCATTGGGAGGCGTGGTGTTGGTTGCCCTCGCGAGCATGGCGCTGAGCGTCGGCATCGCGATCGCGATCTATCACCTCGCGATCGCGATCACTGTTCCGACTCGCGACCTGCTGCCCGGAGCGCTCATCATCGCCATCGGCTCGTACTTCGTCACTCTCGTCGGCGGTCTCTACGTGAAGAACGTCGTCGCGAGGATGTCGGGGCTCTACGGCCCGTTTGCATCGACCATCGGGTTGCTCGCGTACGTCAGCGTGATCGTGCAGGTCTTTGTGATCGGCACCGAGGTCAACGTCGTCAGTTCGAAGCGATTGTGGCCGCGATCGCTCACCACTGATCTGCACGAGCCCGATCGGCGGGCGATCAGCCTGACGATGTCGCGCGAGGCGCTGGCATCGCCGGATGTCATCGACACCACTCGCAAGCCGATGAACTGAAGCGGCACGTCTTGCGCTCGATCGGCCTGATCAGTACTATGTAAACGTTCTCGACAACGATTGCAATGGGGTCGAAGCCGTACATCGTGTAAGAACGACGGATGGCCGACAGTCCGAGTCGCCGACGCAAAACCAATGGGGGAGGTGAATCGAGAGTGCTGGATGATGCGTCACGCACGTACCCGGACATGCTCGATCGCGTGACCATCGGCGATGTGGCCGAACGCGCCGGCGTCTCGATTGCCACCGTCTCGCGCGTCGTCAACGGCCGCTACGGCGTCGCACCCGCCACACTCGACCGGGTCAAGGTGGTCATCGCCGACCTCGGGTACGAATCCAGCCTCATCGCCCGCAGCCTGCGGTCGCAGCGCACCAACGTGATCGGCGTACTGGTCACCGACATCGAGCCGTTCAGCGCCGAGGTGCTGAAGGGTGCCGCCAACGCGCTGCGCGGCGGCGAGTACGAACTGGTCGTCTACTCCGGTGGTCATGGCGGCGACCACGTCGGCTGGGAGCGTCGCTACATCTCGCGGCTCGGCGGCACGTTGACCGACGGCACGATCCTGGTCACGCCCACTGTCACCGAGGTGCAGACCAATCAACCGGTGGTCGCCGTCGACCCGCACTCCGGCGCATCAGCGTTCCCCACGTTCGCCTCGCAGAACTTCGAAGGTGCGCTCGAGGCGACTCGCCACCTGATCGGATTGGGGCACCGCCGGATCGGCTTTCTCGGTGGTCGTAACGACCTCGAGTCCGCGCGACTTCGCGAGCAGGGATACCGCGCCGGGCTCGCAGGAAGCCGGCATCGCGTTCGATCCCGAACTGGTCCTCGACGGCGGCTTCAAGGAGATCACTGCCGAGGCGCCGGCGCGCCAACTCCTGTCGCTCGACGACCGTCCGACCGCGATCTTCGCCTCGAACGACTCGTCGGCGATCCAGACCATGCGCACGGCCGCGGAACTCGGGCTCGGCGTGCCCGACGACCTGTCGGTGATCGGCTTCGACAACGTCCCCGAGTCCGCGCTCACACATCCTCCGCTGACCACCGTTGCTCAGCCGATCCAGACGCTCGGCTACGAGGCCGTGCGCCTGCTGATCACGCTCATCGAACAACCCGATCAGCGGCTCGTCGCTCCCAGCCGGGTCGCACTGCCCACCGAACTCGTGGTGCGGGGCTCTACTGCTCCGCCGCGGCAGGTTCCGTCATGATCGCGATGTGCTCCGGCAGGACGCGCGGCTTCTTTGCATCATCCCTGTTGAAATCGATTTCATCGCCAGCTCTTCACCACAACCAGCAACCCAACCGAGGGGGAATACCAATGATCAGTACCAGAACCCGACAACGGCGGCGAGCAGTCGCCGTCTTGATGAGCATGGCGTTC
This sequence comes from Ilumatobacteraceae bacterium, assembly GCA_963708925.1. Taxonomy (GTDB): domain Bacteria; phylum Actinomycetota; class Acidimicrobiia; order Acidimicrobiales; family Ilumatobacteraceae; genus JAENVT01. The sequence goes on along the minus strand of CAVPUO010000014.1, from coordinate 211,049 downwards.
ATCGCCGCAGCTTGCGGCAGTGATGGGGGCACCGCCACACCTGCTGCCACCGATGCCGCGGCGCCCGCCGCAACCGATGCCGCGGCGCCCGCCGCGACCGATGCTGCCGCGCCGGCAGCGACCGACGCCGCCTCGAGCGGCGACAAGGTCGAGATCGACTGGTGGCACATCCAGAACAACGATCCCGGCAAGGCGGACTGGCAGGCCATGGCCGACGCCTACACGGCACTGCACCCGAACGTGAAGATCAACATCACGGTGATGGAGAACGAGGCCTTCAAGGCCGCGATCCAGACCAACATCCAGTCGGGCGACGTTCCCGACCTCTTCCAGTCGTGGGGCGGCGGTGGTCTTCGCGATCAGGTCGCAGCCGGTGTCGTGCAAGGACATCACGGCGAGTCGTGGCGCCGTTCGTCGGAGACCTCGGCGAGGGCGCCGTGAAGCTGTACCAAGTCGACGGCAAGCAGTACGGCATCCCGTACAACACCGTCGCATGGTCGGCTTCTGGTACAACAAGGACCTCTTCGCCAAGGCCGGCATCACGGCTCCGCCGGCGACGTGGGACGAGCTGTTGGCGGACGTCCAGAAGCTGAAGGATGCCGGCATCACGCCGATCGCCGTCGGTGCCGGCGACAAGTGGCCGGCCCACTTCTGGTACTCCTACCTCATGGTCCGCCTCGGCGGCGCCGACGCGATGAACAAGATCGCCGAAGACAACAACTTCAGCGTTCCGAACGTCATCGAGGCCGGCAAGAAGGTCGAGCGAGCTCGTCGCCCTCGAACCCGTTCCAGGAAGGGCTTCCTCGGAGCCGGCTGGGATGCCCCCGACGGTGAGTCGGGCACGATGGCCACCGGCGGCGCGGCAATGGACCTGATGGGTCAATGGGCGCAAGGTGCGTTCAAGAACCAGGCCGGCATCAAACCCGATCGAGGATCTTCCGTTCCAGCTCGGTTGGTTCCCGTTCCCGAGCGTCGATGGTGGCGCCGGCAAGCCAACCGATGCCTTCGGCGGTGCCGACGGCTTCGCCGTCGGCAAGGATGCCCCGCCGGAAGCGGTCGACTTCCTGAAGTTCATCACCGACGCCGACAACCAGCGGACGTGGGCGAAGAACAGCGGACTTCCCGCCAACAAGGAGGCGAACGACGCAGTGACCGACCCCAACATGCTGGCGGTGCTCGACGGTCTGAACAACGCGACGTTCACACAGCTGTTCCTCGATCAGTTCTTCACGGCCGAGGTCGGCAGCACGGTCAACGACGAGACGGCATTGCTGTTCGCCGGTGCAGACAACGCCGGAGGACGCCGCTGCCGCGATCACTGCGGTGGCCGGCGGCTGACGAGCACGCTGCCGTTGAGACTGTGGTACCGGTGGACGCCGCGAGACTGGCGTCCACCGGAACCACACATCTGACTGGACACCATCCCATGAGCACCCCAGCATCCAGTCTCTGCGCCCGTGCGCCGCCCACCGCCAGCGACCGCTGGTGCGGATGCCATGGCCGATGATCGTCGCGTTCCTCGCGCCGGCGTTGCTGCTCTACGGCGTGTTCGTCATCTATCCGATCGTGCAGAGCATGCGCTACAGCCTGTACGACTGGAACGGGCTCGAGGCGCTCGACAAGTTCGTCGGCCTCGACAACTTCCGGCGAGCGTTCGCCGACGCGCAACTTCACCGCCGCGCTGCGCCACAACGTCATCATCATCGTGCTGTCGTTGGCGTTCCAGATCCCGTTCGCGCTCGGGCTGGCGATGCTGCTCAACACGCGGATCAAGGGCCGGGCGATCCTGCGCACGCTGTTCTTCGCGCCGTACGTCCTCTCCGAAGTCGTCACCGGCGTGGTGTGGCGCCAGATCCTTCGCCCGCACGGATTGCTCGACGAGATCATGAAGACGATCGGACTCGGCGGCCACACGCAAGGGTGGCTGTCCGATCCCGACGTCGTGCTCTATGCGCTGTTCTTCGTCATCTCGTGGAAGTACTTCGGGTTCCACATGGTGCTGCTGCTCGCCGGTCTGCAACAGATCCCGAAGGAGCTCGGTGAAGCGGCGTCGATCGATGGCGCCACGTCGTGGCAGAAGTTCCGATACGTCACGCTGCCGCTGCTCGGACCCGACGATTCGCGTGTCGGTCTTCCTGTCGATCATCGGCGCGTTGCAGTTGTTCGACATCGTGTGGGTCACCACCAAGGGCGGACCGATCGGCGCGTCGTCCACGATGGCGACCTACCTCTACGACCAGTTCCGCAAGAGCCTGTTCGGTTACGCCAGCGCCGTGTCGATCGTGATCTTCGTGCTCTCGCTGGTCGTCGCGCTGCTCTACCAACGGTTCGCGCTGCGACGCGATCTGCAGGGGGACTGGTCTCGTTGGCTGAGCTCAGCATCCCTCCCGACATCCTCGGCCGCCGCCCGCGCGAAGCGGCGCCGCTGGCGCCTCGACCGGCTCGGTCTGTACGTCGTCGCCATGTTCGTGCTCGGCATCATCATCCTGCCGCTCACGTTCTCCGTCCTCGGCGGTTTCCGCACCAACCGCCAGCTCGTCGAGCAACCCGGTCGGTCTGCCCAACCCGTGGGTGTTCGCGAACTACACCAGCATCCTGTCGTCGAGCTCGTTCTGGCGTCAGGTGTGGAACAGCACGTTCATCGCGCTCGACCGCGACCTTCGTCGTGCTGCCGGCGGCATCGATGGCCGCGTTCGTGATCTCGCGGTACTCGTTCAAAGGACGCGAGCTGATCTACGGATTGTTCACGCTCGGCCTGCTGTTCCCTGCAGCAGTGGCGATCCTGCCGCTGTTCATCACGCTGCGCCAGGTCGGCCTGCTGTCGAACCCGCTCGGCGTGGCGCTGCCTCAGGCAGCGTTCGGTCTGCCGCTCGCGATCGTGATCATGCGGCCGTTCTTCCGCGCCATCCCACAAGAGATCCAGGACGCCGCGGCCATCGACGGATGCAGTCCGTTCAGGTTCTACTGGTCGATCATGCTGCCGCTGTCGCGGCCCGCGCTCAGCACGATCGCCGTGATCACGATCGTCGGCAGCTGGAACTCGTTCTTCCTGCCGCTGCTGGTGTTGGTCGACCCGAACCAGCACACCCTGCCGATCGGCGTCAACAACATCTCGTCGCAATACTCGACCGACTTCGCGCGAGTGCTCGCGTACACGACCCTGTCGATGATCCCGGCGCTCATCTTCTACGCCATCGCCGAGCGTCAGATCATCGGCGGCCTCACCGCGGGTGCCGTGCGGGAATGAACAAGGAACGGATGAACTGAATGAAAATTCCCCCATACAGCGTCGTGCCATATCGCGATCCGTCACTGACGATCGCCGACCGCGCCGCCGACCTGCTCGACGCGGATGACGATCGAGGAGAAGCTCAGCCAACTCGGCAGCGTCTGGGTGTTCCAGATCGCGACCGAACGTGGATTCGATGTCGGGCGAGCCACGCCGTTGCTCGGTGACGGCATCGGTCAGATCACGCGCGTCAGTGGCGCGAGCAGCTTCCGAGCCGAGCGAGGCGGCGGCTCTGGCCAACGCGATCCAGCGTCACCTCATCGAGAACACGCGCCTCGGCATTCCGGCGATCCTCCACGAGGAGATCTGTTCGGGCCTGATGGCTCGCGAGGCCGCCATCTTCCCGCAGGCGCTCGGCGTTGCGGCCACGTTCCGGCCCGAGCTCAACCGCAAGCTCGCCGACGCCGTGCGGTCGCAGATGCGGGCGATGGGCACGCACCAAGGCCTGTCACCGGTGCTCGACATCTGCCGCGATCCGCGCTGGGGCCGGTTGGAGGAGTCGTACGGCGAGGACCCGTTCCTGGTGTCGCAGATGGGCATCGGTTTCATCACCGGGCTGCAGGGGAGCGACGACGGCCGCGACCTCAGCGAGGGTGTGGTCGCCACCGCGAAGCACTTCGTCGGCTACGGGGCGTCAGAGGGTGGCATGAACTGGGCGCCCGCGCACCTCGGCCGAGCGTGAGTTGCGCGACGTGTACCTGCGCCCGTTCGAGGCTGCGGTGCGCGACGCCGGGTTGGCCTCGGTGATGAACGCATACCAAGAGCTCGATGGCATCCCGTGCGCGGCGAACCGATGGTTGTTGACCGACCTGCTCCGCGGTGAGTGGGGTTTCGATGGGACCGTCGTCTCCGACTACTTCGCGATCAAGCAGCTCGACGACTACCACGGTGTCGTCGGCTCGTGGGAGGACGCTGCCGTCACCGCTCTCACCTCCGGCATCGACGTCGAGTTGCCCAGCACCGAGTGCTACGGCGACATCCTGCGCGCAGCGATCGAACGTGGTGCGATCGCGATGGCCGACGTCGACGAGGCGGTTCGACGCGTCCTCGAGTCGAAGCTGCGGCTCGGGCTGTTCGAGCGGCCGTACGTCGACGTCGACCGAGTCGGCGGTGCACACCCGGACCGCCGCGCAGATCGAGCTCTCCCGTCAACTCGCGAGCGACAGCCTCGTGCTGCTGCGCAACGACGGCATCCTCCCGCTGCGCGACGGGATCACGTCGATCGCGGTCATCGGACCGAACGCCGCGAACGCTCGGCAGATGCTCGGCGACTACAGCTACATCACACACGTCGAGTCGCTGATCGAGGTGCTCAAGTCGGGGCAGAACGTCTTTGCGATGCCGATCGACAACGGCATCCAGCTCGACGAGAACACCGACATGGCACACATCGTCACCGTCCACGACGCGCTCGTCGCGGCACTGCCCGATGTCGCCGTTCGCTACGCCGAGGGTTGCACGGTCACCGGCGACGACCGCTCGGGCTTCGCGGCGGCGGTCGACGCGGCGGCGGCCAGCGACATCGCTGTGATGGTGATGGGCGAGCGCTCCGGACTGACCGACGACTGCACCACCGGCGAGAGCCGCGATGTGTCGTCGTTGGGATTGACCGGCGTCCAGGAAGAGCTCGTGCACGCGGTCGTCGCGACGGGAACTCCGGTGGTGCTGGTCCTGATTGCCGGCCGACCAGTCGGCTCGCCTGCGGTGCACGAGGCAGCCAACGCCGTGCTGATGGCGTGGCTGCCGGGCGAGCAGGGTGGCCGGGCGATCGTCGACGTGCTCACCGGTGTGGTGAGCCCCGGAGGCAAGTTGCCGATCACGTATCCGCGCACCTCCGGGCAGATCCCGATCTTCTACGGCCACAAGATCTCTGGTGGCCGGTCGCACTGGAAGGGCACGTACGTCGACGAGTCGAACGAACCGCTGTACCCGTTCGGTCATGGCCTCGGCTATTCCACCTTCACCATCGCGACCGAGGGTGCCGTCCCGCCCTCGGTCGCTCTCGACGACACGGTCGAGGTGACCGCGCTCGTGACGAACACTGGCGATCGACGGGCGGACGAGGTGGTCCAGTTGTACGCCCGCGATCCGATGGCGTCGATCACCCGTCCGCTGCGCGAGCTGGTCGGCTTCGTTCGGTTGACGCTGGATGGCGGCGCTGCGGCTCGTGTCACCTTCCAGGTACCGGTGGCGTCGCTCGGCTTCTCCGGACGCGACCTCACCTATGTCGTCGAACCGGGCGACATCGAGTTCTCCATCGGCATCGTCGTCCAGTGATCTCGCGCCGGCGGGAACGGTCGTCATCACCGGCGACAAGCCGATGCCCACGGTGCGGTCGACGACGAATCTACGATCATCGCCAACTTCCCGATCGAAGGAGCACACCGATGACCGAGTTCTTCGAGGGCGTCGAGCCCATTCGCTACGAGGGCCCGCAGTCCGACAACCCATTCGCGTTCCGATGGTACGACGCCGATCGTGTCGTCGCCGGACGCACGATGGCCGAGCACCTGCGCTTCGGCGTGTGCTACTGGCACACGTTCGCGTGGGATGGGTTCGACATCTTCGGCGCCGGCACGCTCGATCGTCCGTGGCACCCGAACCAGGATCCGTCGCTCGATCCGATGGATGCGGCGAAGATGAAGATGGACGCCGCGTTCGAGTTCTTCTCCAAGCTCGGTGCGCCGTTCTTCTCGTTCCACGACGTCGACATGGCACCCGCCGGCGCGACGTTCGCGGAGAGCTGTCGCAACCTCGACGAGATGGTCGAGATCGCTGCCGGTCACATGGAGCGCACTGGCACCAAGGCTGCTGTGGGGCACGACCAACGCGTTCTCGCATCGACGGTTCATGGCCGGCGCCGCGACCAATCCCGATCCCACGGCGTTCCGCTACGCGGCTGCGCAAGTCGCTCATTGCTTGAACGCCACGAAGCGTCTCGACGGTGCCAACTACGTGCTGTGGGGTGGCCGCGAGGGCTACGAGACGCTGCTCAACACCGACATGAAGCGCGAGCTCGATCAGCTCGGCCGGTTCATGAACCTCGTCGTCGAGCACAAGTACGCGATCGGGTTCGAGGGCACGTTGCTGATCGAGCCGAAGCCGATGGAGCCGACCAAGCACCAGTACGACTACGACGTCGCGACGGTCTACAGCTTCCTGCAGAAGTACGGCCTCGAGAACGAGATCAAGGTCAACATCGAGGTCAACCACGCGACGCTGTCGGGCCACGACTTCCACCACGAGGTGGCGACCGCGGTCAACAACGGCATCTTCGGCTCGATCGACGCGAACGCCGGCGACGATCGGCTCGGCTGGGATCTCGATCGCTTTCCCGGCAGCGTCGAGCACATGACGCTCGGCATGCTCGAGATCCTGCGCGGTGGCGGATTCACCACCGGCGGTCTGATGTTCGACTGCAAGCTGCGCCGCCAGTCGGTCTCGCGCGACGACCTGTTCATCGCCCACATCGGTGCGATGGACGTGATGGCGCGGTCGCTGCTCGCCGCGGCTTCGATCATCGAGGATGGCGAGCTCGACGCTCGGCATCGCTGCCGCTCGTTACGCGAGGCTGGGACGCGAGCAGGATCTGCTCGACGGGAAGGTGTCGTTGCAGCAGATGCACGACGAGCTGGTTGGCCAACAACGTCGAGCCGGCGCACACGAGCGGACGCCAAGAGCAGCTCGAGAGTCTCGTCGCCCGGCACATCGAACGCGTTCGCGTTGACCAGGAAGCGGCGACCGATGGCATCGGTCGTTCTCGACAAGATCACCAAGGTCTACGACAACGGGTTCCAGGCGATTCACGACCTGAGCCTGCGCATCGAGGACGGCGAGTTCCTGGTGCTGGTCGGGCCGTCGGGCTGCGGCAAATCGACTGCGCTGCGAATGATCGCCGGACTCGAGACGATCACCGATGGTGTGATGCGCATCGGTGACCGAATCGTCAACGACATCGCGCCGAAGGATCGTGACATCGCGATGGTCTTCCAGAACTACGCGCTGTACCCGCACATGACCGTGCACGAGAACATCGGGTTCGCGCTCAAGCTGGCCAAGACCCGCAAGCCCGACATCGACGCCGAGGTTCGCAAGGCCGCCGAAGTTCTGGAGCTGACGCAGCTGCTCGATCGCAAGCCCGGTCAGCTCTCGGGTGGTCAGCGCCAGCGGGTCGCGATGGGCAGGGCGATCGTTCGTCAGCCGGCGGCGTTCTTGATGGACGAACCGCTGTCCAACCTCGACGCCAAGCTGCGCGTGCAGATGCGCGCCGAGATCGCCTCGCTCCAACGCAGCCTCGGGGTGACCACCGTGTACGTCACGCACGACCAGGTCGAGGCGATGACGATGGGCGATCGGGTCGCCGTGCTGAAGGACGGCTACCTGCAGCAGGTCGACACGCCGCAGAACCTGTACGACCATCCGACGAACGTGTTCGTCGCGGCGTTCATCGGGTCGCCGTCGATGAACCTCTACGACGCGGTCGTGACGATCTCGGGCGATGGTGGAACCATCCAGCTCGGCTCGCAGCAGCTGCACTCTGGCCCCCGAGTCGCTCGTCGCCCGACCCGCGCTGCGCGAGCTACGACTCGCGTCCCGATCGTGCTCGGCGTCCGTCCGGAAGATTTCGAGGACGCTGCGATGGTCGCCGGAGCTCGCCGACGGATGCGATGTTGACGGGCCAGGTCACGCTGCTCGAGTCGCTCGGCTCGGAGATCATGGTGCACTTCGCGCTCGATGCGGCACGTGTCGACTCCGGTGATCCCGATGCGAGTCGAAGAGACCGTTGCGACCGGCGCGACCAATGCCGTCGGTCGATTCCATCCCCGATCACGGGTGCGCGTCGGCGAGACCATCGAGGTCGCTGTCGCCATCGAGAACCTCCACTTCTTCGACCACGAGACGCACCAGGCGATCTGGGCCTGAGATGGTTTGTACGCTGCGGCGATGACTTCGGACGAAGGCCCACTGCTGTTCGTCGAACGGCCCGCCGACGGCGTTTCGGTGCTGACACTGAATCGCCCATCGCGGAAGAACGCGTTGTCGATCGCACTTCGGGACGAGGTCAGCGGCGCTCTGGACTCCCTTGCGGCTGATGCGGATTGTCGCTGTCGTCGTGATCACAGGATCGGGTGACACGTTCAGTGCAGGGTTCGATCTCGGCGAGTTCGGGAACGACGATGCTGCACACGTCGAGCGGTTGTGGGCGTCGAGTGATCGGTTCCATCATGGCGTCCTGAACTTTCCGTTGCCGACGATCGCCGCGGTGAACGGCGCAGCGATCGCCGGCGGCTTCGATCTTGCGGTGCTCACCGACATCCGGATCGCTGCAGCATCCGCGTGGTTCAGTCATCCCGAACGTCGTTGGAGCGATGTCGTCTACCGGCCACTGCGCGAGCTCGTCGGTGGCAGCGCCGCCCGCTACCTCGCCCTGACCGGCCGCCGAATCGATGCGGACGAGGCGTTGGCACTCGGATTGGTGAACGAAGTGGTCGCGGACGAGGAATTGCTGCGCCACGTGATGGAGCTCGCCGCCGAGATCGCGTCGGCGCCGAGGGACGTGCTCGTCCGATCGAAAGCGAAGATCATCGCCGCGACCGCCATCCCTCGCGACACCCCAACCCTCGACCTCTGACCTGCGTTTGACTGTTGCGGCCCCGTATGGGGGCCCCAGAGGTCAGACGCTGGTGATCACTGCTTCACCGCGATGGCCATTCCGTCGCCGACGGGGAGGGTCGTGGCGATGAGGTCGGAGCTGCCGGCGAGCAGATCGTGCAGTCCGCGGATGCCGTCGACGTCGGGGCTGACGCCGGCCTCGACGATGCGGCCGCCGCGAATCGCGTTGTCGGCGATCAACAATCCACCCGGCCGAAGCCGTTCGAGGGCGAGCCTGGCGTACTCGGGATACGGCTGCTTGTCGGCGTCGATGAACGCCAGGTCGTACGGGCCGGGCAACGTCGCCAACACGTCGACCCCCGCACCGCGGTGCACGACGACGCGATCGCCGAGCCCGGCTCTCTCGAACCAGTGCTCAGCGGCGTCGGCGTGCAGCGGGGAGATCTCGATCGTGTCGAGCCGTCCACCGGGCGGGAGCTCGCGACCCATCCAGATACCGCTGTACCCGAACAGTGTTCCGACCTCGAGCACGCGGGTCGCACCGGTCAGGCGAACGAACAACGCGAGCAGATGTCCTGACTCGGCGCTCACCTGGATCGATGGCCCGCGTGCCGCGGTGTCGGCTCGCACTTCGCGCAACAGATCGTCCTCCGGCCAGTAGCGCTCCGAGAGATATTGCTCCAGTGTCTCCATGCTCGGAACGCTAACTGTGTGACTTCTCAGCCGGCAGCGTTGGCGGCGGTGAGGGCCTCGACCGCCATGAACGCCTGTGGTCCAGCAGTGGCGGTGTTGGTCATCACGGCGACTGCGGTGCCGTGTTCGGGGTCGAAGCCGAGGAACGCCGATTGAGCCTCGCCCGTACCCATGTGGCCCTCGACGGTGATGGCGTCGGTGGCGTACCGCTCGAAGCCGAGTCCGTAGCTGTGGACGATGCCGAATTGGGAGTAGTCCTCACCGGGGACGAACGCACGCCATGGCGGCTTGCGATTCGGGCGACATCAGCGTGCCGTCAGCCAGCGCCGTGGCGAACAGCAGGAGATCGTGACCAGTCGATTGCAGCCCGCCGGCCGCACCTGCGGTCGATGGATCGCATGCTGGTGGTCGAGTCGACAAACGCACCGTCGACAGACTTGTAGCCGACAGGCAGATCTGCGCCGAGTGCACTCGTGTTGGTCATGCCGAGCGGCTCGGCGATCCTTGTCTGCACCTCGTCGGTCCCACGAGTTGCCGGTGACCTTGTCGATGATCTCGCCGAGAGCGATGTAGTTGGTGTTCGAGTAGTGGAAGGGACCGCCCGGTTCGCCGACGCGACCGGCATCTTCGGCGACGGCGATCAGTTCGGCCGGCGTCCATACGCGGTGCGCATCGTTCAGCACCGCAGGCTTGTCGTTGTACTCGCCCAATCCACTGGTGTGCTGCAGGAGCTCGCGCGGCGTGATGTGGTCGGCATCCGCGAGGTCGGGCATGTACTGCTCGATGCCGGCGTCGAGGTCGATCTTGCCTTCGTCGGCCAACTGCAGCACGACCACCGCGACGAACGTCTTGGTGACGCTGCCGATGTTCCACGCGACGTCAGGATCGACGGATGGGCTGGCCGGATCGACCGTCGTCGTGCCATCGACGACCTCGGTGGTCGTGCCATCGCTGGCGCGCAGCGCGATGCGAGCACCGACGAACTCGCCGGCAGCGTGGTGCGACTGGAGGATTCCGCTCAACATCGCCTGTGCTGCATCGCTCGACTCCGTCGTCGTCGGCGATGCCGCGGTCGTCACCGGTACCGAAACGGACGGTGGCACGGTGACCGCAGTGGTCGGCGGCGAGCTGGTCGGTGCGACGGTTGGTGCGACCGTCTTGCTGGGTGTCGCCGAGTCGTCGCTGGAGCACGCCGCGGTTGCCAGCAGAAGTGTTGCTGCGGCGGCGATCGCTGCGGAATGGGCGACCCGGCGGAGGGGTGATTGGTGGCTGGTGTGTGGTGTGTGTGTTCATCACCGAAATGTGCGCAGAACCAGCCAGGCATGTCGTCGGCCAGAGTGATCGTTGAGCGCAGCCGACGATCACCCGTTGTGACGCACATGCACTGGGTCGACATCCACACTTCGGAGGAGTCGGGGCAAAATGGACGGGTGAGCATGCCCGCCGACGACCTGCAGATCGACCGCCACGCGGCGATCGAACGGATCGTATTGGCGCCGAACTCGTGGGTCGAGATCATTCCGGGATTCGTCCGAGACGCATCGGCGATGTTCACCGAACTGCACGACACCTTGCCGTGGCATCAGACCGAGGTCTTGCGTTACGACCACTACGTGCCCGAGCGACGGCTCGGCGTCGATGTCGATACAGACTCGCGTCCGGTGTTGCGTCAAACGGGTCTCCATCTGCGGTCGAGGTTTCGTGTGCCGTTCACCGGAGTCGCGGCGATCCTCTATCGAAACGGCGAGGACTTCCAGGGGCTGCACAGCGATCGTGAGATGCGCTGGCTCGACGACACGGTGATCGCGATCGTGGTGCTGGGCACGCGACGGCCGTTCGTGCTGCGGCCCCGCGCCGAGGGCGGTGTGCCGGTGGAGCGCGTGCCGGCAGGAACCGCGCCGGACGACGTGGTGTTGATGCCGGGGGAGGGCGACATGTTGATCATGGGCGGCGCGTGTCAGCGCGAGTGGCTGCACGGCGTGCCACAGGCGTCGACCGACCTTCCGCGCATCTCGCTGACATGGCGATGGACGAGCCGTCGTGGACGACCCGACACCAATCCCGACCTACTACGACGGGAAGCAGTTCACCGGTGCTCCGCGCCTGCCGGGCTCGCGCAGCCGTGGCCTCCCGCGACAACAATGAGCCGCGCTACCGTCGTGAGCGACTGATGGACGACACGCTGTACGGAACCCGCAACCAGCGGGGTGAGTGGTCGCCGAATCGAACGCGTTCAGTACGCGCCCCTGGTCGTGTGGCCGCCGCGACCGAAGGCACTGCTGCGTTGGCTGTTCGGCTACCCCGGCTACATCCTTCCGTTCAACCTCTTGTATGCGGGTGTGGCGATCGCCGCCTGGTTCTTCGCTACGCCGTCGCGCGAGACCATGTCGTCGTTCGGCGCCAGATGGATCGCGACGATTCTCGTCCGCAACGCCGTCATCCTGATCGCGTGGTACGGCGTGTTCCACCTGCGGCTGTACGTGCGCCGTTCGCAGGAGACGCGGTTCAAGTTCAACGCCAAGTTCCCGGCGGCCAAGAGCGATCGGTTCACGTTCGGGAGCCAGACACGAGAGAACGTGTTCTGGACACTCGCCAGCGGCCTGCCGATATGGACCGCTTGGGAGGTGGTGACGATGTGGCTGTTCGCGAGCGGTCACATCCCGTGGCTCGAATGGGCCGCTCATCCAGTGTGGTTCGTCGTGCTGATGATGCTGATTCCGCTGTATCGCGAGCTGCACTTCTACGCGGTGCATCGACTGATCCACTGGCCGCCGTTGTACAAGGCGGTCCACAGCCTGCATCATCGCAACACGAACCCGGGGCCGTGGTCGGGCCTGTCGATGCATCCCGGCGAACACGTGCTGTACTTCAGCGCGGTTGCGATCCACTGGGTCGTGCCGTCGCACCCGATCCATGCGATGTACACACTGTTCCATCTGGCGATGGCACCGGTCCCGGGTCACTCGGGGTACGAGCGCATCGAGATCGGCGACGGAGCAGTCACCACTGGCGGGTACGCCCACTACCTGCACCACAAGTACTTCGAGGTCAACTACGCCGATGGCGCAATCCCGCTCGACAGATGGTTCGGCTCGTTCCACGACGGCTCGCCGGAAGCCGACGCGGCGATGAAGCGCCGTCGCCTGGCCCGCGGTGGCCGGACACCCGAACCGGTCGAAACGTCTGTGTAGATCTCGTCAGAGATGTTGTTCGACGAGACGCTCGATGAACGGATTGAGCTCGTCGTGTGTGGGGCCCCACCAGGAGCCATGTCCCATCCCCTCCATGAGGTGGAACTCCGCGCCGGGGATCATCGCGGCCATCTCTTCGCCGTCCTGCGGCGGCGCCTGGATGTCTTGGTCGAACGCGATCACGTGGACCGGCACCGTCACCGACGGAAGCCGGTCGCGCTGGTCGTAGCGCAACGATGCCTCCCATTGGGGAATCACGGTCGACTCGTTCTCACCCGTCGCACACTGCTTTCACCAACTCGACGACGTCGGTGGCGAAGTCGGCGAGCGGCCACGGCAACGGTGCATCGCAACGTGTCTCGCCGATGCCGCGATTGTCGACCCTCGAAGCGCGGCACAAACCAAGCTTGGCCGACGCATTGCCGGGGTTCGCTACATTGGCGTTGTGCAGGTGGTTCCCATGATCCAGGTCGCCGACGTCGGTGGGTCGAGCCAGTGGTACCAGGATGCGCTCGGGCTCGTCAGCGGCCACGGTGGCGACGAGTTCGAGATGCTCTTCGCGGGCCGGCCCTACGAGACGGCCTTGTTGTTGCAGCTCCATCGTTGGGAAGCCCACGAGCACGGCTTCCTCGGCTCGCCCGACCTGCCCGTCGGCAACGGGATGTCGTTGTGGTTCGAGGTCGCCGATCAGGCAGAGTTCGATGCGGCGTGGAGTCGCGCTCAGTCGCGAGGCACGGTGTTGAGCGAACCGGCGTGGAACGCTCTGGCACACCATCACGAGTTCTCGTTGCGTGATCCCGACGGATATGTCGTGGCAGTCCACACGCCCTTCAGCGCCGACGCCTGACCTAGCGAGACTCACCTACGATTCCATCGTGTACCACCTGCTGGCAGCGGACTCGCCGGTGCTGCTCCCGGCCCGCTGGCAGATGACGGTCTCCCTCGGAACGCACATCATCCTGTCGTGCTTCGGAGTTGCCTTCCCGGCGATGATCTGGGTGGTTCACGGCCGGGCGATCCGCAACGACGATCCCGTGGCCCTGGGCCTCGCCAAACGATGGTCGAAGGTTGCCGCGGTGCTGTTCGCGGTCGGCGCCGTGTCGGGCACCATCCTCAGCTTCGAGATGGGTCTGCTGTGGCCGGAGTTCATGCGCCAGTTCGGTGACGTGATGGGCGTCCCGTTTGCGTTGGAAGGGATCGCGTTCTTCCTCGAGGCGATCTTCCTCGGCATCTACCTCTACGGCTGGGGACGGATGCCACCGAAGCAGCATCGTGCGGTGCTCATCCCGATCGCTCTCTCGGGTGTCGCCGGCACGTTCTGCATTCTCGCGGTCAACTCGTGGATGAACTCGCCGACTGGCTTTCAGATCGTCGACGGCAAGGTCACCGACATCAATCCGTGGGCGGCGATGTTCAACGACGCGGTCTGGCTGCAGTTCCTCCACATGTGGATCGCCACGTTCATGGTCGTCGGCTTCTGCGTGGCCGCGGTGTATGCGACGGGCATGCTGCGCGGGCGGGACGACCGACATCACCGTATGGGCTTCGCTGTGCCGTACGCATTCGCCGCGATCGCGGCCCTGGCGCAACCCGCTGTCGGCCATCTGGCCGGCCTGCGACTTGCCACCGCGCAGCCGTCGAAGCTAGCGGCCATCGAGCTCAGCATCGACTCCGAGGACGCGTGCCCCCTTGATCATCGGTGGTGTGATCGTCGACGGCGAGGTGAGATTCGGCATCGAGATCCCGCGGCTGGGCTCGTTGATCTCGCGCGAGCAACCCGAACGCGACAGTGCCGGGTCTGTCTGATTTTCCCGATGATGAACGGCCGAACGACCGCCTGGCCACCATGGTCCACTGGGCGTTCCAGGGCATGGTGGGGTGCGGCCTTGCACTCGCCGCGTCGGGCATCTGGTTCTGGTGGCGTCGTCGCCGGGGTGCCGACCCGCTGGCGTCGCGGAAGTTCTTGTGGATCGCCGTCGCGGGTGGGCCACTGTCGGTCATGGCCCTCGAGTTGGGATGGATGACGACGGAGCTCGGTCGCCAGCCGTGGATCGTCTTCCGTGTCATGCGCATCGCGGACGCAGTTGCTCGCGACAACGCCGTGTGGGCGAGCTTCGCCGTGCTGGTGCTCGTCTACGTTGCGATGGTCACCGGTGCGATCCTCGTGCTTCGCAGCATGGCGCGTCGATGGCGCGACGGGTCGACGCTCGATCTTCCGACGCCGTACTCGCCGACGCACGAAGAGGCATCGACGTGAGCCTGGCAACGGTGGTCGCCGCGATCATGTTCGTCGGTGTGATGGCATATGCGGTGTTCGCCGGAGCCGACTTCGGAAGCGGGGTGTGGGATCTGACGGCAGGTGGCCCGAAGCGCGGCGGGCCGATGCGCTCACTGATCGACGACTCGATCGGTCCGGTGTGGGAAGCGAACCACGTCTGGCTGATCTTCGTCCTCGTGTATCTGTGGACGGGCTTTCCTCAGGCATTCGCGGCGATCTGCGAAACCCTCTTCATCCCGCTGACCCTCGCCGCGTTCGGCATCGTTTTGCGCGGCAGTGCGTTTGCCTTCCGCAAGTTCGCGTCGACTGTCGCCAATGCCCGCTTCTTCGGGGCGATCTTCGCGACGGCGTCGATCATGACGCCGTTCTTCTTTGGAGCCGTCGTCGGAGCGGTTGCATCGGGTCGGGTCCCGATCGATGGAACCGGCGACCGGTGGCGTTCGTGGGCGACCGAGGCGTCACTGGTCGGCGGGGTTCTCGCCGTGCTGACCAGTGCGTTCCTCGCTGCGGTCTTCCTGACAGCGGAGGCTGCACGTCAGGGCAACGCCGAGCTGGTCGTGGCCTGTCGACGGAGGGCAATCGCCGCAGGCGTGCTGACGGGGGTAGCTGCTCTTGCCGGCATCGTCCCGTTGAAGGACGATGCGCCGAGGTTGTTCGATCGTCTCACCGGTGTCGCGCTCCCGGCTGTGTTGCTGTCCGCTGCCGCCGGTCTCATTTCGATGCTCCTGCTGTGGCGCGCCCGTCCGCAGCCGGCTCGGGGTGCTGCTGTCGTCGCAGTTGCTGCGGTCGTTGCCGGTTGGGGCGTTGCCCAGTATCCGTGGATCCTCGTTGACCAGGCGCAGATCGACGAAGTTGCCGGTGCCGAACCAACGCTGTGGTCGTTGGTCGGCGTCTTCGGTCTGGCTGCAGTGACCGTGCTGCCCGCGCTCGCGTACCTGTATTGGTTGACGCAGCGAACGCAGTAGCAGTTACTTCTTCGCGCCGGGGTGGGCGCGCTTCTGCGGATTGCCCGAACGGAGGTCCTTCTTGGAGACCGCCAGCTTCGCCTTCTGCGACCGGGTGTATGCGTTCCAGATCAGCAGCACGATGATCGCGCCGACGATCGACCCGATGATGCCACTGGCGCGGAACTTGATGCCGTCGCCCGCAAGAAGGCTTCCGATGAGCCCGCCGACGAACGAGCCGATGAGGCCCGCAGCCAGCGACTGGCCATTCGGACGTACGCCCATGCCGAGGATCGCTTGCGCGATCCAGCCAATCAGCATTCCGAACCCGATCAGCGCAAGAATCAGCACAAGAACCCTCCGAGGAAACGTCGAACGACAGTCCACAAGGTTAGGCGATCGCGCACCGATGTACCCTTCTCGAGTGAACACCCCGTTCGCCGAACGACTGCGCCGGCGAGTGTCGCACCTTCCGTGGACGCCACCGACATCGACCGAGATCGGTGTCGTCGTGAAGTCGGCGTTGGCCGCGGGCGTGTCGTGGTGGATCGCGGGATTGGTGACAGGGGTCGGAAGCCCGGTCCTGGCCTCGCTCACCGCGATCGTGGTGGTCCAGGTTTCGGTACGTGCATCCGTTCGCTCGGCGATCGAGCGCAGCGTTGCCGTGGTGCTGGGGGTCATCGCCGCGTTGGCGATCAGTCACTGGCTCCATCTCAACGCCATCACCGTCACGTTGCTCGTGGCCGCCTCTCTCGGCGTGGCGGAGCTCGGGCTCCGGCTACCTCGAGCGGCGGCGAGGCAAGTCCCTGTCAGCATGCTCGTCGTCCTCGCCGCGGTGAGCTCGAGCAGTGAGCGTCAGGGCTGGCATCGCGCCGTCGACACCATTCTCGGTGCGGCTGTCGGCGCCGCGATCTCTCTGGTGCTGCCGGCGTCGCGTCTTGTCGATGCTCGACAAACACTGGATCGACTTGCGGACAGTGTGGCCAAGGTGCTCGAGACGATGGGCGCCGGCCTACAGGACACATGGTCGGTCGAGCAGACCGAGACGTGGCGCAAGCAGGCGCGGGTGACGCGCGGGTCGGCTTGTCGACCAGGCCATCGAGGCCGTCGGAAACGGCAAGGAAGCCGCCCGGTGGAACGTGCGCGATCGGCGACACATCGACGAGCTGACCCGATTCGAAGAGGCGTTGCCGCGTTTCGAGCGGACCGCGATCGGTGTGTCAGTGATCTCGCGCGGGCTGGACGATCACGCTCGCATCAGCGGCACCACACACAAGTCGATGGCAGCCATGGGCCAACTCCTGATCGCGCTCGCCACCGCGGTGCGCGCCACGGTCGCGAACGTGCTCGATCCATCCAACGACGGTGGCCTCGACGCATCGTTGGAGGAGGTCCGCACGCGCCGAGACATCTGCAAGCAAGCAGCCTCGCGACGAGCGCGGATCGCCATCGATCACGACGAGGACGACGACCTCGCGTTGGCCGAAGGTGAGTGGCTGAACTACGCGGCGATGCTGGTACAGGTCGAGCGCATGGTGGCCGACCTCAGCGCGCCGCTGCCCACCTGACACGCGTACGAGGACGACGGCGCCGGCCCTCCGTCGACTCTTGACATATTCCCATATCGGAATATGATCGCATGATGGCACGAGCAGCGACGACCTCCGACGTCTTCAACGCGATCGCCGAGCCGCAGCGCCGGGAGATCCTGTTGCTGCTGCGGACGGGTGAGCGGCCGGTCAACCAGTTGGCCCAGGAGCTGGGGCTCACCCAGCCAGGGGCGTCCAAACACCTGCGTGTGCTGCGCGAGGTCGGACTGGTGCGAGACCGCAAGGCAGGAAAGCAATCGCTGTACGGCCTCGACGCCCGCGGCCTGCGACCTGTCCACGAGTGGACGGGTGGGTTCGAGCAGTTCTGGAACGAGAGCTTCGACCGGCTGGCGGGTTACGTGCAGGACCTCAGAGAGACAAGTAGGAGGAACAGCTGATGAGCGCGATGGAACGAGGAGCGCCGGTGCAGTCTGCGACGGCAGACCGTGAGATCGTGATCGAGAGGGTCATCAACGCCCCGCGGGACTTGGTGTTCGAGGCGTTCACCGAGGTGCGGCACCTGTCGCAATGGTGGGGTCCGGAGGGGTTCACCACCACGACGAGGTCGTTCGAGTTCCGTGTCGGCGCAGAGTGGGACTTCGTGATGCACGGACCGGACGGGACGGACTACCAGGAATGGATCTCCTGGGTCGAGATCGTTCCCGAGGAGCGGATCGAGATGCTGCACGGTGAGCGTCGCGGCGACCCGAACGCCTTCGAGTCGGTGATCACGTTCGCGTCCGACGGCGCGGCCACCCGGATCGAGATGCGGACGTTGTTCCCCACGAAGGAGCTTCGCGACGAGGCGGTCGAGAAGTACCACGCGATCGAGGGCGGACAGCAGACCCTGGGCAACCTGGCTGCCTACGTCACCGAAATCGCCAGAAAGGAAGTGGAGGACTGATGGCCGGAAAAGTCTTCTTCAGTGTGTCCATGTCGCTGGACGGGTTCATCGCGCCCGGATCTCTGGGCGAGTTGATGGGCAAGCAGTGGATGGAACTGCAGCAGTGGATATTTCCGCAGCGATTCTTCCGGGAGAACCTGGGGCTCGGCGAGGGTGGGGAGGAGGGGCGCGACAACGACATCGTCCGCGAGACGTACGAGCGCACCGCAGTGAGCGTGATGGGCAAGCGCATGTTCGACGCCGGCGAGGCGATGTGGCCTGACAATGCGCCGTTCCACACGCCGGTCTTCGTCGTGACGCACACCAAGCGCGACCCGTGGGAGCGACCTGGCGGGACGACGTTCCACTTCGTCAACGACGGCATCGAGAGTGCCCTCGACCAGGCCCGCGAGGCCGCGGGCGACCGGGACGTCCGCATCGCCGGCGGCGGCACGACGATCCTGGAGTACGTGAACGCCGGCTTGATCGACGAGTTCACGATCGCGCTCTCGCCCGTACTGTTCGGCTCCGGAATCCGCCTGTTCGAGCGCGTGGACTCCGGCCGCGTGGCCTTGGAGCAGGTCCGCGTGGAGTCGACACCGCGGGTGACCCACCTGACCTACACAGTCCGGCAGCGGTAGTTGTCGCGTGCCGCGGATCAGACGATTGCGTGGATGAGTAGACCGACGAGGGAGTAGACGACGGCAAAGAACACCGAGTAGCTGAGCGCCGCGGCTCGGGCTCGTCTCGGACCGACCGGCTTTCCGCCGATCAGCCGGGCGAAGGACACCGTGATGATCGCGTTGGTGAGTGCGGCGGCCAGGGCGATGCCCGTGATCGAGTCGCTCGTGATCCAGGCGACGGGCTTCCTCATCACCTTGCCCTCGCGCATCTTGGCGAGCCGCTTCTCGACCTTTTCTCCGTACTTCAGGTACCAGCCGTCCCACTCGCGATCCAGCCAGAGGCACGACGCCGTGTTGACCACGAGCAGCAGGATCAGGCCGATCGCGAAGACGACGATCCAAGGGAAGACGGCAGCCATTGCGATGATCAGCACACCAACCGTCAACACGTCGAAGAACGCGTAGAACGACACGAGGGCGCCGACGACCCCGTTGCGAGAAGACCGCTTCCGGACGCCGGTGGTGCGGTCGATCATGGGTCCTAGCCTCCGGATTGCAACTCGGCAGCGAAGAAGTTGAGGGCCGTCGCAGTTTTCGTCGACTGCTCGCCGGCCAGGTCGATGCCTCGTTCCGCCAAGAATGCTTGAGCCTCCGCGGCCACTTGAAACGCCTCGGTCGGTAGGGCCTTGGTCGACAGCTCGAGGATGCGGGCGCCATCGGGATAGAGCCACAGCTCGACGACGATGCGGCGTCCGAAGTCCTCCGGCACGAACTTGAGCTTGAACACGTTCAGCGGACCGAGCACCGACAGATCATCGAGCCCGATTCCCTTCGGCGCGTGGGTCTCGTAGAACTCGCGTTGGCCGGGGGAGAAGAGCTTGCTGATCTTGCGCTCGCCGAGCATTGCGGCGCGCACGTGGTTCTTGCTGAGCTCGGCCTTGAACGATGCCGAACACACGAAGCCACCCGGCATTGCGTCGACCTCGACGCCGAAGTTGGGCAGCGCAACGAGCTTCGGTGGCAGATCCTTTGGGACCACCGGTCGCAGTTTGACGACCGTGTCGTCAGGATCGCCTTGGCCGCGACGAGCCCGCACCACCACGCCCGCCTTGTTGAGTGCGAGATCAGGAGTGTCGAAGAACGTCACCTGGCGGATCTGCGCGTCCAAGGGGTCGAGGCCCAGCGCACGAGCCGTGGAACGGTAGCTGTGTTCCGGAACGGTGACCTTGATCTCGACCGTCTTGGCCTGCTTGATCAGCATCATCATCTCTACCCGCTGTTCGGCCGTGAGCGCTGCGGGCAGCTCACCGTTCGACTTCTTCTTTGCCTTCGTGGCTGCCATGACGCTCCTTGGTCGCGCGAGGTGGACCTGCTGTGATGACACTCCTCGTCCGTGCGGTCTCGGTGCGACATCACCCGGTTCGGGGGAGTTATCGTCCGTCCATGACGCGGCGAACGGTGGCCCCATTGCAGCCCGGTTGGGTCATCGTCGACGGATTGCCGGTGTTCCATCGGACCTGTCTCGATGCCGGCCCAGGGGCCGATGCAATCGTGCACGTGCACGGGTTCGGCATTTCGGGCACCTATCTCGAGCCCACCGCAGCTCGACTGGCGACTCGCTTCAACACGTACGTCCCCGACCTGCCCGGCATGGGGCGCAGCATGCGACCCGACAAGTCGCTCGATCTGCAGGGTCTGGCGAAAGCCTTGGTGGCCTACTGCGATGTCGTCGGTGTCGAGAAGGCGACGTTCGTCGGCAACTCGCTGGGCTGCCCGATCATCGTCGAGCTCGCGACCACATATCCCCAGCGCGTCGCCCGCACGGTGATGGTGTCTCCTGCCGGTGGGCCCAACAATCAACCGATGGCGCGAGCGATTCGGCAGATGGCGCTCGACGGCCTGCGCGAGCCGCCTTCGATGGTGCCGATTGCGGTTCGCGACTACCTGCGCTTCGGGGTGCTGCAGGGCCTGTCGTTGTTCAAGGCGATGAACGCCTACCCGACCCTCGAGCGGTTGGTCAACCTGACCATGCCGACACTGGTGATTGCGGGATTGCGCGATCCGCTCGTGAGAATCGACCGTGCGCACGTGTTCTCGGGGCTTCCGCATGTCACAGCGGTCAAGGTGCCAGGCGCGCACGCTCTCAACTTCAGTGCGCCAGAGTTGATCGCCGCGCTCGATCGAAGCACACATCACCGACGCGCCGTTGGTGACCGCGACCGGCCCGATGAGTGTTGTCGAGATCGTCGAGATCGGCGCTATTCCGTGATCAGAGCTGAGGAGGATCGACCGACCCTTCGGCAGGTGGTGTGGCGCAGTTCGGTCGTGACAGTGATCATCGCTGTGTCGCACTCTGGATCCTCGCCGCGATCCTCGGCGGGTTCACGATCGACAGACCGATCGATGCGCTACTGGCCGGCTTCGTGGTCGGTGTGGCCAACGCCGTCATCTGGCCGGCGCTCGCCTTCCTGATCGTGCCGTTGTCGGTGCTGACGCTCGGGCTCGGCGCGATCGTGCTCAATGCTGTGTTCGTCGCCTGGGTGCTGGAACTGCTGCCAGGCGTCGAGATCGACAGTTTCTGGACGTCGCTGTGGATCGTCGTCGGCCTCGTCATCGTCACCACGGTGATCACGACGATGCTGGCACTCGACGACAACGCCTACTTCGATCAGCGCGCGTCGCGACAGGCGCGCAAGCGCTCGAAGGGTGCCAACGTCACCGATGTGCCGGGCGTCGTGTTCGTGCAGTTCGACGGCGTCGCGCACGCCGTCCTGCGGCGAGCGATCCGGTCGGGCGACGTGCCGACCCTGCACCGATGGCTGCGCGACGGAAGCCACCACCTGGTCGCATGGGAGACCGGGTGGTCGTCGCAGACAGGTGTCAGCCAGGCAGGGATCCTGCACGGCTCGACGGTCGACATGCCCGCGTTCCGGTGGCTCGACAAGGTCGACCGGCGCGATCGTCGTGTCGAATCATCCGAAGTTCGCGGCGGCGATCGAACGCGACCACTCCGATGGCAACGGCCTGCTCGCTCATCAGGGTTCGAGCTACGGCAACCTGTTCTCGGGCGACGCCGAGCGCGCCGTGTTGACGATGAGCGGCGCCGGTCGTCGCAAGGAGGGTCGTACGGGTGCCGGCTACTTCGGATACTTCTCGCGGCCGGGTCAGGCCACGCGGAACGATGATCGCCGTCGTTCGCCGAGATCGGCCGCGAGCGGCTTGCGGCGACGCGACAGCGACGGCGCGATGTCGAGCCGCGTGTCGATCGGGACTGGACGTATGCCTTGCTCCGCACCTTCACGACGGTGGTCACGCGCGACGTGTCGGTACAGGGTGTTCTCAACGACATGAGCGAGGGGCGCGCGGCCATCTACGTCGACCTACTCGGCTACGACGAGGTGGCTCACCACAGCGGCCCGGAACGTGTCGATGCGCTCGCCGTGTTGCGTGATCTCGACCAGCAACTCGGCAGGATCGAGCGAACGACGAGATGGACACCGCGGCCGTACAAGATCATCGTGCTGTCGGATCATGGCCAGACGCAAGGCGCGACGTTCGAGCAGCGCACCGGCCAAACGCTGGCGCAGCTCGTTGCCGATCTCTGCGGCTCGGCTGCGTCGGGCGACACCGATGCAGAGGAAGGCCGCACCGAGTCGACAGCGTGGCTTCGCCAGGCGCGTCACGTCGGATGACGCCGCCGACGCAGTGGTCGCCGCAACGCCGGTCACTGCAGTTCCGGTCGTGCTCGGTTCGGGCAGCCTCGGACTGATCTCCATCCCCGGTGATCAACATCGGCTCGACACGCGAAGAGATCGACGCGCGGTATCCGAACCTGATCTCGGGGCTCGCGTCGCATCCCGAGATCGGCTTCGTGCTCGTCCGTCAGGCATCGGGGTCGTCGATCGTGCTCGGCAACAACGGCAGCCGCGATCTGGCAACCGGGGAGGTGCTCGGCGACGATCCCCTCGCGCCGTACGGCCCTCGTGCCGTCGAACAGGTCAGCGAGGTCGATGGCTATCGCACCGTTGCAGATCTGATGGTCAACAGCCGCTACGACGCCGAACTGGAGGAGATCGCTGCCTTCGAGGGTCAGGTCAGCTCGCACGGTGGCATCGGTGGCCCGCAGACCCATCCGTTCCTGCTGTATCCCGCCGACGTGACGCCACCGAGCCGAGCCGATCTTCACGTCCCCCGGCATGCACCGGGTGTTGAAAGCCTGGCTGGCCGAGATCGGTCATCCGACCGCCCCACCTGCCGAATCCGCTACGGCTGCTGGAACTCCATCACGACCTTGATGTCGTCGGTGCCCTTGCCGACGATCTGATCCACGTCGTCGGGATTCACCCGGCGAGTGATCAGTTGCTCGAGCCACGATCGATCCGCGGCGGCGAGCGCCTTCGCCGGCGCGGTAGTAGTGGCGACGATTCGCGTTGACCGATCCGAACATCACCAGGTTCTTCAGCACCCCCTCTGTGGCCAGGTTCTCCCCTGGGCCGGATGCGCGAGACGTCGACGAAGAGATTCCGGTGAGGCAGACGATGCCACCCGAAGATGCAGCAGACGCGGCCTGTTGGACGAGCGACGCCACGCCGGTGCACTCCACGACGATGTCGGGATGGAACCCGATGTCGTCGATGGCCCCGGAGTGGTACTCCGCGCCGAGCGCCTGGACCAATGCCGGTTTCGGACCGGTGGTGACTCGGTCGAGCACATGCACGTCGAGCCCGTGCTGCGCGCCGATCATCGCGGCGAGCAACCCGATCGGACCGGCACCGACCACGAGCACCGTTCGTGGCTCCCAGAACGTCCGCTGCCCGATCTTGATGATCTGCTCCCACGCCTTGGCAACAACGGTGGTCGGTTCCATGAGCACGCCAGTCACTCCGAGGTCCTTGTCGACACGTACGACGTAGTCCGGCTCGATCCTCCAGCGCTCCGACATGAAGCCGTGCGCTTGCTTGATGCCGCGCTCGGTGTACATGCCGTTGGAACACATGTCGAACTCGCCCACGGCGCAACTGGGGCACGGAAGGCTGTCGGGTCGCCGAACGATTCCGACCACGTGGTCGCCGACGCTCAGTCCGGTGGCGCCCGGGTCGACGACACGTCCGAGCGATTCGTGGCCGAGGATCAGACGCTCCTCGCCGGGCGGAGCCCACCCGTATTCGCCGTTCGCGATCTCGGCGTCGGTACCGCAGATGCCGACAGCCAATGCCTCGACGACGACCGAGCCGGCCTCCGTTCCGGGTTCGCTGACCTCGTCAAACCTTGCCGAGCCGGACGTTCCCGGGACCACCGTCACTGCCTGCATGTTGGCTCCTTCACCCTGGTGTCCAGACGAGGACGTGGCACTGCCACGGGCCCGAATTGGACGTAGAGCCCGTTCCCCGCGACGTCGCTGCCGTCCCGTTCGAACACTTGACCGTCGAGGACATCTTTCAGCCGCCAGGTCCTTCCCCCGAGGTCGCGCCATGGCGGATGAACCTGAGCCGATGCAGGCTGATCCGCGTAGTTGATCACGATCAGTGATCGTCGCTCGTCCGCGATCCAGGACCACGCGAGCAGTTGTGCGCAGCTGGAGTTGTCGGGCCATCCCGTGGCTTCGCACAACTGCCAGTCACCCTGGCGCAACTCAGACGCCTCGGCAATGAGGTGAAGGTGGAACCCCCGCAACTGCGCGTCGGACGGCTCCACCGGTCGCCGGTCGAGGAAGACGGGCAAGCGAACGCGCCACCCTTCGAACTGGCCCTCGTGCCACAGCGTGGTGCCGGGAAGTGTGGCGATCGCGACGGCTGCAGCGCGCTCCTTCGCGGCGTCGAACTCAGCCGCTGCGCGCGGCTCGTCGTGGTTCTCGATGAACCGAAGCATGTGCTGCTGATAGTCGTGGTCGGCGTAAAGGTGGCCGCGGATCGCCTCGGGCTCGTCGTGGACGAGTCGGTCGTACAGACGCTTGTCGTAGCAATAGTCGAAGCCGAGTTGCACGAGGTCCCACTCGAGGTCCCAGTATGCCTCGGCGGCGAAGATGAAGTCGGGGTGCGCGGCGCGAACCGCCTTGATGATCTCTGTCCAGTACTCGCTGCTCCGGGCGAGCGCCGGCTCGTTCTCCCCATGTCGCGCGCGAACACGTCGTTCATCATCAGCATCGCCATGTCGCAACGCACGCCGTCGGTCTGCTGGGCAATGTCCATCAGGGTCGCCTCGGCGGCGGCGCGCAGTCCCGGCGAGAAGGCGTTGAGTTGGGCGACGTCCGCCCACGGTGGGAAGTACGGGTCCCGGCCGCGCGCGATCACCGCGTCGCCGACCCGCAGGAAGCTCGCAGGATCGCGAACGAGGTCTTCCGCAGTACCTCGCACGAAGTACTCCGGATGGTCGACGAGCCACGGATGATCGGGTGCGACGTGGTTGGGCACGAAGTCGACGATGAGGCCGACACCGCGTTCCGCGAGCGCGGCGCGCGCCGCGGCGAGACCCTGACGACCACCGAACCGCGCATCGACGATGTAGTTGCGGATGCAGTACGCCGAGCCGATGATGTCGGCGTCGGTGAGATCGGGGAGTGCGGCGTGGAACGACGCCAGCTGATTCGGGTCGGCGAGTGCCAGCGCGACGCCGGCCGGACTGTGTTCCCAGGCACCCATCAACCACACCGCATCGACGCCCGTCGGTGTCACAGCGTCCCACTCCGCGGCCGACACGTCGGCCAACGTCGCGTGACGTCCGGCGCGCTTGCCGACATCGTGCAGCCACGCGGCCGTGTTCAGCTCGTAGATGACAGGCTCCGACGGCAGGCGGGTCACGGCGACGACGCCCGATAGACGAGGTTCCCGCGGAGCTCGCTCGACAGCAAGTCCTCGGGTCGCAGGTAGCCGCGCACCTGGATGACGCGAGCCACGACGCCGGTCCATCCCGTCTGGTGGCTGGCGCCGAGACCGGCACCGTTGTCGCCGTGGAAGTACTCGAAGAACTGCAACATGTCTTTCCAGTTGGGATCGTTCTGGAAGCGATCGGACCCGCCGTACATCGGACGGTGACCCTCGTCGTCGGGAACGAAGATCGCCGTCAGCCGGCGACCGAGCTCGGAGGCAACCTCGAACAGCGTGCACATGGTTGCCAGAGCCCGTCGGGCACTCCACCTTGAAGTCGTCGCCGTAGTACGTGTACAGGTGCAACAGGGCTCGCAGCACGAGATAGTTGACGGGGAACCACACCGGTCCGCGCCAGTTCGAGTTGCCGCCGAACATGCCCGAGTCCGACTCGGCAGGCAGGTATCGAACCTCGTAGTTCTGTCCGTCGACCTGCAGCGAGAACGGGTGGTCCTCGTGGTACTTCGACAACGCCCGCAACCCGTGCGGGCTCAGGAACTCGTCCTCGTCGAGCATTCGATGGAGGATCCTGCGCAACTTCGTCTCGTCGACGACCGCCAACATCCGTCGTCCGTTGACTCCCAGCACACGCGCGTCGTGAATGGTCGCGAGCAGCTCGGGCATCGACTCGATCCTGCGGCGCAGACGCGCCAACACGTTCTCGCCGAGCGTGCTCCCGCTGGCCGGCAAGATGGTCGAGGCGCACAGTGGGAGCAAGCCCACCATGGAGCGGACCTTCAGCCGCGAGGCACTTCCGTCGGGAAGGCGAAGGACGTCGTAGAAGAAGCCATCCTCCTCGTCCCACAGCTCGTCCTGGTTGTCGCCGATGCGGTCCATTGCCGCGGCGATGAAGAGGAAGTGCTCGGCGAACTTCAGAACCATGTCCTCGTACAGCGGGTCGTGCTCCGAAAGTTCGAGGGCGATCCCGAGCATGCATTGCGAGAAGAAAGCCATCCATGCCGTGCCATCCGATTGCTCGAGGTGGCCGCCGGTCGGAAGTGGAGCGCTGCGATCGAACACGCCGATGTTGTCGAGGCCGAGGAACCCGCCTTCGAACAGATTGCGACCGGTCGGATCCTTGCGGTTGATCCACCACGTGAAGTTGACGAGCAACTTCTGGAACGCGCTCTTCAACCAGGCGACATCGCCCTCGCCGCGCTGCTCCAACTCGGTCTCGTAGACGGCAAGCGTCGCCCAGGCGTGCACCGGCGGGTTCACGTCGCCGAAGTTCCACTCGTACGCGGGCAGCTGTCCGCTCGGATGGAGGTACAGCTCACGCAACATCAGTTCGAGCTGACCTTTGGCGTCCTCGAGGTCGACCATCGCGAGAGCGACAGTGTGGAACGCGAGGTCCCACGAGGCGTACCACGGGTACTCCCACGTGTCGGGCATCGAGATGACGTCGTCGTTGACCATGTGGAACCAGTCCTGGTTCCGCGAGTCCGACCCGCTCGATCTCCGCAACGGATGCACGTGATGTTCTTCGAGCCAGCGGTCGAGATCGAAGAAGTAGAACTGCTTGCCCCACAGCATCCCGGCCAATGCCTCGCGCATGACGCGGGCCTCCTCTGCGGGCACCGCTGCCGGAGTGATCGACGCGTAGAACTGGTCCGACTCGGTCGCACGCGATGCCAGCACGCGGTCGGCGTCTGCCGTTGCCAGTGGCGGAGCTTCCGCACGACACAGGCGAACGTGAACAACGCTGGAGCCTTCGGCTGGGATCGTCAGCACGTAGTGCGCGGCCGCCTTCGTGCCGGTGTTCGCGGGATTGACCGCATCCTGCCGCCCGTGCACGACGTACTCGTGGAACGCGTCCTTGACGTACCGCGTCGCATTCGGCGAGCCCCACAGGCGCTCGCAGTTCGTCTCGTTGTCGGTGAACAACAGCGTTGGTTGTCCCTCGCATCGCAACTCGAGCGCGCCGAGGTCGGGGTGGTCGGCAGCGATGACTGTGCCCGGCGCGCCTGCCGGAACCTGGAGCGTGCCCTTTGGTCGGTCGGCCCACCACGCGTTTCGAAACCACAGCGACGGCAGCAGGTGCACGGTCTCGTCGTAGTGGCTGCGATTGTTCAGCGTGATGCGGACGTGGATGTCCTCGGGGTTGCTCTTCGCGTACTCGACGTCGACATCGACGTAGCGGTCGTCGTCGAAGATGCCGGTGTCGAGCAGTTCGTACTCCAACTCGGTGCGGCTCGCGAGAGCGATTCGTCGTCACCAGATCCTCGTACGGGAACTCTCCCAACGGATATCGATACCGGTACTTCAGGTACGAGCTCGTCGGGGTGGCATCGAGGTAGAAGTAGTACTCCTTCACGTCCTCGCCGTGGTTGCCCTCCGAGTTCGTCAGACCGAACATCCGCTCCTTCAGGATCGGGTCGACGCCGTTCCACAGCGCGATCGCAAAGCACAACCGTTGATGGTCGTCGCAGAAGCCGGCGATCCCGTCCTCGCCCCACTTGTATGCGCGTGACCGGGACTGGTCGTGACTGAAGTAGTTCCAGGCGTCGCCGTTGTCGCTGTAGTCCTCGCGCACGGTTCCCCACTGCCGCTCGCTGAGATACGGGCCCCATCGCTTCCACGGGACGCCGGTGCGCGCCTGCTCGACGCGATCTGCTTCTGCTCCGTCAGCCATTGGGGGACTCCTGGGTTCTTGCGACGACTTTCGCCGCTCAGATGATCGGCAGGTCGACGATTCGGCTCGCCGCGATTGCGAGTGTGATGACCGCACCGACCATCAACAGCAGACGTGCCGCGGTGACGCGGAACGACGACGTCACACCAGCAAAGAACAGCGAGACAGCAAGCAGCAGCGCGGTCAAGACGAACGCATCCGCATTTTCGCTGGCATCGCCGGCGTCGAGTGTGAACTGCTCGGCAGTCGCCTGAGCCTTCTGGTATCCGGCCAACTGTTCGTCGATGTACGACTGGTCACTGAGCAGGTTCGTCGGCGTTTCGCCGGCCTTGATCTGGGCAGTCCATCGATCGATGATCGGCAGGAACTTCTGGCGCACCAGGGTCGTGCGGAGGAAGTCGACGAGTGGCTGATTGCCCGCTGCCACAGCTGCCGCGTACTGCGTGACGACAGTGGTGTCGTACACCACGGTCTGGGTGCCGAGGCTGAACAGGCGGTTCGCCTCGACGCGACTCGTCGACGCGTCGCGCTCGAGGTCGCCCTCCCTCGTGTTCCAGCGGGTGGCCTCGTAGCCGCAGAACGCAGACCCCACGGTGGCGACACCGAGGAGGATCACTGCGAAGACTTCGAGGACGCGGTTGCGGCCAGATCCGCCGCTGCTCATTCCTCGGGCTCCTCGACCGGAACATCAACATCGTCCGGTTCGGATCGGGTCGACTCCTTGGACTCGGTCGGGAGTTGCCGGGTGGGCGCAGACATCACGAGGCCGCGGTCGACCGCCATCAATCTGGCGATGTCGCGCCACACCTCGTTCTCCCGGTAGCGCAGGGCGACACCAGAAGCGTCGCCGGTGACCAACGGTTGCAACTCTGCGTCGTGACGGGCACGGGCGAGGCGAACCGGCGCTTCGGCCTCCTCGCGCTCGAGTTCCAGACGTGCGCGAATCGTGGCCTGCATCAGTTCGTCCGCTGCGCCGAGATCAGTGTTGCCGAGGCTGAACAGTGTCAGGTCGAACCCTGCGCCGCGCAGCGCGGCGCGGATCGACTCCTGCAGCTTGTCGCTGAGGCTGGTGCGCTCCGGTGTACGCAGACTGTCGAGGTCGATCTCCGGGTCCAATACTGCCGATCGCACTGCCGACGTGCTGAGGTCGCGGATCGCCGGCCAGATCCCGTCCTGTCCGAACCGTTCATGGATGGCGCGGAGGGCGACTGGGTCGAGACGGAAGCGAAGTGTGTATGCGATCGACGCATCTGCGCCGTCTCCGAGTGTCGCTCGCACGGCGGAACTGGTGTGCTGAAAGTCGGACTGGATGTGGTCGAGCGGATCGAAGTCACCGGCGCGGAAGGACAGCTCGAGCGACGGATACTCCTCGACCGAATGCCGGCGGAATGCGGGGACGAAGTGCGGCCCTGGCAACAGCGTCTTGTCCGTCGCTCGGCCTTTGATGAGGAGCAGCCCGAGCTTGCCGGCGTCGACCCGGATCAAGGCATCGTCGGCCAGGAAGTAGATCAGGCCGCCGACCACCGGGACCACGATGGCGATGAAGATCATCCAACCGGCGAACGACATGTGCAACCTTCCAATGGGAGTACTGGCGGTTGCACAATGCCCGTTCGCCGAAGAGCGGTCATCACCCAGGCCGGGTGAGGTCTCTCCTGGGGACGCGGAATCGCCCGGGTCGAATGACCCGGGCGATCCAATGATCCTCGTTTGTTGTTTACAACAGGTTCAGCTGAGGAGCTTGGCCTTCTGAGCCGCGAACTCTGCGTCGGTGATGACACCCTGGTTCTTCAGGGCGGCAAGCTTGGTGAGCTCGTCGGCCGAACTGGCCCCGGAGCTCGCCGTTTGCCGTACATACGCATCGAACTGCTCTTGTTGCTTCTGCATCGACTTGAGGTCGCGTTCGGCCATGTCACCGCTGTAGACGATGACGTAGATCAGCACACCGAGGAACGGAAGTATGACGACGAAGATCAGCCAGAGCGCCTTGGCGAATCCGCCCATCTCGTGATTGCGGAAGATGTCGGCGATGATTCTGAAGAGCAGGAAGATCCATGCGACCCACAGGAAGATGAACAGCATGCTCCAGAAGAATCCGAGGATCGGATAGTCGTAGCCAACCATGTTGGTGGTCTCCATTTCGTTGTGTCTGCGGCGGCGTGCGCGGCGCGCGCACACACCTTATTTCGGTGAGTTGCTGACGCTGAGGATCCCTCGCCCACACCTCGGGCACATCACCCGAAAAGAGTGAGAGCGAGCTTTCGTCAAAACGACATGAGTGTCTAGCTGAGGAGCTTGGCCTTTTGTGCCGCGAACTCAGCGTCGCTGATGACTCCCTGGTCCTTCAGGGCGGCGAGCTTGGTCAGTTCGTCTGCAGAGCTGACCGTTCCTGCCGTCTCCTTCACGTACGAGTCGAAGGCCTTCTGTTGGTCGACCGCCGACTGGTAGTCACGTTGCGCCATCGAACTTCCGTGGAAGATCACGTACATCAACACACCGAGGAAGGGGAGGATGATCACGAGGATGATCCAGAGCGCCTTGGCGAACCCACCCATTTCCTTCTGGCGGAAGATGTCGGCGAAGATCCGGAACAGCAGAATCAGCCAGGCGAACCACAAGAAGAAGATGAGCATGCTCCAGAAGAATCCGAGGAGCGGGTAGTCGTAGCCAACCATGTTGGTGGTCTCCATTCGTTTGTCTGCGGGCCCGTGTGCGCACGGTCGCGCATACCTTATGGCGTCGGGTGGTCGACCCTGAGGATCTGCCGATCACGTTGATTGCGCATCACCCGCGAGGAGTGAGGCAGATCGAGATCTGTGACCGCTCCGACGCAGAACTTGAGCGCAATAGTGCTATTGGACTATTTGCTGTCGATCGATGCCAGATCTGTCAAGGTTCTCAAGAGCGCGACCGACCTAATACCACGGTGAGACCCGCAGGGGGTCTTGGGAAAGACGGTTGATTGGTCATGAAGTTCGATGTTTGGCGGTCACGATGGGCAGCGGCGGGCGCGGCCATCGCCATCACATTCGGCGGCGGCGGATTGTTGGGGGCTCATGCCCTCGGTGGCTCCGGAGACTCCTCGGTCTTGGTTCCGGTTGTGCCGATCCGAGTTCTCGACACGCGCGACGCGGCGAGTCCTATTCGCACGATTGCTCCCGGCGGAGTTGCCACCCTCTCGCTCGTCGACAGTGTTCCTGCCGACGCAGTGGCGGCATCGATCAACCTCACCGTCACCAATGGGACGGCTTCGTCGTACCTGACGGTGTATCCCACGGGTGGCGAAATGCCTCTCGCCAGTTCGATCAACTGGGCCAATAGCAATGCGCTGGCCAACTCGACCGTGATCAAGCTCGGGACGAACAAGTCATTCGACATCTACAACAACGTTGGAACCGTCGACGTGGTCGTCGACCTCGTCGGTTACTGGGTTCCTGCACCGGCCGGCGGCGGATCCGGTGGTCCGGCGGGCCCTCAGGGCCCAGCCGGACCGCAAGGCGCCAAGGGTGCCACTGGAGCTGCCGGCGCTGCCGGGGCTGCTGGTGCTGCTGGCACGAATGGTGTTGATGGTGTGCCTGGTGCCAAGGGCGACACTGGTGCTGCTGGTGCTGCTGGCACGAATGGTGTTGATGGTTTGCCTGGTGCCAAGGGCGACACTGGTGCTGCTGGTGCTGCTGGTCACGAATGGTGTTGATGGTTTGCCTGGTGCCAAGGGCGACACTGGTGCTGCTGGTGCTGCTGGCACGAATGGTGTTGATGGTGCGCCTGGTGCCAAGGGCGACAATGGCGACTCTGGTGCTGCTGGCACGAATGGTGTTGACGGTCTGCCTGGTGCCAAGGGCGACACTGGTGCTGCTGGTGCTGCTGGAGCGCAAGGCATCCCCGGTGCTGCCGGCGCCAAGGGTGATGCCGGAGCGCAAGGTGCTCAGGGTGTGCCCGGTGCTGCTGGTGCCAAGGGTGATACCGGAGCGCAAGGTGCTCAGGGTGTACCGGGCACCGCTGGTGCCAAAGGCGACAAGGGCGACACCGGAGCAACCGGTCCGGCCGGCGCCACCGGTTCGGCAGGGGCGAAGGGCGACAAGGGTGACACCGGAGCTACCGGCGCCGCTGGTGCCAAGGGCGACACCGGCGCAGCCGGTGCGGCGGGCACCATCAACGGCTACACGGTGATCATCTCCTCACCGGTGACGATCGGCAGCAGCGCCATGACGGCGACGGCGACGTGCCCGGTCGGCAAGAAGGCCATCGGCGGCGGCTTCAACGAGACCACCACGTTCGGCTTCCACGTGGTCAGCTCGATGCCGTCAGGGGCGAGCAACAACGCATGGTCGGTCCGGGGTGACAACTCCCCGCTCAGCGGCGGCAACGCAACCTTCACCGCCACCGCGATCTGCGTCACCGCTGCCTGATCACGACAGCGGCATCAACCGCCTCCAAACCTCGACGACTCCCTCGACCCCCGGGTCGGGGGAGTTGCGCGTTCAGCGGCAGGGTGCGCGACGTTGTCGATCGTTTGTGAGCTGGAGCCCCGCATAGGGGCCGGAGGCGTCAAACGCACAGATGTTTGACCCGGTCGACGAGTCACTTGGCCAAGCACCCTGCGCGGGTGATGACCGGGTCGATGGCGATCTTGCAGTCTGGCGGAATGCAACTGTCCGGGGCAGCGTCGTGATGCACGCTCGCGCTGGGATCGACGTCTCCAGCTTCGTCACGAGCTCGACGATCTCGGCGAGCGACATCGTGTTCGCGATCATCACGCTGATCGTCGCCTGGATCCTGTCGCGGTTGGCGCGACGCGGCGCTGTCAGCCTCCTCGGAAGGGTGCAGGGGATCAGTCCCGATCTGCGCGCCCTGGCCGGCCGGCTGACGGGCTACTTCGTGCTGCTGATCGGATTCGGTGTCGCCCTCACGTTCATGGGCGCCTCGATCCAACCGATGTTGTCGGCGGCGATCATCGTCGCGGTCGTTGCGGCACTCGCGTTGCGCGGTGTCGCCGACAACTTTGCGGCCGGCGTGATCATTCAGACGCGTCGGCCGATACAGCTCGGTGATCGTATCGAGGCACTGGGTCATCAGGGCGTCGTGCACGAGATGAACGGTCGATCGGTGGTGATCGAAACCGCCGACGGTCGAAGGGTGCATCTGCCGAACTCGAAGGTGCTCGACAGCCCCCTTGTCAACAGCTCCTCCAGTTCGACACGGCGCACCGAGGTGCAGGTGCGAACCCCGGGTGCCGATGAGATCGATGGCACGATCGAAGCGATCCTCGACGCGGCGACCAAATCCCAAGGCGTGCTCGCCGACCCCGCACCCGTTGCGGTCGTCAGTTCCATCGACCACGACGGCATCACGATGGTCGTGCAGATCTGGCACGATGCCGACCCCGCTATCGGTGCTCTTGCCGTGTCCGACGCGATTCGGCAGATCTACGCGAGCGAACAACGACATGGGCGGACCGCGACGGTGTTGACGCCCCCGGCTCCGGCACCCGCTGCCCCACCTCGCATCTAGCAGACCTGAAGGTCGAGCCGTCAGTTTCCTGTCTTCCGATCGTTGGCCGGGTACGCCTCGGCAACCTCGGTGACACACAAGGCGGTGCTGGCGGCCGCGCACGCCTACCTCGCTGCACGATCTACCGGTGCGCAATAGTGGTTCAGTGTGGATTCGGCCGACTCGCGTTGGTGACCGTTGCGGTC
The DNA here is from genome assembly GCA_963708925.1 of Ilumatobacteraceae bacterium. Lineage (GTDB taxonomy): Bacteria > Actinomycetota > Acidimicrobiia > Acidimicrobiales > Ilumatobacteraceae > JAENVT01. Next base: position 176,755 of record CAVPUO010000014.1, on the reverse strand, counting down.
ACGGCTGCGGCGGTCGCGATCGTTGCCCTGCCGGCGACTGCTGATCCGTTCGACGACGCGTGCACGGTTCCGGCCAATCCGGTCACGCCGCCTACTCCCACGTCGACGCTGAGCCTGAACCCAGGGCAGACGCTGGTGATCGCGGCCGGAACCACATTCCAGGGTGGCATCAACTCCCTGCCGACCGGAGCTCAGGTCTGCATCGCCGCAACAGCGACGTTCAACCCGCAGTTCATCAACAACGCGCAGGGCTCCATCTTCAATCGCGGCGCGGTCACGATGCCGGGGTTGGCGGCGGGTGTTGGTTTCGTTCTCGACAACACGGGCAGTGTCACATTCGCCTCCAATGTCAACACGAACGGAACAGCGACGATTCGCAATGGTGCCGGCGGCACGATGACCTTCAACCAATACGAACCGTTGAACAACTCGTCGACGTTCACCAACCAAGGTCAGGTTGCGTTTCTCTTCGGCTTCGCCACCGACAATGGAACTCTTCTCGACAACTCCGGAACCATGACCGTGGCCACGGACTTCGTGCCGAACGGAACGGTGATCAACACCGGCCGGATCACGGTCGGAGGATCCCTGACGACCAACTCCGGGGCGGTGATTCGCAACAGGTGCTCGATCGTCGTGACCGGTGGATTCACCAACAACGCCGACCTCGGACTGTCGGGGACCATCGTGATCGGTGCCACCGCATCGTTCGTGAACCAGGGACGACTCTCGCTCGACAGCACTGCAGCGGTGTCGGGCGGCTCGTTCACGAACAACGCGGAAGTCGACGGTTCAGGTCGATTCTTCTTCACCGGCGGCACGGTGAACCAAGGCCCGTTCAACGGAGCCAGTCCGACGACACCGCTGAACTTCTTCGACACGACACCGGCGAGCGGCGGGATCTTCGACGTCACCAACGTGCTGCCGACCAACACGATTCGCCAATCGTTCACGCCACCCGACGCCTCCACGGTGTCACCGGGGTGTGCCACCGCCGGCGCCGATGTATCAACGACAAAGACAGGTCCGGCCACCGTCACGGCGGGTGCATCGTTCTCGTATCTGGTCACCGTGACCAACTCGGGCCCGCTCTTGGCGACGTCGGTCGTGGTCACCGACACGCTGCCCGCCGGCGTCACCGTCACGTCGGCCGGTGGAGGAACGGTCGGCGCCGGCATCGTCACGTGGAGCATCGCCTCGCTCGCAGTCGGCGCAACGCAAACGTTCACGTTGACGGTTGGAACCACTGCCGCCACCACCGGCCCACTCCTCAACGTCGTCAGCAGCACGGCCGCCACTGCCGACTCGAACCAGGGCAACAACGACGGATCTGCGGCCTCGGCCCGAGTGACGACCGCGGTGGTTCCGGCACCTCCCCTAAATCGGCCGCCGATCGCCATCAACCAGGAGCGCAACACCCACACCCTGGTGACAGTCGTCGGAGTCATGACGGCTATTGATCCCGATGCCGGCCAGACGCTGACATGGCAAACGACGCTGGTGACTCCGCCGGCCGGCGGTGCTGCGACCATCGATCCGGCGGGGCACTTCAGCTATCAGGCAGCAGTCTCGTTCACCGGCATCGACTTCTTCGAGGCACGAGTGTGTGACAACGGAAGTCCCGTGCTCTGTTCGGTGGGTCGGGTCACATTGCTCGTCTCGCCCGATCCGGTACCGGATGCCGCGACAACGACGACGAACACTCCGGTCACGATTCCGGTGTCCGACAACGACATCGGTCCGGCCACGGCACCCGAACTCATTGCCGTTCCCCTGCATGGCTCCGCAATCGTCAATCCGGACCGGACGATCACCTACACACCTGTCACAGGTTTCACCGGCCTCGACACGTTTGCCTACCGGATCTGCGCGCCATCGGCGCCGACCGTGTGCGATGGAACGACGGTGACCGTGTCGGTACAGGAGCCGCCGAACCGGCCGCCGATCGTGGGGGATGTCGCGGTCGAGACCACTGTCGACCACGCCGTCACCTTCGATGTGCCCACGAGCGATCCCGATACCGGGCAGGTGGTGACGTTGACCACGACGCCCGTGTCGGGCCCGTCGAACGGCACCGTCGTGATCGGTCCCGGCACGACCGTGGTGTACACGCCGAACGCGAACTTCGCGGGCACTGACTCGTTCGTGGTGCAGGGTTGCGACAGTGCGAGCGTGCCGCTGTGCGCCACAGGAACCGTGGTCATCACTGTTCCCCCCGAGGCGCTCAACGATGTGCACGTGACGGCGATCGACACTCCGGTGACCGCCGATGTGCGAGCCAACGACCGCGGCACGATCGGCGTGCCGGTTGTGATCTCTCAAGGCCCGGCGGGTGCCTCGGCGGTCGTCAATGGTGACGGCACCATCACATACACGCCACCGTTGGGATTCACGGGCACGGGCGAGGCGGTGTACCGAGTGTGCAGTTCGAGCGCGCCGGGGCTCTGCGACACGGCCCGACTCGTGGTGTTCGTCGAGCCTCCGCCGAACAGCCCTCCCGAGGTCGACGACGTCGATCGGACGATCAACGCGAACACCCCGCTGGCCCTCACCCTCTCGGCGTTCGATCCCAACGCCGGGGACGTCGTCGCGTTCGAAACGACCCCGTTCAGTGGACCGTCGAACGGGACAGCGACGATCGCGGCTGACGGCAGCTTCACGTACGTGCCCAATGCAAACTTCACAGGGCTCGACACGGTGGTCGTCAGCGCGTGCGATCAGTTGAACCAGTGCTCACAGGGAACCGTCACCGTCACCGTCATGCCAGTCGCTCGCGACGACACGGTCTCGACGTTTGCCGGCGTGCCCGTTGTGGCGGATCTGCTCGCCAACGACTCCGGCGACACGGGGCCGCCCGTCGTCTTCGTCGCTCCATCCACCGGTAGTGCAGTGATCCAAGCCGATGGAACTCTGCTGTTCACACCCCAGCCGAACCAGGTGGGCATCGTCGGGATCGCCTACCGAGTTTGTTCGTCGAGTCTGTCGACGGCCTGCGACAACGCAACTGTCACCGTGTTCATCTCGCCGCTCGCAGTTCCGGACAGCGCGATCACCGGAGCCGATCAGTCTGTCGTGGTCGACGCCGGTGCGAATGATTCTGGCGATGCCAACCTCATCCTTGTCACCACCCCACCGCAGCACGGCACCGTCGTGAACCAAGGTGAAGGTCTGTTCACCTACACGCCGGTGAATGGGTTCACCGGCATCGACGTCTTCGAGTACAACCGTTGCGACGCGTTCTCCCGCCTCTGCACGAGCGCGCCCGCGACCGTGACCGTTCTTCCCAGCGTCTTCGACGACAGTGCGACGACCTTCCAGGACGTGCCGGTCCAGATACCCGTGCTCGCGAACGACATCGGTGCCTTTGCGAATCCACACATCACCGCGACTCCTGTGAACGGGTCGGTGGTTGTCGTCGGCGACCACGTCGTCTACACACCGACTGCGGGTTTCGTCGGAGATGACGTGTTCACCTACTCGTCGTGCTCGCCGCTGCGTATCACCTTCTGCTCGTCAGCGTTCGTGCGCGTGACGGTGCTCGCTGCTGACCCCCCGCCAACCACGACCACCACGACGACGGTCGCACCGATACCTCCGCCGACACCACCCTCGACGGTCCCGCCCGACGTGCTACCACCGTCCCCGCCGACGTCGTCGATCTCCGGCGAGCTCGCGGTCACGGGTGCGCAGACCGGCCCACCGATCGGGATCGCGATCGCGGCGTGTGCGCTCGGCCTCGGGTTGATCCTCATCGCCCGGCGGCCACGCCGGACGTAGCGACTAGATGGCGCGCGAGGCGGCGCCGGAGAGAATGACTGCCAACATCGTGCCGCCGGGGAGCGCCCCCCAATACGAGACGTTGGCACCGATGTTGCCGAGGAACAGCATCAGCAACCACGTCGCCGGGAACGTGGCGACGAAGAACAACACGAGTGCGACGAGCAACACCTTGAACATGACGACCTCCCTGGTCATGGGCGAATTTAGTCGCGGCAGACACTGCGTTTCGGGGATGATCGGCAGGCACGCCGCAAGGTCCACTTGGCAAACAGACGCCACAGCTACGCTTCGCAAATGCGCCGGAACGTGCGGGGCGGATGAGCATCCCAACCGAACTCGACGTCGGCCTCACCGACGCGTGCGGGCAGGCGCCGTCGTTCTTCTGTGAGGCAGCCTGGAACCTGACGCACAATCGGTTGCTCTCGCGGGGTGCCGACTGGCTGGTGATGAAGCCGCTCCTCTCACTGCTGATCGTTGGCATCGCCGCGCTCGTCAACAAGTGGCTGCGCCGTCTGGTCACCAACGTCATCGTCAGGTTCACCAACCGCGACCAGTTCGCGGTCTCGGCGATGTCGAAGATCGGGATGACGCCGGCGTCGTTGTCGGTCGTCGATCCTCGCCTCGCCAAGCGCACCTCGACGTTGACAGCCGTCGGCCGGGCGGTCGTCTCCTGGGTCGTCTGGACCGTCGCCGCGCTGACCGTGCTCGGGCTCTTCGGGATCCAACTCGGACCGCTCCTCGCCGGCGTCGGCATCGCCGGCATCGCACTCGGTCTGGGTGCACAGAGCCTGGTGCGCGACTTCATCTCCGGCTTCTTCGTGATCATGGAGGATCAGTTCGGTGTCGGCGACGAGGTCGACCTCGGGCCGGCAATCGGCACGGTGGAATCGATCACGCTCCGCTGCACGACGGTGCGCGGTGAGGACGGGACGTTGTGGAGCGTTCCCAACGGGTCGATCGTTCGCGTCGGCAACCAGTCGAAGGTGTGGTCGAAGGCGCTGCTCGACGTCACCATCTGGTACGACGCCGACACCGATCGCGCCATCGAACTGCTGAAGACCACTTCCGCCGAGGTGTGCGCCCGACCCGAGATGCAGTCGATCGTGCTCGAGCCACCCGTGGTGCTCGGAGTCGAACGGCTGACCAACGACGGCGTCGTCCTTCGTGTCGTTGTGAAGACCGCTCCGGGTCGTCAATGGGAACTGATGCGTGATCTCCGGTCGGCGATCAAGGATGCGTTCTACGGCTCCGACATCGTCATGGTTCGCCGGTAGTCGTCCGCTTCGTCGGACGACTCCACAGGGTCGGCGTCCTGCGCTCGGGCGTTTCCGTAGAGGTACGTCGCCGTGATCGCGCTGAATGGGCGCCAGTACAGCATCGACCGCGACGATCATCAACGAGAGCAGCCAGAACGGTGGCTGGACAACGATCAGGACCAGCAATCCGATCGTCGTGGAGACGACCTTCGTCGCGGCGATCATCAGACCGATGGTCACGCCTGTGTTGAACCATCGGCGCCGTACCGCAGCGATGCTGCGGGCGATGGCACCTCGCGCTGTTCCGGCGTCGTCGAGCATGATCGCCTGAGGGATGAAGACCCGTCGTACGAGCATGAACAGAGCGACCGGGGCGAGCACGATCGTGCAACCAAGGATGATGACGAGCGCGGCAGCCAGACCGAAACCAGTGAGGAGCGGCCGCCATCTGGCCAATGCGGATCTGACGGAACGCGTCCACGACGGCGCCAGACCTGCATCGATGTCGGACATCGTTCGCGACACCGCGGCACCGACAAATGTGAAGGCCAACGCGCTCGCGACTGCCGTGACGAGCAGGGCCATGATCAGTCCTGTGAGGCCGGACGATCCGGTGAGGTCGAAGAAGTCTTGGACGATCGGCAGTTCCTTGACGAGCGCGGCGAGAAGGGTGCCGATGAGTGCAACCGGAATCGCAACCACGCCGATCATCGTGAACGTGCCCTTGGCCTGCGCCAGCATTCGTGCCGACGTTCGCAGGATCTGCCCGCTGCGCCGCCTGGAAATGATCGGTGATGTCGGTGTGCGATTCCACACGGTTCGGCGAGCGAGGAACCTGACGAACACGAAGACCAGGAAGAGTGCGATCACGATCGACAGGGGAGACTGGGCGAACTTCAAGACGAGGTTCGAGCCGGATTCCACGACGCTGCAGAACGCATCGGCGACGGCGCCGGACCTCGTTCCGACGGCCGGCACCACGACGCTCGTTGTGCGCAGGCTGTCCTGCCACTCGATGGGTCTCGTCCAACGGTCCTTGGTCGTCGGACCAGTTGGTCCGTTGTATGGGCCTCCGTGCCGCTCGCCCCAACGTCCGTCGAACGCAAGCCATGCAAATGCGTCCGTCGCCGCCGGCGCCTCGTCGGGTAACACGACGACATCGGGTCGAAGCTCGGTGGACGGGCCTGTGCTGTCGTCGCAACCGAACCCTTCGCCGGCACTTCGTCCGATGTGCAACGCGGAATCGAAGTAGCTGGCATGCGACCCCGTCGATGGATACACGACAGGGTGATCACCGTCCCGGTGCAGAATGCTCGCCGACCACGACTGACGCTCGCCCGATTCGTGCTGCGCATAGCCGACACTGATCGGCGCTGACCGACAACGCCTGCTCGGCACTGCCGGCCGGAAAGACCAACTGGATGCCTTCCCAATCGCTCTCGTGCTTGTTGTTCCAGTCGTTGTAGTACCAGTAGAACCAGTACTGCAGTGCGATCTGGTCGGGCTGATCGTCTTGCACGACCACCCGGGCATAGACAGTGGGTTGACGATCGGCGGTGTAGCGATGGAAGTCCTGCTCGTACAGACATCCCGGGTCGAGGGCGATCCCGGGGAAGTCGAGGTAAAAACCCTCACCGAGCCCGAACAAATCATTGGCGGTCGGACCCCACTTCACCACCGGATCACCGCTGCCCATCTGGCGGAGCGCGATCTGACCGTTGCCCAAGAGCGCGTCGACGGACATCGGTTCGAACGCCTCGCCGTCGGTCGAGCACGCGCTCGGTTGCGTCTGCACCATCACGACAGGGGAGTAGCGCTCGGCCAGCTCCTGCTCGGCATCCGTGGCGAGCGAATCGGCGTGCGCGACAACCGTGGGAGCAGCCTGCGTTGCACACAGCAACGCGACCGCGAGTATGAGTCGCGATCGCGCCATTCGCTGATGGTAGCAAGGTCGAGGATCGCGACATTCGACCTCCTTCGCGTTGGGTCGTAGGCTCGGCACCATGTCGAACGCACACACGCCCAATGGCGCTGCCGAGGCAGTGGCTCTCCTTCGGGCCGAGGGGTACGACGACAGCATCGAGGTCTCGGTCGACGGAATCTGGTGCAGCGGTTGCAATGCGAATCACGCCGTGACCGGTGTGATCCAGGAGCGGATCTACCGGTTCGAGGGTGCGAGCAATCCCGACGACATGTCGATCGTCGTCGGCTTGCGTTGCCGAATCTGTGGTCGCACCGGAATCGTGGTGTCTGCGTACGGCCCCGATGCCGACCCGCGATTGTTCGACATCCTCAACCAGATCCCGATCGAGCTCAGCGCGCACGACCCGCCCCCCTGATCGGATGCCGTCGGAGTGTTTCCGGCCCGCCCGGGTGGGACGAAGACACTCGGTCGCCGCATAGGATCTGACGGATGACTGCGGCGACGGGAACCAGCGTCCGGCACGATCTCGGCGACTCGCTGCCCTCGACGATCCTCCACTACATCGACGGCGAACATGTCGCCAGTGCCGACAACGCGACCATCCCTGTCACCGATCCAGTCGGTCACGAGGAGTACTGCACGCTCGCGAGCGGCGGCGCCGCCGACATCGATAGGGCCGTCGCCGCTGCGCGGCGAGCGTTCCTGACCGGTCCGTGGGTCGGCTTGTCGGCTCGTCGGCGTTCGCAGACGCTCAACGCCATCGCCGATGCAATCGAAGCCCGAGCGGACCTGCTCTCCGCGTTCGAGTCGTTCGATACGGGCCTTCCCATCAGTCAGGCGCACGGGATGGCAGCTCGTGCCGCAGAGAACTTCCGATTCTTTGCCGACATCTGCGGGGCGATGCACGAGGACGCGTTCCGCACCAACGCGCAGATCGGATACTCCATCCGTCGGCCGCGCGGCGTTGCCGGTCTCATCACGCCGTGGAACGTGCCGTTCATGCTCGCCACGTGGAAGCTCGCTCCGTGCCTCGCCGCCGGCTGCACCGTGGTGCTGAAGCCGGCAGAGCTCAGCCCTCTGTCGGCGAGCCTGCTTCCCGAGATCATGGAAGAGGCGGGTGTCCCGAAGGGCGTGTTCAACATCGTCCACGGGATCGGTGAGGAGGCGGGCGCGGCGCTCGTCGCACATCCCGACGTTCCGTTGATCTCGTTCACGGGCGAGACCACCACCGGGCAGACCATCATGCGTTCGGCCGCGGATCATCTCAAGGGCTTGTCGATGGAACTGGGCGGCAAGTCGCCGTGTGTCGTGTTCGCCGACGCCGATGTTCCGGCAGCACTCGACAGCGCGTTGTTCGGAGTCTTCTCCTTGAACGGCGAACGGTGCACCGCGGGGTCACGAGTGCTGGTCGAGCGACCGTTGTACGACGAGTTCGTCACTCGGCTGGGCGAGCGCGCCGCGGCGATCCGCATCGGCGATCCCAGCGACCCGGCGACCGAGTTGGGTGCGCTGATCTCGACCGAGCACTACGCCAGGGTGATGTCGTACGTCGACAGCGGCGTGCAGGAAGGTGCGCGTCTGGTGACCGGCGGGCGCCGGCCCGACCACCTGGAGACCGGCAACTTCCTCGCGGCCACGGTCTTTGCCGACGTGACTCCGGAGATGCGCATCTTCCAGGAAGAGATCTTCGGTCCCGTCGTGTGTGTCACACCGTTCGAGGGCGACGAGGAAGCCATTCGGCTGGCCAACGACACTCGCTACGGATTGGCCGCGTACATCTGGACCGAGAACCTTCGCCGTGGTCACCGGGTCGCGCACCGCATCGAGGCCGGAATGCTGTGGCTCAACTCGCACAACGTGCGTGATCTGCGCACGCCGTTCGGCGGTGTGAAGGCAAGCGGGCTCGGTCGCGAGGGCGGCCAACAGAGCCTCGACTTCTACACCGAGACCAGCATCGTGCAAGTCGCACTCGGCGACACACACGTTCCGAGGTTCGGCACCTCCTGAATCCCCTTCAGATTGCCGATGGCGCGAAGGGGCACCGATTTGTTCCCGCTTGGTCGGGCGGTTCGGCGTGGACCTCTGACGTCATCGGAGGAGGATTGTCGGCATGAGCGACGATCCCGCCAACCAACCACCGCCCGACCCGCCCGACGTGTATCTGTTCGGCGAAGCAGGTTTCACACCCGTCTTCCCGAAGGTCGGCGAACCGGTGACGTACTACTGGTCGGAGGCCAATCGGGGAGGCGAGCATCCCGACACATATCACGCTCGCGTCGTGTGGAAGGTCGACGACCAGACGATCGACGATGTCAGTGTCGACTGCACGCCGTTGGCCACCAATGGCACGGCGTACCGAACCACCGAGCTCTCTGCTCCGAGCGCCGAAGGCATCGGTTACTCGATCGAACTGTGGGTGGATGTCGATCATCACGCCAATTACAGCGAGGGGTACAACTACGCGTACCACGCCGTGACCGTCGACGACTGAAGCGATTGTTTACACGTCGGTGACCTGGGGCACACCTAGGCCAACGACATCGGCCGATGTGGCGATGTCCGTGAACAGGAGGACATCACAATGGGAGCACTGAGCCTTTTGCTCATCGCCGCAGGTGCAATCTTGACGTGGGCGGTGACAGACAACTCCACCGGATTCGACCTGCACACGATCGGGATCATCCTGCTCGTCGTCGGCGCCGTCGGCCTGGTGGCATCGCTCGTCAGCGGTACCTTCATCGGCTTCCGCAGCACCAAGGAGAGCCACGTCTCGTCCGACGGCCGCACCGTCGTCGAGCAAGAGCGCGTCAGCGGCGTCTGATCAATCCGTAGGCGCGCCGAAGGTGGTGCGCACCAGCGCTGCAGAGTTGGAGACGATGTCGGCGAAGTCGTCGGGATCGATCTTGTTCTCGGCGGCTGTCCGGATGGCGGCCGTCGCGTCGTGCAGCGCCTGCTGCTGATTCGGGCCGAGCCACGGAGCTGTCGGCGATCAGCTTGTCCATGTCGGCGTCGACCAGGTCGAGTGCATCGAGCACACCTGCCTTGCACGCGTGTCGCCGGTTCCGGCGATGGCCTGGTCGTACTCGATGGTCAGCGCCTCGATGCGGGTGCCGAGGGTGTCGCCCTTCGCACGCACGTCGGCTGCCGCCTCCGATGCCGTGACCGCGGTCGATCGTCCGACGACGAAGCCGACGACGAGGCCGACGAGCGAGCGTCGCCACCGCGACGATCGTTGCGTTGCGGCGTCGCCGTCGACAGCGGGATGTAGTCGACCATGTCAGGTCTTCCTTCCGACGATGAGCACTTCGGTCGTGTCGTTCGGGATCGTGCAGCGCGGTCGCCGCTTCGATCATGTCACCGCTGCCGAGCTCGGCGATGCGACCACCGCTGATGAACCAGATCGTCGGGCGCAGCGTGACCGGTCCGCGATACCGGGTGAGGCGTTCGACGGTGGCGGCGAGATCGTCGACGCTGCACAGCGCTCGCCCTTCACCGTGGCGACCGGATCGCCGAAGCGGTCGACGATCGCGATCGAGCCCGTGCGCGCGACGAGCCAGAACGCGCCGGCCTGGCGTGATCGTCGGCGTCGGCCGGCTCGCGAGCTCGGCCATGCGCTCGGCCGTCGACAGGACTCCTGGCCCGGAAGCGCACCCGTGCGCAGCCCGACCGTGCCCGTGGCGATGGCGCGGACGGTGCCTCGCTCGGGCATCTCCTCGATGCGCACCTCGACCGTGCCGGGCGCGGCGCCGGCGGCGAGCGCTTCCTGCTCGGCGTCGTCGGACAGCTGCCGGACGATCTCGGCGGTCAGCGCGTTGACGGTTCGCTCGCGCTCGGCACGGACCATCGACAGCGCGTCGCCGATCGACGAGATGATCTCCGCATCCGGCGGGCACCGTGCACGCGCAATCCCATGCGGGTCGCCACGATACCGACCGAGGCCGCCGGCGGCGCCGCCGACCGCGACGATCACCGGATCGCGCAGCTTCTGCGACGGTGACCAGCATCGTGGACCAGCTCGCACACCGCGTCGCTGGCGGCCGTCAGCATCTGCTCGGCGATCTTCGGCCCGTCGAGTCCGCAGTGTGCGCACCGGCGATCGCGAACGCCGCGGTCCCGGCCTCGTGCGACGTGGGCGTCCACGCGTGATCGCCGTCGACTGGTGACGCCGAGCGCGTTGGCCGCGCACGTGACGGTGACCGCAGCCGCTGGTCCCGTCGGTCGAGCTCGCAGCACGACGTGGTCGGCGTCGTCGCCGTCGCGTGGCGCGACGATCTCGACGGTCGCGCCGACGAGCCGTTGCGGTTCGAGGAAGCAGGCGTACGGCAGCCCGGCGATGTGCGCGCTGCGCGGCCCGACGGCGTGCACACTGCCGCTTGCGCACCCGCAGCATCGACCCGCCGGCGACGCCGACGACGCGCACGTCGACCGCGCGCAGCGCCGTGGCATGCGACGCCACCGTCACGTACGACATCAGCGGCCGGCCGTCGCGGACCGCCGCGACGTTGGTCGACGTGCCGCCGACCTCGACGATGACGCCGTCGGTGATCGCGCCGGACCGCAGCGCACCGGCGACCGATGCCGCCGGGCCCGGAGTACAGCGTTCGCACCGGCGCCTCACGGAAGCCCGCGAGATCGGTCGCGCCGCCGTCGCCGCGCATCACCATCACCGTGGCGGCGATGTCGGCGTCGCGCACACCCTGCTCGACGAAGCCGGCGGTGCGGACGGCGATCGGCAGGATCGACGCGTTGACCGCCGCCGTCACGGCGCGCAGCTCGAGTCCGTAGAGACCGGACAGCTCGGTGCTCGCGCACGCCGGCAGCCCGGCGTCGCGGGCGATCTGCACGATGGTCTGCTCGTTGCGATCGTCGTCGGGCGAGAACGCCTCGGCGACCGACACCGCGCCGATGCCCTCGCCGATGACACGCTTGCAGCTCGCGCGCGGACGGCGTCGCGTCGTCGAGCCCGTCGGTGACGTCGAAGAACACCGGCGATGCGGGCAGCCGCTTGCCGGGCGACAGCTCGACGCCTGCCAGCGAGGTGCGGCGGCGGACCTTGGCGAGGTCGGGTCTGCGCCCGAGCCCGAACACGCCGACGCGGGCGACGTCGCCCTCGAGCAGCGCGTTGACGGCCTGCGTGGTCGAGTGGGTGACGAGCTCGACGCTGATCGGCGCCGACCTCGGCGGCGACCGCGGCGACGCACGCGACGACGCCGTGCGGCGACGCCGGCGGCGGCCGTGTGCGTGGTCGGCACGACCGACCGGGCGACGAGCTCGCCGGTGACGCTGTCGACGGCGACCGCCTTCGTGAACGTGCCGCCGACGTCGACGCCGACGCGCACTCCCATGGTCGATGTCGAGCTCAGGCCGCGACGAGCGGCGACGTGCGAGCGCCGGATGCGTGCGCGCACGCGTGCCGGTGCGGCTTGACGACGAACACGTACACCGCGCCGACGACGTAGATCGAGCGACAGCACGATCTGGGCGACGACGCTCTGCAGCGTCGGCCAGTAGCCGGTCACCTGCGACAGGAAGATCGGGATGCGTGGGGCCAGTTGTCGAGGCGGTGGTAGGCGATCAGGTCGCCGGCCTGCAGCGCGTGGACCGCGTTGCCGAGGAACGTCGACCGACGTGATCATCACGCAGACGACGGCGATGCTCATGAACCGCTTGCACCGGCACCTTGCGACCGAGCCGGAACATCACGAACGCGACGACGGTCAGGGCGACGAGGCCGGCGAACAGCCCGGCCAGCACCCACACGCCGAGGCCGGCGCCGAACGACCACAGCGCTTGGTAGAACAGCGCCGTCTCGAAGCCTTCGCGGTAGACCGCCGTGAAGCCGACCATGACCAACGAGAACGGTCGAGCCGAGCGACACCGCGCTCCACAGCCGGGCGCGGACGAACTCCATCCAGCGCTTCTGCTCCATGCGCGCCGACGAGCCAGAACGACACGTAGAACAACATCACGACCGCGATCAGCGCGGTGATGCCCTCGAGCACCTCGATCGAGAACGGCAGCGATTCGAAGACGAGTCGCAGCACGATCGACGGTCAGCGACCGTGGCGACGCACGCCAGGCCGATGCCGATCAGGATCGGCTTGATGAACGCCGACGACCGGGCCGCCTCGAGGTAGCCGAGCAGGATGCTGACCAGCAGCACGACCTCGAAGCCCTCGCGGAAGATGATCAGGAAGCTCTGCCCGAAGATCAGCGCCGGCGCGGCCGCACCGGTTGCGGTGAGCTTGCGTTCGATGGTGTCGAGCACGCCGCGCAGCTCGACCAGCTTGTCGCGAACCTCGTCGACCGGCGCGTCGTCGCGGATCAGCTGACGGATGTCGGCGAAGCGACCTTCGGTGTCGATCGTCAGGTCGTTGTCGATGATGCGCAGCGGCACCTCGACCAGTTCGAAGTGGTTGAGGTAGCCGTTGGCCGCGGCCGTCGAACGCTTCCTCGCTGCGACCCTGCTTGATCAGCGACAGCGTCAGGTCGATGCTGATCCGAACGTTCTGGACCTGCTTCGATCGCGTCCTCGCGGCTGGTGGCTGCGGCCGCCGGCGTGCTCGGGAGCGCGGCCATGAAGGCCAGCGGCCCCGATCACCCCAGCGACCACGAGCACCAGCCGCCGAATCATGCGGGGTACTTGGTCAGGTACTGCGTGAAGAGACCGGCGAGCGTCGCCGCGGTGGCGGTCGCAGCGGCCGTGTCGCCGGCCTCGATCTGGCGCTGCAGCGGAGTCGAGCTGATCCTCGATCGCGAGGTAGAGGTCGGGATCGGTGTCGCGGACGGTGCCTTCGAAGCTGGCCCACTCGCTCCTCGATCGCGTCGAGCTTGGCCTCGGCGTCGGGAGTGCCGATGGCGGCGATCGCCGAGGCGATCGTTGCCGGCAGCTTGGTGAGGCCGGCGGCGACGACGCGCCGGAGCGACCTTGATGTCCTCGGGAGCGACCGTGCCATCGGCGGCCGCGGCGACGGTTGTCGCCGACGACGAGTCGTCGTCGGACGAGCACGCCGACAAGCCGACGACGCCGGCCAGGGTGAGCCCGGCGAATCCCACACGGAACGAGCGGGCGAGGGTGGAGGAGTTCGAGCGGCGCACGGGCACCCTTTCGGTAGTGGTGCTGGACGGAGTTCGTGAAACCTCCCTCATCCGGCATGTTAGGTCCCGTGAACATATCGCGGTTGAGCGCTCGTCTCAAGTCGCTCAGCTGGTACGGGCCCCGGTGATGCTGGTGCGGATCGCGTACAGCGATGTCGTCGCCGTGATGAACAGCATGTTGCGTTGTGGGCCGCCGAACGTGAGGTTGGCTGCGTCCTCCGGTAGGTGCAGTTTGCCGATCAACGTGCCGTCGGGAGCGAAGCAGTGCACCCCATCACCGACACCTGCCCAAACGCGTCCGGCATCGTCGAGCCTGATGCCGTCGAAGTGGCCGGCGGTGCTGTCGGCGAACAGTTCGCCATCGCCGAGGTCGCCGCGGTCGTCGACCGGAAAGACCCGGATGTGGTTCCTGCGCGTGTCGGCGATGTAGAGCTGCGATTCGTCGAGCGAGAACGCCAGTCCATTGGGACGCTCGAAGTCGTCGCCGACCCGTCGCACCTCGCCGGTCGACGGGTCGCAGCGGTACACGTGGCACGCGCCGATCTCGCTGGTGGCGCGATGGCCTTCGTAGTCGCTGTCGATGCCGTACGCCGGATCGGTGAACCAGATTGATCCGTCCGATCGCACGACGACGTCGTTCGGACTGTTCAATTGCTTGCCCTCGAAACGATCAGCGACGACCGTGATCGAGCCGTCGTGCTCGGTACGGCTGACACGACGCGTGCCGTGCTCGCACGTGACCAGCCGACCCTGACGATCGAGTGTGTTGCCGTTGGAGAATCCTGCAGGCTGGCGGAAGACACCGACGTTGCCGGTGGTCTCGTCCCACCGCAGCATCCGGTCGTTGGGGATGTCGCTCCATACCAGGAATCGCCCCGCCGGGAAGTAGACCGGCCCTTCAGCCCAACGGCAACCGTCGTACAGCCGCTCGACGCGCGCGTCGCCCCGGCAATCCGCGAATCGTTCGTCGAGAACTTCGAATCGCGCTGCAATCGTGTCGGTCATGAATGGATCATAAGCAGATCAACCGACCGCCCCCGGGGGGCGGATCGGTAAGGCGGCCGGCTGATCCAGTGTCGTTCTGCTCGACATGCGAGTGAACGCGGAGGTCGAACCTTCCCAGTCCTTGTCATGTTCAAACCGTGACGTGTGCATGGTTGACGTCGACGCCGAACGCCGTGAGACTGTTCGGTGCGAAGACGGAGTGCGTTGATGACAGTGAAGATCGAAGTCCGGGCGAATCCCCGTGATCACGTGGTGTTGTTCTACGAGAACACCGAGGAACTGGTGACGACGGTCGCCCAATTCGTGGTGGACGGTGTGATGGCCGACGAGACGTCGATCGTCGTCGCCACCTCGCAACACATCGCCGCGTTCGAGGATGCGATGGTGGCTGCCGGCGTCGACATCGATGCCGCACGCGCAGGCGGAAGTCTGTTGATGCTCGAGGCCGGGCAGGCGATGTCGAGGTTCCTCGTCGGCGACTGGCCGCAGGTGGACCTGTTCGACAGCGAGATCGGTCAGTTGCTTCGACAGGCATCGCAGTCGGGTCGCCAGGTTCGGGTCTATGGGGAGATGGTTGCGTTGCTGTGGGATGCCGGGCAGGTGGGCGCGGCCATCGAGCTGGAGACAATGTGGAACGACTCGCGTCAGCGCATGCCGTTCTCCTTGTTGTGCGCGTATCCGGCGTCGTCGGTCGCCGGCGACGAGGAATCCTTCCAGCGGGTCTGCCATTGTCACTCCGCAGTGATCGGCACGGGCGCGGAATCGGGTGACACAGCGACGCGTTCGTTCGTCGGAGATTCGAGATCGCTACGCGGTGTGCGCCAGTTCGTGGTCGACACGTTGTGGCAGTGGGATGTCGAGGGTTTGTGCGACGACGCCACGATCGTGGTCAGTGAGCTCGCGACCAACTCGATACTGCACGCGCAGTCTGATTTCACCGTCGCACTCGCCCGGCAAGCCGGCACCGTGCGCCTCTCGGTGCTCGATGGCAGCGACCAGTTGCCCCGGCTGCGCGACCCATCGCCGACCACCGTCACGGGACGCGGCTTGCGTCTGGTGACGGCACTCGCCACGCGATGGGGAACCGTAGCCGTTGGTGGAGGCAAAGAGGTCTGGGCCGACTTCGCCGTGACCTGAACCGGCACTGTCTAGCCGGTGACGGTCACTGTTGCGCTGCATCTGCGGATGGATGCCACAGACGTAGGAGAACTCGCCGTCCTCGTCGAACGTGTGCTGGAACGTGCCGTCGTGGCCGATGTTGTCGCTGTGGAAGGTGAGGTCGGTCGCAACGATGCTGTGGTCGAACGTGTCGCCGTTGATCCACGTGACCGTGCTGCCTTTCGTGACCGTGAGGATCGTCGGACTGAACGTGAAGTCGGTGATGTGCACTCCGGTCTTCGGCTGCCGAGGTCGAGGCGTCATACCGATTCGCCCAGTACACGCCGAGGGCGATCATGACCACTGCCGCGATGCCGATGGACATTCCGGTCGTCGAGCGACCTGTCATCGTCGGCTCGTCGATCACAGCGGGGAGGAATGTCACGGCCAACAGCACGAGCGCGGCGATCTCGACGACCAACGCAATGGCCGCCTGAGGAGAGGGGTGGAGACCCTGCTCGCGGAAGTCGAACAGTCCGTCGCCGCGGCGGCTGAGTATGAATGCGCCGATCGTGCCGATCGCGACGACCATGCCCGCTGCCCTGACGAACCACTCGGAGCGAACGGCGAGCAGGCCGGCGACCGCTGCCGACGCGACGGCGTTCAGTAGGAAGCTCGGGCCGATCTTGTCGATCGATCGATAGCCCTCGAAGAACAACTGCAGGTGCACGAGCCCGCCGATCAGCAGAGCGATCGCCGCGGCACGTCTGAGGGGTCGTCCGATGTTCATGCGTCTGTTGTTCGGCGCCGTCACCAGTTTGGATGGCGGACCGAATCCCAGCGCGCGGGTGTCAGAGGGGCGGTCGGCGTTTCGATGAGATCAGGCCGGTGTCGAACCCGGCTTGGTGCAGACCTCCGCGGAAGCGGGCGTGCTCGATCTTGAGGCAGCGGTTCATCACAGCGATGCGGCCGGCGGCGGTGACGATGTCGACTGCCTCGGCGTGAGTTGAGGCCGAGCTGCGCCCAGAACACGCGGGCACCGGGTATGGCCACGAACTCTTCGGCGACCGACGGGAGCTGGTCGGCTCGGCGGAACACGTCGACGAGATCGGGCACACCCGGCAGTTCGGCGAGCGACCGATACACGGGCTTGCCGAGTATCTCGCCGCCTTTCGGATTGACGAACCAGATCTCGTCGAACGAGCAACTCGACGACAGCAGATACGTGGCGACGAAGTAGCTCGCCCGACTCGGGTCGGCCGACATGCCGACGATCGCCACGGTGGAAGTCGAGCGGATGATCTCGAGGCGCTCGCGTGCCGTCGGGTTGTGCCATGTGCTCGGCGGGTCCGGTGCCTCGACGCTCATCCGACGGCCTTTGCCGCGACACTCAGTGCCTGTTCGATGTCCCAGATGATGTCGTCCGGATCCTCGATGCCGACGGAGATGCGGATGAGATCCGGCGGCACGCCGCCGGCCTGGAGCGCTGCGTCACTGAGCTGTCGGTGTGTGGTGCTGGCCGGATGGATCACGAGCGTGCGCGTGTCGCCGATGTTGGCGAGGTGGCTGCAGAGCTCCAAGGCCTCGATGAACGCCTGCCCGCCGGCGCGCCCGCCCACCACTCCGAACGAGAACACCGCACCCGGCCCGAGCGGCAGGTACTTCTGCGCACGCTGATGGTGAGGGTGGTCGGGCAAGCCTGCCCACCGTACCCACGACAC
The DNA here is from genome assembly GCA_963708925.1 of Ilumatobacteraceae bacterium. Lineage (GTDB taxonomy): Bacteria > Actinomycetota > Acidimicrobiia > Acidimicrobiales > Ilumatobacteraceae > JAENVT01. The sequence continues at coordinate 158,873 of CAVPUO010000014.1, read as the reverse complement.
CGCAGCGTTTCGGCACAAGGAGTCGGCGACCACCCGAGCGTTCGAGAGGTGTGCATCCATTCGCTGGGGGAGTGTTTCGACGCCTTGCATCAACAGGAACGCGTTGAACGGAGAAAGGGTCGGGCCGACATCGCGAAGTTGCTCGGCGCGCAGGCGCGTGCAGAACGCGAACTCCCCGAAGTTGCCCCACCACGACAGGTCTCCGTATGACGCGACGGGCTCGGTCATCCGCGGGAAGTTGCCGTTGCCCCAGTCGAAGCGACCCGACTCGATGACGACACCGCCGAGCGACGTGCCGTGCCCACCGAGGAACTTCGTCGCCGAGTGCACGACGATGTCGGCGCCCCATTCCATCGGTCGGCACACGTAGGGGGTCGCGACCGTCGAGTCGACGACCAAGGGGATGCCGGCCTCGTGTGCGACGGCTGCCAGTCCCTCCAGGTCGGCGACGACGCCCGATGGATTGGCGACGACCTCGGTGTAGATCAGCTTGGTGTTCGGCTGCATGGCGGCCGCGAAATCGGCTGCTTGATCGCCCGTGACGAAGGTGGTGGTCACTCCGAATCGGGCGAGCGTGCCTTCGAGCAACGTCCGCGTGCCGCCGTACAACTGGGCGGACGAGACGACGTGGTCGCCCGCCTCGCACAGCGCGCTGATGACGATGAACTCGGCCGACATGCCGCTGGCGGTGGCGACCGCGCCGATGCCCCCTTCCAAGCTCGCGAGCCTCTCTTCGAAGGCGGCGATCGTGGGGTTGCTGATGCGGCTGTACACGTTGCCGTACTTCTGCAGGGCGAAGAGGTCGGCGGCGTCGGCGGTGTCTTCGAAGACGAAGCTCGTGGTCTGGAAGATGGGGACGGCGCGTGCCCCGGTGACTGGTTCGGGACGGGATCCGGCATGGATCGCCCTGGTGCGAAACGCCCACTGATGTTCGCCTCGACCTGGATCTTGTGACATGGGGCGATTGTCCCACGTGACCTGTGCGCCGGTATAGGCCTGGTGAGGCTGCGCCCCAGTATGTGAAACTTGGTCCGATGGCCAGTGATGAGCGGGTGACGCATGTTCCGGCGGGCGAAGGGATCGGCAACGCCGCGTGGCACAAGCCGCTGGCTCACATCATCGCGGGAGCGCTGTCGAGCTCGACGACCCAGACACCTGGCATGACTCGGCTCGAGGCGATCTCCGGAAAGATGGTCGGCTCGGAGAAGTTGTGGATGGGCGAGACGCATGTCGCCCCGGCGACCAACTCGGGCGATCATCATCATGGTGAAGCCGAGACCGCCATCTACATCGTGTCGGGCACGCCGCGGTTCGTCTTCCTCGAAGACGGCAAGGAGGTCGCGTTCGAGACCAACCCGGGTGACTACATCTTCGTGCCCCCATACACACCGCATCGTGAAGAGAACCCATCGGCGACCACTCCCGCTGTGGTGGTGATCGCCCGCACGACGCAGGAGGGCATCGTCGTGAACCTGCCGAGCCTGTGGGGCACCGAATGACGACGTTGACACCCACGACGTCGCACTGGGGTGCGCACAGTGTGCGCGTCGTCGACGACGAGATCGTCGAGGTCGTGCCTCACCCCAGTGATCCGGATCCGTCGCCACTTCTTGCAGGCGTCATCGGGGCAGCGCGTCACCGAACCAGGATTCAGAAGCCGGCCATTCGTCGCGGATGGCTGGAGAGCGGCCCCGGCCCGAGCGACCGTCGCGGGCGCGACGAGTTCGTCGAAGTCGAGTGGGACGAGGCCGTCGACGCGGTGGCGACCGAGCTCGATCGCGTCCGCCACAAGCACGGCAACGCCAGCATCTTCGGCGGCTCCTACGGTTGGGCCAGCGCCGGGATCTTCCATCAATCACAGACGCAGTTGCAGCGGCTGCTGAACCTCATCGGCGGCTACACGCGCTCGATCAACTCGTACAGCAACGGCACATCGGTCGTCATCCTGCCGCACATCGTCGGCAGCTCGGAGGAAGTGCTGCGCCGGCCGACGTCGTGGCCGACCATCGTCGAGCACACCCGTCTCGTCGTTGCCTTCGGCGGCATCCCCGCCAAGAACGTGTTCGTGAACCACGGCGGGATGACCGAACATCACACGGGCGCGTACCTCGAGCAGGCGGTGGCCAACGGAGTCGAGTTCGCGCTCGTCAGTCCACTCCGCAACGATCTCCCTCCCGGTCTGCCACACACCTGGTATCCGGTCGTCCCGGGAACCGATGTGGCGTTGATGCTCGGTCTGGCGCACACGTTGCTGGTCGAAGGCCTGGCCGATCGCGAGTTCCTCCAGCGGTACACAACTGGCGCCGACACCTTCGAGGCGTATGTGCTCGGAACTTCCGACGGCGTCGCCAAGGATGCGCAGTGGGCCAGTGCGAAGTGCGAGATTCCCGCAGACGACATCCGGCAGTTGGCGCGCCGCATGGCGTCGGTCCGCACGCTCGTCACCGTCACGTGGTCGCTGCAACGAATCCCGAACGGCGAGCAGCCGGTGTGGGCGGGACTTGCACTGGCGGCACTGCTCGGCCAGATCGGGCTGCCGGGTGGAGGTTTCGGTCACGGGTACGGCTCGATGGGTGATGTCGGATCCACGGGTCCGGCTGTCGGCTTGCCGCATTTCCCGAAGGGATCGAACCCCGTTCGCGACTTCATCCCCGTCGCGCGCATCTCCGACCTGCTGTTGTCGCCCGGCGAGGAGTTCACGTACGACGGCGGCACCTACACCTACCCCGATGTTCGGCTGGTCTACTGGGCCGGCGGCAACCCGTTCCATCATCACCAAGACCTCGGCCGGTTGCGGCGAGCGCTGGCGACGACCGAGACCGTCGTGGTCAACGAGCCGTACTGGACGGCCATGGCCCGGCACGCGGACATCGTGCTGCCGACCACGATCCCGACCGAGCGCGAGGACTTCGGTGCCGGTCGTCGCGACACGCATCTCAACGCGATGCACCGGGCGACATCGGCTCCCGGCGAGGCACTGGACGACCACGAGATCTTCCGGCGGATCGCCGAGCGAATGGGTGTTGGCGATGCGTTCACCGAGGGCAGGACTCCGCGCCAGTGGCTCGAACATCTCTACGAGAAGTGGCGGGCGGGTCTCAGTGGTCCCGTTCCGCCGTTCGACCAGTTCTGGTCGGATGGGGGCGTGGCGATGCCGTACCCCGCGGAGAACCTGACGATGTTCGAGAAGTTCCGCAACGATCCCGACACGACTCGATTGCGGACGCCGAGCGGCCGGATCGAACTGACGTCAGAGGTGGTCGGCGGCTTCCACTACGACGACTGCCCCGGTCATCCGACATGGATCGAACCTGATGCGACGGATCCGGCGTTTCCGATGCACCTCATCGCGAACCAGCCGTCGACTCGACTCCACGGACAGATGGATGTCGGCGCCTACAGCCTTGCCAGCAAGTTGCAGGGGCGCGAGCCGATCCTCGTCAACGTCGACGACGCACGGGATCGCGGCATTGCTGCGGGCGATGTGGTTCGCGTGTACAACGCTCGCGGCGCATGCCTGGCGGGCGCGGTGGTGTCCGACGCCGTTCGGCCCGGCGTGGTGCAGCTCGCGACCGGTGCGTGGTACGACCCGTTGGACCTCGACGACGGGACGGTGCTGTGCGTGCACGGCAACCCGAACTCCGTCACCGAGGATCGGCCGACGTCGCACCTCTCGCAGGGCTGCGCCGGTCAACAGGCCCGCGTTCAGGTCGAGCTCTTTACCGGCCCGCTCCCGCCGATCCGCGCACACGAACCGCCGGCGATCATCACACGCGCCGCACTGGGCGACTCCACGACCTGATCTGTTCAGACCTCGGTGGCGGCTGCCGCGAACTGAGCGTTGTAGAGGTCGAAGTAGGCGCCCCGCTTTTGCAAGCAGCTCCTCGTGCGTTCCCTGCTCGACGATGTTGCCGGCGTTCATCACCAGGATGAGGTCCGCATCGCGGATGGTGGACAACCGGTGTGCGATCACGAAGCTGGTGCGCTCCGATCGCAACGCGGCCATTGCCTTCTGGATCAGGACCTCGGTCCGGGTGTCGACCGAGCTGGTTGCTTCGTCGAGGATCAGGATCGACGGGTCGGCCAGGAAGGCGCGGGCGATGGTCAGCAACTGCTTCTCGCCGGCGCTGACGGTACCGCCCTCGTCGTCGATGTGCGTGTCGTAGCCATCGGGCAACGAGTGCACAAATCGGTCGACGTATGTCGCTTTGACCGCTTCATGGAAGTGCTCTTCGGTCGCGTCGAGGTTGCCGTACATGATGTTGTCGCGAATCGTGCCGCTGAAGAGCCACGTGTCCTGCAGCACCATTCCGACGTTGGCACGCAGGTCGTGGCGGCGCAGGTCGGCGATGTTCGTTCCGTCCAGCGTGATGCGCCCGCCGTCGAGCTCGTAGAAGCGCATGATCAGGTTGACGAGCGTCGTCTTGCCGGCGCCCGTGGGTCCGACGATCGCGATCGTCTGGCCCGGCTCGGCGACGAACGACAGGTCAGTGATCAGCGGGTTCTTCGGATCGTAGGAGAAGGCGACGTGGTCGAACTCGACCCTGCCCACAGGCTCGCCCTCGATTGCCGGAATCGCCGGATCTTCGCTCTGCTCCGGCGCATCGAGCAGCTCGAAGACCCGCTCGGCCGAGGCGACACCCGACTGCAGCACGTTGGCCATCGAGGCGAGCTGGGTCATCGGTTGCGTGAACTGTCGTGAGTACTGGATGAAGGCCTGCACGTCGCCGAGGCTCAACGATCCGTTCGACACCTTCAACCCGCCGACGACGGCGATGCAGACGTAGTTGAGGTTGCCGAGGAACATCATCGCCGGCTGGATGATCCCGGAGATGAACTGGGCTCCGAAGCTCGCTGTGTAGAGCTCCTCGTTCTTGGTGCTGAATCGCTGCTCGACAGCGCCCTGCTGGCCGAACACCTTCACGAGTGCGTGGCCGGTGAAGGCCTCTTCGATCTGCGCGTTCAGCGTGCCGGTGTGGCGCCACTGCGAGACGAAGCGCGACTTCGACCGCGAGGTCACGAATCGGATGATCAGGAACGAGGCGGGAATCGTCAGTGCGGCGATGCTCGCGAGGATCGGCGAGATGATGAACATCATCGTCAGCACCCCGATCAGCGTCAGCACCGATGTCAGCAACTGGCTGAGGGTCTGCTGCAGGCTCTGCGAGATGTTGTCGATGTCGTTGGTGACCCGGCTCAGCAGATCGCCACGCGGCTGCCCATCGATGTAGCTCAACGGCAACCGGTTGATCTTGTCCTCGACGTCGGATCGCAAGCGGTACATCGTTCGCTGGACGACGCCGGCGAGTGTGTACGACTGCAGGTACTGCAGCCCGGCACCGCAGGTGTACAACGCCAGCACCGTCAACAGCACACTGCGCAACTCGTCGAAGTCGATGTGTTGACCCGAGCGAACCGCATTGAAGATCAGGTCGGTCGCGTGCCCGAGGATCTTGGGGCCCAGCACCGTCAGCGTCACGCTGAGCACAGCGAACACGATCACCGCGATGCCGCGGACAGCGCTCCACGCGCATTCGGTCCAGAAGGCGCTTCGTCGATCCGCCGAAGTCCTTCGACTTCTCGGCGGGCATGCCGATGGAACGCATCGGCCCCGGCGATGCCGCGGGTCGTGCGTCGGGTGGCCGGACGACCTCTTCGTCGGGCTCCTGCGTCCGGCTGTCGGTGGCGTCGGTGGTCATGCCGCTTCCTCCACCGTCATCTGCGATTCGACGATCTCGCGATACGTCTCGCATGTCTCGAGCAGTTCTCTGTGGGTCCCGAGACCGACGGCCTCGCCGTCCTCGAGCACCAGGATCTGGTCGGCGTTGATGATGGTCGACACGCGCTGGGCGACGATCAACACGGTGGCGTCGGCCGTGTACGGGACCAGTGCGGCGCGCAATCTGGCGTCGGTGGCCAGGTCGAGCGCGGAGAACGAATCGTCGAACAGGTAGATCTCCGGTTTGCGGACCAACGCTCGGGCGATCGCCAGTCGTTGCCGCTGACCGCCCGACACGTTCGAACCACCCTGAGCGATGGTTGCTTGCAACCCACCGGGCATGGCCCGCACGAAGTCGGTTGCCTGGGCGATCTCCAACGCCTCCCACAACTGCTCGTCCGTGGCGTCGGGGTCGGAGAAGCGGAGGTTGCTGGCCACCGTGCCCGAGAACAGGTATGGCTTCTGCGGCACGAGCCCGATTCGTCCCCACAGTGTGTTGGGGTCGAGGTCGCGCACGTCGACATCGTCGACGAGCACCGCACCCGATGTCGCGTCGAACAGCCGTGGCACCAGGCTGAGGAGCGTGGTCTTGCCGGCTCCGGTGCTGCCGATGATCGCGGTGACCTGGCCCGGCTCGGCGAGGAGCGAGATGTCGGTCAGAACCGGGGCCTCGGCGCCGGGGTAGTGGAAGCCGACGTTGCGCAACTCGAGCCTGCCCGACGTGTGCACTTCGGTGACGGGCTCGGCGGCGCGGACGACCGACGTCGGCGTGTCGAGCACCTCGACGATCCGCTCGGCGCAGACGGCGGCTCGCGGCACGAGGATCAGCATGAAGGTGGCCATCATCACGGCCATGATGATCTGCGCCAGGTAGCTGAGGAATGCGATCAGTGCGCCGATCTGCATCTCGCCCGTTGTCGATGCGGCTGGCTCCGAACCACAGCACCGCGACGCTCGACGAGTTGAGCACGAGGACGACGATCGGGAAGAAGAACGCCTGCAGTCGCCCGGCGCGGAGCGCGTACCGAGTGAGCTCTGCGTTGACGTCGCCGAATCGCTCGACCTCCGCGGGCTCGCGCACGAACGCACGCACGACTCGGATACCGGTGATCTGTTCGCGCAGCACTCGGTTGACCGTCGTCGATGCGCTCCTGCATCTTGCGGAACTGCGGCACCATGCGCGACACCACGAGGAGGACGCAGATCACCAGCACCGGGATGCTGACCGTGAGGATCCACGACAGCCCGCCGTCCTCGCGAATCGCCATCACGATGCCGCCGATCGCCGTGATCGGGTGCGGCGACGAGCAACGTGCATGTCATCAGCACGAGCATCTGCACCTGTTGGACGTCGTTGGTGATCCGTGGTGATCAGCGACGGTGCACCGAACTGGCCCATCTCACGAGCCGAGAAGTCGGAGACCTGATGGAAGATGCCCGCTGCGCACATCGCGTCCGAAGCCCATGGCGGCCTTGGCACCGAAGTACACCGCGCGTGGCCGCGCACACCACCTGCACCAGTGTGACGAACAGCATCAGCGCGCCGGTCGACCAGATGTATCCCGTGTCGCCTGTGACGACGCCTTTGTCGATGATGTCGGCGTTGAGGCTCGGCAGGTACAGGGCGGCGAACGTCTGCGCCGTCTGCAGGATCACCACGATGGTCAGCAGCCGCTTGTATGGGCGCAGATAGGTCTTGAGGAGTCGAACCAGCATCAGGTGCTCACCGTCTGGCGAGTGCGGTTGCGCATACCATCGAGTAGCAATGACACGATCTCTTCGGGCGCCATCGGTTCGCCATCGGCGATCAGTGCGGGATGGGTGCCGGCGAGCGTGAGCCCGCGCAGCAACTGCGCGGCGGCCTCGGGATCGCGGCGCAACCGGCTTCGGTAGGGCTCGAACAGTTTGATGACAGCTGCGACATCGGGACGGTTCTTGGTCGTGGCTCGTGCTGCACCCAATCCGGCCGGCTTCGGCATCCCACTGATCGACATCAATTGCCACATGCTGGTCAGCCGGTTCTGCAGGATCCTGACCCCCTCGGTGAGGCGCCGTTCGAACGACAGCGTCGAATCGATCGCTGCCAACTCCGTCGCCACCTGCGCAGGGTCGTAGGCAGCGTCAACGGTGGCCTGCAGCAACGACTCGATGTCGGGGAACACGCGGAAGATCGTTCCTTCGGCGATGCCAGCCGCCTCGGCGATCTGTCGGGTGGTCACCGACGAGCCGTGAGCGAGCATCAGCGGGAGCGTGGCTGCGATGATCGCGGCGCGGCGCTCGCTGGGCGGTAGCGGAGCGGCACGACCCCTGCGAACGGGCCGTTCGGTCGCCGCGGGTCGCTGGAGAGTTTCTTGAGGCACCCGACGACTCTACATGAGTGAGAACTCACTCACACGCTGAATTTGTGTCAGTGAGTCACCAAGACGGGGATGTCGGCCTCGCGGACGACTGCACCTGACACCGATGGAACGAAGAGCTTGCTGAACCAACTGCGATCGTGGGATCCGATCACGATCACGTCGGCTTTGTGGTGGTGCGCGGCCGTGATGATCGCTGTCGCCGGATCACCCACCTCGCCAACGACCTGTGGGTTGGGGATGTGGGCCTCGTCAGCAACGTCGCGGGCGACCTGGATCGCGGCATCGATCGGCGCGCTGTCGACATCGGCAACCGACGTGTCACCGCTCGGGTTGGTTCCTGCCGTCACGACTTCGGACGGCATCATGATGGGGTAGCCGACTCCCCACGCCAGTGAGTCGCCGCCCCACACGATCGGCGTCTGGTCGGCAACGCTGACAACGATGTAGCTCGCGTCGGCACCGAACAGTGCAAACGCCGTACGCGCCGTCGCGATGGAGGACTCGGAGTCGTCGACGGCGATCAGTACTTGTGTCATACCTGTTCGTACCCGTTCGGCATGTCTGGCAAACCGATGCAGGGTTTGTGGTGGGTGCGCAGCGGGTACTTCGGCGGCATGACCAAACAGCGCGGAGAAGACCCGCCGCCGCAACCGAGTGACGACGATGCCAGCCCGGGTGAGTTCATCGACAAGCCACAGAACCTGCCGGGCGACCAAGACAAGAAGCCCGCGCCCGGCACGTCCTGAAGGACTTCGAGCTATCCCTGTTGACGGACTTCGTCCTTATGCCTGTGGTGCCGTGAACTGAACGTCGATCTCGACGTCGATCTTCTTGCCGAGGGCGAACTTGTCGACGCCGAGCGGCATGTTGAAGTCGATGCCGAAGTCGTCGCGCAGGATCTGTGGTCGGTGGCGACGAAACCGGCTGTGCAGCTTGCCGTCGCCGGGGTGGACGGCCGCGCCGGTGAACTCGACCGCGAGCGTGACGGGCTTGGTGACGCCGTTGATCGTGAGGTCGCCGTCGGCCTCGTACTCGTCGTCGCCGTCGTCGCGGATCGCGGTCGACGCGAACGTCATGGTCGGGTGGGCGTCGGCGGAGAAGAAGTCGGTCGACGAGGAGGTGGGCGTCGCGGTCGGCGTTGTTGGTGTCGACCGAGGCGATGTCGATCGTGGCGCCGAAGCTCGTGTTGGCGAGATCGTCGCCGACGTCGAGCCAGGCATCGACGCCGTTGAAGCGGCCGCGCACGTTGGTGAGGCCGAGGTGGCGAACCTTGAAGTGGACGCCGGAGTGGGCGGGGTCGAACGTCCAGGTACCGGTGGTGAGGGGGAGGGTTGGTGAGCATGGTGGCCTCCTTGGTGGAAGCTAACGGGCGATGATAGTAACAATCGTAAATATCACCTTGACAACACAGTCCCCGAGCGTTCGTTCATCCGGTATCCTGGCGACATGACCGTCGACGTCGCAGCGATCCCCAGCAACAGCGCCGATCCGACGCTCGACATCCCCCACCGCGAGCTGCTGGAGCTGTCGGCCCGGTTCGCGCACGGCTTCCTGACGGTGGGTCGACGCTCGCCCGGCGGGCGGGTTGACGTACCCGCGGCTCCGCGTGCCTCGAGGTGCTGCACTGCCAGGGTCCGGCCAAGATGAAGACGCTGGCCGACGGGCTCGGCCTCACTGCCCGCAACATGACCGCGGTCGCCGACTCGCTCGAGAGCGAAGGTCTGCTCCGCCGCGTCGCCCATCCCACCGATCGGCGGGTCACGCTGCTCGAGCTCACCGACGCCGGTCTGGCCGCCGCCGACGAGTCGTTGGTGCCGCGACTGGCCGAGATCAGCCGGTTGTTCGACGAGCTGTCGCCGTCGGCCCGCGACGATCTCCGCAACACGCTTGCCTCGTTGGTCGCGGCGATGGAATCCAGCCCTTGCAACCAACACGAGGGATCCTGACCGTCGTGACACACGCGTTGAAGGATGTACGTCGATCGGTCCTCGATCTGTCGGTGCTCAACGACGGACAGACCAGCGCCGAGGCATTGCACACGACGACGGCACTTGCCCAGCGCGCCGACGAGCTCGGGTACACGCGGTTCTGGGTTGCCGAACACCACAACATGCCGAGCGTCGCATGCACGTCGCCGGCGGTGCTCATCGCCCACCTGGCCGCGGTGACATCGACCATCCGCGTCGGTTCGGGTGGCGTGATGCTGCCCAATCACGCGCCACTCGTGATCGCCGAGCAGTTCGCGATGCTGGAGGAGCTGCACCCCCATCGAATCGATCTCGGGATCGGGCGCGCGCCGGGGACGGACCAGCGAACCGCGGCCGTGTTGCGTCGCACGCACCAGCCCGAGGGCGAAGACGAGTTCCCTCGTGACTTCCTCGACCTCATGGGGTTGCTCGGCGACCCGCGACGCCGACCGGGCTGTGGGACCAGTTCAAGGCGACGCCGGCCGACAGCTCGCACCCCGAGCTCTTCCTGCTCGGCTCCAGCGGTTACAGCGCGCAGCTCGCCGGCTACCTCGGGCTGCCATTTGCGTTCGCCCACCACTTCGACACGGGCGGCACGATGCAGGCCACCGAGCTGTATCGCCAGTCGTTCGAGCCCTCCGTGGTGCTCGACGAGCCGTACATGATCGTCACTGCCAACGTGCTCGCCGCCGATTCGAAAGAGGAGGCGGATTGGCATTCGGCGCCCGGTCGGCTGACATCCCTCGGTCGTCGAACGGGCAAGTTCATCCGACTTCCATCGCCGCAGGACGCCTCGGGACATCCCGACCTCGAACAGGCCAACCAGCTTCCCAGCAGTCGAATCGTCGGCGAGATCTCCACGGTCATCCGGGATCTCGAGGATCTGGTGACGCGCACCGATGCCAACGAGCTGATGGTCACGTCGGTTGCCTACGACCTGTCGGCGCGGATCCGCAGCATCGAGCTGCTGGCCGAGCACTGGAACGGCGAGCCGGACAGCAATACTCCGGTCTGATGCTCGACCCGCAGGCCGCCGACACGATCGCCGATGTGTACGGGCTCGGTAATGATCCGGTGTTGTCCGGGCCGGTTGCGCGAGGCGAGGTGGGCCAGGTCTGGCGGCTGACGACGTCGCGCGGCTCGTGGGCTGTGAAGGAACCGTTCGAGCCACCGCCGCCCGCCGAGGTCGACGACGATGCTGCGTTTCAGGACGTCGTCGCGGCGACCGGTGTGTCGATGCCTTCGGTCGTGCGCACGCAAGCAGGTGATGTGCTGGTCGATGTCGGATCGGCAGTCGTCCGCGTCTACGGATGGGTCGATCTATTGGAACGTGATCCGTGGCTCGATCCTGCCACGGTCGGTCGCATCGTCGCTTCGATCCATCGTGTCCGCTACCACGGCGAGAACCCAGTGGACCCGTGGTACACCGATCCCATCGGTGGCGAGCGGTGGGACGAGTTGATTGTCCGGCTCACCGAAGCAGAGGCTCCGTTCGCCGATCGATTGGCGGCGATGCGCGACGAGTTGGTGGCGCTGGAGAACTTGCTGGAGTGGCCCAGCGATCTTCAAACGTGTCACCGCGACCTCTTCGCCGACAACGTGCTGCGCACTCCCACCGGTTCGGTATCGGTGATCGATTGGGAGAACGCCGGCCTTGCCGATCCGAGCCAGGAACTGGGTCTCGTGCTGTTCGAGTTCTCCTGCGGCCAGGCGACGCGCGCTCGCGACCTCTATGACGCGTACCGAGACAACGGGGGCCCCGGTCGCATCGACCGGCCGGGCAACTTCTCGATGGTGATCGCCCAGATCTCGCACATCGGTGAGATCAGCTGCGCGCGCTGGCTCGATCCGGCGCGCCGCGATCAACAGGAGCGGAACACCGGCAGAGTGCAAGAGTTCGTCACCGAGGCAATCACTCGGCAGATGATCAGCGACCTGCTCGATGCAGTGACGTGACCGATGCAATGACGTGAACGGTCAGGACGAGAAGTCGGGCACTGCCCCGCGCGTCTTGTCGGAACGACCCTTCGGCTCCTCCCACTCCTCCTGGCGGCCGAGAGCCGTGAGGTCGAGGAACGCGTAGGAGCCGCCGAGCCACTCGGTGCCTCGGGCGAAGACCGAGTTGGTGTGGAACACCTCGCCGTCGACGTCGAGGAACGTGCTGTAGCCCGGCTGCTCGGTCGATCCTTCCAGCGTCCATCCGAGTGCCGTGCGCCTTCAGTTCGTCGGGGCCGCGGAAGTTGAACTCGACCGGCGCGACCGACGCGTCGAGGGTGACGTGGAAGTCGTAGTTGAAGTCGCTGCCGAACGACGAGTACCACGGGAACGTCCCAGCCGCGCTGCGCGCTTGTAGCTTCTCGATCTTCTCGAGCGGCGCCCGCGACACGACCGCCAGCGTCGTGTCGCGGACGTGCAAATGCCGGAGCAGTCCGTCGCGACAATCTCGTCGGATGCCGCCGGTGCAGCTCGGGCAGCCTTCGTCCCAACTCGGGTCGAACATGAAGTGCTGGACGATCAGCTGACGGCGTCCTTCGAACAGGTCGAGCAGCGTCGCCGTTCCGTCGGGCCCTTCGAACCGGTAGTCCTTGTCGACTCGGACCATCGGCATCATGCGGCGCTTCGTGCTCAGCGCGTCGCGCGGCCTTCGTCATTGCCTTCTCTTCTGCGAGCAGTTCGACACGAGCCTTGTGCCACGCGCCGCGATCAACAATTTCGGGGAGTGCCATACCGCGAACTTAGGTCGATGCCAGATGCTCGCCGAACCAGTCGAGCATGTCCTTGTACGCCTGCGTCGCTTGATCGGCGTTGTACCGAGCGCCGGTGTCGTTGAAGAAAGCGTGGTCAACACCGGGATACACCTTGATCTCGTGCTCGAGGCCGGCTGCCTCGAGCGCGGCGCGCGCGGTGTCTTGCGAGGCATTGACACGCGAGTCCAGTTCGGCGTAGATGCCGAGCACGGCGGCATTCGGTGAGCCACTGAAATCGGGATCTGCTGGAGCCGGCCCGTAGAACGGGACTGCCGCGGAGAGCCGCGGCTCGCCGGCAGCGAGCAGCTGCCATGTCATCCCGCCACCGAAGCAGAATCCGATGACGGCCAGCTTCGCGTCGGGTGCGCGCTTGGCGAGCTCGTCGAGGCCGGCGCGCAGATCCGCGATCATCCGCTCGGCAGGTGCCTTGCCCAGCGCGGCCGTGGCGTCGCCGTCGCTCGCCATGGTCGCCGTGCCACCTTCCTCGGACAACAGATCGATTGCCAGCGCGGTGTAACCATCTGCCGCGAGTCGTGGTGGGATCGAGCGGATGTGAGGAGTCAGTCCGCGGTTCTCGTGGATCACCAACACCGCGCCCTTCGGATCGGGCGCCGTCGACAGCACACCGATCACGTCGCCCTGCGGCCCCGGGAACGTGATCTCCTCGGTCACCGGCGCGCCGGCATTGCCCGCGGCAGATGCGGGGACCGCGGTGGAATCGGCGGCGTTCGTGGTCGGCGTCGTCGCTGCAGTAGCGGTGGCAGCGTTCGTGGTCGCTGCGGAGGCGGTTGTCGGGGCAGTGGTCGCCACCGTCGTCGCTGTCTCCGCGTCGTCGTCGCTGCCACACGCCGCGAGCATTGCCGCCGCTGCTGGTGCGGAGACGCCGAGCAGCATCAGCCTGCGCAGGCCTTCGCGGCGACTGAACAGACCGTCGCTGCAGTCGAGCACGATCTCGGCTGCGAGGTAATCGTCGAGTGCCATCTCGAAATCGTACGAGACCAGCGACGGGGCGGGTGTCGAAATGGGGGACTGCCGTTCGTCGGAGTGGTGAGACAGGGTGCCGACCGGCACCCGAGCGACACGGAGGTCGTCATCATGCCAAGCCCCATCGTTCACGCCGAGATCCGATCGAATGATCCCGACGCCACCCGCGCCTTCTTCGGCGTCGCCGACATCGATGCTGCAGTCCTCGACGCGACCGGGCTGGGCGGCACGATCGTCCAGCAGCCGGTGCGAGTGCCCGGCGTCGCATTCGCACTGATCGCCGACCCGGCAGGCCAGGTTGTCGGCCTGGCGCAGCAGGGCTGACGATCACGATGGACGACACGACGACGTGGAAGCTGATTCACGACCATCGGGCATCGATGGCCGACACGCTCGCGGGGTTGACGCCCGACCAATGGGCGCAGCCATCGCTGTGCGGAACCTGGACGGTTCGCCAGACCGCGGCACACATCGTGACCGGCGCCGAACAGACGACTGGGAGGTTCATGGGCCACATGGTCGCCAACGGATTCCGATTCAACAAGATGATGGATGTCGACGCGAAGAAGTTGGCGGCACGTCCACCGGACGAGATCATCTCCCGGTTACGGGCGCGGACAACAACGACGAATCGTCCGCCGGCACCTGTGATCACGATGCTCGGTGAGATCGTCGTGCACAGCGACGACATCCGCCGACCGCTCGGTCTGCCGAACGATGTCGACGACGAAACGTTGGTTGCGTGCCTGGAGATGTACAAGGGCGCCAGCTTCCCGATGGGTACGAAGAAGCGGATCGACGGCCTGCGGCTGGTCGCCACCGATGTCGAGTGGACACACGGAACGGGCCCGGAGGTGACCGGCAAGGCCATGCCGTTGGTGATGGTCATGACCGGACGGGCTGCCGCGCTGGGCGACTTGAGCGGCGACGGCATGCCGACGCTGCGCGACCGGATGCTGGCCGGGTGAAAGCCGGCGCTAGCGCGGTGGCTTGGCGGTGCTGTCGCGGATGACCAGTTCAGTGGGCAGCAGCACGTGCTTGGCACGTGTTGCTGTGCCACTGCGCGAGCGATCGATGGCCGTCGTCAACGCCGCAGCCGCAGCATGACCCTTGGCGGCGACGTCTTGTCGCACCGTGGTGAGGGCAGGGCGCATGCGCTGTGCCAGCGGGTTGTCGTCGAAGCCGACGACGGAGAGGTCATCGGGCACCTTCAGGCCTCGAGTCAGTGCCGCCTGCACGACGCCGTAGGCGACCACGTCGCTGAAGCACAGGATGGCGGTCGGGCGTTCGGGCCTGTCGAGCAGCATCCCTGCGGCTTCTTCGCCGGAACCTCTTCCCGAGCCGGGAGTGGGGTAGTACCCCTCCTGCACCACGGTGGGCTCGATGCCAGCGGCGTTCAGCGCATCGAACCAGCCGAGCAGGCGCTGCTTGACGACGTGGTTACTGGTGGCCAGCGGGTCGCGCACCACATGAACCGGATCGGATTCCTTGGCGATGACGATGTCGATGCGCCGATGGCCGAGATCGACGAGGTGCTGCGCGGCGGCACGCGCACCCGCCCTGTCGTCGATGTTGACGCTCGGGTATCCGGGTGAGGGGCCCTGGTCGATGAAGACCAGTGGCAGCTTGCGTCGCTTCAGCCAATCGACCGCCGTCGAGTCGGTGTTGCACGAGTAGACCAGCGCGCCGTCCATCGGCACGTCGCGTGCCGGGATCACGTGCGGCTTGCTCGGCGGCCGACAGCAACGTCAGTGCGAGACCGGTGGGTGTCAGCTCCTCGGCGATGGCACCGAGGAACGTGGTGGCCACCTCGTCGGCGAACGCGTCCTTCAACGAGTCGGTCATCAGCAGCCCGACAGCGCCTGCCGTGCCGCGTGCCAGCGCACGGGCGGACGGGTCGGGTCCGGCGTAGCCGAGCTCCTCGGCCGCGAATCATGATGCGGCCTCGAAGATCTGCAGACAGCTGATCCGGTCGGGAAAACGCATTCGACACGGTCATGCGGCTGACCCCGACCCGATCAGCGATCGTTTGCAGTGTCACTCTCGCCATCCCACGATTCTGGTCCTGATCGACATGGAAAAGCCGTGTTGATGGAAAATTCCCGATCAGGAGATCAGCTCAGCGTTCCCGGCTGATCAGCACTCTGTGCTGTAGCGAGCCGGTCGCACCGCCACCGTCGGCCGGCGCTCGGGTCGGTGGATCGAGGCGATCATCTTGCGGATGCGCCGGCGGGGCTCGACGTACGGCTGCACCGGAGCGTCCGGAAGGGCGCTGAACGCGACGTGGTGCGACGAGTTCTTCGAGTACAAATCGGCATACTGCGTGAAACGATTCCATTGGTCACTCCTGTCTATGCTTCAGCGTTGTTGCTGTATCGGTATAGTACTGAACATACTGTACCGGTCAAGTACGAAGAGTCAACCCATTTACGATGTGATGTCCGTCACCAGATCGGCCAGACGTCGTCGAGGCTACGACGCAGGGACGTCGGCGACCGTTGCGTCCTCGAAGTTGTCGGGTAGCACCAGCTGCTCGCGGTTGCGCTCCTGGCGAACCGCGGTGACCACGACCTGCAGTGCGCCCGACACGGGGACCGCCAGCAGGGCGCCGAGGATCCCGAACACCTCGACCGCCAGCAAGCACGCTGAGAGGATGCCGAGCGGGTTGACGTTGACCTTGCGGGCCATGATCCACGGATACAGCACGCCGTTCTCGATCTGCTGGTAGACGACGAAGAAGATGATCGAGATGATGCCCGCGGTCGGGATTGTGGAGGTACGCGGCGATCACGCAGACCGCGGCACCGATGCGTCGCGCCCACGAGCGGAACGAGGTCGGCGACCGCGACCCAAGACGCCGAGCACCACGGGGCTGGGGACGCCGAGCGCGACGAGGCAGACGAATGCGGTCACGCCGGCGATGAGGCTGATCAACAGGTTGCCGATGACGTACCCGCTGACTGCGCCGGCCGCATCGGTGGCGATTCGTTCGGCGGGTGCCCGTCGTCGATAGGGGACGATGTTGATGGCGGCGCGTCCGATCGCGGCCGACTGGCTGAGGAACAGAGAACGTCAGCAGGATGATCGTGACGAACGCGATCAAGCGGCGGCTCGCCACGGTCTGGGCCGCTTGGAACTCCGAGTCGCTGAGACGATCCGCGGCGTTGGCGAGCTCGGTTCTCGTTGTCCTTGACGTAGCTCTCGACGTGCAGCTTGTGGACGATGTTGCCGACCGGGCCCCTTGCCGTTCGCCGCGTCGTGCACCGTGCCGGGAAGGTCGGTGATGATGTTGACCAGCTGCGTCTTCACCGGGAGGATGAACAGCGTGAGCACTCCGGCGAGCACCAACAGCGTGCCGAACACGACGATGCCGGTCGCCAACGTTCGCCGCCCACCGAGGCGGTTGTTCGAGCCGACCGACCAGACGGTGCGAGCACGATCGCCAGGAAGCCGGCGATCGAGATCCACACGATGATGCGCACCGCCGCCATCAGCAGCAGCAGCACGGCCGTAGGTGACCACCACGACGCCGACCGTACGCGACGATCGTGCGCCACGGGCACGTCGGACCACGACGGGTTCTTCGGCCTTCGGCGGTTCGTCTGTGTCGTGCGGGAGGGGCGCCAGGTCCCCAGGTAGGTAGAGGCCGTCGTGCTCCGACGGCCGTCATGTGATGCACGCTCTGCGATGTGTTCCCTCGGCGAGCCGTTGATTCGAACGACGGTGTCGCCCTGGTTGCACTCCCTTGATGAGGTTGCCGACGACGTTGATGGCGATTCCGACGATGACTGTGCCGAACACGTACGACAACAGCGCATGTCGAAGCGACCGCTCGTCGTACTGTCCTGCTTGCGATATGTCGGTGTCGGAGACCTGGAACGTCATGCCGACGGTGAAGGACGAAGTACACGAAGTCCATGTAGTCCGGCGCCTCCGTCGAGCCGCCGAAATCGATGCCGCCCGCGCGGTGCGATGTAGTAGAGGCGCGCGTACCGCAGCACGAACAGCGTGTGCACCGTGAACCACGAGAGGAACACGGTGAACACTGCGATGCCGGTGAGCACGAAGACGATCGCCCTGAATGGTTGCGCGCGTGGGCGAGCCCGAGGACGACGCCGACGATGCTGATCAGGCAGGCGATCACGATGACGCGAGTCGGCTGGCCCGACTGTCGTCTTCGCGTGTCGCCACGTCGCTTCGTGTCGCCTAGCGTCGAGTACGGCGATGAACGTCCACATGGACCCGGCGACGAACAACGCCGCGACGTCCCAGCCGACCAGAACGCTGAGTTGCCAGGGACAGAAGAACGCAGCGATGCCGCCGGCAACGCAATCCGAGAATCAACGGCGATCAGCAACCGTCTGCGCTGATCGAGCCGCACACCCATTGCCTCGATGCGATGGGTGGCTCACGAGCCGCAGCATACAGAGGCGTGCTCGCGCTCGTTTGGGGCACCGACGCACAGGGTATTCACACATCGCATGTCCGCCCGCAACCTGCGGACGGTGTTTCACACCTCCGAAGGAGAAAGTCATGTCGTTCACAGAAGGTCCTCTGCACGAGCGCAGCGAGTTATTGGTCGAGCCGCCGGTTGCGCCGGCCGTGGTCGATGTGCCTGTCCAGGGCGAGGTTGTCGTACCTGCACTGTCGCGCACCGTCGCTGTCGCCTCGGCGGGCCAGGTGCAGCGGGCGTACAGCTCGCGCTTCGCCCCTGACGCGATCATCGCCGCAATCGTCGGCCTGGTGCTCCTCGTCGTCGGATTGATCGCCATCGTTCGCAACGGTTTCGACGGTCCGATGTCCGATCCACGGTCGTCGAGGTGATGGGTTTCACCCACACGACGACGCTCGGTCTTGATCGAGATCGTTATCGGCGGCGCGCTGCTGCATCGCCGGCGCGACCAGTTCGCGTAGCGGTGCGATCTTCTTCGGCGCACTGCTCGGCATCGGCGGCTTCGTCGGCGCCGTGCAGACCGAGTCGTTCGACAAGTCGCTTGCCCTCGAGTCGTCGATGGCATGGTTGGCCGTTGCCGCCGCCGTCGTCGTCGTGCTCTCCGCGTTGCTGATGCCCCGCTACGCCGCGCAGCTCCACGGTCGTCGAGCGGATGTAGTCGATCAATCAGTTCACTCGTGAGAGAGAGGGGCGGCCGTTCGTCGGCCGCCCCTCTCTTCGTATGTGCGAGTGCAGTCGCTATTGAGCGATCGGCGCGGCGTCGCCGGCAGCGAATGCTGACCTGCCCGGCATTGGAACCGGTGGAGATGTCGTCCATCAGATGGCGCACGATCCCGAGGCCGCGGCCCGAGGCATCGTCGGCGCTGGCGACGATCCAAGTGTCCGGCTCCAGGAGTTGCGCCGGCGGGGTTGCTGCTCCACCCACCACCTCGACCTCCCACCACGTCTGATCCTCGACGTCGACATAGATCACCAGCCGGGATCCATCGCCGTGTTCGATGATGTTGGTGGCCAGCTCGCTGACCACCAGGACGAAGTCCCGGATCAACTGTGGGTCGGCGCCGTGCGTCCGCAAGGTGTCGGTGACGAACTGGCGCGATGCACGCGCGCTTGCGGGAACCGCCTCGAACGTTCGCTGCTCGCGATCAAGTGCACTGGCGTTCATGTCATCAAGAGAGGGCGTCATCGCCACGGAAACATAACGGCCGCCATCTCATGCGCACTTGATACCCCGGTCTTCGGCGGTCGAAACCTGCTAAATGATGGTTCATTTTCCGGTCTTCACGGGTATCAGGCCGTTGCACCACTTCTGGGTGCACAGGGGAGGGACACAGCATGCCAGCCGACATTTGGACGTTTCCGCCGACCGCGGACTCGATTCGGTTCTTGGTCGGCTACGACGTCGTCGCCACCGACGGCAAGGTCGGCAGCATCGACGACCACTCGCTCGCCTCTGATTCGTCCTACATCGTCCTGAACACCGGGTGGTGGCTGTTCGAGCGAAAGCGCCTCATACCCTGCTGGTTCATCAGTTCGATCGATGGCCCGAACGGCAAGATCCATCTGTCGAAGACGAAGCGCGAAGTGCGGGCCGCGCCCACGTTCCGCCCGATCGAGCACTCGACCGAGTCGGGCCGATACCACGACTTCTATGGCACCACGTGAGTTGAGTCCGTTGCCTGCCAAGCCGCCGCTGTCGGAGACCGCCTTCACCGATGCACCTCCAACTCGCGTCGACGATGGGAGTACCGCGCCGGCGGGACCGCAGCCCGCGTCCCTCGATGACCTGTTGTGGCATGACTCGGCTCACGCGACCGCTGGTCTGTTGCACGCCATCTCGGCGAACCTGGGTGGCGACCTGATCGTGTGGGCCAAGGTCGACAAAGGCACCGGGTTGGTGACGGTCATCGATCTCGTCGATCCAACCGCACCGGCGCATGTGTTGGCTGACCTGATGCAACGGAGCGGGGCGGTGTCGCCGAACTCGCTCTGTGCTCGCGTTGCAGAGTTCGGTCAGTCGTTGTTCGTTCCGACGCTCGACCCGGTCAATGATCCCGCCGACGCCTTTCCTGACCCGTGGCCGACGTACATAGCGGAGCACCCGATCTCCGGTTTGATCGCGGTACCGATTGCACTCGACGACGCCGAGACAGGCGTGCTGATCGCCGCTCGCCGGAGTGCGAACAATCAGTACACGACGGACGATTTGCGGTATGTGGAATCCGGGGCTCGCCGTCTGGTCGGACAGCCGGCGATCGAGGCGGGGGCCGATGACACCGACGCTGTCGGTCGCGGTCGTGGTCCGGTGGATCTCCAGGCAACGCCGACGGTTGCGCCTTCGCGAACTGCTCCTCGGGGCATGTTTGCCCGGGTTCATCATCGCCGCGCTGTGGACGCTCCCCGATTCGGCCAAGTATCGCCCAGGTGTTCTGCTGCTTGCCGGCTGTCTGTTGGCGGCGATCGTTGCGGGCGTGCGGGCCGCGGCACTTGCCGGGGTGTTGAGTGCGATCGCGTTGTGGTGGCTGTTCACGCCGGTAGAAAGATCGTGGACCATCGCGAGCCGTGGAGATGCCTTGGGACTCGTGTTGTTCGTCGTCGCGGTCGGCGGCGTCATCCTGTTGGAGTATCGACTCGAGGAGCTGCGCGAGTCCGAACGTCTCGAACGTCAACTCAGCGCGACGTTGCTCGACCAGTCGCCGATCGCGATGGCTGTCTTCGACCATCAGCTGAGATACCAGCGAGTCAACCGGCCGATGGCTGACATGAACGGTGTCTCACCGGCCGCGCACGTCGGTTTGCGGCCGGGCGACTTGAGCCCGATCGCCGGCCAACTCTACGAACACCTGCTTCGGAGGGTCCGAGAGACCGGCCAATCGATCACCGATCACGACGTGACGATCCTGATGCCCGAGATCGGTCTCGAGCGGCATTGGAAGGTCAACTACCAGCCGCTGCGCGACGGCGGCTCGGAGGTGGTCGGGATCGGCGCGGCCGTCACCGACGTGACCGCCGACATCGTTTCGCGTCGTCAGGCTGAACGGCTGCTGCAACTGTCGGAGTCGCTCACCGTCGCTCTGGACGAGCAACGGATCGCCGAGTGCGTCTGTGCATTCCTGCTCGACACCTTTCAAGGTCATGCGACGGTTGCGCTTCGAGACCAGGACATGTTGGAGATCGCAGCGGTCCGCGGATTCAGCGAGGCCGAGTCCACCAGGCTCATCGGGATGCGGATGTCGCTCCTCGACAACTTCCCGATTGCCGATGCGTGTCGCACCAACACACCGGTCGTCCTGCAAGGGCCGGCGGATTTCATCCGTCGCTACCCGAAGATGATGGACGAGCCGTTCCTCTCGCAGGATCACGCCAGCCTGTCGATGCCGCTGCGTGCTGATCAGGCAGGCTTCGCGGTAGGTGTGATGCACATCGGGTGGGCAGCCGCGCGACCGATCACCGACGCGATGACCACCCTCGCCGGCACGGTGTCGTCGCTCGTGACGCTTGCACTTGCCCGAATCGTTGCGACGCAGGACGCTCACGACGTGGAGTTCCGACATGCACTCGATGCGATGCTCGACGACGTCGAGGTCGGCAGAGCGGTCAGGGACGACAACGGCGACATCGTCGACTTCGTGATCGAGTATGTGAATGGCCACGACTCGAGTGGCGCCCGACGTGGGAGCTGATCCACTGATCGGACACCTGCTCAGCGAGATCCACCCCGATTGGCGGACGTCCGGCATGCTCGATCGGTTCCGCGACGTGGTCGAGAGCGGCGTCGCCTACCAAGGGCATCGCGTGCAATATGCCGACCCGCCGAAGACGGCGAATGACGATGTCGAAGCGAACCGACGCCAGGCGTTCTGGACGCATCCAGGTCGCCAAGTTCGCCGACGGGTACATCTCCGCATCACGCGACGTCACCGACATCGTGCTGGCCGAGGAGGCCACGCGCGCGGCCATCGTGCAGGCTGAGGCCGAGCGCACCGCGATCGGTTTGTTGCAGGCGGCAGCGCTGCCGACCACTCTCCCAAACCTTCCCGGTTTGCACATCGCAGCGGTGTACGAGCCCGCGGATCCGAGTCAACCGGTGGGCGGTGATTGGTACGACGTGTTCGCGCTCGACGACGATCGCGTGGCACTGGTGATCGCCGATGTCGCCGGTCACGGGCACGGTGCCGCAGTGTTCATGGTCCAGGTCCGCAACGTCTTCCGGGCCATTGCCGCCGAGCACACCGAGCCCGACGACGTGCTGACACGGGCGAACAACGTGACGGCCAGATTGAACGAAGTCGATGGTCCGTTCGTGACCTGTTGCTTTGCGGTGCTCGACATCGCCGCTCGCACCTTGCGATGGGCGCAGGCCGGCCACTTCTCGCCCCTGATCGTCAAGGCGGACGGCACGTCGTCCTATCTCGCCGAGAATCCTGGTGCCCCACTCGCGCTGTTCGAGGGACAGCAATACGTCTCGTCGATGATCGAAATACAACCGGGCGACCGGGTCCTGATGTTCACCGATGGCCTCGTGGAGCGGCGTCGTGAGCACCTCGACATCGGCCTTGCCCGGCTCGCGACCCTGGCCTCGGCGAGCGCCCAACTGGAACCGGAAGCGTTCGTGAAGGCGCTTGCAATGTCGGTCACTCAGCGCTTCGACGACCTAGCGGTGGTCTGCGTCGACTTCGTTGGGTCGGGTCATCGCGAGTAGTGCATCGGTGATCGACGTGGCTGTGCCGCCGGAGTCGTGCTGCTCGAGCAACTCGGCCAACGAGATGCCCTGCTCCTCGGCCTGGTGCACCAGCTTGGCCGCTGCGTCGTAACCGATCCGCGGTGCAAGTGCCGTGACGATTGCCGGCGACCGCTCGGCGTTCGACTTCATCCGATCTGCGTTCACATCCACGCCACGGATGCATCGGGTGTCGAGCAATGTCGTTGCATTTGCAAGAAGGTGGATCGATGACAGCACGCTTCGGGCAGCAATCGGCATTGCGGTGTTGAGCTGCAAGGTCGAATTGGTAGCCGCGAACGAGATCGTTGCGTCGTTGCCCACGACTTGGGCGGCGACCTGTTGCACCATCTCAGGGATCACCGGATTGACCTTGCCCGGCATGATCGAGCTACCGGCTTGCAGCTCCGGGAGCCTGATCTCGCCGAGGCCGCCGTTCGGGCCCGAGCCCAACAGGCGGAGGTCGCCGGCGATCTTGTAGAGCGAGAGCGCGATCACCTTCAAGATGGCTCCCGCCTCGACCAGGACGTCTTGGCTCGACTGCGCCTCGAAGTGGTTGACCGCTTCAGTGAACGTGACACCTGTTCGCCGGCTGAGCCGTTCGGCGACGAGCGAGCCGAACCCGGCCGGGGCGTTCAGGCCTGTGCCGACCGCGGTGCCACCGAGCGGAAGCTCTGCCAGGCGCGGCAGGAGTGAGGCGATGCGTTCACTCGCGAGCTCGACGCTTCGTGCCCATCCGCTGACCTCTTGACCGAATGTGATCGGCACAGCGTCCATCAGGTGGGTCCGTGCCATCTTGATGGTGTTCACGTGTTGCTCGGAGAGGGCGGTCAGTGAGCCGTGGAGCCCGTCGAGCGCCGGTAGCAGCGTGGTGGTCAACTGCAGTACGGCGGCGATCCGGGCAGCAGACGGAAAGGTGTCATTGGAGGACTGCGACGCGTTGACGTGGTCGTTGGGATGTACGGGCTCGCCGAGCATCTCCGAGGCTCGATTGGCGATCACCTCGTTCAAGTTCATGTTGGTGCTCGTACCCGAACCCGTCTGGAACACGTCGACGGGAAACTGATCTGCCATCTCGCCGGCGACGATCTCGTTGGCGGCGCGCTCGATCGCGGTAGCGATCATTTCGGCGAGCACGCCGAGCTCGCGATTGGCCGCAGCGGACTCGGCTTTGATCAGCGCCAACGCCTCGATCATGCTGGGCGGTATCCGGTCCCCGGAGACGGGGAAGTTGTCGATGGCCTTCTGCGTCTGCTCTCCCCAGCGGGGTGCCGTGCTCATGACAGAGACGCTATGGGATCGCTCGCGTTCAGGCGTCGACGAGCGGCTTGGCAGTGACGTCCTCGACGCCCTTCACCCTGCCCAGTCGGCGAACGTGCGCGCCGGAATCGGGCCATTGCGCCGTGCTCGTGAGCAACGTGACGACGCCGTCATTGACGGCAAGGTCCTTGAGGGTGGGATCGCGGCGCAATACGGGATCGGATGTCACCGCTGCGCGCACTTTGGCCTCGGTGATCCACTCTGACATCGGACGGCTTTCGCGCTGCTGCACGACCCGTCGGAGGAATTCGGACCAGCGGATGACGTCTTTCCTGTTGACCCACGCGCCAGAAGCGAGCGCGGCGATCCACATGGGGCGAATACGTCGGCTGACGATGCGTGGAATCATGAACGTCCTTTCATGGGTGTGTGCTGGTTGTACCCATGACGATCAGACGTCAAACCGCTCCGGGCGGATCCTCGCGAAGGTGACTGCGCAGTTCGGCGAGGCTGGAGGCGAGCAGCCTGCCGACGTGGACTTGGCTGGTCCCGATCTGCTCGGCGATCTGTGCTTGGCTGAGCTCCTCGAAAAATCGCAGGTGCAGGATCTGGCGTTGCCGCGGTCGGAGCCGCTCGAGCAGCCCGGCGATCACCTGCTTGTTGAGGACAGCATCGAGGTTGGAGTCGATCGCCGGAGTCGAGTTGCCCGACTGGTCCAGTGGACGGGCGCGGTAGGCGTTGTTCGCCTCGAGCGCCTCGATCACGGCCTCCTCGGGGATCTTCATGCGCTCGGCGATCTCCGAGATGCGCGGCGATCGCAGCAGCTCCTTCGACAGCGTCTCGGTCGCGGTGTTCACTGCCGGCCGCAGATCCTTGGCGCGGCGCGACACGTGAACGCCCCATGTGTGATCACGGAAGTACCGACGCAGCTCGCCCATGATGGTTGGCGTTGCGTACGCACCGAATGGAACTCCGTGCGACGGGTCGAACCTGTCGATCGCGTTGAGCAAGCCGATGCGGGCCACCTGCACGAGATCGTCGAGCGGCTCCCCGCGATCGGCGAAGCGCCGGGCGCCGCGCGTCGCCAGCCACAGCGTCCTCTCGGCGATCTCGTCTCGAAGACGTGGATCACGGCTCGTCGAATAGCGATCGAAGGAATCGAGTAGCCACTCCTCGTCACTGTCGGACTGGCCGTGCATCGAGCTCACGTGATCGACGCGTGCGCCACTGCCGCCCAGATCTGGGCTTGATCGCCGATCCGGTCGATGCCGTGCTGGGAGGTCACGCTGGCGAGCACGGTGCGACACAGGAGAAGATCAGGGTGCTCGGTGTCGAAGGATTCGACCTCCGTCTGGCCTCGTACGGTGAACGCCTGATCCTCGACCATGAACTGCACCTCGATCGATTGGCCGCCACCATGCTCGATCAGTGCCAGCATGACCTCGCTGACCGCGATCTTGATGTCTTCGATCTCGTCGATCGTGAAGCCGGCCATACCGGCAATGCCGCTCGCTGCCAATCGCAACACGCGCGACAACGTGGGGTCAGGCGGCATTCGGAGGACGACCGGCCCGATTGACGCCCGCTCAGCCACGACCGGTCTCGATGACGAAGTGTTGGGTCGTGCCAGTGATCTCCAACAGTCGAAGCACCTCCGAGCCGACCTGGCGAAGCGCCACGGTCGCACCACGATCGCGGGCACGACGGCTGGCGGCCAGCAGGCATCGAAGACCCGACGAGTCGATGAAGAACACATCCCCGAGGTCGACGACGACGGGCGCTGCGTCGGGGTCCTCGCCCTCGCGCTCGCGGATCGGCGAGATCGAGAATCGGGCCGCCGGCGACGTCGATGTCGCCGTGCACGATGATGGCACCGTCCGCGTCTGTGTCGACGCTGAGCGAATCCTGGTTACCCATCTCAGTCACCCGTTGGGCCTCCTGACAGCTGGAGTTGCGAGGCCGTTGCGACCTTCTCGTGAACACGCTACGTGCAGTGACCCGAATCACCGCTGATGACCGATCAATCGCGACTGTCAGGATTTCTGATGTGGAGAGGTTTAGGTCCGTCGAGAACGCGGTATTAGAGCGGACAACGTACCGATTTCCACAAGGGAGGCACGGTGAGCGACGAGCGGTTCGGTCGAACGAACGGCGTTGCGAACACTGTGCTCACGAATCCTGTCTCGTCGTTACCCGTCCCCAACGGCGACAGGCACCGGGTCACGACGGTGGCTTTGACTTTCGGGTCGAAGTCGCCGTCATGGCCTCTTTCGAGCGCTGCACACAGCGAACGCTGAACCCCCAGTCAGCGGTTCCGAACACCCCCCAGCCCGACCGTCCCCGGGCTGGGCGTGTTTGCGTTTCACGGTCGGGTTCCCATCGCCTTCAGCCACCGACCATGCGACATGATCGCCTTCCAAGGAGTCGCGTGTGCGAGAACGGTGAGGTCCTGTCGTTCGCAAGCCCGGCTCAGTCGTTCGGCCACCAGCGGATAGACAGTGTGGGGAAGCCGTGGCGCGAGGTGATGTTCGACTTGGAAGTCGAGCCCGCCCATCATCCAGTGCAGGGCGCGCCGGCCGAGCCTCGTGCGGCAATGGATGTCGATGGTCGTGCGAAGTTGGTGGGCCACGAAGTCGTTCCCGCGACGCGCCACGTCGGCTTCGGGGAACTCGGCCGGCTGCGCACAGTGCGCGAGTTGGAACATCGTTGCGAGGAGGAGACCGACGCTCCACGAGATGGCGAGGTAGAAGGTCAGCACGATCCACCACCGGTGGTACACGAGCGGTAGGGCGATGGCCCAGCCGACGTGGAGCGACTTGCCGAGCGCCAGCATGACGACGTCGCGTCGTCGTGGCCGGCGAGTGAAACGTTGGGGACCGATGCCGTGGTTCTTCAGATCGACGAAGTCCGAGATCAGCAGCCACTGCAGCGTCAGGAAGCCGTACAGGCCCCACATGTACACGTGCTGATAGCGATGCCACGGCCGCCACAACTGATCGGGTGCCAGCCGCGCAAACGGCGCCTGATCGATGTCGGCGTCGATACCGACCATGTTGGTGTTGCCGTGATGCAGGTTGTTGTGCTTGAAGCGCCAGATCCACGAACTGGCGCCGAGCAGATCACCGGTGTACCCAGCGAGCCGGTTGATGCCGCGGGAGGTGCTGAACGAGGCGTGGTTGGCGTCGTGGAACACGCACGTCGCCGCCGTCGTGAGAGCGACGACCAGCACCATCGACGCGGCGATCATTCCGATCACCGGGAGCGGTGACAGCAGAAGGAGCGTGTAGCTGCCGGCAGCCAACCCGCCGATCACGACCGCTTTGACGTGCAGTTGCCGGCGGGCTCTGGACAGCTCCTGGCTCGACGGCCGCATCGCCTCCGTCACCGACGCCTGGTCGTGGATCTGGCGCTCAACCGGGGCCTCGATCGTTCCCATTCCTCGCTCCTCCGACGTCTCGTCGAATGGCCGGCCGAGGTTTGGAGCAGGCACGTCGCCCGCGGCACGAGCAACGAACGCACCCTACCGCCGTCAGTCACGGCACGTCGCCGCGCACCTGGTAAAGTGCAACGAACATCTACAGCGCCAGATTCGGTCCGAACCCTGCCATCCGCTCTGTGGCGAAAGAGACACGAAATGGGATTCCGGGCAGTAGTTGCGGGATCGGTCCGCCCAGGTTGAACGCCGAGCAGTCGATCCGCATTGCCGTAGCTTTCGCGCGCGCTGTCACCAAGTCGCCGCCGGCAAGCCTGTGCGACGCATGCGTCGAGGTGTTGGACGTCTCCGGGGCCGGCATCACCGTGATGGGTGGCGGGCAATCGGGGCAACTCTGCGTTTCGAGCGAACGGATGGCGGCACTCGAGGATCTGCAGTTCACGATGGGTATCGGACCCTGCCAGGACGCGTTCTACACCGGTCAGCCGGTGCACGCGCCGTCGCTCGGAAAGGTCGCCACCTCGCGTTGGCCTGCCTTTGTCACCTTGGCGCGAGGCAGCGGGATCGGCTCGGTTTTCGCCTACCCGTTGGCGATGAATGGTGCGAAAATTGGCGTGATGACGCTGTACCAAGATCTGGAAGGTGCGCTCAGCTCCGGCCAGCACGACGACAGCATTGCTGTCGCCCAAGTGCTCACGGAGACAGTGTTGAGCTTGCAGGACGCCGCGCCCGCGGACGACCTCGCCGAGGCGCTCCAAGAAGTAGTCGCCTATCGCGCGGAGGTGCACCAGGCGTCGGGAATGGTTTCGATCCAGTTGAAGATTCCGGTAGCCGAGGCATTGTTGCGGATACGTGCTCACGCATTCGCGCATGCACAACCGGTCGGTGGGGTGGCAGCGGACATTGTCGCCCGTCGACTGCGGCTTGCGGATGACAGCCAACAATCAGGGGAAGGGGTGTAGTACCCGTGCCAAATGATGCTGAACAGAGGGCTCTGAATCGACAGGCCCTCACCGCGACGACGTTCGTCGAGATCGTCGACACACTCGTTGACGATTTCGACGTGATCGAGGTCCTCACTGTGCTGACCTCGCGTAGCGTCGAACTGTTGGAAGCGGCCGCCGCAGGAATCCTGCTCGCGGACGAGGCCGGACACCTGCGCGTGATCGGGGCCTCCACCGAGGAGGTCGGGCTGCTCGAACTCTTCCAGATCCAGAACGACGAGGGCCCGTGCCTCGACTGCTACCACACCGGGACGGTCGTGTTCGACGAGCGGCTCGGCACGGGTTCGAGGTGGCCGCGGTTCGCGGCGGAGAGCGTTCGCGCCGGGTTCCCGTCGGTGTGCGCTGTGCCGTTGCGCCTGAAGGACCTGGTCCTCGGCTGTCTCAACCTCTTCATGACGGATCCGGTGGCGCTGTTGGAGAACGAGGTCGCGCTGGCGCAAGCCCTTGCCGACGTCGCCAGCATCGCGATCGTCCAGGACATGGCGACGCGTGAGGCAGCGATCCGCGAGGGGCACCTGCAGCACGCGCTCAACAGCCGGATCGTCATCGAGCAGGCAAAGGGCATGATCGCCGAACGAGCGCACATCGACATGGACGACTCCTTCGCGCGGCTGCGAGCGTTCGCCCGGAACAACAACCGCGGGCTCACTGATGTCGCCGAAGGATTGGTCACCGGC
Source organism: Ilumatobacteraceae bacterium (assembly GCA_963708925.1). Lineage (GTDB taxonomy): Bacteria > Actinomycetota > Acidimicrobiia > Acidimicrobiales > Ilumatobacteraceae > JAENVT01. The sequence goes on along the minus strand of CAVPUO010000014.1, from coordinate 129,549 downwards.
AGCGTCAGCGTCGACAGCGTCACCCAGGTGCGCCGGCCACCGCCGCCACCAGCGGCAAGGCAGTTGTAGCCCGATTCACGAGGCAGTAGGTCGGATGGCTCATTTCTCGATAACGGTTGTACCGGTCGCGGGGGCAGTGTAGGTTTTTGCTCTACGAGCGAATCCCGCTCAAGCCGCGTGGCTCCAGACACTTGGTTGCGCCTCGTTCCGAGGAGTTGCAGTGCGCACCAGGGACATGCGTGCAGTGCCCGCAACGGGCGATTCGCTCGCTTCTGACCTGCCGTTTTCGCTCAGCATCTCGAGAGATGGCGGCGACCGAATCGTGCAGGTGGGTGGCGAGCTCGATCTGGCCACTCGCAACTTCGTGCGACGGGCGTGCCTCGCCGGACGCCGGAAGACCGTCGTGGTGGAGATGGCCGAGATGACGTTCATGGACTGTTCCGGCTACGGCGGTCTCGTCGCGGCTCGTCTCACGCTGCAAGAACGTGGGGGATCGCTGACCCTGCGGAACCAGGCCGGGCAGCCTGCCGAGCTGCTGAACATGCTGGCGGCCCTCGAGATGCGCCGCTGAGCGAGCGTTACATGTCGATGGCGTTCCGTGTGGTCTCGACCAACTCGGCGAACTCATCGAGCGCCTCGGCCCCGATCGACGCGTAGATCGGTACAAGCATCTTCGATGTCAACCGTTCGGCCTCCAGCCGGGCTTCGCGAGCGCCACTCGTGTCGACGAACGGACCGCTCCAGCCGAGATGTTCGGCCCATGGTGGTCCGCTCCGTGGAGCTGGCGCAGGTGACGCCAACACTGCGTCGAGCGGGGTGATGCCGCACGCGTTGACAGCGATGATGTGCGCCCCGCCGCGCAGTTCGCGGAGCACGTGCATGGTCAGTGCGACGCGGGCGTTGAAATCGTCCGGTTGCGGCTGCTGGCGCCAGCCGGCAAAGACAACACCGAGCGATCCGTCGGCGGCGTCGGCGATCCGCCGGCCGAGTTCGTCGAGTCGTGCCATGCGGTCGCTGTCGAAGGCGGCCAGTGTGGATGTACCCCAACGGCAGCACAGGTCGGTGTACGCATCGGCGACTCGGCGCGGGGTGAGGCCAGCAGGAAGTGCGTTCCATGCAGCGCGCACCCGCTGTGGAGCAATGAACGCGAGACCTGCAGCAGCGACCGCTGCATCGCAGTCGCCGAGTACACCGGCTCGCCCGACGATCCACAGATCCGAACCCGACGCCATGCCCAGTTCGGCAGCGAGCTGATCGGTCGGTGGTCCGGTCATCCAGCCGCGCACGAACTGCTGGATCGGCTTGAGGACACGTTCGACCTGCTCGGCGGCGTTCATGATCAGCCGCGCGCAACCTGAACGACGGCGTCGTGCCAGCGGATTGACGCAGCGAGATGTTCGGCAGGCGAGGAGTATCCGCCGCCCGTCGTCGACACCCGCAGGTGAGTAGCGCCGAGGGCGCGGAACGCGGCTGCCGTGTCGACCCACGTCTGCGGATCGTCGTCGGCTCGCACGCGCATCCCACACTCGATGCCCAGCGAATCAGGATCGCGGCCGGCGGCAGCTGCATAGCCGCGGAGACGTTCGAGAGCGCCGGCAAGTTGTTCGCCTGGCGGGAACTGAGGCATCCACCCATCTGCCAGTCGACCCGTGCGTTCGAGAACCTTCTCGACGAGGCTTCCGACGAACGAGCCCATCCAGATCGGAATAGGTCGCTGCTTCGGCAGTGGATTGATGCCGATTCGATCGAGATGGTGCCAGTTGCCGTCGAACGTCACCAGCTCTTGCGTCCACAGGAGTCGCATCACCTCGACCTGTTCCTCGATCCGCCGGCCGCGGTTGGTGAAGTCCTGCTCGAGAACCTCGTACTCCATCCAGTTCCTGCCGATGCCGATACCGAGACGCAGCCGGCCGTCGGTGAGCAGGTCGAGCTCAGCGGCCTGCTTGGCCAGCAGCACGGTCTGGCGCTGGGTGCTGATGACGATCGACGTGGCCAGTTCGATGCGCGACGTCACTGCTCCGAGGAACGACAACAGCACCAACGGCTCGTGGCACGCGACGTCGTATGTGTGGAGCTTCTCGCCCGGTCGCAGACGATCCGGATGACCACCCGCAACGTGGTCGTTGGTGAGGATGGCATCGAAGCCGGTGCCTTCGAGCGACTGCGCCATGTCCTTGAGGAACGACGGATCCTGGCCGATGTCGTCGGTGATGAGCATTGTCCCGAGGCGCACCGGTGGAACGTACCAAGCCGTGTCAGGGGACGAGGAGGTGGAGGAGTTGCTCGACGTCGTCGACGCAGTGCACTCCCAGTGCCTCGAGCGCCGGCCGGGCGTCGATCGGGAGGTTGTCGCCGGTGTCCTGGTTGAGGATGCCACCCATGTAGATGGTCCCTGACCACTCGCCGAGGCGGGCGCCCTCCGACAGCCGTTGGCCCAGCGACAGGGCGTTGCCGTTGTACACACCGAGGACGATCGCGTCGGCGTCCTCCTCGATCGCGGCGCGAACGATGCCGTCCACAGGGGCATTGGAACCGAGCAGGATCACCTCCGCACCGGCGGTCGGCAGCGCTCGGCGAGCGCGTCGCGAACGAGGTCGTGAACCTCCAACACAGCCAGCACGACACGCACACCGTCGAGCCGTGGCGCAGCCCGGTTGAGACGCTCGGTCAGCTGACGGACATGCGACGCCTTCCACGGTTCGAGGTCGGCGATGTCGGACGGAGCGGCGAGATCGACCCGGCGTTCGAGATCGGCCATCGACGTGCGCCGGAGTGCGAGCAGGACCTGGGCGGCGTCATCGGTGTCGATGCCATCGTCGGCGAGCACCCGCAACGCCCGGTCGCGGAACTCGATCGCGTACTCGGCACACATCGAGCCGAGCTTCTCGAGATGTGCCCAGTCGTGGAGATCGGGTGACGTGCGCACCTCACGTTCGATCGTGCGAGCGAGCAGCTGGATCTCGACGATCTCGGCCGGGCTCGGGATCCGTTCGGCCTCGGTCAGCGGCACCGGGTTCACGGCGTGGCCGGTCGGGCGGCGCAGCTGCAGGGCGATGTCGCACATCAGTTGCGCCGTGACGGCCGCGGTGTTGTGCGCGCGGTCGCCGGGTCGGTGGTCGACGGTGTTGCCGTAGATCATCGATCCGATCGAATCGCGACCGCGTAGATCGTCGAGGGCGAAGTGCACGACCGCGCGGGACTCCGGGCGCTGGATGGTGTTGCCGAAACAATGCGCCAACCGCGCACCGATCAGGTCCTCGACGACGTACAGCTCGAGCGCGGCCCAGCCGACGTAGGCACCGAAGTGAGTGGCCTGCGTCGCCGACCCGTCCTCCAGGTTCGAATGGGCGAGTGCGCCGTGGCTGGCGGAGCGCGCCGATTGCGGCGAGGGCGCGCACCGTCTCCTCCGTGACGAGGATCTCGTCGGAGCCGCCGACCAGGTCGTAGGCGGTGTACTGGCCGACGTTGCCGATCGTCGTGACGCCGGCCGACAGCGCTCGCAACGTGTTCTGGAACCCAGCCGGAAAGCCCGATCATGTGGTCGCCGAGATGTGGCTGTATCGGCGCGGCCTCGCCCAGTCGCCGCCATTCGTCGGGCCCGATCCGCGGGCCGGTCTCCTTCGGCGCGAGATGCCGATCGGCTTCGGGAATGCCCATCGCCCGGTCGAGTGCGAGCCCGAAGCGGTCGACGCTGTGCCCGGCGTCCGCCATCGATGTCGTAGACCTCGACGAGCGCGGCCTCGGTCGCCTCCCACGTCGAGAGGCCGACGTGCATGTGGTACATCACGCGGCCTTCGTCGCGGCAGCGCCGCTTGTACTCGGCTTCGGATCGCGCTCCGTTGGCCCGCAGGAATGCGGTCGGTGCTGCGGGCGGTGGCGCAGCCTCGCGACCTTCGGCGATCAGCTGGGCGCCGGGGAGCATGCGTGGCACGATCGGCAACCTAGCCCAGGCAATTGGGCGGCGTCGTGAAGAACCCGTGAAGGAATTCGCCTCCGGCGTGAATGAGCCGTGAGTTTCGCCGGACGGCTCCGGGACCAGGCGTACAACGGCTGCATGAGCGATTTCATCTTCATTGGCGCGACGTTCGTGTTCTTCGCGATCTGCGCGCTGTACGTGCAGTGGTGCGACAAGATCATCGGCCCGGACGACTTCCCGGCGGCCGAGTCCCGGTCGACGAGGTGGCGCCGTGATCGCCAACTCATCCGACAACTGTCTCGGCCTGATCCTGGCCGTGCTCGGCGTGGTCTACCTGTTGCTCGTCCTCGTCTTCCCGGAGCGTTTCTGATGTCGTGGCAGGCAATCGTCTTCGGTCTGTCGCTCGTGGTGTTGCTGTTGGTGACAGTGCCGCCGCTCGGCAGCTACATGGCCACGCGTCTACGGCAGTCGTCCCGACGGCATCTGCCCCCGGCGACAGGTTCTTCACACCGATCGAGCGCTTCATCTACCGGGTGTGCGGGATCGACGAGAAGCGTGAGCAGCGTTGGAACGTCTACGCGCTCGTCGCTCGTCGCGTTCAGCCTCGTTTCGTTGCTGTTGCTGTACGCGTTGCAGCGGCTGCAGGGCAGCCTTCCGTTCAACCCGACCGACCGAGCCGCAGTGACGCCGTGGGGATCGTGGAACGTTGCTGTCAGCTTCGTGACCAACACGAACTGGCAGTGGTACTCGCGGCGAAGTGACGATGAGCCATCTCACGCAGATGATCGGCCTGACGGTGCAGAACTTCGTGTCGGCTGCTGCCGGCATGGCAATCGTGATCGCGCTTGATCCGTGGCATCACTCGCACCCGCACGCGCAACCTCGGCAACTTCTGGGTCGACCTGACCCGCACGGTCGTGCGCATCCTGCTGCCGCTGGCGCTGGTGTTCACCGTCGTGCTGCTCTCGCAGGGCGTCGTGCAGAACTTCCACGGCAACACCGTGGCGACCACCATCGACCAGTCCACGCAGATCACCTCGCCAGGCGATCCCCGGCGGACCGTTCGCATCGCAGGAGGCGATCAAGCAACTCGGCAGCAATGGTGGCGGTCCCTACAACACCAACTCGGCCCACCCCTTCGAGAACCCCACCGGCTTCACCGACATGATGGAGCTGTTCGCCATCTTGTTGATCCCGCTGGCGATGATCGTGACATTCGGGAAGATGGTCGGCGACAAACGCCAGGCCCGACTGTTGATGGCGGTGATGGTCGGGCATCCTCGTGCTGTTCGTCGGCTTCACGATGTTCGCCGAGACCAACGGCAACCCCAAGCTCACCGCGCTGTCGGTCGACCAATCGACGCTCGACGTTCCAGACCGGCGGCAACATGGAAGGCAAGGAGGTCCGCATCGGCACTGCGGCCTGCGGCGATCTGGGCGGGCGCAACGACCGGCACGTCGAACGGCTCGGTCAACTGCATGCACGACTCGTTCACGCCACTCGGCGGGACGGCACCGATGGCCCACATGATGCTGGGCGAGATATCGCCAGGCGGTGTCGGCGTCGGCCTGATGGGCGTGCTGCACTTCGCCCTGCTCGCCGTGTTCATCGCCGGGCTTGATGGTGGGACGAACTCCGGAGTACCTCGGCAAGAAGATCCAAGCGCCGGAGATGAAACTGGTGACGCTGTACATCCTGGCGATGCCGATCGCCCTGCTGGTGTTCGCCGCGGCGTCGATGACGCTGAAGAGCGCGGCCACCTATCAACCCGGTCCGCATGGACTGTCGGAGGTGCTGTACAACTTCGCCTCGGCGTCGAACAACAACGGCTCGGCGTTCGCCTATCAGGGCACCGGCACGCAGTGGTACACGGTGACACAGGGCATCGCCATGCTGATCGGGCGCTTCTTCCTGATCATCCCGGCCCTCGCCGTCGGCGGATCGCTGGCGGCCAAACCCAAGGTCCCCGCGACCAGCGGCACCCTTCCCGACGCACACCCCGCTGTTCGGCGTGTCTCGTCGTCGGCGTGATCGCGATCGTCGCCGGCCTCACCTTCTTCCCGGCGCTCGCGCTCGGGCCCAATTCTCGAACACCTTTCGCTGTGAGGAACCAATGACCGCAACAATGCAACACCCCGAAGAGCAGGCACCCCGCCCGCCGAAGGTACGGAGCAAGGAACCCGGCTCGAAGTCGATCTTCGATCCCGCGATCGTCAAGACGGCGACGGTCGATGCCATCAAGAAACTGCACCCGCGCACGATGATGCGCAACCCCGTGATGTTCATCGTCGAGGTCGGCTCGGTGCTGACCACGTACCTGTTCATCCGCGACGTCGTCGAGCAGCACCGCCAACCAGAACTGGTTCGCCGGCCTCGTCGCCGTGTGGCTGTGGTTCACGGTGTTCTTCGCCAACTTCGCCGAGGCGATGGCCGAAGGGCGCGGCAAGGCCCAGGCCGCGGCGCTCCGCGCGACACGAGCCGACACGATCGCGACCATCCGCATGCCCGACGGCACCACGACGCAGAAGTCGTCGGCCGCGCTCCTGGTCGGCGACCTCTGCGTGGTCGTCGCAGGCGAGGTCATCCCCGGCGACGGCGAGATCGTCGAGGGCATCGCCACGGTCGACGAGTCGGCCATCACCGGCGAGTCCGCTCCGGTGATCCGCGAATCCGGCGGCGACCGTTCGGCCGTCACCGGCGGCACGCGGGTGCTGAGCGACAGATCGTCGTGCGCATCACGGCAAAGCCGGGGGAGACCTTTCTCGACAGGATGATCGCGCTCGTCGAAGGAGCCAACCGGCAGAAGACGCCCGAACGAGATCGCCCTGTCGATCCTGCTCGCCGGGCCTGACGATCATCTTCCTGCTCGCCGTCGCGACGCTGCAGCCGTTCGCCGATCTACTCCGGTGCCGAGCAGAGCATCATCGTGCTCGTCGCGCTGCTGGTCTGCCTGATCCCGACGACGATCGGTGGGCTGCTGTCGGCCATCGGCATCGCCGGGATGGATCGCCTCGTGCAACGCAACGTGCTGGCGATGTCGGGTCGTGCAGTCGAGGCCGCCGGCGACTGCACCACGCTGCTGCTCGACAAGACCGGAACGATCACGTACGGGTCACGACAGGCTTCAGAGTTCATCGCCGGTCACCGGCGTTGCCGCAACGTGAGCTCGCAGAGGGAGCACTCGTGTCGTCGCTCGCCGACGAGACTCCCGAGGGACGATCGATCGTCGAACTGGCCGTCCACGACTTCGGGCTCACGATCATCGAGGATCCCGGACGCGGTGCTGGTTCCGTTCACCGCACAGACCCGCATGTCGGGCATGGACATGAGCGACGGCCGGCACGTGCGCAAGGGCGCCGCCGACTCGGTTCGCCGATTCGTCGAGGCAGAAGGTGGCTCGTTCCCGCTCGAGGTGCTGCCCGGTCGTCGAGCAGGTGTCGAAGGACGGCGCGACCCCCCTCGTCGTCATCGATCGCCTGAGGGACGAGGGAGGCTGGCGTGTCCTCGGTGTGATCCGGTTGAAGGACACGGTGAAGCCCGGGATGCGCGACCGCTTCGACCAGATGCGGGCGATGGGCATTCGCACGATCATGATCACCGGCGACAACCCCTTGACTGCGGCAGCGATTGCCGACGAGGCAGGCGTCGACGGCTTCCTGGCCGAGGCGACACCCGAGGACAAGATGGCGCTGATCAAGCGCGAGCAGGCCGGCGGCAACCTGGTGGCGATGACCGGCGACGGCACCAACGACGCGCCGGCACTGGCCCAGGCCGACGTCGGCGTGGCGATGAACACCGGCACGCAGGCTGCCAAAGAGGCCGGCAACATGGTGGACCTCGACAGCAATCCGACGAAGCTGATCGAGATCGTCGAGGTCGGCAAGCAGCTGCTGATCACGCGTGGCTCGTTGACCACGTTCTCGATCGCCAACGACGTGGCCAAGTACTTCGCGATCATCCCGGCGATGTTCTCGGGCGTGCTGCCGGTCCTCGATTCGATGAACATCATGCACCTGTCGAGTTCGCCCGCTCGGCGATCCTCTCGGCCGTCATCTTCAACGCGCTGATCATCGTCGCCCTCGTGCCCCTGGCGCTGCGCGGTGTGAAGTTCCGAGCCGAAGCGGCATCCGCGGTGCTGCAACGAAACCTGCTGATCTACGGACTCGGCGGCATCGTCGTGCCCGTTCGTCGGCATCAAGGTCATCGACATCATCGTCTCTGCACTGGGAGTCAAGTGACATGCGTGCACTTACTTCGTCAACTCAGGCCGGCCATCCTCATCACGGTCGTCTTCACGGTCGTCTGTGGCACTTGCCTATCCGTTGCTCAGCACGGCGATCGGGCAGGCTGCATTCCACGACAAGGCCAACGGCTCGCTGATCGAGCGTGACGGCGTCGTCGTCGGCAGCGAGCTCATCGGTCAGGCGTTCACCGCGCCGCAGTACTTCCACTCGCGTCCATCGGCTGCGGGAGCCGGCTACGACGGCTCGGCGAGCTCCGGCTCGAACCTCGGACCGACGAACCCCGACCTGTTGTCGGCGGTGCAGGAGCGGGTCGATGCGTACCGCTCGGAGAACGGGTTGGCCCCCGACGCGATGGTGCCCGTCGATGCGGTGACCGCATCGGGTTCGGGCCTCGACCCGCACATCTCGATCGCCAACGCAAATCTGCAGACCAAGCGCGTCGCCGGCGAACGAGGTCTCGCGGTCGCGGACGTCGAGCAACTCGTGAAGAAGTACACCGATGGGCGCCAGCTCTGGGTGCTCGGTGAACCGGGTGTCAACGTCGTCGAGCTGAATCTGGCACTCGACGCGGGCGCGCAGTGAGCCGGGAACCAGGAATCGCGAGAGACTGAGCTCGTGGGAGCCCGCGGCATTCTCCGTATCTACCTCGGCGCCGCGCCGGGCGTCGGCAAGACGTACAAGATGCTGGGTGAAGCCTGCCGGCGTAAGAGTCGCGGCACGGATGTGGTCGTCGGGGTCGTCGTGACGCACGGCCGTGTGGAGACGGCCGCACAGCTCGCGGATCTCGAGGTCGTCCCGCTGAAGGAGATCGACTACCGCGGCACGGTGCTGCGTGAGATGGATCTCGATGCCGTCCTCGCCAGGCGTCCTCAGGTGGTCCTCGTCGACGAATATGCGCACACCAACGCACCCGGGTCGAAGAACGAGAAGCGTTGGCAGGACGTCGAGCAGTTGCTCGAAGCCGGGATCGACGTGATCTCGACGTTGAACATCCAGCACCTCGAGTCACTCAACGACGTGATCTCGCGGATCACGGGTACGACGCAACGCGAGACGGTTCCCGACGACATCGTGCGGCGCGCCGACCAGACTCGAACTGGTCGACATGACGCCCGAAGCGATCCGCCGCCGGCTTGCTCACGGCAACATCTACCCGGCCGAACGGATCGACGCGGCCCTCGCCAACTACTTCCGCCCGGGCAACCTCGGTGCGTTGCGCGAGTTGGCGTTGCTGTGGGTCGCGGACCGTGTCGAGGAGTCGTTGCAGAGCTACCTCGCCGCGCACGACATGTCCGATTCATGGGAGACGCGAGAGCGCGTCGTCGTGGGCATCACCGGTGTCCCGGGCGGTGATGCGTTGATTCGTCGAGCGGCGCGCATGGCCGGACGTGTCGGGGGCGACCTGGTCGGCGTGCATGTCGCCGTCGACGACGGCCTGGCGCGCGACGACCCCGAGTCGTTGTCGGCGCAGCGACGACTGGTCGAGCAACTCGGTGGCAAGGTGCACGACATCGTCGGCCACGATCCCGCGGAGTCTCTCGCCGCGTTCGCCAAGCGCGAGAAGGCGACCCAGCTCGTGCTCGGAGCAACACGAAGCACGCGATGGCACGAGCTGATCCACGGATCGTTCGTCGCCCGCGTCGACGCGGCTCGCGGGCGATGTCGACGTCCACGTGATCGCCCAGCACGACACGGGAGCCGAGGTTCCGCCTGCTCCACCACGTGCAGCCCCAGGGCTGGATCGTCGTCGCGTCATCGCCGCCTGGCTACTGGCCGTGGTGGGTCTGCCGTTGCTGATCGTCCTCACGGTTCCGCTGCGCGAGAGCATCGCCCTCTCCACGGAGCTCTTGATTGCGTTGTCGATGGTGTTGGCCATCGCCGCCATCGGTGGGAAGGTCGTTGCCGCGTTCGCGGCGATCTTCGCCTCGCTGCTCGTCAACTGGTTCTTCGTCGAGCCGTTCCACACACTCACGATCGCCGAAGGCGAGAACATCGTCGCCCTCTTCGTGTTCGTCGGCGTCGCGTTCACCGTCGGGACGCTGGTCGACGTGGCCTCGAAGCGTTCGTTGGAAGCTCGTCGCGCCCGGCTGGAGGCCGAAGCCTTGGCGCGGTCGACATCGAGTCTCGCTGCCGACCCCGAACCGGTGCCGCGGCTGCTCGACCAGCTGAGAGCGACGTTCGATCTCGACGGCATCCAGATCGTTCGCGTCGGGTCCGAGGTCGCCGGGTCCGATCAGGTCGTCACCATTGCATCCTCCGGCGACATCAGCGGAGAGCCCAGCGCGTCGATACCGCTGGCGTCGTCGATCACCCAGGACGGCAAGGGAATGCCGTCGACGCTGCATCTCTTCGGTCGCCCGCTGTCGATCGACGACCACCGCTTGCTGCGAGTGCTGGCGGATCAACTGGCAGTCGCCGTCGACAATCGGCGGCTGATGGCCGAAGCCGCCGAAGCAGCGGCGCTCGCCGACGTCGACGTGGTACGCATCGGCGCTGCTGCGTGCCGTCTCGCACGACCTGCGCACTCCACTGTCGTCGATCAAGGCGATGATCTCGGGCCTGCGCGATCCCTCGGTGAAGTGGACCGACGCTCAACTCGCCGAGGCGCTCGAGACGGTCGATCAGGAGACCGACCGTCTCAACCGTCTTGTCGGGAATCTGCTCGACGCGAGCCGTCTGCAGATCGGTGCCCTCGCTGTCGACATCCGACCGACGTCGCTCAACGACACGGTTGCATCGGCGCTGCAGAGTCTCGGGGTGCCGCCTGATGGGGTCGTGGTCGACATGGGAGCCGAGATTCCCGCTGTCCTGGGCGACCCGGTGCTGCTCGAGCGCAGCTTGGCGAACATCATCGGCAACGCGGTTCGCCACAGCCCTCCCGGGAAGAAGGTGCGCGTCGAAGCAGGCACCGTCGGCGATGCCGTGCACCTGAGGGTCGTCGATCGCGGGCCCGGCATTCCGGTGGCCGATCCGAGCGCGGGTGACGATTCCGTTCCAGCAACTCGGCGATCAACGAACCAGCGACAACGGTGTCGGTCTCGGGTTCTCGATCGCCCAGGGATTCGTGGACGCGATGCACGGCACGTTCGCGCTCGACGACACACCGGGTGGCGGCCTGACTGTCACCATCACGCTTCCGAGGGTCACGGAGCCCGCAGCATGACCAAGGTGTTGGTCGTCGACGACGAACCGCAGATTCGTCGCGCCCTCAGCCTCAACCTCGGTGCCAGGGACTTCGACGTGATCGAGGCGACCACCGGAAAGGCCGCACTGGCCGCGGTGCGAACCGAGGCCCCCGACGTGATGCTGCTCGACCTCGGCCTGCCCGACTTGGATGGATTGACGGTTCTCGGTCAGCTGCGTGAATGGAGCGACGTCGCGGTCATCGTGTTGACCGCCCGTGACGACGAGGAGTCGAGGTTGCAAGCGTTCGAGTTGGGGGCAGACGACTACGTCACGAAGCCGTTCGACATGGCGGAGCTCGTCGAGCGCATCTCCGCCGCAGTCGTCAGTTGACCGGGCGATCGGTACTGCCTCTCCTCAGCGTCTGACCCTTCAGGCCCCTATGCGGGGCGGCAACGGTCAATCGCAGGGATCCCCATCCGACGTCAGTTGAGTTGCAGCTGGGCGTCGGTCGGCGGGTGTCGATCGATGGTGAGGGCGAGGAGGTCCGACAGCGCGACGGCGACTCTGCGCTGGTCGGTGGTCGTTCCCGTCCCTGGGCTCGGCGCGAGCACGATCCGACCGTAGGAGCGAGACCCGGCGCGCACCGGAACCGCAATGCCTTCTCGTGGGAGCTCCATCCCGTCGCGGTTCCAGAACATCACCTTCGAGTCGAAACGACCATTGCGTTCCAGAACGTGCATCGACGAGTCGGCATGATCGCCGGCCTCGAACCGCGCGTCGGCCAATGTCAGCTCATCGACCAGGGCCGTTCGCACAGCGGGCCACACCGCGCTGAGTGGCTGATCTTCGGCGATCATCGCGCCGACCTTTTCGAGGTGGACGACGCCGACCCTGTCGATGACCGACCTGCTCTGCTTGTCGCGAGCGAAGACGGCCAACTGGCCGACTGCGAGCCCGATGATGAACAGCAGGACAACGGTCCAGATGTCTTCGCTGGAGTGAATTCGCAGCGTGTACAACGGCTCGGAGTGGAAGAAGTTGAACGACAAGCACGCCGCGCCAGCCGTCACTGCGCCGGCCATCCGTCCACCGAGTGCCGCGGCCGCCACGATGACCACCACGAGAATGAGCGCGACGTTGGTGTTGCCGATCACATCTCGAACAGGCACCAGCAGTCCGCCGACACCGATGGCAACCGCGACTCCCGCCGATCCGAATCCAACAGCCTTCGAGTCATGTTCGCTCACGATGCCGAGCCTCCTGCTTCGGAAAAATTCTACCTTTGTCGAATCGCCCGGGCGAGGCGCCGACTCTGCTAGGGAAGGTGATCGTGAACCGCGTTCTGGTGGTCGACGACGAGCCGCAGATCCGCCGCGCGCTCAGCCTGCACCTCGGTGTGCGCGGGTACGAGGTGTTCGAGGCCGACACCGGCGAGCGGGCGATCCAGATCGCGGCAACCGAGCATCCCGATGTCGTGCTGCTCGACCTCGGTCTGCCCGGGATGGATGGCGTGCTGGTGATCCAGGCGCTGCGCGGTTGGACGACGTGCCGATCATCGTGCTGACCGTCCGAGACGACGAGCGGTCGAAGGTGCAAGCGCTCGACGCCGGCGCCGACGACTACGTGACCAAGCCGTTCGGCATGGCCGAGTTGTTGGCCCGGGTGCGCGCCGTGCTGCGTCGTGACCCCGACGCCGAAGAGTCGGTTGCCGAAGTGGTCGACGTCGTCGTTCCGACTCGACCTCGTCGGCGCATCGCGCGTTCGTCGGTGATGAAGAAGTTCGGCTGACGCCGACCGAGTGGGCGATGGTCGAGTACCTCGTGCGGTATCCCGGACGGCTCGTCACCTATCGGCAGCTGATCACCGCAGTCTGGGGTTCGTCGTACGATCCCGACCCCAATCTGCTGCGAGTCCACATGGGGCACATCCGCCGCAAGTTGGAGGTCGACGGCGCCAGGCCGAAGCACTTCATCACCGACTCCGGCATGGGCTATCGCTTCGAGAACGACGCCTGAACGGCGTCTCAGGTCTGCGGCAGGATCGGCTGGTTGCTGGCGAGGTCCTGGCCGAGCATCACGACAACGGTCGCGTCGCCGAGTCGTGCGGGCCGCCCGGTGATCGACACCGGGACCGGCATCCGTGTGACGACGACCCCGCCCATGATCCGACCGATCGACGTTGCGACGTCGGCGCCTGCCGGCAGGTAGTACACCTTGCTGACATCGAGCTTCTCCTCGAGCCCGCCGTGTTCGTCGCGTCGCCCATGTGGAAGCCGAGCGCAGTCGAACTCGTCGGTCAGTATCCTCGCCGCACCGTTGACGCCCGATGCATTGGCGACGATGGCGACGGCGCCCTCGGTGATCAACGGGATGGTCGTCGTGGTGGTGGTCGACGTCGTCGTGGTCGACGGGTGGTCGTTGTGGTCGACGTCGTCGTGGTCGGCGGGATCGTCGTGTGTGGTGGTCGTGGTCGACGTCGTGGCTGCCGTGGTGGTGGTCGGCAACCGATGGGGGCCCGAACGTGCAGCCGGCGAGCAGCGACACGCGTCGCAGCCATCACGATCGATCCGGTTCCCGCCTTCAACCCGAGCGTCATACGGCGCGACCCCCCAGGTCATCCGCCCATCCTGTCGACTCGTCCGCACGTGCAGACAAGTCGGCCCGTGCAACTCGGCCGCACGGACCGTGGCCCCGGCCGAGCCGGGGCCACGTCGCGTCCCTGCAAGCTGGAACTCAGTGGTGGTGCAGCTCGCGTGATCCGAAGAACAAGAAGAAGTTGCTGTTGATCGTCGGCAACGCCTGATCCGCGGCCTGTGCGGCAGTGATGTCGTCGACCGAGCGAATTCCCTTGGTGCGCGTTCACGTCGGGCCATGCGTTCTGATCGGTCACCAGGATCACCTTCAGGTGCCACCACACCGGCTTGAAGTTCGTGCCGCGGATGATGTGACTGTGGTTGACCAACGGCAGGTTCAGGTTCTTCAAACCGGCGAACAGATCGGGGCGAACCTCGCTGAGCAGCTGGGCGTAGTCGATCTGCGTCGGGTGCATGGTGCACGTTCCGAACTCGCCCTTCTGCTGGCTCAGCGCGCCGCCCGGCTCGGGGCATTGCACCGGCACACCAGGTGTCGGATCGAAGGCGTCGGGCACCAGGCCGCCGAAGATGTTCGACAAGCGTCGGGGCCAGACCGCCGGCGGCCTCGCCATCGTGGTCGGCGTCGAAGAACGGCACGATCACGAACAGGTCCTCGGTCTTGCCGGCGGGCTGGCCGGCCGGGTCGATGCCGACCGTTGGTGCCGAAGCCGACCTCACAGATCGGCTTCTGGAACTCGTCGGGATCCTGCGCGGCCGGAATGCCGTCACCGTCGCGATCGTCGGATGGTTCGTGCACGCACTGGTAGTTCTCGCCGTATGTGAAGACGGCGACCTTGCCATCGGCGTAGCCATCGGTCTGGTCGACGCGGATCGGCCGCGACGGATCAGCGCTGGCGCTGGTACCGGCCGACGCCGTGACCCCGTACAGCGCGAAGCGTGGCGGTCAGACCGGTCAGTGCGACGCCCCCTGTCACCGTGATCGATCGCCTCCGCCGGCGGCGGCTCGGCGCGATCGTCGTGGATGTTTCCTCGTTCATCTGTTCCTCCCAATACATGGCCATCGATGCGCGGCCGTGGATAGTGCTCGTTCGCAACCGGATGGCAGTGGATTGGAAAGCAGGGTCAGACTTTGGTCGTAGGCCGCGGCGAGAGCATGGCCGTCGCAGTCACCCCCTCCGGGGGAGACAGGGCCGGTCAGGAGTGACAGAATCACGGCCACGACGCAGAGGGGGTAGTTCATGGCGATGGATCTGGTCATCGAGGTCGACAACCGGCCAGGCGCTCTTGCCCAGATAGCGGCCGCGTGCAGCGATGCCGGTGTCAACCTCGCCGCGGCAACGTGTGTGGGCGAGGGCGATCGCGCCGAGTTGCACATCCTCGTGCCGCACGCCGAAGCCGCACGCCACGCGCTGGCCATCACCCATCAAGCCGTCGTCACCCGCGAACGCGAGGTGGTGGTCGTCGAAGTCGAGGACAAGCCCGGTGCGTTGGCCGACCTTGCCAGGATCGTCGCCGAGGCCGGCGTCGATCTCGATCTCGTCTACGTCGCGACGCACAATCGGGTGGTGTTCGGCTCGAAGGACCTCGACGGCTTGAAGGCCGCACTCGGCCAGAACCACTGACGGCCGGTCAATCTCTCGATGGTGGCAAAGCGAATCATCACTGTTGTCGGCTGCCACGCCGAAGGCGAGCAAGGCGACGTGATCACGGGTGGCGTGCTGCCGCCGCCCGGCGACACGATGATGGCCAAGAAGGTCGCGTTCGAACGAGATCACGACGACATCCGCCGCCTGCTGATCTGCGAGCCCCGCGGATCCGTCGCACGCCACGTCAACCTCATCGTTCCGTCGACGCGCGACGACTGCGCGGCCGGCGCGATCATCATGGAACCGACGGAGTACCCGCCGATGTCGGGCTCCAACACGATGTGCATCGCCACCGTGTTGTTGGAGACCGGTGTGGTCCCGATGATCGAGCCGGAGACCAGGTTCCGCCTCGACATGCCGGCCGGCCCGGTCGACATCGTCGCCGAATGTCACGCGCGGCAAGTGCGTCTCGGTGACGTTGAAGAACGTGCCGGCGTTCGTCTTCGCCCTCGACGCGCCGCTCGAGGTTCCTGGCCTCGGCTCGATCAACATCGACATCTCCTACGGCGGGATGATCTACGCGATCGTCGATGCGGCAGCGCTCGGCTTCGAGATCGTTCCCGACGAGGCGCGCGACCTCGGTGTGCTCGGCGAGCAGATACGTCTCGCGGCGCGCGAGCAGCACCCCGTCGCCCATCCCGAGTTGCCCGACATCAGCGGCGTCTCGATCGTGCAGTTCGCCGGACCGCTGACCGCGAGGGCGATCGGGTCAGCGCGCGCAACACCTGCATCGTGTCGCCCGGTCGGTCGGATCGATCACCGACCGGCACCGGCACGACGGCGCGGATGGCCGTGCTGCATGCGCGTGGCGTCGTTGCAGGTCGGCGGTGGGCTGACCCACTCGTCGATCATCGACTCGCGAGTTCCACGGCACGATCGTCGGCGAGACGACGGTCGCTGACCGTTCCCGGCCATCGAGGCGACCATCCAGGGCAGGGCCTGGATCACCGGCCTGCATCAGTACTTCGTCGATGCCGATGATCCATGGCCCACCGGCTACGTGCTGTCGGACACGTGGGGGACGTCCACCTCGGTGGTGCAGCAGTAGACATGACTCCGGTTACGGCTGGCGGCCGGTCCAGGCGACCAGCTGATCGATCAACGGCGCGTCGGTGCCGACGGCGACAGCGTTGGCGAACGGTGCGTCGAACTGGATGTTGGCCGGGAGCGGTCGCCTTGAACGCCTCCCACATCGGCGTGCGGTCGGCCATCGGCAGATCGCGGTGCATCGTGTCGAGCGACAGTTGGCAGACGTCGTCGTCCCACTTCGGGTGCTGGCCGGTGGCCTTGGCGAGGTCCCACGTGTGGGTGGTGACCTCGCTGACGTACATCGCCAGCACTCTCGGCGCCGGTCATCGTCGCCCACGGCAGCACGACCCTGCTGGCGAGCAGGTCGTCGTCGGACCAGACGTCGTCGACCGAGTCGGCTGCGGCAAGCCAGTCGGCCTCGTAGTCGGTGTGCTCGATGGCGGGATCGCCGAGCAGAGCCGGGAGCGAACGCGTCGTCGCCGCGGCCGATGGCTGCGACGCGGTGGAGGACGAAGACGAGGTGGTCGAGAAGGCCTTTCACGTCGTAGTTGTGGCACGGCGATGCGAGGTCGGTACTGGTCGGGCCGCACGCCGGCGATGACCGGCGTGGCGATGTCGACGGCAGCGACGAAGAGCGGCCGTGGGTCGAGGGCGGCATTGGCGGCATTGGCAGCGTTGGGGAAGCGCATGGTCTTTGTGGTCATGTCGCAAGTGTGCGCCACCAAACCGGCCACCCTCTGACCTGTTTGCATGTAATGATCGACGCATGCGTGCCGACCGTTTGGTGTCGATTCTGCTTGATGCTGCAGACCCGCGGCCAGGTCACTGCTGCCGAGGTCGCAACGGAGCTGGAGATATCGGAACGGACGGCCCGTCGCGACCTCGATTCACTCGGGGTTGCCGGCCTGCCGGTGTACTCGGTGCAGGGCCGCAACGGTGGTTGGCGATTGTTGGGTGAGGGGCGTACGGATCTCACCGGGCTCACGTCGGCGGAGACGCAAGCGTTGTTCCTGTTGGCCGGGCCGCGGGCGACGACACCCGAGCTGCGTGCCGCATTGCGCAAGCTGGTGCGCGCCTTGCCGGAGCCGTTCCGCGAGAGTGCCGAGGCGGCTTCGGCTGCCGTGATCCACGACTCGACGGCGTGGAGCGGCAACGGAGTCGAGCGGCCGGCCCCGCTGCACCTCGACGCCGTGCAGAGCGCGGTGATCGCCGGTCGCCAGATCGTGCTCGACTACGTCGCCCGCGCCGGAGTTCCGACGCACGCGCACGGTGCATCCGCTCGGCCTGGCGACGAAGGGTGGATCGTGGTACCTCGTCGCCGACACGGAAGCAGGCCGGCGAACGTTCCGCGTCGACAGGATCCAGTCGGTCGAGATCACCGAGGAACCCGTGGTGCGACCGGAGGGTTTCGTGCTCGTCCGATGCATGGCAGATGATCACGACGGAAGTCGAGCTCGTGCGGACGCCGATCGTCGTGCGCGCGTTGGTCGATCCGCAGTGGGTGTCGTGGCTGCGGCACACCTTCGGAACCCGGTTGCGCATCGGCATGGCGACCGGCGACGGTCGAGTCGAGGTCGAGGTCCGCGGCCACCACGAGTACTCGGTGGCCAGTGAGCTCGCCGGTTTCGGACGGTCTGTCGAAGTGCTCGAACCACCCGAGGTCCGCAGCAAGCTCGCCGCGATCGCGTCCGAGCTCAGCGCGCTCTACGCGGGGACCGCGGCCGTCGGCGAACTCGGCCATCGACGTGAATCGCCACGTCGGTGAGACCTCGCCCGATGGTGTCGCGGTTGCGCCGGTTCCACCCTTGTCGTGACGGCGGTGGATCCACACTGACGGCAGGCCGAGCTCGGCCGCAGGCTCGTGGTCGTGGAACAAGCTCTCGGCAACGTGCACCAGCCGATCGCGGGCCACGCCGAGACGGTCGAGCTCTTCGAACAGGCGGTCGAAGTGACCGCGTTGTGGCTTGTACGAGCCGACATCCTCCGCGGTGATGATTGCGTCGAACTGGACGCCGAGCCGCGGGGCGCTGGCCGCGAACGAGGCCGCGGTCGATGTTGCTGAGGATGATCAGCTTGAACTTCGTCGCCAGCCGCTGCAATGCCTCGGCGGTGTCCGGAAATGCCGGCCACTCCTTGACCGACGCGCCGTACGCGGCTGCGTCCTCGTCCGTCACCGGAGCGCCCAGTTCGGCGCCGACTCGACGCAACGTCTCGCCGAGGACCACCGGGTAGAGCGCGCTCGGCATCTCGTCCTGCACATGGGTTTCGTATCGACCGTGCGCTGCGATCAACGCCTGGTCGTCGAGGTCGAGCCCGTTGCGCCGGGCCCACGGACGCAGTGCGTTGGCGATGCCCGTCTCCCAATCGATCAACGTGCCGTAGCAATCGAAGCTCATGGCCTCGAACCGATCGAAGTCGCTCATCGCTTGCCCTTTCCATGGAGCTTGTAGACCTTGCGTCGCGCTGTCTCAGATCGCTGCCGAACCCAGCATCCCTCGGCGTGGTCGTTGACCAGACCCATCGCCTGCATGAACGCGTAGACCGTTGTCGGCCCGACGAAGGACCAACCGCGCTTCTTCAGATCCTTGGAGATCGCGGTCGATGTCGGAGTGAGCGGGAGGATCTCGGTGGGCGGGCCGTCGAACGTCGCGTGCGGCCACATGTAGTTGGCGATCGAGCCGAACTCATCGATCAACTCGAGCGCCCGCGACGCGTTGTTGATGGTCGAACGGATCTTGCCCTGGTGACGGACGATCCCGGCGTCGCCCAACAACCTGTCGACGTCGCTCTCGTCGAACTCGGCAACGACGGCGGGATCGAAGCCGGCGAACGCGGCGCGGAAGTTCTCGCGCTTGCGCAGGATCGTCAGCCACGACAGGCCCGATTGAAATCCTTCGAGGCACAGCTTCTCGAACAGGCGATGGTCGTCGGCAACTCCGAAGCCCCATTCGGTGTCGTGATAGGTGACGTAGTCGGGGGTCGATGTGCCCCACCAACAGCGTGCGTGCTTGTCGTCACCCAGGACCAGATTCGTCACGGCAGTCATCGTGTCAGCTCCGAAACATACGATGCGATTCATGACATCCCTGCCCTCGTATCGCGACCTTCCGAAGCAGAACGATCTGCCGGCGAGTTGGGGGCTGCTCGGCTCCGGTGGGCCCGACTACTTCGGCTGCCTCAACCTGCTGACGCCCGAGAAGCTGGTCGACGCCGCCCGCCTGGTGACGAAGGGGTCGGTCTTCGCGCTCGAACTGGTCGGCCGACCTTCCTGATCCGCCGCTGTTCGGACGGTCGAGGCACCGGCACGAGGTGCTCGACCTGTCGGCCGGGCACGACGACGTGCTGCACCAGTGGAACACGCAGTCGTCGTCGCAGTGGGATGGTTTCCGCCACATCCGCAACGTTCCGAACGGCTTCTACGACGGTGTCCCCGACGCGGATCACGGCATGCACCACTGGGCTCGCCGAGGCATCGCCGGTCGAGCCGTGCTGTGCGATGTGGGTCGCTGGCGCGCCGCCCAGGGCCGGCCGCTGGATTGCGGAGAGTCCGACGTGATCGAACCCGACGACATCATCGCGACGCTCGAGGCCCAGGGATCGCCGCTCGAACAGGGCGATGTCCTGTTGATGCGCACCGGGTGGACGGAGTGGTACGAGTCGTCGGCCGACGAGGCCAAGCGCGCCGAGGTCGCCGACCGGACGCGGATGAGAGCACCTGGACTTCCGTCGGGCGAGCGCACTGCTGAGTTCTTGTGGGATCTGCACATCGCCGCGATCGGTGCCGACAACCCGGGCGTGGAGGTGTGGCCGCAGGGCACGGGGCAGGACCCCGAGGCCGTCACTGATGTGAAGCGGAACCATCCCGAGCGGATGCACGAGGTGTTCGCCCATTCGCTGCTGCTGCCGATGCTCGGCATACCGCTCGGCGAGATGTTCGACCTGTCGGCGCTCGCCGCCGACTGCGCGGCCGACGGCGTGTACACGTGCATGTTCGTGTCGGCACCACTCAACGTTCCACACGGCGTTGCCTCGCCGCCCAACGCGCTGGCGATCAAGTAGGTCTGGCGATGACGTCACTGCTGCCGATCGACGACCTCGACACGTACATCGTGACTCGAGACGACCTGCACCGCGTCGCCGAGCACGTCGTCGCCAAGGTCAGGTACGTGGATGATCGCGAGATCCGGCTGACGTCGTACCCCGGCGGGTTCGCGACACCACCGCTCTCCGACGGCGGGCGCGTTCGCGTCGACGCCGACGAGTTGGTGATCGATGGTCCCGATGGATCGCGGAGGACCGCGCTGACGACCATCGGCGCCGCCGCGGCATTCGTCGGCATCGAGGCCGGCTTCCCCGCCGAGCTCGAGGCGGCGACATCGTTCGACGCCGACGAGGCGCTCCAGATCGACCGCGGCGCGGCAGGAATCCTTGCCGCCTGGTACGGCTTCACGGCCGACGTGCTCGCGGCGTTCGCGGCCGAGATCGTCGAGGCCCATCCGTCGCCGCTGATCCTGTGGCCGGAGCACTTCGATCAGGCCTTCTTCACCGAGGATGCCGACGAGACTCGCCGAGCCAACTACGGCGCGTCTCCCGGCGACGAGGGACACCCCGCGCCATACCTCTACGTCGGTCCGTGGGGCTCGACGTCGCCCAACGCGTATTGGAACGCAGAGCACTTCAACGGCGCGGTGTTGTCGCTCTCCGCTCTGGTCGCGGCCGACGATCCGGCGCTCGCGGCGTTGCAGTTCCTCCGTGCGGGCCGGTTGCTGCTCGCACCCGTCAGCACCCGCTGAATCCATCCTTCAGCCTACGGCGACCTAGCGGCCGAACCTAGCGGCCGAACCTAGCGGAGGGTCGAGTTGGTCACTTGGGGAGCGCCGCGGCCGAGGAAGAAGATGCCGGGGAAGCCGGCGGTCTCGAAGCCGCGGCTCGGATTGCGTTCGAGAGTCGAGTTCGTGATCCGCAGCTCGCCGGTGCGATCGTTCGACACGAAGAAGATCGCACCGCCGCCCTCGTTCGCCGTGTTGTCGGTGACGATGCTGCCGGCCAGATCGAGCGTGAACAGATTGCCGTCGAGGTAGATCGCGCCACCGCTCCCACCACCGGGCGCGCCCGGCCGCGATCGGATTCGCGCCAGACCCGATCGCGTTGTTGCCGGTGAACACGCTGTTGTAGATCTGCCACGAGACACCGATGCTCGACAGCGCGGAGCCGTTCGAGCAGTTGCCTCCGGTGAACGTGCTCGTCGCCACGATCACAGGAAGACCATGCGACTGGCTGAGCACCCGCAGTGCGGCACCACCGAGGTCGGGCCCGGCGGGATCACATTGGTTGTTGGTGAAGATGCTGTGGAGCACCTTGACGCGACCACCGCGCACGAACACCGCGCCGCCGCCACCACCCTCGACGAAATCACCGGTGCTGTTGCCGCCGATGAAGTTCATGTTCTGGATCGTCAGCTGGGGAGTCTCCTGATCCTGACAGTGCGAGGTGGTCCAGATCTGCGCCTGATCGCATGTGTTCATGTAGAGGATTCGCCGCTGACCGCCTCCGCTCAGCGTCACCTTGCCGCCTCCGTCGAGCACCACGACCGCCGATGTGTTGACGACCTTTGCGGTGTCGGTCATGAGGATGATCATCGGCTCGGGTCCGCAGTTGAACGTGATGATCCCGCCGCGGGCGACGGCATCGACGACCGCCCGCGATGTGCAGCTCGCGGGTGTTCCGTCTCCGATCACCTGGTTCGGGTTCGACGTGTCGACCGGCAACGCTTCGGCAGGCAGCGCAACGCCGTCCGGGTTGCCGGCCACCGTCGTCGACAGACGTCGGGCCTCGGCACCGGCCGTTGCCGAACCGTCGACCGGCGCGGCGACCGCCGAACCGACGTCGGTCACGACGATCGCGCTGATCAACAGCGCTGCGGCGGCGATGGTTCGGATGTGCACTGCCCGTCAGAACTCGGCGGCGAACAAGCAGAAGGGATGGCCGGCGGGATCCAGCATCACGGTGACGCCTTCCTGCGGCTGATGATCGGCGACGCTGGCCCCGAGTTCCGTCGCCCAGGCGATGCCGTCGTCGAGGTCGTCGACGGCGATGTCGAGATGCATCATCATCTGCTGTTGACCGGCGGCGGGCGGCCAGGTCGGGGGCACGTAGTGCTGCTCGTACTGGAACTCGATCTTCATGGTCTCGGCCGGCGAGCGCAACTTGGCCCAGCCGTCCTCGGACGGATAGCCGGGTCGCGGGCCTTCGCACTCGACCATCTTCCATCCCAACAGCTGCTCGTAGAACTTGGCCAGCCCCACCGGGTCCGCCGCGTCGAGGACCGGGCCCGTCACTTCGGTTCGTGGGATCCTCATCGGGTCACCGCGCCAGCCGCACGCCCGAGAAAGCCCAACGGGCGTGTGGCGGGAAGAAGTTGCGGTAGGTCGCTCGGATGTGGCCTGGCGGCGTGACTGCACATCCGCCGCGCAACACCATCTGGCCGCTCATGAACTTGCCGTTGTACTCACCGACCGCACCCTCCGACGGCTTGTAGCCGGGGTAGGCCAAGTATGCGCTCGACGTCCACTCCCACACGTCTCCGAACATCTGTCTCAGGCCGTCACCGGCCGGCGCCGCGGCGGGATGGAGCTGATCGGCGTCCAGCAGGTTCGCCGGTCGACTGAGATCGGCGGATTGCGATGCGACCTCCCACTCCGCCTCGGTCGGCAGGCGCGCGTCGGCCCACCGGGCGTACGCGTCGGCCTCGTAGAAGCTGACGTGGCAGACCGGTTCGTCGAGGCCGAGCGGCTGTATGCCGGCGAGCGTGAACAGGGTGTTGTCGTCGCGCCAGTACATCGGCGCCGTCCATTCGTCGGCTTGCACTGTGGCCCAGCCATCCGACAGCCACAGCTCGGGTCGTTGATAGCCGCCGTCGTCGACGAACTCGAGCCACTCCGAGTTGGTCACCAGGCGATCGGCCAACGCGAACGGTTGGAGGAACGTGGTGTGGCGCGGGCCTTCGTTGTCGAAGCAGAAGCCGTCGTCTCCGTCGTAGCCGATGTCGGCAAGGCCACCGCCGAACTCGATCCACTCGACCGCATCGGGCGCGCTCCCACTACGTCCCGCGGCAGCGCGGTACGCAGGTTGCAGCGGGTTCACCGAGAGCACGTGCTTGATGTCCATCAACAGCAGCTCTTCGTGCTGCTGCTCGTGATGCAGACCGAGCTCGACGAGCTCCAACAACGACGGGTCGTTGCAATCTTCGAGGAGCTCGACCATCGCCGCGTCGACGTACGCGGTAGGCGGCAACTTCGTCGACCGTCGGTCGCGACAGCAACCCGCGCGTCGAACGTGGATGACGTTCGCCGACCTGTTCGTAGTACGAGTTGAACAGGAAACCGTATTGCGGATGGTGCTCGATGTAGCCCGGCAGATGGTCCTTCAGGAGGAAGGTCTCGAAGAACCATGTGACGTGAGCGCGATGCCATTTCGTCGGGCTGACGTCGGGCATCGACTGCACGACTTGATCTTCGGGATGCAGCGGGGCGGCGAGGCGCTCTGTGGTCGATCGAACGTCGAGGTAATGAGTGAGCAGATCGGAGCTCACCAGAGTTTGAGTTCCCATGGGTCCATCATTCTCCATATCGGGTCCTCGTGTGGGCGCGCTTTACAAACCGGCTGCTTCGAGGAAGCGCAACCAGAGCTCGGACATGGTGGGATAGGCAGGCACCGCATGCCAGAGACGATCGAGGGGCACCTCGCCGACGATGGCGATCGTCGCAGCGTGCACGAGCTCGCCGATCTCGGGGCCAACGAACGTTGCGCCGACGACCACACGGCGGTCGTCATCGACCACCAGTTGGCTGGTGCCGATGGTGTGCGTACCGCGTGTGGCCGCAGCAGCGATGTCGCCGGTTTCGTAACGCAGGATGCGGACGTTGATCCCCTTGTCGCGGGCCTTCGCCTCGGTGAGGCCCACCGAGCCGATCTGCGGATCGGTGAAGACGACGCTCGGTACCGCGACATGGTCGGCCCACGCGGTGATTTCCTTGCCGAGGATCACGTCGCTGCAGATCCGAGCCTGGTACTTGCCCTGATGCGTCAGCAACACGCGGCCGTTGACATCGCCGACCGCATACAGCCAGCCGCCGGAAACTCCAGTGGCGCGCAGCGAGTCGTCGACGGTGATGTAGCGGCCGGGTTCCAAACCGATCGTGTCGAGGCCGAGATCGTCGGTCGATGGACGCCTGCCGACCGCAACGAGCAGTTCATCGCCCTCGACGACTTGGCCGTCGTCCAGCGTCACTCGTACCGGTCCATCTCCGCCGTCTCGCTCGAAACCGACTGCCTTCAGGTCGGTCACGATCCGGATGCCCTCGTCGGCCAACGCCGCGCCGAGTTGCTCGCCGGCGAAGGGCTCGAGGTTCGCGACGAGACGCTTTCCGGCCTCGATGATCGTGACCTCTGTTGCTCCGAGGCGCTTCCAAGCCTGCGCCATCTCGACGCCGACGACACCTCCGCCGAGTACCACCAACCGCTGCGGCACTTCCTTCGCTGAGGTCGCCGCACGGCTGTCCCACACGCGGATGTCGCGGAGTCCGGGAATCGGCGGGATCGCCGACGCCGAGCCTGTCGCCACCACGACCGCCTTGTTGACCTCGAGCGTGCGAATCGATCCGTCCGCAGCGGTGACGTCGATGACGCGTTCGCCGGTGATCCGAGCTTGGCCGCGCACCAAGGTCACTCCGGCGCCGTCGAGCCAACGCACCTGACTGGAGTCGTCCCAGTCGTGGGTCAACTTGTCGCGCCGAGCCAATGCCGCAGCAGCGTCGATGGTCCCAGTGACCGCCTCGGCCGCGCCCGGAACGCGTTGGGCTGCCGCGATCATTTCGCCCGGGCGCAGCAAACCCTTCGACGGCATGCACGCCCAGTACGAGCACTCGCCGCCGACGAGCTCGGCCTCGACGACGGCCGCGGTGAGGCCGCCGGCAGCGACCCTGCCGGCGACGTTCTCGCCGGACGCGCCGGCCCCGATCACCACGACATCGAAGTTCTCGCTCATGACCAATTCTGTCTTCCCAATCGCGCGCCCGTTTCAACCCCGCGGTCTTCGCTGGGTCTGATGAGGAGGCGGGTTAGGCCGCGAGGAATTGCTGGCCGCGGTGCAGGTAGTGATCTGCCGCGTAGTTGAGGAAACGTCGTGCCGCTCGAATTCGACAGGAGACGTCGCGCAGCAGCACCGGCGCAGTGGGCGAGCTCTCGGCCGCTGCCCGGTACCACGCCGAGCTGAGCGTCTCGAGGGCATCGAGGCCGGGCGTCGCCGACCCGTGATCGACGAGGTGGTTCAACTCGTCGTCGGTCATCCGCACCGAGCGTCCGAGGTGCTCGGCCTGTGCCGACGACATCGCCGTTGCTCCGATGCTGTCGGGAAAGACGCCGGCGCGGAACAGCGCAAGGTCGCCGAGTTGGCGCAGCAGCACGATGTGATCGAGCGGTTGCACGGCACCGAGCCAATCGACGAGCTCGTCGAGATCGAGCCGGTCGGCAGGCACGGGTGCCGCCTCCGGCACGGCGAAGCTGGCGAGGAGTTGTGCGGTGAACTGCAGACGAGCCGGAGCCTCGGCGAATTCGACCAATGGCTCGACGTCGAACACGGGAAGCCTGAAGCCGGGCCCGGCCCACTCGTCGACCCAATCGGTCGACATCAGCTCGTCGGCAGCGCGATGCACGAGCACGGCGAAGAACAGCAGCGGCGACACGGTGAACTGGTCGGCACCGGTTCCGTGGAGGACGTGCTCGACGACCTCGGGCCGCCGCAATACATCGTTGACGTGCCAGGGCCGCCGATCGAGCTCGTCGCGCAGGCTCTCGCCATCGATGTCGAGGGCACGCGCCAGCACTGCGATATCCCCTTCCTGGAGATTCACGTGTTGGCGTGGCATGGCTTTCACCTCCTGATCATCGTGCTGAGTACATCGGCACAACTTCTCTTCGTGTTGAGCCAAGTCTTACCGAGAGCGGCTGGCAGGATGGGTTCATGTTTGTTACAAGTTCGTTAGGACGTCGTCAGACCGCAGCGACGCTGGTGGGGATCGGCGTGCTGCACGCGATGTGGGGCAGAGGATCCACGTTCCCATTTGCCGACCGCGAGCAGCTGAACGACACCGTGGTCGGACAGGACACCACACCCCCGCCCGCGGTTTGCTATGCGATGGCCGGACTGCTGGTGACCGCAGGCGCATTGGTCGCCGGCCTGCCGTCGCCCAACAGCCGGCTGCGGCGAGTCGGTGTCGCGACGGTCGCCGGCGTGTTGGGTGCACGCGCCGCGCTGGGCTTCGCCGGTCGCACCGACCTGGTCTCGCCGGGCAGCGTGTCGGAGAAGTTCAGGGAGACCGACAAGCGCTACTTCGCACCACTGTGCCTCGCGCTGGCTCTGGGCGCGGCACGATCGCTGCGCGACTGACCCGTGTCTCCATCCGTGCTGTCGGCGCGACAGATCAACCGTGCTGTACTCGATCGTCAGTTGTTGTTGGAGCGAGCCGATCTCGACATCCCGTCGACGCTGCAGCGCGTCGGCGGTCTGCAAACGCAGTACGCGCCGTCGGGGTACATCGGGCTGTGGACTCGGCTGGTCGATTTCCAACGTGCCGCGCTGACACGTGCGTTGGAGGATCGTTCGGTCGTACAGGCGACGTTGATGCGGATGACGATCCACATGGTTGCGGCCGACGACTTCTGGCCGATCTGCGCGGGGATCCGCGAGGCGCGGCGCGATTGGTGGTTGCGCATCGCCAAGTCGCGGCAGCTGCCGGCGATCTCGTACGACGACCTGGCCGCAGTGCTGCGCGAAGCATTGGCGGATGGACCGCGGCCGCGCGATCGACCTGGTTGCGGCGATGGAGCGAGCCGGGTTCGCCAAGCCGTTCTGGGAAGCTGCCGGTCTGTGGATCGACATGGTCAGGGTCCCGCCGTCGGGTACGTGGGAGCGTCGCCGGGCCGATCGATACGGACTGGCCGAGCAGTGGGTTCCGCACGTCGAGGTCTCCGAGGCCGACGGGCTTCGGCTGTTGCTGACTCGGTACCTGCAGGCGTTCGGTCCGGCAGCGGTCGCCGATGCAGCGACGTGGGCCGGCGTGCCGCGAGCCAAGTTGGAACCCGTTGCCGCGGCGATGGATCTCGTGACGTATTCGGACGAAGGTGGCACCGTGTTGGTCGATCTTCCCGGTCTCGACCTGCCGGATCCCGACACCGCTGCGCCGGTGCGATTTCTACCGACGTGGGACGCGACGTTGCTCGTTCATTGCCGTCGGTCCCGCATCCTGTCGGAGGACTTCCGCAAGCTGATCTTCCACACCAAGATCCCGCAATCCGTCGGCACTGTGCTGGTCGACGGCTCGGTCGCTGCGACGTGGGCGTGGCGCAACGAGCACGTCGAGTTCGACGAGTTGGCGAAGCTGACCGCCCGGCAGCGGCGCGATGTCGCCGCCGAAGCCAAACGATTGACCGAGTTCTACTCGCGTGGCTGATCGCGGCGGGTGGAGTGCCCTGGCGCACCCGGGTCGGCGCCGAACACTCCACACAGCCATGCATATGATCCGCTGACGTGAGGGTGCACTCGATCCTGCCATCGGCCCTCACCGATGCGGTGCGTGGCGTGACCGCGGCGGATGATGAGGTCGGCAACCAGGCCGGTCCAGCCGGTCTGATGCGATGCCCCGAGCCCGTGGCCGTGTCTCCGTGGAAGTACTCGTGAAAGGGGATCAGCCGGTTCCACACGGGATCGGTCTGGAACTTCTCGTCGCTGCCGAACACGGGTCGGCGTCCTTGCTCATCCGGAACGAAGAGGTCGATCATCCGCTGGCCGAGCTCGTCGGCGAGATCGCCGAGGGTGACCTGCGTACCGGAGCCAGTCGGGTACTCGACCAGGAAGTCGTCGCCGAAGAATCGGGCGAACCGCCGCACACCTTCGATCACGATGAAGTTCACCGGGAACCACACCGGACCGCGCCAGTTCGAGTTCCCGCCGAACAGCCCAGTGGTCGACTCGCCGGGGTCGTAGCGGACTGTGTACATCATCCCGCCGAGGTCGACCGAGAACGGCTGATCGCGGTACGTGGCCGACAGGGCGCGCACGCCATGGGGCGAGAGGAACTCATTCTCGTCGAGCAGCCAACGCAACACGCGTCGAAGTCGCTCCGGTGACACGATCGACAACAGTCGTCCCTCGCCGCCGTCGCGTTCGTGCATGTGGAACAGCTCGGAGTAGTCGGGACGGTTCTCGACGAACCAGTTCATCCGATCGGTGAATCCCGGCAGCTTGTCGAGGGTCTCGCGCCCGAGAGTTGTCGTGGCAGCGATCGGTAGGAGACCGACCATCGATCGCAGCTTCAGCGAGATGCGTTCGCCGCTCGGCGTCGCGAGCACGTCGTAGTAGAAGCCGTCCTCCTCGTCCCACAATCCCCGCGAGTACATGGCTTCGGCGATCAGTGCGAAGTGCTCGAAGAACTTGGTGGCGAGATCCTCGTAGGTGCGATCCTGCGCGGGCCAGCGTCAGCGACGATCTCCAGCAGGTCGAGGCAGTACATCGCCATCCACGACGTGCCGTCGGATTGCTCGAGCACGCCGTCGATCGGTAGGGGCGAGGAACGATCGATCGGACCGATGTTGTCGAGCCCGAGGAACCCGCCGGAGAAGACGTTGTTGCCATCGGCGTCCTTGCGATTGACCCACCAGGTGAAGTTCAACAACAGCTTGTGCAGCACTCGTTCGAGGAAGTCGAAGTCGGTGCTGCCGTCGATCTCGAAGACGCGCAGTGCCGCCCACGCGTGCACCGGTGGGTTGACGTCGCCGAACTTCCACTCGTAGGCCGGCAGCTGCCCGTTCGGGTGCATGTACCACTCGCGGCACAGCAGGATCAGTTGCTCCTTGGCGAACGACGGATCGACATGGGCGAGCGCGACGCAATGGAATCCGAGATCCCACGCCGCGTACCACGGGTACTCCCACTTGTCGGGCATCGAGATCACGTCGCGGTTGTTGAGGTTTCGCCAACCGGCGTTGCGACCGGTCAGCCGGCTCGCCGGAGGAGTCGGCTGAGACGGGTCACCGTCGAGCCACCTCGCCACGTCGTAGTGGTAGTACTGCTTCGACCACAGCATTCCGCTCAGTGCCTGGCGCAGCAGCGCGGCCTCTTCATGGCTGGCCGCCGCAGGCGTCAACGCCGGCGTAGAAATCGTCGGCTTCGGAGCTGCGAGCACGCCAGCACGTCCTCCGCCGCAACGGTCGGCGTGACCTCGTCGCGGTGCAGGCGGATGACGATCTCGTCGGTCGCACCGCTGGCAACTTCGAACTGGTACCAGAGTGCAGCCTTCGTGCCGGTCTGCGCTGGATTGAGCGTGTCGCGCCCATCGACGACGTGGTCGTTGATGGCGTCCTTCGGGAACTCGGCACCGTCGGTGCCCCACAGCCGCTTGTCGTTGGTCTCGTTGTCGCAGAAGAGGAGTTGTGGCTCGCCTTCGCCCGTCAGCCGCATTCGGTCGAACGTGTGATGAGTGGCGACGAGCGCGGTGCCGTCGGCGGTGATGTTCGGTCGTCGATCGTCGAAGCCCCACGACCACGAATTGCGAAACCACAGGGTCGGCAGCACATGCAATGTCGCCGCATCGGGGCCTGCGTTTCGGATGGTGGCCCGCACGACGATGTCGTCGATGTCGGCCTTGGCATAGTCGACGGTGATGTCCCAGTAACGGTCCTCGTCGAAGATGCCGGTGTCGAGGAGCTCGTACTCCGGATCTTCGAAGTGACGTCGCCCGTTCTCATCGACCAGTTGCTCGTACGGGAACGCGGCCTGCGGATAGAAGTACCGCCAACGCATCCACGAATGGGTCGGCGTGCAGTCCTCGTAGAACCAGTACTCCTTGGCGTCCTCGCCGTGGTTGCCCTGGTTGCCCGTGAGACCGAAGATGCGTTCCTTCAGGATCGGGTCGCGCCCGTTCCAGAATGCGAACGCGAAGCAGAGTGTTTGTTGCGTCGTCGCAGATGCCGGCAAGGCCGTCCTCGTTCCATCGATACGTTCGCGAGCGAGCGTGATCGTGCGGGAAGAAATCCCACGCGTCGCCGTTCTCGCTGTAGTCCTCGCGCACCGTGCCCCACGACCGTTCCGACACATACGGCCCCCACCGCTTCCATGCAGGGTCGGCGACCCGGCCCCGCTCTGCATCGTTCATCGTGCGGCAGTCTCGCGCTTCATCCCCGGCAACTCACGCTGCGGCAACCGTGTGACACCCCCTTGCCATAGTGAGGGCATGCGGACGGCGGAGGTGCAGACCCTTGTTTCTCGGGTGGCGGACGTCGCTTCTGATTGTGCCGATTGTGTTGTGTTGAAGGCTGGTGTCGCGGATTTGCGGCGGTTGAAGTCGTGGGTCGAGGGTCGTGAGGTCGAGTTCGCTCAGCGGATCGCGGCGGTGTCGTCGTTTCCGGAGAAGTCGCTGGCCGAGGCGGCGAACACGTCGGTGCGTGATGGTGGCCGGTTGTTGCAGCGTGCCGAGACCGCGGCTGCGGTCCCGGAGTTTGGTGTGTCGTTGAACGACGGCCGTGTGTCGGGTGGGCATCTCGATGTGCTCGGTCGGGTGATGCGCAGCGTCACACCGGCGGTGGCTGACCAGCTCGGTGCCGATGGTGAGCGGTTGGTGCGGTTGGCGCAGCACTCGACACCTGACGAGTTCGCCCGCACCGTGCGCGAAGCGGCACGCGTGTTGGAAGCCGACCGCGACGGTTTGGACCGGCTTGGAGCGTCAGCGGCGAGCGGTGCGGTGCGTGTCGTGGGTCGACAAGGCCACCGGTATGGGACGCATTTCACTGACCCTCGACCCGCTCGCCTACGTCAGTCTCGAACGTCGCCTCGACGCTCAGATCGAGGCTCTATTTCACGATGCGCACCCGGAGGGGTGTCCGACGGATCTGTTGGAGAAACAATCAGTTCCTGCGCGCTCACGCCCTGCTGTCGTTGCTCGACGGCAAAGGGGCGCGGTCCGGTCGTCCGGAGATCGTCGTCGTCGAAGATCACACCAACCCGCTCGCCGATGGGCGACCGTCACTCGATTGGGGTGCCGACGTCGACCTCCCCCACGAGGTACTCGAACGTTGCGACCGACCGCCAGCGTGTATGCGATCACCGTCCGCAACGGGGTGATCATCGACGCACCCGGTCACCTCGATCTGGGTCGCGAGACGCGGTTGGCGAACCGGGCTCAACGACGAGCCTTCAAGGGTCTGTACGCGACGTGTGCGGTGCCGGGCTGCTGTGTGCGCTACTCACGGACCAAGTTGCATCACATCATCTGGTGGCGACACGGTGGACGCACAGACATGGCGAATCTGATTCCGTTGTGCGAGATCCACCACCAGAAGAGTCCACCACGACGGCTGGACCATCACGCTGGGTCCGAACCGCGAACTCACGATCACCCTGCCGGACGGACAAGTCATGACAACCGGCCCACCCAAACGAGGCGCAGCATGAGCGCGTTGCTGGAGTTACACGCTCGAAGCGCTCGAAGATTCGGCATCGCCGGGGAGGGTTACGACGAAACGGGCTCCGCCGTTCGGGGCGGTCTCGCAGTGCACGTCGCCACCGTGGCGTTGGGCTGTGGCGCGGACGACGGCCAGTCCGAGACCGACGCCGCCGGTGTCGCGCGAGCGCGACGAGTCGGTGCGTGTGAAGCGTTCGAAGATTCGCTCGCGATCGTCTTCGGCGACGCCTTCGCCATCGTCGTCGACGGTCAGCGTGACGACCCCGTCGACATTGGTCAGCGAGACATCGACACGGCTCGTCGCGTGTCGCGACGCATTGTCGACGAGGTTGCGGACCAGCCGTGCCAGAGCTTGACGATCGCCGATCAATCGTGCGGCACTGACGTTGGTGGTGTCGATCGCGATGTCGGTGGTCGGCGAGATAGCGCTGACCTCTTCGACCACGACTTCGTCGAGATCGGTCTCCGTGGTGGGAGGTGCGGCCTCGTCGGCCTTGGCGAGATCCATCAGGTCGTCGACGATGTGCGACAACCGAGCCGCCTCGGCCTTCACCCCGTCCGCGTCACTCGGCCACGTGCCCGTCTCCAGTTGGGCGCGCATCGACGCGAGAGGGGAGCGGAGCTCATGTGATGCATCCGACAGGAACTGGCGCTCGTGATCGCGCGACGTCTGCAGACGACCGAGCATCGAGTTCATCGTGCGCGCCAGGCGAGCGACCTCATCGTGGCTGCGCGGCTCGCGGACTCGCCGCTGCAGGGTGGTCGCCGAGATGTTCTCGACCTCCAGCCGCATCGCCTCGACCGGTCGGAGGGCGCGTCCGGCAAGGAGCCAGGCGACGAGCGCGACAACCAACACGACCAGGGGAATGCCGAGACGCAGGCCCGACCACAAGGCGCGAACGCTGTGGCGAACCTCGCCCAGCGACGCCATGCCCACGACGAAGAAGTTGCCGCCACCAACCGCAACCGGAGCCGCGTCGTAGGCGACGTCCAAACTGTCCGGTTCGTTGATGAAGATCATCTGACTGGTCGGTGACGACGACAACACGGATGCAGATCCGTCGACGCCCGGCAACAGCGTGATCGACTTGATCGGCAACGAGGGCTGACCGGCGACTGCTACGCCGGCAGAGTCGAAGATGCCGACGCCGGCTTGCTGGTCGAAGGTCTGATGCGTGATCGCTCCGAACGGCACGCCCTGTTCGACCTGCTGCACAGTGGCACCGACCGCTTCGGGCCGCAGCGTGTTCGCGATCGCTGACGAGACGGTCCTCCACGGCGCGGGTCAGCAGCAACGCACCGACGACGAGGACAACGGCGACGAGGAACGTGGCGAGCAACGTCACGCGAACTCGCACGGAGTCGGTGATCCGACGGACGCTATGCATGGTCGACCACCCTGTAGCCGGCGCCCCTGATCGTCTCGATCAACGACTGGCCTCCGTCACCGTCGAGCTTCTTGCGCAAGTACCTCACGTACACCTCCACGATGTTCGGGTCGCCGACGAAGTCGGGCCCCCATACTTCAGCCAGCAGATCGTCCTTCGAACTGATGAAGTCGCCCTGGCGCACCAGATGTTCGAGCAGCGCGAACTCGCGCGGTGTCAGCCGGATCTCGTCCGCGCCGCGGGTGCACGTGCGGCGGCGAACGTCGATGCACAGCGAACCGCGACGCAGCAGGTTCGGTTCCATCTCCGCTCGTCGGCGGGCAACCGCGCGCAGCCGCGCAAGCAGCACCACCATCGAGAAGGGCTTCGACAGGAAGTCGTCGGCGCCGGTGTCGAGCGCCTCAGCGAGGTCGTAGTCGCCGTCCTTCGCCGTCAGCACCAGGATCGGCGTCCAATTGTCTTCGGCGCGAAGGGTGGCGCAGACCTGGAAGCCGTTCATACCCGGCAGCAACAGGTCCAACACGATCGCCGCATACGAATGCTCGCGGGCTCGCCACACACCGGTCAGCCCGTCGTGAGCCACATCGACCTCGTAGCCCTCGGCGCTGAGGCCGCTCGCGATCGCAGCAGCCAGCCGCACCTCGTCCTCGACCACCAGTACACGCACCAGCGGATGCTGCCACGGCGACCGTCGATCTCCTCCGCGGGTTCCTGAGGAAACGCTCAGCAACTCTCAGCCAGTTGTCAGCACCGCTGTCGATACTCCGGCCACCCCTACATCGCCAATCCATCGAAGGGGACCGAGGAGAACTGATGAAACGACTACTACTTGTGCTCACCGCGGCCGCCGTCTTGGCCGCGTGCGGGACCCCGGCTGCCGACGACCGAGAGGTTGCCAGCCTGTCGACGACGCCCTCCGCCGATGCCACGACCGGCACCGGCGATCCGACTGGCGACTCGACGGACGACTCGACGGACAGCACCGAACCGGTGGATCCCAGCGAGGCACCGTTGAAGTTCGCGCAGTGCATGCGCGAGCACGGCGTCGACATGCCGGATCCGACGGTCAATGCCGACGGCGGTGTGATGATCGCGGTCGGCGGACCGACTGAGGCCGGCGTCAACGGCCCGGACCCGAAGGATCTCGAGGCGGCCAACAAGGCCTGCGAGCACTTCATGAAGGATGCTCAGGGACAGTTCGATCCTCCCAGCGAAGAGGACCAGAAGAAGATGCAGGAGCAGGCGCTCGCCTTCTCGAAGTGCATGCGCGATCACGGCATCGACATGCCGGATCCGACGTTCTCGGCTGACGGCGGTGGGCTGAGCGTGTCCATCGGCGGCCCTCCCGACAGCGATCCCACCAACGACGGACCACTGATCGACTTCAACTCCAAGGAGTTCCAGGACGCGAGTGAGGCATGCGGCGGACCCGGTGGCGGCGGTTTCGCCGTGGCGACAAAGGCCGCCGGATGAGGCGGCGCTGGTTGATCGTGGGCGTGGTTGCCATCGCTGCAGCCGCGGTCGCCGTGACGATGACGACGCGCCAACCCACCACGGCTGCCGATGATTCACCCGACACATCGGTGCCACGGGAGACGGCGAAGGTGACGCGTACTGACCTCGTCGACGAGGAGAAGTTGCGTGGCGCGCTCGGGTACGGCGACTCGAAGGTCATCGGCACCGACGGATCAGGCATCATCACCCAACTCCCCGACGTGGGAACAGTGTTGAAGCAAGGCGACAGCGTGTGGCAGGTCGACGGTCACGCCGGCCCTGCCCTGTTCTACGGCGACCTACCGATGTGGCGAGCTCTGCGCTCTGGTGTCGACGACGGTGCCGATGTCGCCGAGCTCGAGCAAAACCTGACGGACCTCGGCTTCGGCACCGACGTGGTGGTCGACGACGAATTCGACAAGTACACCTCGGCGGCGATCAAGGCGTGGCAGGACAGCCGAGGGTTCAAGAAGACGGGTGTCGTGAACCCCGGTGATGTCGTGATCGAGCACGGGCCGGTACGCGTCTCGGAACGCAAGGCCGAGGTCGGCGCCAAGTTGTCGCCCGAGATCCTCAGCGTGACGGGTGATCAGCAGGTGGTCGAGCTCGACGTCTCGCTCGACAAGGTCGGTGTGTTGTCGCCTGGTGCCGCGGTGGAGATCGAGCTCCCCGACGACACGCGCGTCGACGGATCCGTCGCCTCGGTCGGTAGGGCGGCCACTGTGAAACAGGACGGAGCAGCGGCGACCGTCGAAGCACGTGTGTCGCTGCAATCGCCGGTCGAATCGCTCGACGCTGCTCCCGTCGATGTCATCGTGTCGACACCGAAGGCCACCGGTGTGCTCGTGGTGCCGATCCGCGCGCTCGTCGCCCTGGCCGAGGGTGGCTACGCAGTCGAGAAGGTGTCTGGCGCGAGCACACAGTTGGTGGCAGTCGAGCCCGGCGCATTCGGTGATGGGATCGTCGAGATCACCGGTGAGGGAATTGCTGAGGGCGACACCGTGGTGGTCGCGTCATGACCGACGTGGTCGTCGAGTTGGTCGACGTGTGCAAGACGTACGCGGGCGGTGTCGAAGCGTTGCGCCACGTCGACCTGCGCATCGACGCGGGCGAGTCGCTGGCCATCGTCGGTCCCTCGGGCTCCGGCAAGAGCACGCTCTTGCAGGTGCTCGGTTGCCTGGATCGAGCGACATCCGGACGCGTCGTGCTCGCTGGCTACGACGTGTCGACGCTCGGTGACCGGCGTCTGTCGGCCATCCGTGGATCGATGATCGGCTTCGTCTTCCAACAGTTCCACCTCGTCGAGACGATGAGCGCGCTCGACAACGTCGCCCTGCCGCTGCTGTATCAGGGTGTGGGGAAGAGTGCCCGGCGCCGCCGTGCGATCGAATGCCTCGAACGGGTCGGCCTTGCCCACCGTGCGGCTCATCGGCCGAGCCGGCTGTCGGGTGGCGAACGTCAACGTGCCGCGATCGCCAGAGCATTGGTGACCGAGCCGGCGATGCTGCTGGCGGACGAACCGACCGGGAACCTCGACCGCCGCACGGGCGTCGAGATCGTCGAGTTGTTCCACTCGCTGCACTCCGACGGTGCGACGGTTGTGGTCATCACCCACGACCAGCAGGTCGCGGCGCGGTTCCCTCGCCGTGAGGAAGTGCTCGACGGCCAACTCGTGTCGTCGCTGGTGCCGGCATGACCGCCACCGCGACCACCGCCGCACTGCCGTCGGGCCGGTTGCGCCCGATCGACGTCGTGCGCGTCGGCGTCGGCTCGCTCGGCGCACGCGCGGCGCGCACCGTGCTGACAGCACTCGGCATCGCGATCGGCATCGCCGCACTGGTGTCGGTGGTCGGGATCTCGTCGTCGAGTCGCGCCGACCTGCTCGCACAACTCGACAAGTTCGGCACCAACCTGCTCGAGGTTCGCGCCGGCCAGAGCGTGTTCGGCGATGCGGCCACGTTGCCCGAGGATGCACCCGCGATGATTCGCCGGATCGGTCCGGTCGACGATGTCAGCGCGGTCGCCGGATTGAGCCAGACGGTGCGTCGAACGGATCTGATCCCCGCATCGGAGACCGGCGGCATCGCCGTCGAGGCGGCGACGACATCGCTGGTGCAAACGGTCGGGGCAACGCTCGCGGAAGGGCGGTTCCTCGACTCGTCGACGGAATCGTTACCGGCCGTCGTGCTGGGGTCGACCGCCGCCCGCCGTTTGGGCATCGAGTCGCTCGAAGGCTCGCCGATGGTGTGGATCGGCGGCCGCTGGTGGGCCGTGATCGGCATCCTCGATCCCGTGCCATTGCTCTCGTCGCTCGATAGCGCCGTGATGGTCGGATTCGATGCGGCCCACGACCTGCTCGGTCACGACGGCAAGGTGTCGAGCATCTACGTGCGCATGGCGCCGAAATCGGTCGAGTCCGTGCGCGCCGTGCTCGCCGCAACGACGAACCCGTCAGCACCGAACGAGGTGTCCGTCGAGCGTCCGTCCGACGCGTTGAAGGCTCGTGCGGCGGTCGACAATGGTCTCCGCGCGTTGCTGCTGGCGTTGGGCGGAGTCTCGTTGTTGGTCGGCGGCATCGGCATTGCCAACGTGATGGTGATATCGGTGCTCGAACGGCGCACGGAGATCGGCGTGCGTCGGGCGATCGGTGCAACCAAGCGCCACATCCGTCTGCAGTTCCTCACCGAGGCCGCGACGCTGTCGATGCTCGGTGGCATCGGAGGTGTCGCGCTCGGTTGCGCCGTCACTGCCGTGTACGCCCGGCGCCAAGACGTGCCGCTGACCATTCCGCCAACCGTGTTGTTCGGCGGAGTTGCCGCGGCCCTCGTCGTCGGTGCGATCGCCGGCCTCTACCCAGCCACGAGAGCTGCCCGCCTCGACCCAGCGGAAGCCCTCCGCCCGGCGTGACCCTTCCCCCCAACCAAAACGTTTGACCCTTCCGCCCACCTATTCGGGGTCGGAGGGGTCAAACGTCGCGGAGATGAGCGTCTAGTACATCGCTCCGGACTTGGCGTCCGCGGGACGGGCGCCTCGTGCGGTGGCCAGGTCGGCAACGAGCGAGGCCCTCATCGCCAGCATGTCGCTGGTGACGGTGATCATGCGGAAGCCCTGCTCGAGGCGTCGCTCGATCAGCGCCGCGGTCGCGTGGATCCCCGGCACGATGCCGGCGTTCTGGCAACCCTTCACGATCGTTGCGAGCGCGTCGTCGAACGCCGGCTTGCCGTCGTTGTTGCCGGGCGGCAGGCCGAGCGTGATCGACAGGTCGGCCGGGCCGACATAGATCGCATCGATGCCGGGGACGGCGAGGATCTCGTCGAGGTTGGCGATGGCCTCGACCGTCTCGATCATCGGGATCAAGGCGATCCCGTCTGTGGACCATTCGTAGTGATTGCCGCGCCGCATCCCGGCCACGACAGGGCCGAAGCTACGGGCGCCGGCCGGCACGTAGCGACCGGCGCGGACAACGGCCTCGCACTCGGCTGCAGAGTTGACCATCGGCACGATGATCCCCTCGATGCCGCCGTCGAGCATCTTGCCGATGATGCCCGGCTCGTTCCACGGCACGCGAGCGATCGGCGTGCCTCCACCGAGGAGGATCGCCTGCGCCATCGCCACTGTCTGCTGGTAGTCGTTGACGCCGTGCTGGTTGTCGATGCACACGTAGTCGTACCCAACTCGCGCGACCATCTCGGCGGTGATCGTCGACGGGTTGGCCAGCCATACGCCGAGGGTGTCGCGACCCTCGTTCCATTGAGTCCTCAAAGTGTCCATCGCCCGGTTCTAGCAAAGTTTCCCCGTCGGCGTTCAGCCAGCGTCGGGATTTATGCAGTGACAACAGTCGCGGGCCGGCCGGCGAGCACGTTGAGCGCGTTGTCGATGGCGTGCGCGTAGAGCCGCCGCCGACCTTCGACGGTTGCCGACGCGACGTGTGGGGTGACGACGACCTTGGGATGGGTCAGCAGCGGATGACCGACCGGCAGCGGCTCGGGATCCGTCACGTCGAGGCCCGCCCCGGCGACCTGACCGGAATCCAACGCGGCCAGCAGCGCGTCCTGATCCACCAGGCCACCACGAGCGCAGTTGACGAGATACACGCCCTGCTTCATCGTCGCCAGCGACTGGGCGTTGATCAGGTGACGGGTATCGGCAACGGCAGGAGCATGCAGCGAGATGACGTCGGACTCGCTGAACACACGCGCCAGATCGACCAGTTCGCAGCCCTCTGCCTCGCTGAGGTACGGGTCGTACGCGAGCACCTTCATGCCCATGGCTCGTGCCGCAGCACCGACGCGACGGGCGATGCGGCCATATCCCACTAGCCCCAACACTGTGCCGTCGAGCTCCAACGCGGTGCCGGTCGTCGCGCCCGGCAAGCCCTCACGAGCGCGGTCGATCTGGGCCGGCAGGTTCTTCACCACGGCGAGCATCAGCATCAACGTGTGCTCGGCGGTCGACACCGATGGTGCGTCGGGCGCATTGCACACGATCACGCCCGCGGCTGTCGCGTCGGCGACCACGACGTTGTCGTAGCCGATCCCGATGCGCGAGATCACTTTCACCGTCGGGCCGAGCGCGAACGCACCGGCGTTCCACGGCCGCTTGGCACCCGCCAGCACTCCGTGCGCGGTGGCGAGGTCGGCGTCGTCGGGCCCGACCGCGATCGCGCGGCCGTCGATGAGGTCGCGGTACGCCTCGGGGAACGGGTGGTCGAAGTACAGGATCGGCAGTTGTTGGTCCATCGATCGCACCATATCGGGCGACCTCGTGTCGGCCCTGATGCGACGTCGGATGCGAAGGATATGGTTCGCTGATGCTCGACCACAGCAAGCTCTTCCACATCGGCATCCGCGTCACCGACATCGAGGCGGCGATGAGCGAGATCGGCGAGCAGACCGGCGTGACCTGGGCCTCTGTGCAGGACCGGCCGATGCCGATCTGGCTGCCGGGCACCGGCAACGTCGTGGTGCGACTCGTGGTGACGTACTCCATCGAGGGGCCGGTGCACCTCGAGCTGATGCAGGGAGCTGCCGGTTCAATCTGGGACGGCTCCGATGTTCCCGGCGCTCACCACTTCGGATACTGGTCGGACGATGTGAAGGCCGACACCGAGCGGCTCCTCGCGGCCGGCTACACGTTGGAGATGGCGGCGAACTCGCCGGAGGAGGGCTACGGCCGGTACACGTACATGCGCTCGCCATCCGGCTACCTCGTCGAACCGGTGTCGCTCAGCGTCAAGCCGCGCTTCGAGCGATGGTGGGCCGGCGGATCGCTGAGCGATCCCGTCGTCGCATCGTCGTAGCCTGCGGGTATGTCAGATTTGTCGGAGCAGGCCAAGCGTCACCTGTGGATGCACTTCACGCGACTCAACGCGTTTGCCGACAGCGAGGTTCCCATCATCGCCCGCGGCGAGGGCTGCTACGTGTGGGATCAGAACGGCAAGCGATACCTCGACGGGCTCTCCGGATTGTTCACCGTCCAGGTCGGCCACGGGCGCGCCGAGCTCGGGCAGGCTGCAGCACGCCAGGCCGAGACGCTCGGCTACTTCCCCGTCTGGTCGTTCGCCCACGAGCCGGCGATCGAGTTGGCGACGCGTCTCGCCGCGTTGGCTCCCGGTGATCTCAACCGGGTGTTCCTGACGCCGTCGGGTGGCGAGGCGCTCGACACCGCGATCAAGCTGTCGCGCCAGTACTTCAAGCTCATCGGTCAGCCGTCGCGCACGAAGGTGATCTCGCGCACGCTCGCCTATCACGGCACCTCGATCGGCGCGCTCAGCCTGACGGGTGTGCCGTCGATCAAGACACCGTTCGAACCGCTGATGCCCGGCGCGGTCAAGGTGCAGACCCCCTACAGGTATCGGTGCCACGACTGCCAGCACCTCGAGGCGTGCACGCTGCGCTGCGCCGACGACGTGGCGTTGCGCATCGAGATGGAAGGTCCCGATTCCGTCGCGGCGGTGTTCATGGAGCCGTTGCAGAACACCGGTGGCGCGTTCGCTCCTCCCGAGGGCTATTGGGCGCGCATCCGCGAGATCTGCGATCAGTACGGCGTGCTCCTGGTCAGCGACGAGGTGATCTGCGCGTTCGGTCGACTCGGGCACATGTTCGGCTCCGATCGCTACGGATACCAGCCCGACCTGATCACGTTCGCCAAGGGTGTCACGTCGGGCTACGCGCCGCTCGGTGGGGTGCTGGTCTCCGACCGTGTCGCCGAGCCGTTCCTCGACGACCCGAACTTGTTCCTGCACGGCCAGACGTTCGGTGGCCATCCGATGTCGCTGCGCCGTCGCCAATGCCAACCTCGACATCCTCGAACGCGAAGACCTGTGCGGCAACGTGTTGGCCAACGAGGATCGCTTCACGCAACTGCTCGACGGGCTCCGCGACATTCCGCTGGTCGGCGATGTTCGCGGCGACGGCTACTTCCGGGCCATCGAGCTGGTCAGCGATCAGGCGACCAAGGGATCGTTCACGCCCGACGAGTCGCAGTGGTTGTTGCGCGACTACCTGTCGCCGCGGCTGTACGAGGCCGGGCTTGATCTGTCGTGCCGACGATCGTGCCGAGCCGGTGATCACGCTCTCGCCACCGTTGATCGCCGGCGAGGAGGAGCTGTCGTTCATCGCCACCACGTTGCGAACGGTCCTGTCCGATGCTGCCGTCGAGTTCGCGGCGCGGCAAGGGCTAGTCGACGATGCGACGCTCGATCGACGACTACCCGTTCTCGCCGGAGGATCTTCCCGAGGGCGCCGACGACGCCATGCTGGTGTCGTGGGCCGTGGCCATCAGCGACGACTACGACGACACCGAGCCGCGCGTGGTCCTGACGGTGGAGGAAGTCGGGCACGGCAGGGGAGGGATTGATCGCCCATCTCAGCCCCGATCACGCCCGGCGCCTGCGTGTGGCGTTGCGCGATGCCCTGCGAGAGATCGGCCAAGATCCCGGCAATTGATTGTCGTACGGTGGCCGGAACGGTATTGTTGACCGGGTTAGTCGGATTTGCCGAAGCATCGACCAGGCACAAGCATGAAGGGGGTCGCGACATGAGCATCACACCAGTAGTGCCGGCTCCCCGGGATCTCGACGCAGAGCAGCAGCGCGACATCGAGCGGTTCGAGCGGGCAGTCGCCCAGTACCTCACCGGTGAGATCAGCGAAGACGTGTTCCGAGTCATGCGTCTCAACAACGGCATCTACGGGCAGCGCCAGGGTGGCACCAACCAGATGGTGCGCATCAAGCTGCCGGCCGGCACGATCACGCCCGAGCAACTCGACCTCATGGCCTACCTCGCCGAGACGTACTCGCGCGGTTGGGGGCACATCACCACTCGCCAGAACGTGCAGATGCACTTCGTCGAGCTCACCAAGGTGACCGACGTGATGCGTGCCCTCGGCGCTGTCGGCCTCACCACGCGCGAGGCGTGCGGCGACACGGTTCGCAACGTCATGGCCTGCCACCTCGCCGGCGCCTGCCCGCACGAGTTCCTCGACGTCACGCCGTGGGCCGAAGCCGCGTTCCAACACTTCGTCCGCAACCCGCTGGGCCAGCGGCTGCCGCGGAAGTTCAAGATCAACTTCTCCGGTTGCTCGACCGACTGCGGTCAGGCGATGTTCAACGACGTCGGTGTGATCGCCGCGACGCGAACGTTGGAGGACGGCTCGACGGAGTCGGGCTTCCGCGTGTACATCGCCGGTGGACTCGGTGCCAACCCGCACCCGGCACTCGCGCTCGAGGAGTTCACATCGCGTGAAGACCTCCTCCCGACCATCGAAGCCGTGCTGCGAGTCTTCGATCAGACTGGCAATCGCGACAACAAGTTGCGAGCCCGGTTGAAGTGGGTCGTCGATCAACTCGGCATCGACGAGCTCCGCCGCCGTGTCCTCAAGGTGCGCCACACGCTGCCGGCATCGTCGTCGTGGCCAGGCGGTATTCCCGAGATCGTCCAGAAGGCGGGCGACGCGCCGGCCGGTCGCTCCAGCACCGTCGAGGCCGACCGCGGTCGGACAGGGTGTGATCGTTGCGCTGACTCCTCGTGATCCGTATCAGCGGTGGGTGGCGACCAGCGTCGTTCGTGGCAGCGCCAACGGAGCGGTGTCGGCCGTTGCCTATGCGGCCCTCGGCGATGTCACCAGCGCACAGTTCCGGGCGTTGGCATCGATCCAGCGCGAGCTCGGCGCCGACGTGCGACTGAGCAACCGCCAGAACGTCGTGTTCCGTGGGCTCACCGAAGCGCAGTTGCCGGTGTTGTACGCCCGGCTCGAGGCCATCGAGATGGCTCGACCCGGTGCCGAACTGGCCCGCGACGTTGTCGCCTGCCCCGGTGCCGACACGTGCAACATCGCTGTCACGCAGTCGCGCGGTCTGGCCAAGGCCATCGGCGAGAAGCTGGAGGAAGAGGGCCTCGCCGAGGTCGGTGGCGTGCGCGTCAACATCTCCGGCTGCACCAACAGCTGCGGTCAGCACCACACCAGCGACATCGGTTTCTTCGGCGCCGAGCGGCGTGCTCACGGCAAGGCAGCGCCCGGTTACCAGATGCTGCTCGGCGGCTACGTCGGCCAGGAGCAGGCGTACTTCGGTGAGAAGGCGTTGCGCCTTCCGGCCAAGGCTGCGCCCGAGGCGGCAGTGCGGGTCATCCGTCGCTTTGCCGACGAGCGAACTGCCGGCGAGTCGTTCCGCGGATGGATGGATCGGTCTGGCGGCGCCAAGGTGATCGCCGAAGGTCTGAAGGATCTCGACTTCTTCCCGACGCCGGAGGAAGCACCCGAGTTCTACGCCGACTACGACGAGACCGGACCATTCGTGGCCGAAGTTGGCGAGTCGGAGTGCGCGACCTGAGCCCTCGGTACGACGCCGCGGTCGAGGCGATCGACCGGGCCAACGCTGCCGATCCGAACATCGTCGACGTGCGCGGGCAGCGCGTCGCGCTCGCGCTCGTCCACGGGCAACTCGCTACGGAGTGGATCCAGCGACTGGTCGACGATCCCGACGAACCACTGCTGCTCGCGGCACGCGCCCATCATCTGCGTCGATGGGAGTTGCCACGCGACAGCTATCCCGCCGGTCGCGCCGGCTACCTCCGTTGGCGCAGGGATCAGAAGGCTCGCCACGCGATCGATGTTGCCGCGATCCTGGAACCGTGCGGATACGACGCGTCCGAGATCGAACGGGTGCAGCACCTGATTCGTCGTGAGTCGGTCGACGGCACCCAAGCGGTCGAGGATGCCGCGTGCCTCGTCTTCATCGAGACGCAACTCGCCGACTTCGCAGAGCGAACAGAACACGATCTGACCATGTCAGTGATCCGAAAGACTGCGCGAAAAATGAGTGCGGATGGACTGGCGTTGGTGGGTGGAATAC
Source organism: Ilumatobacteraceae bacterium (assembly GCA_963708925.1). Classification (GTDB taxonomy): domain Bacteria; phylum Actinomycetota; class Acidimicrobiia; order Acidimicrobiales; family Ilumatobacteraceae; genus JAENVT01. Next base: position 85,245 of record CAVPUO010000014.1, on the reverse strand, counting down.
CACTCGGCGAGACCGAAAAGCACCTGCTTGCGGAGGCACTTTCCGGCGGTTTGTCGCCCGGCCAGGCGACAGCAGAATAGGTCAAATGACCTAGTGCGTACCCATTGACACTGAGCGTGGTGGCGGGCAGTCTTTCTACGCACTCGCGGCTCCCTCCGTCGGTGTGGTTCGGGGACAACAGTGGCTGTTTGCGACAGGGTCGAACATGACGACGACGGCGAGGTTGGTCAATGACCACCACGCTTGCTTTTGGACTCCGCCCGGCTCAGCCGGCTGATGCCGACTTCGAGTACGCGCTCTACGCGTCGACCCGCGACGATCTCCGTCCGCTCGGTTCGGAGGTTTTCGACGGTCTGGTCGGAATGCACTTCCGTGCTCAGTCGATGTCGATCCGCCTCGAACACCCGAATGCCGAGCGTCAGATCGTCCTGGTCGAAGACCTTCCGGTCGGCCGCCTGATCACCGATGGCGCCGGCGGGCACATCGAGGTCATCGATGTCGCCCTGCTGCCCGAATATCGAGGCCACGGGATCGGCACCAGCGTGATGCGCGGTGTCCTCGCCCACGCCGATCGACTCGGTCGTGCCGTACGCCTGCACGTCGAGAAGCAGAGCAAGAGTGTTCGCCTGTTCGAGCGGCTCGGTTTCAGCATCTGCGGCGACGTCGGCATGTACGTCGCCATGTCCCGCGGCTGACCCAGTCTCGCGGAGGTTGTCACACGCTGACCACCTCCACCGCGGTCGCAGCGTGACAACCCTCCAGATTCGTGCCACTGGGACCACGCCGACCGTCCTCCAGACGGTCACGGTGCTCCCAGTCGGGCAAAATTGACACATGGTTGCCGTCAGTCTCGAGCTGGGACGACCCCGAGGCAATCGACGTCGCGGTCGACGGCTTTGTGGGCGACGTCGCCCCCGACACCGTTGGACCGTGGCTAGCCGGCAATGATGGGCAGCAGGGTCAGTTCGGGCTCGTCGCTCTCCAGCCGCTGCAGGCGGTAGCGGTTCTCGAACAGGGCCACCAGCGCGCCGTCGCCACGGGTGAGGATGCGAATGCCGCCGATGCGACGGAGACGCTCGCTCGACTCCTTGTCGGTCAGGCGGATCGCCTGATACGGCGCCGAGAGGATCTCGGTCGGCGCACCGAACTCGCTACCCAGCCGGTACGCGAACACTTCGAACTGCAGCTCGCCGACGGCGGCCAGGATCGTCTCAGTGTCTCCGAAGTCGGGGTCGCGCAACACCTGCACGACTCCCTCCTCGTCGAGCTGCTCGAGCCCCTTGCGGAACTGCTTGAACCGTCCGTTGTCGAGCGGTCGGGCCTTGGCGAACACCTCCGGTGAGAACCGGGGGATCGGCGGGAACTCCACGGCAAGGCCTGCGTAACCGGCGTCGTACAGCGTGTCGCCCAGTTGCACGCCGCTCGCGTTGACCAGACCGACGACGTCGCCGGGGAAGGCTTCGTCGACGGTCTCGCGATCGGGCCCGAAGGCGGTCGTCGCGTACTTGGTGGTGATGTCGCGGCCGGTGCGATGGTTGGTCACGCTCATGCCGCGTTCGAACTTGCCCGAGCAGATGCGAGCGAACGCGATCCGGTCGCGGTGCGATGGATCCATGTTGGCCTGGACCTTGAAGACGAATGCGGAGAACGGGCTCTCGAGGGCACGCGGCTCGTCGTCTCGATCCAGCCTCGGCGAAGGGGACGGAGCGAGATCGATGACGGCGTCGAGCAACAGGCGGACGCCGAAGTTGGTCAGCGCAGATCCGACGAACACCGGTGTGGATTGGCCGGCGAGGAACGACGGCAGGTCGACATCGGCACCGATCGCGTCCAGCAACGCGCACTCGTCGAGCGCGGCCTTCCACGCCGCGCTGTGCTCGCTCATCCCCGCCGCGGATGCGACATCGACGTCGCTCGTCTCTTCCGCCGCGGCAGACGCACCGCGGGCGGTACGGGTGAACTTCGTGTAGCGGTTGGTGCGGCGATCGATCAGTCCTTGGAACGCCTCACCGTCGCCCACCGGCCATGTCACCGGTGTCGGTCGCAGCTCGATCTGCTTCTCGATCTCGTCGAGGAGCTCGAACGGCTCGCGGCCCGGCCGGTCGTACTTGTTGAGGAACGTGATCACCGGCAGGTTGCGCGATCGGCAGACTTGGAAGAGCTTCAACGTCTGGGCCTCGATGCCCTTGGCCGCATCGAGCACCATCACGACGGCGTCGACGGCCGACAGCACGCGGTAGGTGTCCTCGGAGAAGTCGCGGTGACCCGGTGTGTCGAGCAGGTTCATGATGTGATCGCCGTAGGGGAACTGCATCACGGTCGAGCTGATGGAGATGCCGCGCTGTTGCTCGAGCTCCATCCAGTCGCTGCGTGCCGATCGCCGGCCTTCGCGAGCGTGAACGGCGCCGGCTTCCTGCACCGCGCCCGAGTACAACAGGAACTTCTCCGTCAGCGTGGTCTTGCCGGCATCGGGGTGGCTGATGATCGCAAAGGTGCGACGGCGCTTGGCCTCTGCGATCTCGTTCATGGCCGTTCGAGGTTATCGGCAAGGCGATCACGCAATGTTGCGCCAGGCGGCCAACCTTGCGGCGCTGTCGTCGCCGGGGACCGGTAGCTGGCAACAGACGCGCAGGCCGGGCCACTCGCTGGGGGTCAGCTGTTGGTACTCGAACACCAGGTTGCCGGCACGGGGGTGGGCGTATCGCCGCAGCCTGGTCTGGAACTGGGCGACGTCGATCTGCGGCCACCATTCGGCGAACTCGGGGCTGGCCGCGATCAGCCGGTCGACCAGATCGATGTACTGCGGATCGTTGCGCAGCGCGGCGGTGCCGGACCGGAACTCGGCCATGATCCGGCGGGCCTGATCCGCCCAGTCGGTCAGCAGCCGCCGCGCGTTCGGCTCGGCGAACACCACCCACAGCAGGTTCCGTTCATCCTCGGCGAGCCGGTCGATCATCGGGTACAGCAGCGATTGCGGGCGGTTCCACGCCAGGAAGTCCCACCGCGGCCCCAGCACGTACGCCGGCGCCGGCTCCATCGACGTGATCAACCGCACGAGCGCATCGGGAGCGTGCTCGACGGTCTCGATCGGCTCCAGCGGCACGCGGGTCGCCAGCGCCAGCATGTGCTGCCGCTCGGCGTCGTCCAGTCGCAGCGCACGCGCCAACGCGGACAGCACGTCGACCGACGCGTTGATCGGGCGGCCCTGCTCGAGCCACGTGTACCAGGTCACCGACACGCCGGCGAGCATCGCGATCTCCTCGCGCCGCAAGCCCTTCGTCCGTCGCGATCGTCCCTCTGGCAACCCGACCTCGGTCGGCGCGAGCGCGTCGCGGCGAGCGCGCAGAAACGCAGCCAGCTCGTCGCGTCGGGTCATCGACCCATTCGATCACGCCGAAGATGGTGAGGACGTAGTGGTATCGCTACCAGTCAGCCGCCGTTCGAGGCAGCGACCCATGTGCGGCACGGTTCGCCGCGCAGCGAACCGCATGCGGGCGGAGCGGCTCCGGAGACGTCGACGCCCGATACGACCGGCAGCATCAACTTCGACGGATGTGCGCCGCCAGCGGCGATCGTGACGGTCTCGCCGTTGGCGATCGTGCCGAACTCCCACACCGGCCGGTTGTTGCCGGGCGCGTCGATCGTCAACCGCAGCCTGCTGCCGGCGCGGAAGGGGTGGGCGAAGGGGAACAGCTCGACCTGCACATCGGTGAGCTCACCCACCGGAAGGTCTGCAGCGTCGGCTTCGAGATTGGTGTGCGTGGGATGCAACTCCGGTCGCGTCGTCGGCCAGCTTCCGCTCGCTGGCGCGCAGCCATCCACTCTGCACGTAGATCTCCTGCCCGTCCGGACGCACCTCGCTGATGGTCGCCTCGAGGTCGGTGTCGGCCGACGTCGCGCTGATCCACAACTCGACCGAACCGGCGCCGGCCACGACGAGATCGTCGGCCAGTGGCTGGGTGATGAAACCGACGCCGTTCTCGTCGGGAATCGGCTGCCAGTCGTACTGCGTTCCGGCCTTCCAGATGTCGCTGCTCTGCCCGCCCGGATAGAACGTCGCCGGCAGCACCGACGGGTCGGCGATGTACTTGCTCTCGCTGTCTGCTGCCGGCGCCGATGAGGCCAAGGCGCCTCCGTCGTCGAGGTACCAGGTCGCCGCGGTGGCCGACGGGATCGGCCACGATGGGAACTCGGCGGTGAAGTTCGGCTCCGGTGTTCCAGGCGTGAACGCAGGATTGCCGCCCTGCTCGAACCCGATCCGCACCGACGGCTCAGCTTCGAACTTCGCCAGCGCCGACTCGTACGTGTCGCCTGCGAATCGATCCTCGAACGGAGCAAACGTCGATGACACCCCAGATCGTCGAACCGATCAGAGGAGCGACCGCGTTCAAGGGCGTGATCGATGGAACCTTCTTGGCGACGTAGAGGTCGAGGAACTCGACGTACCGACCGAGCACCGGTGGCGTCAGCGCCTCGGTGTGCAAGCCATTCATCAACGTCACGTACAGATGCGGCGAGCCCGTGAACTTGTCGAGCATCGCCGGGAAGCGGCCACCGACCTGTTCGTCCTGCCACGCTCCGGCGATGAACACCGGCACCTTGATCTTGTCGACGAACGTCGCCGGCGCAAGCGAGTCGCCGAGCTCCTGCGGGTAGTACGGGTTGTCGTCGATCTCCTGCACGAGGTCGCTGTTCTGCAGGCGCAGCTTCTGGTTGTCGGCGCACACCGTGTCGCCGGCATCGGCGCGTGCCTTCGTCCACGCCTGACCGTACGGCTTGGTCTCGTCGACGCGCTCCTGCGCCCAGGTGACCGCGAAGCCGGTGTTGAGGATGCCTCCCGGGTACAGCGTCGACCGGAACGTGTCGTCGAAGACCGACAACGGCGTGATCGAGTTGAGGCTCGGCGGCTGCGTGGCGGCGACGAACAGTTGCGAGATGCCGGGGTACGAGATGCCGACCATGCCCGACCTGATGATCGAGCACCCACGGTTGCGCGGCGACCGTCTCGATCGCGTCGTAGCCGTCGAGGTTCTGCACGGTCTCGAAGAAGCGGAACGCACCGCCGCTGCAACCCGAGCCACGCATGTTCACGCCGACGTAGGCGAAGCCGAGCGTCGTGTAGAGCTGGGCGAGTTGGGCGCTGTCGGGATCGCTCGGCTGGTACCCGCTGTACTCGACGACCGTCGGGTACGGGCCCTGGTCGGCGGGCCCGGGCAGCAGAACGTTCGCGCTCAAGGTGGTGCCATCACGCGTGGTGATGTAGCCGAACCCGCCTTCGGGCAGCTTGTCCTGGCTCGAGTAGAAATCGGCCGGAGGGTTCACCGTCGGATCGGCGACCGAGACCGTTTCACTGGTCGCGGTGCTGCTGGTGACGGTGTAGCCGTCGCCCGGTTCGAGGTCGCGGAACAGTAGCGAGCCCTGGGCGTCGACGGTTCCCTTGGCGACCTCGGTGCCTTCGTGGAAGACCGAAAGCGAATCGCCGGGCGTGTCGTCGAGCACGGCGATCTGTTCCGTGCCCGGACGGACCGTGAACGTCGCCGGCGCGAGCTGGATGGTGGTGGTCGGCGCGGCGGTCGTCGCCGGTGTGGTGTCGACGATCGCGGTCGCGCTGGAGCCTGCATTGTCGCCGGAGCTCGAACAGCCGGCGATCAGCGCCGTGGCAACAAGTACTTGAAGGAGGCGCGATCGCATCGAACGATTGTTCCACGGCCGACACGTGAGCCTCCGTCAGTGAGTCACCTGTCACGTATCCAGGGGCGATCGGGCTGCTCTGTACTGCAAGGGACGGGTTGACGAGGAGGGAACATGGCGACGATCATCATCGGGTCGTTGGCATTCAGCATCGGCGGAGCATTCATGGGTGTGTCGGACGGGTTCACCAAGGTGTGGCCCAGCGTCACAATCGTTGCCTGCTTCGTGATCGGCGCCGTGTTCCTCACTCGGGCGGTCAACCACGGCGGGCTCAGCACCACCTACGTCGTCGCGCTCGGGTGCGAGGCGGTGATCTCGGTCGGCATCGGCCTCGCGCTGCTGGGCGAGAAGCTGACCCCGCTGCAGGCAGCAGGGATCGCGATCATCCTCGTCGGCCTCGCCACCGTGAACCACGGCTAGCGCCGGACACTCCACTCAGCAACAATGGCCGGGTGCTCTCACTCGACTCAATGTTGGCGGACCTCGAACATCTGGTGTCGATCGAATCGCCGTCGCACGACGTCCCGGCGATCATTCGATCCGCGGCTGGAGTTCGCGATGTGATCGAGCGCCGGCTCGGTCGCCATGCGGAACTGGTCGAGAGCGAGGCCGGTCCGCATGTGCACACACGGTTCGGCACGTCGTCGAAGGTGCTGATCGTCGGCCATCACGACACCGTCTTCCCGATCGGCGCGTTGGCCGAGCGACCGTTCGCCGTCAGGGACGGCAAGGCCACGGGACCCGGGGTCTTCGACATGAAGGCCGGCATCGTCCTGGCGATCCACGCGCTGTCGTTGCTGGAGGATCTCGATGGTGTCGAGTTGTTGATCACCGCCGATGAAGAGGTTGGCTCGAAGGCATCGCGCGCGCTGATCGAAGAGCGCGCGCTCGCCTGCGGCGCTGTGTTGGTGATGGAGCCGAGTGCCGACGGCGGAGCGTTGAAGACTGCTCGAAAGGGGACGGGAACGTTCGAGGTGCTGGTGCACGGACGTGCCGCGCACGCCGGCCTCGAGCCGGAGAAAGGCATCAACTCTCTCGTTGCCGCGGCGCAATTGATCACGCGGATCGCCACGTTCGGCGACCCCGAGAAAGGCACCACGGTCACACCGACCGTGGCGGCCGCGGGCACTGCCGACAACGTGGTGCCCGCGCTCACCAAGGTCCGTGTCGACGCACGCGTCAACGTTGCGGGGGAGAAGGAGCGCGTCGAGCATCTGATGGCGACGCTGTCGTCGGACGTGCCCGGCGCAGGTGTCGAGGTGACGGGCGGCCTCGAGCGCCCACCGATGCAGGAGTCCGCGTCGACCACGCTGTTCGCGGCGGCGCAGTCGGCGGCTGCGGCGGCTGGTCTCGTCGCGGTCAGCGGCGTTGCGGTCGGCGGGGGCAGCGACGGCAACTTCACCGCGGCACTCGGCGTACCGACCCTCGACGGCCTCGGCGCGATCGGTGGGGGCGCCCATGCCGATCACGAGTTCGTCCTCGTCGACACGATGGTGGATCGAGCACGACTGATCGCTGCGCTCGTTGCCGACCTGATCAAGTGACGCGGGTCGGAACCGACGGCTCGATGGCGCGACGTTGGAACATCGTCGCACTGGTCACTGCAGCGATCACCGGATTCAGCGCGGTGCTGCTGCCGCTCGGAACAAGCTCGAGCGTCTCCTCGGAGGGTGTTACGACGACCAGCCACGTGTCGCTGCTCTCGAACGAGGGGCCCAGCGTGCTGGTCATCGTGACGATCCCACTCCTCCTGGTCGCCCTGCCACTGCTACTGCGCAATCCGAAGGCAAGCCATCGAGCACGCGTGGTGGTCGTCGTGCTGTTGGGCATCCTCGTCCTGCTGGGGGCGCTGTCGATCGGGCTGTTCTTCGTACCCACACTGATCGCGATGATCGTGTCGCTGACGTCGGAGTCGAAGGTGCCGCACGGCTATCCCTCACGCGATCCGTGAGGAGTTACTGACCGGCTACGGCTCCGGTGTCGGCTCGTCTCCGCCGTCGCTCAACTCCATCAACCCGCCACCGGCGCTCAACGTGCCGGCATTGCGGTACACCTGGAGCTTGCTGCGGCTGTCGTCGATGTCGAGGTTGCGCATCGTCAGTTGACCGATGCGGTCGAGCGGTCCGAACGCGGCGTCCTCGACCCGCTCCATGCTCAGCCGTTCCGGCGCGTACGTGAGGTGCGGGCCGGTGGTGTCGAGGATCGAGTAGTCGTCGCCGCGCCGCAGTCGCAAGGTGACTTCGCCGGTGATCGCCGCGCCCACCCAGCGCAGTAGCGGGTCGCGCAGCATGAGGCTCTGCGGGTCGAACCATCGCCCCTCGTACAGCAGGCGGCCGAGTCGGCGGCCCATCGTGCGGTAGTTCTCGATGGTGTTCTCGTTGTGGATCGCGGTGACAAGTCGCTCGTAGGCGATGTGCAACAACGCCAGGCCGGGACCCTCGTAGATGCCACGGCTCTTGGCTTCGATGATCCGGTTCTCGATCTGGTCGCTCATGCCGAGTCCATGGCGCCCGCCGATCGCGTTGGCTTCCTGCACGAGCTCGGTCTGCGACGCGAACTCTTTGCCGTTGAGCGCGACCGGCCAACCTTCGTGGAACGCGATCGTGACCGTCTCGGTCGCGATCACCACATCCTCGCGGTAGTGGGCCACGCCCATGATCGGCTCGACGATGTCCATCGACGTGCCGAGCTCTTCCAACGACTTTGCCTCGTGCGTCGCGCCCCAGATGTTGGCATCGGTGGAGTACGCCTTCTCGGTGCTGTCGCGGTACGGCAGGTCGTGAGCGATCAGGAACTCGCTCATCTCCTTGCGGCCGCCGAGCTCGGTGACGAAGTCGTTGTCGAGCCACGGCTTGTAGATCCGCAAGTTCGGGTTGACGAGCAGGCCGTAGCGATAGAAGCGCTCGATGTCGTTGCCCTTGTACGTGCTGCCATCGCCCCAGATGTCGACGCCATCCTCGTGCATCGCTCGCACCAGCAGCGTGCCGGTGACGGCGCGTCCCAACGGAGTCGTGTTGAAGTAGGTGCGACCTGCCGTGCGCGATGTGGAACGCACCGCACTGCAGCGCCATCAGTCCCTCGCGAACGAGCTCGGCGCGGCAGTCGATCAGCCGTCCCAACTCGGCGCCGTACTGCTTGGCGCGATCGGGCACCCCGCTGAGATCGGGCTCGTCGGCCTGACCGAGGTCCGCGGTGTACGCATACGGAAGTGCGCCGTGATGACGCATCCAGGCGACGGCAGCCGACGTGTCGAGGCCGCCGCTGAACGCAATCCCCACCCGCTCGCCCTTTGGCAGTGTGGTCAACACCTTCGACATAGACCCGAGACGCTACGTGAGTCGACACTCCTTCGTCGTATCGCCTCACCCTGGGCTCACGGACTGGTTTACGCTGCCGCCGTGCCAGCAGTTTTGCCATCTCGATTGCGGGTGTTGTTTGCTTCGGCCGAGTTTGCACCGTTGGCCAGGGTCGGCGGGCTTGCTGCCGCGGCGGCGGGGTTGGTCGCCGAACTGCGCCGCCACGACGTAGACGTCCAGGTCGCCATCCCGGACTACTTCGGAACGCCGCTGCAAGGTGAAACCGTTCAGCGCCTGGTCGTCCCCGAGTGGGCCGGCCCGGCGACTGCGCGCAGCGGCACGCTGCCCGGCATCGGCGCGATCACCCTGATCGATGCGTATCGGGATCGCCAGGAGCCATCCGTACCTGCAACCCGACGGCAGCGGATGGCCCGACAACGACCGCCGGTTCATGGCCTTCTCCGCTGCGCTCGCAGCGCTGACCGAGTTGGCGAAACCCGATGTGCTGCACCTCAACGACTGGCACACGTGCGCGTCGCTCGGCCACCTCGCGGTGGCACCGCCGACGATGCTCACCATTCACACGCTCGGTTATCAGGGACGTACGAATCCTGGATGGCTGTGGACGCTTCCGCATCACGTCGAGGCTTTCGAGCAGTGGGGCGATTGCAACCCGATGATCGGCGGTATCCGCCTCGCCGATGTGGTCGTTGCCGTCAGCCCTCACTACGCGTACGAGATCACCACACCCGAGGGCGGCTTCGGCCTCGACGGGCCGCTGCGCGAGCGCGGCGATCGTCTCGTCGGCATCCTCAACGGCATCGATGCGCAGGAGTGGAACCCAGAAACGGATCCGCACCTCCCGGTCAACTACTCCGCTGCCGACGTCAGTCCGAAGGCGGCGATGCGCGCCGAACTGCTCGCTCGGTTCGGGTTGACCGACGGAGGCGGTCCGTTGCTGACGATGGTCACCCGGCTCGCCGATCAGAAGGGTGTCGATCTGCTGCTGCCGGTCGCTCCGTTTCTGCGCGGTCTCGGTGCGTCGCTGATCGTGATCGGCGACGGTCAGCAAGACCTGGCGGACGCGGTCACCGCGACGGCCGACGCCGACCCGCATCGCGTCGCCTTCGTCCGCGGCTACGACGAGGCGCTCGCCCATCAACTGTTCGGCGGCGCCGATGTGTTCGTGATGCCGAGCCGGTTCGAGCCGTGCGGGCTGGCCCAGATGCAGTCGATGCGCTACGGCACACTCCCGTTGGTCACCGATGTCGGTGGATTGCACGACACGGTGATCGATGTCGACGCGTCGCCGACCGCGGCACCGGTGTGGTGATCCCCGGCGCCAACTCGGTCGCGTTGATGGACGGAGTGCATCGGATGGTGAAGGCCTACTCGCAACCGCGCCGCAGATCCGCGATGCAACGGCGCGGCATGCAGATCGACTGGTCGTGGACGCTCGCCCGCCGAGGAGCACATCGAGTGGTATCGACGCATCGTCGCCGAAGCCAAGGTCATGAGCGGAGAGACGCAAGTCGCTGAGCCCCAAGTCGCGAGTGCAGCTTCGAGAACGGTCTAACCTCCCGCTCTATGGCTGAACCCAAGGTTCTCGTGGTGGTGTTGGCGGGTGGGGAAGGCAGGCGGCTGGCACCGTTGACGGCCGACCGGGCCAAGCCGGCGGTGCCCTTCGGAGGCACCTATCGAATCATCGATTTCGTGCTGTCCAACTTCGCCAACGCGCGGTACCTGAAGATCGTCGTGCTCACTCAGTACAAGAGCCACAGCCTCGACCGGCACATCAGCCAGACGTGGCGATTCTCGACGCTGCTCGGCAACTACGTGACACCGGTGCCGGCGCAGATGCGTCGCGGTCCGCAGTGGTTCAGCGGCTCGGCCGACGCGATCTATCAGAACCTCAACCTCATCAGCGACGAGCGTCCCGACATCGTCTGCGTCTTCGGTGCCGATCACATCTACCACATGGATCCGCGACAGATGGTCGACCACCACGTGTCCGTCGGCGCCGGTGTCACGGTTGCCGCGATACCGGTGCCGTTCGCCGAGGGTTCGCAGTTCGGGATCATCGAGTCGTCCGACTCCGGCAAGATCATCGCCTTCCACGAGAAGCCGGCCGAACCCGCCGACGATGCCCGGCGACACGTCGCGCGTGCTGGCGTCGATGGGCAACTACGTCTTCGACACGCAGACGTTGATCGACGTCGTCAGCCCGACCGGCAGCGACGACATCGCGACCGACATCGGCGGCGACGTGATCCCGATGCTCGACCGCGCCGGGCGTTGCCCACATGTACGACTTCTCGACCAACGTCATCCCGGGCCAGGCCGAGCACGAACGTGGCTACTGGCGCGACGTCGGGAGCCTCGACGCGTACTACGAAGCCAACATGGACCTCATCGCGCCGGTGCCACCGTTCAGCCTCTACAACGGCGAGTGGCCGGTCTACAGCCTGCAGCTGCCCGCTGCCGCCGGCCAAGATCGATCACGGTCCCGGCGGCGAGCGCCCGTCCATCGACAACAGCTTGCTGTGCGCCGGATCGATCGTGTCGGGCGGAACCGTCGAACGTTCGATCCTCGGGCCCGAGACCTACGTCGATGCGTCGGCAGTGGTCAGTGAGTCGATCCTGTTTCCCGGCGTGCGCGTCGGACCGGGCGCACGACTGCACCGTTGCGTCATCGACAAGAACGTCGACATTCCGGCGGGCCGCTCGATCGGGCACGACGCCGAGGCCGATCGCGCCGAGTTCATCGTCAGCGACCGCGGTGTCGTCGTGGTCGAGAAGGACCGCAAGATCACCTAGTCGGTCGTCGGTGTAGACCCGTCATCACAACGTTTGACCTCTGCGGCCCCGGATGCGGGCGCCAAGGGTCAAACGCTGGGTGCGGGGGCGGGGCGTGCGGGTAGCGGCTTGCGATACATGCCGGCCAACGAGGCGAGGCTGATGCACAACCCGGCGCCGGCAAGCACCAGTTCGACCACTGCGAGCCACTCGACGCTGTCCGAGGTCTCCGATACCGATCGCCGCGCCGACACAGGCCACGCCGATCCCGAGGTAGGGCAGGTATCGCCAGTTCGAGATTGCCGCGATGGTTACGAGGATGGGTCCGTAGAACGGCAGCAGCTGGATCAGGATCATGCGCGGTTCGGCATCCGCACCGAGCCACCACGTCGACAGGCCGATCACACGCGACGATTCCCACACCGCGGCATAGCCGATGATGATCAGCTGCCCAACCGATCCCGAACGCAAGGCGCCAACCTGGGCTCAGTTGTCCCGGCCGCTTCGGTATCTCCACGAACTGTGGCGGTGCAGGTGGCGGTGGCAGTGCAGTGTCGGGCGCGGCAGGGTCCGCGGCCGAGGCCGAGAACGGTACGGGTTCGACGACAGATGCGGGGTCGGGTGCGGGCATGGGCTGAGCTTCAGCGGGCGCGCCGGGATCCATCGGGTGGCACCATATCGGGCCACGACTCGGGCGACGGGTCAGGCCTCGGTCGGGCGACGGCCATGCCGCTGTCGGGCGACGGCCGGGACCAGTTGTGCCCCGCTACCCTTGCGCCGATGGCAGCCGAGCGGGCGACTCCTTTCCGCAAACTCAGCGTCTTCTTTCCGATGTGGAACGAGGAGGCGTACATCGACCGCGCCATCGAGACGGCAACGACCGAATGCCGGTTGTTGATGGACGGCAACGAGATCCTCGACTACGAGCTGATCATCGTCGACGACGCTTCGACGGACCACACCGGCAAGCTCGCCGACGAGATGGCAGCTGCCGATCCGCATGTGCGGGTCGTGCACCATCCGGTCAATCGCAAGCTCGGCGGAGCGATGAAGACCGGTTTCGCCGCAGCGACCGGCGATGTCGTGCTGTACAGCGATGCCGACCTGCCGTTCGACATGGCCGAGGTGTCGCGAGCGATCCGGCTGATGCGCTACTACGACGCCGACATCGTCAGTGCGTTCCGGTTCGATCGCACCGGCGAGGGCTCGCTGCGCACCGTCTACACGTTCTTTTACAACTTCTTGATCCGACGACTGTTCGGCGTGCGCATGCGCGACATCAACTTCGCGTTCAAGCTGTGCCGCAGCTCGATCTTCGACCACATCTCCCTGCGTAGCGAGGGTTCGTTCGTGGACGCAGAGCTGATCATCCGCGCCAAGAAACTGGGGTTCAACGTGATCCAGTTCGGTGTCGACTACTTCCCGCGCACCAGGGGCGAGAGCACGCTGGCCTCGACCAGTGTGATCCGCAAGATCGTCACCGAAATGGTCCAATTGCGCCACGAGTTGCGGGACCTACAACCGGTCGTCCGACCCTTCCACTGAGATCGACTCGAAGGTGATCTCAGGGTCGAATCCGAGGTGATCGAGTCATCGACCGGGTGATTCGGCCGGTGGTGTGACCCTTACCTGACCGGGCCGAAGCAGGCCGGCTGATAGATTGGCTCGGACGCCCCCAGTCGGAGTTTGTTTGTTTTGAATGCCCGTCAGCCAACCCATCCAACGCCGCGCCGCACGACGTCGGCGCGCCCCGATGCCGGTCGGCCGGTGGATGCCGGCGGTCGCCGGCGCAGGTGTGCTGGTCGTGGTGGTCATCGCCGGCATATCGGGGAGCGGAGGGGCGTCCAGCGCCGACACCATTCCGAGCACCGTTGTCCGGGGCGGTCGCCGAATCGACGACCAGCATCAGTGCTGCACCGATCGTGGTCAACACCGACCCTGCCGTCCCCAAGACCACCCTCAGCCAGACCATCGGCAAGGGCAATGCCGGCGAGGACGTCAAGAAGGTGCAGCAGCGGCTGACCGATCTCGGCTTCGCACCGGGTCCCATCGACGGTTCGTTCGGTTCCGGCACGCAGCAAGCGGTGTGGGCCTACGAGAAGTTGATCCTGAAGACGCCACGGGCCGACGCCAAGGGTCGGGTCAGCAACGAGATGTGGCAGGCGATGCAGGACAACATCACCATCCCGCCGCGACGTCCGACCGGTGCGGGCTCGACGCACGTCGAGATCTACGTGCCCGAAGAAGTGCTGATCGTGTTCAAGGACGACGCACCCGAACTGATCGCGCACATCTCCACCGGCGAGCAGAACCCCGACGGCACGCCGAAGAAGTGGTGCGACACGTTGACCTACGACACCGGGCCCAACGGCGAGCCGCTGGACGAACCGGTCACCAAGCAGGAGTGCGCCGACGCCAAGACCCCGGGTGGGATCTTCAGGTTCACCCGTCGATACGACGGCAAGCGCACCGGCCCGCTCGGCGGCATGATGAACCCGGTCTACTTCAACTTCGGGATCGCGGTGCACGGTGCCGACAACGTCCCGCTGGAGCCCGCATCGCACGGTTGCGTGCGGTTGAACCAGACGATCGCCAAGACCTTCCCATCGCTGGTGAAGAAGGGCGATCTCGTCTACGTGTGGGGCCAGGACGGCAAGCAGCCCGAGCAGTACAGCAAGCGCGACAGCCTGCCGTCGTTCAACTACGCCGATCCCGATGCGACGACGACGACCGAGGCGACCACCACCACGGTTGCCAAGACCACGCTCCCGCCGCCGACCACCGTCAAGCCGACGACCACACCGCCGGCTACCACCACGACTCCGCCCCCGACCACGACCACGCCGGCGCCCACCAGCACCGCCGCCCTCTTCGGCTAGAGGTTCAACCAGGTAACGGCGCGGCGACGATGTCGACGCGTTGACCCAAGACTTCTTCGAGGAGATCGCTGCGCTCGTTGGCGGTGTACAGCTCGAGGCTGATCTCCTTGCCGCGCTTGCCGAGTGCCTCGATCACCAGACGATCCCGACGAACGTGTGCCATCACTGATCGGACCCTTCCATCGTGGCTGCGATCGAGCCCGATCGCGACACGCAGGATCGCGGCCAACGTCTTCACCAGACGCTGGTCATCCGACGACAGGCGCCCGAACTCGGCATGGCTCGCCTTCGGGGCGCTCTTGCGGTGGTAGCGGGCGATCTGGGCGATGATCTCGATCTCGGTGTCGGTCAGCCCTGTCAGCTCGCTGTTGCGAATGACGTAGTAGCTGTGGAGGTGGTGCTTGCTGTGCGAGATCACCAGCCCGACGTTTGCCAGGAGCGCCCCGGCCTCGAGGTACTCGCGTGCGTCGGCCGGCAGACCGTGCAACGACTCGGTGGCGTCGAACAGTTGCAAGGCCATCGAGGCGACGTGGGTGCTGTGGGTGACATCGTCGTCGCAGCGTTCGGCGAGGGCGCGGATCGATCGCCGCGACACGTCGCGCAGGTGATGCAGGGCGCCGCCTTGCAAGCGGTTGATGGTGTCGAGCAACACGCCCTCGCGCAGCGCTGCCTCGCTGAAGACGAAGTTCTTCTTGATGCCGAAGATGTCGGCGACCCCTTCGAGGACGAGGGCTCCGGCAACGATGATGTCGGCGCGTCCAGGATCGAGCCCGGGGACGGATCGCCGATCGTCGGACGTCTTCTTCTTGGCAAGGGTCTCGGTGACGGACTGCAGCTCGGCCACCGTGAACTCGAAGCGGTTGAACGTGTGCAGTTCGGTGTCGTCTCGGGCAGCGTGGATGATGCGGGCGATCGCCTCCGCCGTTCCCGATGACGCGATCGCGATGTCGAAACCGAGCTCTTCGACCTCGCGCTCGAACGTCGCCAGGATCGAGCGGATGTACGAGCGGCAGTCGCCGACAGAGTCCGACGTTGTCGTGCCACCCGGGAAGAAGCGGTCCGTCAATCGAACCGCGCCGAGCTTGAAGCTCCGGGCCGCCAGCGTCTCGCCGTGCTCGCCGACCAAGACCTCCGTCGAGCCGCCGCCGACATCGACCAGGATCAGTCGCTGTTCGAACGCAGGCACGGCTTGCAACACGCCGAGGTGGATGAGTCGGGCTTCCTCCAGACCGGAGATCACCTCGATGTCGACCTTGGCCTCGCGGTGCGCCCGCGTCAGGAACACATCCGCGTTGTGTGCCTCGCGGATCGCACTGGTGGCGACGGCACGCACGGGTGCGTTGTGCACCGCGGCGATCCTCTGCATCCGGCGCAATGCCGAGATGCCGCGTTCGATGGCGTCGGCCGACAGGTTCTTCATGTCGCCGCCGCCGTGGCCCAGTCGAACCGTCTCCTTCTCGCGCGTGACGACCTCGTAGCCGTTGTCGAGCAAGCGTGCGACGACGAGATGAAAGCTGTTGGTGCCAATGTCGAGCGCCGCCAGATTGACCGGGCCCGGCGTTGTTGTCACGACGAGATGCGGCCCTGGCAGGATTGCATGCCGCCGAGCACGCCGGATCGGAAGGCATCGACTTTCTCGAAAGCGGTGCCGTTGAAGTCGGCATCGCTGCTGCGGTCGCCGCGCACGATTGCGGTGACGATCGCTTCGTCGAGATCCCCGGCAGAGAGGTAGAGCGGGCGTCCTTCGGGCTGTGGCGGCAGGTCGTCGCGGATCCATGCACCCGTCAAGCAGTCGTCCGCCAGCGCTCGCGCCGCGTTGGTCAGCTTGCTGCCGAGCAATCCCTGGACGATCTCGCTGTAGCCGTGGGCGATCAGGTAGCCGATCGACATGTCGCCCAGCAGCGGGTCGGCGATGTCCTTCGCCGCCCAATCCTGGTCGGCGAAGATCGTGTTGCTCGCCGGGCAGTAGACGATGTTCTGATCGAAGTCCGAGCTGTCGAGGCCATCGCAGGTCGGCTGGTCGGCGCCGTCGGGCGTGAAGAGCTTCAGCGTCGGCGGCGTGAGGGTGAGGTTGCTGGTTGCGAGCTGCGCAGTCCAGAACCGGTCGAGATCCTTCGGCAACAGGGTGACGACATCGACGGGCCCGATGGTCGAGTCGGGATTGGGATCCACCAGCGGCAGGTTGCCGCTCGGCTCGCTTGGGTCGAACGGGATGTTGATCAGTTGGTTCTCACGACCTTCGGTGAAGAACGTCTTGCAGCGTTCCGGACCACCGGTGAAGCCGTCCTGAAACGCGCCGACGCGATCGAACCCGGTGCCGTGCGAGCTCTCGTCGATCTGGCCGCCGAGCTCCAGAGGATCGCGCACCTGGATCATCGCGATCAGACCGCCGCGGATGTCGTCGTCGCTGAAGTTGATGACGTCGCTCTCGCCGCGGGCGACGTGTGCTGCCCAGGCTCCGGCGAAGCAGTCGGCCTGTTGCTCTTTGAGGATCGTGGGTTGGTTGGCCTCGTCGGCGCGGGCCTGCACCATGTGACCGAACTCGTGGGCGAGCACGACTGCAACCGCGCCTTGGCCGAGCTGCTCGACCAGTTGCGGGAGTAGCTCAGCATCGTCGTAGGCAATGAAGTCACCGTCGACGCAGTAGAACGCGTTGTCCTCGATGTCCCTGTACGTCGTCTCGGGCGTTCCGCAGCCAGGGATCGGCTCGCTGCGCTCGGGGTAGGCGGCGTAGATCCCGCCCGACAGCGGCGTGAGCTCGCTGCCGTACACGGTGGGGAACTGTTGCGCCCAGAACGCTTCGATGTCGCTGAACGCCGCGGTGAGGTAGCCGTCGTAGTCGCGTGGCGTCTTGTTGGCCCCGAAGTTGATGACACCTTCCTGCACCGGGATCGGAGTCGTGTCGGAAGGTGCGGCGGAAGTGTCGTCGGGGGTGCTGTCCGTCGAGCCGTCAGGCGTCGTGTCGGGCGTCGTATCGGTGGGCGGGTTGTTGACGACGATGTTGCGGCTCTCGTTCTGACGAGACCTCGTGGCCTGTACGCCGGGCTCCTGGACGGTGCATCCGGCGATCGCCAGCAGGCTGATCGCCACAGCCGATGCACTCCGCAGTCGCATACGGCGTGAGCTTAGGCAGCCCTTGCGAAAAAAACCGGTCTGCCTGCTCACGCCGGTCTCAGCGCTCGCAGCTCGTCGATCTCCCCCGTCTGGCCCTGGATCATGGCGTAGGCAAACCGTCGAACTTCGATCTCATGGGCGTGATCCAGCGCGTACTGCGCCATGTGGATGCCACCTTGGTGATGGTTGACCATCAGGTCGATGAACTGCTTGTCGGCATCGGCCCCGCTGCTGGCCAGCAGCTTGGCGATGTCGGCATCCGACGCCAACCCCGGCATGCGATCGTTGGGTGTCGGCTCGTTCATCCACGTCATCGCCGTGTCGCTCTCGTTGGTCTCGGTCGCGCCGTAGAGGCGGAGCAGCTGGATCATCCGGCCGATGTCGATGCCCTGTCCGAACGCGATCTCGCGGGCGAGCACGCGGAGGTCGGGGTTGGTGTCGTCGAGCGACAAGTAGTACAGGGCCATGTTGACGGCCTGCTCGTGGTGGGTGCGCATGTCTTGCAGGAAACCGATGTCGACGGGGTTCGGATCGGGGGTGGCGCGGTTGTTGCCGATCACCCATCCGAGGGCACCGCACAGCACGGCAATGGCAAGTGCGAGCACTCCCATGTTGAGCTTGCTCTGCCACCACGGACGAACTTCGATCTCGTCGGTTTCAGCGACGATCTCGTCGACTGGATTCATGGCTACCAGCTTCGCAGCAGATCGGTCGGTCGAGTCCGTCACCCCGAAGTACTACCGTGTGGCAATCGGCACATCGCGGCCCGACATCGGGGCCAAGACCTGGGGAAGAGGCGCAGCATGAGCCTGCTCGACGTCCAGGGTGTCTCGGTGCGCTTCGGCGGCATCCACGCTCTCGACCGGCTCAGCTTCACGATCGACGAGGGCCAGATCTGCGGGCTCATCGGCCCCAACGGTGCAGGCAAGACGACCATGTTCAACGTCGTCAGCCGGATCTACCAACCGACCGAGGGCAGGGTGCTGTTCCGGGGTGAGAACCTGCTTGAAGGTGCCGGCCTACGGCATCGCCGGCCACGGCATTGCCCGCACGTTCCAGAATCTGGCCCTGTTCCCCAGCATGACGTTGCTCGAGAACGTGATGGTCGGTGCGCATTGCCAGGCCAAGGCCGGGTTCGCCCGCTCGACGTTCCGCATCCGGACTCACGCCGAGGAGCGCCGGATCCGCGACGAGGCCGGTCGAGCTGCTCGCCCGTCTGGAACTGGCCCACCTCGCCCATCAACCCGCTGCCGGATTGCCGTTCGGCACCTTGAAGCGTCTCGAGGTTGCCCGCGCTCTGGCAGCGAAGCCGACGTTCTTGATCATGGACGAGCCGGCCAGTGGGCTGACACACGGCGAGGTCGACGAGCTCGGTGAACTGGTGAAGTCGTTGCGCGACGAGTTCGGCCTGACCGTGCTGCTCGTCGAGCACCACATGGCGATGGTGATGGGGATCAGCGACAAGGTCGTGGCGATGGAGTTCGGACGCAAGATCGCCGAGGGTCTGCCGGCAGAGGTGCAGAAGGATCCGCACGTCATCGCCGCGTACCTGGGGACCGACACATGAGCACGTTGCTGCGACTCGGTGGACTGTCGGCCGGCTATGGGCCGGTGGAGGTGTTGCACAAGATCGACGTCGAGGTGCAGGAGCACGAGGTGACGGTGATCCTCGGTGCCAACGGAGCGGGCAAGACCACCATGATGCGCGCCGTTTCGGGAATGATCCCGCGCAAGGGTGCGATCGAGTTCGACGGTCGCAGCATCGTCAGGAGCTCCCCCGACGCGATCGTCCGTCTTGGGATCGCCCAGGTGCCGCAGGGCCGTGGAACGTTCACCGAGCTCACCGTCGACGACAACATGCGCGCCGGCGCGTTCGTGCGCCGCGATCGCCACGTCGAGCACGACATCGCCCTGTGGTACGACACGTTCCCGCGACTCGCGCGACCGCCGGGCACAGAAGGCGGGCACGTTGTCGGGCGGCGAGCAGCAGATGCTGGCCATCGCACGGGCACTGATGAGCCGCCCGCGGCTGCTGCTGTGCGACGAGCCCAGCCTCGGCCTGGCCCCGCTGATCACCAAGGAGCTGTTCGAGATCATCAAGCGCCTCAACGAGCAGCAGGGTCTCTCGGTGCTGCTGGTCGAGCAGAACGCCAACCTCGCGCTCGAGATCGCCCACCACGTCTGCCTGCTCGAAACCGGGACGATCGTTGCGGCGGGTACTGCCGCGGCCCTCGCCGAAGACGACGCGGTTCGTCGCGCGTACCTGGGCGCATGAGCAACCTCCTCCAGTACGTCCTCGACGGTTTGTCGATCGGCTCGATCTACTCGCTGGTCGCCCTCGGTCTGGTCGTGGTGTACCGCGGCACGGGCCAGATCAACTTCGCGCAGGGTGAGATGGCATTGTTCTCGACCCTCATCGCGTGGTGGTTGAACGACATGGGCATGCCGCTGCTTCTGGCGATTGCCGTGTCCGCCGCGCTCGCTTTCGTCGGTGGCGCGGCAATCGAGGTCGGCCTCATGCGTCCGGCAGAGAAGCGTTCGCCCTTTGCGCCGGTGGTCATCACGATCGGGTTGTTCCAGGCGCTCAACTCACTGAGCCAACTGTTGTTCCCGAAGGCCGGCCAGGGACTTCCGTTCCCGTCGTTGTTCCCCAACGATCCCGACGACTTCATCACGATCCTCGGGGCCACGTGGCGCATCGAGCGGATCTGCGTGCTGGCGACGGTGCTCGTCATCACCGCGCTGCTGTTCTTGCTGTTCCAGAAGACCCGGATCGGACTGGCGATGCGCACGGTGGCGAACAACGGAGCATCGGCGAAGTTGGTCGGGGTGCCGACCGGCAAGATCCTGATGTTCAGTTGGGGACTGGCTGCCGTCATCGGGGCGATCGGCGGCGCGTTGAAGGCGGGCATCGACACCAACGTCAGCATCGGATCGATGTTCTCGGTGTTCCTGCTGTCGTCGGCGGCAGCGACGCTCGGCGGCCTCGACAGCCTCGGCGGCGCGGTGATCGGCGGCCTCAGCCTCGGTGTGGTCGAGAGCCTCGTCGGCAACTATCCGGAGGATTGGCCGCTGAGCGATTGGATCGGCATCGAAACCAAGACGGCTGTCGCGTTCCTCATCATCCTCGTCGTGCTGTTGGTACGGCCCGCGGGCCTCTTCGGCTCCGTCAAAGTGGAACGGGTCTGACGTGGCAATCAAGATCAAGGCCGGCAGCGTCCGTCACTGGGAGCTGCGCGCGGTCGTCGCGGTGGGAATGGTGTTGCTGGTCTGGCAACTGGTGAATGGCGCCGAGCCATCCAGCCTCGGCAAGTACACCGAAGCGATGGCGCTCGCGATCGCCGCGCTGTCGTTGAACCTGCTGTTCGGTTTCAACGGTCAGATCTCGCTGGGTCACTCGACCTTCGCCGGTATCTCGGCGTTCTTCCTCGGGTACTCGGTTCGGTTCTGGGACAACAGGCCGTTCGTGTCGCTGATCGAAGCATGCGTGCTGTGCTTCGTGATCGGCTTCATCGTCGGCCTGCCGGCATTGCGATTGAAGGGGCCCTACCTCGCGCTGGTCACGTTGGCGATTGCCTACGTGTGGCCGACGTTCGCGGCGCAGTTCATCGATCGCCGCGTCACGCCGAAGACCGGCGAATCGGCGATCACCAAGTTCCGCGTCAACCCGCCGCCTTGGACCGGCTTGACGACGTCGCGCGAGGACCGCGCCCTGTACCTCTTCTGGGTCGCGTTGGTGCTGACCGTCGATCTGTTACGTCATCGTGCGCAACCTCCGCAAGAGCCGTGTCGGACGCTCCCTCGTCGCAGTCCGCGACAACGAGACCGCCGCCGCGGTGATGGGTGTCAACCTCGCTCGGACCAAGACGGTCACGTTCGGCATCTCGGCGGCGATGGCTGGTGTGTCGGGGTGGTTGATCGCCGCCAAGATCGGCACGGTCGACGAGAACTCGTTCACGATCCTCACCGCGATCAAGTACATCCTGGCCCTGATCCTCGGTGGTGTCGCTACGTTCACCGGGCCGATCGTCGGTGCGTTCGTGTACTACTTCGCCGACGATTACCTCAAGCAGCACGCGCCGACCTGGGACTGGCTGCCCGGCAAGTTCGGCGACGGTCCCATCGCCAGCTTCCTGCTCGGTGTGCTCGTGATCGCCTTCGTCTTCATCGCGCCCCAGGGTGTCGTTGGCCTCGTTCGCCGGATCGGGCGTAAGGTCGCGGTCGTCGTCCCGGCTCCGATCCAGACCGAGGCGACAGGCCCGCCAGATGCCACATCGCCAGATGAGGCCGAACGTCTCGTGACCAACCCGGCAATTCCTGAATCGATTCCTGAGGGGGAATGACGTGAACAATCGTCGACGAAGCCTGTATGCACTCACAGCGACCGCGGCGTTGGTGCTCGCCGCCTGCGGTGGAGGTGGGAACTCCGCCGACACGGTTGCCGGCCCGGCGCCCGTACCCGTCACGGCCGGCGACAGCACCACGACGGCTGCCTCGGCGGAGACCACCGCCGCCCCCGAGGTCACCACCGCCGCGACAGAGCCGGCGGCACCAGCGGGCTGGACGGTCGACACCTCGAAGTGCGCCGACCCCCAGCGTGCCGAGCAGCCGATCGTCGGCGACGTGAAGATCGGCGCTGCCGTGCCGCTGTCGGGCGGACCGGCTGCCGCGTTCGGTCCGGTGAAGGACGGCTTCCAGCTCTACCTCGACTACGCCGACTCGCAAAACCTCCTGCCGGGCTACACCATCACTGCCGACATCCGAGACGACCAGTACGACTCCACGCAGACACCCGGCGTGGTTGACGGTCTGATCGACGACGGCGTCGACCTCTTCTCCGGCATCATCGGCACACCCAACAACCAGGTGGTGCGCGACACGCTGAACGAGGAGTGCATCCCGCAACTTGCTGCGCTCACCGGTTCGCCGGCGTGGGGCGATGTCGCCAACTACCCGTGGACCACGGGCGCGCTGGTGCCCTACGACACGGAGGCCTCGATCTACGCCACCAAGCTCAACGAGTTGAAGCCCGGCGCAACGGTCGCGCTGTACTACATCAACAACGAGTTCGGGAAGGCGTACATCGACGAGTTCAAGAAGCGCGCCACGGAGTTCGGCTTCCAGATCGTCGACGAGCAGACAGTCGAGAAGGACGACAACGCTCCGCCCGTCACCCAGGTCGGCAGCATCGCCTCCAAGACTCCGGATGCGATCGTCGCCATCCCGCTCGGTCTGCAGTGCCCGGCGTTCCTCACCGAACTGGCCAACGCCAAGGCGCAGACCGCCGGCTGGAACCCGCCGGTGTTCCTCACCAACACATGCGCCTCGAAGCTCTTCTTCGGTCTCGCCGGCCCCGCTGCCGAGGGTGTGTACACGTCGAACAACCTGCTCGATTCGAACGACCCGAAGAACGCCGCCGAGCCCGGCGTCAAGACGTTCCTCGATCAGTACGCGGCTGCTGGGCTCACCGGAGATCCGGGTGTCACCGAGGCGGGGTGGAGCGTCGGCGAAGCGACGGTCAACATCTTGAACGCCGCGTTGAAGACCGGAACACTCAGCCGCAAGTCGATCATCGAGGCGGCGCGCAACCTCACGTTCACGCCGTCACTCGGTCGCCCCGGTGTTCAGTACAAGATGAACGGCGAGACCGATCCGTTCGCGTTCCAGACGCTGCAGGTGTTGCAGTGGAGCGTCGGCTCGCAGACCTTCACCGAAGTCGGCGATCCGATCACCCAATACGAGAGTTGATCGCCGAAACGGGGCTGCTCACGTACCGAGGCAGGTGATGAACTTCTTGATCACGTCCTGGTTCGGGGCGGTCCCGGATTCGACCAACTTGCGCAACGACTCGTCCTGCAGCAGAGCCGTGAAGCAGGCCTTGTCGACTTTCATGCCCGCGGCCTCGAACTGGGCGATCATCTGATCGATCACCTGCTCGGGAACGCTGATGTTGCTGAGATCGATCGAACCGTTGGGCAGTGTGAGCCCCGGTGGAATCGTGACTTCCTCGGGAAACACGACGCCCGTGGAATCCGTGGAGTTGAACGGTGTGTTGCTCGAGGCGCCAACGGTGGAGACGTTCGACGCGGACGGCGAGTCGCTTCCGCAGGCGGAGAGCAAACCCAGCGTGGCGATGGTGGCGAGTGCGCCGGCAACGATCCGTTTCATTGGTGATCCCTTCGGTTGGGGCACCAGTGTGCCTGATTTCTACACAGGAATGGGTTCGGCCGGCGTCGACTTGATACGCGAACGCCTCGCTGCGTCGACCGTGGCGATGGCCAGCCCCACCCACACCAATGCGAACCCGACGACGCGGGAGGGTGGCAGCGATTCGTGGAAAACCAGCCAGCCGAGGCAGAAGTTGATGGTCGGCACGATGTAGTTCAGAGGGCCGATCACGGTCAGTGGCATGCGCTGCGCGGCATACGCGAACAGCGTCAACGGAATGATCGTGGCCAGGCCGCTGCACAGCACCAGCACGAACTGTCCCGTGGTGGCGGTGTTGGGGATGCTGTCGGCGCCGCCGGCGAGCACGGTGACGGCGATGATCGCCGGACCGAGCACGATGAAGCTCTCGGCCGCCATGCTCTCGACCGGGGTCAGCGGTACGTGCTTCTTGAGGTAGCCGTACACGACCCACGTCGTGGCGATGATCAACGCCAGCCACGGGACCTGGCCGTAGCTGAACGTCAGGATGCCGACCGCGATCACGGCCAACACGAACACGAACTTCTGGGCGCGGCTGACCTTCTCGTGCAGCACGAGCACGCCGACGCACATCGTGCCGAGGGGCGCCAGGAAGTAGCCGAGCGCAGTCTCGATGACGTGATCGTGCACGACTGCCCACACGTACGTCGTCCAGTTGATGGTCAGGAACAGCGCGCACAGCACGACGGAGCCGAGCAGCCGTCGATCGCGCAGGATCGGGCCAAGGTGCTGCCAGCGACGGCTGACCGTCAGCACGATCGCCATGATCACTGCCGAACAGATGACTCGGTAGCCGATCAACTCGACGGCGTTGAACTCCTCGAGGTGACGCCAGTACAGCGTCAGCGCTCCCCAGATCAGATAGGCGGCGACACCGGCGACGATGCCGCGCTGCTGCTCCGTGGCTTGATCGCCTTTGGGGGTCACCGTGGCGATGCTACGGACGGGTGCAGGCGATGGCCAAGGCATTCAACTCGCGGCATCGGCGCAAGTCGTGACCGGGATCGAGTTGCAGGGTGTCGTGGAGGAACGAGAACGACAGACCACTGTCGGCATCGACCCAGTTCAGTTGCCCGCCGGCACCTGCGTGGCCGAACGCGCGTGGAGTGTGGGGCAGCCAGCGGTAGTCGTTCATGCCGTCCGCACCCGAGACGACACCGGCGATGGTGCGGTTGGCCGGCGTACCGTCGTTGGCCATGATGCTCGCGTTGCGAACGGTGCCGCGGGCGTCGGCCAGCCAATCGCCCGGGTGGGCGTCGTTGGGGTTGTGCAGGAACGACTGGTAGATGGTGGCCATGTCGACGGCGCGGGCGATTCCTCCGCCGCCGGGGATGGCCGCTGCTTGGGCGCGTGGATCGTTGAGGGCCAGGAGCAGCTCCGGCGACACCGTGGTGTCGGGCACCAGATCCTCCCGACCGAACGCGGCGAGCAGGTGGGCGTGATCGGGCACAGAACCTGCGGTGCGGATGGTGATCACCGGACCGAGCTCGCTGGGGCCGAGCACGTTGGGCACGCCGGCGGCCGCAGGAACCCGCTCGTTGACGACCTCGACGTACGGCCGACCCGACAACGTCTCGATCAACTCGGCGATCACCCAGTGGGCGGCGATGGGGTGGTACTCGGTGCGAGTGCCCGACGGCCATGCCAGCGTCCATTCCGAGAACTGCCGCCGGCGACCTTCACTGGTGCCCCACGAATCGGGGCCGATGAGCGCTTGCGGGAAGCCGCCCTGCATCGTCAACAGCTGCAACACGGTGACGCCGTCCTTGCCGTTGTCGCCGAAGCCCGGCAGGTAGCGGGCGACGGGTGCGGTCAGCTCGATGCTGCCGTCGGACAGATGCGGCAGCAGCGACATGGCGACGATTGCCTTCGTCGACGAGAAGATGACGAACCGCGAGTCGTCGGTCGCCGCGCCGAACGACTCGGCCGCGACGACCTCGCCGTCGAGACCGAGCGCGAACTGCGCGGCCTGGGAATGGCCGTCGTCGATCTCGGCTTGGATGCGGCTTCGGAGGGCGTTGACTGCGGTGGTGTTCAGCACGCTTCGTAGAGTACGAGGTAGATGGACATCGTTGTCGCCCCCGACGCGCAAGGCGCCGCGCACGAGGCTGCCTCGTGGGTGGCTCGGCAGTTGCGCAACGCGTGTCACGCGGCGCGGTGCGGCGACCGTGGCGTTCAGCGGTGGCTCGACACCCGCGTTGATGCTGGCCGAGCTCGCCACCATGCAGGTGCCGTGGGACGCGACGACGGTCTTCCAGGTCGACGAGCGAGTCGCACCCGACGGCGATCCGGATCGCAATGCTGGATTGCTCGATGCGCTCCGCTCGCTCGGGCCGCGTCGACCGACGATCCATCTGATGCCGGTGCTGTCACCCGACCTCGCCGCGGCCGCAGATTCGTACGCCGCACTGCTGCCGGACCGGCTCGATGTCGTGCACCTCGGGCTCGGCGACGACGGGCACACCGCGTCGTGGCCGCCGGGCGATCCGGTGATCGATTGCGGCGGCTCGGTGGCGATCTCCGGCGAGTACAAGGGCAGGGTGCGGATGACGCTGACCGTTCACTCCGTCAACTCCGCACGCCGTCGAATGGTGCTGGCGACGGGGTCGCCGAAGGCGCCGATCATCGAGCGATGGATGTTGCACGACCCCGACCTGCCGGTGAATCGCGTCAATCGCACCGGCACGCTCGTCGATCCTCGACACCGCGGCGGCAGCGCGCCTGCCGTACCAGGATCGCTAGCGTCTGCCCACGATGGACATCACGACGACACCTGCCTGGTCGGCGCTGCAGTCGACCGAGCGTCCGGCTCACCTGCGCACGCTGTTCGCCGACGATCCGCACCGATCGGTGCGCTACCACCTGCAGGCCGGCGACCTGGAGATCGACTACTCGAAGCACTTGATCGACGACGACGTCGTGCGTCGTCTGCTCGCCGTTGCCGCGGCAGCCAATGTCGAAGCGCGGCGCGCGGCGATGTTCGCCGGCGAGCCCATCAACGTGACCGAGCGTCGCGCGGTGCTGCACACCGCGCTGTCGAGCGCCGCGCGATGCGGTCGTGATGGTCGATGGGCACAACGTGATTCCCGACGTGCACGAGGTGTTGGGGCGGATCACCACGTTCGCCGATCGTGTTCGCAGCGGGGCCTGGCGCGGCGCGACCGGCGAGACGATGCGGACCGTCGTCAACATCGGCATCGGCGGCAGCGACCTCGGCCCGGCGATGGCGTACCTGGCGACCGAAGCGTTCGACGATCACAACCTGCGCTGCCGCTACGTCAGCAACGTCGACGGCGCCGACATCACCGGCAACCTCGCCGACCTCGATCCGGCGACGACGCTGTTCATCGTCAGCTCCAAGACGTTCACGACGATCGAGACGTTGACCAACGCCAAGCAGGCGCGCAAGTGGCTGACCGATGCGCTGGGCGACGCGGCTGTCAGCAAGCACTTCGTCGCGGTCAGCACCAACGCCGCCGAGGTCGCTGCGTTCGGCATCAACACCGACAACATGTTCGAGTTCTGGGATTGGGTCGGCGGGCGGTACTCGGTCGACTCGGCCATCGGGCTGTCGCTGGCGCTGTCGATCGGCCCTGCCGGTTTCCGCCAGTTCCTCGACGGCTTCTACACGATCGACCGGCACTTCCTCGACGCTCCGATGCACCTCAACGCGCCGGTGATCATGGGGATGTTGGGCATCTGGTACGCCAACGTGTTGGGTGCGCAGACGAAGGCGGTGCTGCCGTATGCGCACGAGCTGCGACGGTTCCCCGCGTACCTGCAGCAACTCGACATGGAGTCGAACGGCAAGAGCGTGCGGCTCGACGGCTCGCCGGTGTCGACGTCGACCGGGCCGATCGTGTGGGGCGAGCCAGGCACCAATGGTCAGCACGCGTTCTACCAACTGCTGCACCAGGGCACGCGGCTGGTGCCGATCGACTTCATCGGCTTCGCCCAGCCCAACCATCCGCTGCTCGAGCAGCACGACCTGTTGATGGCCAACCTGTTCGCCCAGGGCGAGGCGCTGGCGTTCGGCAAGACACTCGAGGAAGTGATCGCCGAGGGCATTCCCGAGCACCAACAAGCTGCACGGGTGTTCCCCGGAAACCGGCCGAGCACCACGATCCTCGCGCCGCGGCTGACGCCCAACGTGCTCGGTCAACTGATCGCTCTCTACGAGCACATCGTGTTCGTGCAGGGCTGCGTGTGGGACGTCAACAGCTTCGATCAATGGGGCGTCGAGCTCGGCAAGGCGCTGGCCAACAAGATCACGCCCGAGCTGGTCTCCGACGATGTGCCGCAGCACGACACGTCGACGTCGGCGCTGATCGAGTGGTACCGCGCCAATCGGGTCCAAGCTTCTGGGTAGTTCAGAGGTTCCGCGTTCAGAGGTTCCGCGTTCAGAGGTTCAGCGTTCGAGACCGGATTCGGTTGCCGGGTCCCCGGCGATCCGGGTGTGCCACATCCGCCGGGCTTGCGCGGGATCGTGGGGTGTCGCACGGTGCATGAGGCGCCGGTTGTCCCACAGCACCGCTTCCCCCTTCGTCCAGGTGTGGAAGTAGGTGCGCGGCGCAGTGCAGGCGTCGTCGTTGAGCCGATCGAGCAGCGTCTCGGACTCGTCGGCGGTGAGGCCGGGAATCGCGTGGGCGTGCTGTCCGATGAGGAGGTTCGGGCGACCGGTGGCCGGGTGGACCTTCACCAGCGGACGCAGCGGCGGATCGATGTCGGTGCCGTAGCCGTAGAGCTGGTACCGGTCGGCGTTCTCCTGACTCACGTGCAGCTCGGCGCGGTCCATGCTGTACCGCCGCGAGTGATACGCGGCGAGGCCGTCGATCCGCTTCCTGGTGGCGTCGTCGAGCGCGTCGTAGGCGGCGCGCATGTCGGCGAAGCCGGTGTCGCCGCCATCGTCAGTGACGATCTCCGCCGTGAACACCGCACCCTTCGCCTGGACGGGCATGTAGGTGCTGTCGTGGTGCCATCGCTCGTTGGCGCGCGAGTGACTTGGACAGGTCGTGCGCCGGTTCACGGAGTGTTCCGTCGCGTTGGATGTTCGTCAGTGGTGTGGCGGTGAACTCGAGGTCGCCGAAGCGGCGGGCGAACTCGTCCTGCTCGTCCTGCGTCATGAACTGGCCGGGGAACACGAGCAGGGCGTATTCGAGCCACAGTTCGGTCAGCTCGGCGATGGTTGCATCGCTTGCGTCCCGCAGGACGACGTCGTGGACGACGGCACCGAACGTCGCGTCCATCGGCTCGACCCGGAGCGTTCCCACGACGTGGCGCATGCCGACATTCTACGCGTCAGTACTCGAGCGGGATCACCCTGGCGAACAACGCCTTCAGGTAGCCGCCCTGGGCGAACGTCACCGGATGATCGATCGCGTGCGCGGTTCGGCGCACCTCGACGAGGTCGTAACCGGCACGTTGCGCCGAGCCACGGACGGTCGCGTAGAACTGGTCGGCCTCGACCCTGCTCGAGCACGATGCCTGCACCAACAGCCCGTCGGTGCGCACCAGTTGCACGGCGCGCTGCGTCAGTTGGCCGTAGGCGTGCAGGGCGCGATCGACGTTCGACTTTCGTTGGGCGAACGCCGGCGGATCGACGACGACGATGTCGTAGTGCTTGCGCCGTTGGATCAACCGATCCATCACCTCGTAGGCGTCACCGATCATCGACGTCGTGCTCGCAGTGGCGCACGTTGGG
The DNA here is from genome assembly GCA_963708925.1 of Ilumatobacteraceae bacterium. GTDB lineage: Bacteria > Actinomycetota > Acidimicrobiia > Acidimicrobiales > Ilumatobacteraceae > JAENVT01. The sequence goes on along the minus strand of CAVPUO010000014.1, from coordinate 55,561 downwards.
CAGCGAGGCGTTGTGGGCGAAGTTGCGCTCGGCGACAGCGAGCGTCGGCTCGCTCTGGTCGACACTGGTGACCGCTGATGGCGCCACCCGCCGCGGCGTACACCCGAAGCCGCCGGTCGCGCGAACACATCGAGCACTCGCATCCCTGCCGACATCGAGCCGACCAGGGCGCGGTTGTCGCGCTGGTCGAGGAAGTGGCCTGTCTTCTGACCGTGAACGACATCGGCCTCGAACGTCAAGCCGTTCTCGAGGAACAGCACCGGCGCGGTGGGCGCTCTCGCCGATCAGTGCCATGCCTTCGCTCAGGCCGTGCAGCCGTTGATCCGCCATCGTGCGCGCCAGGCGCAGCACGAGTGCCGCGGGCTTGCACGTCTCGTCGATCACATGCGTCAGTGGCTCGAGATGAGGTATCCACACCGGGGTGTAGAGCTTCAGCACGACGTGTCGGCGTACCGATCGAGGACGAGACCGGGGAAGCCGTCGTTCTCGCCGTTGAGGATTCGGTAGCCGTCGGTGTCGCTCGTTTCGTAGCCGAGCACCCGCGTCGCTCGATGTGCCGCGGTGATCGCTGCTGCCAGAACGCGGCATCGATCGTCGCCGGCTTGCCGTGATGCAGGACGCGGATCCGGATCGGTGAGCCGGGATCCCACAGCCCGATGGCGACGAAGTTGCGATCGTTGTCGAAGATCACGGCGAGGTCGCCGACGACGCCGCGATGGCTGATGGACGTGATCGACTCGTTGAAGATCCACGGGTGGCCGGCGGCGATCTGGCGGCGAGCGTCGGGCGTGACCCGAACGGCCATCCGCTTCTCACTCACCGTTGGCAATTGGTCGAGCACCGACATTCGATCAGGGTATGCCGATGTTGCCCTGAATTCCCTACGCTCCGAGGCATGGTGGATCAGCTCGAGCGCACGACCAACCTTCTGGCGCTGCTGCTCGAGACGCGTGTCGCCGCTGACGCTCGAAGACATCGTCAACCAACTGAGCAACCAGTATCCCGCCGGTCATGCGGCCATGCGTGGCGCGTTCGAACGCGACAAGAGCCTGCTGCGCGACGTCGGCGTGCCGATCGAGACCGAGGTGCTCGGCGGGACGCGGGCCGGGCAGACGGCGTACCGCGTCGACCGCGATCGCTACGAGTTGCGCGACCTCGACCTGACCGACGACGAGCGTCGGGCGCTGCAGGTTGCGGTCGCCGCGGCACGCACGACCGAGGCCGAGTTCGGGATGTTCAAGCTCGGTGGGGTCGCCGACAGCGTCGGCCTCCATCACCGCCGAACCTTCCGCAACTCGAACTGCTGCCTGCACTGCGCGAGGCCATCGCGGCGCGAGCGACGTGTCGACTTCCGATATCACTCGCGCCGATCGCACGTTGCAGCCGTACGCGCTGCTGCTGCGCGAGGGCTTCTGGTACGTGATCGGCCACGACGTGGGTCACGACGAGGTGCGCACGTATCGCGTCGATCGGATCGAAGGCACGGTCGACGCAGCGGCGAGGGCGACGAGTTCGAACGCCCGGCCGACTTCGACCCGCGCGCGGTGTTCCCTTCGGACCCGAAGGAGCTCGGCGACGGCGACCAGGTCGCGATCGTCCGCATCGATCAGGCGCGGGCGACGTTCGCCGAGCGCGAGCTGGGCGCCGAGTCGGTCGTTCGTCGCCTACCCGGAGGCGATGTCGACGTCGAGGTGCCGTGCGCCAACCTCGACGCGTTTCGTTCGTGGCTGTTCGGGTGGGGCGTGCACGCCGAGGTCGTCGGACCCGCCGATGTGCGCGACGGTCGATCGAGTGGTTGCGGGCGATGGCGAGCCGGTCGTGACCACCCGTCCTCGTCGCGGACCCCGCCGCTCGGCCGAGCGGCTGCGCCGGCTGCTGGTGATGTTGCCGTGGCTGATGGAGCGCGGCGAGGTGCCGGTGGCCGAGATGGCGGCGCGGTTCGAGCTCAGCGAGGCCGAGTTGATCGGCGACCTCGAGCTCGCCGCGCTGTGCGGACTGCCGCCGTTCATCGACGAGATGATCGACGTGTTCATCGACGAGGGTGTGGTGTTCGTCGGCCTGCCGCGGCTGTTCACCAAGCCGTTGCGGCTGACGGCGCCGGAGGGCTTCGCCCTGCTGACGTCGGGGCGGGCAGCGATGCAACTGCCCGGTGCCGATCCCGACGGAGCCCTCGCCCGAGCGCTCGACAAGCTGGCCGGCGTGCTCGGCGACGATGGTGTGGTCGTCGATGTGCCGCAGCCCCCGGCGACTGCTGAACTTGCCGCCGCCGTCAAGGATTCTGCTCAGCTCGCCGTGACGTATTGGTCGGCCAATCGCGACGAGGCGACCGAGCGCGAGATCACGCCGCGGTCGATCTTCCTCGACCGCGGCTACTGGTACGTGATCGCCGACGACAGCCGTTCCGGGCGAGTCAGCGAACATTCCGCATCGACCGATTCGAGCAGTGGGAACGCACCGGCGTCATCGATCCGCCCGAGCGAGGGCGCCGGCTCCGTCGTTCCGCCCAGTGGTGATCGTTGGTTCGTCGACAGCGACGTGCCGTCGGTCGTGCTGCGACTCGGCGCCGCAGGCGCGCTGGGCGGCCGAGCGGTATCCGTTGCGCGCCGATCCCAGCCAGCCCGACAAGGCGGGAGCGGTCGTCGTGCGCATGGCCGTTGCCAGCGAGCAGTGGCTGCGCACATTGCTACTGCGGCTGGGCCCGAACGCGGCGGTGCTCGAGCCGGAGGAGTGGCACGACCTCGGTGCCGACGCGGCGCGACAGTTGCTGCAGCGTTACGAGACGCCCGACAGCTGAGCGGCGTTGGTGATGCCGTGTGCGCGCAACAGGTGGGGCAGGACAGCGGCGGTTGCGTCGGCATCGGCGAGCGCGTCGTGCGGCCGCACCAGTTCGATGCCGTACCGTGCGCAGAGATCGGCAAGGCGGTGCGACAGCTGTCGATCGGGATCGAGCCGGCGCGACATCGTGAGCGTGCACAGCGGGTTCTCGATGGGCACGACGACGCCATGCGTCTTGCCGGCCTTGCGCAGGAACTCGGCATCGAACGTCGCGTTGTGGGCGACGAAGTGGGCATCGCCCAACCGCGTCGCCAACTCCGTCAACACCTGCGGACCGGGAGGCGCCGAGCGAACCATCTGGCGGCGGATTCCGTGGATGCCGACGGGGCCGACCCGATAGAACCACCGCCGACGTGGGGCGACGAGGCTGGACCACCGATCGAGCACCCGGCCGTTGCCGTCGACCACCACGAGGCCGATCTGCAGCACGTGATGACGGCGCAGCGACAGCCCCGACGTCTCGACATCGACCACCGCGAAGCGCATCTCGTCGAGCTCCGCATCCATGAGCTCAACCATACGCCGGGGGTGTGACGAGGCTGCATCCAACCCAAGCCCAGTCCGAGTGTTTGCGGCCCGTTCGGCCTCGTCGGAGTGTTTCCGTGCACCCCGGGTGGGACGGAAACACTCCACCGGGCAGGGTCTACAGCAGTTCGGCGGCGAGGCTGGCGACGGCGCTTCGCTCGCACGATGCCAGCGTGATGTGCCCGAAGCACCGCTGGCCACCGAACGCCTGGATCAGGACGGCCAGGGCGTTGTTCGACTCGCCCATGTAGGGAGCATCGATCTGGCTGGTGTCGCCGGTGAAGATCACCTTGGTGCCCTCACCGATGCGGGTCAGCACGGTCTTCAGCGTGGTCGGCTCGAGGTTCTGGGCCTCGTCGACCACCACGATCTGGCGATGCAGCGACCTGCCGCGAAGGAACGTGACCGACTCCAAGCGACAATTGGTTGCGCCCGATCAACTCGTCGATCAATCGCGTCGCATCGTTGCTGCTGCGCTGATCGGTGAGGGCAACGATCGCATCGTGGATAGCCGACATCCACGGGTCGAGCTTCTCTTCGAGGGTGCCGGGCAGGAAGCCGACCTCGGCGCGGCCGACCGGGATCAACGGGCGGTACACGGCGAGGCGTTCGTAGCGACGCGTCTCGACGACCTGCTCGAGCCCGGCGGCGATTGCCAGCAGGGTCTTGCCGGTGCCGGCGCGGCCGTCGAGGGCGACGACGCTGACGTCGGGATCCAGCAACAGCTCGAGTGCGAAGCGCTGCTCCTTCGAGCGGGCCCGCAATCCCCATGCCTCGGGTGCGTTGTGATGCAGGAGGATGAGGTCGTCGTCGACCCGGCGTGCCAGCGCGGACTGCGACCCGGCGCGCAGCACTGCGAAACCGTTCTCGTGGAGCTGGCTGCACGATGGCACCGAGTCGATGTCGATCGCGTTTGCGGCGTAGAGGCAATCGATGGCCTCGTGCGACGCCTCGTACGTGCCCCACCCACTGGGCCGCGTCGACATGCTTCGCCCGACGGGCCGATGCTCCTGCGCCTGCAGCCCGAGGTGCGCCGCCTTGATGCGCAACGCGGCATCGTTGGACACGACACACGTGGGGCCGTACATCTGCTGGCCGAGCGCGGCGCCGATGATGCGGTTGTCGGGGTGCGACGGATCGAGGCCGTGCTCGATCAGCAGGTGCTTCTGCACGCCGTTGATCTCGATCTTGACGGTGATCTGCGACGAGCTCTCGCCGACCTGCGTGGCGTCGGCCAACGACCCGCCGGCGTTGACGCGCAACTCTTCCAATGTGCGCAGCGCAGTGCGCGCGGCTCGCCCTGCATCGTCGACACGACTCTTCAACCCGTCGAGCTCTTCGATGACTGTCAGTGGGATCACCACGTCGGCCCCGACGAAACTGGAGATGCACGAAGGGTCGGCGACGAGCACCGAGGTGTCGAGCACCATCCGAGTTCGCACACCTCCCTTGACATCGACATGACGAGCACGAGAAGGGGCGAGATCGGTCAACGCAACTCCAATCGTCGGTTAGGGAAGACGAGCGAACTGGGCAACGCGACTAGTTGTAGCCGAGGACGCGCGATCGATGGTGGATAGTACGCGCGACCTGTGGCTACAGGGCCGCGGGCACGCCCGGGTCCAGTTCGACGCCGCAACTGTTGAGCGCGAACGACACGATGTGGTAGTTGCCGACGGTGAAGATCACGTCGAGCAACTGCTGTTCGGTGAGCCTCGCGGCCAGCGTCTGCCACGTCGATTCGCCGATCTTGGCGTCGTCGTGCAACTCGTCGGCGGCGCGCAGCAGAGCCGCGTCGTCGTCGCTCCAATCACCTTCGGCGATCGGCAGCTTGGTGCGTTGCACCTCTTCGTCACTGATCTCGCAGCGGAGCGCGATCAGTGCGTGCTGGCTGAACTCGTACTGCGATGCACAACGCCATCCGGTTCGCAGGATCAGCAACTCGCGATCGCGCGGTGTCAGCGAGTTCTTGGCAAGCACGTGCGAGGCGAACACCAGCCAACGTCGCAGCAGTGCGGGATGATGGGCCAAGGTGCTGAAGATGTTCAACGGCGGTCCGTCGGCGGCGCGCAGGCCGGCCTTGTCGTACAGCTCGGTCACCTCGGTGGTCGGATTGGTCACTGGCGCGATGCGAGGAGAGTGCATGGCGTCATCATGTCGCGGCGGCAGAATGCAGATGTGATCGAACCGGGGTGCCCTTTCTGCGACGCGATCGCCGGCGCGTCGCCCGTTCGAGCTGTGTTGAACGACGACGTCGCGATCGCCTTCCTCGATCGGTCGCCGGTGTTCAAAGGGCACGTGCTGATCGCACCGAAACAGCACACCGTGACGCTGGCCGACCTCGACCATGCCCTGGTGGGGCCGTTGTTCGAGCGTGTCCAGCGTGTTTCGGCGCGGATGCCGGCGGCACTCGGTTGCGATGGCACGTTCGTGGCGATCAACAACGTCGTCAGCCAGAGCGTTGCTCACCTTCATGTGCACGTCGTGCCGCGTCGGCGCAAGGACGGGCTGCGCGGGTTCTTCTGGCCACGCGTGAAGTACGAATCGGATGCAGAGGCGGACGACTACGCGCGACGGTTGAGCGACGCACTCGCCGAGTAGCTGTCACCGCGCCGCTGTCGCCGGTCAGCAGACGATGCGCATCTCGATGCCGCGCGCATCGCGTTGGCCATCGCCGAACGTGCGGTGCTCGCCGCGCTGGAATCGTCGGACGCTCCACAGCACCGCGTACGCATCGAGCATGTCGTCGATCGCCGCGCCGCGTGGTGCCGTCGACGGAACATCGAAGTGTTCACTGAGCAATCGTCGACGCGCGTTTTGACCTTCGAAGGTTTTCTTCGACAAAAGTTTTTCGTCACAGTTCATCGCTTTGAACGCGCACTCGGGATGGACCTCGATGATGGAGTGTTGATTCGACGCATCGATCAAGCGATCGAGCTCGGCAACTTTGCGCATGATGTTGAACGTCTGCTTCGAGATCCCGCGTCCCGTCACGGCGCGGCGAAGTGGCCAACGCATCCTGGTAGTCGGTGCAGTGCAAGGCGGCGCGAGGTGGCGCCGGAAACACCGAACTACCAGCACGTTCGAGGTACTTGCGCGCCGCGATGTCGCACGCGCGCGGCGGTCCATCGAGCAGCCCGATCGGCATGTCGATGCCCACGATGGCGAAGTGATCGAGATCCAACGTCGGTACCACGACGACCGCGCGCTCGGTTACAACGATCCATCCCGTCTTGCATCCGTCGATTCCGGCGATGTCGTCTGTGTCACCCACTCGTGGTCACCCCTCCCCGCGATCGCATGTGATTGCAAATGCAACAACATTGGTGCTTGTAATTGGCGCGCTGAAACACGCACGATTTGTCTGCGTAACGCTCCGTTACTACAACCCGATACCCGGAGGTATCAACTCAACATGACCAAAGCAGAGCTGATCGATGCGATCGCGAAGAACGCCGATGTGAGCAAGGCTGATGCCGAGAAGACAGTCGGCGCCTTTTTCGAGATCGTCACGAGCGCCGCCAAGTCGGGTGACAAGGTCGCTTGGCCGGGCTTCGGCTCGTTCAGCACCTCGAAGTCCCAGGCGCGTACCGGCCGGAATCCTCAGACCGGCGCTGCAGTCGACATCGCGGCATCGACGCGAATGAAGTTCACTGCGAGCAGCACGCTCAAAGCGACTCTCAACAACAAGTAATCAACCGAACCAGAAAGAAGGAAACACAAGTGGCAGCAAAGAAGGCTCCGGCCAAGAAGGCGGCTCCTGCCAAGAAGGCAGCAGCCAAGAAGGCTCCGGCGAAGAAGGCCGCAGTCAAGAAGGCAGCTCCTGCCAAGAAGGCAGCAGCGAAGAAGGCTCCGGCGAAGAAGGCCGCGCCAGCCAAGAAGGCAGCAGCCAAGAAGGCTCCGGCGAAGAAGGCCGCGCCAGCCAAGAAGGCAGCAGCCAAGAAGGCTCCGGCGAAGAAGGCCGCAGCCAAGAAGAAGTGATCCGTCGACATACGTAGTCGACATACGGAGCAGGGGAGCGGAGGGCGACATGCCCTCCGCTCTCTCTTTTCCGCGACAATCACGAGATGAGATCCATCTGCGACGATCTGGCAGCTGAGCACGACAACCTCGACGCAATCGTCGCCGGGTTGGACGATCAGCAGTGGCTCGTCGGTACCCCGTCACCGGGATGGGCGATTCGCGATCAGATCAGCCACCTGTGGTTCTTCGATCAGCGCGCGGTGATGGCGTTGAGCGATCCTGCCGCGTTCGCCGACGACGTGCGATGGCTCGCCGCGAACGGTGGAACGGACGCCTCGATCGCGCCAGGCCGATCGATGTTGCCGGCCGAGTTGGTGGGCGCATGGCGCGAGGATCGTCGGCGATTGATCGACGTTGCTGCGGGTCTCGACCCGGCAACGCGTGTGCCGTGGTACGGCCCGGCGATGGGAGCACGTTCGTTCATCACCGCTCGACTGATGGAGACGTGGGCGCACGGCCAGGACGTCGCCGATGCGCTCGGTGTGGTGCGCCGGCCGACTGCGCGCTTGCGTCATGTCGCTCACATCGGTGTCAGGGCGCGTCCCTTCAGCTATCTCATCAACAACATGGCGATGCCGGACACCGATGTGGCAGTGCACCTGGCCGGTCCCGATGGCGACTCGTGGGACTGGGGCGACGCGGCCGCCTCCCACGGCAACGTTGTGGCGGGCCCGGCGCTCGACTTCTGTCTCGTCGTGACGCAGCGTCGCAACATCGCCGATACGCACCTCGACGTTGTCGGCGACGCGGCCGCCGAGTGGATGGGGATTGCTCAGGCGTTCGCCGGCGGTGTCGGCAGTGGTCGCGAACCGGGCATGCACCCTGTCAGAGATCAGTGATCAACTTGAAGATCTCGGCTGCGTTGTAGCCGAACGGCTCGCCGAGGCCGACAAGACGTTGGGTGATGCGAGCCCGGAACGCGGCGAGCTGATCGTCGTCGACCGCTTTCATCGTGCTCTCGAACTGGCTGGTGTGCGCCTCGAGCGCGTCGAGCTTGCGTTCGAGAAATGCTCCGTCGAGGCCACCGACATCTTCGACGTGGTCCGGCTCGTCGGCTTCGAACAGCAGGAGTGAGGAGGGCCGATGTGCGGCGAGGCCGTGCTCGCGAAAGAAGTGCGGATCGCGTGCGGCAACGATGCCTTCGCAGGCGAGCAGCCCGGCATGTCGATGGTCGGGGTGCAGGCGATACCGCTTCCACGGATCGTGCCCCAACACGACATCGGGACGCAGCTCGCGGATCGACGCGGGCCACCTCGCCACGCATCTCCACACCACTGTCGAGCTCGCCGTCGACGTTGTCGAGGAACACGACGAAGCCGGCGTTGTCGCCACTGAGGCGCCGCGCTGCTTCGCTCTGCTCGAGCTTGCGTTGCGCGGCGAGCGCGACCACATCGGCATCCGGATTCCACGTGCCCTTCGACCCGTCGGTACAGATCAGGTGGTGCACGACGCAGCCGGCGTCGGCCCACTTGGCCAACGTCGCGCCACAGCCGAACTCGACATCGTCGGGATGTGCGCCGATCGCCAATGCGGTCGCCGGCGTCTCGAGGTTGTGTGAGTACGCCGCGCTTGTCAGCGCGGGTTGGCCAGGTTCGTTGGCAGCCATGTCGGTAGCACTTCCTGCACGAGTGGATGGGCGAGGTCGGACGGTGTGTCGATGTCGAGGGCGAGCAGCGGATCGCGTCGCACGCGCACCGGAAGTCCGGCGTCGATCGCCGCCGACAGGTGTCGTCGGAACGAACCGGGGCCGTAGGAGAACTCGAACTTCATGTCGGTCGGAAGTGCCACGACGTTGGTGCCATCGCCGCGGCGATCGGGTACCAGAGTCAAGGTGTCGGGCTCGGTCAGCGCGGCCAGGTCGTGCGCCCGTGGAAGGTCACCGTGCGCCACGATCACGTCGGTGACGCCGGCGTTTCGGAGGTCGGTCACGCTGTTGTTGACCGCTGCGTTCAAGCCGACACCGGGATGCCACAGGATCGACGCACCGTGCTCCGTGGCCCATGCCGCGACCTGCTCGTCGTCGCAGGCGACGTAGGTCGGGAGCTCGCCGGCAGCCGCCAACACCCGTGCCGACATCCAGCGCGACAGGCGTTCGCGGTCGGCATCCGCCAGCACTGCCGAGAGGCGCGCCTTGGCGCTGGTGAACGCCTTCACCGGAACGAGGACGACGGCATTCACTCCTCGCATCGTACGCACCCCTTTGCCATCGTGTGCCACGCTGTTCTTCATGCCGATCAACGTTGCCGTCATCGGCGCAGGCTCGTGGGGCACGACGGTCGCTGCATTGGCTGCCGTCAACACCCCGACCATCCTGTGGGCCCGGCGGGCGGAGTTGGCGGCACAGATCAACGATGCGCACGTCAACGGCGACTACCTGCCCAACTTCATGTTGCCCGAGCAGCTTCGAGCGACGAGCTCGATGGAGGAAGCGGTGTCGCTCGCCGACGTTCTGGTGATGGCGGTTCCATCGCACGGATACCGCGATGTCGCCGCCGAGGCCGCGCAGTTCCTCCGTCCGTGGGTGCCGGTCGTGACGCTGACGAAGGGGATCGAGCGGAGCTCGCGCAAGCGGATGAGCGAGGTCACCAGCGATGAGATGCCGGGTCATCCGGTCGCGGTGCTCACCGGGCCGAACCTTGCGAAGGAGATCCTCGGCGGGCAACCTGCGGCCAGCGTCGTGGCGATCGACGACGAGGTGATCGCCGCCGAGTTGCAACGCATCTTCAGCCGGCCGAGCCTGCGCATCTACACCAACCCCGACGTGGTCGGCTGCGAGGTCAGCGGCGTGGTGAAGAACGTGATCGCGATCGCGCAGTGGGATGGCGGAGGGCATGGGCTTCGGCGACAACACCCGGGCGACCATCATCACCCGCGGACTCGCGGAGATGACTCGCCTGGGCATGGCGATGGGTGGGCAGGCGACGACGTTCTCCGGTCTCGCTGGGATCGGCGACCTGATCGCGACGTGTTCGTCGAAGCAGAGTCGTAACAACACCGTCGGCATGCAGCTGGGGCAGGGTCAGCGGATCGACGACGTGCTCGCCTCGATGAGCATGGTTGCCGAGGGCGTGAAGAGCTCGCCGAGCGTGCTCGATCTCGCTCGCCGTTACGGCGTCGAGATGCCGATCACCGAGCAGGTGGTCGCGGTGTGCCACGAGGGTCGCACGGCAGCCGAAGCTCTGGGTGCGCTGATGCAACGCAGCCGCAAGAGCGAGCTCGACTAGTGGTGCCGTGGTCATGACAGCGGTGACCACGGGTGTCGTCGGGAGCGCGGTGGCGCGCCTCGGTTACCGAATGGGGAGCCATCGAGCCGTGGGATGGATCGAGTGCGATCGACTGGTTCGTCGCCGCCGACGATCGCTGGCACACGCCGCAACACGAGACCTCGACGCGACAGATACGAGTCGACGGAACGCCGGTCGTCGAGACCCGGGTGCGCATTCCTGGCGGCGATGCCGTGCAGCGGATCTACTCGATCGCCGATGGCGGCGGGATGACGGTGATCGAGGTGACCAACGAATCGACGTTGCCGATCGCGGTTGCCTTCACGGGCGGTGGGCTCTTGACTCGCCGGGCCCCGACTGCGATGCCGCCACAGGGAATCGACTTGCCGGCCGACGCGGTCATCCATCCGATCGGGCACAGTGCGACGCTGACCGTTGCCCGCTCGCACGGGCGAGGCGACGGTCTTGCCCCAGACGGTGCCGTCCTCGGATCAGGTGGTGCGCGGTTGGCTGGCGCAGACGCATCGGGCCAGCCGGTTGCAGCTGCCCGATGCCGGCTTGGTCGAAGCGGTCACCGCGGCGCGCTGCGAGCTGCTGCTGAACGGGCCGGTCGACGTAGGGATCGATGCGAGCGATTGATGCGGAGGGTCTTGATCCGTTGGAGGTCGTGGACCCGGCGACGTTCATCCTCGGGGTCGCCGAGCTCGTGCGGCTGGGCGATGCGCCGTCGATCTGGGTGCCAGAGATTGCCACTCAGCTGGAACGATGGGCGCGCCGTGGCAACCAGATCGCCGACGCTGCGGCCGGTGCCTGGTCCGGCGAGGCGGCGGTCGAGGCTGCGGCGCGGGTCTTGCACGCCGCCGGCGAGCATCGGGCGGTCGACGACCTGCGACGGATGAAGCTGCCCGGGCACCCTGCTTCCGCTTCTGCTTCACGTGCCTCGGACAGCTCGATGGTCGTGCCGAGCGCGCCGGGGTTGGTGCCGTCGTGGGTCGAACGTCATCTCGTGGTCTCCGACGAGCACGCCGCTCAACTGATGCCGATGTCGTTCCCGGCGGCGTGGCTCGGCATCGACTTCGAGGCTCATGGGCTGGCCATCGGACTGGCGTCGACGTTGTCGTTCGCGATCCGCTGGCACGGCGATCGCCCCGCGGTCCTGTGGGAGGTCCACGGCGCGCCGATGCCGCTGAGCTACGGCTCGTGGAGCACCGGCCAACTCTCCGGCGAGGCGTTGTGGGATCCAGTCACGACTCTGGCCGCGTCGACGCCCGGTTCAACTGCGTCCGCCCCGCCCTCGACAGCACCCGCGACCGCACCCGCACCCACTCCACCTGTCCCGCCGCCGGATCAGTCGTTCAGCTGATGTGCGATTGCCTCGTCGCCCTTCCAGCGGCCACCGGCCAGGCGTTCACGTTGTTCGCCAAGAACAGCGACCGCCCACCGGACGAGCAGCAGGTGATCGAGTGGGATCCGCCTCACCGTGACACGTCGCCGATCCGCGCGACTCACATCGAGCTGGCACCGAGCGACGCCGAGACGATCGGCTGTCTGATCTCTCGACCGACGTGGTGCTGGGGAGCCGAGCACGGCGTCAACGAGGCCGGCGTGGCGATCGGGAACGAGGCGATCTACACGACGCTGGATCCTCGTGCCGCAGCCCCGGCGTTGATCGGCATGGACCTCGTGCGCCTCGGTCTGCACCGAGGCGACTCCGCTCGGGGAGCGGTCGACGTGATCACCTCGTTGCTGGAGCGATATGGACAAGGTGGCACCGGCCACGACCCACAGGGCGCGACCGGCCCGAAGGCGTATTGGAGCAGCTTCCTCGTTGCCGATCCGGCCGACGCGTGGGTGATCGAGACCAGTGGCTCCACGTGGGCCGCCGAACAGGTCGACACTGTGCGAGCCATCTCCAACCGCACGACGATTCCCTCCTTCGATGCTGCCCATCGCCACCCTCGCCAGCCCGTCGAGCGACTCGTCGATCCACGGCTTGCCGCGTCGAACGCTGTGCTGACCCAACGGCCCGTCAGATTCGATGCCATCGCCGCGCACCTCCGCTCGCACGACAGTTGTAGCGAGCACGGATGGAGCGTGTGCATGCACGTCGACGATGTCGAGGCGACGACCGCGTCGATGATCGCCGAGCTGCGCGCCGACGGCCGCCATCGCGCCTGGATGCTCGCTCGGTTCACCGTGCGAGAAGGAATACGTCGAGATGCAACTCGGCGATCAGGGCTCGAGCACAGCGGCGTCGCCGGTACCGATCCGGCCCGGTTCCAACACCGTCGCGTAGACGCGGCTCGACGGGTCCGCGCTCGTGGTGCATCACGTTGAAGTCGCCATTGATGAACCATCGGCGGTTCGTGGTGCACGGCAAGGCGTAGGCGCTGACTTCGCAGAGCACCTCGCCGATTCGTAGCCGCACGCCGGCACGTACCTCGGCCCACTGCAAGCCCGTGATCGTGATGTTCTCTCCGGCGCGGCCTGGCTCGAGGGGATGGCCCTGGCGGCGGAAGTCGTCGATCACCTCGGTGCTCCAGATGCACAACGCCTGCCACGGACGACCGTGATGGATGCGGGTCGCCTGGCGGTCGCCGTCCATTCCCTTCCAGGTCACCTCGGCGGACTCGATCGCAAGCTTCGGAAGGCCTCCGCGCGACACGTTGAGCTGCGCCACGGTGCCGTCGGAGCGCTTCGGCATCTGCCCGGCTTGACGCATCGCCGGCCCTGCCGACGTCCACGCTGTCCAGGTCGCGACGAGGTCCGCTTCCAGGTCTCCGGTCCGCGGCGGTGGTCGTAGATCCTCGATCACGGCGGCGTCTCGACCCTCGCTGTACAGGTCGAAGATCTCGTCGGCGAGGTTGACCGTCCGTTTGGCGTCGGTCTCGGTGAACTCGTACGGACCGATGCTGTACATGAGGGTCAACCTAGGCCAGCCGATGCGGATCTGGCGATCGGATTCTCGCAACGTAGGCTGGCGACGTGACTGGAATCGACGCTGATCTGGACGCTGCGCTCGCCGTCGACCGCACCCTCGCAACTCTCGACGACCCGTTCGCCGACCTGCGGTTGACGGAGTGGACATCGTGCGGCGGCTGCGCGGCGAAGTGGGGCGCAGCGCTGTTGACCGACATGGTCCGCGACATGCCGGCCGGCATCGACCCGTCGCTGTTGGTCGGGCTGGCGCCGTTCGACGATGCGGCGATCTACGAGATGGCGCCGGGCGTCGCCCTGGTCAGCACCACCGATTTCTTCCCTCCGCTCGTCGATCATCCCAGCGACTTCGGGGCGATCGCTGCGGCCAACGCGTGCAGCGATGTGTTCGCGATGGGCGGCCGTGTGGCGATCGCCGTCAACATCGCTGCCTTTCCCGAGCACTTCCCACGCGAGGCGATCGTCGCGATCTTCGATGCCGCCGCAGCTGTTGTCGCCGAGGCGGGCGGGACGATCGCCGGTGGTCACACGATCCGCAATCCCGAGCCGATCTTCGGCCTCGCGGTGCAGGGCGTCGTCGATCCGGCGCGTGTGTTCCGCAAGGGTGGCGGACGGCCGGGCGATGTCCTGGTGCTCAGCAAGCCGCTCGGCACTGCGTTGGCGCTCGCGGGTGGATCGGCGAACGACAAGGCCGAGGCGATCGCCGGCATGCGCCGATTGAACCGGTCCGCATCCGAAGAGCTGCAATCGCTCGGGGCCGCGGTGCACGCTGCCACCGACGTGACCGGCTACGGCCTCGCCGGCCACGGGTGGGAGATGGCCGAGCGCGGTGGCGTGCAGGTCGTCGTCGACACCGATGGGATTCGCACGTACAGCGGTGCGCTTGGCGGCTGCCGAACGTGGCGTTCGCACCGGTGGCGATCCCCGCAATCGCGAGTACGTCGCTGGTCACATGGATTCCTCGGCAGACACAGTGACCGCCGCCGGCGAGGCGTTGTGCATGGATCCGCAGACGTCTGGTGGCTTGCTCGCGGCCATCGATCCAGCGGCGTTGTCGTCGCTGTCCGACATGTGGTGGCGGGTGGGAGAAGTCGCCGCCGGCGATCCTCTTCTCGTGTTGCGCTGATGGCCGGCCGGGCTCCGACGCGCTCGCTCGAGAAGGAGCTGTGGGCTGCCGGTCACGAGGTGATCGTCGGCATCGACGAGGTCGGCCGCGGCGCGTGGGCCGGGCCGTTGATGGTCGGCGCGGCGGTGCTGCCACGCGAGCGACGGGTCAACGGCGTGCGCGATTCGAAGGTGCTCACCGAAGCCGGTCGCGAGTTCCTGTTCGACCGCATCGCCAAGTGGTGCGATGCGTGGTCGGTCGGCGGAGCGTCACAGGAAGAGTGCGACGACCTCGGGCATGGCGGAGGCGCAACGGCTGGCAACTCGTCGCGCGCTCGCCGACCTCGGTGTGACGCCCGACGCTGCCGTCGTCGACGGCAAGTGGAACTTCGTCGGCACCGGCGTCGCCCACGTCGAGACTGCGCGTGAAGGCGGATCTGCATTGCCTGTCGGTCGCGGCGGCCTCGATCCTCGCCAAGGTCACCCGCGACCGCATCATGCGTGAGCAGGCCGAGCACTACCCGCAGTGGAGCTTCGACTCCAACAAGGGTTATCCGTGCCCGGTGCACAAGGCGGCGCTGCAGGCCTACGGTCCGTCGGCGATCCATCGGCGCACGTGGGTGTTCATGGATCACTACGTGCCCTGGCCCGGCGTGCCGCGGCGCATCATCGCCGAGCAGCCGACGCTGTTCTGATCGTGAGCCGAGTCGACCGTCGATGTGGCGATCCTCGGTGGCGGGCTCGCCGGTCTGCGCTGCGCCGAGGCACTGGTCGCGGCCGACGCGGACGTCGACGTCGTCGTGCTCGAGGCTCGTGATCGGGTCGGCGGGCGAGTCTTCAGCCACCACTTCGGCGACGGGCAGACGTGCGAGCGCGGCGCCGAGTTCATCGACTCCAATCACGCCGAGGTCCTCGCCCTGGCCGCGAGGCTCGGGTTGAGTGTCAGCACGCGGCCGACGGTGCTCGATCCTGACGCGACCCTGATCGACGCCGGTGGACGGGCAGTGCCGATCTCGATGCATGCGTCCATCGAGCCCGACATGGCGCGGTGGCTGCTCGCGGTCGCCGAGGTCGGAGACGACGTCGTTGACGAGCGCGGCAGCCTCGCCGACCTCATGCGTTCGCTCGACCTGTCGGTGCTGTCACGGCTGGCGATCGGCCGCCACATCCGCACCGAGTACATGCTCCCGCCCGAGGAGGTCGGTCAGCGTTTCGCCGGTCGGCTGACTCGGCTGCAGGCCGCCGGACGACCGCGAGTGTCATCGCATCGTTGGTGGCAACGACCAACTGGCCACCGGTCTCGCCGCCCGACTCGGCGATTGCGTGCGACTCGGCACGGCCGTCGCAATCGATCGACGCGGACGCCGGCCGGATCGTGTTGACGACCGGCGAGGTCATCGTCGCGTCGACGATCGTCGCCGCGCTGCCGCTGCCGGTGCTGTCCCGGATCTGGCCGGCGATGCCGTTGGAGCTCGGCGCGATCGGCTACGGCGTCGGCGGCAAGATCAGCGTGCAGTTCGATCGGCGGGTGTGGCGCGACTACGGCAGCAACGGTGAGGTGCTGAGCGATCGGGCGTGGGGTCACCTGTGGGACACGACCGACGATCAGGGTGGTGATCGTGGTGTGCTGACCGACTTGCTGTCGTCGCACGACGGCGCGGCGTTCGCGGCGTTGCCCGAGGCTCCCGACCGGGTCGTCACCGAGATCGATCGCCTCTTTCCCGGCGCCAAAGGTCTGGCCGGCGAGCGGGTGCACACCGATTGGACCAACGATCCGTTCAGCCTCGGCGCCTACAGCTGCTTCGGGCCCGGGCAGATTGCCGCTGTCCGAATCGCTGCTGCGCGCCGCCCACGGACGCGATGGTCGGCTGTTACTGGCCGGCGAGCACACCGACGAGTTCAGCGGCTTCATGGAAGGCGCGCTCCGCAGCGGTGCCCGAGTCGCGGCGACCATCGCCAGGTCGGGTTAGTAGTTACTCACCCAGAGCCTGCTCGAGGTCGGCGACCAGATCGGCCGCCGATTCGATGCCGACGGACAGCCGCAGGAGGTTGTCGGGGACCTCCAGCGGCGACCCGGCTGCAGACGCATGCGTCATCTGGCCAGGGTGCTCGATGAGGCTCTCGACCGCCCCCAGCGATTCGGCGAGCACGAACAACTTGGTCGCTGCAGCGACGCGCAGAGCTGCCTCGACTCCGCCGCGCATCGTGAAGCTGACCATGCCGCCGAAGTCGCGCATCTGCTTCGCCGCGGCCGCGTGCCCGGGATGGTCGGGAAGTTGCGGGTACAAGCACTCGCTCGACGTCGGGATGGCCGACCAACAGGTCGACGATCGAGCGGGCGTTCGCGCAGTGACGTTCCATCCGCACCGCCAACGTCTTCACGCCGCGCAGCACCAAGTAGCAGTCGAACGGCGCCGGCACCGCGCCCGCCGCGTTCTGGGTGAAGGTCAACCGGCCCGCCAACTCGTCGTCGGCGAGCGCCAGGAATCCGCCGACCACGTCGCTGTGACCGCCGAGGTACTTGGTGGCCGAGTGCACCACGATGTCGGCGCCCAAGCGTCAGCGGTTGCTGCAGGTACGGAGTGGCGAACGTGTTGTCGACGCACACCATCGCGCCGCGGCTGTGGGCGATCTCGCAGATCTTCTCGATGTCGAAGCAGCGCAGCAACGGATTGGTCGGCGTCTCGAGCCACACCAGCTTGGTGTCGTCGGGCCAGTCGGCAACGAGTCGATCCGTATCGATGAGGTCGACCGCCGTCCACTTCAACGACGTGTGCACCTTGGAGATCAGCCGGAACGTCCCGCCGTAGGCGTCGTTGCCGAGCAACACCCGGTCGCCGGCGTTCAGCAGCCGCAGCACGTTGTCCTCCGCGGCCAGTCCGCTGGCGAACGCCAATCCGTGGCGGCCATCCTCCAGCGAGGCGACGCACGTCTCCAAGCGCGGCCCGCGTCGGATTGCCACTGCGCGAGTACTCGAATCCTTTGTGCCCGCCGACGCCGTCCTGCGCGAACGTCGTGCTGAGCGAGATCGGTGTGACGACCGCGCCGGTCACCGGGTCGGGTTCCTGCCCGGTGTGCACAGCGCGGGTCTCGAAACCCCACGACGACTGTTCTTCGAACTCACCCACGTTGCTCACCCACGTTGCTCAGCCATTCGCCACGACCTCGAAGTAGGTCAACAGATCGGTTCGAGTCAGCACGCTCAGCGGACGACCACCCGACAGCACCAACAGCGCCGGCGACTTGTCGAGCATCGACACGGCGAGCGCCACCTTCTGACCGACACCGATCGTCGGCAGCTTGGGGCTCATCACCTTCTCGACGGCCGTGTCCATGATCGACGGATCGCGATACACGGACTCCATCAGGTCGAGCTCGTCGACCGAGCCCGACACCTCGGCGTTGGCGAACGGCGGCGTGTTCTTGCACACCGGCAACTGGCTGACGCCGTTGGCGCGCATGACCTCGATCGTCCGACGGACCGTGTCGGACGGGTTGACGTACAACAGCGACGGCGTGTTGCCGCGGGTGTCGAGCACCGCGGCGATGCACTGATCGCACTCCTGCACGAACCCGAAGTTGGCCATCCAGTCGTCGTCGAAGATGCGAGACAGGTAGCCACGACCGCTGTCGGGGTTGAGCACCACGACGATGTCGTCGGGCGAGGCCTGCTTCGCCACCTGCAACGCGGCGGCGACCGCGAGACCGCCGCTGCCGCCGATGAGAATGCCCTCCTCGCGGCTGACCTGACGAGCCGTCAGGAAGCTCGCCTGCGTCGCTGACCGGGATGATCTCGTCGTACAACGACGCATCCCACGCCGCCGGGAAGAAGTCTTCGCCGACGCCCTCGACCAGGTACGGCCGGCCGGAGCCACCGGAGAACACCGACATCTCCGGGTCGGCAGCGATCACCTTGATGTCCGGGTTCTGGCTCTTCAGGTATCGAGCCGTGCCGGTGATGGTGCCGCACGTGCCCGCGCCGGCGACGAAGTGGGTGATCCGTCCGCCGGTCTGGCTCCACAGCTCGGGGCCGGTCGTCTTCTCATGGGCCAGTGGGTTGTTCGGGTTCGCGTATTGGTTCGGCCGGAACGCGTTGCGCTCGGCGGTGATTCGCTCGGCCACCTTGTAGTAGCTCTGCGGATCCTCGGGCGGCACCGCGACGGGGCACACGATCACCTCGGCGCCGTAGCCGCGCAGGAGCTGGATCTTCTCGACGCCGTTCTTGTCGGTCATCACGAACACGCACTTGTACCCGCGTTGCGCGGCGACGATGGCGAGGCCGACACCCGTGTTGCCGCTGGTCGGTTCGACGATCGTGTCGCCCGGCTTCAGCAGCCCGTCGCGCTCGGCGGCGAGGATCATCTCCAGCGCCGGCCGGTCTTTCGACGACCCGCCGGGGTTGGTGGTCTCCATCTTCATCGCCAGCACACATTTGATGCCGTGGATCTCACTGGTGCGCCGGAGCCGGACCAACGGAGTGTTGCCGACGAGGTCGAGCACGCTGTCCGCGATCGACGTACCGTGCAACCTGGCGTCGGCGGACTCGTCACCCCAAGGCATGCGCGCAAGCGTACCCGTCGCCCCCGAGACTTCGATTCTCCGTCCGTTCATGCCGCGCCTCGTTGGGGTGGGCCGGTTGTCATGACCTGTCCGTCCGGCAGGGTGACAGTGAGTTCGCGGTTCGGTCCGAGCGAGATGGTCCAGCCGTCGTGGTGGACCTTCTGGTGATGGATCTGGCACAACGGAATCAGATTCGCCATGTCTGTGCGTCCGCCGTGTCGCCACCAGATGATGTGATGCAACTTGGTCCGGGTGTAGCGGACACAGCAGCCCGGCACCGCACACGTCGCGTACAGGCCCTTGAAGGCTCGTCGTTGGGCCCGGTTCGCCAACCGCGTCTCACGACCCAGATCAAGCTGACCGGGTGCGTCGATGATCACCCCGTTGCGGACAGTGATCGCATACACGCTGGCCGTCGGTCGCAACTGTCTCCAGTACCTCGTGGGGGAGGTCGACGTCGGCACCCCAATCGAGTGACGGTCGCCCATCAGGTAGCGGATTGGTGTGATCCTCGACGACGACGATCTCCGGACGACCCGACCGCGCACCCTTACCGTCCAGCAACGACAGCAGGGCGTGAGCGCGCAGGAACGATTGTTTCTCCAACAGATCCGACGGACACCCCTCCGGGTGCACGTCATGGAACAGCGCTTCGACTTGGGCGTCGAGACGCTGCTCCAACGTCACGAACGTCAACGGGTCCACCGTCAACGAGATGCGACCCATCCCGGTAACCTTGCTCGACCCACGACACGCACCGCACCGCCCGCTGCTGGCGCGCCAGGCGGTCCAGACCGTCGCTGTCAGCTTCCAACACCCGTGCCGCTTCACGCACCTGGCGGGCGAACTCGTCAGGTGTCGAGTGCTGCGCCAACCGCACCAGCCGCTCACCATCGGCGCCGAGCTGGTCGGCCACCGACGGCGTGACGCTGCGCATCACCCGGCTCAAGCACATCGAGATGCTCACCCGACACTCGACCGTCGTTCAACGACACACCGAACTCCGGAACCGCAGCGGCGGTCTCGGCACGCTGCAACAACCGGCCACCATCACGCACCGACGTGTTCGCCGCCTCGGCCAGCGACTTCTCCGGGAACGACGACACCGCCGCGATCCGCTGAGCGAACTCGACCTCACGACCCTCGACCCACGACTTCAACCGCCGCAAATCAGCCACACCGGCCTTCAACACAACACAATCGGCACAATCAGAAGCGACGTCCGCCACCCGAGAAACAAGGGTCTGCACCTCCGCCGTCCGCATGTGTCCACCCTCGCAGAAGGGTGTTACACGGTTACCCGGATGCGACGCTCAGAACGATCTTCCCCACGTGCTGCTTCGTCAGAAATAGCTTCTGAGCTGCAACGATGTCTTCCAAAGAAAATGTTGCAGCAATGATCGGCCGGATCTCATTGCGCGCGATGTACCCGACGAGGTCGCTGAAAACGGAACCGTCGAGGACCGTACAGCCGAGCAATGTCAGGTCGTTGAGGTACAACACCCTCAGGTCGAGCTCGACCCACGGCCCGCCGATCGCGCCGCTCGTCGCGTAACGCCCACCGGGCCGCAGCACAGCGAGAAGTTGCGACCACATCGCCCCGCCAACGACATCGATCACGACGTCGACAGACTTGCGCCCGAGAGCCTCGATCAGGTTGCAGTCGCGCGGCAGCAACAGGTCGGCTCCCAACTCGCGAACCTCGTCGTGCTTCGCCGGCGCGGCCAGCGCGACACACGCGAGCGCCACGTCGCGCCGCGAGTTGCACAGCCGCAGAACCAACACCTCCCGACGCTCCCGTGATGACCACCGTTTCGCCGCGCACAACGGCGGCCCGGCTCAACATGTTCTCTGCCGCGGAGTACGAGCACGGAATCGACGCCAACTCGACATCGCTCCAGTCGCAATCGACGACAACCGCGAATCGCGATGGCACGACGGTGTACTCCGCGAACGCACCGTCGACCTCTGATCCGAAGTACACAGCGCGAGCGAGCGGATCGCCGGGATCGTGGAACACCGGCGACACAAGAATCCGTTCACCAACCCGACTCTCATCGACGCCGTCTCCGACCGACACGATGCGACCGCACGCGTCCGCACCTTGAATCCGAGGGAACGTCGGCACGTCGCCCGACCAGCCGACGTCGGCGCGAGCCACGGCGCCGGCCGCAGCAACGTCGGGCGCATACCACCCGATCCGCGTGTTGATGTCGGTGTTGTTCATTCCCGCGGCAGCAACCTTCACGAGCACCTCGCCTGGCCCCGGCGAAGGCACCGCAACGTCGTTGCGCACATCGAGCCGCTCGAAGCCGCCATGCCGCGGTCAGCAACACAGCTCGCATGGTCCGCGGCGTGATGGTTTTCACGTCACCACAGCTATCACGCCGCGGACCATGCCGAGTGCGATCACCGAATGGCATGCTGGTCGAGATGACCGAGACTTGGACCGTCACTCCCATCACCGGCGTCTTCGGGGCCGAGCTGCACGGTGCGCACGTACGAAATGGCCTCGACCCCCGCGAGCTGTCGGCGCTGCTCGAGGATCATCGATTGCTGGTACTGCGCGACCAACATCTCACGCATGGCGAGCAGGTCGAGTTGGCACGCGCACTCGGCGAGCCGACGCTCGCACATCCGGTGATTCCGGGGCATCCCGACTTCCCCGAGATCCTTGAACAGGACGGCGCGAAGGGTGGACGTAACGCTCGCTGGCACACCGACGTCACGTTCGTCGCGACGCCGCCGGCGGCGTCCGTGTTGGTCAACGATGTCACGCCGTTGTCGGGCGGCGACACGATGTTCGCCGACACTCGCACTTCGTACGAGCGACTTGCCGCGCCGTTGCAGAAGTTGTGCGACGAGTTGGAGGCAGTGCATCGGATCTCGCCGCTCGCGTACTGGGGCGAGCCGTTCGACTCGGCGCTCACTCGGGCCGACGCGCAACAGCTACTCGACGATGCGGCGAAGGTTCCGCCGGTGGTCCACCCGGTCGTGCGAGTGCATCCGACGACTGGCCGTCCGAACCTGTTCGTCAACCCCGGCTTCACCTCGCACATCGTCGGCATGTCGCGCATCGAGAGCGACGGATTGCTCGCGATGTTGTACGAGCACATGACGCAACCGGAGTTCGTGTTGCGTCATCGCTGGCGTGATGGCGACGTGGTGATCTGGGACAACCGCGCGACCATGCACTACGCGGTCGACGACTACGGCACCATCGAGCGACGAGTACGACGCGTGACGATTCGCGGCACTCGCCCCGTCGGCAAGACAGGTGTCGAGAGTCGCGTTGTCGAGGATCCGTTGATGGCGATGCGCTGGACGCGCTCGGCTATTCGAACGCGCAGAATTCGTTGCCCTCGGGATCGGCCATGACCCACCAGTGGATGTCGTCGTCCTTGGGACGCAGCAGCGTCGCGCCGGCGGCGATGAGACCGTCGATCGTGGTGTCGATCATCCGCACATCCCAGTGGACACGATTCTTGACGGTCTTCGGCTCGGGAACTGCATTGAACACCCAGAACATGTAGGGGAAGCCCGCGGCGTTCTCGATCCACACGAACGACGCACCTTCGCGAGTACCGACCGTTCCGCCGGTTCGCTCGGCCCACCACGCGGCAATGGCCGGCGGATCAACCGAGTCGACGACCAGCTCGAACGGACCGAGCGCGTCGGGCGCGGCCGGGTGTCGGCGCGAACACGCACACGGGCACGCCGTCGGGATCGTTGAGGATGTGCCAATCGATGTCGCCGTCCTTGGCGCGCTCGAGCGTTCCGCCCGCGGCGATCAGCGGTGCCGGTTCCCCGTCGACCACTCGCACATCGATATGGGCGCGGCTCTTGCCGGCGATCGTCTCGGGCACTTCGCAGAACCACACGATGCGATTCTTCTCGCCACCCTCCGGCGGATCGAGGCTGAACCCCTCACCGTGATGATCGTTGATCGGCTGCTCGAGCGCCGCACTCCAGAAGGCCGCAACCGCGGCGGGTCGACCTTCACCGGCGGTCACATCGATGCACAGATCCTTGAACGAAACATCGGGCATGTGGGCGAGGGTAGCCGTTGGCTTCGACCGCTTTCACGGGCAATACGGTGGTGGCGTGTCGTGGACGTGTCCGCAATGTCAGCGCCAATTCGCCCGCAATGGGCAGGGCCACGAATGTGCGCCGGCGATGACATTGGAGGAGTACTTCAGCACGGGTCCGCCGTTCGAGCGACCGGTGTTCGACGCGGTCATGGCTCATCTGCGCACCTTGGGCGAACCGTTCCTCGAGCCGGTGTCGGTCGGCGTGTTCGTGAAGCGCGACGGAGTCACCGTGCTGCAACTGCGACCGATGACCAAGTGGGTCGCGCTGTGCCTCTTCATGCCGCGCACGCTCGTCGACCGCCGCGTGTCGCGCAAGCCCATTCCATCCGGCCGCGTCGTGTTCACGGTCGTCAACGTGCGAAGCCCGGACGAAGTCGACGATGACGTGAAGGGCTGGATCACCGAATCGTGGGAGGCCTCGAAGACGAGTGGTGTGTCGGGATAGTAGGTCTGGAGAGAGCGAGCCGCACCTTCGAAAGATCGGGGTCGTCGGGTTGCCTGTCACCGGGTTTTTGATGATGTGCTCACCCACCACTGTTCTGCCGTCGCCGAACCCCCACTTGGTGCAACCGGGGCGGTCCGAGAGAGCGTTATCCGCGAGCGCGGTCGTTGTCGTTGATCCGGGAACACTCGCGTGAGCATTGTCCCAATCTTTCTCAGCGTGTTCCTCGGCCTCCTTGGTCATGGGAACCGGCTTGTCGATTCGATCGACGGCACAGCCGCCGATGAGGAACGACGCGAGCAGAAGAGGGACGAGTTGTAGTCGCAAGTGTTTCATCGCCAACAGAGATGTCCATCGACATGGCGGGAGCGGAACCTTCGAGTGCTATCCGCCGATGGTCTGGATCTCCTGCACGACCATCTCGATCGGGGTGGTTGTGCGTAGCTCCCCGAGCGCTCCGTTGGAGCCGTTCGATGCCCGCCACGAGACGGTCCACACGATGGTGATGGTGCCGTGGTAACGATGATCCGTGGTACCGGTGGCCTTCTCGACGGATGGATACCTCGGCGTCCAACTGCAGCCATCTTGCGCCGACTCGGTCGAGCCCCAAGGCGTGCAGGTGATCAGCGTCGTGTCGCCGGCAATCTGCGATCCGGTTGTCCATTCGATGCTGGTTGCTCGTGCGGTGACGGTCGCCGTCAAGTTCGGAATCGAAGCCGTGGCCGTGATGGGAGCCGAAGGGGTGAGGCCGAGCCACGTCTCGAAGTTCACGATCAACTTGTCGATCGGAGGCGACATCGCGACCTGCGGATCAGGAAGCAGCGCCGTCACCTTGTCGTACGCAAACTGCGCAACGTCTCGTGGATCGGTAGGCCCGACGTACACGAACTGAAGCTTTCCGTCGCATGTTCGTGCGTAGATCGTCGACGGCTCGCCCGTGGTGGGATTGATGACAGTCGCGTTGGGATCCGTTGCACCCCCGGTTGTTGATCCATCGAAGATCACCCAAGGAGTGCAACTAGTAGCCCCCGCCGGAGTCGCAACGCCTCCGTTGGTCGCGCCAATAACCCAAGTCGATCACTTGCGGCTTGTCCGCCGGTCGGTTGGGTTCGTCGGCACCGGCTTCAGTCCTGCGGCCAAGGCGTGGCCCGGTTGAACACGTTGCGAGTGCAGAACGAGGACGAGCTATTCGGCGGGTGGACACAGATTTCCGTCTCCCAAGTCGCTCGAGCTCATGCTGTCTCTCCGACTCGCCAGACTCCGTCCTCGAGAAAGAGCCGGTACTCGTATCTGAGGCTGACGATCTGGTCGTTCACGATGGTGGGCATTCCGTCGGGTCCGATCGGTCCCATCACCATCACGGGCGTCGAACACGCAGTAGATGGCTGTTGCCTCCGTTCGGCGATGTCGTTCGTCGACGGATTCGGCGACCAGGTACGAACCTCGAACGTCCGGAAGAAAGTACAGGCCCGCCGATGTCATCGCCGGTCGCTAAGTCAGCGATCGGTCGCATCGAGACCGACCTTGCGACGCCGTGAAGTTCTCGGGAACGCACGTCAGCCGGCACGGCACCGCACTGCGTGATAGGCGACTCGAAGTAGTCCTGGACGGCTTGCTTGATCAGATCTTCCGTTGCGACCGTCGTGGTCGGTTGCGGGCAGGGTCGTGGTTGCTGCAATCGTTGTCGAGGTGGACGTTGTCGCCGCCGTCGTCGGCGGCGCGGTCGTCGCGGCGGCCGACGTTGTCACGACCTCGGCAGCGGCGGTCGTCGCCGGCGCGGAACTGTCACTGCTGCTGCATCCCACAACGACGAGCGCGGCAAGGCCACAGGCAACCCAACACTTCATCGGTTGCACCCATTGCCTCCATTCCGCACCCGGACCTTACCGTCGCTACCTGCGGTTTCGGGGCGGCCACCAGCGCCGGCAACGGTCGCGTCAATCACAGTGAGACATCAGAATCACGGAAATACTGGGCCGAGCGGCGGCGTGCGATTGGCTCGGCGATGGGTCACCGAGACACCACGCTCGACCGGTCCCGCCGTCGATGTACCAGTACTGAGGCGACGTTCCGCACTCGCGCACGTACACCGCCGACGGTCCACGCGTCGCATGCTCGAACACCGTCGACTCGACTCTGGCACTGTTCGGACTCGCTGAATTCACCGGCGACCACTTCGCACAGAGTGGAGAATCGGCTCCCAACTTGTGGGTCGCCGACAGCAGACGAACAGCCGAGCGTGCCGTATCCGAGCAACGCTCCCGCCGCGACAACCACTCCGACCAACCGTTTCGACCAGTACACCCATGGTCCCAGCCGGACTCTCCACGCCGAACGTGGTGCAGGGCTCGGGGGCAGGCAACTCACACGTGCGCGTCTCATCCCAACAGAGATGCGCGCCGAGACTCACGAAGCGGAAGATCGCATGCGTCTGACCGTTGCGGCCCCTATGCGGGGCCGCAACTCACAAACGCAGCTCCGCCAGCCGACAGCCGCAAACCAGCTAGCTGACGTACATGTAGCAGCCGTACTGGTCGGTGGTGCCCCAACTCACGGAGTCGCGAGTGGCCAGCGAGGCGCGGTCACTGAACTGCATGTCGGCCATGCCAACCGTGACCAACTCGCTGCCGATCGCGAGCGAACGCTGCAGCGGGTTCCAGCAGCCGCCATCGATGTGGCCTTGGCTCGAGATGGTGCCGCGACCGACCAACGTCGTGCCCTCCAACTGGGCGACGACGACGCCACCCGCGGGATTCGTGATGCCACTCGCCAGGCAGTCGACAGCGATTCCGCAGTTGTTCCAACCGGGCGACGACGGCAGCACGATCGTGCCATCCTCCGGCCAATACAGGAAGGCGTGGTGATCCCACTCGGCCTCGCTGAAGCCACCGATCGCCAGCGTCGACAGCTGCACCGGGTTCGCCGGGTCATGCACATCGAACAGCGACAGTTGCGTCCCCTGAATCCGACCGTCGTCGGTTCCCCCTTGGCCGACACCGAGCAGCAGCCCATCGCCGACCGGGTGCAAGTACGACGAGTAGCCGGGGATCTTCAACTCGCCACTCAACGCCGGTGCGGCCGGGTCGCTGAGGTCGACGACATACAACGGATCGGTCTGGCGGAACGTCACGACGTACGCCTGCGTGCCGAGGAACCTGACCGCGTAGATCTGCTCGGTCGTGCCGAGCCCGTCGACGATGCCGATCTGCGTCAGCTCGTTGCCGGCGGGTCGCAACACCCGAACGGCCGACGTCGACGGCGTCGTGCCGTCCCACGAAGTGGTCGTCGTGGCAACGCGCAGGTCGCCCTCGTACTCGCTCATCGAGAACTGGTTCAACAACTGGCCGGGCACCTCGCCCGAGGCCTCGTAGGAAGCGGTGCCGTTCGCGCCGAGCGAGAACTTGTGGATCAATGTCGGCGGAGGACGTCGGAGTGCGATCGACACCGTCGGTCGGCTGGTACCAATCCCACGGCATCGTCGCCAGGTAGATGCTCGTCGTCGAGGCGTACACCGTCTCGCCGGTCGACACGACACCGGCAGACCCGACGGGCTCACCCGAACCCTGCATGTCGATCGACGCGATCCACGACACGCCGAGCCCGGCGAACTCACTTGGCGCGGCAACGGCCGAGCAGTCGAGCGTCGTCGAGATGTCGCCGAACGTTCCATCGCTCGACTCGTCGAACGCACGTGGCATCCAATCGTCGACCGTCGACTGCGTGATGATGTCCTTGTTGCGTTGCAGCGCCCGATCCTCGTCGAGGCCGAACTGGCCGGGGTTGACGAACGGCAGGCGAGTCGCCATCGACGATGTCAGCACCAAGCGAGCAGTTCCGTCGACACTGCGCGACGCAACGAGGTAGCCCTCGAGATGGCTGCGATGCAGAAGCGCAGGCGCCGACACATCACTCACATCGAACAGCGACACAACAGTGTCGATGCCCGAGTACGGCTGCGTCGTCACCAGCAGTCGGGTGCCGTCGAGCAACAGTTGGTGGCTGCCGTCGGGCAGGTCGAGCTTCGACATCACTTGCGCACCGGCGACGTCGACGATCCGCACACCGTCTTGCGAGGCGACGAACACATGCGTGCCGTCGGTCTCGACGATGTCACCCTCGTCGACGCCTTCCTCTTGCGTGTTGGTGCCGGAGAAGTTCGGCGCAGCCGTGCCGGCCGGTGCAGAAACGGCGCCGGGTGCGATGGGCGCGCCGGCTGCCGAGTCGGCTGTTGCCGCGGCGCTCTCCATGAGCGGTCCGCCGCGGTATCCGTACCACGGCCCGCCACCCAATCCCCACGCCGTCACCCGCTGCAGCGCTTCCGTCTGCATGTAGGCGAGGAGGTCGGGGCACTCGGCGAAGAACCTCAGCCGCGAGGAGCCCGCCGACGAGAAGCGAGCCGGCCCTGACGGCGACGTGATCGGAGTCGTCGACGTCGGCGATGTCGAATCGGGCAGTGGACACGGCAGTGGTTGGCGTCGTCACCACACGCACAGTCGACGCATCACGGTCGCCCGAGCAACCAACAAGGGTCAGGGTCGCCGCGGCGACAACGAAGGCTGCGGTGGGAAGTGTGCGCGTCATGTCGCTTTCGACGTTGCGACGAAGCGCGTTGGTTCCCGCGGATGTCGGCAGCTACTCCGAACGGTCGGCGACGACCTGCCCGTCGCGCAGCTCGATCGTGCGCGTGCGACGCACGTGTTCGAGCAACACACGGTCGTGCGAGACCAGCAACACCGTTCCCGGAAACGTCTCGACCGCTTGCTCGATCTGCTCGATCGCGGGGAGGTCGAGATGGTTGGTCGGCTCGTCGAGCACGAGGCAGTTGCAACCGACCGCCATGAACAACGCGAGCACCAATCGTGTCCGTTCGCCCGGCGACAGCGACGACACGGGACGATGAACGTGCTCGGCGCCGATGCCGAACTTCGCCAGCAACGTGCGCGCCTCGCTGATCACCAAACCGGTCGATGCTTGGAACGCGGACAACGTCGTGGAGCCTGCAGCCTCGAGCTGCGTGCGCGCCTGCTCGAGCCGCCCCAATCGGACCGACGGTCCCAACCGCTGCGAGCCGGCCGCCAACGGAACCGAGCCCAGCAGCGCGCCCAACAACGTCGTCTTGCCGCTGCCGTTCGGCCCGACGATCACCACTCGCTCGCCGTAGTTGATCTCCAACGTGACCGGTCCCAACTGGAACGAACCGACAGAAACCACCGCGTCGCGCAAGCTCGCCACCAGCGCGCCACTCCGCGGCGCCGTCGCGATCGTCATCCGCAGATCCCACGGCTCGCGCGGCTGCTCGACGACCTCGAGCCGTTCCGCTGCACGATCGGTTCGCGCCGCACGACCAGCCAGCTTCTCGGTCTGGTTGATCCGGTAGTTCCGGATGTTCTTGTCCTTCTCGTCGGTGTCGTTCTTGGCCTTCGACAAGCCCTGCGTCGCCCACTCGCGCTCGCGCTGCGCTCGCTGCGCCAGCGTCGACCGCTTGCTGTCGTACTCCTCCCACGCCTCCCACGCGTGCTGCCGAGCAAGCTCGCGCTCGTGGATGTACGTGTCGTATCCACCGGAGAAAACGGTGACGCCGTGCGTGAACTCGTCGAGCTCGGCAACGTCGGTCACGACACTCCGCAGGAACTCGCGGTCGTGACTGACCAAGGCCACCGCACCCTGCACGCCGTTGACGAAACTCTCCAAGCGATCGAGGCTGTCGAGGTCGAGGTTGTTGGTCGGCTCGTCGAGCAGCAGCACGTCGAAGCGGGTCAACATCAACGCCGCCAAGCTCACCCGTGCAGCCTCTCCACCCGACAGCGAGCTCATCGGCTGCTCCAGCAATCGGTCCGTCAATCCCAACGTCGACCACATCTCGCCGACGCGCACATCGAGGTCGGCAGCACCCAGCGCCAGCCATCGTTCCAACGCCACGCTGTAGCGATCGTCGGCGCCCGCCGAGCCGGCAGCC
Organism: Ilumatobacteraceae bacterium; assembly: GCA_963708925.1. GTDB lineage: Bacteria > Actinomycetota > Acidimicrobiia > Acidimicrobiales > Ilumatobacteraceae > JAENVT01. Next base: position 25,864 of record CAVPUO010000014.1, on the reverse strand, counting down.
ATCGCCGCGGTCGCCATGTCGAGTTCCGCGTGCGCGGCGCCGACACCGGTTCGCCGCGACACGTAGTCGAGCACCGACTCCTCGCCGCGTTCCGGCTCCTGATCGAGGTAGCCGACTGTCGCGTTCGGCGGTGCCAACGTGACCGTGCCGGCGTCGGGTCGCAGCGCACCGGCGAGCACGCGCAACAGCGTCGACTTGCCGACCCCGTTCGGGCCCACGAGTCCGATCCGGTGGCCGGGGTCGAGCGAGAGATCGACGTCGACGAGGATGTGTCGGGCGCCGAGTGCGAGCGAGATGTTGCGGGCGTGGAGGGATGCTGGCAAGGCACGCAGTCTGCCCGAGAGGTCGCCGGTGCGGGCACCGATTTGGGCGCCGGCGGCCCATATCGGCGCCCACGACCAGCACCTAGCGACCGGTCGGCCCGAATGCAGTCCGTGTCATGCGGGCGTAGCGGCCGCGGGTCAGGTAGTAGATCACCTTCAACGGAAGGGGAGCCTCGGCCAGGGTCTTTGCGGCGGACTCGGGCGTGTTGACCGACATCCACCACGGCACGGTCCACAGCGCCTGCTTCGGGCTGATCTCCTTGACGATCTTGTCCTCGATCACCTTGTACTCCGCCTTGCCGAAGTGCCGCTCGATCAGCGGGATCACGTCGGAGTCCTCGAAGCCGAGGTGCACGAGCAGCAGATCGCGGAGCTCGACGGCGAAAGCAGTTGCCTCCGCCTTGGCCGCGCTCCACTCGTCGCCTGCTGCCATGCGTGCGAGCGCAGCGCCGAGCCCGTCGAGGATCACGTCGAGGCGATCGTGGTCGGCGGCGAGCGTCTCGGCGTATTGGGCGTAGGCGGGAACGCGGGCGGAGAGCGCCGGAAAGATGAGGTGATCCTCGGCGTGATGATGGCCGTGCAGCTCGCCGCAGTAGCCGACGAACCAGCGACTCATCGCCTTGGCGCGGTGCCGGTCGCCATCAGCCAGCGTCGGGTCGGTGAGGCCGCCGAGGACCTGCTCGTTGGCCAGTCGCATCGCCTGATGAACCTCGTAGTAGAGGGTCAGGTCGGGGGCATCGGTGAGTGTGTTGTTCTGTGCGTTCGTCATGCCGCTCACAGTGCGCCCCCCGACTTGCTGTCGACTTGCCGTCCGCTTGTCGTGAGATGCTTGGAGGACGTACTCACCGATTTCGTTGCATCTCGAAACCGAGCGACTCATCTTGACGCCGGAGGAACCGAGCGATGCCTGGTGGTTTGCTGACTTGCTGAACGCTCGGGGAGCAGGCACGTTCACTGTTGCGGACGCGCTCACGCGCATCGACGTCATGACAGAGACGATCGAGACCACAGGCATCGGAGCGCTGGTGCTTCGCAAGCGGTCCGATGGCGATGCCTTGGGATACACCGCGATCGTCGTTGGGCGTTGCTCTCTCGACGAGCCTGAGCTTGCGTACGAACTGCTGCCTCGCGCTCAGGGCCACGGCTACGCGACCGAGGCCGCTCGAGCCCTCCTGGACGCCGCGTTCGAGACCGGCCGACGTCGAATCTGGGCGACCATCGGCTCTTGGAACACTCCGTCGCTTCGGGTGGCGGAGAAGCTCGGCTTCCGCGTGGACCGCCAGACAACGGAGGTCGATCAGGAGTTGGTCTGGATGGTCTGTGACCGCAACGAACTCAGATGTTGAGGAGGTCCAGCCGGCGTCGAACGTATGGGAAGCCATGCCGTTCGGCCAGCTCAGAGGCCCTTTCCGCAGCGGCCCGAGCTCCGAGCCACATCGCCGACGTCGCCGAGGAAGACAGCTTGGTGGACGAGGGTTCGCGCGAGCCACGACACTGCGCCGATCCGTTCGTGCTCGGAGACGGCGGTGGCGAAGAGAGCCGTCGCGCGATCGGTGTCGCCCAACGCGGCCGCGCCGCGAGCCAACGCGAGATCGACGAGACCCGTGTCGATCGGTGCCGTCCCGCAGCACGACCATCGTCCCGAATACGGAGTCAGCAACGTCGTACAGACCGGCGACGCCATCGAGACCGAGCTCGACTCGCACATGCAGCGCGGCGGTCGCCGAGAACAACGTCGTCCAGTCGTCCACGAACGACGTCGACGCTCCGTACGGTGCGGCCAACTTTCGGGCGATCTCTGGCCTCGCCGAGCTCCAACATCGAGAACGCCATCGACTCCGCGGTCGCTCGTTCGTACACGCTGTCAGCTGCCCAACGCAACAGCGAAGTCGACGAGGTCTTCCAGCCCACCGCGGTCCGTCCCGATCGCGGCTTCACCGATCAGCAGCATGACATCGGCGTCGTACCCACGCGCTCGCCGATGCATCTCGTGGGCCTCGTGGATGAGCCTCGCGGCGTCGTCGTAGCGACCCTGGATCTGCGCCATGCTCGCCTCGAACCAGAAGAGCTGGCTGCGGAACTTCGACCCCGGCGAGGCGTCGAGTGCACGCCGCGCCTTGGCCGTCGCCGCGACCGCGCCATCGAAGTCGGCCAGCTCCATGCACGCAGCCGCGGTGTGGTGGTGCCCGGCGAACGCCACCTCGGCCGGCAGGTCATGTGCCTCGACAAGGGTCAGGATCTCGCCGGCACGCGCGAGCCGCTCATGAACATCGACAGGGCTGTTCGGAAGCATCACGTCGATGAGCACACGCGCCAAGGTCAGAGGATCGCCCGCGGCGCGTGCAGTGAATTCCGCTTCGACACAGACGGCGCGATGCCGTGCAGGATCGGCGAACACCAACTCGCTTGCGAGCGCACCCAACAGGTGGGACTGCAAGACGAGATCATCGCTGCCGGTCGCGGTCAGCGTGCGTTCCAACGCGGCGACGACCGGCGGATCGACGATGCCATAACCCTCGTTGGTCCACACGTGGGCATGGTTGAACAACGCTGCGGCGCGACCCATCTGGTCGACCAATCCCGCGCCGCCGGCGATGTCGATCGCGGCCAACGTCGGTGCCTTCGCGGCCTGCACCTGATCGCGCGTGTCAACGCGTCGGCTTGCTCGGTCAGTGCCTCGACGCGTGCAGCGATGTCGCCCGGCTTGCTACGGGCGAGTGCGGTCGCGGTGTCGGCCCAGTGCCGGGCCGCGTCCTCGTCGGCGAATCGCGCCGCGGCCTGGTGCGCTGGCGCGCGTGCTCGCCTCGATCGCCAGATCGCCGGTGCCGGCGAGGATCCCCTCGAGCGCGTGATGGGCGATCGCTGCTGCCGCGGTGCCGAAGTTGGGCCCGGCCGCGGCGGCCAACGTGCGCGCCGCGGTGGCATGGATGCGAGCCCGCCGTGCCGCGTTCACTTCCTCCGCCAACGCGTCGGCGACGAGCGCGTGCGAGAACGACAGGTTGCCGCCGGCATCGACGAGCAGTCCCGCATCGAGCGCCGGTGCGAGTGCATCGAGCACATCGACCACCGACAGTTCGGCGGCCGCAGCGACCACGCCGACATCGAACGTGCGACCCACCACCGCGGCGATGCTGAGGAGTTGCTGGCTGGCGTGGGGAAGTCGCGACACCCGACGGCGGACGACGAACTGCACGCCGGGTGGGATCGCTCGTGCGGTTCGCACCGAGTCGACGTCACCCAGCCGACCTTCGGCCGCCAACAGATCGGCGAGCTCCTTGACGAACAGCGGGTTGCCGGCGGTGCGATCGTGGACCAGCTCGGCCACTTCCGCAGGCACGTCGACGTCGGTTCGCCGGCCGAGCCAATCCGACACCTCGTCTACCGCAAGACCGTCGAGGCGCAGTTGCATCGATCCCGCACCGCGGGCGATCTCGGCGAGGCAGTCGATCAGCGCGGACGGCGAGTCGTCGGCGAGTGGGACGAGTGGTGACGACGAGAAGTGTGCGCGTCGACGCCAAGTCTCCGGCGATGTTCTCGAGGAGTCGCAGCGAGTCGGGGTCCGCCCACTGCACGTCGTCGATGACCAACAGCAGCGGCCGGTCGATCGCCACGATCGTGTCGAGGATCGCGCGGTACAACCCGAAGCGAGCCTGCGGGGCGACGCCGGTCGCAGCCTCGTCGACCGGCGCGATCAATCGGGCCTCGACAACGCCCGCGCCACGCAGTTGATCGCCGAGTTGCGTCGCCGGCCAGTACGGGGGAGCGGCGCCACTCTCCGGACACCGGGCCCACGCCGTCGTGATGCCGCGATCGTTGGCGACTGCGACGAGCTCCTCGACGAGTCGCGTCTTGCCGATGCCGGGGTCGCCGATCACGACAGCGACGCCGCCACGACCACCCTCGGCTGCGTCGAGCGCGCCGGTCAACGCCCCGAACTCCGACAACCGCCCGACCAGGTCAGACGGCGGGGCCGCAACCGAACGGAGCAGCGCCAGCCGGCGCGTGCCAATCCAACGACGGTGACTGCGCAAGGAGGTCGGCTTCCAGTCGGCGCAGCTCGGGCCCTGGCTCCAACCCGGCAATGTCGGCCAGCGACTTGCGGCAGCTGTCGACGACCCGCAAGCGCATCGGCCTGGCGGCTCGATCGGTAGAGCGCGAGTGCCAGCAATCCATGCAGTCCCTCACGCAGTGGATGTGCCGCGGCCTCCGGCTCGATCAGCGACAGCGCACCCTCGTGATCACCCAACGTCAGTCGCGCCTCCGCGGCAGCCTCGAACGCCGACAGCCGAAGTTGCGAAGCTCGCGACGCGGCAGCAAGCACGAACGGTTCGTCGGCGAACTCCGGCAGCAACGGTCCGGTCCACAACGCGAGCGCGCGGTCGAGCAGGACGAGAGCGTCCGCAGCAAAACCGGCGCGCAGCCGTTCGCGTCCCGAGGCGACGAGGTCTTCGAAGCGATACAGATCCACCGCGTCGCGAGCCACCACCAACCGATAGCCGGGCGGCTGCGTGATCAACACCGTCGCCGGATCCCGTGGCAAACGCGAGGGCTCGAGGATCGACCGCAGCCGCGACACGTACGCCTGCAGCGACGACATCGCCTTCGGCTGATCCTCGCCCCACAACAGTTCGACCAGCCGATCGGCCGACACGACTCGGTCGCGTTCCAGCAGCAGCACCGCCAGGACCATCCGCTGCTTCGGCGGCCCGAGGTCAAATGAAGCGGCGCCGGCATCCACCTCGAGCCCGCCCAAGACGTGGAACTGCATAGTGCGGGTGATCGTAGGCGAGCCGCCGCGGCTACGGCTGCGTAGAAGTGGGTACGTTGGTCGCATGAGCATCACCGACGATGAACGTGCCGAGATGTGCGATCTGTATGCCGAGGTCGGGCCCGACGCGCCGACGTTGTGCGAGGGCTGGAACACCCGTGATCTGCTTGCTCACCAGTTGGTGCGCGAGCGTCGGCCCGATGCGGCCGCGGGGATCGTGCTGCCGTTCCTGCGTGAGCATGCCGACGACGTGACGAAGTCGGTCAAGGCGCAACCGTGGGAGGAGATGATCAAGACCTTCCGCGAGGGCCCGCCGATCTGGTCGCCGTGGGCGATCCCGGTGCTCGGCGACAAGGGCAACCTCGCCGAGTTCTTCGTCCACCACGAAGACATCCGCAGGGCCCAGCCCGAGTGGGCGCCACGTGAAGACAATCCGGCGCTCGACGACGCGTTGTGGAATCCGCTGAAGTTGATGGGCCGGTTCTTCTTCCGCAAGTCACCCGTCGGTGTCACGTTGCGCAGCGCGGGTCGCGAGGACATCGTCGCCAGGAAGGGTGCGCGTGGCGTGATCCTGGTCGGTCTCCCTGGCGAGATCATCCTGCACGCGTTCGGTCGGCCGCTCGACAAGTGCCGAGTCGTGGTGCAAGGAGAGCCGGCCGACATCGAGGCGTTCGAAGCCTCGCCGCGCGGCATGTAGAGGCGGCGACGTGGACCTCGACTTCTACGCCGCTCCGGGACCGTTCACGGAGTTGACGATCGATCAGACCGAACTGGTTCGCGGTCTTGCTCTGGATCCGAGAGGTCTGTGCCGCGTCGCGCAAGGCTTGCTCGTGGCTCCGTTCGACGCCGCCGGCGCGGGTCTCTCCGAGCAACGCATGACCGAACGCAACACGCGGCCGGCCAGCGCGCTGCTGCAACGGGCGCTCGAGCTCGACGGCGCCACACCGCTGGACCAACCACGACCAGCCGAGCGGCGAGTCGTCGGCACCTGTCGTCACTACGCCGTCCTCGCCACGGCGTTCTTGCGAGCGACGAACGTTCCGGCCCGAGCACGGTGCGGTTTCGCGACCTACTTCGTCCCGCCCAAGAAGGTCGACCATTGGATCGTCGAGTACTGGTCCGATGGCGATCGGCGCTGGATCCGCATCGACCCCGAGTACGTCGACCGAGCCACACCCGGCGACGCACGACCCGACGACCTCCGCCCCGGCGAGTTCCTCACGGCCGGTGAGGCGTGGCAGCTCGTGAGATCCGGACAGGAGGACGCGGCGGAGTTCGGCGTCTTCGGCACCGAGAACTGGGGACTCGGCGAGATCCGCGGCAACGCCATGCGAGACCTCGCCAGCATCCTCCACAAGATCGAGATGCTCCCGTGGGACGAGTGGGGGCCGATGGAGGATTCCTACAACGGCAAGACGGGCGACGACTTCGACCTGCTGATGGACCAGCTTGCGGCCGCCACTCGCGACCACGACCAGCCCGAGTTGCAGCGCATCTACGAGCATCTCGCGGTGCCGGCATCCATGATCCGATGAACCAGCAGCGGCGGGACTAGCCGGAAGTTTTAAGCCCTGTCACCTCGGCCAATGCGCCATTTGGCCCAATTTGCCCTTGCTGCCTTCAACTGTCGGCGGCCATGACCGATACTCCGTGCATGCCAACGAAGTTGCTCTCCGTACAGCGCCCCGGCGTCTGCCGCTCATGCGGTTTTCAGCTGCGCGTCGGAGCAGAGGCATGGTGGGATTCCGACGCCCAGCAGTTCCAATGTGCGAGCTGTGCGGGTTCGGTTTTCCAGGTCGAGCGGCGATCGAGCAGTCGGATCGCCAGGGTTGCGAAGTTCTTCAACGACACGGATGCGTCGAGCGATGTAGCGGAACGGGTTCATCGCGAACGCATGCTGTCGGTGCACCTTCACAGCCAGCTCGGCCATCGCGCCGTGGTGCTGGACGACCGCAAGGGCCCCGGCACCAAGGTGCAGATCGATCACATCGTGATCGCCCCGTCGGGTGTGTGGGTGATCGAGGCGAACGAGTGCGACGGCAAGATCGAGCGTCGTGACGTCGGCGGCTGGTTCAAGGTCGACGAGCGTCTGTATGTCGCCGGCAAGGACCGCACCGGTCTCGTCGACGGCATCGATCGTCAAGTCGTCGCGGTCGAGCAGGTGTTGGCGAAGGAAGGTCTCGACCAGATCCCGGTGCATGCCGCGCTGTGCTTCGTCAACTCCGAGTGGGGCTGGTTCGCCAAGCCGTTCTCGCTGAACGGCGTGTGGGTCACCTGGGCATCGAAGCTGACCGAGCTGATCATGGATTGGAACGCGATCCCCACGACAGAGATCGACCGCCTGGCGCGAGTCGTCGGCTCGAAGCTGCCGTCCGCCGCATAGAGGGGTTGGGCGCGATTCATGCCGCCCGTGGCGTGATATCGACCCCGACGAGACTGACTGGGCGGACTTTGTGCCGCCGATGGCGTGATATCGCGCCCAACCAGCCGTACCGGGCGCCTACGGTGCCGGCGCCACGAAGGTGCCGGACGTCTGCACGGTGAAGGTGTTGCCGACGTGTGCGGTGACGGTGATGGTCACTCCGTCGATCGTCGTCGTCGACCCCGGCTGCAGCACGTGGTCGTATCCGAACGCCGTCCCCGAGATCGCCTGCTTCTGACGTCGCTGGGCACTGATGCACCCGCCGCCGATGATGAAGTCGCACGCCGCGCTGCGTTGATCGACGACGTACGCGGCGACGCCCTCGGTCGCGAGGTACTGGTCGTTGCCGACCTTCGGGCGAGCCTCGAGTGTCAGCATCACGTGCGGGTTCGCGAGGTCAGGCGCAATCAGCATCTGTGCCCCGCCACCGGCAGGTGCGTCGAGCGTGACGGTCTGTGTACCCGACGTCTGCAGCGCCACTTGGTTGTCGTCGATCCACCCGGCGGCGAAGCGATTGAACGCCAACGTGTTCGTGGGATGACACGGCCAACTGACCGTGCCACCGAAGTCGTCGACCGGTCGCTCGCACCAACCGGCGTCGGGAGGATCGCTCATCACGTCGGCGGGGTTGTCGTACTCGGTGCCGTTGACGCCGGTGAAGGAGTGCGGCCAGTGCAGTGTGTGACCGATCTCGTGAACGACGATGAACGCCGATGGGAACTCCGATTGGGAGATGGATCCGCCACCGATCCAGCCGCCTCGGGTCGTCACCGAGGGCGGCTGATCGAACAGGTTCACGTTCTGGGAATCGTTGTTGAAGATGATGCCGGGCGATGCGAAGCCGTCGCTGCGATGCGAGGTGTCGGTCACCAGCACGTTGGTGTACGGGCGACCGGTGGCCTGCCGTGGCCTTGTTGAGGCACTCCGACGGACCGTCGCTCGGAGTCAGCGCGATGCGACCCACCGCGATGAACGTCGGCTCGTAGCGACCGTAGGACTCGCCGTCGTAGTACGGACCGACGGTCTGCTGTGCCCAGCTGGCGACCGCTTGCGCATCGATCGACAGTCGAGTGTTGTCGCCGCCGAACGAGCTGTAGCCGAAGTTGGTCGTGTTGAGCGGCACGTCGCAGACCCACACGGCGATGCGATCTGATCCGCCCATCTGGTGCAGCGCGGGACGGATCAGCACGAGGTTGCGGATGGGCCCGATCGCGGCCGGCGGCAGCGGTGCCGGGATGCGCGTGTCCATCTGCCGAGCCGGTGTGAGACCGGTGTAGCTGTTGCCGATGGGGAACCAACCGAGCACGTCGACGACGACATCGACGCTGCCGGTGTTGTTGTAGATCGAGATCTGCCCGTCGGCGCCGACCGGCACGATCACCATGTTCGCGACCGTCTGACCGACGTTGTAGTTGAGGTTCGATGCCACCGGTTGCGCCGCGCCGGTCGGCCACACCGTGAGGTAGCTGTTGCCGCTCGGGTTCGTCGCCGTGACGTTCAGTGCGACTGCGCCGACACCGGTCGCAGGGACTCCACCGCGATTGAGGACGGGGAGGTTCGTCGTGGCGCCCGCGCCGAGCTGGCCGAGGCCGGCGAACTGTCCGTCGATGGTCGGCGACGCGGGTCGGGTGTCCATCAAACGCGCCGGAGTGAGACCCGTGTAGCTGGCGCCCGTCGGGAACCAGCCGAGCACGTCGACGATCACATCGACGCCACCCGTGTTGTTGTAGATCGAGATCTGGCCATCGGCGCCGACGGGCACGACGACCATGTTCGGCACGGTCTGGCCGACGTCGTAGTTGAGGTTCGATGCCACCGGTTGCGCGCTGCCGGTCGGCCACACGGTGAGGTAGCTGCTCGACGAGGGATTGGTCGCGGTCACGTTCAACGCGACTGCGCCGACACCGGTCGCCGGGACTCCACCGCGGTTGACGACGGGGAGGTTGTCGGTGCCGGCCGGGCCGATCTGGCCGATGCCGGAGAACTGCGCGTCGATGGTCGGCGACGCGGGTCGGGTGTCCATCAAACGTGCGGGAGTGAGGCCGGTGTAGGTGTTGGCGGTCGGGAACCAGCCGAGCACGTCGACGATCACATCGACGCCGCCCGCGTTGTTGTAGATCGAGATCTGCCCGCCGGCGCCGACGGGCACGATCACCATGTTCGGCACGGTCTGGCCGACGTTGTAGTTGAGGTTCGATGCCACCGGCTGGGCGCTGCCGGTCGGCCACACCGTGAGGTAGCTGTTCGCCGTCGGATTGGTCGCGGTGACGTTCAGCGCGACGGCGCCGACACCGGTGGCAGGCACTCCGCCGCGACCGACGACCGTGAGGTTGAAGGTGCTGCCCTGCCCGATCGGACCGATCGCCGAGAACTGCCCATCGATGGTCGACGGCGCGGCGACCGCGGCACCGCTGTCGATGACGACGATGCTTGCCAAGACACCACACAGCGCGATCGCCGCGATCCGACGCTTGCGCCGCCGTGCATCGCCTGAACGCGTACGCCTGAGAATCTCCGCCATTGCTCCGCCCCCTCGTCAGGTCCCCTGAACTTGGATGTAGTTGTACACCATTTTCTGTCGCCCGGCGCAAGGTCGCTCAACGCGTCGCGGCTCGCGCGCTGCGTTCGTCGATCTCGACCTGTGTCGGGCAGTGTCGGGGTCCGACATCGAGCCGACGAGGAGACGTCCATGGCTGAGCGTGTGACCTATCAGCTGACCGATTCGATCGCCACGATCACGATGGACGACGGCAAGGTCAACGCACTGTCGTCGGAGATGCTCGGCGAGATCAACGCCGCGCTCGATCAGGCGGAGTCGGATCATGCCGTCGTCGTGCTCACCGGTCGAGAGGGCGTGCTGTCGGCCGGCTTCGACATCAAGGTGCTCCGCGCCGGCGGGCCCGACGCGATCGCGATGTTGCGTGCCGGCTTCGAGTTGGCCGAGCGGATGCTGTCGTTCCCGACCCCGGTCGTGATTGCGTGCCCGGGTCACGCGATGGCGATGGGAGTGTTCGTGCTGCTGTCCGGCGACTACCGCATCGGTGCTGCCGGTCCCTACAAGATCTGTGCCAACGAGGTGGCGATCGGTCTGACGATGCCGCGAGCCGCGGTCGAGATCCTGCGGCAACGTTTGACTCCGGCAGCGTTCACGAGGGCGACGCTGTTGTCAGAGACGTTCACGCCAGAGAATGCAGTCGAGGTAGGTCTCGTCGACCGAGTCGTCGAAGTGGTCGAGCTGATGGACGTTGCGCGCAGCACCGCGTCACAGTTGGCAACGCTCGACATGCGCGCCCACGCGGCCAGCAAGCTGCGCGCCCGAGAGCAGACGCTGGTGGCACTGCGAGCAGGCATCGAAGCCGACATGGCCGAGCTCGGGGAGTAGCAGCTCAGCGGTCACGACCACACGGTGGTACGACATCGCCGACCCCCGCGCCGCCCCACGCGGGGATCGACCGTCGCGGATCTTCAAACGTCGTCGCGGTATCAGTTCGAGGCGAGGCGTGTGACGGTCTTGACCTTCACGATGGCGTCGACCGGAATGTCCTTCGTCACCGACAGAGCATCGGCGACCGTGGTCTGACCGGGCTCGAGGTTGTTGACCGACGCGATCGTCGTGTCGTACTGGGTGGCACCGTTCGCCGACTCGATCGACAGATCGATCAGATAATTCGACCGCTTGCTGCTGTTGTTGGTCACGGTCACCTCGATGTGCCGAAAGCCAATGGCATCCGGCGCTGCGAGCGTGGCACCCGAGACGTCGGCGCTGGCATCATTAGAACCGATGCCCTTGTCGACGCCCGCGACAGCGGGGTTGTCGTTCGTGGTGGAGGTGCTCTTGTTTCCGCTCGATGCGATCGACCCGACGATGATCACGCCGAGGGCGATCGTGAAGATGAAGCGCTTCTTGCGGTACCAGGGACGTAGTGACTTGACCCTTGCCTTTGCCGCGCTCGCCTCGGCCTTCATTTCCTTTGCTGACCACGGCCGAGCGGACTGCGGTGCAGTGGCCGGCGTGGGTGGTGGCATGACTGTCGACATCTCGGACTCCTCTGTCTCTACCGCCTGACGGTATGACTCGTCCGTGTTTGCCACGAGGGCAGTTCGACTCCTTGTCGTCAGTCAGAGGTCCTGAGGAGCGCTCGCGTCCCGCTGAGTTCCCGGTTGCCGGAAAGCCAGGTGGTGCTCCGGCGGGCGAAGGTGAAGATGTACTCGACTTGCGAAGGTGTGAGGCGATGCGGTTGTTGCATCAAGAACGTGCGCAGCATCTTGCGAGTGGTGACGTGAACATCGGGCGGAGTGCCCTTCTGCGTGAACCTGGCGGGATCGACGAACACGATCGTGGGCCGTGCGACGACGGGTATTGCGCACGTGTGGGTGAGGATCTTGGTGACACGCTTGGCCTCGAACCGTGAGTTGTGCAGATAGTTGGTGGAGTGCCCGTTGACCGACACCGCTCGCTCGTACACGGACACGGCTCCCTCGGGATGGTGCTTCGTGTTGAGCGTGGAAGACACCGTGTGGACAGATCACGACATGATCGATGTCGCTGCCACGCTCGCCGATCGGGACCGTGTGAATCACGTGCCACCCGTCGGGAAGCTTGGCGAGCTCGTGCCCGACCCGCTCCTCGCCCTTCGCGCCGATGCGCCAGGATCGCTCGTCGGTCTTCACCCCAAGTGCGCGAGCGAGCAGGTTCAAGATGGGCGTGTGGCCGTTGACCTCCTGTCGCTTGGCCCGTGCGGCCGCCCCGCCGCGTTGCTGGCGAGGTCGTACCCGAGGTCAGTCATGCAGAGTCATCGGCATTGGGTCCCGACTTCATGACCATCTCTTTCAGGTCATGGTCTCGCGCATTCACGGGAAGTCGGACCGGGCACGGATGGCGAGGTCGACGAGGTCGCCGCCACCGCTTGCACCGTTGGTCGTGCTGTTCTGCCACGACTGCACGGCGACGGCTCGCGGGCCGACATCGCCGGTCCAGAATCCGAACACGGCCCCACCTGATTGGCCCGGGAAGACGTCGGCTTGGTGGTAGATCTCCTCGTGGGCGTCGTCCTGGTTGTCGTCGCCGTTGATGGTGGTACCGGCGCGCCCGGTGTATGGAAGAGTCCTCGTCTGAAAGCCATCGCCTCTGCGTGCCGAAAGACTGACGTGGCACGAGTACGGGCGGGGGCTCGACTTCGACGAGACGCTCGACGACAGCCTGCGTTTGCCATCCGAGCAAATGGATGGCTGATCACCGGTGCAACCATCGGCTACCTGGTGTTGAGCACAGTGCTTCTCGTGGCGATGTCGATTGTTGTGCCGCCGATACTGCTGTCGTTCTTCGCCGGTGCGGCGATTGCTTCGCTCGGCTGGATGGTCCTCTATGTCTGGGCGGCGGCACCGAGCATCGACGACTCTCAGACGTGGTCTTGGCTGAAGAGTTCACGTCGACAGAACTGCACCGACTTCCCGACGGCTGGGTCCATGTCGACAACGTTGAGTTTCACCGTTGCGACGTCGATCATGTCTTGGTCGGTCCCGGCGGCGTGTATGCCGTCGAGACAAAATGGACGAACGTCTCCTGGACGGTCAAGGCCGGTCGACTCTCACCAGGTTGGGCGGCTAAAGCCGACGAGCAGTCGAAGCGAAACGCCGAAAGGGTTCGACTCGCTCCTGCGGGGGCAACTACCACTTCGATGTCGAAGTGACGCCGTTGCTCGTGGTGTGGGGTGAAGGACGTCCGACCCTGGCCTCCGGTTACCGGCTGGACTCCGGCGTGACGGTACTCACGAGAGCCGAAATCGCCACCTACATCGCCTCCAGGTCGGCAGTGTTGAAACCCGACGAGGTCGAGCAGGTTCGGCGACATTTAGATCACTTCGTCGCTGCGAAAACCGCTCACGCTCTACGACAAGTGCAATCGAAAGCATCCGGCTCAATCAGGAGCGCGTCGGCATAGGCATTGCTGCGGCGTTAGCACCAACGCAAGGGAGAGACAGTGAACAACTTGACCATCGACCAGCACAAGTTCCTGGCTCGGCTTCGTGAGTTGGAGGGAAGCTCAGGGAACAAACGTCTGCGCGAGAAGCTCCAAGTGGGGCGTGAAGCACTACTTCGATGTCCAGTCCGAGCTGTTGGGCATCGAAGTGATCCAGCGTGGCAAGGGTCAGGGCGGAAGTGTGACGCTTATCGATCGGGACGACCCCGCTGAGCAAGTCGAAGTGTTCACTGAGCGCCTGCTTTATGCACCACTGAGCGATGCCCTGCCAGGCTGGATCGAGCGACACTATGGCCCGACGACCTTCTCATGGCTCGGGTCCGAGGTTGTCGGTTCCAAGGGCGGCACCAAGGTTGGTGGCACGTGGCGTCGAACTGATGTCGCAGCCGCCTCTGTCCGGAGATTCGAGTATTCACCCCCACCGCAGATCAGCGTGGACACATTCTCGTTTGAGGTCAAGACGATCGCGAACTGGACGTGCCGGCGATCTACGAGACCAACGAGAACAGTGCAGGAGCTACCTACGGATTCCTCCTGGCGGTACCGCTCTGCCCGGCAGACGTCTTACGATCAGCAAGGAACATTTCTACGTCTCGAATGTGCCGCTTCGATTCTGGGCGTCGGGATCATTTGCTTTGATGACCCTCGTGACGTCGAGACCTGGGAGTGCGAACTCGACGCGATTCGTCGGCCGTACGATCCCGCTGCAAGTGACTCGTTCATAAAGAGGACGTTTTCCGCTACCTTGTCGGGCGTGCTCTCACAGGAACTTGGCCTCGCTTCAAAATTCTGGGGGCAGGCACCGAGGGTCCGGAACCTTTCGAGGTGTGATGAGATGGACATCGGGGCCGCCGATGAAGCCGTGGCCATGGTCGGCCAACTCTGAAGCCGTCATCCTCGCTCAAAATCGCGCGCCGGCTCGTGGTTGCCTGGAAAGCTGTACAACATGCCATGGCGAGCAAAGCCAACCACTGAGGCGAATTGGACTCGTCGGCTGCGTGAAGGAGAAGCGGCCGTCGGCGCGCCGCGCCACGCACTCTACGTTTCGGCGCTGTTTCGTGGACGCCGACGCTTTGTGGAGAAGTCGTGTGATCGATGGTTCGTGTTGTCCGCATTGCACGGACTTCTCGATCCGACGCAGTGGATTGAGCCGTATGACGTCACCCTCAAGACAGCGGGTCGCGGTGATCGAAGGGTCTGGTCAGAGCGAGTGATTTCGGATCTGGAGGCTCAAATTGGAACGCTTAACGGAATTGCCTTCGAGGTTCACGCTGGTGCCGACTACCGCGACTTCGGCCTCGTCGCCGGCCTAGTGGTGAGGGGTGCCACCGTTGAGAATCCCACGCAGGGTCTCACTCAAGGTCAACAGTTGGCTTTCTACAAGAGGGCGCTCGACTCGGAGGCACGTTGATGTCGGATGAATCGGAGACCTCTACGAGTTGCTCGGGCGGCTTCGTTATCGAGTTGGAGGCGAGCGTCGACTGTCGGAATGCGATGGTCGCGGCGACTGGCCGGCGCGGTGGTGTGTACTTCTTCTTCGAGCCTGGCGAGGTTCGGTCCAACGGTGAGAGTCGGGTCGTGCGCGTGGGGTACCCATGCACTTCGCGAGTCCTTAGATGACACGTTGTGGAATCGACTGTCCCAACATCGTGGCAACTCCGGTGGATCAAATCCAGGGGGTGGCAATCACCGCGGATCGATCTTCAGACTCCACGTTGGGCAGTCGCTGTTGGCGCGAGATGGGGGCCTGGATCCCGTCGCTGCCGCGAGTCTGGGTCAGAAATCACAGGTCGATATCGCCATGCGTGAAGCCGAGTTCGCTCATGAAGCGCGTTTCCGACTACATCGGCAACCTGGCGTTTCTCTGGCTTAGCGTTGATGACCCGCCGAGTCCTTCTAGCGACCGTGCCCGAATCGAGGCCGGCGATTGTATCGCCGAGCTGCCGATACAACACCGCTGCAGACCATCCGTCGGAGGAATGGCTCGGACTTCACTCGAGTCGATTCTGCGATACGCGAGGCGGACTGTGGAACGTCAATCATGTCGACGGGCCTCGGGTCGAGTTTCTGCACGCCATGTCGTATTGGGTCGACGCTCGATGCGTTTAGTCCACCACGACACGAGCGATCCAACCGATACGGATCCATTGCTCGGGAGGTCCTCGGCTGGAACTGTCGTCAGGCGAGCTGGTCGTCTGCTCCGCCGACCAAACCCTGCCATCTTCGGAATTCGTTCTCGGCATGTTGAGTCCAGAACAGGAGGCGAGTCGAATCGAGATGGCCGACGATTGTCTTGATGTGCGTCGGCGTGTGCTCAGACAGTGCAATCACCACTACGCCGGTCGTCCTGGTCAGAATCGTGTAGATCCATTCAGGAGCAGTCTCGACCAACGGAATCTCGGCTCGGGTCGACCAGAGTACGAGCGGTCGCTCCAGGCCCTTGATCCGACGCATCGAGGCGGATTCGACCCTCAGGCCTGTCGGCAGCCTGCCGGCCTTGACAAGCGATTGAAGAATCTGTCGCATCACCACGTCGCCCTCGGCGATGGTTGCGAGGCTGGGTCTTCCTACGGCAGGCTTGAACAGTTGCGCATACTGGTCGATCACCTCTCCAACTTGCGCGCCTATCTGCCCGACGGTACCGGCAAGGACGATCGGTCGAACCCCAAGCACAGCAGACTTGACGGCGACGGGAAGCACGATGTCGTCGAGTGAGCTGCCGTCCTCATCGTCTTCGATCTGCTCGTCGTCCTGACGGCGGCCCGTGATGCGATGTTGCTTCAATCGGGTAGCCAGCGGCGCCACTGCCTCGCACACGTGGATCGGTAGCCGGTATGACCCGTCGAGCTCGTGGGTCTTCCACCTTCGTTGTCCGAGGCTCCCTGGGCCGCCGATAGCTCGAACCAACGTGCAGACCTTGAGCTTCGTCGCCGAAAACGCTCAGGTGCTGACAGTCCGCGATCAGGGCCTCGAGCAATTGGAAGTCAGAACGCAGCAAGTCCTGGCACTCGTCTACAAAAATGTGAGTGAACCTCGCCTTCGGCGCCTGACCAACCTTGGTTTGTTGCAGCGCCTCGATGCGGGCATCGGTGAAGACGGACGGACGGTCACCCATCATCAAGCGCCAGAGCGGCTCTGCGTCGCTGTCCTGATCGTCCGGGCCCGAGCGGTGCGCTTGCACTCGAGGTACTCGTCCTCGGATAGCGCTCCAAGACCCGTAGACCACTCGCTTCAGCTCTGCATCGAGAAATGCTGCATCGATCCACGGGCGACTGGCGAGAAAGGCATGGTCTATGCCACCTGGGCTGGTGATGACCTTCTCGAACACAGACAGGGGATCGCTGCAGTTGCGTGTCGCCACGCTGAACAGTCGCGTCGGGAATCTTGTCCCAGTTGAGAAACCTGACCTCCCATACGCCGGTGGCCCCGAACGTGGCGACACCCTCCTGCGGACGGCTCGTTCGCACGGCTTGTCCGGTGCGGCCCACTTCTTCGGCGAACCAATCGGCGAGTTGTTCGATGACCAGCTTGTTGAATGTCGTCACGAGGACGCGTTGCGGCTCAGCTCGTGAAGCGCCAATCACCGAAGCGGATCAACCGCTCGACGAGGACGCGCTCTTTCCACTGCCGGCAGCGCCGATTACAGCGGTCAACCTTTCGTCGGGAGTCGCGGCCAGCTACCTGAAGTTGATCGAGGGTCAGGTGATCGGGAGCGAGTCCCAGGTCCAGTGCCTGGAGCGAAGGTGCCTTGTGCTCGAAGGTGGATGAATCGCGATTCGTCGGAACTCCAACTCGGTGCCCTGGAGCCTTGTGAGAGTTCGAACCCACTGAGACCTTGCACGGTGAAGAGTCGCAGCGCGCCGATTTGGGCCAGAGTGCCGGACCAGATGGCCGGAACTCGCGCGATCGTGAGACTTGCCATGTACCCGTGGTCCCGCCATCCCTTCAACGCTCTTGTTGACGATGGCCTTCTTGGGCGAGGCCGACACGAGTATCACGTCGGTCGCACCGACTGCGGACACGCCTTGTGCAAGCACTTCGCCGACGGCGTAGGCGCGACTGTGGTCGGAGGCATCGAAGAGGTAGCCCGCGGAGACGATCGCGTTCCTGTGGGTGTCTCCGGCAGACTGGTGGCCGACGTCAGATGAGCTTCGAGTGAAACATTGGTGTCCTGAGCCAGTGCATCACGCGACAGAACATCCCAGAGCCTCGAGCCGGTCTCGAGCATCGGCACGGACGATTCCGCCGCAACGATGCGAAGCGACCTGGCCGGCTTGCCGATGCGATGACGAGCCTGCTCGATGGCAACGCATGCCCACCAAGTCGTGCCGGTACCAGACCCCAAGTCGAGGAGAACGACGTCGTCGTCGCGACCTTGAGCAACGAGGGACCGAGGGCGCGGGCAGCGTCGTGCATTCTCTTCGCCTGATACCACAGCGCGTACATGACCCCGACCGTTGGCCGGTCATACATCGCATCCTCGCCATGGGAGAGGGCGAGGAGGTCCCGGAATGAGGACTGTCGCTCGTAGTCA
Source organism: Ilumatobacteraceae bacterium (assembly GCA_963708925.1). Lineage (GTDB taxonomy): Bacteria > Actinomycetota > Acidimicrobiia > Acidimicrobiales > Ilumatobacteraceae > JAENVT01. Next base: position 7,837 of record CAVPUO010000014.1, on the reverse strand, counting down.
GAACTCTGAGCAACCTCGACCGAGAGCGGAGTCAGAGCACGCCAGAGAACATCTTCAATCTCCGGCCGCATCGCCGTGAGCGCATCAATCAGCTTCTGCTGGTTCACTCTGGAGCGAATCCCTCTTTGCCCTCGTGCAGCTGGCCGAGGCGAGCCCGAAGTATCTTCACGGTCGAGCGATAGGCCGCGTCGTCCCAGTCCATCTCCTTCACGAAGTCGAACGGCTGCCTCGCGAGTCCCAGCCACGAATCGTCCTCGATCCGTGTGGAACTGTTGCACCACGAAGTGTTCGACACCCGTAGCGACAAGCTGCTCGGCGAACGTGATTGGATCCTGAACCGGCAGCAGGGGAGTAAGGGTGATGCTGGTCGGCATTCTGCGGGAGTGGACCTCTGCAATCGCGTCAAGTCGGCGCCCATTGGTCGGACAATGCGGTTCGAATGCTCGCTGCACGGCATCGGAGTCCGTTGTGATCGTCATGTTGACGCGGATCGCGTCGAATCGTGAGAACAGTTCGATGTCGCGAGTAACCAGCGGACTGCGAGTCTGCACGACGAGCCGCACACCTCGGCTTGGTGAGAATGGGCAGGAGACTCCGTACGAGTTCTAGCCGCCGTTCGATCGGCTGGTACGGGTCAGTCACGCTGCTCATGTACACGCGTTTGCCGGTGAGATCCTTGCGCATTTTCTTCTGCAGCGTCTCCACCGTGTTGACCTTGGCTTGGACCCACTGACCCCAGGTGTCCTGAAGTTCCACCTTTCGACTGAAGAACGCCGTGTAGCAGTAAGTGCAACCGAACGAACACCCCGAGTAGGGGTTGAGCGTGTAGTTGTAGTCAGCCATAAACCCCGTGGCACGTGTGAGGATCGACGCAGGCTCTATTGCCTCGATCAAGGCGTGGCCGAGTCTGACCGGCAAATCAGGAAGTTCTCGCTCCTGCGGCTTGGGCCTGCCATCCATTACTACTCCTCGCGTCTCGACCGTCGACGAGAGAGTCTTCGCATCTCGCCCGACCAGACCGATTCGGTCCTCGGCGTCGCCTCGCAGGATCTTCAGTGCTTCGTGTCACTCGATCCTCAGCGGGTAGCCCACCATTCAAACTCGTCACTCGGGACCTTCGGCCGTATCAAGTTGAGTCGTGATAGGCCCATAACGGAGGTATGGAGCCTAGCGAGCTTGCCCTCCGGAGACGGCCGGCTCGCACGCCAGACCGGACGTCAGTCTTCGTACCCAGGCATCGTTCGAAACATGCTGGCCTTCCACGGCGCTCGAGCGATGGCCATTCACGACTTTCTTCAGACGTGGTGTTCGCCCCGCTCGCATCGCAATGACGTGTAACCGACGCAAGTTCGATGGGTTGGTCGTTGCGCGATCCAGTCGTCTGAACTCCGTTCGTGATCCGAACTCAAACCTGCTTGTCAGAACACAACTCACTTCTGAACGGTTCGTCATCTCATCGTGTGACTGCATTTGGTCGCCAAGGGGCCGCCTTGCGGGGATTGCTGGTTGGACCAGCAGGTCCGGTCGGTCTCGTCGCCGATGTCACACCGCTCAGGTACGGTTGGCAGTTGTGGCGAAAGCGTTCATGGCGTGACCGATTCGTCGGGGAAGGCGCCACGGAAATCAGGGCGCTGTCGGTGCGGGCGCAGCGTGTTGTCGCCCTCGTCGCAGCACATTTGGAAGGATTGACGGACAGTGAGCTGCTCGAAGCTTCCCGATTGGCCACTCCAACCATGTCGTCGACGGCTCTTACAGCGGCTTTGCGGGACGCAGGGCCACTGGTAGCGAAGACGGGCACCCGATGGTTCGCTGCGACGGCCGTGGCCGACACGGGACTGACGAGGGGAGCCGGTCGGAACCGTAACCGAAACTCCAAACTCCGCAACTAGGATCGTGATCGTCGACGTAGAAACCGACGTCCGACCGTGCGCCACCGCACCGTATAGCGAACGGAACCTGTGGCAGATCGGTGCTGCACGAACGGGGACCGACCGGGCATGGGTGGATGCCCAACCGAACCTGGTGTTGTACGTCGAGGTCCCCGCCAATGTCACCGTGCCAGCACGCGTCATGCTATCGGCACGCTGTGTCGGCGATGCCGCGGGCGACTGCCGCCGAAGCGCTCGCTCACTACTGCCGTGACGCCAATCTGATCGGCACCTGGCACGGGCACGGTGTCGACCTCCCGGAACTCGACAAATTGTTCGACGAATCCGGTGTCACCGCACCGACGGCGACAGCGATCGATGTCGCCTACCTCGCCTACTGTTGCTGGCCGTTGGCAGCCAGTCACGAACTCGGCCGGATCGCCACTCACGCCTGGATCGACACCAGCGCCGTCGTAGCCCATGACGCCGGCGACGACGCCACGTTGACCGTTCAAGTCCTCAACGCAGTAGCACAGGTCGTGCGTGGCTGGACGACGAACTGACCGACATCATCGCCGCCGCCGGCCAATCCAGTCCGATCTGGAAGGCGCTGTTCGACATCGCCGGGATCCCGTTCGCTGCCGCGGTACTCGACGCCGGCGACACAGCCGACGACATCGCCGGACTGCTCGCCGGTCGCTCCCCGATCCGTGCCGGCACGTCAAGCCTGGCCTGGGTGTTCCAGGTTGCTGGCGGTTGGCGTGGCAGCGACGGACGCGGTCACCCGCACCTCCTCGCCCAGGTCGGCCATCCGGGTGCTCCGCTACGTGAACCGCAGAGTGAGATGGCAGGCGAGATCGCCGTGGTGGTCGCCGCCGGCGCCGACATCGCCATCGAGGCAGCAACGGGAACCGGCAAGAGTCTGGCGGCGCTTGCTGCGGCACTCGATTGGATCGACGGGGCGGTGCCTCGGTACCGGGTGGCGATCATCGCTACGCACACCAAACAGCTGCAACACCAACTCGCCAACGATGTTCATGCCCTCACCGCAGGGGCGCCGGGGTTGGCGGGCACGGCAACGCTCGTCAAAGGGTCATCGAACCGGTTGAGTGTCCGGGCGATGATCGGCCATCTCGTCGACGCCTCCACCAATCCGGTGGTAACCCGGCCGAACATGACGAACTTGTCCATCTCTTGTGCCGGTTTCTGTCGGACGCATCCGGGCTCGTCAAGGAATGGGAGATCCGTTCCGTTGACACCGCCGACCTGCCGGCGTTCTTCGAGGATTACACGCGGCGGCGGTTCGGGTCGTGGGCTGCGAACTTGTCCCAGCATGCCGCAGGCGACTTCTCAGCCAGCGACACGGTCCTCGGTCCGCACACACGCCTCGTGCGAGAGCACATCAACTCGGGCCGGCTGCTGATCGCCAACCATGCGCTGGTCCTCGCTCACGCCGAGGACCTCCCTGACGGGTGCCTGTTGATCGCCGACGAGGCCCACACCCTCGAGGACGCGGCAACAGGTTCGTTCGCGGCGACGTTCGACATGACCGCGTTGGAGATCGCCGTGGCACGCCTGCGGCGCCTGATCGGCGTTGCTCGGCTCGACGGGTCCGCGAAGAGGCACAGCGGAGAACCTGTTGCATTTCCTCGACTTCTATGCGTTCGACACGACCGCTGAGAAAGACATCGATCGGCTCGCCGGGCCTCGCCAGGGCGGCCGGCTGCGCACGACAACACTGGCCAGCCCGTACACGGGGGCGTCGCAGGCCGGGCCGGCGTTGCGTCTCGGCGGTTACCTGCGGCGGGCGATCACCGCCACCGACAACGCTGCCAGGGCGCTGCAAGGCTGGTTCTCTGCGAACAGCGCCACGTTGAGTGCGTCGGTTGTTCAACAGGTCGGTGATGTCATCGAACGGCTGGCGGCGGTCGCGGAACAAGGTACGCAGATCGTCGATGATCTCGTCGACTTGCAGATTCTCCCCGCCGGTCGTGCAACAGCGACCGGATCTGCGACCGGATCAACGACCGCAACGGGCACGTCGGCGGACACCGGCTCGCCGGCAGGCACCAGCACACCAACAGCCGCCGACGGTAGCGATACGGGTGTGGCAATCGACGACCTCGATGACGACAACGGCTGACGCCGCTGACACCAGCGACTCTGGTGAGGACGGCGATGTTGCAGCCGACGACGAGCAGGACACGGTCGGTGAGGCCAACAGCGACCGTGACGCCAGCATTGACGGTGGCACCACTGCGACCGCTGGAACTACTGATGCCGCTTCTGCCAGTTCGGGTACGGCTGCAGGAATGGTGCCGACCGGGAACCGGGTGATCTGGTTCGCCGAACAAAGCGCACATGACCACACCCGGCGCGGGTACCGGTTCACGATCACGTCGAGCCCGATCCGGGTAGGTCGGGAACCGGCATGGCAAACCTTGTGGCGCCAGGTGAACACCTTCGTGCTCACGTCGGCAACACTGACTGTCGCCGGGTCCTTCGCCCATCTCATCGACCGTCTCGGGCTGACCGCCGGTACGACACCACGCCCGGTGCGCACCCACACCATCGTCGGCAGCTTCGACTACCAGCGCCAGGCGCTACTGTGTGCCCCGACGACTTCCCGTCGTGGGCCGAACAGCCGCGCCGCGGTGCGCCCGATCGCCTGGCAGATCTGCCGGCTACGCCGCCGAAACCGAACGCCCGGGCCCGTCCCGGGATCTCTCGTGCTGACCACTGCGACCGCTGCGGCCGGCGATCGCCGAACACCTCGCAGACGCAGGCCGCCCAAGGGCTCGACGTCCAGGTGCAGTCCGCACCCGTGTGGGGCAACCGCAACCGCGCCGCACGCTACAAGGAGTCCGGTGGCGCCCTGGTCGGCACGAAGGGCCTCTGGGCCGGTGTGAGCGTCGCCGAGCCGGACCGCACCCAGGTCGTGTGGATCAACAAGCTGCCGTTCCCGCCGTTCGCTGACCCGTTCATCGCGCCGCCCGCCGAGCCGACATCGCAGCCCGCGCCGCCGGGGCGGGCCGCCGACGCCCGGCGTACGCCAACGAGCACTACTACCTGCCGCTCGCCGCGATCAACCTCCGCCAAGCCGTCGGACGGTTGCGCGGCCCGACAACCACGACGTGATCATTGTCATCTCCGACCGGAAACTGGCCGGCACGACACGTTAGCGGCGCATGTACCGCCAAGCCGCTCGGCCCATCGGACCCGGCCTCCTCGACAACAACGGGACCGACGTCGGCGCCGGAAACGTGATGTCGATGGCGCAAGGTTGGACCCGGATCTGGGAGTTCCTCGCAGCACGCGGGCCAATCTCCACACGTCGGCGCTCAGCGAGCTGTGCTCGGCGGACGCCTGCCGCGGACCCACACGATGCTGCCCGCTGCGCGGTCGGATCGCCGAGAACGAACTCACCCCAGCCGAAGAGTCGGCGATGCGTGCCGACGGGACCCTCGAACAGGTCGTGTTGGATCGATGCGAGCTCGTTGCCGGTGCGTTGCGTTTCTCCCAGCAACCGGTCGCCTTGAAACTGCAGCAACGTGAGGCGATCGCGGCGACCGTACGTGGCGACGACCTGTGCGCTGTCTTGCCGACCGGGTTCGGGCACTCGTGGTGCTTCCAGCTGCCGGCGTTGGTGCTGCCCGGGTTGACGATCGTCGTGTCGCCGCTGGTGGCGTTGATGACCGACCAGGTCCTCGATCTGAACCCTGTGCTCGGCGACCGGGTTCGGGCTCTCGGTGTCGATGATGTCCGAGTCGATGTCACGTGCCGGGCGTGCCGAACTCGCCGACGAATTGACCGGCGCCGCGCAACGTGGATCAAAGTCTCGCGTACGTCTCCCCGGAACGTTTCGCGTAGGCAAGCTTCCGGTCGTGGATCTGGCTGACGCCGTCACCGCCGGGCGTGTCCGGCGGATCGTGTTCGACGAAGCGCACACCGCCGTCACCTGGGGTGACGATTTCCGGCCGTCGTACCGGAGACTGACCGGCTACCTCGATGAGCTCCGCAACAAGGCGACCGCCCACGGCCGTCACCTGGCGGTCGCCGCGTACACCGCGACCGCGAACCGGTCCGTACGCGAAGGGTTACGGACCCGATTGTTCGGTCTGCCGGCAACACCGGACGCCGGCGGTGACCGTGACGACTTTGCGATGGTCAGCGTCGAACCGATCCGCCCCGAGTTGGCAATCTACCGGCGCCGGCTCGCAGGCGGGACGTCACCCGGGCGACACTGTTGGAAAGCCTCGTCAACGCCGTCGAAGACCACACGATCATCTATTGCACAACGGTCCGTGACGTCGAAGCGACCTGGGCGCACCTGATCGACTACCTCGGGCCGTCACGGGCGTCGAGTGTCCGCCGGTTCCACGGCAGGCTCGCCGACGCCGAGAAGCAAGCTGTTCTCACCGATTTCAAAGACGTGCTCGACACGTGAAACGTCCGACGGCCCGTTCGCCCCGTTGATCGTTGTCGCGAACGTCAGCGTTCGGGTTGGGTGTGAACCGCAACGACATCCGCAACGTGATCTGTTTGACCCCACCGACCGACCTTGCCGCGCGCTTACCAGCAGCTCGGTCGTGCCGGACGTGACCGTCACGGTGTCGTCCCGCAGGCTGGCGAACCGGCGTCGATCGGGGTGGCGATCGCCACCGCCCGCGGCTTCTCGGACCGTCGAGTTCCTCACCAAGGACATCCCGCGGGCGTTGCTGCACGCGGCAGCGGACCGTGTCCTGAAAGCAGCAGCGACCGGGATCGTCGACTCTGGTGCGATCGCCGGCGAACTGATCGGCGCCGATCTTGCTGCCGGGTTCATCGACGAGTTCGTAGCGTGCCGGTCGAGCACCCAGGACCGTTACCGGACCATCGTCATGCGTGCCTTGTCGACGCTGGTTGCGACCGGGACCATCGACGATCGCGGTGACCATCCGAGCGCGGTGCGTCTCGGGCCCGCCGACGTCGCACCAGTGGACGAGTTCGCCGCGGCGGTCGCCGCCTTCGCCGCTGACGGACCGAAAGTCGTTCCGATCGACGAGTTGCATGACGTGCTCGCCGCGGCCGGGCATCCGAGCGTCGACGTGTCCGACCTGTGGGCGGCGCTGGTCGGGTTGTTCAACGCCGGTACCGTCGACGTCTCGGTGGCATCGCCGACATGGCGGACCAGTGTGACGTTCCCGGGCTTGCCGGTGACGGCGATCCCGGCAGAGTTCGACACGCTCGCCGATCTGCGGACCGTTCGGGCGCGGACCGAGCTCGTCGAGATGCGTGCCTGGTTCGAGGAGAACACCCGCTGCGCCAACGAAGGCCTCGCCGACTACTTCGCGACGACGCTGCCGGCTGTCCTGCCGGCCGACGTGTGCTCGACACCAGGGTGCCGTTGCCTGTCATGTTGGGGGCGTGACGGCCGCGGCGAATCCCGCGAAATGTACGAGGCGTTGATGAACCCGCAAAGCCGACCGGCCGGAACAGTCACGAGCCGCGAACAGGCGTTGGACCGGGCGATCGCCACATTGTTGTACGACAACTCGTACGGGCTCCATCAGAAGATGATCTGGCGCGTCCTGCGCGGTGAAGAGACACGATGGAACCCGAAACTGAAGCGTCCCGTGTCCCTGCCGCGGCGGCTGCTGTATCACCGTCTGTTCAACTCGAAACCGGGGTTGCGTGACGAAGCCGTCGTTGCCGCGATGAACGCATCGCCGCTGCTGACATCGCCCAACTCGACGGGCATGTGTGGCGTCACCGTCACTGGTTGGACCTCGACGCCGCCCGTGCCGCTGCAGCATCCGCAGTGCCAGCGGGCGGGGCGAGCGGTGTCGGCATCGTGACGGTGGCAACGTGACCGACAACACGATCAACGTGGTTGCAGCGTTCGATGACATAGCCGCCAACATCACCGCAGCGGAACAGTCGGCGTTCGTTGCCAGCAAGACCAACCGAACCGAAGGAACCAGGCATCG
>CAVPUO010000013.1:0-352152 GCA_963708925.1 Ilumatobacteraceae bacterium | reverse complement strand
GGCTCGCCGCGCAGCCCGACATCGCCACTCGCAAAGCGCCACGGCGTGTTCGGCAGGCGCAATGTGCCAGTCCGCCGCGATCGCTGACCTCGACGACTGCGCCGCGCTCCTTTGCCCAGTCCGTGTCGCACACCTCGCGCAGCGATCGCAGCGTGCCGGTCGCCAAGCCGTACTGCCCCATCACCGATTCGATCACTTGCGGTGTCGCCACCGTCTCTGCCCACGTCGGCAATCGCCTCCAGCAGATTCGGCGAAATGCGCTTGCCGTGACGGGACGTCGGCGAAGCGTGGATCGTCGATGAGATCCGGTCTGTCGATCGCACTCATGTAGCGCTCGAACGTGCCGCGTTCGGCCGGGTGCCCGCTGATGATCACCGTCTCGCCATTGGCGGCGCGCAGCACCGGGTACGCGGCGGGGCCGAAGCTGCGGATCCACTCCGGCGGCACCTCTCCATCCCACAGTTGGTCGTGCGCGTGCTCGTTGACGTACAGCATCGTCTCGGCCATCGTCACCTCGATGCGATCGCCACGACCGGTCCGCGACCGGTTGAACAATCCGGCGAGGATCGCCGACGCAGTCTCGAGTGCGGTGTACACGTCGGCGTGGCTGAACGGATCGTTGGCGTAGTGCCCGCCGCGCCTGTCGCCTTGCTCCTTCGTGATCCCCGTCTCGGCACCGACCACGGGCGCGTACGCACGACGCCCCGCCCATGGTCCGGTCGAGCCGTACCCGCTGATCGACGCGTAGACGATGCCGGGATTGCGTTCCGCCACGACGTCGTAGCCGAGGCCGATTCGATCCATCACACCGGGCCGGAAGTTCTCGATCAACACATCGCAGTGATCCGCCATGCGAAGCAGCAGCTCGACGGACTCCGGCTTCGTCGTGTCGAGGCTGATGTTGCGCTTGCCCGAGTTCTGCTGCACGAAGTACGTCGCCAGGCCGTTGACTCGCGGGTTGACCGTGCGGGTGATGTCGCCATCGGGTGGCTCGACCTTGATCACATCGGCGCCGAGATCGCAGAGCATCCGCGTTGCATGCGGGCCGCTGAGCACTCTGGTGAAGTCGAGCACGCGTACTCCGTCGAGCGGCCGAGTCGTCATGCGGTCAGGGTAATTGCCGCGGTCACTAGCCTCGCATCGTGCACAACGACTTGAAGCTCGTCGAGGCCCGCGTCCGCCGCGAGTTGCTCGAGCGAGTCTTTCCAGCGCTGTACCACGATTCCATTCCGCTCACCGTCGACGCGTGGGATGCTCCGGGCGAGCCCGTCTCCTTCGACGAGGCAATGGCCGGCGACTACCGGCCGTTCACCCTCGGCGACCAATGGAGCCGGCCATGGGGTACGACGTGGTTCCGCTTCTCGGTCGACGTTCCACGCGACATGACAGGTCCGCAGCTCGAAGCCGTGATCGACCTCGGCTTTCACCCCGACTCGGCAGGCTTCCAGTCGGAAGGGCTGGTGTGGATCGACGGGCATCCGGTGCAGGGCATCCATCCCCGACGAACCGGCCTGCCACTGCCCGACGTCGGTCCGGGACCGTTCACGTTCTTCGTCGAGGCGGCCTCGAACCCGGCGTTTCCCGGGTACCGGCCGTCGCTGCTCGGTTCGCTCGCGACGGCTGGAGATCGGCCGCTCTACCGGTTGCGACAGGCAGCACTCGGTGTCGCGCGACGACGAGGTCTTCGGCCTACTGCTCGATGTCGAGGTCTTGCTGGGCTTGGCCGCTTCGATGCCCGCCGGCGAAGCCCGCCGCATTCGTGTCATGCGTCAGTTGGAGGCCGCGTTCAACGCGCTCGATCTCGACCACGTCGCCGCGACCGCGGCAGCTGCTCGACGCTTGCTGCAGCCGGCGCTCGACCTGCATGCGCGATCCGGATCCCACCGCGTGGTCGCCGTCGGTCATGCCCACATCGACTCGGCGTGGCTGTGGCCGATTCGCGAGACGAAGCGAAAGTGCGCGCGCACGTTCGCGTCCGCAATCCGGTTGATGGACGACTACCCGGACTACCACTTCACCTGTTCGCAGGCCGCGCAATACGACTGGATCGAGCACGATCATCCCGATGCTGTTCGAAGGCATTCAGGCCAAGGTCGCCGCCGGTCAGTGGCACCCGGTCGGGGGTATGTGGGTCGAGCCCGACATGAACCTGCCCAGTGGCGAGAGCATCGTTCGCCAGTTGGTCTTCGGGCAGCGGTACTTCGAGTCGAAGTTCGGCGTTCGAAGTTCGGTGATCTGGATCCCCGATGTGTTCGGCTACCCGGCGACACTGCCCCAGATCTTCCGGCAGGGCGGGTGCACCCGGTTCGTCACGCAGAAGCTCAGCTGGAACAAGCAGAACGTCTTCCCGCACTCCACGTTCTGGTGGGAGGGTCTCGACGGTTCACGCGTGCTGACCCACTTCCCGCCGGTCGACACCTACAACTCCGAGATCGTGCCGGCCGAGGTGCGCTACGCCGAGGGCAACTTCAAGGAGCACGGTTGGAGCAACTGGTCGCTGATGCCGTTCGGTCACGGCAACGGCGGCGGCGGCCCGACCCGCGAGATGATGGAACGCGCCAGGCGGATGTCCGATCTCGACGGCGTGACGCCCATCGTCGTCGGGACGCCCGAAGAGTTCTTCGGGTACGTCGAGGCGGAAGCGACAGCGGGTGCACCGGTGCCGGTGTGGGCCGGCGAGCTGTACTTCGAGATGCACCGCGGCACGCTGACATCGCAGTCGGCTACCAAGGTCGGAAATCGTCGCTGCGAACGGCTGCTGCGCGAGGCGGAGCTGTGGTGGGTCGCGGCCGGCGGCGCGCCGTCGGAGGTGACCGACGAGATCGACACACTGTGGAAGGACGTGTTGCTGCAGCAGTTCCACGACATCATCCCCGGCTCGTCGATCGCGTGGGTGGCCGACGACGCCGAGGCCGCGCACGAGCGTGTTGCCGAGCGCCTCGAAGAGATCATCGCCGACGCGCTCGCGCGTATAGCGCCGGCGGGTCCATCGCTCGCGAACACGACGACGCACGCTCGACGCGAGGTGATCGTGATCGACGGCGAGCCGACGATGGTCGAGGTACCGGGGTCGGGCATCGCCGCGGTGGCTGCCATGGACGCCGGCACCGACGATCGACCCGTGGTGGTGACAGAGCACTCGATGAACAACGGGCTGATCTCGGTGGGATGGAACCTCGACGGTGAGGTGACCTCGATCATCGACATCGTGCACGGCCGGCAGCTGTTGCCCGCCGGTGAACGGATCACATTGGAGCTCGCACCCGATCATCCCGTCGAGTACGACGCCTGGGACCTGGAGTCGTGGACGCGGGCCCTCGGCTCGCCGATCACGTCGTCGCCATCAATTCAATTCGCGACTCGGCATCCGTTGTTGGCCGAGCTGGTCGTGCGGCGCGAGTTCGGGGACTCGTCCCTCGTGCAGACGTACACGATGCGTGCCGGCTCGGCGCGGCTCGACATCCACTTCGACATCGACTGGCACGAGGACGAGAAGTTGCTGTCGCTGATGGTGCCGATCGACGTGCGCACGAGCGAGGCGAGCTGCGATATCCAGTTCGGCAACGTCAAGCGGCCGACGCACGCCAGCAGCTCCTGGGACGCTGCCAAGTTCGAGGTGTGCGCACATCGCTACGTCGATTTCAGCGAGCCATCGTTCGGGGTTGCCGTGCTCAACGACGGTCGCTACGGCCACGGTGTCCACGACGGTGGCGTGCGCGTCTCACTGCTGCGCGCCGCCAAGTACCCCGATCCCGACGCCGACCATGGACGACATGCGGTGACCATCAGCGTGCTGCCTCACGGGCCCGGTCTTCACGACGTGCTGCACGAGGCCGAGGCGCTGAACACACCGCTGCGGCTGGTGACCTCGGGCAGTGCCGCGGCCGATCCGGCACCTGTCGTCGCGCTCGATCACCGAGGCGTGCAGATCAGCAGCGTGAAGCATGCCGACGATGGTTCAGGCGAGCTGATCGTGCGTCTCTACGAGGCCTGCGGCGATCGTGCAACGACCACTGTTCGAACGGCTCGCCCGATCGCCGGCGCCGTCCGTTGCAACCTGTTGGAGGAGCCGAGCGAGGGGATCGAATGTGGCGACGGCATCGTCTTGTTGACGCTCCGTCCGTTCGAGCTCGTCACCTTGCGCCTGCTGATCAGCTGAGGTGGTTCAGTGCCAGCGCCGCGTACATCGCGGTGCCGGTGACCATCGCCTCTTCGTCGAACACGACCCGATTCGAGTGGTTCGGCGCAGCCGTGGCGAGGTTGCGATCGGCGGGGGTGCCGCCGAGGAAGATCATTGCCCCTGGGATCTCCTGCAGCACGTAGCTGAAGTCCTCGGCGCCCATGATGGGGTTCGGCAGGCGCAAGGTCTTGTCCATCCCGACCAGATCGCCGGCAAGCCCCAACGCGACATCGGACTGGTTCTTGTCGTTGACGGTGACCGGATATCCATCGACCAACTCGACCGTGACCTCGGCATCGTGAGCTGCGGCGATGCCCTCGGCGACCCGACGAATTCCGTCGTGCACCATCCGCCGCGTGCGCTCGCTGACGGCGCGGATGGTGCCCTCGATCTCGGCAGTCTCGGGAATGATGTTGTTGACGGTGCCCGCGGTGATCTTGCCCACGGTGACGACAGCAGGGTCGAACACGTCGATGCGCCGCGTGATCATCGTCTGCAACGACTGCACGATCTCGCAGGCGATCGGGATCGGGTCGAGGGCTCGATACGGCTCGCTGGCGTGACCGCCGCGGCCCTTCACGGTGATGAACACCGTGTCGGCCGACGCCATGATCGAGCCACCTCGGCAACTGAGCCAACCGGTCGGCAGCGACGAGGTGATGTGCAGTGCGAATGCGCCGGTGACCGGCGACTCGGACCCGTCGGCGCGGTTCGGAAGGTCGAGCAATCCCTCCTCGAGCATGAACCTGGCACCGTGGTCGCCTTCTTCGCCCGGCTGGAACATGAACAGCACGCGACCGGCGATGTCGGCACGCTGCGCACTCAGCAACTTGGCCGCGCCGACCAGCATCGAGGTGTGCGTGTCGTGACCGCACGCATGCATGGTTCCTTCGCTGCGCGACGTGAAATCCTCACCGGTGTCTTCCGTCAACGGCAAGGCATCCATGTCGCCGCGCAACAGAACGGTCGGCCCTGGCTTGCCACCATCCAACAGCGCGGCAATGCCGCTGGTGGTCTCGTGGAGCGTGACGTCGAGTGGCAATCCGTCGAGCGCCTCCAACACGTTCTCGCGGGTGATCGGGAGGTCGTTGCCGATCTCCGGCCACTGATGCAACGTGCGTCGCAGGCTGACCATGTCGCTGAGCAGATCGTGGGCTCCATCGCGCAGGGTGTCGAGTTCCATGTGCGAATGGTAGACCTGCGCTGATGAGCGAGGAACTCGTCGACATCGTCGATGACGACGACAATGTGACCACCACCGTGACCCGGTCCGAGATGCGCGCTCGCAGGCTGCAGCATCGATCCGTGGGCATCGCCGTCTTCTCGTCCGAGGGACGTCTGCTGATCCATCGGCGTAGTGATACCAAGGACATCTGGCCCGGTTGGTGGGACATCGCCGCAGGCGGCGTGGTCGCGGCGGGTGAGACGTACGAGGATGCCGCACGTCGCGAGCTCACCGAAGAGCTCGGAATCAGTGACACCACGATCGAGTACGTCGGTTCCGGCCACTACGTCGACGACGATCTCGCCGCGCTGTGCCGCGGATACCGGATCGTGCATGACGGGCCCTTCACGTTCGCCGACGGCGAGGTGACCGAGACTCGGTGGGTGACGTTCGACGAGCTCGATGCGATGCTCGCAACTCACCGATTTCTTCCGGACAGCCTTGCCTTGCTGCTACCCCTGATCCGTCCCTGAGCTCAGCCCCTCGTTCAGCGCTTCCAACTCGGCAAGGTCGCGGCGGGCGTAGCGGAGGTGCCAGAACTCCTCCTCGAAGACGGTGTAGAGGCACTCTTGCAACGGGTTCGTGCCGTTCTCGAGCACGTCGATCTGGCGGTCGAAGTCGGTCGCCGCGACCGTTGCGAGAAAGGCGCGAAGGCGCGTCGCACGATCCGCGCGAACGACGAGCGCTTCCGAGACGGACGGGCGACTGGCCGTAGTCGAGGCCGGGGAACGGGTAGTCGACCGAGCCGGTGTTCGGCAGCCCGGTCGGGTGAAAGCCCTCGCCGAGGACGGGCACGGTGAACCACTTGTCCATCGCGAAGACGAGGTGTCGCAGCGTCTGCACGAAGGACCACTCGTCGTTGACCGACTGGTGCAAGGCCTCTTCGGGAAGCGTCTTCGCCATGCTGATCGTCTTCGACCATTCGTCCTCGAGTGCCACCCATGCTGCCCGCATGCCCTCCGGGTCCGTCGGTCGCAGCATCGTCCGCAGCGGGTACCACGGGTCGCGCTCGTTCACGATACGCCGTGACGTCGACGCCGTTGATCGACGACCCTCTCGACCAGCGCGTCGATGTCGACGTCGACGAGCCAGGCGTGACTGATCTTCACGTCGGTGAGGTTGACGTCGCGGAACCGGGCACCGCTGAGGTCGGCGCCCCAGAACACTGCTCCAGTCAGATCACCTTCGAACTCTTCCGGCACCGTGCCCTCCCGTCGCGTCGAGTCGTCGTTCAGCATGTCGCTGGTCCCAAGTCTGCTTCACGCACGAGACCGTTTCCGCTTTCAGCGTCTCGGCATGCCTCTATGTCGTGAGCAACCCCGCTCGCAGGAGGAACTGAGATGAGCATGTACGGAGCCAATCCCGAGCAGTTGAACGGCCTCGGTCGGTCGATGAAGCAACAGAAGACGGCGATCGACGGAGTGATCAGCGCGGTCAGCTCGTCGTTGGCCGGAACCGTGTGGGAAGGCCCGGCACGACAGCAGTTCGAGAGCGAGTGGAACACCACATTTCGCAACGCACTGAACCGGCTGAACGAGGCGTTCGAGGTTGCCGGCACCGACTGCATCAACCGCAGTGCAGATCTACAGCGGGTGATGGGCGCCCGCTGAGTTCACAGCGCGTCGGCCCGGCCCTCCCTACCTGTCCCCGGGCCGACGTCGCTGCATCGTTCGCTACAGTGCACTCGCGTGCTGCTGCTGGAGTTCACCATAGAACCGTTCGTCGAAGGGCAACCCGGCCCTCACGTCACATCGGCCATCGAGGCGGCTCAATCCCTGGGATACGAGATCGACTTCGGACCCTTCGGCTCCAGTTGCAACGTGCCCGCCGACCAGGCAGGACTTGTCGCCCAGGCGGTGCTCGACGCCGCCTTTGCCAACGGTGCGACCCACGTCAGCCTGCACGCCGAACGCCTCCCGGAGAATTCGTGAGTGGCCTGCCACGCCACCCGTTCGTGTTGGCGGTCAAACCGGTGGTCGAAGCCCTCGGCGCGACGCTGGTACCCGCCGACGAGCGCGAGCCCGGCGACATGCCGCTGCGTTGGGAGGGCGCCATCATTGCCGCTGTCCGGATGGCTCCGCTGCACGGCGCGCTCGATCGATTGATCGACACCGTCGAGCGGGAGTTCGGGGCCCCATTGCCGTCGCTCGCACGCGAAGACAAGCAACGGGCGATCCGCCTGCTCGACGAGCGCGGCGCGTTCACCCTGCGGCGCGCGGTGGAGGATGTCGCCGACGCGATGGGCGTCAGCCGCATCACCGTCTACAACTACCTCAACGCTTTGCACCGATGACCACACCTCTATGAGCGAATTCGACGTGATCGGCTTCGATGCCGACGACACGCTGTGGCACAGCGAGGACGGATTCCGCGCAAACGAGGAGAAGTTCGTCGAATTGCTCACGCCCTATGCCCCCGCCGGCATCGACGTGAAGGCTGCGCTGACCGCTACCGAACGCAAGAACCTCGCCGCCTTCGGGTACGGGGTCAAGTCGTTCGGTCTGTCGATGGTCGAGGCCGCAGTCACGATCAGCGGCGGGCGGATCCCTTCGACGGTCGTCGCCGAGATGATCGAGATGGTGCGGGGCCAGTTGGAGGAACCGGTGCGGTTGCTCGAGCACGTGCCGGAGGTGTTGGCACAGGTCGGCGCCACACGGCGAATGATCCTCATCACCAAAGGCGACCTCATCCATCAGACCCACAAGGTGACCACCAGCGGGTTGGCCCACCACTTCGAGCACGTCGAGATCGTGTTGGAGAAGGACCCCGAGACGTACGCGCGCGTGCTGGCGGGACTGCACGTCGACCCGGCGCGGTTCTGCATGGTCGGCAACAGCGTGCGCAGCGACATCCTGCCGGTCCTGGCGCTCGGCGGTCACGGTGTTCACGTTCCGTATCCGCTGCTGTGGGATCTGGAGCAGGCCGATGATCACGATCACCACATCACCGAACTGGAATCGCTCGCCGACCTTCCCGCCTGGCTCGCCGACAGGTAGCCGGCGACTTACAGCCGACGCAGGGCGACCTCGGTGACCCGGTGGTCCGGGCCTTTGCGGAGCATCAGTGCAGCACGCGATTTGGTCGGTGCGATGTTCTCGCGCAGGTTCTTGCCGTTGATGTCGTGCCAGATCGATTTGGCGACGTGGACTGCTTCGTCGTGAGAGAGATCGGCGAAGTGCCGGAAGAAGCTGTCGGGATTCTGGAACACCGTGTCGCGCAGCTTCATGAACCGCTGCACGTACCACTCCTCGATGTGTGACTCGTCGGCGTCGATGTAGATGCTGAAGTCGAAGTAGTCGCTGACGAACTCCGTCGCAGCGTCGCTCGGACGCCCGACCTGCAACACGTTGAGCCCTTCGATGATGGCGATGTCGGGCTGGCTGACATCGACCGTTTCGTTCTCGATGATGTCGTAGACGATGTGGCTGTACACCGGTGCGTGGGCGGTGGCCGCGCCGCTCTTCAACTCACGCAGGAACTGCAGCAGCCGGCGGGTGTCGTAGCTCTCGGGGAAGCCCTTGCGATTCATGATGCCCCGTTCTTCGAGCACCTTGTTCGGATACAAGAAGCCGTCGGTCGTCACGAGGTCGACCTTCGGGTGATCGGGCCAACGCGCCAGGAGCGCCTGGAGGATACGGGCGAAGGTGCTCTTGCCGACCGCGACACTGCCGGCGATACCGATGATGTACGGGACCTTCGGCGTCGACGTGCCGAGGAAGTCACCCGACACCTTGTGCAGCTTCTGCGTCGCCGACACGTAGAGGTTGAGCAATCGGGTCAGCGGCAGGTAGATGGCCGCGACCTCGTCGAGTTGGATGCTCTCGTTGATGCCGCGCAGCGAGTCGAGATCGTCGGCGCTCAGCGTCAACGGGGTCGACGCGCGCAAGTCTGCCCACTCGTTGCGCTCGAAGGTGAGGTAGCGCCCTGCCGCGTCGGTCACGGATTGGGACCCTACGCTCGGGCAATGCCGGTGTCCCAACGAAAGCTGCTCGGCGCGTGGTACACCCCACCCGAACTGGTCGATGCAGTGGTCACCGAAGTACGACGCGACTTCGTGCCACTGACGGTCCTCGACCCGGCGTGCGGCGACGGACGGTTCCTCGCTCCGTTCGCCGACACCGCGGTTGTCACGGGAGTCGATGTCGATCCGTCGACCTCGTGGTTCCACGGTGACTCGTTGGAGACGGACTGGGGCGACCAGCGATTCGATGCCGTCGTCGGCAACCCTCCCTTCCTCAACCAGATGTCCCAATCCACCTCACGGGGTGGGCGATCGAAGTTCGGCGGCGGGCCCTACGCCGACAGCGCCGCAGAGTTCCTGTCGCTCGCGATCCGGCTCACCAAGGCCGGCGGCCGTGTCGGGCTGGTGCTGCCGCTGTCGATGCTGTCGACGCGCGATGTCGCCGCGATTCGCGACGACGTGTCGCGGCGCGCCGCGCTGCGGTGGATGTGGTGGTCGACCACGATGATGTTCGAGGCCAACGTGCGCGTCTGGGCGGGTGTGTGGGAGGTCGGCGGAACACAGCGCGAGGTGCGCCGCGCCTACGGGCCGCAGTTCTCGGCCCGTCCGGCGGTCGCTATGCCGAGCCAATGGTCAGGACTGATCGCCGACACGATCGAGCAGACGCACGATGGACCCGTCCTGGGCGACATCGCCTCGTTCACCGCCGACTTCCGCGATCAGTACTACGGCCTGATCGGCGCGGTCAGCGACTCCGCCGTCGGGCCACCGTTGGTGACGAGCGGGCTGATCGAGCCGAACGAATGTTGGTGGGGCCGCCGCGACGTGCGGTTCGCCAAGCAGAGGTACGCCGCGCCGCGCGTCGACGTGTCGATGCTGTCGCCGGCGCTGCAACGATGGGCGGCTCAGCGGTTGGTGCCGAAGATCCTGATCGCGAACCAGACCCGTCGCATCGAGGCCGTGATCGATCGTGATGGTGCGTGGCTGCCCAGCGTGCCGGTGATCACCTGCGTCACCGATCGCCTCGACGACGTCGCCTCGGTGCTGCACTCCGACGCGGCCACCGATTGGGTCCGATATCACGCCGCCGGCAGCGGACTGAGCGCGACAGCGGTTCGCCTCACAGCGCGACTGCTGGCATCGATCCCGTTGCCCGCAGCCATGGCCGCGATTCCCAGCGCTTCCAGTTGACGATCGCCCGCATCGTCATCCACGACAGTTGCGCGCCCCACAATCCAGCGAGCCCGAGCCGCGGGAAGAACAACGTCGCCAGCGCAAGCGGCGCGTAGCCGAGCAGGTTGATCACCGCCTGGCGCGCGAGCCATCGCTCGTCGTGCGCTCCGATCAGCGCGCCGTCGTAGGCGAACGCGATCGCACCTGGGAACTGCATGACTGCGAGTATCAGCAGCCCTGCAGTCAGGCGTGAATGCACGGCGGGATCGGAGCTGAACACGTACGGCAGGATCGGGCTCACGGCCGCGAGTGACAGAGCCAGCGCCAGCGCGCACCACAACGACAGCCGTCTGCTGGTTCGTCCGACGAGCAGCGCCTCGTTCGTGTCGCTCTTGCCCAGCGCGCCCGCGACCAACGACTGCGCCGGAATCGCGAGCGCGTCGAGCATCAATGCCAAGAAGGTGAACAGCTGGATCAGCACCTGGTTCGCGGCGAGTGTCGGCGTGTCGACACGCGCCGCGATCGCCGTCGACGTGTTCCAGACCGTGAACATCGCGATCGAACGGACGGCAAAGTGCACACCGCTGCGCAACAGCTTCTGCATCCGCTCGGCCGACGGTTTGCCTCCGGCACGATGAGGCCGGAGCACACGGAAGAACACGAAGGCCACACCGATCTGTACGAACACCGTGCTCCACGCCGACCCGGCGACTCCGAGGTCGAGCCAGTACACGGCGACGATCTCGAGCACGACGTTGACGATGTTCGCGATCAGCACGATCTTCAGTGGCTTGCGCAGATCGTTGACACCACGCATGACACCGTGACCGACGTAGGCGATGAGGACGAACGGGAGACCGACGCAACTGATCCGCAGATACGTGACCGCGAACTCCAACACATCGCCACGACCGCCGAGCGCCCACGCCAACGGACGGGCGAGCAATGCCAACAGCGCGCCCATCGGCACACCGATCATGATCGCCAGCCGCAGCGCACCGGTGGCAACGTCGCGAGCCTCGGCCGAACGACCGGCGCCGTGGGCAAACGCAACGTCGGGGGTGACCCCGTACTCCAGCGAGGCCGTCATCGAGATGACGGTCAGCAGGATCGTCATCGCGATCGCGACTCCGCCGAGCTGTGGTGTGCCGAGGCGTCCGACGATGGCCGTGTCGACGAGGACGTACAACGGCTCGATCGCCAGCGTGCCGAGCGCCGGAATCGCCAGCGAGATGATCCGCCGATCGAGCGCCCGTCGACTGGTGACCGCCGGCGACTCCATCCCTTCGAGACTACGCGTGAGCCGCTAGGCGCCGTTCACCCATTGTTGCATCGATCCGTCGAATGGCCATTCGGCGGTCGTGTAGCACGCCGCGATCGTGGAGATACCGGACCACGCACCGCGCACGACCTCGTCCGGATAGCCCATCGTGCGGGCGTGATCGTGGAACTGGGCCTCGTCCTCGATCTCCACCTCGTTCCCGGAGACCTCGAAGTCGAGATCGAGGTCGATCCACACGATCTCGTCGGCACCGCTCGGCGCCTCGAAAGGGGCCGAGGCGTGAACCTTGTAGCCGTTGAACGAACGATCAGCATCGAGGTAGCCGCAGAGCACCCACCACTGGCCGGGCACAGCGACCCACAGCTCGTCGCCGCCGACGACCTCCGACTCGCCGGAGCGCGGACGCTCCCTTCGACTACCTGCGCGGATGAGCCATACCGAGATGTCGCCTGGCACGGCGAGCGGCTCCCCGATGTCCAGCGCCGAGACCGTTCCGTCCCACTTGCGCTTCTCCACTCGTACGGTCGTCATGGCCATGGCTCCTCAGCCGAGGACGAGCTCGGCTTGTTCGGCGACGAAGCGATCGACGGCAGCCTCGTTCTCGACCGGCAACGGATACACGATCAATCGATCGACGCCGGCGTCGGTGTACGCACGCAACGACTCGGCAGTGACAGGGCTGCGAGGCGTGACGCTGATCTCCACATCGCCCAGTTCGGCCGGCCGTGTGTACTGGCCACGCGCAACACGCAGCGCCTCGACCGATTGCGCTGCTTGCTCGGGATCGAGGAAGAAGCCGTACCACCCATCGCCCTGCTCGATCGTCCGTCGAAAGGCGCCGGCAGTTCGGCCGCCGACGATGACCGGGATGCGGCTCGACGGCCGCGGATGCGCATCCATACCCGAGAACTGCGTGTGCCGACCACTGAAGCTGACAGGCGCCTCGTCGTACCAGATCGCCCTCATCGCACCGAGGTGGTCGTCGGTTCGAGTGGCTCGCTCGGCGAGCGTGACGCCGATCGCGTTGAGCTCCGGCTCGAGGTAACCGACACCGATCCCGAAGAGGAACCGGCCACCACTCAGAAGGTCGAGGCTTGCAATCTGTTTCGCCAGCACCAGCGGGTTGCGTTGCGGGAGGATGATGATCCCGGTGCCGAGCAGCATTCGCTCGGTCGCGCCGGCAACGAACGCCAGGTGCACCAGCGGGTCGAGAATCGAGTCGGTGGGCTCCATCGGCGCCGGAGGAACTCGCGGCGACGGCAGTGCAACATGCTCGCCGGCCCACCAGCTGTCGTAGCCCAGCGCTTCGCACCGCTTCGCCAGCCGCGCTGTGGCAGCGGGACCGCTGGTTGCCTTGCTGTTGAGACCGAAGACTCCGAGCTTCACCCGCTCAACGATGCCAGGGCGCCGACGGTGACGCAGCACCGGGGGCGGTCAACACGTCGAATCCGTCGTCGGTGACCAAGATCGTGTGCTCGAACTGCGCCGTGCGCTTGCCATCCGATGTGATCGCAGTCCAGTTGTCGTCGAAGACCATCTTGTGCTGCCACGAGCCCATCGTGATCATCGGCTCGATCGTGAATGTCATTCCCGGCCGCATGATGATGTTGGCCCGCTCGTCGTAGTAGTGCAGCACCTGCACATCGGTGTGGAACTGCTCGCCGATGCCGTGACCGATGAACGCACGAACGACGCCGTAGCGGTACTTCTTGGCGTGCACCTCGATGGCCTTGCCGATGTCGCTGATCGGGCGTCCGGGCGTGACGGCTTCGATGCCGTGCCACATGCATTCCTCGGTGACACGAACCAACTGCTGGCTCGCCGGATCGACGTTGCCGACGAGGAACGTGGCATTGGTGTCGCCGTGGACGCCGCCGATGTAGGTGGTGACATCGATGTTGATGATGTCGCCGTCCTGCAGTGCCCGAGTGTCGGGGATGCCGTGGCAGATGACCTCGTTGACGCTGGTGCACACGCTCTTCGGGAAGTGGTTGTAGTTGAGCGGGCTCGGGTACGAGTTGCGCTCGATGCACAGGTCGTGCACGTACACGTCGATCTCGTCGGTGGTGACACCGGGTGCAACCATCTCGCCGGCCAGGCGCAACACCTCGGCGGCAACGATGCCGGCATGGCGCATGCGCTCGATGATCTCGGGGGTCTTGACCCTGGACTCGGCCCACCTGACCGGCACACCGGATTCGGCGTACGGCGGCCGGGCGATGTGATCGGGGACAGGTCGACGGGGGCTGACGACGCCCTGCAGAACGCGACCCTCGAGCGGCTTGTGGCAACGCTTGTACTTGCGACCGCTCCCGCACCAGCAGGTGTCGTTGGCTTGCGGCAACGTGGTCGGCGGTTGAGCTTTCTGCAACATTGCTACCAAGTGTAACTGGTCGACAATCGGCCGGCGCCTTGGCATAGCGTGAGCGACCACTATGGGATCGATCCAGGTCAGCCACGTCGGCTGGCGACGTCCGGGTGGCGCCGAGTTGCTGCGCGACGTCAACTTCGCCGTCGGCAACGGCGACCGGGTCGCGCTCGTCGGTGCCAACGGCGTGGGCAAGAGCACGCTGTTGCGATTGATCGCCGGCGAGGCCACTGCGACCAGCGGCACCATCTCGATCGACGGCCGACTCGGCGTCATGCGCCAGCTGGTCGGCGACAACGACCAGACCGTGCGCGACCTGATGGTCTCGCTGGCGCCGCAGCGGCTACAGGACGCGGCAGCACGCCTGGCACGCGCAGAGGAAGCCGCCGCAGACGACCCGATGCGATACGCAACAGCGCTCGCCGAGTGGGGCGACGCCGGCGGCTACGACGCCGAGGTGTTCTGGGATGCCTGCTGCACCAAGGCGATCGGCGAGCCGTTCGCCGATCTCGAACGACGTCCGCTGCGCACCTTCAGCGGTGGCGAGCAGAAGCGGTTGGCGCTCGAAGCCCTGCTGCGCAGCGACTACGACGTCCTCCTGCTCGACGAGCCCGACAACTTCCTCGACGTTCCGGGCAAGCGATGGCTGGAGGCCGAGCTGCGCGCCAGCCGCAAGACGATGCTGTTCGTCAGCCACGACCGCGAGCTGTTGGCCGCGAGCGCGACGAAGATCGTGACCGTCGAGGCGAGCGGCGCGTGGACGCACGGCAGCGGGTTCGAGGGCTACCACGAGGCTCGTCAGGCTCGGTTGGAGAACCGCGAACACCAGTTGGCGTTGTACGAGGACGAACGCAAGAAGCTCGAGGAGCTCGTCATCGTCATGCGTCAACGAGCCAAGCTCAGCGACAAGTTCGCGCCACGCTTGAAGGCCGCGGAGAGCCGGCTTCGGCAGTTCCTCGAGCGCAGCGACGCGCCCGAACTGGTGCGCGAGCAACGGATAGACATGCGCCTCGGCGGCGCACGCACCGGCAAGCGGGCGTTGGCGGTGCGACAACTCGAACTGCACGGGCTCACCGATCCCTTCGACCTCGAGCTGTGGTACGGCGAACGCGTCGCGGTGCTCGGTGGCAATGGCGCAGGCAAGAGCCACTTCCTGCGCGTGCTGGCCGGCGACCCGACGGTGGCCTACACCGGCGACGTTCGCCTCGGCGCCGGTGTGGTGCCGGGCCTGTTCAACCAGACGCACGAGCATCCGGAGTGGAGCGGTCGCACGCTGCTCGAGATCCTCCACGACAACGACGTCGTGCGCGGTCCGGCGATGGGGATGTTGCGCCGGTACGAGATGCAGGGATGCGCCGAGCAGATCTTCAACACCCTCAGCGGAGGTCAGCAGGCCCGATTCCAGATCCTGCTGCTCGAGTTGAGCGGCGCCACGTTGCTGCTGCTCGACGAGCCCACCGACAACCTCGACCTCGTGTCGGCCGAGGCACTGGAGGCCGGCCTCGCCGAGTTCCAGGGAACCGTCATCGCGGTCACCCACGACCGCTGGTTCCTACGCGGCTTCGACCGTTTCGTCGTGTTCAACGAGGACTGCGCCGTGACGGATCATCTCGATCGCCCCACCGACTGGCGCTGAAGAGCTGACCGTCAGGCGTCGCCGAAGCCGAGGTCGCCGGCCCATGGTTTCGCACACGCGTACGGCGGCGTCCACGGGCCGCGGCCGCAGTAGACCCACAGGTCGCTCGCCGCGTCGGCGCAGTTCTGCATCGACTCCTTGACGTTGTCGGTGGTCCACCCACGCCGGCCCAACTCGCCGTGCGGCTCGAACATGCCGGCCAGCGCGTTGAGCTGGAAGGTGCAGTGCGAGTCGTCTCGAGTTGCCGGGTTGTTGTTGACGGTCTTCTCGTTGCAGCCGCCCTCGCGTGAGGCGATGTACGTGGCCCACTGCTGGGTCGCATCGTCGGCGCCGTCCTTGGCGAACTCGTTGGCGATGATGTCGGCCTTTTCCTTGGTGCAAGGAACGTGGTTGCCGTAAAACGGAATGCCGTCTGCGGTCAGGTTCCAGTTGGGGAAGGGCTCGCGCCCTGCGGGGAACGGACCACCCGGCGCACGGGCGACGACTGGGCCGGCCTGCTCAGTTGTCTTCCCGCTCCAGATCCCGAGCGCGGCCAACGACGACGGCCCAGCAACCCCGTCGGGTGAAAGCGGTGGCGTGGCCAGTTGGAAAGCACGCAGCCCATCGCCGGTCGCCTTGTCGAAGGTGCCGGTGGACTTCGACGTCGACGGCATGAAGCCATCCTGGATCAGCTTGTCCTGCAGGCACTTCACCGACGCACCCTTCGACCCGTTGCCCAGCCGAGCGTCGGCGAGGCACAGCGGCGGCGGTTCGGCGTCGACGCCTGAGTAGATCCCCATCTCGGTGAGCACCAGCGGTGTGGCCAGCCCATCGACGCGCAGCGGCGGATTGTTCGACTGGAAGATGGCCATCGCCTCAGCGGTCGGCTTGTCGTACTTCTGGGTGAGGGTGGCGTGGTACAAACCCAACGCGGCGAGTGTGAACTGCAGGCAGGCAACGCTGGTTCCCGTCGTCCCGATTCCCATGCCGGCATCGCTGGTGCACCACGACAGTTCGGGAACGTCGGCGCGCGCCACAGGCGTCGTCTCCGTCGTTGCCGCCGATACGCCGAAGACCATCGTCGCAGCCAACAGCGCCAGGGCCCGTCGCCGTAACTTCACCAACGTATTCTGCCGTAGATGGGTCTCGACCACGCCTCACCGCCCAACATCTTGCTGATCACGCTCGACCAGTTCAGGGCCGACTGCATGTCGTGTGCAGGGCATCCGGTGGTGCAGACCCCGGCGCTCGACGCGCTCGCCGGCCAAGGCGTTCGACTGGCGCGCCACTACTCGCAGGCAGCGCCGTGCTCGCCGGGGCGCGCCGCCCTGTACACCGGCATGTACCAGATGAACAACCGCGTGGTCGCCAACGGCACGCCGCTCGATTCCCGCTTCGACAACATCGCCCATGCCGCTCGCCGGGCGGGCTACGCACCTGCGCTGTTCGGCTACACGGACCAGGGCGTGGACCCTCGCCTCGTCCACGACGCCGACGATCCCCGGCTGTCGACGTACGAGGGTGTGCTGCCCGGCTTCGATCCGGTGCTCGACATGAGCGGCTGGCAGCTGCCGTGGCTGCACTGGTTGAACGGTCACGGTTATAACTTCGACGATCCCATCGAGGCCCTTGAGCGAGAACACGAACGACCTGCCGAACTGTCGACATCGACCTTCCTCACCGATGCCTTTCTCGGCTGGCTCGGCCCGCAGACCCAACCGTGGTTCGCCCACCTCTCCTACCTGCGACCGCACCCGCCGTTCAGCGCGGCCGGCCACTTCTCGACGATGTACGACCCTGCGACGTGCCCGCCACCGCAGCCGATCCCGACGAACCGTCATCCCTTGGTCGACATCCTCTTGGGAGCAGAGGTCGTGGCGGCACCCTCGGATCCGGTGGCCGTCGCCCACATGCAGGCCCAGTACTTCGGCATGATCAGCGAGGTCGATGCCCAGTTGGCACGCGTGTGGGCGGTGCTGGAGTCACGAGGAGAATGGAACGACACCGTCATCGTCGTGACCGCTGATCATGGCGAGCAGCTCGGCGACCAGGGGTTGATCCAGAAGTGCGGCTTCTACGAATCGAGCTATGCCGTGCTGGGCGTCGTGCGCGACCCGCGGTTCGGCTACGTGGGCGTCGTCGACGACTTCACCGAGAACGTCGACATCATGCCGACGCTGTGCGATGCGATGGGCATCCCGGTGCCGACCCAGTGCGACGGCTACCCACTGACGCCGTTGCTACGCGGTGAGCGACCGGCCATCTGGCGCGACGCCGCCTACTACGAATGGGATTGGCGCGACGTCTTCATCCCCCGCGGTCCGCACGAGTGGCCATGGGACCGTCGGTTGGAGCGCCAGAACCTGGCAGTACGGCGCAGCGACGATCGCGCGTTCGTCCACTTCGGTGACGGGTCATGGCGATGCTTCGATCTGGCGGCGGATCCGACTTGGCAGACCGAAGTGAGTGACCCGGAAGTCGTGTTGGCCGATTCGGCGGCGATGTTGAGTTGGCGGTCGCGCAACCTCGATCGGACGATGACCGGAATGCTCCTGCAGGACGGCGGCATCGGCCGCCGCCCTGTCAGATGAGCGACGCCTCGGGTCAGAGAGACGAGACGTACGCCGCGAACTTGTCGAGGCTGGTCTTGAACCCGGCTTGAGCTTCGGGGCTTCGATACATCTCGGGCACGTTGGTCTGATGGATGGTGACCTCTGTGCGGTTGTCGCCGAGATCGACGAATGTGACGGATGTGGTCATCCCACCTTCGACGTCGGGCTCGCTCCAGACGAGCTTGCTGGGCTCGTCGATCTCGACGTACACGCCGCGCGTCGGGTACTCGGCGCCGTCGGCGTCGTTGACCATCACGGTCTCGAAGACTCCGCCCGGCTTCAGGTCGATCGTGATCTTCTCGAGCGGGGTGCTGACGCCGGTCGGACCCCAGAAGTGGGTGAGGTGTTCGGGGGTGACCATGCATTCGAAGACCAACGCTCGCGGTGCGTCGTAGGTGCGGGTGATGATGACCTCGCCGAGGTCTGCAGTGGTGTCGTTCACGGCTTCTGTTCCTTCTGTGTTTGTTGGATGTGCTTGAGGTGTTGTTCGAGTTGGTCGAGCCGTTGCTGCCAAATGTGGCGGTGCTCTTCGATCCAGCTGATCGCCGTGTCGAGACGCTCGGGTTCGAGATGGCATGGCCGGTACTGAGCGTTGCGTCCCCGACTGATCAAGCCGGCATGCTCGAGCACCTTGAGGTGCTTCGACACCGCTTGCAACGTGATCTCGAACGGCTCGGCCAGTTCGTTGACCGTCGCCTCACCGGTGGCCAGTCGAGCGACGATTGCTCGGCGGGTCGGATCGGCAAGAGCGGCGAACGTTGTGCTGAGGGTGTCGGTTTCCATGTCGGCTCGCAGGTTCTACTCAACTAGATAGTTGTTCAACTGATCAGTTGAATATAGTGATCCCGACTGCGATTGTCAAGAGGCGTATTCGACGGTGCCGTCGGCGCGGATGTCCTTGATCAAGGGGACGTGTACATCGCGAGGCGAGGCCGGTTGGCCCTCCAGGAACGCGGCGACGTCTTCGGGGAACTCGCGCAGGATGCTCGACACGACGACCTGTTCCTCGGCGCCCAGGTAGCAGCGGTTGGCATCGGTCACCGATCGCAATCGGGTGGCCAGCTCGCCGAGGATCTCGTCGCCGGCCTCGCGGTTGCAGATCGTGGCGAGCATCGCGGTGATCGCGAGCGAGCCCTGCTTGCACGGCGGGCACTGACCGCACGACTCCACCGCCAGGAACCTGGACAGCTCCAAGGCGACCACCGTCATGTTGACGGAGTCGTCGTACACCACGAACCCGGCAGCACCGAGACCCGAGCCGCGTGCGGCGAAGTCCTCGTAGGTCAGCGGCGTGTCGAAGGCGTCGGCGCGCAGCACTGCGTTGGACACTCCCGAGAACGCAGCTCGGAATCGACGACCGGGCAGTGGCCCGCCGCACAGTTCGAGGAGTGAGGAGAACGTCGTTCCCATCTCGACCTCGTGCACGCCCGGCCGGCTGACGTCGCCGACGACGGTGGCGATCACTGTTCCCGGCGAACCCGGAGTGCCCATCGAACGGAACCAGTCCGAGCCCTTGGCCATGATGTGGGCCGCCGACGCGAGTGTCTCGACGTTGTTGACCACGGTCGGGTTGGCCTCGGCCCGCGCGGACACCGGCCGGTTGCCGGATTCCCATCCGATCGCGAGGTCCGTCGCGAAGAGGCCGAGCTCGTACGGCGGCAACAGGCGCGGCAGTGGATCGCGTCCTTCGATCACCTCGAGCAACGCTTTTTCCTCGCCGTAGAGGTAATCGTCGGGTCCCTCGACGATGTTGACGCTGAGCTCCTGCAGCCGACCCGACGCGGTCAGTTCGACAGCGGCGCGCTTCAGCGCCTCGACCTCTCGGGCGTACGAACGCTTGGTCGCCAGGTACACGGTGCCGGCTCCGACTGCGAACGCGGCGATGGCCGCACCCTCGACGATGCGATACGGGTCGAGCCGCATCAACGTGCGGTCCTTGAACGTGGCCGGCTCGCCCTCGGCACCGTTGGCAACAACGAACCGCGTGCCCGCGCCGCCGTCGCGAACCGACGCCCACTTGCGACCGGTCGAGAAGCCGGCGCCACCACGACCGCGCAGACCCGCACCAGTGATCTCGGCGATGGTCGCGAGGTCGCCGATCTGCAGCGCGCGTTCGAGTCCGCTACCGCCACCTGCAGCCAGGTAGTCGTCGAGCCGTTCGATCGGCGATGGTGGCAGCAGGTAGTGCTGCGGCACGAAGTGGCCTGTCCGCTAGCCGAGAGGTGGGCGCTTTTCCTTCTTCTCGCGCTTGGCCTCGCGCTTTTCCTTGAGGGACTTGCCGGCCTTCTTTGCCGATGGCTTCTGTGGCGACTTGCTGGGCATGGCGCCCTCCTCAGTGCTGATTCAGAGGGTGACCCTATCAGCGCCTCAGGCGACCCCCGGCGTGACGAGTCCCGCCTCGTAGGCGCGCACGACGAGCTGTGCGCGGTCGCGGGATTCGAGCTTCATCAGCAGACGCGAAACGTGCGTCTTCGCAGTGGCCGGGCTCATGAACAGCATCTCCGCGATCTCGGCGTTCGAGTGGCCCCTGGCTACCAGCACCAGTACCTCGCGTTCGCGCTCGGTCAGCACATCGAGCGCTATGGACGGCACGCTCGGCTCCGGTCGCGTCGTGAACTCCTCGATCAACCGCCGGGTGATCTGAGGCGCCAGCAATGCCTCGCCCGCGGCAACGACGCGGACCGCGTCGAGCAGTACGTCGGGACGCGTGTCCTTCAGCAGGAAGCCGCTCGCGCCCGCCCGCAATCCGTCGTAGACGTACTCGTCGAGGTCGAACGTCGTCACGATGAGGATCTTGGTCGCGGCCGTTCGCTCGTCGGCAATGATCCGCCGCGTCGCCTCGATGCCGTCGATCACCGGCATGCGAATGTCCATCAGCACGACATCGGGACGCTCGCGCACGACCACGTCGACTGCTTCCCCGCCGTCGCCGGCCTCGCCGACCACGTCGATGTCGGGTGCGGAGTTCAACAGCACGCTGAAGCCGCCGCGTACCAGTGCCTGATCGTCGGCCACGACAACCTTGATCGTCATTGACGCTCCGCCATCGAACGCTTCGGGTGGTCCGCTGTGTCGGTCCAACGCAGCCGAGCGAAGACTCGGAAGCCACCGCCGATGCGTGGCCCGGTCTCGAGTGTTCCTCCGAACAGCGCAACGCGTTCGCGCATGCCGACGAGGCCATGACCCGGAGACGAGCCGGGTGCTCTGGCGGGTGCCGCGAGCCCGCGACCGTCGTCGACGACCTCGATGGTGGTCTCGCCGACGTGCTCGACGATCGTCACCACGACCGACGCAGTCCCGGCGTGCTTCAACACATTGGTCAACGCCTCTTGCAGGATCCGGTAGCGGTTCAGGAGAACGCTGTCGGGCGGCATCACATCCGCAGTCATGCCATCCCAATGCAACTCCACGGGAACGCCCGCGGCGCGCACCGTTTCGATCAGTGTGTGGACCTCGTCGGCGCGTGGCGTGGGTGCCAGTGCACCGCCGCTGTCACCCTCTTCGCGCAACACACCGAGCATTCGCCGCAGCTCGTCGAGCGCGCTGCGACTGGTGGTCTCGATCGCCTGCAGGGCCTTCTTGGCTTCGTCCGGTTGCGTGTCGATGACGTGCGCGCCCATGCCGGACTGCACGGCGATGACGCTCATCGCATGGGCAACGACATCGTGCAGTTCCTGGGCGATCCGCAGCCGCTCGCTGCTGACAGCGTTGCGAGCATCCTCGGCACGCTCGCGCTCGAGTCGCTCGGCACGCTCCTCGGCCAGCGCCAGTCGTTCGCGTCGTGCCCGCACGCTCTCGCCGATGATCCAGATGATCGCGAAGGCGAGCGCGTTGGCGAAGATGTCATCCTGGTGGAAATCGCTGGTGGGATTGGTCAGCCACAGGACCAAGAAGGCCACTCCGAGCAACACGAAGGCAAGCACGCGAATGCGCCGCTTGGCATGCGCGGCGACGGAGTAGAACGCGATCATCGAGGCATACGGCACGCCGGCGTCGCCGTATCCGAGGCTCGTCATGGCGACCGCCGCTGCCGAGGTGACGACCAGTGTTCCGAGTGGATTCGTGCGCCGGAACGTCAGCGCACCCAATCCAACAAACGCGATGGCGTACGCCCAGAATCCGGACTTCGGATCGCCGGCTTGACGGTGGGCGATGCTGAGGAACGACGGCACGAGGAGGGCAGCCGCCAACGCTCCGTCCTGCACCCTGATCGGCACGGCGCGCACGCGTCGCCTGAGCCCCCTGATCATCGGTGTGCTCCGCGTGCGACCACGGTGTTGACCGTAGACCCATCGGTGACCACTCCGCATCAGCCTCGGCGCCATGTCGGGCGTACATCCACAGTCGTACGCGCGCCGCTGAACTCCCTGCACAGATCACCCGTGCGGCATCCGTCGAACCAACCTGCGGGCGATGTGGCCGGCACGCTGTCGGGCGCACTGTGGCGGCATGACATCCACCACCACACTCCCGGCACCGAACCTCTCGGTGCACACCACATCCGCAGCACGTGCATCAGCGGCGATGGCCGTCCAGGCGACCAAGGTGTACGGCCGCGGCGACAACGAAGTGCGGGCCCTCGACGGCGTCGACGTCGACTTCGCCTCATCGCAGTTCACCGCCATCATGGGCCCATCGGGCTCGGGCAAGTCGACCCTCATGCACACCGTCGCCGGTCTCGACACGCTGACCAGTGGTCAGGTGTACATCGGCGACACCGACCTCAGCACGCTGAACGATCGCCAACTCACCGTGCTGCGGCGCGAGCGAGTCGGCTTCATCTTCCAGGCGTTCAACCTGATCCCGACGCTGTCGGCGATCGAGAACATCACGCTGCCGATGACGCTCGCCGGTCGCAAGCCCGATCGCGACTGGCTGCAATCGGTGATCGACACCGTCGGTCTCGGCGACCGCCTGCAGCACCGCCCGTCGGAGCTCTCCGGCGGTCAGCAGCAGCGAGTCGCTGTCGCTCGGGCGCTCGCCAGCCGGCCGGAGATCATCTTCGCCGACGAGCCCACCGGCAACCTCGACTCCCAAGCCGGCGCCGAGATCCTGTCGTTCATGCGCCGCGCCGTCCGCGAGATGGGCCAGACGATCGTGATGGTGACGCACGATCCGGTCGCCGCCTCGTACGCCGACCGGGCGCTGTTCCTGGCCGACGGTCGGATCGTCGACGACATGTCTGCCCCCACCGCCGACCGAGTGCTCGACCGCATCAAGCAGTTGGGCCAGCCGAACCTGGGCCAGACCCAGATCGTCAGGAGCTGATTGCCATGTTCCACCTGACCCTTCGAGAGCTCGCAGCCAAGAAGCTGCGCCTGCTGACGACCGCCATCGCAGTGATGCTCGGCGTTGCTTTCATGGCCGGCACCTTGGTGCTGACCTCCACCATTTCCAAGACGTTCGACGGGCTCTTTACCGATGGCTACGCCGGCACCGACGCTTACGTGCGGGCGACATCTCAGCTCGACGCCGAGTTCGGTGCGCAACGACCACGACTCGACGCATCGATCGTCGACTCGATCAGCCAGGTCGACGGTGTTGCCGCCGCCGAAGGCAAGGTCTCCGGCTACGCACAGCTCGTGGATGCCGCGGGCAAGCCCGTCGGTGACCCGGGCCAGGGCGCGCCGACGTTCGGCGAGACGTGGATGACCGTTGCCGATCTCAACCCGTACCGCATCGCCGAGGGTCACGCCCCCACCGGCCCGGACGAGATCGTGATCGATCGGCATTCGGCCACGACCGGCCACGTCCGCGTCGGTGACGTCACCACCGTGTTGACGAAGCAGGGAGCGCAACCGTTCACCGTTGCCGGCATCGCCACGTTCGGCGACGCCGATTCGATGGGCGGCGCGTCTGCCGTGCTGTTCGACGCGACCACTGCGGAGGCGCTCGTCGCCGAGCCGGGCAAGGTCGACGCTGTCGCCGTTGTCGCGGCGCCAGGAGTCTCCGAGCAACAAGTGAGCGACAGCATCGCCAAGGTCATCCCGACCGGCACAGAAGTGCTGACGGGTGCTCAGATCACGGCCGAGACGCAGAGCGACGTGAAGGACGAGCTGTCGTTCTTCAACACGTTCCTGATGGCCTTCGCCGATCATCGCCCTGTTCGTCGGGGCGTTCATCATCTTCAACACCTTCTCGATCATCGTTGCCCAACGCCAGAAAGAGATGGCGTTGCTGCGAGCTCTCGGTGCGAGCAACCGTCAGGTCACCCGCTCGGTGCTGATCGAGGCGACAGCGGTCGGCCTGATCTCCTCGATCGCGGGCGTCGCTGCGGGTGTCGGTGTCGCCAAACTGCTGAAGTCGCTGCTCGACGCTTTCGGCTTCGACATCCCGGCCGGTCCGGTCGTGGTGCAAGCAGGAATGATCATCACGTGCTTGGTGGTCGGCACGATCATCACCGTCGCTTCGGCACTGATCCCAGCTCGGCGTGCGGGTCGCATTCCGCCGATCGCAGCGATGCGAGAAGTCGCTGTCGATCACGCGGGGACCTCGCGCAAGCGGATGATCGTGGGCAGCGGCATCCTGGTCGCCGGCATCGCTTCACTCATCGCCGGTCTCAACGGCGGAACGATCCAGCTCGTCGGCCTCGGAGCAGCCGTGATGTTCATCGCGGTCGCGGTCTTGGCACCGGTGCTCGCTCGTCCGACGGCTCGGCTGATCGGTTGGCCGATGGCCAAGTTCGGTGGAGTCAGCGGCAACCTCGGCCGCGAGAATGCGATGCGTACGCCGAAGCGGACCGCCAGCACGGCAGCTGCGCTGATGATCGGTGTTGCCCTGGTCGGTTTCATCATGACCTTCGCGGCGTCGGCCAAGGCGTCGATCAACGGTGCGGTCGACCGCGACTTCCACGGCGACTACGTACTCGACACGGGCACCTTCGGCATCGGCGGCGTGAGCCACAACCTCGCTGCCGACCTGGCAACTCGACCGGAGTTCAGTGCGGTCACGTCGACTCGCTTCGCGGCGGCTTCGATCGACGGCTCCGTCACCGAGCTCAACAGCTTCGACAGTGCCACGTTGACGTCGATCTTCGACATCGAGCCGCAGCAAGGCGACATCACCACACTCGGCGCCGACGGGATCGCTGTCGAGGACAGCACTGCCGAGGAGCACGGTTGGACCCTCGGGTCGAGCATTCCGGTGACCTTCGCCGAGGGCTCGACGAACCTGACCGTGAAGGCCATCTACGGCGACGACACGTGGGCAGGATCGGCGTTCGTCGATCATGCTGTGTTCAACTCGTTCGGCATCGATCCGTTGGACGCCAAGATCTACGTCCGGGACGCCGATACGACCGACGCCGCCACGGCTCGAGCCACACTCGAAGAAGCGGCGACAACGTACCCGAGCGTCGAGGTGATGGACCATGCCGAGTTCAAGGCATCGAAGGCCGGCGACATCGACACGCTGCTGAACCTGATCTACGCGCTGCTCGGACTGGCGATCGTGATCGCGCTGATCGGCATCACCAACACGTTGGCGCTGTCGATCTTCGAGCGGACTCGGGAGCTCGGCCTGCTGCGTGCAATCGGGATGACCCGTAGCCAGCTTCGAGCCACTGTTCGCTGGGAGTCGATGATCATCGCTCTGTTCGGCACCGCACTCGGGTTGTCGATCGGGTTGTTCTTCGGCTGGAGCATGGTGCACGCCCTGGCCGACAAGGGGTTCGGTGTGTTCGTCGTGCCGGCCACCTCGCTGGCCGTCGTCGCGGTGATCGCGGCGATCGCCGGTGTCGTCGCGGCGTTGCTGCCGGCCCGCCGGGCCGCTCGCCTCGACGTACTGGGAGCAATCGCCACCCAGTAGCGCAGCCGTCCCGCAAGTGCAGTGCCCTCGCTTCGGCGGGGGCACTGTCGCGCTCAGGTCGGCGCGTCAGGTCGCGAAACCCTCGGGCATCGATGTGCCGTGGTCATCGGGGATGCCGAGCTTGTGGATGTCGGCCGCTCTGTCGGGGTAGATCGCCAGCAGGTCGCCGACCCTGCCGCCCTCGAAGCACGTACCGGTGAATCCGGGCGCCATGGTGCAGCCGAACAGCGCCCACCGGCCCCCGTCGACCAACTCCCCCGCCTGCCACACACCGGCAGGGATGACGTATTGCACGCACTGCCCGGCGAGCAGATCGGCACCCATCGTCACGTCGTCGCTCGACCCGTCGGGATGCAGCAACACGAGCCGCAGCGGATCGCCGCCGTAGAAGTGCCACACCTCGTCGAACAGCAGTCGATGGAACAACGAACGACTCGGCGGGTCGTTGCTGTACATCCCGATCATCGCCGTTCCGACCGGACCACCCGTCACGGTGTCGGCCTCGCTGCGATAGGTGCTGACGAAGTACGTCGCCTCGACCGGGAGTTGCGTCATGCCGAGATGTTCGGCGAGCTGCTGCGCGGTTGCATCCATGTCGCGGAACCTACCGATCCAGTGTTGCCTCGTACGACCGAGCGACGCGAAGGAGGTCGACATCGCCGCGTGGTCGACCGATCAACTGCATGCCCATCGGCAGGCCGCGGTCGTCGAAACCCACCGGCACGCTGATGGCCGGCAGACCGGCGAACGTCGCGTACAGGACGACCTCCATCCACCGGTGGTACGTGTCCATCTCGCGGTCGCCGATTCGTTGCGGCCATCGTTCGGTCGCCGCGAACGGCCAGACCTGCGCAGTCGGAAGTGCGAGCACATCGAAGCGGTCGAACAGTGCATTGATGCTGTTGTAGAAGACGGTTCGCTCCACCGACGCTGTGACCATCTGCGGTCCGGTGACCTGCAGACCGTGATCGACCTCCCACAGGGCTTCCGGCTTCATCAGGTCGCGCTTCGACGGATCGGTGATCAACGGCAGGAGGTTCGCCGACACCAGGAAGTACCGCCACACCAGCCACGCGTTCCAAACGCGCGGCGGCGCCATGTCGAAGATCGTCGGCTCGACCGAGCAGCCGATGGACTCCAGCCGACGCAGACCCGTCTCGCACAGATCGATGATGCCGGGCTCCATCGCCAGATGTCCCTCGAGGTCGCCGAGCCATCCGACGCGAGTGCCGGTCGCGTCGCTGTCCAGTGCGTTTCGCGCGTCGGCCACCGTCGCGAACTCGTCGAGGCGGCCCGACAAGGACAGCGGCGATCCCGCGTCATAGCCGGCCTGCGTGCCGAGCAGCATGGCCACATCGAGAACGGTGCGGCCCATCGGCCCCTCCGTGGCCAACTGCGCGAGGTAGCTGTCGCGCTCGGGCCCACTGGGAACCCGGCCCTGGCTGGGACGGAACCCGAACACGTTGTTCCACGCGGCCGGGTTGCGCAACGAGCCCATGTAGTCGCTGCCGTCGGCAACCGGAAGCATGTGTGTGGCGAGGGCAACTGCGGCGCCACCGCTGCTGCCGCCGGCGGTACGGGAGTGGTCGAACGCATTGAGCGTGGTGCCGAAGACGTCGTTGAACGTGTGCGAGCCGAGACCGAACTCGGGCACGTTGGTCTTGCCGATCACGATGCAGCCGTCCGCCTTCATGCGCTCGACCATCAGCGAATCGAACGTCGGCACGAAGTTCCCGAGCAATCGCGATCCCATGCTCATGCGGATGCCCTTGGCCGGCATCAGGTCCTTGATCGCCTGCGGCATTCCATGCATCCATCCACGAGAACCTCCGTGGACGAGCTCGTCATCGCAGGCCGCAGACTCCACCAGCAGCTCATCGCGATCACGACGACTGACGATGGCGTTGACTGCGGAGTTCTGCTCGTCGATCCGATCGAGGTAGGCCGTCATCACCTCGCGGCACGACACGTCGCGCCGGTGGATCGATTCCGACAACTCGGCGGCGGAGAGATCTGTGATGTGCACGCGCAAAGCCTGTCACGTCTTGCGAGCGGTTCAGCGGGCGAAAACCCTCGAGCCGCTCATCCACGTCTCGTCGACGCCCGCATCAGCGACCTCGGTGCCCGCGACGTTGGTGATGTCACGATCCAGAACGACGAGGTCGGCACGGGCACCGACACGCAACGATCCGGCATCGTCGTCGAAGGCCTGGAACGCACTGCCGGCGGTGTATGCCTGCACCGCCTGCAGGATCGGGATGCGTTCCTCGGGAACCCAACCGTCCGCCGGTTCGCCCGCCGCGTTGAGACGAGTCACCGCCACGGCGAGTCCGTCGAGCGGACGGTGGGACGAGACGGGCCAGTCGGACCCGAAGCTCACCGTCGCGCCGAGACGAGCCAGCGTCGCGATCGGGTACTGCAGCATGCTGCGTTCGGCGCCAAGTCGAGGCAACGTCAACTCCAGCTGCGATGGATCCAGGCACGCCCACAGCGGCTCGAAGTTGGCGACGACCCCCAACTGCCCGAACCGGGCCCGGTCGTTAGGATGCACGAGCTGTGTGTGGGCGATCACCGGCCGGCGATCAAGCGGCCCGTTCATCAGCGAGGCGTGCTCGATGGCGTCGAGCGCCATCCGCACACCGCCGTCGCCGATCGCGTGGATGTGGATCTGGAAGCCGTCGGCATCGAAGACACGCACGGCTTCCTTCAACCCCTCTGGGGACCAGTTCGGCAGCCCGCAGGTGTGCGGCGTGTCCTCGTACGGTTCGACGAGGTAGCCGGTACCGGCTTCGATCACGCCGTCGGCGAAGAACTTCACCGTTCGAGCGCTCAGCAGCGCCGACACAGCGACGTCCTGCTCGAGCGATCGGCGGGCTTCGAGAAATCCGGATCGCTGCTGCGTCCACAGGATCGGATCTGCCTTGAAGGCGGCGTTGATCCGGCAGCTCAACAGCCCGCGGCGCGTACCATCGGCGTAGACGTCGAGCTCGTCGAGACCAACAACGGCGTCCTGCGCCCACACGATGCCTTCGGAGCTCAGCGCGTCCATCGCCACGATCAATCCGTGCTCATGTTCAACGGCTGGTGGTGTGAGGCATGTGTTGCTGCACGAGCTCCATCGCCCCGTGCTCGAGCAACATCCCGACCGGGCGGCCGTCGCCGTGCCGCACGATCGTGCCGAGCCCCGGATCGGGCGTCGACGCCGTCACGTTGCCGATTGCCAACGCGGCACTGTTGGCCCACAGCGCGTGGTAATCGGTGGGGAACAACACCACCGGTCGATCACCGCAGGCCGCGTCGAGCCACTCGGCCTGGCCGAGCCCTCGCGGCAGCACCGTCGGGTCGTAGCAGTGGCCGACGATCCACGGCGCGTCGGGATGCGAATCCGCCCACTGCCGAACGCGCTCGATCACCGCGTCGAAAGGTCGAACGCCGGTGAGATCGAGCCCGTTGATGTTGACGCCGGCATGCAATGGATGGGCGTGGCCATCGCGGAACGCCGGCAACAACGCGCGCCCATCGAGACGCACCACCTCGTCGAAGGTCGGTGCCCACGAATCGGCCGATTCGCCGATCGCCACGATGCGACCATCTTCGATGGCAAGCGAGGTCGTCGGTCGCCCGCTGAACGTGATGATCGGTCCACCGGTGAACAGCACACGTGACATCACCCGATTAGAGCACCCGCGACCTCCGCACGTCTGGCCGCAAGTTTGGCCGCAGCGGCCCGCGGGTACCTTCGACGACACACATCGCACACGACATCGGAGGTAGTCGCATGTCCGACATCACCGCAAGCACATCCATCGTCGTCGACCGGCCTCGACATCAGGTCTGGAAGGCGCTGACCGAGCCGGACCTGGTCAAGCAGTACTTCATGGGCGCAACCGTGAAGACCGACTGGCAGGTCGGCCATCCCATCACGTTCTCCGGTAAGTGGAAGGACAAGACGTTCGAGGACAAGGGCGAGATCCTCACGTTCGAGCCCGAGCAGGAGATGAGCTACTCGCACTGGAGCCCGCTGAGTGGCGCGGCCGATACACCCGACAACTATCACGTCGTGCACATCTCGCTCGACGATGCCGGCAGCGGCGGCACGAAGGTCACACTCGAACAGTCGAACCTCAAGGGTGGCGTCACCGAGGCCGACAAGGCCAGTCGCGCCGACTACGAGAAGAACTGGTCGTCGACGCTCGAAGGCCTGAAGAAGGTCGTCGAGGCCTGATCTCACGCTGAGGGTCGACCTGTGGACATTCGCACCGATCGACTCGGAGTATTGATCGATCAACTCACTGACTCGAAGGAACTGTCAGCCGGTCGATTAGCGGGCATGACAGAACACGAGTTCATGTGGGAACCGCACGTCGGGATGTGGTCGTTACGTCGACGAGACGAAGCGACCACTCCCGACGCGTACGGTCCGGGCGAGTGGGTGATCGATCACGACCGATCGATCAACCCGTTCGAGACCGGCCCGCTGACGACCATTGCCTGGCGAATCGCTCATCTCATCTCCGGCTTTGCCAGGTCGATGGGAGTGGACGTTCGGCAGTCGTACGCTCGAACCGAAGTCGATGATCGACTTCACGCCGGATCCTGACGTAGCGATGGACAACCTGTGGGAGTGGGTCGACCGTTGGGCGGCGTCGCTCGAGTCGCTGACCGACGAGCAACTCGACGTTCCCGGCTACGGGCAGTACCCGTACGGATCTGGATCCGCAGATCCCGTTCATCGGGATCATCCGTTGGACGAACCGTGAGCTGATCCATCACCTTGCCGAGGTTGCGTTGCTGCGCGATCTCTACGCCGCGCAGGCCTGACCGCGATCAGGTCGCCGGTCGGATGAGGAACTTCTGGCCGGTGGCCTGACGGGCGTAGGCCCTGATGGCATCGAGGCTGAGCATGCCGGCGAGTGAGACCTCGTCGGTGTAGTGACTGGCAAAGGTGGTGGTCAGTTCGGCCACGACCCTCTCGCGCAACCGAAGCATTCCTTCGAGGCCGAGCTTGCCGAGGAACGGGGTCAGCAGCCAGCCGCCGATGCCCCACGCCATGCCGAAGTTGCGGACGATCTCCGTCGGA
This sequence comes from Ilumatobacteraceae bacterium, assembly GCA_963708925.1. GTDB lineage: Bacteria > Actinomycetota > Acidimicrobiia > Acidimicrobiales > Ilumatobacteraceae > JAENVT01. The sequence goes on along the minus strand of CAVPUO010000013.1, from coordinate 320,850 downwards.
CCGCGATCGAGGCCGCCGTAGATGTAGACCTGCTTGTGCGTGGTCGACCCGTAGCGGCTGTACTCGGTGGCGCTTGCGTTGGCCGCCGCCTCCATGCACGCCAGGATCTGCCCGGCCAGCTTGCCGCCACCGATCGCGTCGAACGCGAGCGTCGCGCCGGTGTCGATCAGCGCCTTCGTGAGATCGTCGCGTGAACGTCGGCGAGCGACGTGTCGCACACGTAGCGTGCGCACCGATGTCGCGGAGGATCTCCGCCTGCTCGGGCTTGCGCACGATGTTGACCAGCGGCACGCCGTCGGCGAGGCAGATGCGTCTGCAGCATCTGGCCGAGGTTCGATGCCGCGGCCGTGTGGACGAGCGCCTGTGTGGCCCTTCCATCTTCATCGTCTCGACCATGCCGAGCGCGGTCAGCGGGTTGACGAACATCGACGCGCCGTCGGCGGGATCGGTGCCGTCGGGAAGCGCGATGCACGAACGCCGCGGCGACGCACCGGTACTCGCCGTACGTGGCACCGCCGACGATGCCGACCGTGCGTGCCCATCAACGCCTGCGCCTCGTCGGAGTCGCCGGCGGCCACGACGACGCCGGCGCCCTCGTTGCCGACCGGCATCGACTGACCGCTGCGCGCCGCGAGCCCTGCGCATCGTCTGCGGCGGGATCGTCGCGGTGACGACCGGGTTGTCCGCCGGTCCCGGTCGTCGCGAGCGTGTCGAGGTCGGCGGTGCGAGATCAGCAGACCGAGGTCCGACGGGTTGATCGGCGCAGCCTCGACGCGAACCAGCACCTCGTGCGGCTGCGGCTGCGGCATGTCGACCGTGGCGATCGACAGCTCGAGTTGGCCGTCGGGCGTGACCAGCGACCGGATCTGGCGCATCGTGGTGGGCAGTTCGTTCGGCATGGTCCGTACCCTATGCGTCGCTGGAACCCTTCCAGAGATTGATGTCGGCTTCGACCGCGTACCGGTCGATTTCGGTCAACTCGTCCTCGCTCAACGACATGTGGGCGAGCGCAGCAACGTTGTCATCGAGTTGTTTCACACTGCTCGCGCCGATGACCAACGACGTCATCCGCGGATCACGCAGCGCCCACACGAGCGCCAGTTCCGCCAGCGATTGGCCACGACGCGCGGCGATGTCGTTGAGTGCCGCGCACCTTCGTCAACCGCTCCTCGGTGATCGACTCCGCCCGCAATGCGCCTCCCGTTGCCGCGCGTGAATCCGCAGGAACACCCTGCAGGTAGCGGTCGGTCAGCAAGCCCTGCGCCAACGGTGAGAAGGCGATGCAACCAGCGCCGACGTCCTCCAACGTGGACAACAACTCGTCGCGCTCGGTCCATCGATTGAACATCGAGTACGAGGGTTGATGGATGAGCAGCGGCACGTGTTGCTCGGCGAGCAATCGAGCGGCCTCGCGAGTGCGCTCCGACGAGTACGACGAGATGCCCACGTACAACGCCTTGCCCTGATGGACTGCCGACACGAGCGCGCCCACTGTCTCCTCGAGCGGAGTGTCTGGATCGAAGCGGTGCGAGTAGAAGATGTCGACGTAGTCGAGACCCATTCGAGTCAATGACTGGTCGAGTGACGCCAGCAGGTACTTGCGTGATCCGTGGTCGCCATACGGCCCTGGCCACATGTCGTAGCCGGCCTTCGTCGAGATCAGCAGCTCGTCGCGGTGGGCGGCGAAGTCGGTGGCGAGGATGCGTCCGAAGTTGGACTCGGCCGCGCCGTACGGCGGCCCGTAGTTGTTCGCCAGATCGAAGTGCGTGATGCCGACATCGAATGCCCGCCTGCAGATCTCGCGTTGCGTCCCCCACGACCGATCGTCGCCGAAGTTGTGCCACAGCCCCAGTGAGATCGCCGGCAGCAACACCCCGCTGCGACCGCTTCGGCGGTACGTCATGGACTCGTATCGGGCGGGATCGGCGACATACGACATGGTGCCGACACTAGGCGTGCCGACGGAAGCGACCTTGGCGGAACGGGAGGGATTTGAACCCCCGGCCCTTGCGGGCTTCCGCTTTCAAGGCGGATGCATTTGGCCGCTCTGCCACCGTTCCGGCTCCGAGGCTATTCGAACGAGTGTCTGCGTCCCACCCGGGTGCGCCGGAAACACTCGTTCGGCGGTCAGCGGGCCGGAAACACTCGGATGGGGATTCGTCAGCGGATTTGGGTGCGGAGGGATTCGACCCAGTCGTCGGCTTCGCGCCATCTGGCGTCGGCGTGTTCGCGGGCGGTGTGGGCGTGTTCGCCGGACGCCGGGTACGACCCGAGGAACTTGACCTTGCCCTGCTTGGCGCGCAGTGAACGCACGGCATCGGCGAGCAGTTCGTCGGCGATGTGGCCGTCGGCGTACACGACGAAGCAGTAGTCGCCGAGGCCGCCGTCCTTGGTCGGGCGCGACAGCAGGTTCGACAGGTTGATGCGCCGCGCCGCGAACTCCTGGAGAATCGAGATCAGGCTGCCGGGCTCGTCGGCGCGCTGGTAGATCACGAGGCCGGTGAGGTCGTGACCCGTGCGCGCCGGCACGCCATCGCGAGCGACCAGCACGAAGCGAGTCTGGTTGCCCGGATGATCGGCGATGTCCTCGGCCAAGCACGGCGAGTCCGTACACGTCGCCGGCGATGCGCGGCGCGATCGCGGCAGAGCCCGTGCCGGCTTCCTCGCTGACGATCCGCGCAGCCTCCGCGGTCGAGTTCGCGGCGCGCAGTTCGGCCTGCGGCAATTGGGCACGCACGTACGCGTGGCACTGCGCGGTCGCGACCGGTATCGACAACACTGCCTTCACATCGGCCAGCGTGGTTCCCGGCTTGGCGAGCAGGCAGTGCTCGATGTCGAGCACCACCTCGCGCTGGATCAACAGGTCGTGGCTGAATGCCAACTCGTCCTGCGTCAGGTTGACGGTGCCCTCGATCGAGTTCTCGATCGCGACGAACCCCAGATCCACCTCGCCGGACTCCACGGCGTCGAGCACGTCGGGCATCGTGCGGTACAGCACGTGCTCGGCCGCGGCGAGGTCGGGTTGCGACTTCAATGCCTGCTCCGTGAACGTGCCGAGCGGCCCGAGAAAGCCGACGCGAGTTGTTGGGCCAATCACGTATCACAGGCTATTGGTCCACACTCTTCACCACTGAGGAATATGACGACCAACGCCGAGAGTCCCATGCACACGACCGTCACCGGCAGCGCGATGCTCGCTCGCAGCTGGTACGGGCAAGTGCGATCCGCATTCGGCAAGCCGCACATCGAGCTGATGTCGGACAACCGTGATCCGGGCACCATCAGCCATCCGTCGCAACCGGTCAGCTCACTGCTGGGCACGATCCCATCGTTGCGCTTTGCGACACCGAGCCGGCTGCGGGTGCTCGCCGACGTGACGGTCCGTGAGCGTGTCGAGGTCGGCGAGACCATCGTCAGGCAAGGCGAAACCGACTTCGACGTCTTCTTCGTCGTCGACGGTGAGTACGACGTGATGATCAGCCACTTCGGTCTCGAGCCCGACTTCATCCGCAGCTTGCACGCCGGCGACTCGTTCGGCGAGCTCGGCGTCCTGTACGACGTGCCACGCACCGCGACCGTTCGCTGCACCGTGGCAGGGCACATTTTGAGGATTCCGGGCCAGACATTTCTGGACTCGCTCGAAACCGGGGCCTGATCGCCGCCACAATGTGCGGGTGGACGAAGCCGCCCTGCGCCAACTGATCGACGACCTCCGCAGCGGCGCGGTCGAGCCCGACACTGCGGTCGAGCGCTTGCGCCGTCTGCCATTCGTGGAGGTCGGCGACGCGTTGGTCGACCACCACCGCTCGCTACGCCAGGGAATGCCCGAGGCGATCTACGGACGAGGCAAGAGCATCGAGCAATGCGTCGCCATCGTCGGCGAGCTGCTGGCCAACGGATCCGGCCCCGTGCTGCTGACACGCGCCGACGATGCTCAGATCAAGGCCGTCACCGCGGCACACGGTCCCGGCGAACAGGCCACCGGAACGATCCTGTGGCGTCGACCGGATCCACATCGAACCGCCCGTGTCCTCGTTGCCAGCGCGGGCACCAGCGATGGACCGATCGTCGACGAGTGTGTGCTGACGCTGCGGGCATACGGTTTCGACCCGGACAGGCTCGCCGACATCGGGGTCGCCGGGCTCCACCGACTGCTCGCCCACATCGATCGCATCACCTCGGCGGATGCAGTCGTGGTGGTCGCGGGAATGGAAGGGGCATTGGCCAGCGTGATCGGTGGATTGACCAGCGGTCCCGTCGTGGCGGTGCCGACCAGCGTTGGATACGGGTCGAGCCTCGACGGGGTGACCGCGCTGCTGGCGATGCACGCATCGTGTGCCAGTGGAGTCACAGTGGTGGGAATCGACAACGGGTTTGGAGCAGCGTGCGCGATCGCCAGAATGATGCAGTGACTCGAACCGCGTGGTTCCACTGCTTTGCCGGTACCGCCGGCGACATGACCATGGCGGCTCTGGTCGACGCCGGAGCCGATCCGCTGGTCGTCGCCGACATCGTCGGTCGCCTCGATCTCGACGGGTACGCGTTGACGTTCGAAGCCGTCATGCGTTGTGGTGTCGCTGCCACGCAAGCACACGTCGTCGAGTTCGACCATGCGCATTCCGACGATCACGAGCACCACGAGCATCCGCACCGTGGCTACCGCGAGATCCGCGACCTCATCGACGACGCAGATCTGCCCGAGCGTGTTCGCGACCGTGCCCAACGGACGTTTGCCATGCTCGCCGATGTCGAGGGCAAGATGCACCGGATGCCGACCGACGAGGTCGAGTTCCACGAGGTCGGTTCGGTCGACGCAATCGTCGACATCGTCGGAACATGCGCCGCGCTGGAATCCCTCGACGTCGAACGGATCGTCTGCAGCTCGATCACGGTGGGCGAGGGCACCGTGCTCGCAGCGCACGGTCAGCTGCCCAACCCGGCACCCGCGGTCACCGAGCTACTGGCTCGACGCAACGCACCCAGCCGCGGGATCGACGATCGCAAGGAGTTGGCGACGCCGACCGGCGTCGCCCTGATGTGCGCGTTGGCCGACGAGTTCGGCCCGATGCCTGCGTTCAATGTCTCGTCAGTCGGATATGGCGCCGGCACTGCCGACATCCCCGGACGTCCCAATGTCGTGCAGGTCGTCATCGGTGAGGCCGAGGCACCGAGCCTGGTTCCCGAGCCGGGACAGATCGTTCGACTGCTCGAGACCAACATCGACGACGCGACCGGCGAAGTCATCGCCCACACCATCGCCGCTCTGATGACGGCCGGCGCACACGACGCGTGGGCAACGTCCATCGTCATGAAGAAGGGCCGGCCGGCACACACGGTGCACGTGCTGTGCGAGCCGTCGGCGGCTCCGCTGATCGGTGCGCTGCTGCTGCGCGAAACCGGATCGCTCGGCCTGCGCGGGATGGAACTTCGACGTTGGCCGCAGCAGCGCACACAGCGTCAGGTGGTCATCGACGGTCACATCATCAACGCCAAGGTCGCGCTCGGCCGAGTGAAGGTCGAGTACGACGACGCGGCAGCGGCAGCAGCAGCGCTGGGCCGCCCTCTGCGCGATGTGTTGGCCGAAGCATCGGCATTAGCAGAACGAGACGTCCAATGATCCCACCGTTCGTCGACGCCCAGTTCGTCGCTGAGCATCCCGACGCCGTGTTGGCCGACGTGCGTTGGTACCTCGACGGCCGAGATGGAAAGGCCGCCTTCGAGGCCGGGCACATCGCCGGCGCGATCTGGGTCGACCTCGACCACCAGCTCGCCGGCCACGGCCAAGCGGTCACCGAAGGGCGACACCCGTTCCCCACGCCTGCCCAGTTCGCCGATTCGATGGGTTCGCTCGGCATCGCCAACGACACGGTCGTCGTCGCCTACGACGACACCGGCGGCCTCACCGCGGGTCGTCTGGCAGTGATGCTGAGGATGATCGGCTGCGACGCCGCCGTCCTCGTCGGAGGTCTCGGCGCGTGGACCGGTCCCGTCGAGACCGGCGCGGGACGCACGCCGACGCCGGTCGAGTTCAGCCCTGTCGACTGGCCCGACGAACGCTTGGCCGATGCCGACGATGTCGTCACGGATCCTGAACGAGGGCGGGTCCGCGATCGACGCCCGCTCGCACGACCGGTTCGTCGGTGAAGTCGTGCAGATCGACAAGCTGCCCGGCCACATCCCTGGAGCACGCAGCGCGCCGTGGTCCGAGGTGCTCGGATCCGACACGATCCCGAAGTCGCCCGATGACCTCCTCGACCACTTCCGCCAACTCGGCATCGATGGCGAGCACGAGGTCGTCGCCTACTGCGGATCGGGTGTCAGCGCGTGCATGAACGTGCTGGCGATGGAGCACGCCGGTCTCACGGCGCCACGCCTGTACGTGGCCAGCTGGTCGGGTTGGTCCGCCGATCCGAACCGTCAGGCCGCCACCGGTGAGTGAGACCGCGCTCGACGTCCTCCACGACCTGCGCCGACGCCGCAAGCGTCACCGCCTCGGCGACATCGAGTGGTTCGATGCCGCGTATCGCGTGTACCTCGTCGCCCTGTTCGGCGGTGGCACCGTGCTGTGGATCAGCAGCTCGATCAAGGACTCCGACGCCTCGCCACAAGCCATCGCCGACGTCGCCAAGAACGGCCCGGCGTTGATCGGGATGATCACCGCGCTGGCGTTCCTGGCCGCGCTGCGCAGTGGCGCGCAAGGTGGCCCGCTGGCACTCGAGGCGGCCGACGTGAGCTACGTGATGTTGTCGCCCGTCGACCGCATGCGCGCCCTGTTGCGACCGGTCACACAACGAGCACGAAGTGCAGCCTCGCTATCCGCGACCTTCGGAGCCATCATCGGCCAACTGGCCGGCCGACGCCTCCCTGGCACGCCCATCGCATGGGCCGCGAGTGGCGCCGCCTTCGGCATCTGCACCGCACTCCTGTGGGCGGGCACCGCACTGGTCGCGCACGCGATCCGGCTGCCACTGTGGATCGCCACGACGGTCGGATTCGTCACCGTGGCCTGGCAGGGCGCCGCCCTCGTGTGGCACATCCCCGGCCCCGCGAACACCGCGGGCAGCCTCGCCATGTGGGGATGGCGTCAGAACGCGATCGACCTCGTGTTCCCGGTCGTCGCCATCGCCATGTTGGTCGTTGGGATCTGCATGCTGCAGCAGACCTCGCTCGACGCGTTGGCCCGGCGCAGCAGCCTGGTCGCCCAGCTCCGGTTCGCGGTGACGATGCAAGACCTCCGCACGGTCATCCTCCTTCGTCGTCAGTTGAACCAGGAGCAGACGCGCGGCCGTCCGTGGATCCGAGTTCCCGGATGGATCACGCACCCGATCGCTCGTCGTGGTGTCGCGAGTGTCGCCAGATTCCCGGTGACTCGACTGGTGCGGATGACCGCGGTCGCGGCGATGGCCGGCGTGTTCCAGGCGATGGTCGTGCGTGGCACGACTCCGGCCCTCCTCGGCACCGCGTTGATGTTGTTCATCCTCGGTCTCGAGGTGATGGAGCCGCTGTCGCAGGAGATCGATCAACCCGACCGGACCGACAGCTTGCCGATCGAGCGCGGCGAGTTGCTCGTGCGTCACCTCATCGCTCCGGCCATCGCGCTGGTGCCGTTCGCAGTGATCGCCGCGGCAGCCGCGGTTGCCGTGCTGGGCACGTCGCGGGCGATCGAGCCGGCCGCGATCCTGGCGCTGCCGACCATCCTGGCCGGCGCCGCCGGCGGCGTCGTCAGCATCGTGCGCGACGCACCCGACCCCACCAGCAACACGCAAGCATTCCTCCCGCCGGAGATGGCCGGAATGACCAGCGCGATGCGTGTCGGGATCCCGATCGTGGTCAGCGCGCTCGCCGCAGCGACCGTCCTCCTCGTGCGTCGCGCCAATCAGTTGGGCACCTCCCTCGACGGTGCTGCGCTGCGCGGCGCAATCGGTGCCCTGCTGCTGGCCATCCTGGTCGGCTACTGGGTGCGCCGACGTGATTTCTGGCGCGTGAAGTTCCGCCAGTTCGTGTCGGACGGCAAGGACTACAACCCACAGCGGAGCACATCGGCATGAGCCAATTGACGATTCGTCAACTATCCAAGACCTACGGCGAGCGACCCGCGCTCGAACCACTGTCGCTCGACATCGAGTCGGGAGCCAAGGTTGCCCTCGTCGGCCACAACGGCAGTGGCAAGACCACCATGATGAAGATGGCTGCCGGTCTGCTCGACCCCTCCGGCGGAACGGTCAAGATCGGCCGGCACGCAGCGGGCAGCCAGGAAGCGCGCCGCCTGCTGTCGTGGCTCAGCGACACACCCACCTTCTACGACGACCTCTCGCTGTGGGAGCACCTCGAGTTCGTCTCCCGGCTGCACGGCAACGAGGACTGGCAAGGCGATGCCGAAGCATTGCTCGACCAGGTCGGTCTCACCGCGCGTCGCGACGACATTCCCACCACGTTCAGCCGCGGGCTCCGGCAGAAGGCAGCGATCACGCTGGCCTTCATCCGACCCTTCCAGATCATGCTCGTCGACGAACCGTTCGTCGGTCTCGACGAGCCCGGCAAACAGGCGCTGCTGCGGATGTTCGACGCTGCCTCGCAACGGGGTGCGACCCTGGTGATCGCGACACACGAGTTGACGTTCGTGCAGCAGGTCGAACGCCTGCTGGCACTGCGCGACGGCGAGCTGGTGTACGACGGGGCGCCGGCCGACACGGACGTGCACACGCTGGTTCTGCCGTCCTGATTCAACGTGCTGAGTTGCACGTTGGGGAAGTCGTCACAAACCTCTCACCATGCGTGATCGCAACAGGCGTCGCGGACACTACGCTCTCGGACCATGCAGGAATTCGAATCGATCAGCGCCTCGTCATACGATCCGTCGGCTCTCGCCACCAAGCTCACCGCCAAGGCTGCAGAAGGCTGGTCGGTCGTCGCAATCGTCCCAACGGGCGGCGACGTCACCGCGTTCCTCACCCGTGAAAAGGGTGGGTCCGCGGAGTCCACGAAGCCGGACGACACATCCGACGTGAAGGACGACAAGGACGACGCCGCAGCCGCTGCACTTCTCCTTCCGGCCAAGACCGAGCCCGCCGCCGAGGGAAAGATCGAAGAGGTGGTCGAAGAGAAGACCGAGCCGGTCAGCGAGCCGTCCGGTTGGGCGATTGCCCCCGAGTCCTCGACGACCACACCGACCGCCACGACACCGGAGCCGACCGGCGTGCAGCCGTCGCTCGCAGGTACAGGCGCAGCCGCGTATGGGGCCACCACGCCTGCAGCAGAGGCCGTCGGCGCGACGACGGCTGCATCGACAGGCGCGGCGGCCGCAGCCGCAGCGACGCCCGCGGCAGCCGCCGCTGCATCCGCTCCTGCAGTTCCCGCCGGTTGGTACGCCGATCCGGCAGGACGGTTCGAACTTCGCTACTGGGATGGCAGCACCTGGACCGAGCACGTGTCCCGCGCCGGCCAGCAGTTCACCGACCCGCCAGTCGCCTGACATCTCTGACACGTTGAGGCAGTCGCGCCCGCCGCGGCTCGGTCGTCGAAGTCCGATCGGCGACGCGCCTCACTAGCCTCGATCCAAATGCGCGCGACCTCCGTCGGCCACGCCGGCATCCTGATCGACACCGTCGATGGCTCGATCCTCTGCGATCCGTGGTTCCTGCCGGCGTTCTTCGGATCGTGGTTCGTCTTCCCGCGCAACGACCAGTTGTCAGCGGAGTTGATGGAGCGGATCGAGCATCCGACCTTCCTCTACATCTCACACCTCCACGCTGATCATCTCGACGAGCCATGGCTCGCGAACCACGTCGACCGCTCGACGACCGTGCTGGTTCCCGGCTACCCGACGCGTGAGCTCGAGCTCAAACTTCGCTCGCTGGGCTTCGACAAGATCGTCCGGACGACCGACGGCGAGGAGCTCGCGCTCGGGCCCAACCTGCGCATCGCGATCCACGTCGAGACGAGCATCACCGACGGACCGGGTGGCGACTCCGCGCTCGTCGTCAGCGACGGGACCGGTCGGTTGGTCAATCAGAACGACTGCCGAACCGACGACCTCGACGCACTGCGCGCTCATGGCCCGGTCGATCTGCACTGGCTGCAGTACAGCGGCGCGATCTGGTACCCGATGGTGTACGACGAGCCGCCACAACGCATGCGCGAGCTCGTCGACGCCAAGGTCAACAGCCAGTTCTCGCGGGCGATGAGGTACGTCGAATCCGTCGGCGCACGCGCTGTGGTACCCAGCGCCGGGCCGCCGGCCTTCCTCGATCCCGAGCTGTTCCGGCTCAACGTGATCGCCGGGGACGAGCCCAGCATCTTCCCCGATCAGCGTGTGTTCATGGGTCGTCTCGCCGCAGCAGGTCACCGCGGCGTGCTTGCGATCCCCGGCACTGCAATCGACTTCACCCAACACGAGATGTCGGTGACGCACCCGATCGCCAACGAGGCCGTGAGGGCGATCTTCGAACACAAGGCCGAGTACCTCCGGCAGTACCAGGCGGACTGGATGCCGTGGCTCACCGAGATGCACCGCAGTTGGCGCCCCGCGAGCACCAACCTGCTGGCGACGCTGAAGGAGTGGTGGGAGCCGCTGCTGGCCATGGCGCCTGCACTCCGCACCGGCATCGGCGATCGCTGCCTGCTGCGTGCCGGCGACTACGAGATCATCATCGACTTCCCAAACGGCGACGTTCGTGAGTTCGCCGGCGAGGATTACGCATTCCGCTTCGACATCCAACGCGAGCTCGTCGAGACCGTCGTGGCGCAACGAGCGATCGACTGGAGCAATGCATTGTTTCTGTCGCTCCGGTTCCGGGCATGGCGAGCGGGCGCATTCAACGAGTTCCTCTACAACTTCTTCAAGTCGCTGTCGCCCGAGCGCATGCGTCGCGCCGAGGCCGAGGCCCGCCAACGACTCGACCCGATCCAGAGTGATCTCGCCGGTGAGGAGATCCGCATCGGCGACTACATCTGCGAGCGGCTGTGCCCGCATCGGCAGGCCGATCTCAGCGTGTTCGGCGAGATCGACGAGGGCGAATTGGTGTGCACGTTGCACGGCTGGAGATTCGACCTCGAAACCGGCCGCTGCCACACTGCAACCGATCGCAGCTTGCGGATCCGCAGGGCGGACAGCGACACCGTTACAGACTCCTGAAAACAACACTGAGCCCGGCGCTCAAGGTCCCGAACATTCCAGCCGATAAAGGTTCATGGGACGATCTGGTGGGTATCAAGCCCGTATCGGCAACAAACGGCAAACGACGCTCGACGCCTGGCTCGCGGTCATCCAATTCGATGCCGGCCAGCAACTCGATCTCAGCATCCTCGATGCTGCTGCAGAGGTCGTCGAGTCCCTGCACACCCGGCGCCGCGGACTACGCGGATCGCTGCGTCGCATGGGCAACGCGATGGGCGATCTCGGCTGGCCACTCGAGCAGCTGAACACATGGATTGCTGAACTCTCGATCCTGTCGTCCCGCTCGCACCGAGCCGAGCTCACGATCATTCGAATCCGCGGCCGCGCTCGCCGAGGGGTGGGCCGAGCGTTACGTACGCGGAGTCCACTCCGGGGCGTGCCTCGACGCAGTCACCGGCCTCGGCACTCCCGACCGTTGTTGCGGATCCGGCTGCAAGGAGATCTTCCAGCACTGCCGGACGTTCGCCATCACTCCGAACGAGGCGTACTGCTTCGTCGTCATCGACGCCGACACCGACGACCTCGCTCCGTTCGAGCGCGATGCCGTGATGATCACCACCGCCGGCGTGGTCACCGAAGTGTTCCAGCACGGCGAAACCGTGATCCGTCATCGCGGCCGCATCATCGTGCTGGCCAGCCAGTCGGACTCGACCCGGCACTGGACAGCGACGCTCACCGAAGCGTTGCAGGATGCGCCGATCACGCGCTCTGCGGATCTCGCGGTGTGGACCGACGAGTTGCCGGAATCGACGATCGACCTCGACCGTCACCTGCGCGATCTGGTCGGCTGACGACCAGCTGGCGAGCTAGCTGTGCACCCACACGACGGTGTGGAGCGGGATGAGGTTCTGGTCCCAGATGAAGTCCATCGCCATCGTGCTCAAGCGCACGCAACCGTGTGATGCGGGGTGGTTCGGCACGCTGGTCATGCCGTGCACTGCCACGCCGCCGACGAAGTACTTCGGGCGGTAGATCTTGCCGAGGTCACCTTCCCACCAACCCTCAGGGCGTTCGCGGGTGGTCTTGAACAAACCCTCCGGCGTCTGGGCGTCGCCCGTTTCGATCTTGGTCGGATCGTTCTTGTTCTGCGCCTCGTAGGGGATGCCGCTGCCGGTCGAGGTGTTGAACGTCCACAGGGTCTGGCCGTCTTGAACGATGAACAGCAACTGCTTGGCCTTGTCGACTTCGACGAGCGTTTCCGGTGTCGGCCGAGGCGTGGCCACGCTCTCCGAAGTTGGTCAGGTAGTCAGCCGTCGCTTGATCGACGAGACCACTCGGCGGCAAGCCGAGGTACTTCTGGAAGGCCATCACCGCCTGCTTGGTGGAGAAGCCGTATTGCCCGTCGGGGCCAGTAGTTCCAGAACCCGAGTTGCAACAGCCTGGCCTGAACGAGTGCCGTGCCATCGCCGCTGTGACCGCCGACGGCCGGCATCGGCTGATCGGCAGGGCCGGCGATCTGGACGTTGGACGGGATCGCGGATCGTCGTCGTGGTCGGCGCCTCGGTCGTGGTCGGCGGGATCGTCGTCGTGGTCGGAGCCTCGGTCGTGGTCGGCGGCAGCGTGGTCGTGGTCGCGGCCTCGGTCGTCGTCGCGAGTGTCGAGACGACCGCTTCGGTGGGCGCCGGAAGTCCCGACAGCGTGACGGGCGGCGGAGGCGTAGCAGCAGAGGCCGATGACCCGTTCTGCGAGCACGATGAGAGGAGCAGCGCCAACGCAGAGAGCACCAACGGCGCGGATTGGGACACAGCTCGCCGATTCATCTACCAAAGAATTTACTCCATAGATCGCTCAGAAAGACGGCAACTCGAACCACACCGTCAACGCGTACTTCACACCACGTTCGAGCTGCGCAGTTTCGTGCGGATGGGTGACCAACGAAGGCCACACCAACATCTCGCCGACCGCGACCGCAGAGTTGTCGAATGCCTGCCGAGGGAACACCAGCGCCGCACCGGAATATCCGTCGTTGAGCTTGATCGAGCCCGACACCTGGGCGACGTCGTGATGAATCCGCAGCGACTCCTGCTCGCCGGGCGCATACCGAATCACGAAGGCGTCGCGCAGCCCGTAGTAGTCGACATACGGCCAGACCATCTGCAACTGCGGCCAGATGCGCGACCCGAAGTCGTCCTGCACGGTCTCGAACAATCGGGGGCTGATGATCGCAAGAGATACCTCGTGACCTGGTACGGGATCGTCGGGCTGATGCTCGAAGGCGCCGATCGCCTCGGCGGCTCTGATCAGCGTTGCGCAGAACTCCGGCGTCCAACACGGAACGACCAACAGCTCGGGACCGACGATGGATGCTCCCGTTCGTTCGTCGATCGCGCCGCGATAGCCGAACATTTGTTGCAGATCATCGAACATGTGCACGATCGTGTCAGAGTTCGTCGGCGGTCAGTTGCCACGGCGTGCGCGGCAGCAGATCCGGATCGAAGCGGTCGAGGAGATCGCCGGCCATCACCGGCTGCTCCGACGGTGTCGATGCCGATGCTCGCGGCGAGGCGCGCACACACCTCGCCGGGTGATTTTCCTCGCGCGGCGAGATCGTCGAGTGTGACCGCGCCATGACGCTTGGCGAGTCGCGAACCATCGGGCGCGAGCACCAGGGGAACGTGCCCGTAACACGGGATCGGCAGGTCGAGCAGGCGATGCAGCATGATCTGGCTCGGAGTCGACGACAGCAGGTCGTCGCCCCGAACCACCTCCGTCACGCCCTGGTCGGCGTCGTCGACCACGACTGCCAGGTTGTACGCAGGCACGCCGTCGTTGCGCTGCAACACCACGTCGTCGACCCTGCCTGCGTACGTTCCGCTGGAATCGATCGACGAACGTCTCGTCGCGGCCATCACTGCGCAGGCGCAACGCGGGGGTGCGGCCGGCCTCGCGGAACGCTGCCCGCTCGCGATCGCCGAGGTCGCGACATGTGCCCGGGTATCTGCCATCGGGATCGGGCCCATGTGGCGCCTCGGCGGCCAGTCGAATCTCGCGGCGCGTGCAGAAGCACTCGTACACCAGGCCGTCGGCGCGCAGGCGCTCGATGGCCTCGAAGTAGAGCGCGAAACGGTCCGATTGACGCACCACTTCGCCGTCCCAATCGAGTCCGATGCTGCTGAGCGAGGCCAGCTGCTCCGCCTCGTGAAGCTGCGACGACGTCACCCGATCCAGATCCTCCATCCGCACCAGATATCCGCCGTCGCCCGATCGGGTGATCAACCACGCGACGAGCGCCGTTCGGAGGTTGCCGAGGTGCAACGGCCCGGTCGGAGACGGCGCAAATCTGCCGATCATCGGGTGATTTTCCACGGACGATGCGACGTGGGTCCGTGCGACATGACAGGGTCAAAGTAATCCAGATACACCTCACGACGTGGCCGCGACAGGCCGATAACAACAAGCAGGCGCAGTGGCGCCGACGACGGCCAAGGAGAACATGGTGGCGGAGGCGGAATCGCCGACGAGGGACGATCAGGAAAGATGCCTGCGTGAGCGTGCATTGGTCCCTGTCGCCGCCAACACTGCGATCGGGCCGTTCTGGCTGGTTCCATTCACGCTGCTCGTCGGCGCTGCTGACGCGCGACGAGATCGACCGCGCCCGGCTTCAGGTGTGGGTCGCGGCCGCGGCCGTCTCGACCGTTCTGATGATCGCCGGCGTCGTCGCATTCCGCCGCAGTTCACCGAAGTCCGCTTCTGTTCCGCCGTCTCGACCGCTCGAGCGCACGACACCTTCGTGGATCGTGTGGTTGCTGCGCATCGGCCTCGCATCGATGGGTGTCGTCTTCGGCATGTCGACATGGGTCGCAAGTTCCGCGTCGACCGAGATGGTCATGCTCTTCGCCGTGTTCCCTTCGACTGCCGGCGCGCTGGCGGCGATGCTGACAGCAGGTCGGCGCGACATGTTCGCCAGCCTGCTGGCACCGATGGCATCGACCTCGGCGCTGATCCTGCTGATGTCTGACGACATCCGTCTCCGCGGACTGGCCGTGCTGTGGCTGTTCTACGCAACCGCCCTGACGGTGATCCACTCGACCCTCAGCAAGACCGCGCGCACGGCCATCCGCCTGCAGATGACCAGCGAGGATCTGCTCGCCGAGATCGAACGCGATCAGATCCAGCTCACCGAGACGAACGCGCAGCTGGCGCTGTCGATCGAACAGCTCACCCATCAGGCGACGCACGATGCGCTGACAGGTCTGCTCAATCGCCGCGGCATGTTCGAGACGCTGGAATCATTGATCGGAGGGGACACCACGGAGCCCGTCGGCGTGCTGTTCCTCGACCTCGATCGATTCAAGGCCGTCAACGACACGCTCGGCCATCGCGGTGGAGATCACTTCCTGCGAATCGTGTCCAACCGGATCGAGCGTTGTGTCAGCGCCAACGGAGTCGCCGGGCGCATCGGCGGTGACGAGTTCATCGTCGCTCTGCCCGGTGCCGACGAACAGGCAACCGTCGCGGTCGCGCATCAGTTGCAAGGTGTGCTCGGTCAGGCGATTCATGCCGCTGGCCGCGAGTTGCCGTCGTCGGTCAGCATCGGGATCGCCCACGCACCGACCCACGGCACCAACGTCAGCGAGGTCCTGGCCAACGCGAACGTCGCGCTCTATCAAGCGAAGACCAACGGACGTAGCCGTGTCACCCACTTCGACACCGAGTTGGCTCGCGACAATCGCGAGCGGATCGATCTCGAGTTGCGCCTCCGCCGTGCGATCGACGACGGCGACATCGTCCCGTTCTTCCAGCCCGAGCTCGATGCCAGCACCGGCATGATCGTGGGTGCGGAGCTGCTCGCCCGTTGGGTGCAACCGAACGGCACGGTGGTCCCGGCGCACGACTTCATGGAGCTTGCGGTCCGCGCCGGCTTGCTCGACCGCGTGACCGAGCGCGTGTTCGGCGGCGCCCGTCGACAGATTCGCCGGCTTGCGGTACTGGGACTGCCCGAGGGCTTCCGGTTCCGCGTCAACCTGGCACCGCACTCGACCGAGCGACCGTGGCGCGACAACCCCATCGACCTGTTGGTCGACGGCATCGATCCGCATCTGTTGACGGTCGACGTGCGCGAGTCCTTCGTCACAGTCGACCTGCCGTCGGCAGCATCGAACCTCGCCGAGTTCCGCGCTCGCGGTGGCCGCGTGTGCCTCGATGACTTCGCCCAGGGTGTGTCGTCGCTCAGCATGCTGCGTCGCCTGCCACTCGACGAGGTTCGCATCGACCGCATCTCGATCGACACCATCACGACCCATCCGCACGACCGCGCCATCGTCCGATCGATCATCGCACTGACCCGCGAGATCGGCCTCGAGGTCACCGCCGACGGAGTCGAAACCGGTGCGCAGGCCGACGCCTTGATCGCACTCGGTTGCGTCCGTCAGCAAGGCCATCTGTACGCACCGGCCCTGCCCGAGGTCGCGTTCGAGAACTACCTGCTGCGCCGGCTCGCCGAGCAGTACGTACAGGCCGCCGACACGCGGCCGACGTGGAACACGCACGAACTGACCTGACGAATCAGAGCAATGCGCACTCGGTGATCGGGGACCTTCGGACCTAATCAGCGTCCCGAAGCATCAATACCGTCATGAGCGATGGCCGAGATCTCACTGTTGGCGATGGAGCGATTCTTCGCGTTGCTCGCCGTGGCATCAGCGACGTTGGCCCTCGTCATCGCCGGGGCTCGATTCCTTGCAGTCGGTGCCCGGTTCCTCGACTCGATCTCACCGATCCGGGTGTGGCTGGCATGGCTGATCGCCGCGGTCGCAACTGCCGGAAGCCTGTACTTCAGCGAGAACGCACACCTGGTCCCGTGCAAGCTGTGCTGGTTCCAGCGGATCGCGATGTACCCACTGGCCCTGTTGCTGTTGATCGCTGCCGTACGCCGCGATAGCGGAATCCGCTACTACGCCGTGCCGATGGCGGCGATCGGGGCGGCGACGTCGGCGTATCACTACCTGATCGAGTGGAGACCTTCGCTGAGCGCCGGCTCGTGCGACGCTGCCGCGCCGTGCACCGTTGCGTGGTTTCGCCAGTTCGGCTTCATGTCCCTGCCACTGATGGCGTTCTGCGGCTTCGTCGCGATCGTGGCGCTCCTCACCCTCGACTCGTCCGACGACGAGTCGCCCGAACCCACGATGCAGGTGGCCTGAGTCATGGCAACATCTACCTCCTCCAAGAAGCCACTGTGGATGTGGGGCGGCGTCGCCGGTCTCATCGCACTGGCACTGGGCGTCGCTGTGTGGTCGACGCGCAGCACCGATGCAACCGTGCGTCAGGGCACGGCCGCTGTCGACGGCGGCACGAGCTCCGCGGCCGAGACCCAACCGGTCACGGTCGAAGGTGCGACACTGCCGGTTCCGCCGGAGACCGGCGACGATCCCGCCCTCGGGATGCGAGCTCCGACGCTGCGAGGCTTCGACTTCGACGGAGCGCCTTTCGACATCGCCGCAACCGGTCGTCCGAAGATGCTCGTCTTCCTTGCCCACTGGTGCCCCCACTGCAACCGCGAGATCCCGGTGTTGCAGAGCTGGGCCGCGGCGGGCGGCGTCCCCACCGGTCTCGACATCGTCGGTGTGTCCACCGCTGTCAACGCACAGCGCGACAACTACCCGCCGAGCAAGTGGGTCGTCGACAAGGCCTGGACGTGGCCGGTGTTGGCCGACAGTGCCGCGTCGGACGCCGCTGTCGCGTACGGCGTCGCAGCCTTTCCGACATTCGTCATCGTCGGCGCCGACGGCACGGTGAAGGTTCGGTCCTCGGGCGAGTTGCCCGTCGCAGATCTCGACGCGATCGTTCGCCAGGCCATCGATTCCTAGACGACGTCGCTTGCGACCTCGAAGGTTCGCCGTGCTTGACTAGGCCGATGTCATCCGACGAGCCACCGCGTCCGGTTCTCCTCACCGACGAGCTGCGGACGCAGCTCAACTCGGTGTCGACCGCGACGATCACCAGCCAGTTGCAGCGCAAGGGCATTCGCTCGACGTTCCTCAGCGGGTTGAAGCCGATCAAGCCCGGTCAACGCATGCTCGGATATGCGCACACGCTTGCGCTACGTACCGCTGCGCGAAGACCTCAACGCGCAGATGTCCGGCGGCCAGAACGCGCAGCGCAGAGCTGTCGAGAGCCTTGCGCCCGAGGAAGTGTTGATCATGGAGGCGCGCGGCGAGCCCGATGCGGGAACGTTCGGCGACGTGTTCGCGTTGCGGGCCTTCGTCGCGGCGCAGTCGGGATGATCACCGACGGCGCGGTCCGCGACACTCCTGCCGTCGCCGAGCTCGACATCGCCGTGTACCACGGCGCGTCGCACGCCGCGACGTTCGGTCGTCTGCACATGCCGCTGGAGCACCAGATCCCCATCGCCTGCGCCGGTGTCACCGTGATGCCCGGCGACATCGTGGTCGGCGACGGCGAAGGCGTGGTCATCATCCCGCCATCACTCGTCGTCGAGTTGGCCGCAGCATCGGTGCAGCAGGAGGCGGAAGAGACCTGGGCGCTCGAGCGCGTCGATGCCGGCGAGAGCACCATCGGTGTGTTCCCGGTGTCGAAGGACCGTCGCGCCGAATTCGAAGAGTGGTACGCCGCTCGGCAATCGGGACCAGGTCTCGAGCAGGGAGCGAAGTGATGGGCCGCAAGTCGATCGAGATCGAGAGCTTCAAGCACGTCAATCCGATTCCCGCGGCGTCGCGCATCGGACCGCTGTTGGTGTCGAGCGTGATCGCTCCACGCGACCCTGGCGAGCAGTCCGTGCCCGAGGCGCCCGAGGCGCAATACGCCAACCTGTTCGTGCACATCGGTCAGATGCTCGATGCTGCCGGCGCCGATTGGCGCCACATCGCCCGCATCACGTTCTTCGTGCCGGATGCCACCTTCCGCGACGCGTGCAACCCGATCTGGATCGAGCACTTTCCCGACGCCGACGCCCGTCCGGCTCGGCACAGTCAGGTGACGGCCGGGACGAAGATCGTCACGTGCGAGTTCATCGCCTACATCGACGACTGAAGTCGCTGACGCTCGAGGTCAGCGAGCCCTGGAACGTCACCTCGCCGAGGCCGTTGAACAAGGCATCGACGTTGTCGCCGACCTGGAACGGGATGGCCTTGATGAACGACCCCGACAGGATCACGTGGCCGGCCTCGGGGCTGACGCCGAACTCGAACAACTTGTTGACGAGCCAGGCGACTGCGTTGATCGGGTTGCCCATCACGGCACGAGCCATGCCGCTCTCCTCGATGTCGCCGTTGATCGACAACGTCGCGCCGACGTTGCGCACGTCGATGTCCTTGAGCTTCGTCGGATTGGCACCGAGGATCACCAGGCCGCACGCAGCCGCATCCGAGATGCTGTCGATCAGCGTGTTGGGGCCGCGACCCTTCTGACGCGTGTCGACGATCTCGATGGCGGGCAGCACGAAGTCGGTGGCCCTGATGACGTCGGCGACGTTGACCCCCGGGCCGGACAACGGCTCCTTCAACACGAACGCCAGCTCGACTTCGACGAGCGGACGGTTCATCGTGCTGCGCGGCACGATGCCGCCTTCGAGCACGAACCAGTTGTCGAACATCGTCCCGTAGTCGGGCTCGGTGGCGTTGGTGAGCGCACGCATCGCCTTCGACGTGAGGCCGATCTTGTGCCCCTTGATGATTCGACCCGCCGCCACCTTCAAGTCGGTGACAGCCTGCGAGATCGCGTACGCATCCGCGATGTCGGCCGTTCGGATACGTCTCGGAGATCGGCGTGATCGGGACGTTGTCGAGCTCTGCTTGAAACAGCGCCTGAGCTGCGGTTGCGACGTCGGATTCGCGAGAGGCTTCGGCACGGCGCGAAGCTACACGGGCCTGGCCGACCGCAACGAGTGAGGCCTGTCGTCGGGCTGACTAGCCCTTGACGTACGCGAACTTCTCGGAGACCTTGCCGTCGCGCACGTGGAACAGATCGACGCCGCGGATGTGGCCGCCGTTCCAGCTGTACGTCCACCGCTCGACGACGCGATCGTCGACCGCGAACGAGTCCTCCACCACGAAGCGACTCTCCGTGTCGTCGAAGATCGCCTGCCACGCCTGGCGGATCTCGTCGTGGCCCTTGTGCTGGATTCCATCGGGTGCGGGTCCCGTCGATTCGAACACGCAATCGTCGGTGGTCATCGACAACGCCTTGTCGAGATCGTGGGCAGCCCACGCAGCCCCGAAGGCGGCGACCACTGCGGAGGATTCGGATGCTTCGGCCATGGCGTGGTACCTTACTTACCAGTAAGTAAGTGACGTCAAGGGTGTCGAATCAGATGGGACAATCGCAAGCGTGAAACTCGACGACAGCACGAGTCGCCGACACTGCTGAACGGGCGCTCGATGCGGCCGAGCGTCTGGTGCAGGTTCGAGGCTTCAATGGAGTCAGCTACGCCGACATCGCCGCCGAACTCGGCGTCACCAAAGCCGCATTGCACTACCACTTCGCCAGTAAGGCGGAGCTCGGCGAAGCGCTGATCGATCGCTACACCCAGCGCTTCGAGTCCGCGCTTGGCTGCCATCGACGAGGGTGCAGGCGATGCCCCGTCGAAGATCTCTGCCTACGCGGCGATCTACGTCGACGTGCTGCGGCAACAACGGATGTGCCTGTGCGGCATGCTGGCCGCCGAGTACCAGACGCTGCCGGCTCCCATGCAACAGGCCGTCGTCCGCTTCTTCGATCTCAATGAAGCGTGGCTCGAGGGAGTGTTGTCGCGACGGCCGCCGCGACGGCACCGTTCGCGATCGCGGGTCTGCGCGTAAGGCAGCGCAAGTGGTGATCGGAACCCTCGAAGGGGCGATGCTCGTCGCCAGGCTGCACGATGACCCGGCGCGGCTCGAAGCCGCGACCGACCAACTCTTGGCCGAGCTTCGTTAGCCGTCGGTTGCGAGCGCAGGTCCGCTAGGGATCTGTGCCCACAGGCGCCCATTTCGATACGGGCCCGGATCGGGAGGCGTCGGCGGGATGAGGCTGCGCGATGGCCATCGCGATCGCGGTCGCCCGATGTTGGTAGCCCTTACCGCTGCAATGGATCGAGTCGCCGGCCAACCACTTCCGGTTCTCGGCGGCAAGCGTCGCCCAGTCGAGAATGAACATCGAGTTGGGATAGTCCTGGGCGACGGTCGTGAGCGCGTTGTTCCAGTTGTCCTGGCGCAGTTGCTTGGCGGGCAGATAGATGTTGACCCACATCACGTAGTGACCGACACCGATGTGCTGCATCATCGAGTCGATGATCTCCGGGACCTTGTCGCGCTTGTAGAGGCCGGCGTCGTTGGTTCCGAGGGCAATCACCCAGAGGTCGGAGTCTCCGGACTTCTCGCGAATCGCGTCGACCGAAGTCAGTCCGGTGTGCTTGTCGCGCTTGACCTTCGTGCGAACGCCGCGACTGATGAATGCGTCGATCGTCGAGGTCGCCCAGTCGACGTTCGCGAACGCATCGGCCTGATACGGAAGCGTGCCCTGGGTGAGGGAATCACCCACCACCGAGACTCGACTGGACGAAGCAGCCCCGGTCGGAGGGATCGCGCTCACCCTGGGTGCGCTGAGCAACTCCGCCGCGGCGACCGTACCGAGGGCCGCGAACAGACCAGCGGTGAGTACCTGTCGGCGGGTGGACAGCAAAGGGGGCGGCGTGGGCAACATTCGTGGGGGGAAGCTGCGATCGCCGCGCGAGACGACGACTCGCAAAATCCGGTGAGATTTCGTGTAGGGGCAAGTGGATTGTAGGGCACCGGACGGCGCAGGTGCCCGCGACGTTTCGATGACTTTTGTCGCCCGCAGGGGTGAGATCGAGCGTGGCCGAACCGGTCCGCAACGGTCCGGCCACGTTCCCGGCAATCGGCGAACCGTCGCGGGAAATGGGTGCCGTCCCGGCTTGTCTGTGCGGTGCACTTACTCACCCTGGGTAGGCGAACGGGTACGCAGCGTAGAGTACGTCGAGGATGTCAGAACCGTCGCCAAACCGCCATCAATGAGCCGCACGACCTATACCCGCGTCGTGCATCGCTCGACCTGCGTGCCGCGGTCGTTGCAATCAACTGTGGGCGAGGGGGGACTTGAACCCCCACAACCTTTCGATTACTAGCACCTGAAGCTAGCGCGTCTGCCATTTCGCCACTCGCCCGAGTAGAGGCTCACACGCTAGCAATCGCCACCTTCACCCCCAACACCGATTGCACGACGCCGGCGCTGGGTCGACAGCCGAACGCAAAGTGCAGGTGAAGGCCAGTACTCTGTCGTCGAGTTATGGGATTGCAGTCGTTCGAGCGGTCGCTAGAGCGTATGGTCGAGGGCGTGTTCTCACGTGGTTCTCACTCCAGCATTCGTCCGGTCGAGCTCGGCCGGCGTCTTCTGCGCGAGATGGACGACAATCGCAGTGTCGACGTCAAGGGCAGGCGCATCGTCCCCAACGACTTCAACTTTCAGCTCAGCGGCAAAGATCACGCGGGCTTCGCCGACATCGACGAGGCATTGAACAACGAGCTGTGCGAGACGGCCCGCGAGTACGCCCGCGCCGAGGGGTTCAACTTCATGGGCCCGGTTCGGGTGACGATGGCGGTCGACAACACGCTGAAGCCGGGCCGGTTCACGGTGTCGTCGCGGATGCGCGAGGCCGGCAGCGACAGCGGCGCGGCCACCCTGGTCCTGCCATCGGGCGAGCGGGTTGCGTTGAGCGGTCGGCTCGTGACCATCGGACGCCTTCCCGACTGCACGATCGCGCTGCCGGATGCCAACGTCAGCCGGCGCCACACCGAGGTCCATCATCGTGGCAATGCGTTCGTCATCGTCGACCTCGGATCCACCAATGGCACGAAGATCAACGGGACTCGCATCGACGGTGAGCGAACATTGACCGACGGCGACATTGTCAGCGTGGGGAGCACGCATCTGCGCTTCGAGGCAACGTGACCGCAGCCGCCACCGAGCCGCTCCTCGGCATTCTCAAGTACGTACTGCTCGGCGCTCCTGTACCTGTTTTTCGCCAGGGTGCTGTGGGCCGTGTGGAGCGAGGTCCGCGCCCCGCAGGGCGGGATCAACGTGCAGGCGCGGGCGATCGCGCCGACCGATCCGACAGTCGCCGCACCGAATCCCGCCACCGCGCGAGCCCCCAGGCAAACGTGCGGTGCGCGCTTCGAAGGGCCGGCGCGGCAACATCGGACGGTTCGTGGTGATCGAGCCGAAGTTGATCAAGGGCACGGTGTACGCCATCAATGACGAGACCACCATCGGACGCGCCGCGACGGCGAGCATCGGCATGGGCGACGACTCCTTCGTGTCGCAGTTGCATGCCCGCGTGTACCGCGACGCCGGGTCGACGATGATCGAGGATCTCGGTTCGACCAACGGCACCTATCTCAACGGCAAGCGTCTCACCACTCCCGAGCGCATCACCACCGGTGATCGTGTGCAAATCGGCAGCACTGTGTTCGAGGCGGAGTAGTGAGCGATCACGTTGCGTTCACAGACCAGCCGGCCGTGCGTTGGGGCGCCGCCACCGACGTCGGTCTCGTGCGCACCGGCAACGAAGACGCGTTCGTTTCCGAGCCGATGGTCTTCGGTGTTGCCGACGGAATGGGTGGGCATCAAGCCGGCGAGGTAGCCAGCGAGATCGCCTCGCGCATCATCCGCGACCGGCTCGGTACCGGCGCGAGCAACGTCGGCGTGGTCGTTGCGTCCGTCGTCGAAGCCAATGCATCCATCTACCAAGCCGCGCACGCGAGCGCCGACCATCAAGGCATGGGTACGACGCTGACCGCGCTGGTCGTGATGCGCGCCGACGAGTCCAACGTCGCCCGCTTCGCTCTCGTCAACGTCGGCGATTCGCGCACCTATCTCCTTCGCAACGGCGAACTGCATCGCGCCACGGTCGATCACAGCTACGTCCAGGAATTGGTCAACACCGGGCACATCAGCGAGGAGGAAGCGCGCACGCATCCTCGTCGCAACATCGTGACCCGCGCACTCGGCATCGAGCCGACCGTTCGCGTCGACACGTGGTTGGTGCCGATGGTGCACGGCGACCGATTCATCCTGTGCAGCGATGGTTTGGTCGACGAGGTCCACGACGACGACATAGCCGAGATCGCACTGGCGGTCGCTGATCCTCAGTTGTGCGCCGATCGGTTGATCGCAAAGGCCAACGCCAACGGGGGACGCGACAACGTCACGGTGGTGGTGGTCGACGTGTTGCAGGGAGTCGAACCGACCGCGGCCGCCACCGACATCGAGTCCGAGCCCGGTTGGCCCGAATCGGAATCGACAAGCACGATGATCGACGCCGATGCCAACAGCGTGCCGACCGCTGCCGGCGTGATCGTTGTGCCCGGCACACCGGTGCCGCCGGTCGTGGTGGTCGGCGGGCACGACAACGCTGCTGCAGCAACGAGCGCGTGGGGTCGTGGCCGCTACTTGAAGTGGCTCGCCGCGGCCACGGTGCTGGTCATCGTCGCCGCCCTGGTCGGCGCACTGATCTACAACGGCGTGCACGACGACCCGGCACCGACAACGACCACGGTTGCCGTCACCGAACCTGCCACGACGCCCGACACCGTCCCTGCCCGCACCACCGTCGCGCCGTCGAGCCCGACCACGACGATCGTGGGCACGAGCACATCGGGGCCATGAGCACCACACCGATCGCCGCAGCTCGGCGTCGCACGGAGCTCGGACTGGTCGTGATGGCCGCGACCATCACCGGGGTGGCGTACACGCTCGCGTCGCTGGGACAGAACGCTGTGATCCCGCCGATCCTCGTGCCGTTCACCATCGCGGTGCTCGGCCTGCTGGTCGTCGCCCACCTCGCGAATCGCGTGCTGGCCAAGGGTGCGGACGGCACGATCCTGCCGCTCGCCGCGCTGTTGCACGGCATCGGATTCGTGATCATCGCCAGGCTCAGCGAACGCGCCGCGGGATTGCAGACGACGTGGACGTTCGTGGCCATCGTCGCCTACGTCGCCACGCTCATGGTCATCCAGCGCGCCAGCGACTTGGCGCGCTATCAGTGGAGCTTCCTGGCGATCGGTTCGGCACTGTTGCTGCTGCCACTCGTGCCGGGCATCGGCAACACCAAGGGTGGTGCGCGGATCTGGGTCAGCCTCGGACCGATCAACTTCCAGCCAGGCGAGTTCGCCAAGATCGCGCTGGCGTTGTTCTTCGCCGGATACCTCGCGGACCACCGCGAACTGATCGCTGCCGGCGGTTGGCGAGTCGGCCCGTTCCATCTTCCCGAGCTGCGTCACCTGCTGCCGATCGCGCTCGCGTGGGGCTTCGCCGTGGTCGTGATGGTCGCCGAGCAAGACCTCGGTTCGTCGCTGCTGTTCTTCACCTTGTTCGTCGTGATGATGTGGGTGTCGACCGAGCGGGCGAGCTACCTGGTGATCGGAGTCCTGCTGTTCTCCGGCGCGGCGTTCGCCGCGTGGAAGATGTTCGACCACGTGCAAACGCGCGTCGCGATCTGGCGCAACCCGTGGCCGCAGTACGAGGGCAAGGGCTACCAGATCGTGCAGGCCATGTTCGCCTTCGCGAACGGTGGAACAGCCGGCACCGGCCTCGGCTTGGGAAGCCCCAACAAGATCCCGGTGGCGAAGACCGACTTCATCTTCGCGGCCATCGGTGAGGAGATGGGTCTGCTGGGAACGTCGGCCATCCTGATCGGATTCCTGTTGATGATCGGCGGAGGCCTGCGCATCGCGATCCGCGCCGATCGACCATTCGAGAAGTTGCTGGCGACCGGCCTCACGACGATCGTCGGCATGCAGGCGTTCATCATCATCGGCGGCGTCACTCGCGTCGTGCCGCTCACCGGCATCGCGTTGCCGTTCGTCAGCTACGGCGGGTCGAGCCTGCTGGCCAACTACGTGTTGCTGGCACTGCTGGTGCGGGTCAGTGATTCGACGGCCCGCCGCCTCGGCGAGACACCGAACGAACTGACGACATCCGAACGGTTCGACGCCTACCGACAGCGGCGACGCGTGGCGAAGGCCGGCGCATGAACAAGCAGATCCGACGTCTCGCGGTCGCGCTCGTTGATCTGCTACTTCGTGCTGTTCGTGCAGCTGAACGTCTTGGCTGTCGGCAAGCAGCAAGAGCTCAACGCGGACCCGCGCAACAACCGCCAGACCGAGCGCGACTTCAACCGGCCCCGCGGTCCGATCCTCGCTGCCGACGGCACCGTCCTGGCGCGCAGCGTGCCGACAACTCGCGGCGATCAGTTCCGCTATCAGCGGCAATATCCGACCGGTGATCTGTTCGGCAACATCACCGGTTACTACACGTACAGCTTCGGCTCGACCGGCATCGAGCGCACGCAGAACGACGTGTTGATGGGCGACACCACCGAGCAGAAGCTGCGCGCGATCGGCGGGTTGTTCAGCGGCGAGAACAACACCGGGAGCGTGTTGCTGACGGTTCGGCCCGACGTGCAGCAGGTCGCCGCCGACGCCCTCGGCGACGCGTGAGGGCTCAGTCGTCGTGATGGACCCGCACACCGGCGCGGTCATCTCGATGATCAGCTACCCGCGCTACGACCCTGCCGTCGTCGCGGTGCACAACTCGGTGAAGGCCGAGCAGGCGCTGACCTTCCTCAACGCTGTGCCCGGCAAGCCCCTCCTCGCCAACGCCTACCAAGAGCGGTACATGCCGGGCTCGAGCTTCAAGGTGATCACCACCTCGATCGCTCTCGAGAACGGCGTCACGTCCCTCGACCGCGAGTTCCCGACCACGACGGAGTACGTGCCGCCGCAGACGACGGACCCGATCCAGAACTTCGGTGGCGAGTCGTGCGGAGGCTCGATGGTCGTGGTCTTCTACCGCAGTTGCAACATCCCGTTCGCCCAGCTCTCCATCGAGCTCGGGCCGGAGAAGATGGTCGAAGGCACCAAGAAGTGGGGCATCGGCGAGAAGCTGCCGTTCGACCTGCCG
The DNA here is from genome assembly GCA_963708925.1 of Ilumatobacteraceae bacterium. Lineage (GTDB taxonomy): Bacteria > Actinomycetota > Acidimicrobiia > Acidimicrobiales > Ilumatobacteraceae > JAENVT01. Next base: position 293,762 of record CAVPUO010000013.1, on the reverse strand, counting down.
GCGCCGGCAGTCCAGCAGCTTCGGCGAGGTGTCGGACTTCACCGACAACCTTCCGCTGTTGGCGATCGGCGGGTTCGGGCAGGGCAGCACCACGATGGTGCCGCTGCACATGGCGATGGTCGCCAGCACGGTCGCCAACGGTGGCGTGATGATGAAGCCGCACGTCGTCGATGCCACGCTCGATCACAACGGTGGCGTGCTGACCCAGACGACACCATCCGTGTGGAAGACACCGATCGCACCGAGCACCGCCGACACGCTGACCTCACTGATGATCGAGGTGGTCAACAAGGGCACCGGACGACCGATGCAACTCGACAACGGAGTGCAGGCGGCAGCGAAGACAGGTACTGCGCAGTTGAACACGACCGGGCCCGAGCGATCGAACGCCTGGATCATCGGATTCGCTCCTGCCGAGGCTCCGCAGTACGCCATTGCGGTGGTCTTGAAGGGCGGCCCGGACGACGAGATCAGCGCCGGCACCGGCGGAAGGTTGGCTGGTCCGATCGCCAAACAAGTGCTCGACTACCTCATGGCTCACCCGACCGGACCATGAGAGTGAGGACCGCGTGACGTCAGATCGACGAACTTGCATGGGTATCCTCGTGGCGCGTTCGACGCGCAAGAAAGCAGCGTAGGCAGCACGTGACAGACAACGGCGAGCGGACGGTTCTCAACGACCGCTACGAAATTCAACAGCGCATCGGACGGGGTGGCATGGCCGACGTCTTCTTGGCGCGCGACCTTTTGCTCGACCGTCTCGTGGCCATCAAGGTGCTGTTTCCCGAGTTCGCGACTGATCCGAACTTCGTCGAGCGGTTCCGACGCGAGGCCCAATCCGCCGCCAACCTGACCCATCCGAACATCGTCGCGGTCTACGACTGGGGCAAGTACGCGAACACCTACTTCATGGCGATGGAGTACGTGCAGGGGCGCACGCTGGCCGACATCCTGCGGGCCAATGGGCACATCAACTCGGTGCAAGCCGCTGAGATCGCCAACGAGGTCGCGGCAGCGCTCGGCAACGCGCACGCGAGTGGCGTGGTGCACCGCGACATCAAGCCCGCGAACATCCTCATCGGCGCCAACGGCCAGGTGAAGGTTGCCGACTTCGGCATCGCCCGGGCCATGAACGCGCCGAGCGAGAACAACCTCACCCAGGTCGGATCCGTGATGGGTACGGCGACGTACTTCTCGCCCGAGCAGGCACAGGGCGCGCAACCCGATCCGCGCAGCGACCTCTACTCGCTCGGCATCGTGTTGTACGAGATGGTGGCGGGCAAGCCTCCGTTCTCCGGCGAGAATCCCGTGAGCATCGCCTACAAGCAGGTGCACGATCTCCCGCAACCACTGAACCAACTGGTTGCCGATGTGCCCCGACCGTTCGAGGCCATCGTTGCCAAGTTGCTGGCGAAGGATCCCAACATGCGGTACGCGAATGCCGAGGCATTGCGCGACGACCTCCGCCGCTATCGCAGCGGTGAGCCGGTCTTGGCGCTCGCGGCTGTCGGCGCTGCGGCTCCTCCGTTGCGCACGGGCGACACGGGGGCCGCTGGCAACGTGACTCGGGCGTTGCCGCGCACCGTCGCCCAGCCTGCACAGGCAACCACCGTGATGGCGCGCAGTGCAATGATGCCCCTGCCGCCGCGCTCGCCACGCAACAACTGGTACGGCATCGCCGCGTTCATCGCGCTCGCTCGCGCTGGTCGCCGGCGGCATCGTGTTGTTCAACATCCTGAAGAACGACGACAAGCCGACCACGTTCCCACTCGACGACGTCGTCGGTCTGCAACTCGACGAGGCGACGACCAAATTGGAGGATGCCGGCCTGGCGTTCAACAAGATCGAGGAACCGACGCCCGATGCGGTCGAGGGTGCTGTCGTCCGAACCGATCCGATTGCCGGAACGATCGTGAGCACCGGTCAGGCGATCGACGTCTACTACAACCCGATCAAGGCGCCGGTCCCGATCCCTGATGTGACGGGGATGACGGTCGAGGAAGCCACGAGCGCGCTGACCGGTGCCGGCTTCACCGTCGGTCCGACCCCCAACTTCGTCGTCGACTCGACGCTCGAGCCAGGCAAGGTGTTGAGCACCACGCCGGCATTCGGCGAGTCCGCTGTCCAAGGGACCGTCGTCGTGTTGACCGTGTCGAAGGCGCCCGACCAAGTCAACGTTCCGGATATGACAGGGCAGACGGCGGACCAAGCGCAGGCCGTTCTCTCCGCCGAGCCGTACACGTTCGTCGTCACGGTCACGCAGGAGGCGAGCGCCGACGTTGCCGCCAACAACGTGATTCGCACGGATCCTCCGGTGAACACACCGGTAGCCAAGGGCTCGAAGATCACGCTCGTCGTGTCGTCGGGTGCGGCGAAGGTCAAGGTTCCTCCGGTCGAAACGCTCACCGAAGCCGCTGCTCGAAATCAGTTGACACAGGTCGGGTTGGTGGCGGACGTGCAGTTCGTGACCGTCGCGATCGGATCCGCCGACGACGGACATGTGATCTCACAGAGCATTCCGCCGGGTGAATTGGTCGCACCGGGAACCACCGTGCGGCTCAAGGTCGGCAAGGCCGCAGCGGCGCCGACCACCACGACGTCGACGACGCTCCCGCCGACCACCACCGCTCCGCCGACCGCCGACCTGTCCATCACGAAGACGAGCAGCCTTTCCGGATCGACGGTGACCTACACGATCACGGCGAAGAACGCCGGTCCGTCAGCGGTCACAGGCGCGAAGGTCACCGATCAATTCCCGAGCGGCCTCGTCAACCCACACTGGACGTGCGACGCGTCCAACTGTCCCGCCAACGCCAGTGGCGACATCACAGCGTTCACGATCGACCTCAGCGTCAACGGCACGGTTGTCTTCACCGTCACGGGGACCATCAGCGGTACGCCGCCGATCCGCCTCGTCAACTCGGCCAGGATCGATCCACCGAACGGCGTGAGCGATCCGTCGGCAGGCAACAACCAAGCAACCGACGACAAGAGCTTTACGCCGACGCCCTAGCGCGTCGAGGCAACTGCTTCGTCGAGGAAGTTGCGCAGGAGGTCGTGACCGACTGCGGTGAGGATGCTCTCGGGATGGAACTGCACGCCTTCGATCGGGAGCGTGCGATGCCGGACACCCATGACGACATCGTCTGCGGTGGCCGTGATCTCGAGGCAGTCCGGCATCGTTGCCGGATCGATCATCAGACTGTGATAGCGGGTCGCAGTCAGCGGCGAAGGCAGATCCCGAAACACGCCGACGCCGGTGTGTTCGATCGGCGAGGTCTTGCCGTGCATCAACGACGGAGCATGAACGATCGAACCGCCGTAGACCTGACCGATGGCTTGCAGCCCGAGGCACACGCCGAGGATGCGCACGCCTCGCTCGGCGAACGCAGGCACGACCGGGCAGATGATGCCGGCGTCTTCGGGCCGGCCCGGGCCCGGCGAGAGCAGGACGGCGTCGGGCTCCACGGCAAGTGCCTCGTCGACGGTCAGTCTGATCGTTGCGGACGACGATGGGGTCTGCTCCGAGTTCGCCGAGGTACTGAACGAGGTTGTAGACGAAGCTGTCGTAGCTGTCGATGACGAGAACCCGCGGTGATGTCACCCCTCAAGACTGTCGTAGCGCTACCGGTCGTGTCGAATGGGTTCTGTGGCGTATGCTCTCTCGCCGTGGCTCCACCGAAACGCAAGACATCGGGTCGGGTGACCCCGAAGGGCACCAGACCGGGACAGGCGATAACAACGACGCAGGAGCCGATCAGCTCGTCGTCGGCCAGCGTCTCTGCGTCGTCGCGCTACACGCCACCGACCCCGAAGGATTTCTACGAAAGTCCGCGGTGGGTGCCGATCCTGATGATCGCACTGCTGGCGATCGGGGTCCTGGCGATCCTGTCTCGCTACCTCATCTGGGACAACACGAATACACCCGTGCTCATCGGCCTCGGCATTCCTGCTGGGCGGGCTGTGGGTTGCCACAAAGTGGCGTTGACGTCGACGTGACGCAACTCACACTCTTGTAGTTTCCGCACATATTTATCCACAGGCTGTGGAGATCACTCGAAGACGGGCGCGACGATGTCCATGTCTTCGAGGCAGTGGCGCGGAGGAGGCGGATCCTCATCCGGAGCCAGCGTGAGCTTGATTTCCAGGCCACACACGCTGCATCGGTACCTGACGTTGACCTTGCGAAGTTCACCTGCAGGTGGAGGTGGGGGCATCGGCGTCGTCAGGCTTCTCAGCAGGCCAATGCCGCTTTTCCACAGGAGGAAGGCGAGCGCGAGGCCGACGAGTACCCACACGATCGTCGAGAGGGCTGGCATCAACGCTCAGGCTACCCGTGAGGTTCTGTCGCCCGCGATCAGGCTGCGACGGGATCGTTTGCGTTGATCCAGCGGAGCGTTGGGACCGACTACCCGAGGCGTTCGATGATGGTGGCGTTGGCCATGCCGCCGCCTTCGCACATCGTCTGCAGTCCATAACGACCGCCGGTGCGCTCCAACTCGTTGAGCAGCGTCGTCATCAACCGAGCACCCGAGGCACCCAACGGGTGACCGAGCGCAATCGCCCCGCCATTGACGTTGACCTTGCTCATGTCGGGATGCAGTTCCTTCTCCCACGCCAGCACGACCGAGGCGAACGCCTCGTTGATCTCGGTCAGGTCCATGTCGTCGATCGTCAGGCCGGAACGTGCAAAGCACCTTCTCGGTCGCCGGGATCGGCGCAGTCAGCATCATCCGGGGATCCGCCCCGGCCAACGCGAAGTTGACGAACCGGGCCCGCGGCGTCAGCCCGAGCTCTGCGGCCTTCTCCTCGCTCATGATCAGCAGCGCAGCCGCTCCGTCGGTGATCTGCGACGAGTTGCCGGCCGTCACCCGGCCGCCTTCTTCCTCGGTGCGGAACACCGGCTTCAACTTGGCCAGCGACTCCAGCGTGGTCTCACGCAGACCTTCGTCGATCGACATCATCTGCGCCATCGGTCCCGAGGACCGGAAGGATCTCCGCTTGGAAGCGGCCTTCGGCTGTGGCCTGCGCGGCCAACTGCTGCGAGCGCGCCCCGAACGCATCGAGGTCTTCGCGCGACAAGCCCCACTTGTCGGCGATCAACTCAGCAGAGATGCCCTGGGGCACGAGGCCGCCGCTCGGCGCATAACGAGCGCCGACCTTCGGACCGAACGGGAAGCCGAACTTGCCATCGACCATCGAAGCGCCCATCGGTACGCGAGTCATCACCTCGACGCCCGCTGCGACCACGACGTCGTACGCACCGGCGATCACGCCTTGCGCCGCGAAGTGCGCCGCCTGCTGGCTCGACCCGCACTGGCGATCGATCGTCGTGCCCGGCACCGTCTCCGGCCACCCGGCCGCGAGCACGGCGTTGCGGGCGACGTTGGCCGCCTGCTCGCCGACCTGCATCACGCAACCCATCACGACATCGTCGACGATCGCCGGGTCGATGCCGGTGCGATCGATCAACGCCTTCAACGTCTCCGCAGCGAGATCGACCGGGTGCCAATCCTTGAGCTTGCCGTTACGGCGACCGAGTGGTGTGCGGATGGCATCGACGATGACTGCTGTGGGCATGCGCTGCAGTCTGCAGCGCGTCGGTGCCGAGACTCAAACCGGACGAAAGGTGAAAGACTGACCCGCATGTCACGAGTGTCGATCGAAGAGATCAACCGGGCCGTCGCCAACACCAACGCGCCGCAACTGTTCTTGAAGCTGGCGAGCGAACATCCAGATCTGCCGGCCCTCCACTCCCGCAAGAGCGATGCGCCCGACTCGTGGAACACATGGACCATCGGTCAATACAGGGACACCACCGCCCAGGCAGTCGCTGGGCTGCAACATGCCGGGCTGGCTCACAATCAGCAGATTCTGTTGATGATGCGCAACCGTCCGGAGTTCCACTGGTTCGATCTTGCCGCACAGTTCCTGCGGGCAACGCCCGTCAGCATCTACAACTCGTCGTCGCCCGAAGAGATCCAATACCTCGCATCGCACGCCGGCGCCGAGATCGCGATCGTCGAAGACATCGGGTTCGTCGAGCGGCTGTTGAAGGTGCGCGACGAGCTGCCCAACCTTCGTCAGATCTACGTCGTCGACCCACCGGCGGCGGGCTGCCCCGACGGCGTGCAGCCTGCCTCGGTCCTGATGGAGCACGGCTCGGCCGACCTCCAGGCGCTCGCCGACGAGATCCAACCCGACGACATCGCCACCCTGATCTACACCAGCGGAACCACCGGGCCTCCGAAGGGCGTGATGATCAGCCAGTACAACGTCGTCTACACCGTCGAATCGCTGAAGCGTTGCTTCGGGCTCGACACCTTCCTCGGCAGGCGCGTCGTGAGCTACCTCCCGATGGCCCACATCGCCGAGCGGATGATGAGCCACTACCAATCGCTGATCCTCGGGTACAGCGTCTACTGCTGCCCGGACCCCAACCAGTTGTCGTCCTACCTCAAGGAGGTCCACCCCGAGATCATCTTCGGTGTGCCGCGCGTGTGGGAGAAGATCTACAACGGCCTGAACGCAGCGTTGGCCGCGAACGAGGACAACAAATCCAAGTTCGACGAAGGCGTCGTGGCGGCCACCGCGATCAAGGCGGCCGAACGCGACGGGACGGCAACACAGGAACAGCGCGACACGTGGGCCTTCCTCGACGCGATCGCCTTCGCCAACATTCGAGCGCTCGTCGGGCTCGACGCCGTCGTCGCCGCGGTCACCGGTGCAGCAGCCATCCCCCGCCCGATCCTCGAGTGGTACAACGCCATCGGCGTGCCGCTGAGCGAGATCTACGGGATGAGCGAGTCGAGTGGCCCGATGACATGGAGCCCCAACGCCAACCGTCCCGGCTACGTCGGTCAGGCAATCCCCGGTTGTGATGTGGCGCTGGCAGACGACGGCGAGGTCCTGTGCCGCGGCGGCAACGTGTTCAACGGGTACTTCCAACTGCCCGACAAGACGGCCGAGACCGTCATCGACGGATGGCTGCACTCGGGCGACATCGGCGAGCTCGACAGCGACGGCTACCTGCGCATCGTCGATCGCAAGAAGGAACTGATCATCACCTCCGGTGGAAAGAACATCAGTCCGGCCAACCTCGAGGCCGCGCTCAAGACGATCCCGCTGATCGGGCAAGCTGCGGCGATCGGCGACAACCGCAAGTTCTGTTCGGCGATCCTCGTGCTCGATCCCGAGGCGGCCGCGCGTGTGGGCGACCAGCCACGGAAAGCCAGGTGCATCGTTCGCCGAACTCGCCACCGATCCCGCCGTGCTCGCCGAAGTGCAACGCGGCGTCGACGAGATCAACACGCAGTTCGCACAGGTCGAGCAGATCAAGAAGTTCACGCTCGTCGGCGAGGAGTGGCTTCCCGACAGCGACATGCTGACCCCGACATCGAAGCTGAAGCGGCGCGGCGTGACCGCCCGGTACGCGCACGAGATCGAGGCGATGTACGCCGGTCTCGACTAGAGAAGCGGTCAGACCCCGAGCTTGCCGAAGATCCGTTGCAATGCCGCGACGTCGGTGTCGGACAACACGTTGGCGAAGTGCTGTTGCACCATTCGCCGATAGGTGATGTTGGCATCGCGCCATTCAGCGCGGCCGTCGCGCGTCAATGAGACCGTGACCGATCGGCGGTCGTCGACCGTGGGGGTCGCGGCGCGGCTGACGAAGCCCTCCGCCTCGAGCCGATCGAGCCGGCGCGACAGGCTCGACGGCAGCTCGTGCAGGACCTCGCACAACTCGCCGACGCGCATCGCTCCCCCGGCGGCCTGCAGGGCGGCGAGTATCTCGAACCAGGCCAGCGGCAGGTCGTAGTCCTCGATCAAACCCGCTTCGACCTTGCGGTGCATCTCGGCGGCAACGACGCCGAACGCCCGCCATGTGGCCACGCGGCCGGCGTCGAGACGCGGCATGAACTCAGGCAGTGGCTTTGAGTGCGGCAGCGAACGCTGCAAGACCGAGGTCGATCTCTCGTTCGTTGACCACGAGCGGCGGCATCCACCGCAGGCACTTGCCGTACGTACCGGCGTTCATCAGGATCATGTGCCCCTCTTCGAGGCAGTGCTTCTGAATCGCCGCGACCCGAGCCGCGTCGTGGAACTCGGTGCCGACCATCAAGCCCATGCCGCGAACCTGCGCAATCACGTCGTGCTCCTGCGCGCAGCTCGCGAATGCCGGCCTGCAACTGCTCACCACGAGCGACGACGTTCTCCATGAAGCCCGGCTCGCTCATCACTTCGATCGTCGCCAGCGCCGCCGCGCAGCCCATCGCGTTACCGCCATACGTGCCGCCGTGGCTGCCGGTCGGCCACTTGTCGTCGAGCTCGCGGCGAGTGCCGAGTGCGGCGAACGGGAACCCGCTGGCGATGCCCTTGGCCATGCAGATGATGTCGGGCTCGATGCCGTAGTGCTCGACCGCGAACATCTTGCCGGTGCGACCGAAACCACTCTGCACCTCGTCGGCGATGAACATGATCCCGTGCTGCGCGACAGCGCTCGACGAGGCCGGTCATGAACGCCTGTGGCGCCGGGATGTAGCCACCCTCGCCGAGCACCGGCTCGAGGATGACCGCCGCGGTCTCGTCGGGCGCGGTCATCGACTTCAACAAGTGATCGAAGCCCTTCAACGCCTCGGCGACCGCGACGTCCTGGTCGGGCGCCAACGGATCCGGGTACGGCGCGACGAACACACCGGCCGGCAACGCGAAGTGGCCAGAGCGGTATCCGGTCTTCGATGTCGTCATCGCCATCGCCATGTGCGTGCGGCCGTGGAAGCTGCCGCTGAACACGATGGTGTTGCGGACGCTTGGTGACCTGCTTGGCCAACTTGATCGCGGCCTCGGTGATCTCGGCGCCGGAGTTGGCGTAGAAGAACGTGTCGATCGAGCCCGGTGACAGTTCGCTGAGCTTGGCCGCCAACGGCTCGAGCAGGTCGTGCTTGTAGACGTTGACCTGCGCGTGGATGAACCGCTGCGCTTGCTCGCCGATCGCCTTGGCGACATGCGGATGCGCGTGTCCGGTGGAGTTGACGGCAATGCCCGCGGCGAAGTCGAGATACTCCTCGCCATCGGTCGTGGTCACCCAACAGCCCTTGCCGCTGGCGACCTGCAGCGGGGTGACCGAGAACCACACGTTGGACAGATGTGATGTCATGCCCGCGATGTTATGCGAACGCAGCAGCCAGCACGTCCGCGTAGGTGTCGGCGAGATGGAACGTCATCGCGTCGCGAACTTTCTCGGGCACATCGTCGAGATCGGGCCCGTTGCGCTTCGGAAGAATCACCTCGGTGAGACCGGCACGATGTGCGGCGAGCACCTTCTGCTTCAGCCCGCCGATCGGCAGGACCTTGCCCTGCAGCGTGATCTCACCCGTCATGCCGACCGTCGGCTTGACGGGACGATCGGTCAGCAGCGAGACCAACGCGGTGGTCATGGTGATGCCGGCCGAAGGACCGTCCTTCGGGACCGCGCCCGCAGGCACGTGCACATGCACACGCTTGTTCATCGTCGCCAGATCGACGCCGAGCTCCTCGGCATGCGACCGCACGTAGCTGAGCGCGATCTGCGCGCGCTCTCCTTCATGACGTCGCCGAGTTGACCGGTGAGCGTCAGCGAAGGTTCGCCGTCGACCGCCAGCGGGAACGCCGTGGTCTCGATGAACAACACGTCGCCACCCATACCGGTGACGGCCAAGCCTGTCGCGATTCCGGGAACGTTCGACCGCTCGGCGATCTCGTCGTCGACCTTCACCCGGCCGAGCCACGTGCGCACATCGGTGACATCGACCTGCACCGGAGACGTACCGGTACCGACCGCGACCTTGGCGGCGATCTTGCGTGTCAACTTGCCGAGCTCACGCTCGAGCGAACGAACGCCCGCCTCACGCGTGTAGCCGGTGATCGTTGCACGCAAGGCGGCTCTCGGTCAGAGAGACCTCGTCGACTCGCAAGCCGGCGAGCTCGATCTGTCGCGGCAGCAGGTAGCGCTGGGCGATGAAGACCTTCTCGTCCTCGGTGTAGCCATCGAGACGGATGAACTCCATGCGGTCCAGCAACGGCGCAGGGATGGTGTCGGCGACGTTGGCGGTTGCGATGAAGACCACGTTGCTGAGGTCGAGATCGAGCTCGAGGTAGTGGTCGCGGAACGTGTGGTTCTGCGCCGGGTCGAGCACTTCGAGCAGCGCCGCTGTCGGATCGCCGCTCCACCCACCGGCGCTGAGCTTGTCGACCTCGTCGAGCAGCACGACCGGGTTCATCGAGCCGGCCTCGATCATCGCTCGAGCGATTCGTCCGGGCTGGCTACCGACGTAGGTGCGGCGGTGGCCGCGGATCTCGGCCTCGTCGCGGACGCCACCGAGCGACACGCGCACGAACTTGCGGCCCATCGCCCGAGCGACGGACTCGCCGAGGCTGGTCTTGCCGACGCCGGGAGGGCCGACGAGGGTGAGGACTCGCGCCCGACTGGCGAACCTGCACGTCGGTCGGTTGGATGTCGCGAGCAACACGAAGCTTGCGGACGGCGAGGAACTCGACGATGCGATCCTTCACCTCGTCGAGCCCGTAATGATCGGCATCGAGAACGGCGCGAGCCTGATCGAGGTCGAGTTGGTCGTCGGTCCGCGTGTTCCACGGCAGCTCGAAGATGCGGTCGAGCCACGTGCGGATCCACGAGTGCTCGGGAGACTGCTGGCCCATGTGCTCGAGCCTGTCGATCTCCTTGTTGACCGCGTTGGCGGCCTTCTCGGGAAGGTTCAGCTCGGCGAGCTTGGTGCGGTACTGCCCGACGACATCGTCGTCGCCCTCGCCCAACTCCTTGCGGATCGCAGCCAACTGCTGACGCAGCAGGTACTCGCGCTGTTGCTTGTCGACACCCTCGGTGACGTCGGCGCGGATCTGCGCGGTCACCTGCAACTCGGCCATGTGGTTCTTGGCCCACTCGGTGACGAGGTCGACGCGTTCTCCGATGTCGAGAGCCGACAGGACAGCGACCTGATGTTCGAGATCCGCCTCGCTCCAGGTGGTCACGGCGTCGGCCAGTGGTCCCGGCTCGGAGACGGTGCGAAGGATCTCGGGCAGGCGCCGGCTGTTGCGCAGCTTGGCGATCTCTTCGAGGACGACTCGCAGCTCGCGGGCGGCGGCCTCGACGCGTGGGCTCGGACGACCATCGGGCAGCAACTCGATCTCGACGTGCTCGGCGCCGCGATCACTGGGGCGACGGGCAAGGATGCGAACGCGAACCTCGGCCTGGACGATCGCTGCCATCTCGCCATTCGGCATCGCGCCGGCACTGGGAACTCGAGCGAGCACGCCGATGTCGCCGGCGGCCTCGTTGTGCAAGACCACACGACCGTCGCCGGCCTCGGCAGCCTGCACGGCGGCGCGAGCAGCATCGGACGAAAGGGCAAAGGTGAAGACCGTTCCGGGGAGCAGCACTGTTGGCACTGCGAGAAGCGGCAGAGTGAGCTGTCGGGTGTCGAGATCTGTCATGGGGTGAGGGTAACGACACAAAAGTTGAGTTGCTACCACTCAGCTTTATTGAGCGAGATCTGCGGCATAGGTCACAGCGGTCTCCCACGAGGCCCTGTCGCTGATGAGCTTTCGCATACGCATCACGGGTTTGGGCATGCCGACGCCCAGGACACCGCGGAGGCGACCACCATGCCCGTACATCGCGACGAACCGCTCGTCGATGTCGCCGAGAATGACCCGCACCTCGTCGTCGCCGTGCGCGCTGACCGACGAACTGGATGCGACTGTCGAACTGATCGCTCCAGAAGAAGGGAACCGGCGCATAGGGAACGGGTTCTCCGCCCGACAGCTCGGCGAGCAGGTTCTTGGCCGCCGCCGAACCCTGCTCGGCAGCGTTGGTCCAGTGCTCGACTCGCATCTCCTCGCCGGACTCGCCGAACAGGTTGTTGACCCACCGGGCGCAGTCCCCCGCCGCGTAGATCCCGCGGGCAGCACGCAGCGAGTCGTCGCACACGATGCCGTCGCGGACCTCGAGGCCACTGCCGATGAGCCACTCGGTCGCCGGAGCCACGCCGATGCCGACGACCACCACATCGGCGAACACGACCTCGCCATTGCCGAGGCGAACACCGGTGACTCGCCCGGCGTCGCCCTCGATCGCCGCGACCTGAACGCCACAGCGAACGTCGACGCCATGGCGGGCGTGCACTCGAGCGACGATCTCACCCATCTCCGCGCCGAGGCCACGCATCAACGGTGCGGGCGCACCCTCCAACACGGTCACCGTGCAGCCGCTGTGCGCCGCAGCCGCGGCAACCTCGAGCCCGATGAAGCCGGCACCGATCACGACGACATGTGGCTGAGCTTCCAAGCGCCGGCGCAGCGCGAGCGAGTCGTCCAGTGTCCGCAGCATCGTCACGCCGTCGAGGTCCGGCTGGCCTGGCAACGGTCGAGGAGCGCTGCCGGTGGCGATGACGATTCCATCGGCCGCGATCGACTCGCCGGACCGCAGTGTCACCGTGCGATTGGCAACGTCGAGCGACTCGGCCGGAACACCGAGACGAAGGTCCAGATGCAACTTCCCGAGCTCGTCGGGCTTGCGCAGCAGGATGCGCTCCGGCTCCATCTCGCCCTTCAACACAGCCTTGCTGAGCGGCGGTCTGTCGTACGGGTGATGTGCCTCCGCGCCGATCAGTGTGATCGCTCCTTCGTACCCACCTCCGCGCAGCGACTCGCATGCCCACAGCCCCGCCAACGACGCGCCGACGACGACGATGCGATCCATGGGAGGCAGCTTCGCGGATCGCCCTACGATCACCGCGATGAGCGAAACGATCACCCTCGAGGGTTGGCGTGGTCCATGGCCCGACGACGACAAGGACGCGAACCTGAAGGCAGACATCGCGCTCTACGCACACGTCGATCCGCTGCGAACGGTGCGAGGTCTGTCGGACTCGATCAACGTGCCGATCGGCGCGATCGTGCACTACGTGCTCGCCCGCTGGGCCAGCGAAGGCGCATCCGGATTGCTGGAGCTCGGACCGACGCTGTCACGTCGACTGGATGCAGTGTGCACCGACGCCGAAGCGGACGGATCCGACGAAGCGCGACTTGCCGCCTACAACCAGCTCCGTCAGATGATCTCGTGGCTCAACTACCCCCTCGACCACCCCGAGGTGTACGACATCTAAGCGGGTTGTTTGCAGTCCGTGCAGTGCACATCCGGCTGTGGTGTGCGCCGAACGAGGTCGCTGACCCACTCGACCAACGGCACGCCGTTGACCGTCTCGGTGTAGAAGTCGGGTTTGCTCAAGACGGTGTGCGAGTCGCCGGGTGCGATGTAGCTGCGCAGGTCGACGCCGGCTGCTTCGATCTGCGTTTCGTTCTTGTCGATCAGTGTCACGAGGTCGTCGGCGGCGATTCCGGCGAGACCTGCGAAGAACTGCTGGACCTGATCGAAGGCGTAGTCGTGGCGACCGAAGATGATGTTCGGGTCGTGCTTGTGAGCCTGCACGAACAGTCCGGGGAAGCTCCATGTCGCGGCCGTCAGCCCTTGGTTTTCCGGCCACGGCGGGATCGCGTTCTCGGTGCCCCACGCCGCACCGATGACAGCTCCGATCGCCGGCACATCGGGATACGCACCCGATCCGTCGGCAAGCACAGTGATGTCGGCATTCGGCAGCAGGTCGTGCGCCAACCCCGCATAGAGAGGCGTCGGCACCGAGCCCGCGCTCTCGCCGGTGACAACGAGTTCTGTGGTGTCGGGGAACTGGGTGGCGAGATCATTCAGCGCGGTCGAGGCATCGACATAGCCCTTGTGTTGCACCGTCAACTCCGGGGTGTAGTGCGTGGTCGCATTGCCGAGGTGCACGTCGCCCGTGCAGTACGGAGCGAAGACGAACGAGTAGTCGGCCAATGGATTGCGCTTGTCCGTGAAGTCGAAGATGCCGGTCGTGATGTTGCCGGGATTGTCGCCGGGTCCGGTGCTGGTCTTGTAGGTCTTGCTGTCGAACGCGCACGTGGACGCGTCGAAGCACGCTCCGCCACCCTGCATGAAGAACACCACCTTGTTGGGATCGCCTTGGTGGATCCAATAGCTGTACGGGCTGCCGTCGGCGCACATGCACTCGGCCGACGCAGTGACCTGTCGCCACGCGGCAGTTGGTGCTGCATCGGTGGCCGGCGCAGGCGTGGTGGTGGCCGGAGTGGTGTCGGCAACAGTCGTCGGAGCAGCCGTGGTGACGGGTGTCGTGACCGCGGTCGTCACCTCGGCGACGGTGACCGGCGCCGTAGGTGACGTGGACGACGACGACGAATCGTCGCTGCAGGCCGCGAAGACACCGAGCAGCACGATGCTGATCGCAGCGATGCGCCTCATTCAGACATGACGCTGTCGAGCGATGCCTTCACCGTGGCGACGAGGTGATCGAGCTCGTCGTCGGTGATGACGAACGGCGGCGCGATCATGACTGCGCTGGGGACGGGCCCCGAGCCGGCCGGGTAGATCCACACGTCGCGTGACAGCGCCTCTGCCACGACCTTCGTCTGAGGGATGTTGAGCTCGATGCCATAGAACATCCCGCGACCGCGAACCTCGATGACTGCCGGGTGGCCGTCGAGCTCGGCATGCAAGCGATCGCCGAGGACTGCGCCCATCTTCGCGGCGCGCTCCACCAAGCCTTCACGCTCCATGATGTCGAGCACCGCGACACTGGCTGCGCATGCCGAGTCGTTGCCGGTGAAGGTGAAGTACATGAACCCGGCGTTGGCCAACACTGCCGCGACCTCCGTACGTGCCGCGACCGCGCCCATCGGCACGTAGCCGCCACCCAAGCCCTTGCCACCCACGATCACGTCGGGTTGGAACGGGAAGTGCTGGAAGCCGAAGTTCAAACCTGTTCGGCCGTAGCCGCACATCACTTCGTCGGTGATCATCAAGATGTCGTGTTGATGGCAGATGTCGGTGACCGTCTGCCAGTACTGGTCGCTGGCCGTCAGGCACGCCCCTGCGGCACCGGTGATCGGCTCGGCGATGAACGCCGCGATCGTGTCGGGGCCTTCGCGCTCGATGACCTCGACCAAGGCGTCGGCGTCGTCCCACGGCACGTGCGGGAAGTCGAGGAACATCGGCTCGAAGCCGGCCTTGCGGGTGTTGTGACTGCCCACGGCGAGCGTCGCCATCGTCAACCCGTGATAGCTGGGATGGCGTCCGATCACCTTCCACCGATCCGTGCGACCCTTGCCGAGTTGGTAGCTGCGCGCCAGACGCAGGGCGGAGTCCGTGCTCTCACTTCCACCGCTCGTGAAGAAGACCTGCGTGAACCCTTCGGGCAGCCAGCGCTCGACGAGCCGGTCGCGTAGCAGCAGGCGCTGCTCGCTCGGCCAGATCGGCACCGAGTACGCACCTTTCAGCATTGCTGCGTGAGTGGCGTCGGCGACTTCGGCACGGCCCCATCCGATGTTGCCCACGACGGCCCCACCGGCACCGTCGAGAATTCGGCGGCCGTCGGAGCAGATCAGCCAGCAGCCTTCACCTCCGGCGATCGTGGGTTGCTCGGCGGAGTTGGGGACGAACTGGTACCGGGAGTCGCTCACCCGGTCAGTCTCTCACCTCGGCATCGGCCAGGTTGTGGCGGAACATGATCGACAGACGCGGTCCGGCGACGGCGACCTTTGGCACGCAGTGCTCCCAATCGTGCTGGCAAGAGCCGCCCATCACGAACAGATCGCCGTGACCGAGTTGCCATGACAATGACGGACCGCCGCCGCGCCGGTCGAACGTGGAACCCGCGGGGCTGGCCGGTGCTGACGATGGCCACCGTCGGATCCTCGAGCGCGTATCGCTCGCGGTCGGAGTGCCAGGCCACCGAGTCGTGACCATCGCGGTAGAGGTTGAACCCGATCGAGTCGAACGGGCGGGAGTAGTGCCGGCTGAGGGTCGTGCGTGCCTCGGTGAGGATCGGCAGTCCTTCGATCGCAGCGGATGCCGTGTCCCACCACGCCGTCAACCTCGGCTCGGGCAGACGCCTGTCGTACATCGTGACCTCGCGCTGCTGCCACGGCAGCACGGCGATGAGCTCGCCGAAGATCCGATCGGCGCCGTGCAGCCATTGCGGTGCGTAGTCGATCCACGAATCGTCGTCGAGCCATGTGCGCTCGATGGTGGCGAACGTCGCATCGATCGACGGTTCCTCGAAGGCGAAGAGGCATTGCTGCCAGATCAGGTCGGCGTCGGCGAGTTGGTGCATTCGTCCATCATCGCGAATCGAACGCATGTTCGCAAGCCGGACATCGGCCTACAGTTCGACACGTGGCGATCGAGCTCGACGACAGCACCGACGCCCGGCTCTCCGACTACCGCGGACTGCGCGAGCGCGGCAGAGAGAGCGATGAGTATTTCATCGTCGAGGGGCTCACTGCCATCGAGCGGTTGTTGACGTCGCCGTATCCCGTTCGGTCGGTGTTGCTGACCTCGGCAACACATGCGCGGCTCGCGGATCGGCTCGGCACGGTCACGACCTACGTCATCTCTGCCGAGGCGATGTCTGATGTCGCGGGAGTCAACCTGCACCGCGGCGCAGTTGCGTCGGCATCTCGATTGCCGAGTCCGCCACTCGACGGCGTGCTGCCGGCAGCGCGCCGAATCGTGATGTTGGAGGGCATCAACGATCACGAGAACCTCGGCGCAATCGCTCGGACTGCCCGCGGATTGGGAGCCGACGCGTTGTTGCTGGATCCGACGTGTGCGGACCCGTTCTACCGGCGCAGCGTGCGCGTCTCGATGGGTGAGCTGTTGCATCTTCCGATCGTGCGCTGCGACGACTGGGCGGAGGCATTCGTGACCGTGGCCGCGGCCGGCTTCGAGACCTGGGCTCTCACTCCCTCGCCTTCAGCGATCGACATCTTCTCGCTGACACCACCCAGCCGATGGGCGCTGGTGGTGGGTGCCGAAGGCCCGGGACTATCGAGCGACACGTTGGAACGATGCACCAACGTGCGGATCCCCATGTACAACGGGGTCGATTCGTTGAACGTCGGTCACGCAGTCGCCGCGGCGTTGGCCCGCTGACGGGAGATGCGCCCGATCGCATGGGCGGCGAGGCGGAACGTCGTCAATGCGCCGATGCCGTTCACGTCGCGTTCCGGCACGAACTCGACGACGTCGAAGCCGACGATCGTGGCTCGCTCGGCGACCCCGTCGATGATGTCGATCGTCTGGAAGTAGGTCAATCCGCCGGGCTCGGGACCGATCACCCCAGGGACGAGCGAAGGATCGAGGCCGTCGACATCCACGGTGATCAACACGTTGCCACCAACAGGCACCTGATCGAGGACGTGCTGGACTCCGGAGCGATGCACATCGTGCGCACCGAAGAAGTGGACACCGCGAGCTTCGGCCGCCGCAAGATCGGCTGGTCGCGCAGAACCGACACCGCGCCGACCGACCTGCACCATCTCTCCGACATGATCCATCTCCGATGCGCGACGCATGGTCGACGACAGCCCCCAGCGTTCGCCTTGCACCTCGTCGCGCCAATCGATGTGCGCGTCGATCTGCACGATCGTCAGCGGACCGTGACTCGCGTACGCCTGCAGGACCGGAATCGGAATCGAGTCGTCGCCGCCGAGCACGATGGGTACCGCGCCCGCGGCCAACACCGTCTCGCACGTGTGCCGGATCGCGGCGCGGTTCGCCTCGAACGCGGTGTCGTCCCACGGCACGTCGCCGACATCGACCGCATCGGTGCCGTCGACCAACATCGGCCCACCGAGGTCGAAGTTGTGATGGTGTCGAATGCCCGAGTACGTCACCGACGCGGATCGGATCGCGGCCGGCGCGTCCTTGCAGTAGGGCCCGACCGACGAGTACGGCGTTGCACACGGCGCACCGATCACGACGATGTCTGCGCCACCGAGATCATCGGCGGAAGCCGACGAAAGTCCGAGGAACGTTCCCGAATCACCAGCTTCGAACATCGAGCCAAGGCTTGCCATGTCGACAGCTTGACCGATCGCCACGGTCGTTCGAAAGCTCCGAATTCACAAATGCACCACTGAGTGAGGTCGTGCCATTCCAACCCGTGGTGACCAGGGGAAGATATCTCTCTACCAGGCGAACTTCTTCTTTGACAGTTTGTGATTATGTGAGAAAGTTCGCCATGCAAATCCGGGACGGGGGGACGCAGGTGGAGCGCGCATCGATTGACGGGTCACGAACGAGACGGGCTGGTGCCCCGTGGTGGGTGTGGACGATGGCGGTCCTGGGATTGCTGGGGCTGGTGCCACTGGTCGCCCTCACCTTCCCGAACCTGTCGACGGCGACTGCCGCAGGCCCTCCGGTTGCGCGTGACGACGTAGCGCGCACCGACAATGGGGAATCGGTCAGCGTGTTCGTGGTCGGCAACGACTTCGATCCCGACGGCGACAGCTTCATCGTCGTCAGTGCCAGCAGCCCGGCCAACGGCAGCGTGGTCGTGTTCAGCAACAGTGTCGAGTACACCCCGAACGCAGGATTCGTCGGCGTCGACACCATCACCTACACCATCCAGGACAGCACCGGAGCGACGGCGGTAGCCGACATTCGGATCTGGGTCGACAGTGGGGCGACGGGGGATCAGACACCGGTCGCAAACATCGACTACCTGTACGTCTACCAAGAAGCCTCTGTGGCCGTGACCACATCAGAGTTGTTGTCCAACGATTCAGATCCACAAGGCCAAACGCTGACCGTCGTGTCGGTGTCCGAACCGGGCACCGAGGGCACCCTCACGGGTGACTTGAGCAACGGGTTCACCTACACACCCAGCAGCGACCCGAGCGTCATCGACACAGACCACACGCTGAACTACCTCGTCACCGACACCGACGGCCACGTCGCCCAATCCAACGTGTCGATCCGCATCCTCGCCGCCGGCGACCCCAACCGGCCCCCGTCGCTCGCGACGACGTCGCCCGCACCGACAACGGCGCACCAGTCGACACGTGTTCGCTGGTCGGCAACGACTTCGACCCCGACGGCGACAGCTTCCTCGTCGTCACAGCCGTCGACTCCCGCACACGGCGCCATCAGCGTCGTTCAGCAACAGCATCAACTACACACCCACGCCCGGCTTCTCCGGCATCGAGACGATCACCTACACGCATCCGCGACACCCACGGCCTCACCGCCACCGGCACACATCACCATCTGGGTCGACAGTGGGGTGACGGGTGATCAGACACCGGTCGCCGGCATCGACTACTTGCTACGTCTACCAGGGCGCCTCCGTGTCGATCACGACCGCCGACCTGTTGTCCAACGACGTCGACCCACAAGGCCAGACGCTGACCGTCGTGTCGGTGTCGGAGCCCGGCACCGACGGCACCCTGACCGGCGACCTCGCCGAACGGGTTCACGCTACACACCCAGCAGCGATCCGAGCGTCATCGACACCGACCACACGCTGAACTACCTCGTCACCGACACCGACGGCCACGTCGCCCAAGCCAACATCGTCGATCCGCATCCTCGCCGTCGGCGACCCCAACCGGGCCCCGATCGCCGTGCGACGATGTCGCCCGCACCGACAACGGCGCACCAGTCAACGTGTTCCTGCGTCGGCAACGACTTCGACCCCGACGGCGACAGCTTCCTCGTCGTCAAAGCCACCACCCCCGCGCACGGCGCCATCAGCGTCTTCAGCAACAGCATCAACTACACACCCAACCCCGGCTTCACCGGCATCGAGCACATCGCCTACACCGTCCGCGACACCCACGGACTGACCGCCATCGGACTGATCGACGGTGTGGGTCGACAGTGGGGTGACGGGTGATCAGACACCGGTCGCCGGCATCGACTACTTGTACGTGTACCAGAGGTGCTTCGGTGGCCGTGACGACGGCCGAGTTGTTGGCCAACGACGTCGACCCGCAAGGCGGACTCCTGACGGTCGTGTCGGTGTCCGAGCCCGGCACCGACGGCACCCTCACCGGTGACTTGACCAACGGGTTCACGCTACACACCCAGCAGCGACCCGAGCCTCGATCAACACCGATCACCAACTGAACTACCTCGTCACCGACACCGACGGCCACGTCGCCCAAGCCAACGTCGATCATCCGCATCCTCGCCGCCGGCGACCCCAACCGGGCCCCGATCGCCCGCGACGATGTCGCCCGCACCGACAACGGCGCACCAGTCAACGTGTTCCTGGTCGGCAACGACTTCGACCCCGACGGCGACAGCTTCCTCGTCGTCAAAGCCACCACCCCCGCACACGGCACCGTCAGCGTTTTCAGCAACAGCATCAACTACTCACCCAACCCCGGCTTCACCGGCATCGAGCACATCGCCTACACCGTCCGCGACACCCACGGACTGACCGCCACTGGACTGATCGAGGTGTGGGTCGACAGTGGTGTGACCGGGGATCAGACACCGGTCGCAAACAATGACTACTCCTACGTGTATCAGAACGGGTTGGTCGCGTTGACCCCCTCCGAGTTGTTGTCCAACGACGTCGACCCGCAAGGCGGACCGCTGACGCTCGCATCGGTGTCGGAGCCCGGCAACGAAGGCACTCTCACCGGCGATGTGACCAACGGGTTCATCTACGTGCCCAGCAGCGACCCGAGCTTGGCCAACACCGATCACCAACTGAACTACCTCGTCACCGACACCGACGGCCACGTCGCCCAAGCCAACGTGATCATCCGCATCCTCGCCAACGGTGACCCGAACCAGCCACCGGTCGCGGTACCCGACAGCGCCTCCTCCAACGGCACGGCAATCAACGTGTTCGTGGTCGGCAACGACTTCGATCCCGAGGGCGACAGCTTCTCGGTCGTGACGGCGACCACCCCTGCACATGGCACCGTTGCCGTCTTCAGCAACAGCATCAACTACACACCCAACCCCGGCTTCACCGGCATCGAGCAGATCACCTACACGTTGCGCGATACCCACGGCCTCACAGCCAGCGGGCTGGTCGTTGTCAGCGTCAACACCACCGACAACCCACCGATCGCCAACTCAGCGAGCTACACGGTCCAGGCCGGCGGAACGTTGTCGATCACGCTGTCTGCAATCGACCCCGATGGTCAGCCATTGACGTGGTCGGTGGTGACACCGACGGTCGGTCAGATGACCGGCACGCTCACGGGCGCGGCCCCGACGCTCACCTATATCGCACCGAACTCGCCGATGACCGATGTCTTCGTCTACAAGGTCAGCGATGGCGTGCTCGAGGCCCAGGGCACCATCACCATCACAGTTACTCGGGCGAACATCGACCCCGTTGCCAATGCAGACACCGCGACGACGACACAGGAATCACCGGTCGCCATCGACGTCCTTGCGAATGACACCGATGCCGATGGCGACACGCTGACGATCAACTCGTTCAATCACGGATCGCACGGTGTGGTCAGTTGCACCACGACGTTGTGCACCTACACGCCCGACCCCGGCTTCTTCGGGAGCGACTCGTTCACGTACACCATCGTCGACGGATTCGGCGGCGTCTCCGACGGCACCGTGTCGGTCACTGTCCAGCCATCCCCGATTGCCGCGACCCTCGCCCCTGCCACTCCGACGACCGGCCCCGGTGCGACCTCGATCAACCTGGCCGACATCCCGTACGAGCGGATGCGAGCCCTCGACGTCGACGTGTCGAACGCACCTTTCGCGCACCGCGCGCCCTTCGCTCACCGCGCGCCCTTCGCTCACCGCGCTCCGTTCGCCAGGCGCGCACCGCTGTCAGAGTTTGCACCCTTCGCTCATCGCGCGGCGGGCGCTGAAGACGCTCCGCTGTCGGAGATCCCTGTCGAGTTTCCGGGCGGCTGGCCGGCTCTGCTCGCTGGAACCGACCTCGCCGGGCAACCGACACAAAGCATCACGCTGGGACAATTCCTCCTGCTCTATGAAACGCCGGGCTTGCTGACGCCGGCGCTGCGCGATCTCACTCTCGCTGATGTCTCCTTCTTCGACGGGACACCCCTCGCCGATACCTCGCCCGCCGCCACCCTCATCGGCGCGACCCCACTCGTTGCTCTTCGGTACGGAACACAGACCTGGTGCGACCGGCTCGCAGCAGACACACTCGGAATCACAACGTGCGGCACGATCGCGGTCGGACCACAAACGACGCTGACCGAGCTCGACGTCGATCCGATCGCTGCCAAGGTGCTCTCCGAACATCCTGACCTTCGCAGGATCCCACTGGCGGCGAACATCGCCAGCTTCGTCGGCGCTCCCGTACTCGACGCCAAATTGAACGAGCTCAACCTGTTCGCCACCGATATCGGCCAGATCACGGTGACGGCCGCGCTCGACGCTTCGATCGCGTTGGGTTCCGTGCTGATCTCCGATATTCCAATCAACGACTCCAATCCCAACGACGGCGCGTACGGCCGACGGGATCTCGTCGTCAACTGCTCGAGTGGTTTCGACTGCTCGCCAACCGCGACGCTCGGGCAGGCACGGGCCGCTGGCGCACTGCGACCCGGCGCGCGCATTCAAGATGTCGGCCGGGCATTCTTCGATCACACACTCGCCGGCAATCCACCAATCTCACTGACCCAGATCGCGTCGGCGTTGCCTGCGACTCTCGACATCAACGACGTGATCGTCGGCTCGCTCGACCAAGCGGACTTCCCGTGGGAGGACGTCGACCTGAACACTGCAGGGCTGCAGGACTTTGCCCGGACCGGCTCGACGCTCGACTGGAACCTCGGCATCGCGATCTCCAGCGCGCGCGGGCGGGCCCGGTCCGTTCAACACGGTCGTTACCGTGACCCTCCCGCCAGGATTCCGGTACTTCACTCCGACTGCGACCCGGCCAGCTCCGGCAGCGCTGAACTCGTTGACACCAGTCGCCGGTCTCGCCAGCGGGCCAGATCTCAGCGATGGAGCGACCGGTCAAGTTCTCGTGTGGAACCTTGCCGATCTCCAGGCCGACACCGACTACACACTCTCGTTCCGCACGACACCGGGCCTCGAGCTCGGCCAGGCCAGGGCCGTCGCCAAGGTCGAGATCACCAACGGTGCCGCCACGACCGCAGGCGTCGTCGGAATCGTCGATACAAGTGACGCGTCAAACGATCCAGCGACAGCACTACCGGTCGAGGGCGACGTGCTGTATCTCGGGTACGTCGACCACGCCGACGACGTCGACCTCTACGGTTTCAACTCGACACCAGCAGCTCAAGTCGGAGTGCGCCTCAGCCACCTCGCCGGCGACGGCGACCTGGTGGTCTATGGCCCAGCAACCGACCGTCCCGGAAACTCGCCGTCGCCCGTCGCCACGCGTACCGCAACGCCATCTGCTCCCCCGCTCGCAGCAGAACCACTCGATGTATCGGCCGTCGGAGTATCCCCGGAGCCCGACACCGATGCCGGAGTACCGGTGATCGATGGTCGTACCGTCGTCGGTCGGTCGGCCGCACGCAATACCGACGTCGAAGCGGTCGATGTGATCGAGCCGGACCTGATGCAGGTCAGTTCGTACAACGCGTCGACATCGAACCTGCCCTACGTGTTGCGCGTCCGTCAGGTCGACCCTCCGAACACTCCGACGTGCGCGGCGTATGCCGCGCACCGGCGGCGTCGCCGGCACGTTGCCAGACCTCAGCACGCTGCCTGCGGATCTCTCGACAATCATCCTCGTGAACCAGCAGCGATTGGGGGACACGTTCGGCCAAGCTGCAGCCAGCGGAGTGATGGCCAAGCTCGCATCGTTGGCATCACGGCCAGACGTCAACGGCGTCGTCATCCCGGTCGAAGGCGACCCCGGTGTTGCTTCCGCGTACGACACGTGGAACGCGAACCCGTGCGCGACCGATCAGGCCAACAAGGTCGTCAACGACATCACCCGTCTCGTTGTCGGCATTCGAAACGGCGCCCTCCCCGCAGTGTCGGAGCATCTCTCCCTGGCCAACGTCGTGGTCGTCGGTGGCGACGACATCGTTCCGATGGCACGCCTCGACGACACCACTCGGGTCGGCAACGAGAAGGATACGCCGACGAGTTCGACGTCAACGGTCCGTACTTCGGTGCCCTTGGCACGAGCCACTTCCTCAGCGACGATCCGTACGGCGACCTCGATCCCATCCAATGGGCGACACGCCGGCTCTACGTTCCAGAGCTGGCACTCGGTCGGCTCGTAGAAACGCCCGCTCAGATCACCGCCCAGATCGATGCGTTTGCTGGAGCGTCGGGTCGCCTCGACGCCAGCCACGCCTACGCCGCTGGCTACGACTTCATGACCGACGGCGCCAGCATGGTTCGCCAAAGCGCTTGACAGCGCTTTGGCCTCGGCCAACGGTGCGCCGGCCACGGTCACCGGGCCGTTGAACGACAGCACATGGACGGGAGACGAACTGCTCGGCGACATCGGCGGTCCGCCGTCACCATCGATTTCGGCAATCTTCGGGCACGCGGATCACACCGCAGTTCCAGGCCGCCAACGGTGACAAGATCCTCGCCGACGCCCTCGCCGCGGCGATCCCCGATGGTGCTCGTCTCATCCTCTCGATGGGTTGCCACTCCGGTCTTGCCGTCTCCGACGCCACCGTGGGAGGAGGAGCCGCAGCCAGACGATCTCGCGGCTGCGCTCACAGCACGCGGCGCCGCGTACGTAGCGAGCACCGGATACGGATACGGGGATCAGGTCAGCGTCGGTCTGCAAGAACGGTTGATGACACTGTTCGCCGGTCAACTCGATGGTGCAGTGTCGCTGGGCGACGCGTTGCGCAACGCGAAACAGCAGTACTTCGGGAGCCAAGGCCTGTATGGCGCCTACGACGAGAAGGCGCTCTCCAGCACCATCCTGTACGGCTTGCCGATGTTTGCCGTTGGCACGCAGCGACCGGTGCGTCCGACACCACCGAACGGGACCACATCACCGGTCGCCGGAGCGGCGGGATTGTCCTCCACTCCCTACAGCCAGGACTTCACGTTCGCCGCCAAATCCGGCGACATCGGAAAGTGGTACGAGGCGAACACCGGCACCGGCCCGCAGCTGCCACAGATCACGGCGAGCCGGCCTGTCCAACCTCGCGCCGAGCTCGACGTCACCGCGGCCGCAGCCGACAACTCGCTGCTGCCCGCGCATGGTGCAGTGGTCAGCGGACTTCGCACGGGCCAGGTCGTACCCGACTTCGATGCCGCGTTCAGCCGTCCAACACTCGACAACGCTGCGGGCGAGCCGGAAGCGGTCAACTCGGTTGCCGCCTTCCCCACTCGCTTGGCAGGCGTGACAACCTCGAGCGACACCCAGGGCCTCCTTGGACCCGACGGCGTGGCTCAGCGCGAGAAGCTGATTCTGATCCCGGGTCAGTTCCTCGCGACAGCTCCCGACGATCCCAATGGAAAGGGCACGCAGGTCTTGTACGACCGCATGTCGGGCGACGTCTACTACTCGGACTCCACGCGACTGGATCGCACCGAAGGTCGGCGAGGTCGTTCTCCGACGCTCGCCCGGTGACACGTTCGCCGACATCAACATCACTGCGAGTGACGCATCGGGAATTCATCGCGCGGTCGCGCTGTATCAAGCGGGCGGCGATTGGCAGAGTCTCGACCTCGGGCCGAGTGCTGGCTCGTTCGTCGGCTCACTCGCGGTTCCCACCGGAATCAGCAACGAACAGATCCGGGTGGTCGTACAGGTCGTCGATGGCGCCGGCAATGTCTCGTGGGCTGCCAACAAGGGACCCGGTTTCGCTCCGACGCCTCCCCCTCCGCCTGCGCCGACCATCGCCTTGACGCCCGCGGCACCCGCGTCCGGCTGGTTCGCTTCTGCACCACAAATCGCCGTGACTGGATCGTCTGCAACGTTCGACGTGTCGATCGACGGTAGCCCGAAGTTGCCCTACCTTGCGCCGTTCACACCTGCCGGCCTCACCGATGGAACCCACGTGATCGAGGTGACCGCCGCCGACGGTGGCACAGCGAGCGTGACCATCCGAATCGACTCGTCGCCACCGCAGATCACCTCGGCGCTTGCACCGCAGGCGAATTCTGCCGGGTGGCGAAACACAGGGGTGTCCGCGACGTACACGTGCGCCGACACGGGATCGGGTATCGCCTCGTGCCCACCGCCGCAGTCGACTGGAACCCAGGAGGGCGGAGCACTTGTCCTGAGTGGAACGTCTACCAACCACGCCGGCCTGACGACGACGATCACCGACACGGTGAAGGTCGACTTGACCGCGCCGTCGGTTCCGGTCGTCACCTTGGAGCCCGCATCACGGCTCGTCGCACAAACCACCAACCTCACCGCGGCGTCGTCGGATGCGTTGTCCGGGTTGGCCGGTGGCGAGTGGTGGATCGGCGCTGACCCGGGTGTCGGCAGCGCCTCGCCGCTCACTCTGTCTGGTACCTCGCTGACAGCAGTGATTCCAGCGACTTCGGCGCGGGGACCTACACCGTCTCGGTGCGTGCCATCGACGTTGCCGGCAACTGGAGTGGAATCGGCTCCGCGGAATTGACGGTGACAGCTCCCGCCGAATTCGGCGCCCACTGCAACACCGCAGACCGTCACCACGAACGAGGACACTCCGGTGACGATCGTGCTCGCCGGCTCCGATCCGGATCTCGGTAGCTCGCTGTCCTTCGTCGTAGTCGCTCAGCCCACTCACGGGGTGCTGTCCGGGACCGCACCAAACCTCACCTACTCGCCGGCTGCGAACTACAACGGACCGGATTCGTTCACTTTCAAGGTCAACGATGGCGCCGCGGACTCGAGTACCGCAACCGTCTCGATCAGCGTCACGGCGGTCAACGACGCACCCGTGGCGAACCCTGTCACGGTCTCGACGGTCTCGGGCCAATCGACACCGCTGACCCTGTCGGGCACCGACATCGACGGCAACCCACTGACATTCGTGATCCTCACGAGCCCGGCTCACGGGCCGCTCACGGGAACCGGCGCCACGCGCACCTACTCGAGCGTGGCGGGATTCGTCGGGAGCGATTCCTTCACCTACGCGGCGACCGACGGGCAGAGCCAATCGGCGCCGGCAACGGTCTCCATCACGGTCACCGCCGCTCCGGGCGGCCTTCACTCTCAGTCGCCGACGACCCGTCCAGGACGAGCAACGTGCGCCCGTTGACTGGCGCTGTCATGCGGTCGGGACTCAGCGAGTACATCTTCGTCGGTGCGGCGCGACCGTCGGATGTCCGCCAGGTGACGTTCACGCTCGATGGCACGGCGTTTGCAACTGATCGCACCGCGCCGTTCGACTTTGCCGACACGTCGACCCGTCGGCCGTGTCGCCGGTGCGAGTTGGACGCCCTGCCGTTCGAGTCGAACCTGCTGACGTTGGGCAACCATCGAATCACTGCCACGGCGTTGATGCGAAACGGTTCCCGCGTCGTGCTCGACTCCACGTTCACGATCGCCGACACCACGCCACACAGCCTCGTCGTGTCTGCAACACGGGATCGTGCGTTGTCCGCGCCGCTCAGTGGTGCGACGCTCGCGGGTCAGCGGTTCATTTTCCTCGGGCCGGCGACCGACGCGATCGCCGGACTTCGTCGAGTCACCTTCAGCCTCGACGGCCGATCGGTCTCCTTCGACACGGCGGTACCGTACGACGCGTTCGGCGCACGTCGCGGAATACCAGTCGCTCTCGATACCCGCCGGCTTCGGAATGGCAACCACCAGATGGTCGCCACCGTCGAGTTGGCCGGCGGAGGTCGAGTGACCTACATGTCCGACTTCAGAGTGACCAACTAGGAGCCTGGCGGCGGGGCGACAACGCCCAACTCGCGAAGCTGCGCGAGAGCCGTCGGAGACTCGATCGTCGTCGCCATCGATTCGTCCAAGACCCATCAACGCCAGGGCAATCTCGTAGCTCGATCCGTCTGCGGTCGCGACTCGCAGGGCTGTGTCGAACGACTGACGGGCCTCCTCGATCCGACCCGCTTGCAGCAGTGCCCGGGCGGTGTACCTGGCGAGGGTCGCGGCAACAACTGGTGTGCCGCCCAAGTTTGCAAGAGCCTTGGCAGCTTCGTCGGCAGCTGCGAGGGCGGCGACTGTGTCACCCGCCAATACGCGGACTTCGACAAGCCGAACGAGCGAGTCGACAACGAGATCGTCCGATCTGAGCCTGCGAAAGCCCCGCAATGCCTCCTCTTGAAGCTGAAGGGCTTCGTCAACGCGTCCCTGCCACAACGCGATGCGGGAGAGCCCGCTGATCGTCGTCAGAGTCCCGTGTGGGTAGTTGGCGGCCTCAGTTACCCGCCTGGCACGGGTCAGCAGTTCCCGTGCCGCGTCGAGATGAAATTGAAGGGTCAGAATCTCAGCCAGGTTGTTGTCGGCAAGAGCCGCGCCCAGTACATCGCCTGCACGCTCGTAGTAGTGCGAACTCGAACGGAAATCATCGACAGCGTCGTTCGTCCTGTTCTCACCCCAGGCACTGATACCACGGTTGAGAAAGAGGTTTGCCAGTCCGATCGAGTCATCGAGGTCCGTCAGTAGATCCATCGCGGCGCGCTCGTGTTCGGCACGCTCGCTCTGGCCGAGAGACAAGCAACACCACTCGGCGAGCAGGTGAGCCTGGGCCAGCAACCGACGGTCATCACTCTGCTCGAAGTCCGTGAGAAGATCTCGACAGAGCACCAGACACTCTTTCCACTCGCCGAGGAAGTTTCGTATGGTCGCACGAGCCAGCCGCAGATGGCCAGCAACGTTCGGATCCGAGCACGACTTCAGGGCTTTCGAGGTAACGACGAGTGCGGCGCGATAGCGGCCGAGCTTCTCCAACATTCGAGTTCGATCAACTGCGATCAAGGCTCGCTCACGGTCGTCGGCCAGTCGTGCGGCCTGGACGAGCGCGTCGAGAGCGGGCTCCGGGTGGCCGGCGCGTTCGGCGGCGAAGGCGAGGCGTCGATGGGTGGCGAGGAGTGCGCACTGCTCCGCGCCGGTGGCGCGTTGGGCGCCGACGACGTCGCGCAGCAATGACTCGGCGATCTCCATGGCACCTTTGGCGATCGCCGCCTCCGCGGCTTCGTGGTTCCACTTGACGATGCGCTCGGGGATGCCAGAACCGCTCGCGTGGAACGCCAACGCAGACACCGGATCGGCGATGGGAACCGCTTCGCCCCACTCCTCGATCACATCGCCGGCGCGTCGATGGACTTCACGGCGGCGACGCACCGAGAGGCCTTCGTACGCGGCAACGCGCACCATGTCGTGGCGGAACCTGACAGAACCGTCGTCGATCACCACCAGGTCGCCGAGCTCGCGCTGCCATGTCTCCGGCGCGACCAGATCAACGCGATCCAGCACACGACTGGCGAGCGATCTCGTCATCGTCGAGCCGAGCACCGATGCATCGCGGATCAGCTCTCGTCCGCTGACGGGTAGCTGATCGATGCGTGCCGCCAACACCCTTTCGACGGTCTCCGGAAACGCCTCACCAGAGTGCGTCGACGTGCTCGCGACCGAGCGGGCGAGCTCGATGAGGTACAGAGGATTGCCCGCCGCCGATGCACGCAGCCTCGACAGAGTCGCGTCGCTCGCCGCGCTCGCTGGAAGTTCGCGCAACAACAGTTGATCGGCGAACTCGCTGTCGATCGCGCTGAGCTCGATGGTTGTCGCCGAGGCCGGTGACCAACCTTCGGTGCGGCGGGTCACGATCAGCGAGAGATGTGTGCCCATCAACCCGATCAGCACATCGACGAGGGCACGCGACGCCTCGTCGATCCAATGGACGTCCTCGAACACGATCACCGCGCCGGGACCCGCGAGCGCCAGAACCAGCTCGGCAACCGCGAGTCGCAAGCGATCCGAGCGGAAGGCAATATCGAGTGCTTCGACTTCAGCCGTCATTGCGACATCGGCTCCGATCACGTCGGCGATCAGCGGCAGCCATTGCTCGAGATCGGGCGCGACCGTGTCGACGAACGCAGCGATCGACAGACCCGCCGTCAGACGCGTCGGCTCGCGGATCGATCCCCGCAGCTGCCCGGATCAATCGGCGGAACGGGAGGTATGCAGAAGCGTTCTCGTGCGGCTCGGCGCGCATCACGAACCAACGCCGGGCATTCTCGATTCGCCGCGCCTCATGCCACAGGCGGCTCTTGCCGACTCCGGCTTCACCGACGAGCTCCACCACACCGCCGGCCGCAACCACCTTCTGTAGAGCTGCCAACTCCACGTCGCGGCCGACCATCGGCGCACCCGTGGTGGTGTCGACATCCTCCGATCTGTCGGTCGCCAGACGGTCCACGACGAACGCGTGCACGGGCGCCCGCTTGCCCTTCACGAGGAAGGGCTCCAACGGCGTCCAGTCGAAGCGCGACGTGCAGGTGTTGTACAACCGCTCGCCGGCGATGATCTGACCCGGCGCAGCCTTGGCCATCAAGCGTGCAGCAAGGTTCGTCGCGTCGCCCATCACGATGTACGTGCACCGTTGCGGATGCCCCATGTCGCCGACGAAGACGACGCCGAGATTGGCTCCGATTCTCAGTGGCAACGGGCTCTCGTCGGCGATGCGTCGCACCACTCGTAGCAGGCGCTCTCCGTCGCGCTCCGTCGCCGTCGGCGGCGCCGGCGACCAACGTCCACCGCACCGAATTTGCTTCGGCCTGGGTCTCGAGCCAGCACACATCGAGGTCGGATGCAGCGCGGTCGACGATCTCCGTGATCTCGGCGAGCACGCGATTCACGCCGGCAGTGCCATCGGACGCAAGCAGATCGTCGGTGCCATTCAGTCGGATGAACGACATCGCGACTTGCTTCAGCTCTCCGGTTCGGTGAGCGACGTCGAGCAGTGAGCGAAACTGGGTCGGCAACAACTGTGTCGTCTCGGCGTCGCAGCCGTTCGCCAGGGCACGCAGGCCCTCGCCTACCGGCCGGCCGTCGTCGGCGATTCGCGAGAGCTGCAATCGCATCGCGCCGTCGCCATGTCGGCGTGTCGTCCACTCTCGCGGCAACGCAGCGGCCAACGACTCGTTGATCAACGCCTCACCTGCGTTGGCGGCCGCCTCGAGTTGCGCC
Organism: Ilumatobacteraceae bacterium; assembly: GCA_963708925.1. Lineage (GTDB taxonomy): Bacteria > Actinomycetota > Acidimicrobiia > Acidimicrobiales > Ilumatobacteraceae > JAENVT01. The sequence goes on along the minus strand of CAVPUO010000013.1, from coordinate 262,803 downwards.
ATCGCTGTGCTGACCGGTCCAGCGACCACCAGTCGCGCGGCGTGTGTTGCCGAGCAAGTAGTACGCCTGTGATCCGCTGGCGATGCCGCACGACATGCGCAGCCTCGCGTCGCCGAGCGGCGTCACGATGCGGCCGTCGGCCGCCATGAAGCGAAACATCTCGGCGGTCGCCGTTGCCACGCGGCGCTCGTGACAGTCGCCGGTGAACAGCACCACCATCGCGTCTCCACCGAACTCCAGCACGTCGCCGCCATGTCGAAACACCGTGGCGATCAGTCCACGAAAGACGGTGTTGAGCACATCGTTGATGTGCTCGGCACCGCTTCGTCCAAGCGCGGCGAGACGTTCGGTGAGCTTCGTGAAGCCGGAGATGTCGAAGAAGGCGAGCGATCCGTCGACGTCGATCCAGCCTGATGTCGGTGCAGCCTTCATCACGTCGAGCGCCAGATCCGAGACGTACGCGTGCAGTGTCCGTCCAGAAATCTCAGTCGCCAATTTCACGTCACTCATCGAATAGACGAGTGGAAGATCCGCCCCTCGACCGCCTCCCACCGCACTGCCATCGTGGTCCGTCGAACGGCGATCGTCAAGTGATTCGTGTGGTATTGTAACGAGACGAGCGGGGGTCCAAAGGACCTGGTCACGGGGGGTAAATGAGCGACGAGTCCTACATCCTCCGACTACTCGACGAGTGCCGCGAAGAGATCAGGGTTTCGGACTCCAAGGCCAGCATCATCTTTGCCGCGGTCGCGACCGCAACGGCCTTGCTCGCGAACCTGCTGCTCGACAGCGGACAGGAGCTCCGCACCAACGGCGCAGCCGTCACGGTCCTGTCGCTGATCGCCGTCGGCACACTCGTCGTGTCGATGGTGCTGCTCGGTCTGGCTGTGATTCCGCGAGTCGGAAACCCCGAGCCGGGCAAGGCGAGGTACTTCGGGGAACAAGCACAGTTCGACACGCATCAGGCGTTGCTCGCCGCGGTCAACGCCGATGCGGCCGTGGCCACCGAACGCCACGCGCAGCAGTTGCTGATCATGTCGCGGATCGCCAAACGCAAGTACATCCACTTGCGGCGGGCGATGCTGGCGGTCGTGGGCGGTGGCGCGGTGATGATCATCGCGATGGTCGCCAGCACGATCGATTGACACTGCTCACGCGCCGCGAACGTGCTGGTCATCTTCGCTTAACAATGTGGAGACGGTCGAGAAACCTCTGACGCATACCTTGCCGTGGAACCCAAGGTGGGTTCCTAGAGAGAGAGGGATCGCGTGAATACTCTGACCTTGAAGGCGAGGTTGGCCGATCGAGAACGGCAGAAATTCTTTGTCACGTTCCTCGGCGGCAAACTCCTCGGGCTAGCAGTGGCGTTCTACGCCATCATCTCGCTCGGTCCATGGATCGTGGGCACGGTCGCCCACGCCGCGAGCTTGCCGCAGGCAGACGATGTCGAGACGCAGGTAACCAGTGCCATCAACGGCGTCAACACCGCGTGGGTGTTGGTGGCGGCCTTCCTGGTGTTCTTCATGCAGGCCGGGTTCATGATGCTCGAGGCCGGGTTCGCCCGCACTCGTGAGGTCGTGAACGTGCTGCAGGAATGCATCGTCGACACCTGCTTGTGTGCCCTGCTGTTCTGGGCATTCGGTTTCGCATTCATGTTCGGCTTCGGCAACGGAATCATCGGTCACCAGTACTTCTTCCTCAACGGAGCGGAACAGACGTACACGTACCACGGTACGTTCGACACGGGCGTGGCCTTCATGGCCTTCTTCCTGTTCCAGTTCGCCTTCGCCGACACCTGCTCGACCATCACCTCCGGTGCCATGGTCGGCCGCACGGGCTTCAAGGGCGACCTGCTCTACAGCATCGGCGTCAGCGGTTTCATCTACCCGATCCTCGGCCACTGGGTCTGGGGTCCGGGCGGCTGGTTGCAGACGCCGCACAACGGCGTGTGGATCCGTGACTTCGCCGGCTCGACCGTCGTGCACACGATGGGCGGCATGATCGCTCTCGCCGGCGCCATCGTGTTGGGCCCACGCCTCGGCCGCAAGTTCAAGCGCGATGGAGGCGGACTTCCACCGGGCCACGACTTGACCATCGCCGCAATCGGCGGCGTGATCCTGTGGTTCGGTTGGTACGGCTTCAACCCCGGCAGCACGCTGTCGGCGATCGACATCCAAGGCATCGGACGTGTGGCGACCAACACCACCCTGGCAGCGGCAGCCGGAGGTCTGTCAGCGCTCGCCGTGGTCTACTTCCGGGTCAAGAAATGGGACATGGGCATCACGATCAACGGGTTCCTGGGTGGACTCGTTGCCATCACGTGTCCGTGTTATTGGGTCAATGCTTTCGGGGCGGTGGTCATTGGACTTGTCGGAGGCATCATCGTCGTCTTCGGCATCGACTTCATCGAGTGGCTGCGGGTGGACGATCCGATCGGCGCCGTCGCAGTGCACGGCATCGCCGGCATCTGGGGCACCTGGAGCCTTGGTCTGTTCGCCACCGGTCAATGGAACGACGTGAAGGGCCTGTTCTGGGGAGGCGGCACGAAGCAGCTCGTCGCCCAGATCTGGGGCAACGCCGTCGTTGGCGGCGCCGCCTTCCTCATCGCCATGGCGTTGATGCTCGGCGTGAAGATGACCGGCACATTGCGTGTCTCCGAAGAGGGCGAGCTGGAAGGCATCGACATCCACGAGCACGGTTCACCGGCATATCGACCTGAGGCCGCGTACACCGGCCAGACCAGCTAACGCAACGATCGGACACGGAGAACCAACATGGTCGAACTCATCACCGCAATCATCAAGCCGCACAAGCTCGATGACGTCAAAGAAGCCCTTCAAGCCAACGGCGTCACAGGGCTCACCGTCACGGAAGTGAAAGGTTACGGGCGCCAGAAAGGGCACTCGGAAAACTTTCGTGGCGCTGAATACAAGATCGACTTCCTTCCGAAAGTGAAGATCGAAGTCGTCGTAGCCGCAGACATTGTCGACCGCGTCGTGAATGTCATCGCCGACGCTGCCCGAACCGAGAAGATCGGTGACGGCAAGATCTGGTCCGTGCCGCTGGACCGCGTCATGCGGGTTCGCACTGGGGAGATGGGAACCGACGCACTCTGAGGGTGCGCCACCACCGCGGACCAGAACACGATGGCACGACGGTCGCAACAATGAAGCGGTCGTCGGATGAGACCGAGCCCGCTCCATCAGCGTTGATGGAGCGGCTCGCTCATTTCGGGGTCGAACTCGTTCGCTGGCCGGAACAAGCTGCGCTTCGCTCCGCCCTCGCTCGCGCTGGCGTGCCGCGACTGCTCCTGGTCGAGGCCGATGCCAGTCCCCCGAATCCCATCGGGCTTGCGGAGGATTGGGCGCGGTTGCCGGTCGACGACGAGCAACTGATCGTCCAGGCCGAGCACCTACTGGAGCGGATGGCCGAGTACGCATCGGTCGCCCCGACCATCGATGGCGATCGAGTGCTGCGACGAGCCGGGGCAAGTGTTGCCCTGAGCCCATCGGAAGCGAAGATCGTCACTCGCTTGTTGGACCATTCGGGAACCGTCGTCGGTCGCGACGAGCTCGAGAAGCTCTTGTGGCCCGACGGCCACGTGCCCGGTCAACGGTCACTCGACTACGTCGTGCAGCGTCTGCGACGACGCATCGCCGAACTGAACATCTGCATCAATACTTCTCGTGGGCGTGGATTCGTGATCTACGTCGAAGACCATTGAATGGTGTCGAGTAGCCGACGCGTTGTGAACGTGGTCGAGACCGGTTGCAGCCGATGGCCGAGTCGTATCCGACGCCGCGACCAATGCAACGCGTCGCCAGTGATGGGTCGCGCGTCGCTCGCTGAGCGCGCACTGGACTATCGAACAGCTGAGGCGCGGACGGCTACCCGGAGCTTGAACGGAAGATGATCACTGCCGCAGGCCTCGAGGTTCTCGACCGACACTGGAAACACGCAGTCGTTCACCAAAGCATGATCGAGACGGGCAACAGCGCCGACCGTCGAGAGGACGCCACTCGCCCCGAGCTTGAACGACGGATTCAGCCCCTTTCCCAGTGAGTCGATCGCGTCATGCAGGCCGAGCTCGAGCAATTCCTCGAACTCCGGTCGGTACCGGGTGGTGTTGAGATCTCCGGCAATCACCACCGGACCCTCGAGCGTCGGCACGAGATCCTTCAGCGCATCGATCTGTTCCTTCCAGGTTTCGTGCCCGCCGGGATCGACCGTCGCCATCGGGTTGAGGGCGACGACCAACGTGCTGATGCCGTCGACCTCGATGTCGAGGATCGCCAGTCGCAGCGGACCGATCGTCGTCATCTGCGATCGCGGCCCGGGCTCGTGCTTGCTGACCACGGTCACTGCGTAGTCACTGTGATCGTCGGGATCATTGACGCGGTGGGGATACGTCTTGCTGCCGCCGGCTTCGTCGAACACCTTCATGAACTTCGAGGTCGACTCGACGATGATCACGACATCGGCTGACGCAGACACGAGTTGCCGCGCGGCGGCATCGGGGGTCTCGTTGTCGATGAAGACATTGGCCACGACGATCTCGAGGGTCGGTGCATGTTTCGCCCAGCGCGGCACGCGAGCCGCGATCATTCGGGGCACGACGATCAGCGCGTGGTAGAGGCACAGCAGTCCGCCCACGGCGGCGAGCCACCAGTGCTCCGTGAGCAAGGCAGCAATGGTCACGACCCAGGCTCCCAGTAGCAGGATCGGTAGTGCGTCGTACCCCACTGCTAGTCCGGCCCCTTCGTCGACGGGCGCAACGATGTGCATGTAGCGGGTGACCACGAGAGCGATCAGTCCCGCGCAGATCAGCCAGCCGACCACGACGACGTCGAAGCCGTCGAGGAGGATCCCCGCTATCAGCACGAATGCAGCGCTGAGCACACCGATCACATAGGCGGGGATGCGCCGACTTCGTTGATCGGCTGCCATGGAAATGCACCATAACGGCTTAACCACGGCCGCAGCGGGGTACCAATCTGGCATGAGTCCTGTCGAGACTGCCGCGACCGAGTACACCGATCGGCACATCCGCGCCGCATGGGCGGTTCACGCTCTGACGGCGAGTGGCGTGATCGTCGGCATGGTCGGCCTCAACGCGGTCATCGACGGACACGCACGCGCCGCGATCCTGTGGCTGATCGCGGCATTGCTGCTGGACGGGATCGACGGTCCAATTGCTCGCAAACTCGACGTCCGCAATCGCATCCCCGAACTCAACGGCAACTCGCTCGACCTGATCATCGACTACTTCACCTGCACCATCATCCCAGTTGCGTTCCTGTGCAAGTTCGATGTCCTGCCGCCCAAGACCGTGGGCCCGCTCGGCTTCGCGATCCTGTTCGTCAGCGCACTGTGGATGTCGCGGACGGATCAGGAAACGCCGGACGGCTGGTTCAGGGGGTTCCCGGCCGAGTGGAACATGATCATCCCGACGCTGTACCTCCTGCATCCGAACCCGTGGGTCACGCTCGCGATCTGTGTCGTCTTCTGCGGTCTCACGCTCTCCAAGGTCGAGTTCCCTCACCCGGTGTCGGTACGTGAGCACCGCGCCATCTCGCTGGCGTTCATGGCCGCTTGGTTGGGGTCGATGATCTGGCTCGCCGTTGCCCAGCGCGACGTGATGGCCGCGCGCATCGTGTTGATCATCGCCCCGATGTGGACTGTTGTGCAGGTCGTGATGCGGGCCCGAAGCAAGGCTGTCCAGCCCGCTCACGTCTGAGCAGGAGTTCAAAGGGTGGAGACGAGGGGAATCGAACCCCTGACATCTACCTTGCAAAGGTAGCGCTCTGCCAACTGAGCTACGTCCCCGAAGGGAGCCCTCAGGATAGCCGCCCACGCGGCAGAATTTGCCGTGACGATTTGCCCGGGCCGAGCGTCGGACCGGCGCCGCTCTCTAGTCTTGGGAGATGCGGTCTCCTCGACTCCGGTTCGGCACGTTTCTTGCTCCACATCACCCACTCGGGGAGAGCCCGACGTTGCAGTTCCAGAGTGATCTCGAGCTGGCCACGCATCTCGACCACCTCGGCTACGACGAGTTCTGGTGCGGCGAGCATCACTCCAGCGGATGGGAGATGATCGCCTCGCCGGAGATGTTCCTCGCTGCAGCAGGCCAGGTGACCAACAGGATCATGCTCGGCACCGGGGTCGTGTCGCTGCCCTATCACCATCCGTTCAACGTGGCCCAGCGGATGGTGCAGCTCGATCACATGACCAGGGGCCGAGCCATGTTCGGCAGCGGGCCCGGCGCACTGCCCAGCGACGCACGCACGATGGGCATCAGCCCGATGCTGCTGCGCGATCGCCAGGACGAAGCGATGGGCATCATCATCCGGCTGCTCAACGGCGAGGAGCGATTCAGCTACGACAGCGACTGGTTCACGCTGCACGAGGCGGCGTTGCAGATCCTGCCGATCCAGGAGCAGATGCCGATGGCGACGGCATCGAGCATCAGTCCCAGCGGCATGCAGATCGCCGGCAAGTACGGGATCGGCGTGCTGTCGATCGCCTCGACGAGCGCCGAGGGCCTGCAGGCTCTGCCCACGCAGTGGGCCTTCGCCGAGGAGGCCGCAGCAGCACATGGTTCGACGGTCGATCGACGCGACTGGCGCGTGCTGATGAGCTGGCACATCGCCGAGACCAAGGAGCAGGCCCGGCGCGAGGCGGTGCACGGCTTGCATCGTTGGCACAACGAGTACAACGTGCAGATCCTCGGACGACCGGGGGCGACGCATGTCGAGGATCCGTGGGACCTGCTGGATCAGGTTTCCGAGAGCGGCGCGGAGGCCGGCGGCGCGACCGTCATCGGCACGCCCGACGACCTCATCGAGGCGATCGAGAAGATGCAGGAGGTCACTGGTGGGTTCGGTGTCGTGCTCGGCTTTGCCCACGACTGGGCCAACCGCGAGAACGCCAGGCGCTCGTGGGATCTCGTGGCGCGGTACGTGATCCCCGCGCTCAACGGTTCCGTGCGACCGATGCAGGCGTCGGCCGACTACGTCGAAGCCAACAAGGCCGAGCTGATCGGTGGAGCATCGGCAGCAGTCATGAGCAAGATCCTGGCGCACGAAGGAGCGTCCGCGGCGATGGCGACGACCATGGCGCAGATGGCCGAACGCGCCGCGGCCCGCAAAGCCAAGGACGAGCCGGAGAACGATCCGACCTTCCGGCCTGGCGCCGGCCTCCCCAGCCAGTCCTGACCGACGCCCGTTCGGAAACCGCGTTTCGTCACTGACGATTCGCAAGAGCCTGACGCCAAACGGGATCCGGGATGCACCAGAGGCGTGACCCGATGCTGAGGGGTCTTCGGGCTGACGAAGTGCGTAACGGCAGAGCGACCTGTGCGCGCCGAAACTACGCACTTCCGGATCCGGGTCCGATTCGGCGCCCTGCTAGTCGTCTTTCAGGGCGACGGCGTTGGGTGTGACGTTCATCTTCGGTTCGTACTCGGCGACCTCGACAACTCGTCCTTCGCCGAGGTACTTGGCTCGCAGTTCGGTGCGACACGACTGGCACGGTCCGTAGAAGTTCTCCGTGACATCGGTGCCACATCGAGGACAGACGAAAACGTTGACGTCGGTCATCGCGCCGACGCGTTCTTCAGCATCGCTCCGGCGAACACACCGGTGTGCTCGCCGTGGTCCATGAACACCTCACCGTTGACAACCGTGTAGTCGTAGCCGGTCGCACCCTGCACGTAGCGCCCGGCACCATGTGGGAAATCGTGCACGTACGACGGCGCCGGAAGGTCGAGCGTCTCGAAGTCGATCACGTTCACGTCAGCGAAACTACCCGTTGCCAGGCGGCCGCGATCGACCAATCCGAACAGATCGGCCGTGTCGCTGGTGAGACGGCGAACGCCTTCCTCCAGGCTCCACCGCGCCCGCTCCCGAATCCAGTACGCGAGGAGGAACGTCGGCTGACTGGCATCCAGAATCTGGCCGACATGGGCGCCGGCATCGGCCAGGCCGAGCGTGACCAACTGCTCGTCGAGCATGTGCTCGACCGCAGCCATCTGCTGGTTGAGGAACGGGAAGCTGCAGACCAGCGATCCGTCGCTCTCGAGTTGCAACTCGATGTATGCGGCCGCCGCGCTGATGCCGCGTTGATCCGCGATCGCGGCCAGCGACGTCGAAGGATCGAGGTCGTAGCGCGCGCCACGGTGGGGGGAACCGTCGAGTGGGTTGACGACGAACAACTGAGCAAGGTCGAGCGCGGGCGGCGTTGCGTCCGCGGCCTCGATCAACCGGCTGCGCGTCGCCGGATCGCGCAAGGCGACCAGCTTCTTCCCGTTGCGCATCTCCTTGAGGTCACGCCAGCACGATGCCCGATCGAACGGGCTGCGTGTGTCGAGGCTGAACAGCACACCCACACTGCGCGCCGTGGTCTGCGGCCGCACCATCGCGCCCGTGAGGTTCTCGTGCTTGGCCATCTCGATGACCCGCGCATACAGGTCGGGACGACTGTCGTGCTGCAGCAGACCGAAGCTCACCGGACGTCCGCTACGGCGGCTGACCTCACCCATCCATGCCATCTCGGCCCGGGTGCCGGGCATCTCGTCGTTGTCGCGATCACCCTCACCGATTCGGCTCGCGCTCTCGAACACCCCGGCACCGTGGCGACGCAACACATCGGCGAACGCGAACAGCTCGTCGGGTTGGGCGTACGTGCCCGGCACCGGTCGACCATCGGGAACCTTGTGGAGAAATGTTCGGCTGGTGCTGAATCCGAGCGCGCCGCCGCGCAACGCCTCGGCGAGCAAGTCGGTCATCGACGCCAGATCGTCGGCGGTCGGCGGATCCTGTTCGATGCCGCGCTCGCCCATCGCGTACTGACGCAGCGCGCAATGGCCGACCATGCCGCCGACGTTGAGCCCCTTCGGCATGCGATCGACGCTTGCGAGGTATTCGCCGTAGGTCACCCAGTCCCACGCCAGTCCGCCGAGAATCGCGGCGCGGGGAATGTCTTCGACGCTCTCCATCATCGCCGCCAGGACCTCGCGGTCCTCGGGCTTGCACGGCGCGAACGTGACGCCGCAGTTGCCCATCACGACGCTGGTGATCCCGTGGTAGCAACTGCTGGACCCGATCGGATCCCACGCCAACTGCGCATCGAGATGGGTGTGGATGTCGACGAACCCAGGCGTCACCACGCGATCCGTCGCGTCGAGCACACGCCTAGCCGAGCCGACGATGTCGGGCGCGACATCGACGATTCGATCGTTGATGATCGCCACATCGGCGAGGCGAGGTGGCGCACCGGTGCCATCGACCACTGTGCCACCGCGAATGAGCATGTCGAAGGTACCCACCAGTTGCCGACCCCCGTCGTTTTCGCGGCTCCTGACAAGCCGAGAATCCTGACCGTAGCGGTTATGTATATCTCCCGTCGATATCGAGAGGGTTGCAATTTGATTACACCACGTGGCGCCGCAACCTCTCCCCGCAACCACATTTCACGATGCAGCCGCATTCCACGATCCGGAACCTCACGCGCCGGCAAGCGCGCGGCCGAGTCGAGCAACACCCTCGGCGATGTCGTCATCGTCGTAGAACGCGTAGCTCAGCCGCAGATGATTCGCCATCCCACCGGTCGGAGAGAACTGCGCGCCGTGGCGCACGTCGACGCCATGTTGTTTGCCGAGCGCCCGCAGCGCACCGCCATCGACATTGGGCGGAAGGCGCAGCCACACGAAGTAGCCGCCGCTCGGGACGTCGTACTCGACCCAGGCAGGCATGTGCTCGCGAAGAGCGGCGACCATGGTTGCCGAGCGCCGAGCGAAGGTGGCGCGCAGCCACTCGAGGTACTCCTGCTGCCAGCCCATCCGCATCATCGCCGTCGCCAAGCTCGATGTCACCGGGTTCAGCCCACCACCACTGAGGATCAGCCCGGAGTTCGCCAGGGCCCTGAGGGTGACGACTGAGCCGTGCACCCAGCCGAGGCGCATGCCGGGGGCGAGGATCTTCGAGAAGGTGCCAAGCGACAGCACGGGCCCGTCGTCGACGTACGCCGACATCGGCGGCGGCATGGCTGCCAGGCGCGAAGCGCAACAGGTGGTACACCTCGTCGGCGACGATCAGCACCTCCTCGATCGCTGCAGCGGTCACGAGCTCTTGGCGGCGCCGGGCCGACATCGTGACTCCGGTCGGGTTCTGGAACGCCGGGATCGTGTACACGAACGCGACGCGCCGGCCCGACTGGCGGACTGCGGCGACCTCGGCGAGGAGCGCCTCCACGACGAGCCCATCACTGTCGATCGGCACTCCCCGAATCTCCAAGCCGTGATCGCGAAACATTTGGAAGGCGAGGAAGTAGGTCGGCTCCTCGACGATCACGACGTCGCCGGGTTTCGTCAACACGGTGCACAGCATCTCGAGCGCTTGCGAGTTGCCGTTTGTGGTGAACAGCCGTTCGGGATCGATGGGTACTCCGTACGACTGCGTGAGGAAGTCCGCGAGCGCGAGCCGGTGGTACCCGTCGCCCCATTCGGCGCCGTACTGCAGGAATTCCGGCGAGTCGCTGAATTGCATCTCCGCGGCGCGGCGCACGTAGTCGACGGGAAGAATCGCGTTGTTCGGCTGGCCGACACCGAGGTCGATCACGCCCTCGGCGACCACCACTTGCTGAAACTGAATCGTCGACACAGGTCTAACGTAGGTCCATGAGCAGCGTCGCGGAAACAACGACCGAGATCGTCTCCGGTAGTTGCCATCACGATTGTCCCGACACCTGTGGATGGCATGTCACCGTCGATCGGTCCGGTCCGACGCCCGTCGCTCTCCAGATGAGAGGCAACCCGGATCACCCGTACAGCAAGGGTGAGCTGTGCCCCAAGGTCAACAAGTTCCTCGACCGTGTCTACAGCGACGACCGGGTGCTGCATCCGCTGCGACGCGTCGGACAGAAGGGCGAGGGTCGCTTCGAGCGGATCACGTGGGACGAGGCGTTGACCGAGATCGCCGCACGATTCCACGAGATCATCGACCGCGACGGCGCAGAGGCGATCATGCCGTACAGCGATGCCGGCAACCAGAGCCTGCTGGCCATGGGCTTCCCGGAGCGGTTCTGGAATCGTTTGGGCGCCACACGCGTGCAGCGGTCGATCTGCGGACCCACTGTCGGTGCCGGCGTCAAGATGACCCTTGGCACCACCAAGTGCCTCGACCCGATGGAGATCCGCCACTCGAAGCTCATCATCCTGTGGGGCACCAACACCAAGCTCACCAATCGCCATCTCTGGCCGACCATCGAAGAGGCCCGTGCCGCCGGTGCACAGATCGTCGTGATCGACCCCATTCGCACCATGACGGCCGACGCCGGCGACTGGTTCATCCAACCGCGCCCGGGCACCGACGTCGCCCTGATGCTGGCGGTGATGCACGTCCTGATCCGCGACGGGCTCACCGACGAGCAGTGGATCGCCGAACACACGCTCGGCTTCGACGAGCTCGCGATGCACGTCGACGAATGGACACCCGAACGCGCCGCGGCCACCTGCGGTGTCGAGGCCGCCGACATCGAGCGGTTGGCCCAGTTGTACGGCACCATCCGACCGGCTGTCATCCGCACGTTGATCGGCGCCGAGCACCACGAGAACGGGGCGATGTTCTTCCGCACACTTGCCTGCCTTCCGGCATTGGTCGGCGCATGGAAGGACCGCGGTGGCGGGTTGGCGCGATCCATCGGTGTGTGGACCGGTTCGCTGATCGATGACGCCGCGATGGAACGACCGGACCTGCTCGGCATCCGCGAACCACGATGGGTCAACATGAGCCGGCTCGGCGAGATCCTGACCGAGACGACCAACCCACCGATCCGGGCCCTGATGGTGTGGGGTTGCAACCCGTTGGTCATCGCCCCGAACAGCGAGAAGATCCGCGCCGGAGTGCTGCGCGACGATCTGTTCACCGTCGTGCACGAGCAGTTCATCACCGACACGGCGCGTTACGCCGACATCGTGCTGCCCGCCACGACTCAGCTCGAGGCAACCGATGTGGTTGCTCCGTGGGGACACCTCTGGCTCAGTTGGAACAACGCCGCCATCGAGCCGTGTGGCGAGGCGGTGAGCAACAGCGAGGTCTTCCGGCGCCTTGCCCGGGCCATGGGGTACACCGAGCCCGCGCTGTTCGACGACGACATGACAGCCATCCGCGCGGCGATGCCCGGCGTCGACGTCGACGAGTTGCAGCGGGTCGGGTTTGTGCGAGCCCCGTACCCCGCAGATGGTCGTCCGTTCGGCGACGGGGTGTTCCCGACCCCCAGCGGCAAGGTCGAGTTCGTCAGCGAGACACTGGTCGCGATGGGCCAACCCGCACTCCCGACCTTCGTGCCGCCGATCGAGGGTCCTGGCACGGTGATGGCTCAGCGCTATCCGCTGCAACTGATGACGCCGAAGCACCACAACCGATTCCTCAACAGCGGATATTCGAACCTGCCCGGCCACGGCGGACGCGAGTCCGGACCCTTCGTCGAGCTGTGCGCCGACGACGCCGCGTCGCGTGGCATCACCGAGGGCCAGCGCGTTCGGGTGTTCAACGACCGGGCCTCGGTCGAAGTGCCGGCGCGGATCACCGAACGCGTGCGACCGGGCCTCGTCTCGATCCCGTGGGGTTGGTGGAACCAGCATCATCCCGACGCGATGGTCGCCAACTCACTCACCAACGACACCCTGACCGAATGGGGCGGGGGCGCGGCGTTCTCCGACACGCTCGTGCAAGTCGCCGCAGCCTGAACCAGGTAAATCGGTCAATGCATCCTGGCTGAGCAGGGACGCGGGGGTAGCCTTGGCAGCATGGCAGGCGAGCTGATCTACGCGTTCCGAGTGATGCGCTTGCCGCTGCTCGACGCCGGCGGCTCGACCATCGGCCGCCTCGACGACATCGTCGTCATCCCCGGTCGCCCGGGTGTTGCTCCACGCGTGCTGGGATTCGTCGCGACCAGTCAGCGGCGGCGCATCTTCGTCAGTGCAAATCGCCTTGCCGGAATCGACAGCGAGGGCGCCCGCCTGCGTAGCTGGGACGTCGACCTCAACCCTTTCAAGCCGAAGGCCGGCGAAGTGCTGATCGGTCGCGACATCATCGATCGCAAGATCGGCGACGAGACCGTCAGCGATGTCGCCATGCGCGCCGCAGGCGACGGTCGCCAGGCCTGGTGGGAGCTAGCCAAGGTCCGTCTATCGAGGCGCAGTGCGTTGCGGCGGCGACCGAGCTATCGCCTCGTCGATGTCGCCGACGTGCCTGATCTGTTCCACACCGTCGGATCCGAAGTCGCTGCCGAAGTCGCCCGTCTGCGCGACATGCACCCCAGCGATGTCGCCGGCGTTGTGCGCTCGATGCCGCTCGTACAACGAAAGCAACTTGCAGAGGCAATGGACGACGAGCGTCTGGCCGACCTGCTGGAGGAGTTGCCCGAGTCCGAGCAGCTGCGGATCATCGAAGGGCTCGATCTCGAGCGCCTCGTCGACGTGCTCGAGGAGATGGAGTACGACGACTTGGCCGACCTGTTGGCCGAGATGCCGGGCGAGCAGCGAACACGGATCCTCGAGGCAATGGATGCCGAGGATGCGGATCAGGTCCGTCGCTTGCTGAGCTACGAGGAGGGGACTGCGGGCGCGTTGATGACGCCCGACATCATCATCCTCGGCCCGACGGCCACAGTTGCCGAGGCTCTCGCCGAACTGCGCGACCCGGATTGGTTGGTGTCGATCGCTGCCCAGGTGTTCGTCGTTCAGCCGCCGTACAAGACACCCACGGGCACGTACGTCGGGGTCGTCCACTTCCAGCGACTGCTGCGCGAACCGCCCAGCATGGAGCTCGGCCGGTGCATCGAAGAAGAGCCGACCATCACCCCCGATCTGCCCGAGCGCGAGGTCGCCGAGCGGTTGGCGAGCTACAACATGCTCGCCCTGGGTGTCTGCGATGAGGCCGGACGGTTGCTCGGCGCGATCACTGTCGACGACGTGCTCGACCGCACGTTGCCGACCGGGTGGCGCCAGCGCAGGCGGGTGAGCACAGGAGGGGTACCGCGATGAAGCGCCGCGAAGACCTCACCACTCCGCGGCGGGGTCGTCGCCTCGGCGTTCACTACGACCCCGAGGCATTCGGCCAGTTCAGCGAGACCATCGCGCGCACGTTGGGCACCGCCCGGTTCCTCGTGTTCCAGAGCGTGTTCATCGGCCTCTGGATCGTCTTGAACCAGCTGCGCGAATTCGACGGCAAGCAGCTGCAGTTGCTCACATTGCTGCTGTCGCTGCAGGCCGCATATGCAGCGCCGCTGATCCTGCTCGCCCAGAATCGGCAGGAGCAACGCGACCGCGTGCAGACCGAACTCGACCGCAGGGTTGCCGAACGAACACAGGTCGACACAGAGTTCCTGGCGCGTGAGTTGGCCGGTGTGCGCCTCGGCCTTGCCGACGTGGCCAGTTCGAGCGAGCTCGAGGATCACCTCGAGCGCATCAGTCGCGCCGTCGAGCGATTGGCTGATCGGCTCGGCGCTCTCGAAGCACGCGCCGAGAAGGTGGTCACCGAGGACTGAGTTGGAACTCGACCAGCTCAGATCAACGCGGCGGACGACTTCGCGGCGACATGGTTGACCAGTTCGACGGTGGCCGCGGCGAACTCGTCGGGGTGCACCCACGCGCTGAGGTGGTCGCCGCTGACCTCGCGCACCTCGGCTCCGAGCACATCGGCGAGCGCCCATTGCTTGTGCGGTTTCACGAGATGGTCCCGAGTGGTGATCAGCGATGCCGCCGGCTTGTGCAGCTGCGCGGCCCACGGTCGCGCGTCGTAGCGACTCAACGCCTGTCCAGCCTGCACAACACTCTGCGGGTCGTTACGGCGCATCTCACCGCTGAGCCACGGCACGTAGCGTCTGCAGTGGATGGCCTCGTCCGAGGATGCGGCGGATGCCGTTGCTGAGCCAGCGTTGGTATGCGACCGATCGCAGCAACGGGCCGATGATGCGCACCGTCTTCCACCGCACGCGATCGAGGCGCGACGAGCACCACTCCAACGCTGTTGCCTCCATCACGATCGCTCGTACGAGATGTGGATGCCGCCGTGTCAGCAACATGCCGATGGGGCCACCCATCGAATAGCCGACGACGACCACCGGCGCGACACCGAGTGATTCGAGGAGCATCGCCGCGTCGTCGGCGACATCTTCCAACTCGAAGGGCTTCTGCAATCGCAAGCCGCGGCCATGACCGCGGTGGTCGAGAGTGATGAACGAGAACTGTGCGGCCAACGCTTCGTACGCGGTGAAGAACTGCAGATCGCCGCTCGCCGTCCAGCCGTGCAACAGCATGACGATCGGAGCAGTCGGGATCGGCGTGGCGGTGGTAGCGGTAGAAGATCTCGCCGCGTCCGGGTACGACCAGTGTGTGGCCCTCGGGGAGCCACGGGACCACAGCGTCGTTCGGTGAATCGCTCACGAGCCCAAACGGTATCGGGCTGCCCGGCTACCAGGTCGACGATCGAGCAACGCCGGTGAACTCCTGCAGCACCACGCCGAGGTCCACGGCTCTCCGCAACAGGTCCGGTGCATCGAGGCTGGCGCCACCGACGAGGTGAACGCCCGGCTCGGCACCGCCGGCCAGGCACGTCTCGATACATGCCGACGCCACGGCCGCGGCCAGGTCGCCCGTCGGGCCGGACGCGCCGGCGATCAGGGTGACACGCGCCCCGTCGGCCGCCGCGCCACGCACCTCGACCCGAACAGCGCCGATGTCGCCGGCCGCGTGGGGCGGGGTCAGCATCGGTAACCGCGCTGTCAGTCGGTCGCGACGAGTACTCGAGACCCGAGCGCTGATGCGCGACGCCGTCGGGAACATTCGATGCAACAGGATCGGATCGGGCAGCGAGGCGCGATAGCAGTCCCGCGCGCCGATCGGCTCGGGGAACCAGTTCAACTCGCGTCCGCTGCCACCGGGCCGCTCGATCCACGCACCGTCGTGCCAGCCGATTGCGGTATCGCCCAACGCGTCGTGGTGGCGGGCCGCGCACGCCGGGCCGGCCGTGCCGTGCGTGGCGACGTGAATCTCCTCGGCGACGTGCAACTGGCGACACAGGTGATCCGCCAGGAGGCCGGACAGGCCCGGGCTCATCGCTGCACCGACGATCAGGGCTGCGTTGCCGCGCCGGGCCCGGTGGTCGAGCTCGACGAGGGTGCGGACGTCGGCGACGTCGGCCGACAACGACACGACGGAGACACCATTCGCCAAGAACTCCGCCGCCATCTGTGCGTGGGGATGCGGTGAACTGAGCACGACGACATCGGTGACAGCCAGATCACTCGGCTGACCGACGTGAACGGCTCCCCGCGGCGCGTTGACACCTGCTGGGTCGTAGACCGCGACCCGCGTGCCGCTGTGCACGAGTCGCGCTCCGATCCGACGTCCGGTGACCCCGTACCCGACAAGGCCGACGATCGGCGTCGCTGTTCGGCAGTGGTCATGTCGGAGGCAGTTCGAGCTCGCGCCAACCGCCTTCTTGCGGCGGCACACCACCCTTGCCGCGCACTCGCAGGATTCCCGCAATCGCACCGGCAAGGGAGAGGGCCACGAAGGCTCGACGCAGTGCTTTCACCGTGGGGCTAGCTGGAATCGAACCAGCGACCTTCACATTATCAGTGTGACGCTCTAACCAACTGAGCTATAGCCCCGTCGTCGTCGACGGAGCCGTCAGGCTATCGGGCCGCTTCCACCGGACTCAACCGGCAATCGCTTGATCCGCAGACTCTGTGGTCGCCGACTCGAGGGCAGGCTCGTCGGAGGCGTCGAGTTCGGGTTCGAGCTCAGGCTCCGGCAACTGTGCAGCGACGCTGACGGTCTCGTAGACCACTGGTTCGGTGCCTCGCTCGACACGGGTGCGTACTTCCTCCTCCAAGACGCTGAAGCGCACACCACCGACGAGATCGGTGATGAGGTTGAACAGCGTTGCGAGAAGCACCGCGAGGCCGGTGAGACCGACGGCGACGAAGAGGCCGGCGATCCAGGCGTTGTGGAAGATCTGGCCACCGTTGAAGTCGAACGATTCCCAGCCGAAGCCTTCGAAGAACTTCTCGACGTTGTCGATGGTTCCGGTCGCATACGCCACCTGCCACAGCAGCACACCGGCCACCATCGCAACGGCGTAGAAGAACACGTTGAACACCAACGCAACCTTGAACACGCTCCACGTGTCGACGTGTCGCACGACTCGGGTGACTCGTCGCACACGCGGCTTGGGTGCCCGGCGAAAGTTGATCGGCCGGCGAAGCGGCCGCGTCTCGAGAACCGGCCCGATCTGGGTGACGTCGTCGATGGTCGCTGCTTCGTCGTACAGGATCGGCGCTGCCAGGGGGATCGCTACAGGACCGGTCTCGGGATCCGTCGGGGCGCTTGTCGGTGGAACCGGAACGGTGGGCACCAGCTCGGTGGGAGCGGGCGGTGCCGCCAGTGACTCCACCGTCGGAGCGAGCAGGAGGGCCTCGGCGACGATCTTCGTGTCGACGGCCGTGTCGACGGCTCTGGCCTCGACGGGCACGGGTTGGATCCGTTCGGTCGGAGGCTGCTCGGTCGGCACATCTTTGGTATCGGTCGTCGCGAGGGGTAAGGCAACAGAGAATTCGATCGGCGCATCGACGCTGCCGACCTCGCGGTGCTTGCTGGTCCGCGGTGTGAGCGCGCCAGGCCGGCGCCAGATCGTCTTTCCGGCACACGATTGGGTCGGTGGGGCGCTGAGATCCTCCGTGCGCGGATCAACGGGACCCGGACGTCGGGCTCCGTTGCCATTCGTCTTGGCGGTCGTGCCATTGGTCTTCGACGCTGCGCCGTTGATCTTGGCGTCGGGTTTGCTGGCGGGTGGCTTCACGCCGCCGCCACCACCGGCGCGCGAGCCGGCACGGTTGGAGGCTTGGGGCGCACCACTGTCCACCCGGGCAAGTGTAGGCGTAGCGAGCCGAGAAGGGCAGAGCACCCACACCGCGTCGGGTTCCTGGCGGGGTACCGGACCTGCGATTACGGCCCGTCCGTCGCCCGTGCCTGGGCTGTCTCCCCGTCGAGTTCGACCACCACTGTGACCGCGTCTGCATCCTCCGCGTAGCCGATCAGGAGGGCGCCGTTGGCCGACGCCAGCCGCACCGCAGCAGGGCGGCCGCCGGACGTTGCCGCCAACGCTGCGGCGTCGGCCGCGGTCTGTGCCCGACCGCGATCGACGATGCGAGCGCTGAACTGCCCGATGCCGACAACCGCGAGCGCCGCCATCACGACGACCGCGAGCAGCAGGACGACAGCCTGACCCCGATCGGTAACCATGAACTGGCTTCTATCGGGCGTATGCGGTGATTGCTTGCGTTGGGCCTACTCGTCGTTGGCGATGATCAGTGCGACCGACGCAACGGATTGACCGTCGTCGACGTTCATCACCTTCACACCGGTCGCGTCGCGACCTTGCGACGAGATGTCTCGGACACCCATCCGGATCGTGACGCCGTTGCTGGCGACCGCGACGATCTCGTCGTCGAGACCGACCATGAAGGCCGCCACGACGTGGCCCTTCTTACCGGTCAACCGCATGCCGATGACACCCTGGCCGCCACGGCCCTGCACATTGAACCTGTCGAGCTGCGTGCGCTTGCCGTAGCCGTTCGACGTGATGATGAGGATCGCCGTGTCGTCGCGAGCGACGTCGACCGAGACGACCTCGTCTGCCGGCTTCATCTTCATGCCGCGCACACCCGATGCGGCACGACCCATCGCTCGCACCTCGGTCTCGCTGAAGCGGATGGTCGCGCCCTTGCGGCTGACCATGAAGATGTCGTCGTTGCCGGTGGTCTCGATGACCTTGACCAGCTCGTCGCCTTCGCGAAGGTTGAGCGCGATGAGCCCGTCGCGACGGCCGTTGTCGTACTCGTGGAACGAGGTCTTCTTGACGACGCCTTGGCGCGTTGCGAAGAACAGGTTGCGCTCGCCGGCGAAGTCGCGGGTGTCGATGATCGCCTGGATCGTCTCGCCCGCCTGCAGTGGCAGCAGGTTGACGATCGGCATGCCCTTGGCGGTGCGCTCGCGCTCGGGGATGTCCATCGCCCGCAGGCGATACACACGGCCGCGGTTGCTGAAGAACAACAGGAACGCGTGAGCGGTCGTGAAGATGACGTGGTGGACGATGTCGTCCGTCTTCAACTTCGCGCCGCTGACGCCGCGACCGCCGCGGCCCTGGGTCTTGAAGCTGTCGGCCGGGACAGCCTTCACGTACTGCGCCTCGGTCATGACGATCACGAGCTCTTTGTCTTCGACCAGGTCGAGATCGGTCATCTCGCCGTCGTCGAGGCCGATCTGGCAGACGCGCGGTGTGGCGAACTCTTCCTTGATGGCGGTCATCTCCGAGCGGATGACCTCGTCGCGAACCGTCGGGTCGGCGAGGATGCCCTCGAGCTCGACGATGCTCGCGCGGACGTCGATGATCTCGCGCTCGAGGTCGATGCGGCTGAGCCGGGTGAGTTGCGACAGGCGCATCTCGAGGATGTCTTGGGCCTGCAGCTCGCTGAACTCGAACGGCACGGCCATGAGGCCGGCCTTGGCTTCTGCCGGGTTCGTCGCTGCCTCGAATGAGGGCGATGATCTGGTCGATGACATCGAGCGCCTTGATGCGCCCCTCGAGGATGTGCTCGCGTCGGCGGGCCTTGTCGAGGCGGAACTGCGAACGACGGGTGATGACGTCGACCTGGTGGCGCAAGTAACCCTGCAAGCGCGGTGACGAGGTTGAGCGTGCGCGGCACGCCGTCGACGAGCGCGACCATGTTGACGCCGAAGCTGGTCTGCAGCTGGGTGAGCTTGTAGAGGTTGTTGAGCACGACGTTGGCGTTGGCGTCGCGCTTCAGCGTGACGACCAGGCTGGTCTTGCCACCGGCCGAGCCGTCGTTGACGTCGGCGATGCCGTCGAGGTCGCCGGCGTCGACCAGCTCCTGGATGCGGCCGGCGATGGCCGAGCAGCTGGTCTGGTACGGCAGCTCGGTGACCACGATCTGCATCTGGCCGCGCTTGCCCTCTTCGATGGCCGCCTTGGCGCGCATCTTGATGCTGCCGCGACCGGTGCGGTAGGCGTCCATGATGCCGGCGCGACCGAGGATGCTGCCGCCCGTCGGGAAGTCGGGACCCTTGACGAAGCTGCATGAGGTCGTCGGCTGTCGCCTCGGGATTGGCGATCAGGTGGAATCGTCGCGTCGATGACTTCGCCGAGGTTGTGCGGCGGGATGTTGGTGGCCATGCCGACGGCGATGCCCTGGCTGCCGTTGACCAACAGGTTGGGGAACCGCGACGGCAGCACCGTCGGCTCCTCGCGGCTGCCGTCGTAGGTCGGTTGCATGTCGACGGTCTCTTCGTCGATGTCGGAGAGCAACTGCATCGCCAGCGGGTGCAGGCGGCACTCCGTGTAGCGCGCCGCAGCCGGCCCGAAGTCGGGGCGAGCCGTAGTTGCCGTGGAAGTCGATCAGCGGATGGCGCAACGAGAACGGCTGGGCCATGCGCACCAGCGCGTCGTAGATCGCGCAGTCGCCGTGCGGGTGGTACTTGGCCATCGTGTCGCCGCTGACGCGAGCCGACTTCACGATGCGGACGGTCGGGGCGGAAGCCCTGCTCGTCCATGTCCCAGATGATGCGGCGGTGCACCGGCTTGAGGCCGTCGCGCACGTCGGGCAGGGCGCGCGACATGATGACCGACATCGCGTAGTCGAGGAAGCTGCGCTCCATCTCGTCTTGCAGCGCGATGGGCTGCACGGACAATGAGGGATCGTCGTTGATGTCGCCGGCGTCGTCGCCGTTGGGGGGAATCGGGGTATCACTCATCAGAAGTCCAGGTTCCGCACGTCACGGGCATTGGTGACGATGAAGTTCTTGCGCGACTCGACGTCGTCGCCCATCAACACGCTCATCATCTCGTCGGCGAGGGCCGCCTCTTCCACTTCGACCTGCAGCAGGGTGCGCGTCGAGGCATCCATGGTGGTCGGCTTCAGCTCTTCCCAGTCCATCTCGCCGAGTCCCTTCAACCGCTGGAACTCCTTCTTGTGGTTGGGATGGGCCTCGAGCCACACCGCCTTGGCCTGGTCGTCCTTCAGGTAGATCTTCTCCTTGCCGACCACCGTGGAGAACAGCGGCGGCTGGGCGATGTACACGTAGCCGGCCTCGACCAGCGGCCGCATCTGGCGGTAGAAGAACGTGAGCAGCAGGGTGCGGATGTGGCTGCCGTCGACGTCGGCGTCGGCCAGCAGGATGACCTTGTGGTAGCGGGCCTTCGCGGCATCGAACTCGTCGCCGACGCCGCCACCGATGGCGGTGATGAGGCTCTGCACCTCGTTGTTCTTCAACATCTTGTCGAGGCGGGCCCGCTCGACGTTGAGGATCTTGCCGCGGATGGGCAGCAGCGCCTGGGTGCGCGGATCGCGGGCGTTGAGCGCCGAGCCGCCGGCGGAGTCGCCCTCGACGATGAACAGCTCGCTCTCCTCGGGGTTGCCGCTGCTGCAGTCCTTCAACTTGTCGGGCATGCCGGCGCCGGTGAGCGCCGTCTTGCGACGGATGGCGTTGCGGGCGTTCTTGGCGGCGAGGCGTGCCTGCGCCGCGGCCTGCGCCTTCTTGACCAGACGGTTGGCCTCGACCGGGTTCTCCTCCAGCCACTCGGCGAGACGCTCGTTGGTGGCCTTCTGCACGAACGAGCGCATCGGCACGTTGCCCAACTTGGCCTTGGTCTGACCCTCGAACTGCGGCTCGCGCAGCTTCACCGACACGATGGCGGTGATGCCCTCGCGGATGTCTTCGCCGAGAAGGTTCTCTTCCTTCTCCTTCAGCAGGTTCTTGGCTCGGGCGTACTTGTTGACGACGCTGGTGAGCGCCGTCTTGAAGCCCTCGACGTGCATGCCGCCCTCGATGGTGGAGATGCCGTTGGCGTAGCCGTGGATGCCTTCGTAGTAGCCGGTGTTCCACTGGATCGCGATGTCGAGTGTCTGACCGTCGGCTTCGTCTTCGTCCTCGAAGTGGGCGACCTTGGAGAACAGCGCTTCCTTCGACGCGTTGAGGTGCTTGACGAAGTCGACGATGCCGCCCTTGTACTGGAACGTCTGCGTCGAACTCGCGGCTCGGGACGCTCGTCGCTGAAGACGATCTCGAGTCCCCTGTTGAGGAACGCCATGGTCTGCAGGCGCTCGAGCACGGTGCGCGCCACGAACTCGGTGCCCTCGGCGACGAACACGGTGGGATCCGGCCAGAACGAGACCGACGTACCGGTCCTGCGCGACAGCGGACCACGCGCCGGCGTGTCGCCGACGACGGCGATCTTGCCCTGCGGCTTGCCGCCCTTCGCGTACTCCTGTTGGTACCGCTTGCCGTCCTTGTCGATCTCGATGATCAGCCGCTCGCTGAGCGCGTTGACCACGCTGACACCGACGCCGTGAAGACCGCCGGAGACCTTGTAGCCGTCGCCGCCGAACTTGCCGCCGGCGTGCAACACGGTGAGCACGACCTCGGCCGCGCTCTTGCCCTTGTGCGGACCGGAAGGGTACGGATCGACCGGAATACCGCGACCGTTGTCGTCGACGCGGACGCCGCCATCGGCCAGGAGGGTGACCGCGATGCGCGTGCAGAAGCCCGCCATCGCCTCGTCGACAGCGTTGTCGACGACCTCCCAGATGAGGTGGTGGAGACCGGCCAAACCGGTGGACCCGATGTACATTCCGGGCCGTTTTCTGACGGGATCGAGACCTTCCAAAACCTGGATGTCCTTTGCCGCTGTAATCGGCCGTTGGCTTGTTGGTGTCGGACGACACGCGCACCTCAATCTATCGGCAGGAAAAGCATGCTTGACCTGCGGTTTTATTGGCGACCATCCGAGCTGGCTTCCTGCGCTTCAGCTGCTGTCGCGATCGTCTCTCATCCTACCGGATGGGTGTGACACAAAGACGGCTTTCCGGGCCCGACTCGAGGCCGATCGCAGGCCTTCTGCAACGTCGCTTGACCCGGACCTCGACCGTCTCGATCGTGGCGCCGGCGACCTCCAGCAAACGTTCCTTCAACGTGGTCTCCAGAAACCGCAGTTGCGTCGCCCACGCCGGGTCGTCGACCTCGACGACGAGCTTGGTGCCATCGAGCTTCACCGGCGTCACGTGGAGCGCCACGGCCTCGCCGACCGCCTCCGTCCAGCGGCCGAAGACCCCACCCATCTGGCTTGCCGTCTGCGTCCGGCGAGGCCGATCCGGGCGCATCGTTGGCGCAGTGACCGAACGACTCTGTCCAGGCTGTCACCGAACGGCACCGGATCTCGACTCACGACATCACGATGCCAGCTTCGATCCGCAAGATCGCGTCGGGATGCGCAGCTTCCGGAAGAACGCCGGCGGTCGTCAGCACGACCTGTCCGGGCGGCAGGTGTCGCAGCAGCGCCTCGCAGCGACCCGGGTCGAGCTCGCTCAGCACATCGTCGAGCACCAGCACCGGCGCGCTGCCGGCCTTGTCGGCGACCAGACGGTGCGCGCCCAGGCGCAACGCCAGCGCGAAGCGTGCGCTGCTCGCCCTGCGACGCATGCGTTCGTGCCGGCATGCCGTTGATGAAGAACTCGACGTCGTCGCGATGCGGACCGACTGTCGACACACCACGGCGAACGTCGTCGACCCGCGCCTCCGCCAAGGCGACGCCGAGCCCCCGTTGTCGCCAGGCCGGCTCGTAGCGCAGCTCGACGCTCGTCGGCCGATCCGCCAGTTGCTCGTAGGCCTCGACCGACCATCGGAGTCGAGGCGAGCGATCAGCACGGCTCGGGCGTGACCGAACTGGTCACCGACCTCGGCCATCTTCGAGTCCCACACGTCGAGCGTCATCGTCGCTTCGTCGGTCGAGTCGCCCGCCGAGCTGCTTCAGCAACATGTTGCGCTGCTTGAGGATGCGATCGAGCTCGAGCCGCATCGCGTCGTACTTCAGCGCCAGCGCGACGAGAACGTCGTCGATGAACCGCCGCCGTCCACCCGGGCCCTCCTTCACGACGGCAAGGTCGTCGGGCGAGAAGACGGTGACACGCATGACGCCGAGCAGGTCGCGCGACTCGCGGCAGCTTCTGCCGGTTGACCAGCACGCGGTTGCGACCGTTGCGCGTGATCTCCAGCTCGACCGACACCTCGCGACCGTCGTCGTGGACGACCGTCGCCCGCACGACGGCGGTGTCGGCACCGACGCGGATCAGCGCGTCGAGTGGAGCACCGCGAAAGCTGTCGAGCGTGGCGAGGTACGCCATCGCCTCGGCGAGGTTGGTCTTGCCCTGCCCGTTGAGCCCGACGACCGCGGTGGTCCCGGCTCGAAGTCGAACGCCGCGTTGGCGTAGTTGCGAAAGTCGACGAGCTCGAGCCGAGTAACGATCACGCAGTCCCGACCATTGCTACGGCACGCGGACGGGCATCAGCAGGTACAGGTAGTCGTCGTTGCCGACGCCGCGAACGACCGCCGGCTTCAGCGAGTCGAGCGTCGACAGCGTGATCGAATCCGACGAGCACGCCTCGACGCCGGCAGCGAAGTAGTCCGGGTTGAACGCAACCGTCAGCTCGGTGCCCTCGTAGCGTCGCGTCGAGCTCTTCGGACGCGTTGCCGACGTCTTGCGTGATCGCCGTCAGCTGCAACCTGTCGCCGCCCATCTGCAGGCGGACGGGCGTCGCGTCCTTGGCGAGGATCTTGACGCGACGAATGGCCTCGAGCAGCGGCTCGCGCTCGACCGTGAGCGTGTTGGGATGGCTCGCCGGGATCAGCTGGCGGTAGTTGGGGAACTCGCCCTCGATCAATCGGGTGGTCAGTCGCGTCTCGCCGACCTCGAACGTGGCATCGCGATCGCCGAGTCGCATCGTCAGCTCGTCGCCACCGCCGACCAGTCGCTGCAGCTCGCTGAGCGCCCGGCCGGGGACGAGCACCTTCTGATCCGCGCCGAGCACCTGGTGATCGGCGAGGTCGCGCACCGCGAGGCGGTACGAGTCGGTGGCCACCATCCGCAAGCCCACCGTTCTCGGCCGTCAGCAGCACGCCGGTGAGGATCGGCCGAGCCTCGTCGGTGCTGGCGGCGCGCACGACCTGGCGCAGTGCCTCACCGACTGCAGCGGCCGGCAAGGTGACGGACGAGGTGGTCGGTGTCGCGAGCTTCGGGATAGTCGTCGAACGACAGTGGCCGGACGCTGAACTGCGAACGGCCGACCGCTGATGTTGACCTCGTCGCCGTCGACTTCCACTTCGACCTTGCCGGCACCCATCGAACGAACGATGTCGGCAGCAAGGCGAGCCGGCAGCACGACGCCACCGTCGCCATCGCCACCGACCGCCAGGGTCAATTGGATCGTCAGGTCGAGATCGGTACCGGTGATGCTCAACCGGTCGCCGACGAGTTCGAGACGAAGACCCGACAACACCGGGCAGCGTCCCGGTTCGGCCAGTGGCGGCTCGTCCTGCAGTGGAGAGCGCTTCGGCGAGGGACTCGCGTTCGCAACGGAACTTCACAGGGAGGCCTTTCTCACAATGAGGTGATGTATAAAGGTAATAGCAGTAATAAGGGCTGTGGACTGTGCACAAGTCGTCGATCGGCCAGCGTAGGGGTCCGAACCGTGTCCCCATGCGTATCCCCCGTCGTCCACAGGCCGGAAATGACACAAATGTGGTTCGGTGGACAGTGTTGGTGTTGTCCCCCGTCCGTGGACGGTCGTCCACACGACACGCACAGCTATGCCTTCTTCAGCCGCTGGACGAGGTCGGTGACCTGGTCGTAGACCTGCTTGCGCTCTTTCATCAGCCGCTGGATCTTGTCGACGGCGTGGATGACGGTGGTGTGATCGCGGCCGCCGAACAGCCGGGCGATGGCCGGGTAGCTGAGGTCGGTGAGCTCGCGGAAGACGTACATCGCCATCTGCCGAGCGGTGACCAGCGGCCGCTGCCGGCTCTTGCCGCGCAGCGCCTCGACGCTGTGGCCGAGGATGACCGCCATCTCGGCCGAGCAGCTCGTCGTCGGTGCGCGGCTTGACGTAGGTGTCGGTCAGCAGGTCGCTGAGGAGCTGCTCGGCGAGGTGCGTGCTGATGGGAACGTGGTTGAGGCTGGCGTAGGCCGTGACCCGGATGAGCGCGCCCTCGAGCTCGCGGATGTTGGTGGTGATGCGAGAGGCGATGAGCTCGAGCGTCTCGGACGGGACCGGGACTGTGGTCGCGCTCGGCCTTGTTGCGCAAGGATGGCCAGGCGGGTCTCGAGGTCCGGCGGCTGGATGTCGGTGATGAGGCCCCACTTGAAGCGGCCGCGGAGACGTTCTTCCAGCGTCGGGATGGCGTCGGGCATGCGGTCGCTGGAGATCACGATCTGCTTGTTGGCGCCGTGGAGCGAGTTGAACGTGTGGAAGAACTCCTCCTGCAGACCTTCCTTGCCCTCCATGAACTGGATGTCGTCGATCAGCAGCACGTCGATGTCGCGGTAGCGGCGCTTGAAGTTGGCGATGGTGTTGGTACGGATGCCGTCGACGTACTCGTTGAGGAAGGTCTCGGTGCTGACGTAGCGGACGACGTCGTGCTGGTAGTGGCTGTGCACGTAGTGACCGATGGCGTGCAGCAGGTGGGTCTTGCCGAGACCGGCCGAGCCGTAGATGAACAGCGGGTTGTACGTACGGCCCGGAGTCTCGGCGACGCGCAACGCTGCGGCGAGCGCGAACTGGTTGGACGCGCCCTTGACGAACGCCTCGAACGTGTACCGCGGATTCATCCCGCCGCTGGACGACCGGAGTCGCCGAAGCGCTCCGTCCACTGTTGTTGCTGGGCTCTGCCGCACGGATCGGGAACCTGTTCGACGAACTCCTGCTCGGCGGCGTCGGCGACTTGCACTTCGACGACGAACTGCCGGTTGGCGGCGCCGATCTCTTCGAGCGCATCGCGGACCAGCGGCAGGTATCGGGACAAGATGCGGTCGCGGGTGTGCCCGTTCGGTGCACCGACGCGCAACATCGACGGGTCGCTGTCGAGCGCAGTCACATCTTGGAATGTCGAGAACCAGACCGCTTCGGACACCTGTGCACGCAGGAGTTGGGCCACCGCTGTCCACAACTGATCATGGTCGCTCACCTGCACCTCTATTCCTGACATCGATCGTTGTCCACACAATTGTCCACATCATGTGGACAAATCAAATCTGCGGGAGCAAGGGACGCTAGCAGGCGCAGCCGAGGGGCAATACGGGCTCATACGGGCCGTCATCGGTTGCTATGCGGCCGTACACCGCCCTAGCCTTGTCGGTTTGGCCGGGTTAGCCGAGAAGTTGCGGCGTTCCTTTCCAGATTCTCACTTGCCATCGAAAGTGCTGCTCACCGTGTGTGTGCCGCCGAGGAGGGTTGCGTGAAGCGCACCTACCAACCGAACAATCGTCGCCGCGCCAAGAAGCACGGCTTCCGTCACCGGATGAGCACCCGCGCCGGGCGTGCCGTGCTGAAGTCACGTCGCGCCAAGGGCCGGCACAGCCTGTCGGCTTGATCTGGCGCATCCGGGAACGCAGCGCGTTCACGCGCCTGGCCCGCGAGGGCCAGCGAACCCGGGCCGGAGTGCTGTGGTGCACGTACATTCCCGATCCCATTGCAACGCCACCGAGGGTGGCCTATGCACTCGGTCGCGCCATCGGACCAGCCGTCGTTCGCAATCGTTTGCGGCGGCAACTGCGCGAGCTCCTCGCCGACGTCGACGCTGCCGCCGGGCCTGTACCTGCTCGGCGCTCGACCCGCCGCCGCTACAACGATCACGCGTCGAACTGGAGTTCGATCTGCAGCGCCTCGTGGCCTCCGTGGCGGCTGATTGCCCTGGTCATCGGCGTATCAACGGGCGTTCGAGGGTCGTCCGTCGCCGTGCCGCTTCACGCCGTCGTGTTCCTCGTACGCCGTCGAGGCGCTCACCGTCCACGGCACGCGCCGCGGGCTGTGGCTGACACTGCGCCGATTCCTCCGTTGCCGACCGTTCGGCCCATCCGGGTACGACCCTGTGCCCGAAGGAAAGAGATAGACCCCATGATTGCCGGCCTCTTCGAACCACCCGCGGCGCTGATCGCCTGGTTCTACAGCATCACCCACAACTACATCCTCGCGATCGCGATGATCGCCCTGGTCGTGATGCTGATCACTGCGCCGCTGGTGCTGAAGAGCACCAAGGGCATGCTCGAGATGCAGAAGTTGCAGCCGGAGATGCGCAAGCTGCAACAAGAGCACCGTGGCGATCGCCAGAAGCTCAACGAAGAGATGATGAAGCTGTACCAGCAGCACAAGGTCAATCCGATGGCCTCGTGCTTCCCGCTGCTGCTGCAGATGCCGGTGTTCATCATCATGTACCGGGTCCTCCACGGCCTGACCAACCGCACCGCGGGCCTCGAGGGCTACCCCGGCTTCACGCCGCGCTACGTCAAGACCACCAGCGACTTGTACCAGTCGCTGGTCGGCAAGCACGAGATGATGGCCTGGGGCCTGGACCTGTCGAAGCGTCCGTCGCAGATGATCGCCGAGTCGTTCAGCACGGGCTTCATCTACGCACTGCTCGTCGTCGACGCTCGGCGTCCTGTACTACGTGCAGCAGAAGATGGTGGCGGCTCGGGCCCAGGTCGCGCCGAACATGTCGGAGACGCAGGCCAAGATGATGCAGTACCTGCCGGTGGTGTTCGCCGTCTTCCTGGTGTTCTACCTCACCGGCCTGGTGATCTACTACATGGCGCAGGCGATCTTCCGCATCGGTCTGCAGTACTACATCACCCACCGCTTCTACAAGGGCGAGCAGTCGCTCGGTCGTCAGGCGCAGGCCGCCGGCGAGCGATGCCCGCGAGATCGCCAAGAAGGATGGCGGTGGCGGCGGAATGTTCGCCCAGGCCAAGCGCCAGCTCGCGAGGGCAAGCAGGCCGGTGAAGGCAACCGAGGCGCCAAGCCGCCGACCGTCAGCAAGCGAGTCACTCCCCCGAAGAATCGTCCGACGACGTCGAAGACCAGTGCAAGGCCGGCATCGACCGGCAAAGTCGCACGGCCCAACAGCGCTCGTCCCAAGAAGAAGTAAGGACCACCAATGGAATGGGTCGAATTCACCGCACGCACGCTCGAAGAGGCCAAGGACCTGGCCCTCGATCGGCTGGGTGTTGCCGCCGACGATGCCGAGTTCGAGATCCTCGCCGAGCCCAAGCCGGGATTGTTCGGCCGTCTGCGCGGTGAAGCCCGTGTTCGAGCTCGTGTTCGCCCGGCACAGGCCCGCCAGAAGGTAGACCGCCGTGACCGCCGGCCGCGCAAGACCGAGGGCGCCGATGGTGCGCCGACGCACACGCGAAGCCCAAGTCCCAGACCGGGTCGACCAAGCCCGCGTCAAGCCGGCACGCCAAGCCCGCGGCGAAGGCCGCGGCCAGCCGCAGCAGGAGCCGATCAGGTCCGATCGCGGGAACGCGACGAACGGCGCGCGAGAACGGCCAAGCAACCTCACCACCATCCAAGGAGCAACAAGAAGTGAACGCACGACAGGTTGGCGACGAGGCTCGCAAGTTCATCGACGAGCTGGTTACCGCCTTCGCGTTCACCGGTACCACCGAACTGATCGAGGACGGCGACGACCTCGAGATCCGCGTCCACGGAGAGAACCTCGGCCTGCTGGTCGGGCCCACGTGGCACCACGTTGCA
The DNA here is from genome assembly GCA_963708925.1 of Ilumatobacteraceae bacterium. Taxonomy (GTDB): domain Bacteria; phylum Actinomycetota; class Acidimicrobiia; order Acidimicrobiales; family Ilumatobacteraceae; genus JAENVT01. Next base: position 233,141 of record CAVPUO010000013.1, on the reverse strand, counting down.
GGCCGTGCAGGATCTTGCCAGGGTGGCGTCGCAACGCCGGCTCGGCGATCACGACACCCGGTTGCGTGTCGACATCGGTGGCTACCGCCAGCGTCGCAAGGAGGCGCTCGATCGCTTCGCGCTGCAGATGGCCGACGAGGTCAAGCAGTCGCGGTGTCGCCCGAGTGCTCGAGCCGATGTCGTCGGCCGACCGCAAGATCGTCCACGACGCGCTGAGCGAAGTCGAAGGAATCGGTACTCGGTCCGAAGGCGACGACCCGTACCGGCGTGTGGTCATCACGCCGGCAAATGACTGACGACGCCCGACTCCTCGCCGCGCTCGCGGTCGATTCAGGCGCGCGGCGCGATCGGTGAGCGATCGCTGGCCGACGCGATTGCTCACGCCGATCGATTCGTCGGTCTGATCCCGGCCGACGTCCGCAGACGTTGGTCGACCTCGGGTCCGGCGGCGGATCTGCCGGCATTGGTGATCGCCTGGCGTCGACCTGACCTGGCGAGTCACGATGGTCGAACGGCGGGCGACGCGGGCCGACCTGCTGCGTCGGGCGGTGATCTGCGCTTGGACCTGGGGGAGCGCACGGTGTCCTGGCTGACGGACGTCGCCGGAGGTGTGTGCCGACACCGAGAGGCCTTCGACGTGGTCACGGCACGCAGCTTCGCCGATGTTCCGACCACCACGCGCGTTCATCGATCAGCTGCTGGCGGGCGGGCGGTGTCGCCCTGGTCAGCGAACCGCCCGACGATCGTTCTGCGGCATGGGCAGGGTGCTGACCGGCACCACGCAACGCTCGTCGGATACGGGCGTCTACCAGGGGATTCGTCGCCTGACGTCGAGCCGTAGATCAGCTGCTCCGAGGTTTCACGTGAAACATTCTGGCAAAGTGCCTGCGATGCAGGACTGTCGAATGTTCCACGTGAAACATCATCGGTGGCGCTATCCCCCGACCGACCGCTCATTCCACTACCATGCGGTGCCGTCGATCCGACTACGCACCGCGTGAACAGGAGTCCTTCCTCGATGACCGCAACCGAACCCGCTGCCGAACCGTTCAGGGGCCGTCCCCTGCCCCGGGTGATCGCCATCGCCAACCAGAAGGGTGGCGTCGGCAAGACGACCACCACCATCAACCTCGGCGCCTGCCTCGCCGAGATCGGCTTCCGCACGCTGATCATCGACCTCGATCCGCAGGGCAATGCCTCCACCGGGCTCGGGCATCGAGAACCGTGGCATCGAGACCTCGATGTACCACGTGATCATGCACGAGGTGCCGCTGGAGAACTGCATCGAGCCATCGTCGGTGAAGAACCTGTTCGTCGCGCCGGCCAGCCTCGACCTGGCCGGCGCCGAGATCGAACTGGTCCCGGCGTTCAGTCGCGAGAATCGGCTCCGCGAGGCCATCCACGCCGTGCTCGACGACTACGACTATCGTCCTGATCGACTGCCCCCCGTCGCTCGGGCTGCTGACGGTCAACGGGCTCAATGCGGCCGACGAGGTGCTGGTCCCGATTCAGTGCGAGTACTACGCGCTCGAGGGCCTCGGCCAATTGCTGCGCAACGTCGACCTCGTCAAGCGCAACCTCAACCCGACACTCGAGGTCAGCACCATCGTGTGCGTCATGTACGACGCCCGCACCAAGCTGGCCGACCAGGTGGTCAAGGAAGTGCGCGAGCACTTCGGCGACAAGGTGTGTCGCACGGTCGTTCCGCGCACCGTGCGTCTGTCGGAGGCACCGTCGTTCGGGCAACCGATCATCACGTTCGACTCGACATCGCGCGGTGCCGCGGCGTACCGCAGTGTGGCAAAGGAGGTCAGTCATGGCTCGACTCGGCGGTCTGGGTAAGGGACTCGGCGCTCTGATCCCGTCGGAGGCGGCCGGCACCGATCGAGGGCGACGCACCCACGGCTGCGTCGATCTGCCGATCGACAGCATCATCCCCAACCAACATCAGCCACGCGTGCACTTCGACGAGGAGTCGCTCGCCGAACTGGCTGCGTCGATCCGCGAGATCGGCGTCCTGCAGCCGGTGCTGGTCCGGCCGGTCGGCGACAGCGCCTACGAACTGGTCGCCGGCGAGCGACGCTGGCGAGCGGCGCGCCGTGCCGGTCTTGCCGATGATCCCGGCGATCGTTCGCGACACCGACGACCTCGGCTCTGGTCGAGCGGGCGCTGGTCGAGAACCTGCATCGACAGGATCTCACGCCGCTCGAGGAGGCGGCTGCCTATCAGCAGTTGATCGAGGACTTCGACCTGACCCACGAACAGGTTGCCAACCGCGTCGGCAAGAGTCGCTCGGCAGTCACCAACACACTTGCGGCTGATGTCGCTGCCGCCGGCATCCAACACCTGCTGGCTGACGGTCGCCTCAGCGCCGGTCACGCTCGTGCGCTGCTCGGTACTCCCGACCGAGCGTTGCAGGAGCAGCTGGCCCGGCAGGCGGCAGCGGAGAACTGGTCGGTCAGGATGCTCGAGGATGTGGTCCGCGAGCGCGGCGAGCCGCATCGTCGACGCGTCACCCGGTTGCCGGTACGTGTGCGCCGACGGTGCAGGGCTGACGCCGGCCACTCGACTGCGTGCCCCTGGGCTGCTCGAGCTCGAGGAGCTGCTCGCCGAGCACCTGCAGACCCGAGTCGGCGTGTCGATGGGCGCCAAGCGAGGCCGCGTCGTGATCGACTTCGCCGATCTCGAGGACCTCGAACGGATCTATCACGTGATGACGAATCCGCCAGACTCGATCGCGTGACTCGACCACTCACAGTGAGCTAGATCTTCACTGAACGTCGAAATTGTCATCAAAGTGTCAAGTTGAGGGTTGCACACACCTAGTGGACAATGCTGTGGATAAACGCTCAGCTAGACCGTGAGACCCACTGCTCGACCGCCTCGACGATCGCTGCCGCGATCGCTGGACCAGCATCGATAGCGACTCGCACGGGTCCGACGACACATTGCACGGCCGGCATTCGGGTTTCGCGGAGCATCGGAAGACGCATGCCGCGCACCTCGGGCTCGACACCATCGAGTTGTGCAAGACGGTCCGACGATCAGCTCCGCCAACGCCCGGCCTCCGGCCGATTCGAACGTCGGGACCCGGTAGAACTGGACAGTCTGCCGAGCGTCGGTGCTGCTCTCGAAGCCCGAGGTAGACGTCGGCCGCAAAGTGGTTCGCCGCGGTCGCCTGCGCCACGGCATCGGGTTCGTCGAGTGACATCACCGTCGCGCCGCGCAGGCGCAACTCACGGGAAAGTGTCCTGGTCAGAGCGCTGAGACCGCCGTACTGGCCGACGACGATCCGGCATTCGGCGACCGAGCCGAGCCCGGTCACGCAGGCGCTCACGCTCGCGGACGGCGGCGATCCCGGGGCCGGCGCCCGTCTGCGAGCTCATGATCGTCAGGGTTCGGACCGTGTCGGGGCCGCACACTCCATCGGGAGCGGTGCCGCAGTTGGACTGGAACTCCTCGAGCGCACGAGCGGTGCTCGGGCCCGAGGATGCCGTCGACACGGCCACAATCGAAGCCGAGTCGGGCCAGTCGGGACTGCAGTTCGGCGACGTCGTCGCCGCGCAGGTTCGGCGACGTCAGGAACAGCAGCCGGTCGCCGAGCTTCCAGGAGGCCTCGACGAGCGCGGTCCAGGTCTGTTCGTCGCAACGGCCGTCGCAACGCAGGCCGCGGCCGGTCTGGAACGCGCGAACAGCGTCTTCTGTGGCAGCACAAAAACCGCCGCCTCGGCGCCGGCGGCGGGTGGAAACCCGGCGGCACCGAGGCGGCGCTGCAGATCGCGTATTGCCTCGCCGCGCTGACCGGGTGTCAGCGGGAAGTAGGCAGAAATTCGTCGAGCTCCTGCAGCAGCTGACCCTTGCCCTTGGCGCCGACGAGCCGCTTGGCGACCTCGCCACCGTCGAAGACCAACAGGGTCGGGATGCTCATGACGTTGTACCGCATGGCGATGTCGGGGTTCTCGTCGACGTTCAGCTTTGCGATCGTGAGGTGTTCGCCCTGCTCAGCGGCAATCTCGCCGAGAATCGGGGCGATCATCTTGCACGGGCCACACCATTCGGCCCAGAAGTCGACGATCACCGGCTTGTCGGCCGCGGCCACGGTCTCGTCGAACGTGGAGGTGGTAAGAGTGACGATGCCAGTGGTCATGGCGGGGTCCTTTCGATTGGAATCGTGATGCTATCCGTAGTTGAACGACGCCGCTGCGACATACATTCCGTGTGCTGCGGTGACGGTCGGCACGGCGTCGATGGCCGGCACGCGAGCGCCGATCAGCCGTGGATCTGGTTCTCCAGCCACCGCTCGGTGTCGATCGCGGCCATGCAGCCGGAGCCGGCTGCTGTGATGGCCTGCCGGTAGGTGTGATCCTGCACGTCGCCGCAAGCGAAGACGCCGTCGATGTTGGTGTACGACGAGCCGGGCTGTGTGATCAGGTAGCCGTTGTCGTCCATGTCGAGCACACCCTTGAACAGATCGGTGTTGGGACGATGACCGATGGCGACGAACAGCCCGGTGACGGGCAGCGTCGTCGTCTCGCCGGTCGACGACGTTGCGGACGATTGCGCCCTCCAACTTCGTGTCGCCGACGAGGTCCTCGACCACGGTGTTCCACATGATCTCGATCTTCGGGTTGTTGAGGGCCCGCTCCTGCATGATCTTCGATGCTCGCAGCGTGTCGCGGCGATGGATCAGGATGACCTTCGACGCGAACTTGGTGAGGAAGCTGGCCTCCTCGACGGCGCTGTCGCCACCGCCGGCGACGGCGATCTCTTGACCACGGAAGAAGAACCCGTCGCAGGTCGCGCAGGTCGACAGTCCATAGCCGAGCAGTCTCGATTCTGCCTCGAGGCCGAGCATCAGGCTCTGCGCACCGGTCGACACGATCACCGCATCGGCGGTGAAGTGACGGTCGCGGACGCTGACCTTGAACGGCCGCTCGCTGAAGTCGACGGCGGTGACCTTCTCGGTGAGGAACTCGGCGCCGAAGCGCAGTCGCCTGCTCCCGGAACTTCAGCATCAGCTCCGGCCCCATGATGCCGTCGGGAAAGCCGGGGAAGTTCTCGACGTCGGTGGTGAGCATCAGTTGCCCGCCGGGCTGATCGGACGTGCTCGAAGGCTCGCCCTCGATCACCAACGGGTGCAGGTTGGCCCGCGCTGCGTAGATGGCCGCGGTCAATCCCGCAGGACCGGACCCGACGATGATGACGTGATGGTGGCTCATGCGGGCTCTGGCTCGTACCGCTTACGCATCGTGAACGCGCCGCCGATGACCATTGCCAGACCGAGGACCGTGTACGAGATCCACACCGATGAATCGTGATCGGTGAAGAGGCCGATGACGCTCTGCAGGAACTTGGTGACGAGGATGACGACGAGCGTGATCGTGACGGGTGCCGCGATCGCGATGATGATGCCGAACACGACCGCGCGGACGGCGTACACCGCACGTTCGGTGACCGTGGTGCGTACCTTTCCGACGTATTCGTCGACCGTGTCGGCGAGATCTGCAGCCCAATTCGGATCGGTGAGCGGATTACCTGGCATGGGTTCAGCCTAACCCCGGACGTCGTCACCCAGAACTGTCGACGTAGCGCGCTCGCTACGGTGCCGGGACTTCGGCGAGCAGGTGGCAATCCGTGCCGTCGACCGCCTGGAGCGCACCGGTCGAGGTGTTGCGCACCGCGTACGCGGGGGTGCCCTGATAGACGATCGGGCCGAGGATCGATTGATCCGAACTGAGGCACGTGATTGCCGCGTAGCCGGCGGCCGCCGGTTGAACGGCGCCGGGCGGCGATGCGGCTGCAGTGTCGGCTGGGGCGGCAGTGCCGGCCGGTGCGGCTGTCGTGGCACCGACTTCGAGGCTGGCCGCGTACTCGCTGAGTGCATCTGTGGTCTCGATGATCGGTACCGCAGTCAATGCACTGTCGGCGGTGGCTCCTGCTGCATCCGACGCCGCCGCCGCACCGGCCGGTGCGGCTTCCGTCGCTGCTTCGGCCGTCGACTTCAGTTGGGGCGACGATGCCTCGACCGCGAGAGCCGGGACCTCCGTGGCCGACGTCGCCGAATCGTCGCTGCCGCTGTTGGAGTTGAGCGCGGCGACCGCGACTACAACGATGATGACTGCTGCTGCAGCACTGGTGATCACGGTGTACGCGCGATGGCGCCGTGGCTGCAACGGCACGACCGGCGCAAGGGTCGTCGCTGCCGGCGGCGTCGCAGATGTCGCAGCAGTGACCGTCACCGATGAGCTGGTCGGATGCATCGAGTCGAACTGGGCCAGGGCGGCGGCAATCGCCGCGTCTTTCGCAGCCGGATCGACGGGACCGACCTGGCCGAGCGCGGCTCGTACCCGGGCCAGTGAGTCGACCGCTGCCATGACCTCGGGATCGGCGAGTGCAGCGGCGCGTGCGGGCTCATCGAGTTCGCCGTCGAGGTAGGCGCTCGCCAACTCGGCGCTCCGTGGCATGTCGTCGTTGCTCATGGTGCTCTACTTGGACGTTCGGGGCCGGTGTCTTGGTTCCCGGTCGGTTTGTTGTCGGCCGCCGGAGCGAGCGATTCGGCCAGCGCGGCACGGCCTCTGGCGATGCGGCTCTTCACGGTGCCGACCGGGATCTCGAGGACCGCGGCGATTTCCGCGTAGTCGAGGTCGGCGACGTCGCGAAGCACGACTGGCAGGCGGTAGTCGTCGTTGAGGTCGCGCAGTGCGGCGTCGAGCGCGAGGTGGTCTCCGATGGCATCGATCCGTTGACCGCTGTCGGGATCGGCAGCCTCGTTGTGGTGATGCTCGGGATCGTCGTCAGTCGCGGTCGGCGTGGCGCGTCGCTTGCGCCGGCGCAGCTCGTCGAGACTTGCATTGGTGGCGATGCGGTAGGTCCAGGTTCCGAACGACGAACGGCCGTCGAATCGATCGAGGCTGCGCACGATCGCGATCATGGCCTCCTGTGCGGCGTCCGCGGCGTCGGCATCGTGCCCGGTGATACGGCGGCACACCGCGTAGCACGCGGTCATAGTGACGTCGGAGCAGCTGGTCGAGTGCCCCACGGTCTCCCCCCTGGGCTGCAGTCACCAGCTCGTGGTCGTCGAGCTGCGTTGCGATGGCGGCGAGACTACCCGTCGAGTCGCGCGATCAGGCCGCGACGAAGTTCATCTCGGCGATGTCGCCGCGATACGGATTGCGGGTGCACTCCGGTGTCTTGGCGAGCTGTTTGAACATCACCAGCACGTAGCGCGTCGGCTTGTTGATCGAGACCGTGACACCCTCGGGGTCGGCGCCGACGGCTCGCTTCAACGGAGAGCCCCAGTCGGCGATCTGTGCCGGGATGGCGCCGTCGCCGGCAGTGAGGATCTGGATCTGATACGGCGCGCTCGCGATCGTCACGGTGAACGTGCCGATCGCAGCGGTGCCGAGATCGGCGACGAGGCCGACGCCCCCCTTTCCGCCCAGCGTGCGCGATCCGTAGCACAACGTCGACCACACGGTCGCCGGGTTGCCATCGACGGCGAGCGGTGCGAGTGCGTCGTTCTCCTGACCGTCGTCGCCCTCCGGGTCGTACGTCGTGACGTTCTGGATCGTCGTCGGTGCCACGATCGGCGCGGCGGTCGACGAGGTCGGTATCACGGTCGATGGTGGGGCGACATCGCTGTTCGGTGTGCTGTCGTGCAGCGTCGCCCACAACAGTCCCGCCAGAACGAGCGCGGCCGCGAGCAAGCCTCCGATGACGACCAGTGAAGGCCCCCGGCGTTGCTCGAACGTTCGGTTCGGTTGCTGGCGGGGGCGGGTGGTGCTGGTCGGTGTGCGGTCGGCGCGATGGGCCGGACCGACAGGTCTTCCACTGCGCTGCACGGGTCGGTATCCACCGACCGTGTCGGTCTGCAGTCCGGCAACGGTGGGATTCTCGCCGGTCGATCGACGTGCCGGCGCGCCCGCCGGCGGTGTGGATCCGGCAGTCGGGTCGTCGACGTGAGACGCAATTCGGGTGAGCGCGACACGCAGCTCGGACCCTGTTGCGAAGCGGTCCATCGGCCGCCGTGCGAGCAGCCGGTGGATCAATTCGGCGAGCCCGTACGGCAGCGTCGGGCGCAGCCGGGCGAGATCGGTGGGGTCGCGATTCAACCGTGCGAGCGCGGTGTCGGTGTCGGTCTCGCCGAGGAACGGCACGCGTCCGGCGAGGCATTCGTACAACACGAGGCCGAGCGAGTACAGATCGGCGCGACCGTCGAGCTTCTTGCCGCGGACCTGCTCGGGCGAGAGGTACTTCGCGGTGCCCATCATCACGTTCGCGCTGGTGAGGTCGTCGCCGGTCGCACCGAGGCCCTTGGCAATGCCGAAGTCGGTCAACAACACGCGGCCATCGGGAGTGATCAAGATGTTGCCCGGCTTCACGTCGCGGTGCACGAGGCCGGCGCGATGTGCGGAGTCGAGTGCTGCCGCGACACACGACCCGATGTGGATCGTCAGGTCGGGGCTCAACCGTCGTTGCTCATCGAGCAGTTGGCGCAGGCTCTTGCCGTTGACGAGCTGCATCACCACTGCCAGGCGACGGCTGTCGCCGGCGGTGTCTTCGATGGCGTCGTACACAGCGACGATGTTGGGATGGCTCAGCTGGGCGACCGCGATGGCCTCGCGTCGGAAGCGCTCGGCGACGATGGGATCGGCGGCCAAGGAGGGCTTCAACAGCTTGACCGCGACCTGCCGCGTCAGTGCCAGATCGGTCGCCAGCCAGACCTCGGCCATGCCCCCTTGCGCGAGACGTCGCTCCAGCTGATAACGCTGGGCGAGAATCGACGCAGAGATCGGTGGAGGGCTGGCCGCGCCAGGGATTGTTGCAGACATTTCCGCCCGCGAACGCTAGTGGTGCGGGGCGCTGCGAATACCGGCAATAGGTCAGCCGATCAGTCGCTCGTTCACTGATTGGTGAAGAAGGCAACGCCGATGGTGCCTCGTCCGGCGTGCGACCCGACGACCGGGCCGATGTCGCCGACGACGATCTCGCCGTCCACATGAGGGCGCAGCATCGCCACGAACTCATCGACGTCGCGACAGTCGGCATTCGCCACGAACAGGCTGTCGAGCCCGTCGACGGCAGCGACCTTCTCGACGAGGAACGCGAGCGCCTTGCTGCGCGTGCGTTGCTTTCCACCTTGCTCGACCTTGCCGTCGCGCACCTCGATGATGGGCTTGATCGCCAGCGCCGACGCGAGCAGCGCCTTGGCGCCACCGATGCGGCCACCCTTCTTCAGGTTGTCGAGCGTGTCGAGTGCACCCCACACGTGCGTGCGCGCCGCGTGATCGTGTGCGTGGGCGACGACCTCGTCGTGCGTTGCACCGTCGGCTGCGAGACGTGCGCACGACGCGACGATGGCTCCGAGGCCGAGCGTGACCGAGCGGCTGTCGATGACTGTCGACCGGGATGAGGTCCGCGACAGATCGAGCGGCGAGCTCGGCCGACTGCATCGTCGCCGAGAGGGCACCGCTGAGCGACACGGTCACCACGCTGGTCGCGCCGTCGGCGGCCAGTTGCCGATAGACGGTCTCGAACTGGCCCGGCGCGGGGGCGGCGGTCTCGGGGAGCGTCGACGACGCCGCGCACTTCGCCCAGAACTCGGCCGGTGTCAGATCACGTCGATCGACGTACTCGGTTCCGTCGATGCGGATGGTCAGCGGCACGATCTCGATGCCGAGCTCGTCGGCGACCGACTGCGGAAGGTCACAGGCCGAGTCGGTGACGATGCGGACGCGGTTGGTGCTCACAGGACAGGCCTCACGAGTTCAGCAGGGTAGCTGGCTGTGGTTGGTGATGTTTCCGTCGAGTCGATCTCAAGTGGAGCAGCCACCACAGCAGCACCAGCGCGAACAGCAGAAAGGTCAGCACGTTGCCGACACCGAGTGCGTTGACCCTGAACTTCAGAGGGACCGTGTCGCCGATGGGGTCGTCGTTGGGTGTCGAGATGTCGAGCGAGACACCCGACGTGCCGTTCGACAGCGCCTTCACAGCGATCGGGATGTTCGACACGCCCGGCGCGAGCAGCACCGGGTCGGGATCGTTGGTGAACACCAACTTGCCGGAAGGCGACGACAGCTCCACCCTGACGAGAAGCGGTATCTCTGACGTGTTGACGAGTCGGACCCGGACCGTGCTCTGCCGGCCGGACAGGTTGACGGTGAATGCTGTCGGAACCTGCACCGAGTCGCGGATCTCGTCGAGCTCTGCACGAATGGAGTTGTCCATGCCGGCCGCATCGAGATCGTCGAGGGCCGTCGTGGGCAACAGGTCGGCGAGGTCGTTCCACCCCTGCGGCAGATCGCTGTCGGCCGGCAGCATCGAGGTGACGGCGTCGATCTCGGTGCGCAGCTTCGCCTGCCGGAAGATCCGCTTCTGCAGGTCGGCACCGCTGATGTCGTTGGGCAGCGTGACCGGTTGCTCCTCGCCGTTGGCGATCATCCTGTCGGTCTGCAAGGCAACGTCGTCGAGCGTCGCCGGCCTGAGCCCGGGCGTCTCGGCCACCAGCTGTGCAAGCGATCCGGTCGAGCGCGGCCGTCGGGCACGCCGAGATCCGGTGTACCGATGAGAACCGAGTGCCGTTGCAATGACGCGCCCTCTGTCTCGAGCTTCTGGCGCAGCGCGAGGAGGTTGGCCACCGCGTAGATGCGGGTCTGCTCGGCGGTTGCCATCGGGTGCACCAGCAGCTCGCCGATCGTGTCGTCGACGACGATGCCATCGAGGTCCGTGTTGTTGGAGAGCCGAGCGTCGATGAGCTCGCCGCGGTACTGACTGAATGGGCCGATCGTCCCGTCGAGGCTCTCGTACACATCGGGCGTCATCACCATCAATCCGGCGCCCTGGTCGCGACGCAACGTTGCTCCGGCATCACTGATCGGCTCATCGACGAAGATCGTCGCCCGGGTGACGACGGCCGGACCGAGCCCGAGGCCCGTGAGCCGTGACTGCCCGGCACGCAACCACGAGGTGTACAGAGATCCCTGGCCGGCGGCAGCCGCGGCTGATGGATCGAGCGGCCACTGCGGTTCGACGAGCGCTTGGTGACGCTGCAGCGAGGCGATCAGTCGTTGGAACAGCGCCGGTTGCAACGCCTGCAGGCCGTTGAGCACCTCGGGCTCGATCCAGACCGTCGAGGGGAAGTTGCTGGAATCGACCGCGTCCAGCGTGTCGGCAAGCGCGGTCATCTCGGCAGTCGTCGACCTCTCGTCGAGGCTGGTCGTTCCTTCGCTGTCGATGTGCACGGTGCTGCGCGTGCCGATGGCCAACGCCACCGACATGGGATCGGGATCGCCTGGGGATTCATCGGCCGCAGGCAGGCGGTTGACGAACGTCAGCAGCGTCGAGGCGACCCGGCCCAAACGCTGGATCGAGATCGTCACTGGGTACAGGCCCGCGCGCGGAATGCTGAGCGCGTCGGTGCGAACCTCCGAGGTCTCGAACGGAATCGAGATCGCGTATTCGCCGGCCTGCGGGCCGGGGCAACAGGTGGCAGGGATCGCGACCGTATCGTCCGTGCGCAGCAATGATCGATTGATGATCTTGGCGAGGTCCTCACGCTTCTCGACTCGCTGTTCGACCGTGACGACGATCACTGCCGTCGACAGATCGCTGTTGGCGAGATCGGGCGGCAGAGCGACGGTCGCGGCCAAGGCGCCATCGGCAGGGATGTTGAAGCTCTGACTGATCAACTGGAGAGCGTCGTCCTCGGCAGCGCGGACCGGTGCGGGGACCAGAGCGACGAGCGATGCACACATGAGGCCGAACAGACTCAACAGTCCACGGCGTCTGATCACTCGATCCGCCGTTCGTACACGTGGAGACGATCGGGGAGATCGGTGAAGCCGAGTCGGTGGTACAACGCGAGCGCTGCCTCATTCCCGATGTGCGTGTTGACGAGGGCGCGGTGCGACGCGCCACCGCGCCATCCATCGCAACGAGTCCGAGACCAGCGCGAGACCGTGGCCTTGGTGTTGATGTGCGGGAGACACGGCGAGGCGTTGGATGTACCCGTTCCTGCCGTCGCGCCCGGACACCGCGTACGCGACGATCTCGTCGCCCGATTGCACAGCGCGAGCACGGTGGCGAGGTGTGGCGGATCGCACGTCGCCGATGCCGATGCGGTCGATGCACCATCCCGGACCGAACGCGGCGACATCGACCTCGCTTGCAAGGCGGTCCTTGTCGGGTGCCAGCCGAACGGTGAGATTCGAGGATTTGGGAGATGCGGCGGTCACCGAGCTGATGGCAGTGTGCTCGAGCAGGACCAGGCTCTGGATCGATTCGAAGCCGAGCCGCTCGAAGCGTGCGCCCGCCTGCGAGCTGAGTGCGCCTGTGCGAACGGTGTCGTACCCAGCGGCTCTCAGTTCACTTGTCCACCCGATGATCTCCGCCGGTGTGGGCAGCCTGGTCTGGTTGTAGAGCACGAGATGAGCGACATTCGGTTCGAACGCCCAGGGTCGGACGCGGGCAACAACGCTACCGGCGCGAAGGATCAGCGGTGCGCTCGTCAGTGGTTGCATCGCCGGCTTCACGGGGTCAAACGGTAGCTCCGACTTGACCATGGCGAGGTAGCGTCCAACAACGTGACAGTGCTGTTCGCCACCCACTCGGCATATCTCGAGCATCTCGCTGGGCCCCGCCATCCCGAGCGGCCGGAGCGGCTCGAAGCCGTGCTCGAAGGGGTGCGTCGGGCCGACATCGGCGACGCCATTTCGCCGCTCGAGCCTCGCGCCGCTGCGCGCGCCGATCTGGAGCGAGTGCATCCAGCCTGGTACCTGGACCGGATCGAATCGATGTGCGACGCGGGCGGTGGTCGCCTCGATCCCGACACCTATGCAAGCCCCGGCAGCTTCCATGCGGCGAGCCTCGCCGCGGGCGCCGGCCTCACCGCTGTCGGCCGCGCTGCGTGCCGGCGAGGGCGAGGCAGCGTTCTGCGCCGTGCGCCCTCCGGGCCATCACGCATCGTCGACGGAGTCGATGGGGTTCTGCATGATCTCCAACGTCGCGGTCGTTGCCGCATCGCTGGCCGACCAGGGCGAGCGCGTGATGATCTTCGACTACGACGCGCACCACGGCAACGGCACGCAAGCCGTGTTCTACGACGACCCGCGGGTGCTCTTCGTCAGCTACCACCAGTGGCCGCTGTACCCGGGCACCGGGACGGGTCGAGGAGACCGGCAGCGGCGCGGGCGCGGGCACCACCCTCAACATCCCGTTGCCGCCCGGCACGACCGGCGATGTCTACCTGCGTGGGTTCGACGAGATCGTTGCACCGGTCGCCGAGCGATTCGCGCCGACGTGGGTCATCGTCTCGGCAGGCTTCGACGCGCACCGCGACGATCCGCTGACCGAGATGGGTCTTGCCGCCGGCGACTACGGGCCGCTGACCGCGCGTGCGTTGTCGCTGGTTCCCGACGGTCGCCGACTGGTGATGCTCGAGGGCGGTTACGACCTCGATGCGCTCACGAACTGCTCGACCGAAGTGATGCGTCAGCTCGCCGAGGTCTCGTCACCCGGCAACGGCGCCGGCCGTCGTGCTGCCGGTGACGTCGAGGGCCCCACGTCGGCAGGCCCCGGCAACGAGGCGCTCGACGCAGTGAAGCGCCACTGGCAGCAGCAGGGCTGGTTGTGATCCCGGACCGTTTCCGTCCGGTCCTCGACGAGCTTTCCCCACTCTCAGAACGGTTCGCAGCGGCCGGCCACCGCCTGTACCTGGTCGGCGGCACGGTTCGCGATCTGCTCAGTTCGAGCGCCGACGACGACCGCGACTACGACGCCACGACGACTGCGCGGCCGCCTGAGATCAAGTCGTTGCCTGGCCGGATGGGCCGATGCGATCTGGACGCAGGGCGAGCGCTTCGGCACCATCGGCGCCAAGAAGGACGACCGGACGTACGAGATCACGACGCATCGCGCCGAGGCGTACACCGACGACTCGCGCAAGCCGCACGTCGACTTCGCCGACGAGATCGAGACCGATCTGTCCCGCCGGGACTTCACGATCAACTCGATGGCGCTCGAGCTCACGTCGGCCGACGCCCGAGCCTCGTCGATCCGTTCGGCGGTGCCGTCGACCTCGCGACACGAACACTGCGCACGCCGCTGTCGCCCGACGTGTCGTTCAGCGACGATCCACTGCGCATGCTCCGTGCAGCGCGGTTCATCGCCCGGTACCAGTTGCAGCCGGTTCCCGAGCTCGTCGACGCGGTCGTGTCCATGCACGGTCGGTTGGAGATCGTGTCGGCCGAGCGGATCCGCGACGAGCTCGACAAGCTGATCACGGTCGACCACCCGACCGCCGGGCTGTGGTTCGTGATCGAGACCGGGCTGGCCGACGAGTTCCTGCCGGAGCTGCCGGGGATGCGCCTCGAGCAGGACCCGATCCATCGACACAAGGACGTGCTCACCCACACCCTCGCCGTCGTCGAGAACGTGCGCCGCGATCCGCGCCCCGATTTCGACTTTCGCCGCACCCGACTCGCGGCGTTGTTCCACGACGTCGGCAAGCCACCGACGCGTGGCTACCAAAAGGGCAAGGGTGTGACCTTTCACCATCACGATGCGGTCGGCGCGCGGATGACACGCAAGCGGCTGCACCGCACTGCGCTACTCCAACGACGACATCGAGGCCATCACCGAGCTCGTCGCGCTGCACCTTCGCTTTCACACCTACCAGATGGGCTGGACCGATTCGGCAGTTCGTCGATACGTCCGCGACGCGGGCCCGCTGCTCGCCGAGCTGAACGTCTTGACTCGTTGCGACTGCACGACCCGCAACGAGCGCAAGGCGCTGGTCCTCGTCGCAGCGAATGGACGAGCTCGAGGAGCGGATCGTCGAGCTCGCCGAGCGCGAGGAGATCGCCTCGATTCGTCCGGAGCTCGACGGCACGCAGGTCATGGAGCAGCTCGGTGTCGGGCCCGGCCCGATCGTCGGAAAGGCACTCGCGTTCCTTCTGGAGATACGTCTCGAAGAGGGAATGCTCGGCGAAGAGGGGATTCGTCGCCGGCTCGATCAGTGGCGGGCTGACCGCGAGGGGTGCTGATACTATCGAGGCGGGAGATACCAGCTCGAAGTGATCACAGCGGCACACAACATGGACGAAACACGTTCCCGACTCGACAGGTGGACGGTGCCTTCCCGCTCCACGGCGATCCGCTACGGCCTGATCAGTTTGGGTCTCATCGCCTTCACGACGCTCCTCGAGATGTCGCAGCACGGACTCGATGTCGAGTCGTGGGGAGCGATTTCCGGTAGTGCGATCGTCCTGGTGCCGGCATGGGCCGGCTTGGCCATGTTCACCCGTTACCGGCGGGATCGCCAGATCGAGTTCCTCCTGCTCGCGATCGGCGCCTGGGCCTGGGCAATCGGGCAGCTGCTGTGGATCGCCCAGATCACACTGAGCAGCTCCGAGACGTGGCCGTCGTTCGCGGACCTCGGCTACCTCGTCTGGCCGATCGCGGCGATCACCGCGGTCGTCGTGCACACCCGACCATTCGAGCGGTCGACGCGTCTCGTGTTCATGGTCGACGCACTGGTGCTGGCCGTCGCCTTGAGCTTCATCGCATGGGAGTGCATCATCCGTCCCGGCGTCGGCGACCCGGCCCAGTTTTCTCTGCCGGCCCAACTGGCAATGCTGATCTATCCCCTCACCGACATCGCGTTGGCATCGATGCTGGGGCTGTTGCTGCTGATCGGTCGCTCACCGGCGCGCATCACGTTGTTCGCCGGTGCGGTGTTGCTGACGGTCGCCGACACGGCGTACTCCGCATCGCTCGATCGTGCGACGTCCAACACGTCGTCGCTCGCCATTTCATGGCCGTGCTGGGTCCTCGGGTTCGCGGTCATCGCCATGGCCGCCGGCATGCCCCGCGGTGGCGTCGTGCGGTACACCCGGCCGACGCTGTCGCGCCTCCTCGTCGTGCACGTCCCCGTGATGATCGCCGTGTGGCTTGCCGCGTGGCGCTACATGATCCAGGACTACTCGGCGACCACCGTCACCATCGTGATCGGTGTCTTCGCCGGAGTGATGATCATCGCCGAGCAGTTGGCGACGTGGTTCCACTCCACCACGTTGTCGGATCGTCTCAGCGACAACATCAGGAACCTTCGGCACACCGAGGCTGAGTTGCGTGCACTGCTCGACGACCTTCCCGACTCCGTCATCGTGCTCGACGGCGAAGGACGGATCGTCGAGGCCAACAAGCTGGCGCTGGAGATCACCGGCCGCTCGCACTCCGACGTTCTCTACAAGACGTTCACGTCGCTCGTGCGCCCGGAGGATCGTCCGGCGCTGATCACGCTGTGGGACGAGCTTCGCAGTGGGCAGCACGTCTCCAGTCCGGTGTTTCCTTTCGGCCATCCCGACGGTCGCGAGATCCTGCTCGAAGCCGATGTGCACCTCCCGATGCGCGATCCCGAGCGTGTCGTGGTGACCTTGCGCGACATCACCAGCCGGCTGCGCGAGGCCCACGATCTCGATCTCGCACAGGAGCGTTTCCGACTGGCGTTCCACGGCGCGCCGACCGGCATGGCGTTGTCGAGCGCCGACACCGGTGTGCTCATCGACGTCAACGAGTCGTTGGCGACGATGCTCGGTTACCACCGCGCCGAGATGGTCGGCCGCGACATGAAATCGATCACCCATCCCGACGACTGGGGTCGGGGCGAGACC
Organism: Ilumatobacteraceae bacterium; assembly: GCA_963708925.1. Classification (GTDB taxonomy): domain Bacteria; phylum Actinomycetota; class Acidimicrobiia; order Acidimicrobiales; family Ilumatobacteraceae; genus JAENVT01. The sequence goes on along the minus strand of CAVPUO010000013.1, from coordinate 216,471 downwards.
CACACGGCGGGCATCGCCGCCGACTCGTATCACATGGAACAGCGCTACATCCGCAAGGACCAGAGCATGATGTGGGCGCGTGCCTGGGTGTCGGTGATGGACGACGGCGACGGTCGCAGCCTGGCGATCACGCACATCGAAGACATCACCGAACAGCGCCACAGCGCCGAACGGCTGGAGTGGGCCGCGACCCACGACGAGCTGACCCGCCTGCCCAACCGCTTCAGGTTCCTCGATCAGCTCGCACGGTTCCTCGAGACCAGCGAGCCCGGTGCCGTCGCGGTGATGTTCATCGACCTCGACAACTTCAAGGTCATCAACGACAGCCTTGGTCACGGAGTCGGCGACGAGTTGCTGCGCGGCATGAGCGAACGCCTGCGAGCCGTCGTTCGCGATCGCGACATGCTCAGCCGGTTCGGCGGCGACGAGTTCATCGTGATGCTCGCGCGACATCGGCGGCCACGGTTTCGCCGGTCGAGATCGCCGAGCGTCTGCGCGCGGAGATCGCCCAGCCGCTCGTCGTCGATGGCGCCGAGCTGTTCGTCACCGCGAGCATCGGCATCGCCGTTGCCGATCGCCTCGGAGTCACCACGACCGAGTTGCTGCGCGATGCCGACGCAGCCATGTATCGCGCGCAAGGCCCGTGGCCGCGACTGCGTCGAGGTGTTCTCGCCCGGCACGCACGACGCGACGGTGTTGACGTTGCGCACCACCAACGAGTTGCGCCGCGGTCTCGAGCGGCGCGAGATCGTGCCGTACTACCAGCCGATCGTGCAGCTCGACACCGGCCACCTCGTCGGGTTCGAGGTACTGGCTCGCTGGAGGCACCCCGATCGCGGGCTGCTGGGGCCCGACCAGTTCCTGCCGATGGCCGAAGAGACCGGTCTGATCGGCGAGGTGGGTGCTGCGGTGCTGCGCTCGTCGCTGTCGCAACTCGGTCAGTGGCGTGTGCGACTGCCGCGGTTCGCGAACCTCACGGTCTCCGTCAACGTGGCAGGACGGCAGCTGATGAGCTCGCAGTTCCACGGCATGGTGTCGGAGGCGCTGGCCGAGAGCGGCCTCAGCGCCGACGCGCTGTGGCTGGAGATCACCGAGTCGGCCTTGATGAGCGACGTGAAGGCGGCGACCGTTGCGCTTGCGCGAGTTGCGCAACCTCGGATTGCACCTCGCGGTCGACGACTTCGGTACGGGCTACTCGTCGCTGACCTACCTCAAGCGCTTCCCGGTCGAAGCCATCAAGGTCGACCGATCATTCGTCAGCGGGCTCGGCATCGATCCCGAAGACACGACCATCGTCGAAGCCGTCGTCAAGCTCGGCCACTCGTTGGGCCTGCTGGTGGTCGCCGAGGGCGTCGAGACGCCGCTGCAACTGGCGCGCCTGCGTGAGATCAACTGCGACCATGGCCAGGGCTACGTGTTCGGTCGCCCGCGCCCAGCGGAGTTGATCGAGTCCGAGTACGCGCTGGCGTGAGCCGGTGAGCAGGCTGGCTAGTTGCCTTGCTTGCGGGCTCGCAGCACGAGCACGGACGGGGCGACGGCGTCGCGTACGTGCCGGGTGTTGAGCTCGTACATCGCGTCGAAGTGGAAGTTGGTTCGCTCGTACGACATGTACAACTCGCTGAAGGTGATGCCGCCGGCGCCGTATGGCCGCTGCGCGGTGGGATCGGCACCGTCGAACATGGCCGCGACCGGGTGGTGCATGGCGACGACGAAGGGCGCGCCCGACCCTCAGCACCCGGTGCACCTGACGGAGCAGACGGGGCAGGTCGTCGATGTTGGCCAGCGTGTGGGCGGCGATCGCGAGGTCGATCGAGCCGCTGCTGACGAGACCGAGATCAGCGAGCTCGCCGTGGTGGCACTCGACCTTCACCTCGGCCGCCTCGGCTGCGGCGCGCAGCCTGGCGATCTTGTCGGCCGATGGGTCGATGGCGATCGCCTTTGCGCCCGCGGCCGCCATTGTGATCGCGTTCGACGTCGAGGCGATGCCCAGTTCGAGTACCCGCTTGCCGGCGAGGTCGCCGCACAATCGCAGCTCTCCATCGTCGGCGACGTTGTCGCCGTACCAGATGCTCATGACCCCACAGTGTGCCCTGTCGGGTTGCGGCGTTGGCGGATGCGTTACTCGCTAGCCTTGCGGGAATGGCTTTTGGGATCGACTCACTACGCGGGTCGCGAGCGGTTGTCGACCATCGATTGGCCCGCCGTCATCTCATCAACGAGTACCACCGTGGCCGGCTCCGACAGGACCAGGTCTGCGACGCGCATCCCGAGCTCGTACGTGCGGCGCGCAACGTCGGCACCCCGGCGTCGATGGCGTGCCCCATCTGTCGCGAAGAGCAGCTGTACCTCGTGACGTATGTGTTCGGGTCTCGACTGCCATCACACGGCCGCTGCGTATCGACTGCCGCCGAGCTCGCCAAGCTCAACAGTCGAACCGATTCGTTGACGGCCTACGTCGTCGAGGCGTGCACCGGTTGTCGTTGGCACCACTTGCTGCGTGTGCTGCCGATCGGCGGAGGCATTGCTAGAACGGGCTGAGGCCCATTCGGTTTCGCACCGAGACCGCCTCGCCCACATGAGTGTGGCCGTGTCCGATCACCGGCCACTGCACCAGCCACGAGACTGGCTTGTCGTCCCACATCCGATGGAGCCAGCCGACATCGTCGACGCTCAGCGCGGCAAGCTCGGTGAGGCGGCGGCTCGTGTCGGGGATGGTGTCGAGCGCCATGGTGCCGACGGTGTCGAGCCACACACGAGTCGCGTCGAAGACGGCGTCGACGTAGGCGAGGAGTGGATCGAGTGCGACGGCCGCGGTCAGCGCGGGGTCTTCGCGCTCCGGCAACCCGGCGTACGGTGCCGCGTCGTGGAGGCCGAGCGACTCGCGATGTGCCGCGAACAGCGGCGGATGATCGCGTATCGCCGTGGTCACCGCGAGGTCGTGATGCCGGGCCAGATGCAGCATTAGGTGGGCGATCGACGACCCTCCGTCGTCGGCCTGCTCGAGCCATCTTTGTTGCGGAATTGCAATCAAAACGGAGTCGTTTAGTTTGTTCTGCACGCTGGCCAGGTCGTTTGTAATCCAGGTATGCACGTTCACGACGTGAACGTAGTCCTAAAGTGTGACAACCGGACCTCACACGGCCCGGTGGAGCAAAACCTCACTGTGGCCCATCCGTGGACGAGCCGCCGTGTACATATCCACCAGTCGACCCTCCCGGTGTCGGCGAGTGTGGCGCCACGCCCACCAGTTCACCCGTCCCGAGCTGGTGGGCGAGGTCGCCAAATTGGTCAGGCCGAAAATGATCAGGCCAGTGCTCCAGCAGAAACCGTGTGACACCCCCTTGTCATGCTGGCGAGCGTGGACATCGCCTTTCACCGCTACACTCGCCAGGTCATATTGGCCCTGCCCCACACCGGGGCCCCGGGTAGGCCCCGGGTCCGAAGGGAGGTTGCACACGCATGATGCGTGCTTACGAACTCATGGTCATCATCGATGGTGACATAGAAGACACCGCGGCACAGGCTCGGGTGAAGTCGATCACCGACTCCATCACCGCAGCTGGTGGCGCGATTCACGGAAAGCCCGATTGGTGGGGTCGCAGGCAGTACGCCTACCCGATCAACAAGAAGGAATACGGCTACTACGTCGTGTACCAACTTCTTGCGCCGGGTGGCGCCCTCGACGAACTCGAGCGTTCGTTCCGCATCGCTGACGACATCGTCCGCCACAAGCTCATCCGTCTTCCTGATTCCGAGGCAGAGCGCCGCGGTCTCACGGAGCCAGCGGCCTGAGTCGCCGCGTGTCAAGCCAAGGAGGCCGTCATGGCCGATAGCACTGTCACCATCGTAGGAAACCTCACCCGCGATCCCGAGCTGCGGTTCACCGCCGGCGGCAAGGGTGTCGCCAGCTTCGGTGTCGCCGTCAATCGTCGTTATCAGGTCAACGGCGAGTGGCAGGAGAAGGTCTCCTTCTTCAACGTCACCGCCTGGGACACGCTCGGCGAAAATGCTGCGGCATCCCTCACCAAGGGCACACGCATCATGGTCACCGGCCGCCTCGAGCAGCGCGAGTACGAGACCACGGCCGGCGAGAAGCGCAACGTGGTCGAGATCGTCGCCGACGAACTCGGGCCGAGCCTTCGTTGGGCCCGAGCCGAGGTCGAGCGCACCCAGCGCACCGGTCCCGATGGCACACCCGCCGCCGGCAACCGCCCGGCTGCAGCCGCAGCCGGTGGCCGCACCAGCGATCCTGTCTACGGCGACGAAGAGCCGTTCTAACCCCTGATGATTGTTTCGAGAAAGACTCCAAGATGACCAGCAAGAAGAATCGGGCCAGGGCCCCCAAAGAAGTCAACAAGAAGTTCAAGAAGAAGACGAGCGTGCTCGTGACCGACAAGGTCGAGTTCGTCGACTACAAGGACGTCAACTTGTTGAACCGCTTTGTCAGCGACCGTTCCAAGATCCGCAACCGTCGGGTCACCGGCAACACGGTGCAGCAGCAGCGCGACATCGCGAACGCAGTGAAGAACGCTCGTGAGATGGCACTGCTGCCGTACACCAAGCGCGTCTCGCAGACTCGCGCCGGTCGTCCGCCGCGTGATCGCGACGAAGACGGCGGCGGTCGCGGTGGTCGTGAAGGTCGCGAGGGTGGCGGCGAAGGCCGGCGCGACTCGTTCAAGGCCGACACCGCAGTGCCCGAGTTGGTCACGCAGGTCGACGACGCTGCTGTCGAGACCGACGACGAAGAGACGGTCGAGGCCTGATCATGAGAGTCATTCTTCGCTCAGACCGCAAGGGCCTCGGCAAGCGCGGCGACATCGTCGAAGTGTCGGATGGTCATGCCCGCAACTTCCTGCTGCCCCACGGACACGCGCTCGTCGCATCCGATGGTGCGGTCACGCAGGCCGCGTCGATGCGTCGGTCGCGAGACCTTCGTGACGCGCAGGATCGTGAAGGCGCACAGACGATCGCTTCGGCGCTCGTGCCCAAGATCATCACCATTCCGGCGAAGTCCGGTCCCGAAGGCAAGTTGTTCGGTTCGGTCACAGTGGCCGACGTCGCTCATGCCGTCGAGGAGCAGACCAAGGTCGTCATCGACCGCAAGAACCTCCACATGGAACCCATCAAGTCACTCGGTACGCACACGGTGACTGCCAAGTTGCACAGCGACGTCGAGTTCCCGATCACGGTCGAAGTCGTCAGCAAGTAATTCCAGCCCTGTAATCAACGTCCACAGGGTTATGCACAGCCTTGACGTGCCCTGACGCGGGCCGTCTCCGGCTGCATTCGTTGTCGCGCCGATCGGCGTTGTCCACACGCGCGCACAGCAACCCCACAGGGAAAACCCCAGGTTATGGCCCTTACGCCCCACAGGCATGATCGTGCAAGGTAGGTGACTACATGACTGACTTCAATCGCGATTCCGCCCGCGACCGCAACGCTCGCCGGTCGGACAGCCGCGTACCTCCCCACAACCTCAATGCCGAAGAAAGCCTGCTGGGGGCGCTGCTGCTGTCACGCGATGTCGTCGACCAGATCGGCGAGCTCGGAGTGATGGTCGATCACTTCTACAAGCCCAGCCATCAGCACATCTACGCGGCCATCCGTGGCTTGATGTCGATCGGTCAACCCGTCGATGCCGTCACCGTGGCAGACGAGTTGCGTCGCAACGGGCTGCTCGACGAGATCGGTGGGGCCCAGACCCTTCTCGAGCTGCAGAACGCGACGCCGGCCATCTCCAACGCCTCGCGCTACGCCAAGATCGTGCAAGACACGGCGATGCTGCGCAAGCTCATCGGCGTCGCCAGCGAGATCGCCGAGATCGCGTTCCTCGAGCCCGACGATGTCACCAAGGCGCTCGACGAAGCCGAGACCAAGGTCTTCGAGATCGCCGAGGATCGGATCACCGACTCGACCCGATCGCTCAGCGACTTGCTGCCGCTGGCGATGGACAAGCTGCAGGAGACCTTCGAACGCGGCGACATCATCACGGGCACCGCGACCGGGTTCCACGACCTCGACGAGATCCTCTCGGGTCTGCAACCGTCGACGCTCAACATCATCGGAGCCCGGCCGGCGATGGGCAAGACCAGCCTTGGTCTCGGCATCGCCGCGTATGTCGCCCAGACGTCGCGCCGTCCCGTGTTGATCTTCTCGCTCGAGATGGGGCACACCGAACTGACTCAGCGGATCCTGTCGAGCGAGGCCGAGGTCGACTCGCAGAAATTGCGCACCGGCCGATTGGTCGAGGCCGACTGGACGAAGATCGGTAAGGCGATCAACCGCCTCGACGTCCCGTTGTACCTCGACGACAACCCTCGCGTCACGGTGATGGAGATCCGCGCCAAGGCCCGACGAATGAAGGCCCGCCAAGGCGGCCTGGCGTTGATCGTGATCGACTACCTGCAGTTGATGGGTGGCGGCGGATCCGCCGAGAACCGCCAACTCGAAGTCAGCGAGATCAGCCGTGGCTTGAAGATCCTGGCCCGTGAGTTGGAAGTGCCGATCATCGCGTTGAGCCAGCTCAGCCGTAACCTCGAGACCCGCGGCGACAAGCGCCCAATGCTCTCCGACCTGAGAGAGAGCGGATCGCTCGAACAAGACGCGGACGTCGTGATGTTCCTCTATCGCGACGAGGTGTACAACAAGGAGTCGGCCGACAAGGCGATGGCCGAAGTGATCATTGCCAAGCATCGTTCCGGCCCGACCGGCACTGTGCGCCTCGTGTTCCGTGGCCAGTTCACCAAGTTCGGCAACGCTGCCCGCGGGGTCTGATCAGGCGCCGGTCCTCATCGGGGCGATGACTTGTTCGATGAACCGCAATCCCGGCTCGGGCTGTAGCGGATGGCCGAAGTCCATCACGAAGTACGACACGCCGAGCTCGGTGAGGTGCGTCAATCGCTCGACCCAGCGCTGCGAGTCGGCGTCCGACTCCGGAAGGTCACCCGCAACCGTCACGCAGCTCGTGATGTCGGAAGGATCCCGACCGGCCTCGACCGCAGCAGCGTCGACGATGGCGCGCTTGCGCTTCCAGGCCTCGTCGGTCTTGTAGCTGCCGTTCCAGATGTCGGCTTGGCGCCCGACGATCGGCAGACCGATCTGTTCGCCGGAGCTGCCGATGCAGACCGGCGGCACGATGTCGGGGCGAGGTGTCGCCGCGGCGTCGTCGATCTGGAAGTACTTGCCTGCGAACGTCGGATGCGGTTCGGTCCACATCAGCCGGCATATCTGCACGACCTCTTCGAGTTGACGCAGCCGCACCGCGGTCGAGGGAAAGTCGTAGCCGTACGAGCGGTATTCGTCCTCGCGCCACCCACCTCCGATGCCAAGGATGAACCGGCCGCCGGACAACACCTGCAGCGTGGCCGACATCTTGGCGATCAGCGCCGGGTTGCGGTAGCCGTGGCCGAGCACGTGGTGGCACAACATCACGTCGGGGAACTTCGCTGCGAGCCACGTGAGGGCGACCCAGCCTTCGAGGAAGCCTTCCGTCTTCTCCTTGTCGAAGCCATAGAAGTGGTCGGCGATCCATACCGAATCGAAGTGCGGCAACACGTGGGGGAGGATGTGCTCCTCCTGGTACATCATGATCGGTTGGAAGTTGCTCCCACCGTGGCCGGCAACAGGCGACAGCCATCCAAATTTCGTCGTGACGCTCACGAGACCGGAACCAACGGCTCCCACATGGTGATCTGCGGAGCGTGCTCGTCGTGGCTGGGCGCCGGAGAGAGCAACACGTTCATCGCCCGTCGGCGTTCGCTGTCGGTGAACGGACGCGTCGTGTGGCAGTACTCGACCATGTTGCGATTGGGATCAGTCGTGTAGATGCTGACGCAGAACCCGTGATCGACTTCCGGCACCGTCAGGCCATGCCGGCGCCAACGGTCGCGATGCTCGTGGAGCTCCTCGATCGACGCCGCATCGAACGCGATGTGGTTGACCCACGTCGGTAGACCGAGCGACTTGTTGAGGTTGACCGGGAAGCTGTCGCCGATCTCCGTGTCGTGCAGTTCCCAGAACGCCATCAGCCCTTCGTCACGACTGACTTCGGGATTGGTCGCGAAGAAGAAGTGCTTGCTCCACCCGCCGTGCTCGCCAGGGTTGGGCCCGACGACGACCTTGACGAGTTCGAAGCCCATCACTTCCGTGTAGAACCGATGGGTCGCGATGCTGTCGCGAGTGGCCAGGGCAACGTGATGGAACGCCATGCCTGAATTGTCGCGCCGCGAGTGGGACACCTGCGAGTGGGCCGCCAGACTTGGTGTGTGTTCCTCGGCGACGATCTGCTGGCTTACCTCGTTCTCGCGCTGGGCGGCGCGCTGTTCGCCGGCAACCTGATGGCGCTCATCAAGCCACCGCCCCCGAAGGAGGGTGATCTCGAGAAGGCGCCCGTCGCTCGAAGCGTCTTCATGGGTCTCATCGGGTTGATCGCAGCCGTGTGGGCGCTCGCCTCGCTGTTCGGCTAGCTGCGTTGGCCGGTGTCGGCCATCACCTCGGCGAGCGTGCGCAGGAATCGGTCGTTCTCCTCGGGCGTCGAGATCGTCACGCGGATTCCTTCACCGCTGAACGGCCGGGTGACGACGCCGCGTCGTTCGAGGCCGAGGTAGATCTCGTCGGTGGGCTCGCCGATCGGCAGGTACACGAAGTTGGCCTGGGCATCGGGCAACTTCCAACCCGTTGCCGTCAACTCGCTGATGACACGGGCCCGCTCGCTGAGGATGTTGGCGACCCGCTGACCGATCTCCGCCTCGGCGTCGATCGCCGCGATCGCGGCGACCTGGGCGAGCGCGCTGACCGCGAACGGGAAGAGCGTCTTGTCGATGGCCGAGATCACCTCGGGGTCGGCGATCGCGTAGCCGGCGCGGATGCCGGCCATGCCTTGCGCCTTCGAGAAGGTCCGAGTGACGACCACGTTTCGATAGCGCGGGATGAGGTCGCGCACCGGATCGCCGAGCGAGGGATCGAGGAACTCGCGGTATGCCTCGTCGATGACCACGATCGTCGCCGGCGAGATCCCGTCGAGCAGCGCAGCCATGTCGGCCGTCGACAACGCGGTCCCGGTGGGGTTGTTGGGAGTCGCCAGCAGCACCAACTTCGTGCGGTCGGTCACGGCAGCGGCAACGGCGTCGAGGTCGAACGCGTGATCCGCGGTCAGCGGCGTCGTGACCGCCACACCCGCCATCAACTGCGTGTAGACGGGATAGACCTCGAACGATCGCCATGGGTAGACGACCTCGTCGCCGGGGTCGACGTAGGTGAGGAACAACTGCTGCAGCAGGCCGACGGAACCGGCTCCGACCGTGACCTGATCGGCGCTGAGATCGAGTCGCGCGGCGAGCCGTTCCCGAACGGCGGTGGCCCGATGATCGGCGTAACGGTTGGCGCCGGTCGCGGCCTGCGCGACCGCGTCGACGATCGATTGGATCGGGGGCAGCGGGTTCTCGTTGGATGCCAGCTTGATGGCGTTGGTGATGCCGTGCTCCGCCTCGGCCTGCGCCGCGCCCTTGCCCGGACGATAGGCGGGCATGAGGTCGACGGCAGGACGCGGCCTGCCGACGGAATGCGATGCGGTCATGAAAGCTCCGTTGGCGAGTGGTCAGCCAAACGTAGCGCCGTGTGCCGGGTCGGCGGGGAGTGAAACCGCCATGGGCCCGAGCAACGGCTGAGGAGCGAGCGTGACACGGTCGCGCCCGCCATCCTTCGACTTGAACAACGCCTCGTCCGCACGCAGCATCGTCTGGGAGACATGGGTTCCCTTGCCGAGCGCTACGCCGATCGAGACCGTCAGTGGTTCGTCGACGGCCAGCGCCATCCTCGACACTGCGAAACGAATCCGCTCGGCGACCTGTGCCGCCTCGGTCGTGTTCGTGTGGGCGAGCAGGACGCAGAACTCCTCGCCGCCGTAGCGATAGACGACATCGCCGGCGCGCACCTCGCGCCGCAACACGTCTGCCACCCCACGGAGGGCTTGGTCGCCGGCGTCGTGGCCGTGCTCGTCGTTGATCCGCTTGAAGTGGTCGACGTCGACCATGATCACTGCGACGGGCGTGTCGCCGTTGCTCGGCCTCGATCGCCAGATCCCGGTCGAGCCGCCGCCTGTTGCCGACGCCGGTCAGGTCGTCGCACAGCGCAAGTTGGGCGAAGTGGCGGTTCCGACGACTGCGAATTGCTGCGAACGTCCCCAGCGCGGCACCGATCGCGGCGAGGATCCCGATCGCGACGAGGGCGAGCACCACCGTGCGATTCGGGCGTCGTAGCCGTAGCGCTGCCGCGCTCGCGAGAGGGGTGTGTCCGCCGATCTTCATCGATTGTCTATCGGCGCCACCGTGCCCGAAGTTGAACGCTGATCGGCGTCCAGCGCCGTGCAATGCTGCTGGCATGGGAGCAGCGATCGAACGGTGGGGTTCTGGCGGTCCGTGGGAGTCAATCGTCGGGTACAGCAGGGTGGTGCGCAGCGGTGACTACGTGCACGTTGCCGGCACCACCGCCACCGTCGACGGCACCGTGGTCGGTCCGGGCGACGCCGGCGAACAGGCACGGGTGACATTGCGAATCATCCGTGACGCACTGGCCAAGGCGGGCGCAACGTTCGACCAAGTCGTCCGCTCACGGATCTACGTCGTCGACATCGCCGACTGGGAGGCGGTCGGCGCCGCGCACGGAGAGATCTTCGCCGACATCCGTCCCGTCTCGACGATGGTCGAGGTGTCGCGCCTGATCGACCCGGCACACCTCGTCGAGATCGAGGTCGATGCGTACAGCCCGCTGCAGCGGTGACCGATCCCACCGACGACCCTCCGGGTGAACCGAGCGGCATACGCGACGACCTCGAGCGGATGCTGTCATTCCCCGCCAAGCTGATCCCGACGTCGGTCATCGTCCCGGCGTGGCGCCGGCTGACCGACGGCGAGTCGACGTGGCCGGTGCGTTGCGCGGTGATCGCAGCCACGGTGCTGCAGGTGTTGCTTCCCAATCGGTACGAGATCCCACCGCCGTGGCTGTTGCCGACGCTCGGTGCGCTCTTGGGTATCGGGCTGTCGATCGCCCACCCGCGCCGGATCACCAAGCACTCACCACAACTTCGGCTCATCAGCATCTTGTTGATCGCCACGATCTCACTTGCCAATGCAGGTTCGGCCGCCCGGTTGATCACCGCGTTGCTGCAAGGCCGGGCGCACGAGGATGCGACCACGTTGCTGTTGACCGGCGGAGCCATCTGGCTGACGAACGTGATCGTGTTCGGCATGTGGTACTGGAACCTCGACCGCGGCGGGCCGGCGGCGCGGGCCCAGGCGCTGAAGTCGTATCCCGACTTCCTGTTCCCGCAGATGACGGCTCCCGACCTGTCGCCGCCCGATTGGCAGCCGCAGTTCTTCGACTACCTGTACCTGTCGTTCACCAACGCAGCGGCGTTCAGCCCAACCGACACACTGCCGTTGGCGCGGTGGGCCAAGCTGGCGATGATGCTGCAGTCGATCGTGTCACTGGGCACTGTCGTGCTTGGTCGTCGCTCGCGCCGTCAACATCCTGTAGCGAGCGACGCGTGGCGACGACGACCGCGACCACGCCCGCAGCCAGCAGGAGCAACGGGACCAAGGCATCGGGCCGATCGTTGACGAGGTTGCCGAGCCGTGAGTTGATCGCCGCGAATCCGACGACGATCGTGATGATTCCGAAGCAACAGCGAGATCGGATCGAATCGATGGGTCTTCACGGCTGAACCTCGGCTGTGGTGGTGGGACTGACCTGTGGAGGAAGGGTCGTCGACACCGCTTGGGTTGTGCGGGCCGATGGATGACGAATCCACCGGGAGATACAACGGTGCCGTCGGACTTCACAATGGCACCGTTGTCGAGTTGCACGGAGCCGTCGGGATTCTGCGTGACGATCGTGATCTGGTGGGTCCCGTTGGCCTCGATCCAACCTCCGTCGGCGAAGCCGATCGAACCGTCCTCGTAGAGCACCGTGCCGTCGCCGAAGATCTGTGACGGTTGAACGTCGGCGATGCCCGGCGGCGTTGGTAGCGCTGGAACGGTGATGACGGGGCCGTCGAAGAACGAGCCGCGGTGAACGTCGATCTTGCCGACGCCCACCCGCAGCTTCAAGCGTGATCGTGGGATCGTCCGGCGGTGTTGTCGTCGAGGTGCAAGACCCGCCGATAACCGCTGCGACTGGTGCCGATCGCATTGATCTCGCCCAGTCCGACACGAGCGTCGATCTGCACGTGTGCGCTCTCGGGTACGAACACATCGAGATCGCCGATGCCGATGTCGACCGCTGTCGAGACATCGGGAGCGTTGTCGGCGATGGTCATCTCGAAGTCACCGATGCCGGTTCTGTAGACCGGAGCGACGGTGCTGTCCGTCGCTGATGAACACGCTGTTGTCGCCATGGTGTCGTGCCAAGTCCGACGCCGGCGAAGCTCAGTGCTGACGCGACGACGTGCAGCGCTCGCTGTTGCGATGGCAGGGATGATCAGCCAGCGAGCACGGCCGGCGAACGCGCCCACCACGAGGCCGACGCCGAGCACCACGGTCGCCCAACCGAACGCCCACACGCCACGATTGCCGGCGTTCTCGTTGACGAGCCAGACCAGTGCGCCGACGATGGTCGCGGCACCGATCGTCAGCAGGCCGAGAGGCGACCTGGGCGGCCGCGGCTTCTTCGGCTCCTTGGCGGACAGTGCTTCCCATTGCGTCGTGGTCGAGGAGCCGTCCGAATCCGTTTGCGCCTCGAGGACAGGCGGCGTCGACTGCAGCTCGGAGGGTGCCCGTCCGCGCCACAGCGCGACGGCGGCGCCGAGCAGGCCGATCGCCACCACCCATCCGGAGTCGGAGAGGTCGGCACCGCCGTCGATCAGCCAACTCATCGCCACGAACGCGGCGACGATGCCGACGATGCGCCGCACGGTCGACGGCGGTGGCGAGGTCGGCGAGTCGGCCAGCAGCAGGAGGGCGGCGACGTACACGAGGATCCCGACGCCGCTGAACAGGCCGAGCACGACGAAGGCGATCCGTATGAACAGCGGATCGATGGCAAGGGCCCGACCCAGCCCAGCGGCCACCCCGAGCACGATCCGATCATCAGAACGTGCCCAGCGGTGGTCGTGGGGTGGGGTAGCGGTCGGAGTCGGCGGGGGGAGGGGTGCCGACTCCGTCTCGAGATTGCGTCATGTGGTGCACGGTACGGCTGTATGCTGGATCGGCGCCATCGGGGATCACCCTGGTTGAACCCTGAGTCCGGCGGGCGCGGATCAGGGTAGGGACCTGATGTTTCGCGGCCGGTTCGATGGCACGATATGGGCATGGACAGCATCGCCGACCGCACCACGCGTCGAGCGCGACGCTTCCACCATGGCGTCGAGTTCGCCGCGGTCGTCGACCGACCGCATGTTGTTCGGTGTCTGCGGTGGAGCGCGCACGGCGCTACGGCGTCGACGCCTACGTGGTGCGTATCGCACTGCTGCTGCTGACGCTCACCGGTGGGCTCGGCGTCGTCCTCTACGTCGTCGGGTTCTCGCTCAGCCGGTCACCCGACGAAGCTGCCGGCCCCGGAAGCCGTGGACCCGGCCTGAGGTCCGCGCGCGACGCTCGCCGTCGCCAGCGGCGACCGGCGGGCTGTTGATGGTCGCGCGCAACATCGGAGTGTGGCCGGGTGACGCGATCATGGTGCCGGCGGTCGATCGTCGCCGTCGGTTCGGCCTTGCTGTGGTACCACGGCCGCGAACGCGCACCCCGAAGGCGACCCGCTGGAGCGAGTGCTGCAGGGTCGGGCCACTCCGCTGCGTGCACTCGGCGGCGTCGCGCTCGGCGCTGGCCGGCGTCGTTGCGCTTGGTGGCACGCGGTGTGCAGGTCGCGCAGCTGCCGGCGGCGCTGGCAGCGCTGGCGATGGCGTTGGCCGGCGCCGCCGTGCTTGGTCGGTCCCGTACATCGGCCGCCTGACCACGCAACTTCGCGACGAGGAGCGGGTCCGCATCCGCGATCAGGAACGCAACGACATGGCCGCCCACCTGCACGACTCGGTGCTGCAGACACTCGCCCTGATGCAACGCGCTGCATCGGACCCGCGGCGAATGGTGATGCTGGCCCGTCGCCAGGAACGCGAGCTGCGCAGCTGGCTGTACGACGCCGAAGCGAGCGCGGAGATCGGCTCGCTGACCGCACGCGCCGAGGGCATCGCGGCCGAGGTCGAGCTCGACCACGGCATGCCGGTCGATCTGGTCGTGGTCGGCGACGTCGAGGTCACGCCGGCCGTCGACGCGCTGCTGCTGGCCGTTCGCGAGGCGACCGTCAACGCCGCCAAGCATGCCTATGCCGATCTCGTCAGCGTCTACATCGAAGTCGAGCCGAACACGCATCACTGCCTTCGTGCGCGACAAGGGAGTCGGCTTCTCGCCGACCGAGATCGGCGACGACCGTCGTGGAATCGCCATGTCGATTCGCGATCGCATCGAACGCGTCGGCGGGCGCGCCACGCTCGAGACCGCGCATCGGGTGCCGGCACGGAGTGGGAACTGGTGGTGCCGCGATGAACGGCACGGGTCCGAGTGTTCGTCGTCGACGATCACGCCCTGTTCCGTTCCGGCGTGAAGGCGGAGATCGGCGACGCAGTCGACATCGTCGGCGATGTCGGAACCGTCGACGAGGCGATCATCGCGATTCGCGCCACCAAGCCCGATGTCGTCCTGCTCGACGTGCACCTCCCGAACGGCGGCGGTCGGGCGATCCTCGAGGGCCTTGCCGACGGGTTGCCGGACACGAAGTGCCTGGCGCTGTCGGTGTCGGACGCGGCCGACGACGTGATCGGTGTCATCCGCGCCGGCGCTCGCGGCTACGTCACCAAGACCATCACCCGCGAAGAGCTGCTCGATGCGATCCGTCGGGTGCACGCCGGCGATGCGGTGTTCTCGCCGCGCCTTGCGGGCTTCGTGCTCGACGCGTTCGCCGGATCGGCTCCGGTGACATCGGATCCCGACATGGACCGGCTGACGCAGCGCGAGCAAGAGGTGCTTGCGCCTGATCGCCCGCGGCTACACCTACAAAGAGGTGGCCGGCCCGCATCCACGTGTCGGTGAAGACCGTCGAGACACACGTGTCGTCGGTGCTGCGCAAGTTGCAGCTGTCGAACCGCCACGAGCTCACTGCGTGGGCGACGGATCGTCGACTCCTGTAGCCGTTACTCGGCGTCGACGTCGACCTCGGGATCTCGGACGCTCGCTCGACTCCGGTTCGGGCTCCGCCGGCTTGGCAGCCCACGCCGGCCGCTTGCCGGTCTCGAGCTCGAGCAGCTCGGCCTTGGCTTCGCGCCACGCGAGGTCGGCAGCAGCGGCACCCTTGCCGGTGCGCTTGGCTTCCTTGACCATCTCGACGGCGCGTTGATGCGCGGCCTTGGCTCGCTTCGAGGCGATCAGCGTGTTCGGCGGCTTCGGCCTTCACCCGAGCTTCCTCCGCCTTGCGATCGATCTCCGCCTGTTTGGCACGACGATCGGCCTCCTCGGAGTCGCGCAGGCTCTGCGCAAATCGCTCGGCGTCGCTGAGCGGACGTGGGGGTGGCCCCTTCGGGCGACGACGGCTTGGCATCGGTCGCCATGTGTGGGCGCGCCGGTGGGCGACGTCGCCATCGTCTACACGATCACCTAGCGCAGGATCAGCACCACGATCACGACGATGAGGATGAGGGCGATGAGACCCCCGCTGATGAAGATTCCGGATGCGAGCAACATGGCATCGATCTACCCCGATGGGTGACATGGCAAACACCAATCTGTCTCGTTTGAGCCCGTCAGTCGCCACGGGTAGTCCGGATGTCCCCCCGAATCTCACGAAAGCAGGACGTGATCATGGACAAGGATCTCGATCAAGCCAAGGGCCGGATCAAGCAAGCCGTCGGCGATCTCACCGACGACAACGATCTCAAGAAGGAAGGCAAGACCGACGAGAACGCCGGCAAGGTCAAGGAGTTCCTCGGAGACACCAAGGACAAGGCCGACGAATCTGGTCGACAAGGTCAAGGACAAGGTCAACAACGAGCACTGATCAGTTCCCAGCACGCACGACACGCAGCGACGGGGTCTGCGGACCCCGTCAGCTGTTTGATTTTTGGCTGCCGTGATCTGCGAATTGGCGGGCGATGGGGCAAGCTGTCGACGGTGTCGAGCACGCGGCCGAGAGTCTTGATCGTCGAGGACGACAGCGGTGTCCGCCAGGCTCTCGAACGTGGGTTGGCCAGGGGCGGATTCGACACGATCGGCGCGGCGAACGCGGCCGACGCGTTGGAGGCCGACGACTTCGATGTCGCATTGGTGGACCTCGGCCTGCCTGATCGTGATGGCGTCGAGTTGTGCCGCGAGTTGCGCACACGCTTCCCCGAGCGGCCGATCATCGTCGTGACCGGACGCGACGACGAGCTCGATGTCGTCGATGCACTCGACGCCGGTGCCGACGACTACGTGACCAAGCCGTTCTCGCTCGCCGTGCTGACCGCGACGCATCCGCCGCCACCTCGATCGTTCGTCGGCGGTCACGGTGATCGGCGCGTTGCGGGTCGATCGGCATGGCGCGCGCGTGCGTCGCTGGCCGGCGAACCGGTCGAGCTGACCGTCCGCGAGTTCGATCTGCTGGTCGCGTCTGGCGACGCACGCCGGCGGAGATGGTGAGCAAGGACGACCTGATCGCGACCGTGTGGGATGCCCACTGGTCGAAGTCGACTCACACGCTCGATGTCCACATCAGCGCGCTGCGAGCCAAGTTGTCGAGCCCGCACGTCGAGGCGCCGGCGATCATCACCGTGCCGAAGTTCGGCTACCGGCTCGACGCGCGTGCCCTTCGAATCGGTAGCCGATGCCGCGGACCGTCGTGATGTATCGCGGTGCCGCCGCATCGTCGCCGAGCTTGCGACGCAGCCAGGCCATGTGCACGTCGAGGGTCTTGGTGCTGCCGAGGAAGTCGGTGCCCCACACCTTGTCCATGAGGAGCTCGCGCTTGACGACGGTGCCGGCGCCGCGCACCAGTTCGGCGAGGAGATCGAACTCCTTGGTCGACAGTCCGAGCTCGCGGTCTGCTTGCCATGCCCGCCGCGCCGCGGTGTCGACAGAGATGTCGTCGGATGCGAGTCGCGTCGCGGTGACAGCGCGCAGCCGGGCCCGAATCCGTGCCAGCAATTCGCTGAGGCGGAACGGCTTCGTCATGTAGTCGTCGGCTCCCGCTTCGAAGCCCTTCGACGATGTCGAGCTCCTCGCCCCGCGCCGTCAGCACGATGACCGGCAGGCGGTCGTGGACGGACGCGCAGGTGCCGGCACACGTCGAGGCCGTCGATGTCGGGAAGGCCGAGGTCGAGCACGACGAGCTCCGGCACGATCGTCGAACACCGCCGCTCTCGGCGTCGCCACCGGTCGTGACCCATCGAGTCGCGTGGCCGGCACGTTCGAGTGCGCGGATCAACGGACCGGCGATCGCTGCATCGTCTTCGACTAGCAGAAGCTCTGCCATCTGCCTACCCTTCCAGGCTGGACGCGCGAATCTAGGTCCATGGCCAAGAGGTTGCGCAGTCGGCTGGTTCGATCGGGCTTGGCGTTGGCGGTGGCAATCCTGGCGGTCGCGGGCGTGACGAGTGGGATCCTGTTCGCCAGCGAGGTGCGCGCCAATGCTCGGCTGCGCCTCACCGGCACAGACCGAAACCATGATGATCTCGCTGTCGGACCGTGTCGATCAGGGCCGCACGATCGACGACGGCCGACGTCGAGCGTCTCGCACCGCCAGGTGCCGAAGTGGTCTTGCGGTCGTCGGACGGCGCGGTCGTCGCCCGCACAGGCCCGGTGCTGGCCGCCAAGCTGATGTCGGTCGAAGTGCAGGGCCCGGAGAGCTGTCGGCGACCGTTTCCGCGGACCAGGCGCCGGTCGATCGTCGAGTTCGCGAGGCGTGGAACGTGATCGGCCTCGTCGCTGTCGCGATAGCAATCCTCGCCGCGCTGGCCGCGTTGCTCGAGGCGCGACATCTGAGCCGGCCACTCGACCGTCTCGCTCGCACTGCGGCAGCAACTCGGCGCCGGAGAAGCCGGCGTCGTCGCGCCGCGCAGTGGGCTCGTCGAGGTCGACGCGATCGCCGATCGCGCTGGAGGACAGTGGCAAACGAGTTGCCGAGCTGATGTCGGCCGAACGGCAGTTCAGCGCGAACGCCAGTCATCAGCTCCGCTCGCCGTTGACCGCGATCGCGATCAGCCTCGAGCTGATCGCGGACAGTCCGCGATCCCGTCGCACGGCGTGAGGCGGCAGAGGCCCTGACGCAGGTTGCCGGGCTCGACGATCGCATCAACGAGTTGCTGAAGCTGGCACGCACCGGTCGCGTCGCGGCGCAGACGCGGACCGATGTGGCCGCGCTGATCGGGCGGCACGTCAACACGCATCTGCCGCGCAGTTCAGCCGTGCCGGCCGCGAGCTGACCTTCGTCGCCCCGCCGAAGTGTCGAGGCCTACGTCACCGCGAGCGCATTGACCCAAAGCGTCGAGATCCTGCTCGACAACGCGCTGATCCACGGCAGCGGCGATGTCGAGGTTCGAGTTTCGGTCGGCGACAGACGGTGTCATCGAGATCTCGATCAGCGACGAGGGACACCTCGTCGAGACAGGTCAGCACGATCAGCGCGGTCATGGCCTCGGACTGATCCTCGCGATGAACTTGCTGCGCGCCGATGGTGGCAGGGTCGAGCTGGTGTCGACGGACCCGACGACGTTCGTCATCCGGCTGCCGGAACAGCGCGGTCGCATGGTGCTCAGTCGGAGTTCACGATCAGGCCCGCACCTCTTGGCGCATGAAGGCGTAGTAGGCACCGGCGAACAGCACGACGACACCACCGACGAGAGCCGCGACCTGCCACCAGGCCAAGACGAGGCTGTCGGACAGCGAGAGGGTGCTCGGCAGGGCCTGTGAGGTCGTCGGGTCGGTGCTCGACGACCAGGCCGGTGGTCTGCTGCGAAGGGTTCAACAGCACATCGGTTGCCTCTTGGTACAGCTCGCGACGGCGAGAACCGTTTGACGTTCTGCTCGAGGCGGGCGTTGTCGAGCACGTCCTCGGCGGTCGGGTTGGCGGCCGGCACCGGGTGCACGGTGTCGGCCACCAATCCGGCGATCAGGCCGCCGAACAACGTGAAGACGAGCCAGATCGCGATCCCTGCCAACGCGGCCGTCGCCGCCCTGCGGGTCACCACCGAGAGCAACATTGCCAGCGCCAGCCAGAGGGCGATGTAGACGACGGCGACGAGGAAGAACGCCACCATGCGCACGCACCTCGCCCGACGATGGGCCGATCCCGAGCCGCAGCATTCCGTAGCCGACGACGACGAGCATCACCGCGCCAAGTGCCAGCGCGATGGCGCCGAGCCCGGCGACGAACTTGCCGTTGATCACCTCGTCGCGATGGATCGGTTGCGCCACGAGTCGCGGCAACGTGCGCTGCGAGCGTTCGCCGTTGATGGCATCGAAGCCGAACGCGATGCCGAGCAGCGGACCGAGAATTGCGATGAACTCGTGGAAGGCCGGTACGCGATCGGGTGCCAAGCGTGAACAGATACAGAAAGATGGACGGCACGTCGGTCGCCGCACTCGCGGCGTCGCGGATCGGACCACTGGCCGAATGGACAGAGGCGAGCCCGGCGAGGGCGACGAGCACCACGAGGATGACGAAGCGCACGGAGTGGATGTGATCGGCGAACTCCTTGCGGGCGACGATCCGCCACCCACCGGTGAGCCGGCCGTCGTGCGTCCGCTCCCGACTGGCGCCTGGTTCCGCGGGTGCGTCAGGCGCTGAGTCGATGGTTGCTGTCATCCGTGCTCCCGATGAAGTAGTGGTGATAGATCGCGTCGAGGTCTGCGCCACGACGCACGAAGTGGTGGATGGTGCAATCGTTCGACGCGGCCGCCGTGACCAGTTCGGCGTGCACGTCGCGGTTGGCGTTCACCACCCACCTGCCCGGTCCGTCGACCTCGACGCGATTGACGCCCGAGACCGCGCCGATCGCCTCGACAAGTTGGGTGGTCGACGGACCGGGGTCCACGCCCAACTCGAACGTCCAGCCGTCCTCCAGGTCGTTCGCCAACTCGGCAACTGTGCCGAGCCCGACGAGCTGGCCGGCGACGAAGATGCCGATGCGGTCGCACACCTGTTCGACCTGATGCAGGAGATGTGACGACAACAGCACGGTCATGCCTTCGACATCGCGCAGGTCCCCGACGAACGTCAGGAGCTCGCGCACGCCTTCCGGATCGATGTTGACGGTCGGCTCGTCGAGGATGAGAATCGACGGGCTCTTGATCAACGCGTCCGCCAGTCCCAACCGTTGACGCATGCCACGCGAGAACGTGCGAACTCGTCGATCGATCACAGCGCTGAGACCGACCTGATCGAGCAAGTACTCGATGCGCTCGCCGGCCTGCACCTCGGGGATGCGGTTCAGCCTGGCCGTGTACTGGAGGTTCTCCCGGGCCGTGACGTCGTCGTAGAAACCGACGTCGTCCGGTAGATAGCCGACGCGCCGCTTCACCGACAGCGGGTCCTTGCCGCGGGTCGAGACCATCGACCCGCGCCGCGCCGCTGCTCGGCTCGGTGAGACCGAGGAGCATCAGGATGGTCGTGGTCTTGCCGGCACCGTTGGGGCCGAGCAAACCGAAGATCTCGCCGCGGCGAACCTGCAGGCTCAACGCATTGACTGCGGTCCGGTCCCCGTACACCTTGGTCAGGTCACTGGTCTCCAAGGCGAGCGTCTGCCGTGCCTGCGGCGGAGCCTCCAGTCGTCTGCGTCTCCATCACCGGCGACCGAGCCGGCGGAACAGCCACGCCAGTCCCAGGAAGACGAACGCAATGATCGCGATCGCCACGATTCCAAGGGTCCGTGAGCCCTTGACGCCGTAGCGCAGATCGAGGTTCGACGACTGACTGCCGGCGCTGGCGCGCAGTCCGATCGCGTAGTCGCCGGCGAGCGCATCCTTTGCGGGCTTGATGACGGCGACCACCTGAGTCGTCTCGTTCGGCTTGACCTCATCGACCTTCGGAGGATCGAACGTCACCGTCCAACCGGATGGCGGCGTGGCGGCGAACTGCACGGCGTCGACCGCCGCGGTGCCAGTGTTCCCGACGACCAGCGTGACTCGCTTCTCGTCGTTCGCCTTGCCGCTGAAGTTCAGTCGCTGGTCTGCCGTTGCGACGCCGAGCTTCGAGGAGCCCGTGACCTCGGCGGTCAGCTGCATGGTTCCCGACCCGCCACTGTCGGATGCGATCGTCACGTTGATGGGGTAGCTCCCTTGATCCACTCCGTCGGGCGGCGTTGCCGAGACCTTGACCTGTGACGTTCCATCGGCGTCGATGGTGACCGTGTTGGCGTTGGCGGCGGCAACCGGGGATGCAGTCACCGTCCAACCCTGCGGGCCCTCCGCGGTGAAGGTGAAGGTCTGTGATTCGGGTGTGTTGTTGGTGACCGTCAGCGTGTACGCGAATGGAGTGCCCGGATCGCTGCGCAGCGACGGGAAGTCGGCCTTCACGCCGATCCCGGAATCGACCTCTGCCTGGACCTGGACCGCGAGGGGGAGCGCGGATTGGCCGGCGCCGTCGGTGGCCATGACATCGACCGTGTACGTGCCTGCCGGCGTATTCGGTGGCACGACGATCTCAGCGGTGACCTTGCCGGGGGTGTCAGGTGCGGCGGTGACCGCGTTCACCACGAACCCGCCGCCGCGGAGCGTTGTCGTCCACCCGTCGGGCAGTTGATCGACCGCCAGTTGAGCGACACTGATAGCCGGAGCGACGACCGACAAGTCGAACTTGACGGTCGAGCCCGGCTGAGCGACCACCGACGGGTACGGCGTCGAGATCACCAGGTCCGCGGCGGACACCCGCCCACCGGTGTCCAACCACACCACACTCGTTGCCGCAATCGCCACCGCTGTAACGACCCTCAAAACTCTCGACGGCAACACTCTCGCGGGCGAACACCAACCTCGCTCTGACTTCGACATCCCGATCCTTCCGACGTGTGTGGACCCGCGCAGTGTCGTTCAGCGTGATTCAGCCACGAGTTGGGCCAACGTTGTGACTTGGCAAAGGTCGGGTCGCCCTCGACCACCCCCGGCGGGTGAATCGCTCGCAGGCGTCCGGGTCTAACCAGGGAACGATGAAGAGCCAGCGAATGCACGTGTGGATCTCGCGAATACGTGGAACGCCCGCGGGTCCTGTTGGGGAAGTGACCGAGATGGTCGTCGGCGTTCCGATCGACGACTCACGCCCACTGGAGGAGCCGAGCGACGGTCAGGCGACGGCCAGGCGAACGCTGGGGATCATCGCCCTCGTCGTGTTCGCACCAGTCGTCGTGATCGTGGTAGCGATCTTCGTTCAGAAGGTGCTTCGCGACATTCGCTCCGGCATGCACTGACGCCGGGCCACAGCCCTCAGGGGGTGTCGCCGGGCGGTGCGACCATGGGTGGTTCGACCACGGGTGGTTCGACCACGACCGGGGGTTCGGTGACGGTAGGCGGCTCCAACGGTGCACCGGCCTCGGCGCTCTTGGTTGTCGTCGTGCCGCCGCCCGGGAGTGCCAGCGAGGGTGGCTTGTCGGAGCCCTGGTACCACAGCACGATCACGGCCGTCGCAGCGATCAGCGCGGTGATGAGCAGGGCGTGACCGAGGCTGTCACGGAGCACGTCGAAGATCGCTGCCGCGGCCGGTTTGTCCTCGGTCGACTTGTTACCGATCCGGGCGATGAGGACCCACACGATCGCGTTGGCGACGATCACGCCGATGCCGAGGTCGATGCCGGCCTTGCGTCGATCACTCGCGATCAATATCGCTCCCACAGCCAGCACGATCGAGATGATCACCAGGATCCACACCAGTGTGCGGAACGTCTTGAACGCATCCTGCACGCGCGTCAGCGTGTCGCTCTGCATGACGGTGATCTGTCCGAAATCTGCCGGAATCTGGATGTTCAGCGCTGTCGCGATCCGGGTGACCACGTCGGCGACCTGTGGGTTGTCCTCGAGCTTCGGCATGTTGGCGAGACGATCGACCAGACCGTCCGCTCCGAGTTGTGTCAGCACCGCGCCGATGGCCGGTGCGACATTGATGACGACACTTCCGTCTGCGGCGTTGATCACCGGGCCCGATTGACCCTTGGCGATGTGAATGGCCGCCTCGTGTGCTTTCGCGGCCAAGTTGGTGAACCACGAGATGAACTGGTCCGATCCGACAATCGCTGCCACCCTCGTGCGAATGAAGTTCTCGGCGGCCTGGGCGAAGGGCGCGGCGAGGAGGTCGCGATCGCCCGGGATGAGGTTTGCCGCGATCCCTTGGAGGTCGATCACGGAGGTGATCTGGTCGGTGATGTACGTCGTGAGCGCGGTCGAGACGCGGTCGTCGTCCAACGACGATCCGACGGCCTCCGAGAAGCGGTCGCTGTTGAGTGCCGTTCTGGTCGACCAGACCACAACAGTGGAGATGGTCAGTAGGAGCGCGGCGACGAAGATGACGGAGCGCTTTGCGATCCTTCGCACGCGATCAGGCTTTTCGACATCGTCCCGCCCGAGCAAGATGATCTGCACGATCGTGCTGAACAGGCTGATCAGCACCGTCGCCACCAGCGCGGTGAAGAAACCATCGACGTCGAGTCGATCGATCCACCAGTCGGTGATCAGCAGCATCAGCGCGTTCACCACCAGCGCGAACAACCCGAGGGTCATGATGGTCAGTGGCATCGTCAGCAACTTGGTGATGGAGCCGAGGATCGCGTTCACGAGGCCGAACGCGGCCGAGATCACCAACAGCGATCCGAAACCGCCATCGACCTCGACCCCCGGTAGGAGCCATGCCGTGAGGCCGATGGCTAGCGCGACGGCCAGCCAGATCAACAAGAACCTCTTGAGCATGCGTGTCATCTTGGGTGGTGAACCGTCTCAGAACCTCACCCAAGGCGGGTGACGCAGGGACTTCGTCGATCGCGCACCATGGGCGGACCCTCAGTGGCAACGGAGGTTCCACATGACCAACTGGACACCACCGGCACCGGTCAACGCCGCCTCGAGCGTCGCCTGGCGGTTCCTGGTGATCGTTGCCGCCGTGGCCCTGTTCGTCACGGGCTTGGTCGCGCTCGGCGTGATCGTGATGCCTCTGATCTTCGGGCTGCTCTTCGCGATGGTGCTATGGCCGCTGAGCACGAAGCTGCGTGCACGCGGGTGGCGTCCCGGGCTCGCTGCGTTCGCCGGCTGGGCGATCGTCGGTCTGGCGCTCACGTTGCTGGTCGTGTTGTCGATCAAGGCGCTCCTCGGCCCGTGGCCGACATTCGCCAACGGCATCAGCGCTGGTCTCGACGAGTTGGAGAAGCGGCTCAACGACGCGTTCGACGGCGATCTCACCACGTCGAACATGGCGACAGTGCGGCAAGGAGCGGGCCAGGCAATCGGACTGCTGCTGCGGGGTGCGCTGGTGGTCGTGTCCGTAGCGTTCAGCGCTGTCTCGACGTTGTTGCTGTCGATGCTCGTGTTGTTCTTCTACCTGAAGGATGGCAACGAGATGTGGCAGTCCGTCACGTCGATGGTCGGCGGGCGAGCAGGCTTGATCGACCGCGTCGGGCGCAAGATGTGGCATGCCGTCCGCGCATTCCTGATCGGTACTGCGACCGTTGCGGTCGTCGACGCGGTGGGCATCGGGCTGGGCGCTTGGATCATCGGGGTGCCATCGGTGTTGTCCATCGCCGTCATCACCTTCTTCCTCGCGTTCGTTCCGTACTTCGGCGCGATCGTCGGTGGAGCCATTGCCTGCCTCGTGGCACTGGGGGACGGCGGTGTCGGGCCCGCGATTGCGATGCTGGTCGTCGTGTTGTTCGTGCAACAGCTCGAGTCCAACCTGTTGCAGCCGGTCCTCGTCGGTCGCTCGACACGGCTCCATCCGCTCGTCGTCGCTCTGGGGGTGATCGCGGGAGGGTCGATCGCCGGTGTGCTGGGCATGTTCTTGGCTGTTCCCGTGATTGCTGCGGCCGTCGCGGCCATCGCCGAGTTGCGGCGTACAGCCGACGAGGAAGTCGCGATGCCGGCTGGCTGAACTGTCAAGATTTGTCTGTCACCCTGCGCGGGTGACGCCCCATACCCCACCCAATGCCACCCTCTCCCTGAGACCAGAGGGTCGTCGAGCGACAGGGAGACCTCATGCCCACATCTGACAACCGTAGAGCGCTTCGTGTGCTGTCATCGTGCCTGCTGGCGGCCGTTGTTGTGGCTGCCTGCTCCAGCGACGACAAGTCGAGCTCGACGACGCCGACCACCGCGGCTGGGGCAGAGACAACCGCCGCGCCGGCGACCGATGCCCCCTCGGGTACGGAGGACACGACTCCGGCGGCGACTGGCCAAGGACTGACGGTCGGAGTGATCGTTCCGCCTCCCGGACTGCTGGAAACCTTGTTCGAGGGCCAGTTGCGCGGCATCAATGACGCCGCCGCCGACATCAAGGCAGGCGGTGGAGTGCTCGGCGGCGAGCTGACCGTCAACGAGATCCACACGCCACTCGGTCAGAGCGCATCCTCACAGATCCAAGGAGCCGTCGACGCCGGGAACCGGGTGTTGATCGGCCCATCCGGTTCGGCCGACGCGCAAGCAGCGATTCCCGAGCTCGCTCGTCTGTCGACGTTGGCGTGCACAGCTTCGGCGACGCTCCCGAACCTGACGGTCGGCGACGACACCCAATCGATCTTCCGCACCGTCGTCTCCGACAACATCCTGACCACCTGGCTTTCCGAGCAGATCACCGCACGACGCGACGCGGAGTTCCCCAACCAGGCGTTGAAGGTGGCGATCGTCGCTCGTTCCGATGACTACGGCCTCTCGGTCGGCAACGGTCTCGCGGCCAGCCTGCAGGCGACGGGCTTCGTGCCGGCGGTCATCGGCTACGACCCGAACCTCGTGCAGTTCAACAACGTCGCCCAGCAAGTCATCGCCCAGGCACCGAACCTGACGATCCTGATCTCGTACGAGGAAGGCCCGAGCCTGCTCGGTTCGCTCGTCAACGCCGGACTGCCTGCTACGCAGATCCTCGGGCTCGATTCGTTCTTCACCCCGCGCCTGCCCGCGATCTCCGGTGCAACTGATCCCAATCTCATCGAAGGCTTCACCGCACTGGGCACCACCGGCGACAGGGCCTTCTTGCAGCGCATGATCTCCGAGGACTCCAACGGTCAGGTGGCGTACGCAGCACAGGCGTACGACTGCGCGATCATCTTGGCCCTCGCCGCGGAGTTGGTCGAGTCGCAGAAGGCCGACACGATTTCCAATGCAGTGCGCGCTGTGACAGCCGGCGGGCTGACCTGCACGACGTATGCGGACTGCAAGTCGAAGCAGGATGCCGGCGACGACATCGACTACGACGGACCTTCCGGCAAGCTGGCAATCGATGCCCACGGGGACGCGACATCGGTGCGGTTCACACAGGCCCGCATCCAGGGTGGTGTGCTGGTGAACGTCACCAACACCGATGTCGACATCGCCGATCTCCAGCGCCAGCAGGCTGCCTACGCCGCGGCAGCACTCAACACCAAGGTGCAGCAAGCACTGCGGTTCCTCGGTTTCTACACCGGACCGATCGACGGTCTCGAGAGTCCTGAGATGACTGCGGCGGTCGCCGCATTCCAGACCAGTGTCGGTCTCCAACCGACTGGCGTTGTCGACGGGAACACGCTTGGCGCATTGCAAGCGAGCCTCGGAGCATTCTCCGACTTGTTCGGGAGCAGTGTCATCGGCATCCAACAACTGCTGACCGATCTCGGCTTCTACACCGGGCCGATCGATGGTGTCTGGACCGATGCCGTGACTGCGGGCATGCGCGCCTTGCAAGCCGAGCTGGGTGTGCCGCAGACCGGCGTGCCCGATGCAGCAACGCTGAAGGCGGCCTTCGATCGAGGCATCACCGTCGGTATCTCCAGCGTGACCACCACGACCGAGCCACCGACCACCACCACGACCGAGCCACCGACCACCACCACCGATCAACGACAACCGAGCATCACCGCACCGATCATCACCGACGCACCGATCGTCACCGACGACCGTGCGCTCGACGTAACACCCGCAAGTCCGGACCTCCGAGTCGGACATTCCCTGACGCCTCGCTACGGGGTCAGTGGCGACTCGGAAGCCGAGGTTGCCGGTGGAGCTGTCGGGCGTGTTCGCGCTGCGCGCCGCGACCCGATAGCGGCGACAGTACGAGGCGTGGCAGAGGTACGAACCGCCGCGCATCACGCGGTGAGTGCCGGCCGGCGGACCGGTGGGATCTTGGCGGCCACTGCGGGCGTAGTACGCGGGATCGAACCAGTCGGAACACCACTCCCAGACATTGCCGGTGACGTTGTAGAGCCCGAAGTCGTTCGGAGGAAATGAGCCGACTGGAGCTGTGCCTGCGTATCCGTCGGCGATCGTGTTCTCTCCGGGAAAGGTGCCCTGGAACACGTTCATCCGGTGCTCGTCGCCGGGCTCCAACTCGTCTCCCCACGGAAACACCGACGACGGTCGCCCGCCGCGTGCCGAGTACTCCCACTCGGCTTCTGTCGGCAGTCGAGTTCCGCTCCAGTTGCAAAAGGCGTTGGCGTCGTTCCACGACACGTGCGTCACCGGGTGATCGGTGATGTCGGCGATGCCGGACGCCGGCCCGTCGGGGTGTCGCCAGTCGGCGCCGTACACCTGACGCCACCACGGGGCGTTGGCGACCGCGCGAGTGTCGGGGAAGTCGTCGGGCAGGAACCCGCCGAAGACGAACGACCATCCGAAGCGCTCGGCTTCGGTCACGAAGCCAGTCGCCTCGGCGAACTCTTGGAAGCGCGCGATCGACACCGCGACAGTGTCGATGCCGAACGGCGAGAGCTCGACGGAGTGCACCGGTCCCTCACCGTCGGCGGGGTATGCCTCGGTTCCGGCGGATCCCATGTCGAAGGTGCCGCCTGGTAGCGACACGATCGTCGCCGGCATTGCCGCATCTGCGGCAAGTCCGGTGGGTGGATGGATGTTCGGCTCTTCGCCGCGGCCTGAAGACGGCGCGCAACAAGCCATCGAGGCGTTGTCAGCTCCCGAGGAGCTTTGCCTTCTGTGCGTTGAACTCGGCCTCGGTCAGCACGCCGGCATCCTTCAGCGCTGCGAGCTCCTTCAACTGATCGATGACGCTAGAGCCTCCGCCCGCAGGCGCGGCGGGAGCAGGAGGCGGTGCCATCTGCTGCGCGGCCATCTGCTGCGCGACCGCAGCATCGATCGCCGCCTGCTGCTCGGCCTGTGCCTGCTGAGCCTGAAACGCCTCGGCGTCTGCGGCTTGCTGGGCGTTGGCCTGCGAATGCCGCGACATCCCGCCGACGACCGCTGTTGCGGTGCCGGCGACGACTGCGGTCCTGGCCATCGTGCCAACCAGTCCGGGACGACCTCTTCGGCCGATTCCTCTGCCCCTCATGATGTTGCCTCCTCTGCGAACGCTGCTTCGACGATATCTCTGGGAATCCGTTCGCCTACCACGATCTGGCCTCCGGCGGCGCGGATGGCATCGGCCAACTCGGTGGCCCACACGTCCTCCCACACGATGAACAACGCCGACGAGTTCGGCTCCAATGCGGAAGCGGCGATCTCGAGGTCCTCGTCACTGAAGAGGCCGTCGGCCTCGCCGTCGATGTCGACGAACCCCGCGGCCTCGGGGAGCTCGTCGTACTCGAACATCGCGGTCGTGCCGTCGGCATCCTTGATGATGAACGTGAGGTCCAGGATGTGAATGGTCCCGCTCTCGACAAGGTTTGCAATCGCCGGGGCGATCTCACCCTTGAACTTGTTTCCCGGGAAGCTGATGAGCAAATACTCGACTGGACCGATTTCCATCGGGTACCCCTTTCGTCGGACTACCTCCATTGATACTGCACGGCAGTCGGGCTGGCATCACCCAGTGAGGGTGGTGCCCTGGCTACAGGGCCGACAGCCCGTCGCCGAAGATCTTGACGCCGATGACGAGGAGCAGGACCGACATGATCGCGGCGTTGTTGTGCGCCATCCACATCTGCATCCGCCGCAGCAGCGCTGGTGCGCGGTCACCCAACGCGAAGTACACGATCACGGGTATCGCGACGCCGAGCGTGCCGATGAGGCAGAACACGCCGTACACGATGGCTTGCTCGCCGCCACTGATTCCTGTCTGGGCGATCGTCGATGCGGCGGCCAGGATCAGCAAGAGGTTCTTCGGGTTGACGCCGCCGAAAACGCGGCGAACCCGGCCGACTTGAGCGGGGTGAACGAGTCGACCGCCGCCATCCATTTCGGCATCTCCACTTCCACGCCCTCGGCGGGCCGGGCGCGCCATTGCTTGACCGCGAGCAACAGCAGCAGTACGCCGATCGCGAGCTCGACGTATGCGACCCACGTTGCCGGGTCACCCGAGTCGCTCGCTTCGGGCCCCGCCGCGACCAGCACGATGCCACCGACGACGGCCATGCCGACGAGCCAGCCGATGACGAACATCGGGCCGTTCACCCTTGCCTTCGCGCTGACGAGCATCAGCACCACGGCGATGATCGGCATCGGACTGAGTGCAACGACGATCGCCATCGGCAGGATCTGGCCCAACGCATCAAGCACTTCGGCTCCTCGATCAATCTCGGACAGCTACTACATCAATCCTCGTCGACGGGCCTCGCTGATCGCGTCCTCGCGGTTGTTGACACCCAGCTTTCGATAGATCGACCGAAGATGGGACTTGGCTGTGTTTGGTGAGATGAACAGGACGGCCGCCGTCTCTTCGATGGTGCGCTCGACCACCACCTCGCGGCTGACGTGGAGCTCGCGCAACACCTCGAGCTCTCGATCAGTGATCGACTTGGTCACAGAGGAGTCGTCGGCGAGCAGGCGGATGAGATGTTGGGCGCCGGCGGGCGCGTCCTCTCCGGTGATGAACTGGTGGATCGTCTTGCGCAGCGACGGGGGGACGTCGAGGAACGGCCGGTAGATCCGCTGCACCTGAGCGGTGGTCAGCGCATGGCGGAGCGCTGTCTGACAACGGGCCGATTCGCCGGACACGTCGGCAAGCTCGGCCTCTACGAGCCATGCCTCGATGACGTTGGCCTGCTCGATGCATGTGTGCGGTGCGATCAGCACTCGATCGATGTAGTCGTTCGCCTCGTCCGGGCGATCCAAGCGGAGCGACCGGATGGAGCGCAGCAACCACAGCTCGCCGCAATCGCCGAGCCGGCGTTCGACGCGGTCGATCACGTCGTCGATCCACGACACCAGTCCGAGGGTCAGGCACATCCGCAGCTCGTACGGCGCGGTGTAGGCGAGCAGGCCGGGCGTGACGACCTCGTCGTCGAAGCGATCCCACACGGACCTCAGCCTCAGCAGGGTGGCCAGCTGATCAATGGCCGATTCGAACGTCACCAGCGCCAACACCGCCTCGGCGGAGGCCATCAGCGTCGGGTCCGACCGATGTGTCAGCGACGCGATCGCGGCACGGAGATGCGTCTCTGCTCGTTCGCCCTCGACTCGATAGAACATCGCGCCACCGAGGCACACATGGGCGAACGCGCACACGGATGTGCGGTCCCAGCCGTGGCGCTGGCCGATCTCCAAGGCATGCTCGCTGTAGTCGATGAGCGTGTCGAAGTCGCCGCGCACGCCGGCGAGGACCGACAGGTACGTGAGGCACTGCACGGTGACGTAGGGCTCGTTGTGGGAGACGGCGAGGGCCAGCGCGCCGCGCAGCGGGCCGGCCGCTCGGTCGACCTGACCGAGGTACATCATCGCGACACCTTGGTGGAACAGAGTCTGCAGCTCGAGGTACGGGCTCGACGAGCGTCCCGTCATGGTCGCCAGCGATCGCCGAAGGGCCGCCTCGATGTCACCGCCGATGCGGGCGCGATGCAGACCGACGGTTGCTTCGAGCGTCTCGAGCGCGTCGGTGGGTGCATCGGGCCGATCGAAGCTGCCCATCAGGGCATCGGCGGTGGTGGTGTCTCCGACTTCCAAGAACGCACTCGCGGCGCTCAATGCCGTGAAGGGGCGGCGCAGGGCGCGTGTCGACATCGCCTCGATCAGCGCTCGCAACTTCGGACCCTCGCCGTGGGCGAGGAACTCGAACGAATGAGCTGTCATGAGACGTTCGATGCGGGCATCGTCGTCGGAGCTCACCGCGTGGCCGAGCGCCTGCATTGCTTCGCCGTGTGCTTCCAACCAGTCCGAGGCGATGCCGTGCAGCAAACGCCATCGATCCGGATCTCTCGCTCGAAGTTGCGAGCGCAGGAAGTCGCGCAGCAACGTGTGGTAGCGGTAGGTCGGAACTTCGGTGTCGAGCCGCACGATCAACGTGTTGTCGTACAACAGGTGGGCCAACACAGCCGCGGCGTCGTCATGATCACTGAGCGTCCGAGCGAGGTCGGCGGTGATGTGATCACAGATGGCTGTCGACAGCAGGAAGGACTGCGTGTCGGCGTCGTGACGCTCGAAGATCTCTTCGGCGAGGTAGGCATCGATCGGAATGGTCGTCGGTATCGGTTGCCCGACGCCACGACGCTGCGAGTCGGTCGCCGCGGCGACGAATCGCAGCCCAGCGGCCCAGCCCTCGGTCTGGTCGAGGACCGCGTCGAGTCGTTCGCCATCGAGCTCGACGCCGTGCAGACGCAGCAGCTCGGCTGCCTCGATCCTTCCGAATCGCATCGAGTCGGGATCCACCAACTCGTAGCCGTCCTCGAGACCGAGTCGTTCGATCGCGATGGTCGGCCGGGACCGCGAGACGAGCACTAGGCGAAATGGCATCCGCACGTTTCGTGCCAGCAGTTCGAGGCTCTGCAGCGTCTCGGTGTCGTGGATCTCGTGGAAGTCGTCGATCACCAGCGAGACAGGCCGCCCGAGGGCGCCGACGGCTTGTGTGAACGCGTCGAGGAAGCCGGGCTCTGTCGCGTCCCGCGGTGAGATCAGCGATGACAGTGGAGTGACACCGGCGGCGGCCGCGTCGTCGACCGCTGCGATCACCAGTGACCAGAACGCGTGGAGGTCGTTGTCGAAACGGTCGACAGTGACCCACGCGATCAGGTCGCCGGCATCGCGGCGGATCGCCGCCCATTGGCCCACCAGTGTGGTCTTGCCGGACCCGGCCGGCGCACGCACGATGATCAAGTGCTGCTGCGATTGCATCGCCTCGATGTGCCGACGCCGCAACACCGTGCTGTTCGACGGAATGGGCAGCCCGATCTTCGGGTTCGAGTCCCGGCGACGAACGCGCTCGTCCGGCTCCGTCGCAATGTTGCCGTGCACCCCGGTGTCCATCACTTCAGAGCAATTCGACCTGTCGGGCTTTCAGCAGGGCGTCTCGCCTGCGTTCGACGCCCAGTTTCCGGTAGATCGACTTGAGATGCGTCTTGACCGTGTTGACCGAGACCACCATTTCCGCGGCGATCTCGGCATTCGACATCAGCGTCGGCAGGTAGTGCAGCACGACTCGTTCGCGGTCGGTCAATGCTTCTGTCGGCGAGGTGTGGTCGGCGCGGAAGGTCTCCAGCATCTCGACCGCAGCGGGATGCGCAGCGCCGAGCTCCCATCCATGTCGCTCGACGATGGTCCGCAGATCACGTTCGTACACGTGCAGCGGGCCCCACAATCCCGTGGGGGCGGCGAGCTCGATGGCCTTCTCGATCCACTTCAGCGCGGCGCCCTCGCACTCCCTGCGAACCTCGGCTACGGCGGCCAACGCATAGAGCTCGACGGCACTGCGAGGATGCTCGTCGTAGACGTCCTTGGTCGACAGCCACGGATCGAGGCAGGAGTCGAGTCGTCGCGTCGAGGCATCGGTGAGGGCTCGCCGGGCGGCGGCGATGGAGTGTTCGAGTGGACCGCCGATCGGGCACGGCCGCCCTTGGCGATCGATCGTCTCGACCACGCCGAGGGCGATCGCAACCGACGTCGGCAGACCAGCCGGCGGTGGTTCGAGGAGCGGCGCGACCGTGGAAGCCGACCAACTGGTGACACCGACGAGCATTCGGGTGCACTGCTCCAGCAACCACGAGCGAGTGCTCTCGTTGCTTGCCGTCAGCGCCTCGGCGCGTCGCCGCAATCCGGTGGTCTCGCCGCGCAGGCTGTGGGCAACGGCCGCCGCGACATTGAGCCACATCGCCCCGTCGTTCGACGCGTTGACGAGTTGCACACGACTGATCGACGTGGCCCGGCGCGGGTCGCCCGCGGCGACGTCGATCACGGCGAGGATCGCCTCGGCGTCGCGACGGGTCCAGTCCGAGGCGTCGTTCATCTTCACGATCTCGTCGAGCGTGCGCCGACCTTCCTCCAAC
Source organism: Ilumatobacteraceae bacterium (assembly GCA_963708925.1). Lineage (GTDB taxonomy): Bacteria > Actinomycetota > Acidimicrobiia > Acidimicrobiales > Ilumatobacteraceae > JAENVT01. Next base: position 183,158 of record CAVPUO010000013.1, on the reverse strand, counting down.
CGTTGGTTTGCGATCAGCGATTCGGCATCGCGCAAGGCCACGTACGCACTGAGCGCGCCGCGGCTGCTCGGATCCTGCGAGTCGTGAACGATCTCGGTGCCGAGCGACCGGGCCAGCGGATCCGCAGTGTCGGGGATCCACCGTGATTGCTCGACCGAGACCATTTGAGTCAGGAGCAGGACTTCGGGAGTGAGTGCCGGAGCCTCGGACGATCCGAGAACGGTCGAGGCAAGCTGCTCGACGGTCCTGCGGTCGTTGCGACGCATTGCGTCGAGGATGGCGAGTGTGTGGATCGCCGGGTCGCTGGCGGGGATCGTGCTCGGCAGGTTGCGCAGTCCGGAGATCAATCCTCCGGTCGAGATGAGGTGGTCGGCGCACCGCTTGGCACGCAGTTGACCGACCAACGACCACTCCTCGGCCCGAATCGCGTGACGCTCGGCCTCCTCGAGATAGCCGTGGTCGCTGTACCAGTGCGCCGCCGTGCTGGTGAGATGGCGCACCTCGGAAGGGATCTCGTCGTTCAGGCGAGCACGCAGCAACGCTGCCATCAGACCATGGAAGCGATAGCGCGATCCGCTGGGGTCGACCTCGCAGCAGGAAGGTGCCGGCGCGCTCCAATCGGTGCAAGCGTTCGCCCGCTCTGGCATTGCCGGTGAGCTCCGCGGCCAGTTCGGGCGTCAGCAGGTCGGCCGCGCTGGAGCGCAACAAGAAGCGGCGGTCCTGCGTGCTCAGGTGGTTGAGCACCTCCTCCACGAGGAAGTCGAGGACGACCGACTCACTCTCGCCCAGTCGTTCCCAGGGTCGAGTGTCGATGTTCTCGGATTGCATCGTCCGGGCCGCCAGGCAGAGGGCCGCGGCCCAGCCTTCGGACCAACGCGCGCAGTCGACGGACCGCGTCGGTCGGCAGTTCGAGACCGAACCACAGCATCAGCGCGTCGGTCTCGGCGACGTTGAACGCCAGATCCGCGACACGGATCTGGGCAAGGTGCCCGTGGAGCTGCAGACGCCGGATCCCGATGGGAGGATCGACCCGGGTGATGATGATCCAGTGCAGCCACGGCGGTGACGTGGTCGCCAGCCGGGTGATGTCGTGCCACGCATCGCGGTCCGTCAGGTCTTGGGCGTCGTCGAGGATGATCACGATGTCGGAACCGATGTCGCCGCGGTCGAGCACCTGGGCGAGCGGGGTGATTCCGAACAGCTGGCGATCCGATGTCAGCCCGGCCCGCTCGAGGGTACGCGTGAGCTGCTCGCGGAATGCTTCGGGCTCGTTCGCCACTCCATAGAGGTCGAACCACAGAGCGAGTCGGTCCGGCCGGCTCGCCACCCAGTCGGCGACCAAGCGTCGTCTTGCCGGTGCCCGGTGGTGCACAGACCAGCGTGATGCGACCGTGACACGAGCGATCGAGTTGTTCCGTCAGCCGAAAGCGCCGAAGGGCTCGTGGGGCAGTGGTTTGCGGTGCGTAGGTTTGTGCGTCTGCGTAATCGATCACCACTGACCCCCAGGGTCCGGAGAGGAATGAGGCCATCTCAGCCCTCACCGGGGTGAGTCAACATCACCCCTCGGGGGGTGAATTGGGGTGAGGGGTGATGTCTCACCCTTTTGGGGCGAGGCGCCACGCTCCGTGCCGAGGCCCAGGCACCCCGAGGGTGGTCACCGTCACCCAGAGAGGGTGACGCTCGCGGATCGGTTGCGTATCACGATGCTTGTTGCGACTTCCGAACGAGCGAGGTTCCGTGATTCCCAGATACGAGATTCGAGTTCGCGGGCGACTGAGCAAGTCGCTGGCGTCAGAGTTCGAGCGCCTTGACCTCGCTGTCAGCGAACTACGGGTCGAGACGGTCCTGAACGGGTCCTTCGAGGATCAGGCCGCGCTCTATGGAATTCTCCGGCAGATCGAAGGACTCGGCCTGGAACTGATCGACGTCCATCGGATGCCCCAATAGGCAAGCCCGAATAGGAAAGCCCAGCAGACCTCAGAGGTAGTGGAGCTCGCGGGCCCGACGAACCGCCTCGGCGCGCGAGGTCGCGGACAGCTTGCGAAGGACGTGCTTGACGTGCGTCTTCACAGTGTTGAGCGAGAGGAACAGTGCCTCGGCGATCTCCTGATAGCTCATCGACGTGGCGATGTACTGGAGGATGATGACCTCGCGCGCCGAGAGCTCGTCGACACCGAACCTCGGCGTTGCCTGGTCGGCGGGCCGGGCCATCGGTCGGGTCGCCAGCAGCCGGTCGACGTAGTCGTTACGCGGTCGTTGGCGCGCCACATGCCAGACGTGTTGCAGGACATCCACTCCGTCCTCCGCGATCCGAAGTATTGCGCCCGTCGATTCACCGAGCTCGAACGCTCGGAGGGCATGCTCCACGACATCGGATGACTGACGTTCCACGGCGATTCGAGTGCGCACGAGGGCCAGATCGAGGCGACGGCGCGGTGTCACTGCGTCCTCCTCGATGGCGTCGAGCACCGCGGTCGCTGCGTGGAGCCGACCGGCAATGAGCTCGATCCACGCACGATTGAGGTCCCGCCTCCATCCGGGCATCATCCGAGCATCGAGCTCGGCAAGGGCGGGGAAGTCGCGCAGGACCAGTCGAATTGCGATCTCTGCCTCGTCGAGTCGGTTCGACAAGGTGGTGGACCGCGAGGAGTGCAATCGACCGCGTGCGGAGGTGAGTGCTCTCAGCGCAGCATCGAACTGGCCCTGAGCACGCAACAGCCGAGCGCGGCTGAGCGACGCCAGGATGTAGTTCGGGGCCCGCGCCGCATACGTCGACACGAGCATCGCCGTCAGGTGCTCCGACGCCGCGTCGTACTGCGCCATTTCGAGGAGGGCGCTCCCGAGGATCGAGCGGGCGACCACGTCGACGCCGCCGCCCGCAGCGCCCAGCGCCACGGCTGCCTCGTGCGCCGCCAAGGCCTCGCTCGCCGCGAGATCGATGTAGCCCTCTTCGAAGTGGGAGAAGGCGATCGCCGCCGGCACGTCGACCTGGTCCAGCAATGGGTTGACGTCGGTTCGAATCATGTCGAGGAACTGCCGCACGCCGGCGAAGTTGCCCTCCCACGAATAGGCCCTGACCGCCAACGGGATGTGCACGGACACCCAGTCGTCGACCGGCACCTTGTCGAGGAGGATCAGGTCCGCCACTCGATCGGCGCCGGCCGTCGCAGCCGTCGAGTCGCCCAACATGTGGCTGGTCGACAGCCGCAGGCACTGCAGGTGCAGCCAATCCACGGCGCCGATCACCGGGCCTTGGGCGTCGATGCGATCGAGCAATGCCTCGGCCTCGACGGACCGTCCGTTCAACAGCAGTGCGGCGACGTGTCCGGTGATCTCCGCGATCGCGGTTGCAAGGTCCCGGGTGTTGAGGTCGAGATCGAGATCGACCGGTGGCGGCGAGCCGACGTAGACAGACGCAAGGTTCTCCTCGATGACCCGCGATGCCAGCTCGCGCTCACCAGCTGCCCAGAAGTGGCGCAAGGCAGCACCGACCTCACCCGACCGCATGTAGGTGTCGGCCGCGATCCGGTGCTGAGTGCGAAATGTCGATGGCTTTCGTTGGCGCAGCTGGTCGCGCAACAGCTCACCGAACAGGTGGTGATAGCGGAACACCGTTCCGGCCTCGTCGGCTCGCGACAGGAACAGGTTGGCAGCTTCGACCTCGGCCAATGTCGGGATGTCGCCGCCGAGATCGGCACTCGAACCGGCAGTCAGCGCCTCCCACATACGCTGGTCGAGCTCGTCGACCACGCATGTGTCCTCGAGGAACCGGCGGATGCGCGCCGGCTGATGAGCCACGACTTCCTCGGTGAGGTAGGTGCCGATCGCCTGACTGTTGCCGCTCAGGGCGCGGACCGTTGCGGCCGGATCGCCGCCGCCGATGGCCGAGAGCGCGGCCAGTTGCGACCCCGGCTGCCCAGCCCTCGGTGCGAGCGTGGAGTGCAGGGACGTCGATCAACATCGGGTCGAGTCCGAGGCGCGAGATCAGTTCGCTCGTCTCATCGAGATCCAGCCGCAGATCAGCTTCGCGGAGCTCGCACAGGTCGTCGTTGAGACGTAGTCGGTGGAGGCCGATGGGCGGCTCGCTACGGCTGCCGATCACGATTCGCAGGTGGGACAGCCCTCGCTCGAGCACGTGCTGCAGGTGTTCGCGCGGCGTCCGGCGAGACGAGGTGGAAATCGTCGATGACGATGCGCACACGGCGACGCAACCCCGTGTGGTCGTCGGCGAGCACCGACTCGAGGACATCTGGGAGTGACCGCACCATCGAGCGTGATGACATCGGCCGCGTCGACCCCGAAGGTCGGCTCCACCAATTGGATCGAGCTGATCAGCGCTCTCCAGAATCGCACCGGGTCGGCGTCACCTCGATCAGCCGAGAGCCAAGCGATGGAGCCGTCGTTCGTGTGCTGGAACCATTGTGCGAGCACCGACGACTTTCCCATGCCGGGTGAACCGACGATCGTGGTGACCGACTGCGGATCGGCAGCGACCAACCGTTCCACCAGCCGGATGCGCGGCACGATCGTCGCTCGACGCGCGGCGCCAGGAACTTGGTCTCCGCGAAGACAGGAGGCCGGCTGCCTGTCGGCAGTCCCACTGTGTCGGCGACAGTCACGTCAGCACACCCTGTAGTTCGCCACGGTCAGAAGTAGTGCAGTTCAGTCGCACGACGCACCGCTTCGCTGCGGGAGGACGCGGACAACTTGCGAAGGACGTTCTTCACATGCGTCTTCACGGTGTTGATCGACAGGTAGAGCGCTGCGGCGATCTCCTGGTAGCTCATCGATGTGGCGAGGTACTGCAGGACGATCACCTCCCTCGCCGACAACTCGTCGACCCTGTACGGCGGGACGACCTGGCTGGTGGGCCGCAACAACGGCTGAGCCGCCATGAGACGATCGACGAAGTCGGTGCGCGGTCCCTGGCGGGCAATCTCGCAGACCTCGTGCAGCACCTCAGGCCCTGCCTCGGCGATTCGCAGGACCGCACCCGTCGCCTCGGCCAGTTGCAGGGCGTCGTTGGCGAGGCTTTCCAACTCCGGCTGCTTGCAGCGAGCGGCGATCTGAGCGTGCATCATCACCACGTTGAGACGGCGTCGGGGCGTCGATGCGTCGCACGCGACCTTGTCGACCAACGCCGTTGCGTCGTCGAACCGGCCGCCGGCGATCGCGATCCACGTGCTCATCGCGTCGGCTCGCCACCCCGGAATCAGCCTGTTGGCCACGTCCGTGGCCCGAGCGATGTCGCCGAGGTCGAGGCGAATCGAGATCTCCATCTCGTCGATGCGGTTGGAGATCGTCGTCGGCACGGGCGAGAGGAGTCGCCCGCGTGCGGTCGCCAGGGTCCGCATCGCCGCATCGAACTGTCCCGTGGCGCGCATCATGCGGGCCCGACCGAGCGACGCCAGCACGAACATCGGGATTCGTGCACTGTTGTGTGCGTTGAGCACTGCGCCGAGGTGCTCGTTGGCGGCCTCGAAATCGCCCATCTCGACGAGCGCGTTGCCGAGCACGGCCCTGGCGACGATGTCGATTCCGCCTGCAGCGGTTGCGTGGTTTGCGCACGGATTCGGTCGCCGCTACGGCGTCGGCCAGCAAGCCCTCCTCGTAGTGGGCGAACGCGACCGACGACACCACGTCGGCGTGCTCGAGATCAGGGTTGACGCTGGGGCGACGCAACCCGAGCAGCTGGTCGACTCGGGCGAAGTTGCCTTCCCATGCATATGCCTTGATCGCCAGCGGGATCGCCATGGTCAGCCAACCGTCGGCGGGGACGCCTTGGCACACGATCAAGTCGATGATTCGATCCGCGGCCTGCGCAGCACGTGTCGAGTCGCCGAGCATGAACCGGGCCGGCAGCCACAGGCATTGCAGGTGCATTCGCTCGCTCATCGTCACGGCCGGAGCGGACAGATCGACCTGCTCGAGCAGGTGTCGCGCTTCCGCGTGTCGACCGTGCATCAGCAGCGCGCGTTGCGTATCCGGCGACCTCACCGAACGCGGTGCGCGGGTCGTTGGAGCTGATGTCGACGTGCGCATCGATCGGCGGAAACGTGCCTGTCGTGCTGTAGATGACCGACAAGCAGGTTCTCGTTGATGAGGCGGGCGGCGACATCGTCGCTCGCCGGCGGCCCAGTAGTGATCGATTGCAGCCGTGATGTTCGAGCGACGCATGCATGCATCCGCAGCGAGACGATGCTGCTCGCGGTAGCGAGCCGGGTCTCGCGATCCGCAGCTGCTCGCGGAGCAGGTCCACGAACAGCTGGTGATAGTGGAACACGGCGCCGTCTTCATCGACTCGCGACAGGAAGAGGTTGGCCGCCTCGATCTCCGCCAAGCTGGGCACGTCGGCGGATCCACCGGTCAACTCGCGGCAGAGCTGGTCGTCGAGCTCATCGACGACACATGTGTCCTCGAGGAACCGCCGGATCCGATCCGGTTGGTTGGTGAGGACCTCTGCTGCGAGGTAACCGGCGATTGCCTGGTTGTTGCCTCCGAGGGCACGAATGCTCGCTGCCGGATCGTCGGATCCAAGTGCGGAGAGTGCTGCCATGTGGATGCCCGCGGCCCATCCTTCGGTGCGGCTGTGGAGCAACGTCACGTTGATGCTCGCCGGATCGAGCCCGATCTTGGAGATCAGTTCGCGCGTCTGTTCGAGGTCGAGACGGAGCTCGGACCCGCGGAGTTCGTAGACCTGGTTCTGCAGGCGAAGGCGGTGGAGCCCGAGGGCGGGCTCGGTGCGGCTGCCGACCAGGAGGCGGATGTGCGACAACCCACGCTCGAGGAGTTGACGGAGTTGCTCAGCAGCATCGGTGGACACGAACTGGAAGTTGTCGATCACCAGTCCGATTCCGACGGCGCAACTCGAGGCGGTCGTCGGTGAGCAGCGACTCGAGCGCATCGGGTGTGATGCTCCCGTCGAGGGTGATTGCGTCGGCCGCATCGATGCCGAACGCCGGCTCGATCGTTTGCACCGCGGCGATGAAGGCACGCCAGAACCGTGTCGGATCGGAATCGCTGCGGTCGGCCGACAGCCAGGCGACCGAGCCGTCGTCGACGTGCCGATACCACTCGGCGAGGACGGACGACTTGCCGGCGCCGGCCGGACCGACGACGATCGTCAACGGCCGGGTGTCGCTGCACACGAGCCTGCGGACCAGATCGGGACGCGAAACAAGGGTAGATCGCACACGCGGAGCCAGGAACTTCGTGTCCGAAAACACCGGAGGCCGGCTCCGGGCCGGAAGCACCCACTCCCTTGGTTGTCCCACGACACAAGCCTAAGCGCCGACGCTCAGAGCCACGAACGGAGCGCGGTCATTCACCCTCACTGGGTGAGTCTTAGGACCGTATGCAGCCACTTCGTCCGATTCGGGCGAGTGTGTCACGAGCCAGCTATGGTGATAGTTCGAAGACCGAACAATTCGATTCGAGAAGGACCCAGAATCTGGAGATGTCAGCCGTGACCGCAGACGACCCGACACTGACCATCGCACGCCTCTGCCGAGTGCTGGAATGCAACACGACTGCGGGCCTGACGTTGCCGCAATACCGCGTCTTGGGCCTGCTTGCCGGTGGCGACGAACGGGCCTCGCTGCTGGCCAGTCGAGTGTCGGTGGCCAAGCCGACGCTGACGTCGATCGTGGACAGCCTGTTCGACCGCGGCCTGGTGTCGCGTGAGACACCCGACGGCGATCGCCGCTCGGTGCGCGTGTCGATCACGCCTGCCGGCCGGACCGAGCTGCGCAAGGCTGCAGCCGAGTTCCGCGGGGTGCTCGACGAGGTGCTGATGGCATGCGACAAGCCGGAAGCAGTGCTCGATGCGCTCAGCACGGTCCGCCAAGCACTCGACGATCGGTGGGCGCAGCGCGTCGCTGCCGAGCAACTGCTCTCGGTCGCCGGCGATCGCTCATGAGTCGCGGCACCACCACGACTCGACAGGGCAAGGAGCGCCAGGGCCTGACCGACGCGGCCTACACCCGACCTGGTGCTGCGGGGGAGGGCATCGGGTGGCTTCGTCGGCTCGGGCCATTCATCCGTCGTTATCGGACGGAGGTGATCGCGACCTTGGTCCTCTCCGTGGTCGCCCAGACCCTGATCGGTCTGCTGCCTCTCATCCAACAGATCATCGTCGACCACGGCATCCTCGCCAAGGAGCATCCGTTGGGCCCGATGTTGCTGGTCCTGTTGTTGACCGGCCTGCTCGGCTTCACCGCGAACTATGGCCGCCGGTATCTCGGCGCGAGGGTCAGCGTCGGCATCCAGCACGACCTTCGGCTGGCCATCCACCGCCATCTCTACGAGCTCGACTTCTCGCGTCACGACGAGCTGTCGGTCGGCGATGTCATGTCGCGATCAACTGCCGACCTCACGTTGATCCAGGTCTTCTTCTTTTCCGTTCCGATGCTGGTCGCCAACCTCACCCTGCTGATCGTCGCACTGAGCGTGATGTTCGTGTTGTCGCCGATCCTCAGCCTGGTGATCGCGGTCTTCGTGCCGGTCTTTGCGTGGCTGGCGATCCGCTTCCGCAATCGCATCTTCCCGGCGAGCTGGAACGATCAGCGGCTGTCGGGCGCGGTGGCCGGTGTCGTCGACGAGGCCGTGACCGGCGTACGAGTCGTCAAAGCCTTCGCGCAGGAGGATCGCGAGTTCGCCCGTCTGATGGACCGCTCGCACGAGCTGTACCAATCCCGGATGCGTACCGCCAGGCTCAACTCCCGCTACTCCTCGACGCTGCAACTATTGCCGATGCTCGGGCAGCTCGGTGTTCTCGGCATCGGCGGCTGGCTGGCGCTCGAAGGGCACATCACGCTCGGCGTGTTCCTGGCGTTCGCCAGCTACATGGTGCAGATCATCACGCCCGTGCGCATCCTCTCGGGAGTCCTCGCCACCGCGCAGCAAGCGCGCGCCGGCTCCGAGCGAGTGTTCGAGCTGCTGGATCTGCAACCGCGCGTCACCGACGCGCCCGGTGCACGACCTGTGGTCGAGCCGAAGGGCGAGGTCGAGTTCGACAACGTCACGTTCGGATACGCCGATGCGGCCGACACGGTGCACGACATCTCGTTGACGATCCGACCAGGCGAGCGGATCGGTCTGGTTGGCGCATCTGGCTCCGGCAAGACCACGCTCGCGCTGCTGCTCGCTCGCTTCTACGATCCGCGCAGCGGAGTCGTGCGGTTCGACGGAACCGACGTCCGCGATTTCACACTGTCGACGTTGCGACGATCCGTGAATGTCGTGTTCGAGGAGAGCTTCCTGTTCTCGACCACGATCAAGGAGAACATCGCCTTCGGCCGGCCTGACGCGACGGACGCCGAGATCGAGGCAGCCGCTCGCGTGGCTCAGGCACACGACTTCATCCTCGAGCTGTCGCACGGCTACGACACGGTGGTCGGTGAACGCGGGTACACGTTGTCGGGTGGTCAACGCCAGAGGATCGCGCTCGCTCGCGCCGCGTTGGCCAATCCCGCCGTACTGGTGCTCGACGACGCGACGTCGGCCATCGACGCCCGCACCGAGGAGGCGATCCACCGGTCGTTGGAAGACGAGCTCAGCTCGCGCACGACCATCCTCATCGCCCACCGATCGTCGACCTTGCGTCTGGCCGATCGGGTGCTGGTGATCGACGAAGGCCGCATCGTCGCCGAAGGCACGAATGCCGACCTGTGGCACTCCTCGCACCTCTACCGCGAGTTGCTCACCGGCCCCGAGCTCGAACTTCCCGACGACCTTTCTGAACCCATCGAGGTCGCGTCGGCAGATGCCTGGCCGCACACAGGCGATCGCGGTGGCGGTGGATCTCCGCAGATCGAGATGGCCACGCTCTTGTCGGGAATGGCCTCCGGAGTGATGATGAACAACCTTGCCGGCCGATCCGGCCTGGTTGCCGCCACACCCGAGCTGCTCCAGCGCGTCGAGGCGTTGGCCCCACTACACGGTGAGCCTGATGTCGACCTCGACGATGCGACGACGGTCGACGGCACCTCGACGCTGCGACGAATGGCCCACCGATTCCGGCTGCCGCTGTTCTTCGTCGGGCTGCTCGTGCTCGTCGATGCCGGCACGACACTTGTCGGCCCGCTCTTGATCCGGCACGGTCTCGACAGTGGCGTCGAGGAGCACCGCGGCAAGCGTGCTGCTGGCGATGTGCGTTGCGTTCCTCGCTGTGCAGTTGATCAGTTGGGGGAACCAAATCGTCGAGCTGATGCACACGTCGCACACGGCCGAACGAATCATGTACTCGCTGCGGGCGCGCACGTTCGGCCATCTGCAACGGTTGTCGCTCGACTACTACGACCGGGAAATGGGCGGGCGGATCATGACCCGCATGACCACCGATGTCGAAGCACTCGCGCAACTCCTGCAGCAGGGACTGCTGCTGGCTCTCACCAGCCTGGTCAGCTGCGCCGGCGTGATCGGGATCCTGCTCGTGCTCGATGTTCGCCTCGCCCTCGCGGCCTTCATCGTGCTGCCGATCCAAGCGATCGTGACCGTCTGGTTCTGGCACGGCTCGCGACGTTCGTACCTTCGTTCGCGTGACGCGATCTCCACGGTCAACGCCGAACTGCAGGAGAGCCTCTCGGGCGTTCGGGTCACCCAGTCACTCGGTCGCGACGACAACAACGCGCCGCGGTTTGCGGCACGGTCGGTCCGCTATCGCGATGCTCGACTGAAGTCGATGCAACTGATGTCGATCTACTTCGCCAGCAGCCAGCTCCTCAGCACGATCGCCAAGGCGATCATCCTGTGGTACGGCGCCCGGCTCATCGACCAGGGAACGCTCAGCACCGGTCTGCTGATCGCGTTCCTGCTGTACCTCGACCAGTTCTTCAACCCGTTGCAACAACTGTCGGGCGTGTTCGATCAATGGATCCAATCACGCGTTTCGCTCGGCCGGCTCGACGAGCTCCTTGCAACTCCGACCTCGACACCCGAAGTGGAACAACCGATCGATCCCGGCCGCGTGGCGGGCCTCGTGCAGTTGCAAGATGTTCACTTCGCCTACTCCAGCGACGCGCCCGAAGCGCTGCGCGGTGTCGACCTGCGGATCAATCCTGGCGAGTCCGTTGCGCTCGTCGGCACGACGGGCGCCGGCAAGTCGACGTTCGTCAAGCTCGTCGCCCGCTTCTACGACCCGACTGGCGGCAGTGTGCTCGTCGACGGCGTCGACCTGCGCGTTCTGCAGCTCCACGCGTTCCGGCGCAACATCGGTTACGTGCCGCAGGAGCCGTTCCTCTTCTCCGGGACCATTCGTTCGAACATTGCCTATGGCCGGCCCGGCGCGAGCGATGTCGAGGTGGAGCGCGCGGCTCGGGCCGTCGGCGCTCACGATCTCGTTGCGTCGCTCCCCGATGGCTACCTCACGCCGGTCGCCGAGACGGGACGCTCGCTGTCAGCCGGCCAGCGCCAGCTGTTGTGCCTGGCGCGGGCGCAGCTGATCGACCCCAGCATCCTGATCCTCGACGAGGCAACGTCGAACCTCGACCTCGCCACCGAGGCCGTGGTGCAGCGGGCGATGAACCTGGCCTCGAAGGGACGCACCACGTTGTTGATCGCCCACCGATTGCAGACGGCGCGCAACGCTTCGCGCATCGTCGTGGTCGACGACGGCACGATCATCGAGGATGGCACCCACGAGCAGTTGGTGGCCTCCGGCGGTAGATATGCCGAACTGTGGAACGCCTTCGACGAGGCGACTTCCAACGGTCACCACCACGACAACAGAGCGCTCGCCGCCGGCAACTGAGGTTTATGGCTCATCGTGGGCCTTTGGGGGTACCCACTGGGTGATGCGACGCACCTCTCACGCTTACGCGCCCGATGACGGCGCTCGGCCCTGGTCAGGCCGCGACCATGTGGCGACTGAGGTCGTTCGGCGGCCACGAGGTGCCCGAGGTGCAGGTCGAGACGGTTCCGGGCGTCGTGATCGTGTTTGTCGTGGGCCTGGTGTCGACCGTGCTGAGCCTCTCGGTGGTGTGGCGAGGCGACGTCTCTCAGACGGCGGCGGGCTTCTGGCCGGCAGCCGGAGTGCCGTTGGTGGCAATGATCCTGCTGCCCCTCAGGCGATGGGGATGGGTCGTCGCCGGCATGCTTGCGCCCACCGTCGTGGCCATCGTGTTCTTCGATGCCCAACCTGTTGCGGCAGCGTCGTGGTTCGTCGGCAACTGCACCGAGCCGGCGATCGGCGCGGCCGTGCTGCACCTGTGCAGATCGTGGCCGCGACTGACCCGTGGCCGTTTGATGGTGGTGTTCCTCGCGGGCGCCGTCGTGCTCGCGCCCATGGTGGGCGGTGCCATCGGTAGCACTGGCACGCTGCTCGAGTACGGAGCCCCGTGGCTCGCATCGTGGAAGGACTGGGTGCTCGGCGATGGTCTCGGCATCCTCGTGGTGGTGCCGTTGTTGATCACGTACACGACCCGAGGCCGGGTTCGACGCACGAACCGCGAGACGATCGTGCTCGGCATCGTCTTGGTCGCTGTCATCGCCTTGGCGTTCGCCGACATCGGATCGAGAGGCGCAGACCTGCTGCCCTACCTCATCTTGGTCACGCTCATTTGGGCGGGCATGCGGTTCGGAACGAACGCTGCCGCCACTGCCGGCTTCGTCGTCGCCCTCGGCGTGAACATCGCCACATCGCAAGGGTTCGGTCCGTTTTCATCCGGGCAGAGCTCGGTCGATGCAGTGTCGTTGCAGATCTTTCTGGCGATCGCGCTGATCACCAGCTTCGTCGTCGCCGCGATGGCGAGTGATCTCGCGGATCGCGACGAGGTGCACCGTCTGCTCACTCACCAGGCAACGCACGACCAGTTGACCGGCCTGCCGAACCGCGTCCTGTTCGGTCAGCGGCTCGACGATGCACTGCGGATGCGCGAACACGGCGATGGTGCGGTCGGCGTACTGCTGGTCGACCTCGACGACTTCAAGAAGCTCAACGATCGTTTCGGCAACTTGCTGGGGGATGAAACCCTCGGCGCGGTCGCCGACCGTCTGCGTCGAATCCTTCGACCCGTCGACGTGCTGGCGCGCCTCGGTGGCGACGAGTTCGTCGTGTTGTGCGACCCGATCGCCGACAGGCATCAGCTCCGTCTGATCGCCGATGCCATCACCAACGGCTTGCTCCCGACCTTCGACATCGGGGGCAGCCGGTACCAGCTGAACGCGTGCATCGGCATGACGCTGGTGGACGGCGACGACCCGATCACCTCGACGGACCTCCTGCACCGCGCCGAGATCGCGGTCGACCACGCCAAGCGCTCCGATACAAAGGTCTCCTTGTTCGACGACGCGATGGAGGCACACACGCGACGCCGCCTCGAACTGACCGAGGAGTTGAGCGGCGCGCTCGATCGCGGCGAGATCTCGGTGAAGTACCAGCCGGTCATCTCGTTGCACACCGGCAGGGCATCGGAGTTCGAGGCGCTCATGCGGTGGAACAACCGTCGCTTCGGTTCTGTCGCTCCTGGCGAGTTCATCCCGATCGCCGAAGACGCGGGAACGATCATACGCCTCGGCGATTTCGTGCTCGAGACCGCATGTCGTCAAGTGGCGGCATGGCGGCTGCGTCGCGGCAATGTCCACGTGCCACCCGTGCGGGTCGCCGTGAACGCCTCGGCTCGCCAGTTGTGTGACCTCGCCTTTCCCGAGCGGGTGCGACGAGCGCTCGCGGAGGCGTCGCTGCCGGCGGATGCACTGACGCTGGAGATCACCGAGACGGCGGTGATGGACGACCTCGACGCTTCGGTGAAGGTGCTGGCCGACCTGCGCCGGATCGGCGTGGGTCTGTCGTTGGACGACTTCGGTACGGGCTACTCGTCGATGACCCATCTTCGTCGGATGCCGGTGAACACGCTGAAGATCGACTGCAGCTTCGTCGCCGGCCTCGGAAAGGTCGCCGAGGACATGGCGATCGTCGAGTCGATCATCAATCTCGGCCACAGCTTCGGGGTCAGGGTTGTCGCCGAAGGGATCGAGACGATCTGGCAACTGGAACATCTCGTGCGGCTCGGCTGCGACGACGGTCAGGGATTCCTGTGGAGCGAGGCGATCGATGCGACCCTGGCGGCAGAGGTGCTCGACGACACGTTCTACGTTCCCGTTCCTGAATCTGGGCCGGTGCCAGTCGTGGTCGCGCTGGTCGGCTGACTCAGAGGTCGCCCGAACGCTGCATGATCACGAGTGCTCCATACCCGGGTACCAACGGGATCCAGAAGGTCGCCAACCGGAACAGGATGACCGCGGCGACCGCAGTGGTGCTGTCCATTCCTGCCGCAGTCAATCCGGCGATCAATGTTGCCTCGACCGCACCGATCCCGCCTGGCGTCGGTGCGACCGACGAGACCATGGAACCGACGAGATAGACGAGCGCCACCGAGGTGAACGCAGGACCGGTGTCGAACGCCAGGACCGAAGCCTGCAAGGCGAGGATGTAGCCCATCGTGATCACGAGGCAGCCGCCGAACAACTCGATCATCTTGGTTGGTTGGTGAGCGACCTCGCCGACGTTGGCGAGCGAGCGCTTCGCCGCCGGCCAGACCCGTGTCGTCAGCAGGGCCCGGCTCCACGGCACTGCGACGCCGCCGGCGGCGACCGCGGCGACACCCGCGGCGATCAATCCGATCGTCACCATCGACGGCAGATCGAACGTCTTCAGCCCGGAGGAGCCGGCGAGCGCGATGAACAGTCCCGTCAGTGTGAGGTGCACCATGACGCCGGCGATCGTGTCGACGCCGACCGCGCCGACAGCCGTCGCTGTGTCGACACCCCGTTTCTGGAGGAAGCGAGCGGTCAACGCCAAACCACCGCCGGGCGCTGCGACCCCGACGAACGACGTTGCCACCTGCACGCCGATGTTCGGACCGAGCGGTAATCGGTCGGCCACCGAGCCGTCGAGGGCAAGTGCGGCACCGACGTACGTGACGGCCGAGAGACCGAGCGCGCCGGCGACCCACCACCAGTCGGCGTTCAGCAGCTCGCCCCACAGCGAGCCCACGCCGAGGAACTGCGGGATCAGCGACCAGAGCGCCAGCGCGACCACGGCGATGGTGATGACGGTGCTCGTCTTGATCCGCTGCAGGTCGGCGATCGGCACGTTGTCGGCGCCGGTCACGCGTTCGATCTCGTGGCGAAGGTCGTCGAGACAGCCCGCTGACTTCACTGCCGCGCGTGTCCGTGGAGTCAACGCCAGCGGCTGCAGCCGCGGTAGCGCCGCGGCGACGGCGTCGGCCCCCACGCCGGCGACTGCTGCCTCGACGGCGCGTGCAACGCCGAGCGGCGCAGAGGTTGCCGCGAGTACTTCGGCGACATCGGTGGACAGTGCCGATCCGACGACACCCAACGAGGCCGCGGCAAATCCCACGAGCACGACGGTGCCGTCGTCCTCGACCCACAGTGCATCGGCGTTGAGGCGGCGATGCACGGTGTGGCTTCGTTGCAGGGCGTCGACGATCGCCCACACCGAAGCCAAGAGCTCGGGTGTACGACGCGACGGATCGAGCTCGCTCAGCGACTGTCGCGGCAGCGTGTCGAACGCCATCATCATCGCGTTGGGTGGGAACTCGGCGATCATCGCCAAGCGGGCGGTGGGGACACCATCGCTGTGTGCCTTCAATGCACACAGCGCTTCGTGCTCGACGGCCGATCGCAGGGATCGGAACGGCCGATCCTGGCCGATGTCGCGGAACCGCGCTGCCCGGTACATCTGCACCGGCAACAGCGATGCCCACAGGTCGCGACTGATCACCTTCACGATCAACTGCCGGCCGTCGGCCAGGTACACCCGGAAGCCGGCAAAGCCGTGGAATCCGCCGAAACGCTCGACAGCGGACACCTTGTAGTCGAGACGTTCGAGGATCATGCCGACCGCAACAGCTCGGGGGATGGAGTTGCGCACCCCGAGGATCAGTTGCACGACGCACGCGGCCGCCGACGCCATCGCGATCGCAGTGATGATGGTCGCAGGGTCGGCGAGGGAGACACCGAGTCTGGCCACGATCCCGAGAACGAGAACGAGCCGGCCGATCCATCGCCAACGCTCCGACCAGTGACCGCGGTCGATGAACATCCACGCAGCGATCACACCAAGATCCAGGGTGGTCGGGAAAGAGGCGCCGATGCCATATCCACTGAGCCCGGTGACCTCGAACCCGGCACCTTCGGGTGCGTTGCGTGGTGGCATCAGTGGCAGTGTCGAGCTGCCGACGAGCTTCGCCATCGCGACCAGACCAAGAGCGCAGATCGCGGCGGCGAACAGCATTCGCCCGACGCGGACGAAGTGTCGCAACACGAGTTGACTGATGAACCCGAGGATCGCCGCGACGAGAAACGCGATCTGGCAGACGCTGACGATGCCCGACACGAGCCATCGAGGGATGGAGGCGAGGAAGTCGCCGAAGCCCGCCGCGAATTGGCCGTCGCTCTCGCCTTGCAGCGCGACATACGTGAAGGTCAGGACCACCAGCGCGCCGAGCAGCCGGACCGCGGGGACCCATGACCTCACATAGTCGGGCTCATGCGGCTCCGACACCACGAACGTCGTTGCCGACTTCGCTGGAATGTCAACCACGCTGGAGGACTCTCGAGTAGGGATGCTCGATCGTATTCCGCCGCCGGCTGCCGGGCGGCCCTGGGTTTCGTGACGCGTGTCAGAACCCTGACGGTTCGTTGGGACGGGTTGTCGGGGCTCTGACGAAGGGGAAGGTACCCAGGCTGTGGGGTGTCCCAAACCCTGTCACCAGTCGGTCGGCCGGTAGTCCTTCAAGAATTGACCCCACACGTGGTGACCGGTGTTGAACCCGGCGATGATCGGATCGACGATTCGTGCCGCGCCGTCGACGATGTCGAGCGGCGGATGGAAGTACTGCTCGGCGGTCTTGCGCTGCGCGATGTGGACCGGATCCTCGTCGCTGACCCATCCCGTGTCGACGCTGTTCATGTGAATCCCATCGGCGTGATAGTCGGCCGCCGAGGTGCGAGTCATCATGTTCAACGCGGCCTTGGCCATGTTGGTGTGCGGATGTCGTGTGGTCTTCAGTCGTCGATAGAACTGCCCTTCGACCGCCGAGACGTTGACGATGTGCTTGTCGCGATCGGGAGTGCGCAACATCAGCGGCTTCAGGCGGGCGTTCAGCACGAACGGGGCGACCGCATTGACCAGTTGCGTCTCGAGCAGCTCGACGGACGACACCTCGGCCAGCGTCAGTCGCCACGAGTTCTTGTTCGCGCAGGTCGACCTGCTGGAGGTCCGCGTCCAGCCGGCCCTGGGGGAACAGATCGGAACCGTCGCCGTCGCCGGGCAGCAACTGAGCCTGCGACAGCTGAGCAGCGTGGGTGATGCCGGGCATGAATGCGGGACTGCTCGATGCAGGCACGGTCGGCTCCGCCGAACTCGGTGTGCTCGCCTGCAACATGTCCTGGCGGCGGAGGCCTTCGTACGTGCCCAGCAGCTTGTGCACGGCAGCGGGCATGTCGCCGAGTGCCGCGTCCTCGACCTGCATCATGTGCTCGTAGAAGCCGGGTGGGCGGCGCACGGTCTGGCATGCGTTGTTGATGATGAAATCGAGACGATCGCGGGTCTCGTTCAGATGCCGGCAGAACGCTTCGACGCTCGGTGTGTGGCGGAGGTCGAGCCCGAAGATCTCGAGCCGTTCGCCCCAGTCGCCGAAGTCGGGCTCCTTCGCGTAACGCAGCGCCGAGTCGCGCGGGAACCGAGTCGTGACGATGACCTGCGCGCCGGCGCGCAGCAGCTTGATGCCGGCCTGGTAGCCGATCTTGACGCGGCCACCCGTCAGCAACGCGACGCGGCCGCTGAGATCAGTCGTTTCCGATCGCTTGATGTAGTTGAACTCTGCGCACTCGGGACAGAGCTGGTCGTAGAAGAAGTGGATCTGTGTGTACTTGCGCTTGCACACGTAGCAGTGCTGTGGCTCTGTGGCCTCGCGGACATCGGGATCGTCGTCGCCGATGTCATCGGGCTCGGCGTGCGACGGCGGGAAGACGTTCGGCGTCGTGAACACCTGCTTCGAGCGCAGCGTGCGAATGCCGGTCTCGTCCAGCGATCCCTGATCGCGTCGAACCTTCTGCGCCTTGTGCAACCGGCGCTCGGCCTTGATCTGACGTCGCCGCGCCTCGATGTCGGGCGAGTACACATCGCCTGCCGCGTTCAACAGCCGGGTGCGTTCGTCCAACTGCATCGAGTTCAACAGTGACCGGTCGGCCACGACGGCTTCGAGGAGTTCGGCAGCGGCGCGCAGCCGGTCGCCGAAGTCGTCAGACACGATCGTTGAATGTACCGACGCCGGCATGCTGAACTGCTCCCATGGAGTCGATCTCGTTCGATCGGATAGCCGAACGCTACGACGAGACTCGTGGGGGAACGGATCGAGCGCACGACCTTGCAGCCGGTATTGCGCCGGTCCTGGCGCCGGGGTCTGTGCTCGAGGTCGGTGTCGGCACCGGCACAGTCGCCGCTGCGCTGACTGGGCAAGGGCGAGACGTCGTCGGCATCGACCTGTCGCCAGAGATGTTGCGCCGCGCAGTCGATCGACTGGGATCGCGGGTGGCGGTCGGTGACGCTCAACGATTGCCGGTCCGCTCGGGTGTCTGCGACAACGTCGTACTCGTGTGGGTCCTGCACGTCGTCGGCGATCCGGTTGCGACTCTCGTGGAGGCGCGCCGCGTGCTCGCCGATGGCGGACGGGTGGTCATCGCCCCTCGGGCCGTGACGCCGCCTGAGCAGTTCGACGACGTCGAGACCATCTATCTACGCGATGTATTCCATGCTCCGTCCGGAGGACGATCTCGAGCCCACCTCGGTCGTGTCGACGGCGGAAGCTGCGGGCCTCGTTCTGGTCGATCGAACGCTCGCCGGATCGCGAGATGTCGGCGAGTCCCCGCTCGCATCAGCGCAACGGATCGAGTCGCGGACGTTCAGCTCCTTGTGGGACCTCGACGAGGACACATGGGTCACCGTCGTCGAGCCGGCGATCGCCCAGCTTCGGGCACTGCCGGACGCGGACCAACCACGCACCCGATCGGTGACCCAAGAGCTGTTCGTGTTCACCGCCAAGCGTTGATGAGACCGACGGAAGTCGACAGATGGCTGTGCAGGTGGTCGGCGAGCACTTCGGTGTCATGTGACGCGCCGGCGATGTAGCTCGAGCGGCGTGTCCGCAGCAGGCTGCCGCCCAGCAGGTACATGCCGGGCGCGTCGGTGACGACGCCGCCGTCGTGACGAACTCGACCCTTGTGATCGAGCACTGGTACGTCGAGCCACGAATGGTCGGGACGGAAGCCGGTCGCCCACACGATCGTGCCGATGTGGCGCCGGCGCAGATCGATCTCGAGCGTCGCCGCCGCGGCCGTCCTCGTACGTTCGAACCGATGTGGAGGATCGACGACTCCGGCGTCGGCGCGTCGCTCCCATTCGTCGAACCGATCGAGCAGGCGATCGAGCTTCAGATCCGCAAGACGGCAGGTGTTGGCGAGGCCTCCCGAGAAGAGAGCCACGCCGTCGCGGATCGTGCCGAGGCGACCGACGACATCGACGCCGAGGGCGGCGAGCGAGTTGAGGTCGAGTGACCGTCGCTCGGGGGTGCCGATCAGTTGCGGTGAAGGGACGTGGCGAGCGCGGGTGAGATCGTCGACTTCGTCGTAGCGCTCGTCGAGAACGCCGGCGGCCTCCATCCACCAGAAGATGTCGCGGCCTCGGTACGTGCGCGGCATCGCCACGTGCTCGCCGAGGGCAAGGGTGACGGGACGTCCGCTGCGCTGGATCTCGTCGGCCAGCTGCACGCCCGTGGCCGACCCACCGACGACCAGCACACCGGCGTCGTCGAGTTGGTCCGGCGACCAGTACGTCAGCGGCGTGACGCTGGCGATTGCTGATGGCATGGCCGCCGCGATCGCCGGCACCTTGGCGACGTTGCATGCACCGCTGGCGAGCACCACTGTGGCGCAGTCCCACACGCCCCGGTTGGTGACGACCTGATATCCCGTCTCGGTGGCCGAGACGCTGGTCACCGTCGTGCCGGTCTGGACCGGAGCGTCGATGCCGGCGGCGTAGTCGCTGATGAAGCCCACCACTTCGGGCATGTTCATGAAGCCGTCGGGGTCGCTCCCGGCGTACGACTTCCCAGGCAGCGTGGCCTGCCAGTTCGGGGTGAGCAACCGCAGCGACTTCCAACGCTCGGTCCGCCATGAGTTCGCCACCTCCCCGCGTTCGAGGACCACATGGTCGATCGAACGCTCCGTGAGACGGCGACTCATGGCGAGACCGGCGTGGCCCGCCCCGATGATCGCGGTGGTGATCCGCATCGATGATCGTCTTCCGATCAGGCGACGCGGACCGTGACGTTGGTCGGGTTCGTCATGATGTCGAACACCGCCGAACGCTTCTGCGACTGGGCCACCAGCGCCTCGATCTCCGCAGCGTCCGCATCGGCGTCGATGTCGAACGACACCTGCACATCGCTGAAGCCGTTGCGCGTCTCGGGATCGGCGCCGAGGATGCCGAGGATGTTCATCGAGCCCTCGACCGTGGCGGTGACCTTGCGCAGCTGGATGCCGCGGTTCTGGGCGACGGCAGCGACACCCGCGGTCAGGCAACTGCCCAACGCCGACAGGACGATCTCGACCGGAGTTGCCCCACGATCCTCCGAGGCGAACACTGCGGGATGGTCGGCGTCGACAGTGAACGCGGCCTTGTGGACGTGAGCCTGGCCGAGGCCGGAGAAGCCCTCGATCGTCGAGCGGCTGTAGGTTCCGTTCATCCACGTCGTGGTGGATCGCCAGGTGAACTCGGCCGCCTCGGGAGCTTGGCTGAGGGCATTGCGGGCGTCGAGCAGGGCGGCGCTGTTGACGCCGTTGTCGACCGGATTGCTGGTCATTGTCATGGGTTGCTTCCTTCTGTGTTGTTGTGTGTCTGGGGGTTGAGATCAACGGGCAGGTCGGCGAGGCCGCGCAGCACGAGGCCGTCGCCGTGGGTCCAACGCAAGGCGTCGCGGGGAACGGCAAGTTGCAGGTTCGGGAATCGTCCGAGCAGGGCGGTGAATGCGACGCGGGCTTCGAGACGGGCCAGCGGTGCGCCGAGGCAGAAGTGGGGGCCGTGCCCGAAGCCGAGGTGCGACTTCGGCGGGCGGGTGATGTCGAGCGTCTCGGGGTCGTCGCGCACCTCGGGATCGTGGTTCGCGCCGCCGAGGCACACGAGCACCTGCTTGCCGGCAGGTATCTCGACGCCGCCGAGTTCGACGGGCTCCGTGGAGACCCGGAACGTCGCGTGTGGAACCGGTGCCGAGTAACGCATGATCTCCTCGATTGCTGCGGGCACCCGCCGTGGTTCGTCCGCGAGCAGTCGCAACTGGTCGGGGTGGTCGAGCAGGGCGACGACGCCATTGCCGATGAGGCTTGTCGTGGTGTCGGTACCGGCAACGATCAGCTGGAAGAGGCTCGACAGGAGCTCCTGCTCCGTCAGCCGCGTCGTCGCCGTCGACGGCATTGACGAGCACACCGACGAGGTCGTCGCACGGTGTCTGGCGATGCGTCGCGACGAGGTGATGGAGGTAGGCAACGATCGAGTCCGACGCGGCGACGGCAGCCGGAGGCGGCGAACCGCTCCACGGCTGGAACAGGGTCCGGAACCAGCGGTACAGCGCGTCCTGATCTGCTACCGGGATGCCGAACAGCTCGCCGATCACCCTGAACGGCAGCGGATGGGCGAAGCCCTCCACCAGGTCCACGACCGTGCCCGGTTCTGCCGCGGCGAGCTCGTCGAGGAGCTCGTCGACGATGCGCACGATGGCAGGTTCGAGCGCGGCGATCCGCGACGGTGCGAAGGCTCGGGCGACGAGTTCGCGCAGTCGGCTGTGATCCTCCCCGTCCACGGCGAGCATGTGCCGTGCGAAGGAAGGCCCAGGGAGCCCTTCGTCGACGACCTCAGGATCCTCGTCGAGGGCGGCGAGGAAGTCCTTCGAGAACCGCGTGTCGCGCAGTGCCTGGCGGGCGGCGTCGTGACCGATCACCAGCCAGGACTCGTGCCCGCCGGGGAGTCGCACCTGATGCACCGGGCACTTCGCTCGCAGGTGTGCGAACAGTGGGTACGGGTCGCTCTGTGTCGCGGTGTCCCAGTCGCCCCACGTCGTGAGGACCTCAGACATCGCCGTGCTCCTTGCAGAATCCGGAGCACACCAGCGACAGTTGCTGGATTCGGCCGTTCGGGCCGGCGATCGCGTAGCAGTGCTGTTCGACCACGAAGTCCTCCGGGCCGAGGCGGCCACCGTGGACGTGCAGTCGCCACCGCATTTGAAGACGCGTGCCGACTTGACCGACCGTGGCGTCGAGCATCTCGTACTCGTCGAAGCCGCCGAACCAGGTCGTGAAGGCGCCGCACACCTCGTCGCGTCCCTCCCATTCGCGAAAGCCGCGCGGCAGGAGTGCGCTGAGCGTGACGTCTGGCTCGAGCGCCAGGGCGAGCCGGTCGAAGTCAGCCGGCGGTGAGCCGCTCGATGAACAGGCCCGCGGTGGCGAACTGCGGTCCGGTCGGGGAAGTGGCTGTTGTCATGCCACCGTTGTACGACGACGGCGGATGCCGCCACATCGGGCAGCTACCCGATCTTTAGCTGATCGAGCGCGTCGACCAGACCGTTGCGCATCGCGAAGAGTGCTGCCGACGTGCGGGTGGTGACGCCGATCTTCGTGTAGATGTGCTCGAGGTGCGACGACACCGTCTTGCGGCTGATCGTCAGCTCCGATGCGATCTCGGGGTTCGACAGGCCACGTGCCAGCAGGACGAGCACGTCGGCCTCCCGCCGCGTCAGCCCGGAGGGCAGCACTGCGCGACGTCCTACCCGATGGCCGGCGACGCGCAGCACGCTGTTGACGGCGTCGGGATCGAGCCGTCCCTCCTGCACCTCTTGGCGCATGGTCGCGGCGGCGCGGTCGCCATCGAATGCCGGCCGGTGCGGTCGGGCTTGGCGGAGCGCCTGATACACGTCGGCGGCTGCGAGCACGCGGGCCGCCGGCCCGATGGCACTGGCAGTCAGGCCGTGCGGATAGCCGCTGCCGTCGAGACGCTCGTGGTGCTGGGCGGCGCAGGCAACGACCGCCTTCATTGCCGGCACTCGAGCGAACATCCGCTCCGACAGATATGGGTGCGTGCGCGCCCGCTCGCTCTGCGCCAATGTCCACGGCTCGGTGGCATCCCACACCCCGCTGGGCACACCGACCATGCCGATGTCGTGGATCGCGCCCGCACGCCGAACGTTCGCCGTCTCCTCCTCCGACAGTCCCATCGCCGCGCCGGCTTCTGCCGCCAGTTCGGCGACGCCGCGCGAGTGACCGAGGAAGAACGGTGACTTCAGATCGGCGAAATCACCGAGCGCGTCGAGCGCTGTATCGAGCTTCGCATCGGTCATCTCCTCACCGAGTCGCGGGTCGAGCCCGATCACCTGATCCCACGCTCGGAACGAATCGAGCCCGTCGAGGAAGTACGCCGGTCGAGCACAGAACCGATCGACCAGCTCTGGGTCGAATTGCGTCCCTCGGCGCGACGTGGCGACCTCGACGGCTGCTTCGAGACCGCCGCTGTGATGGAAGGCCTCGACGTTGTCGGCGAGATGCACGATTCGGATCGCAGGCGCCAAGTCGTCCTTGCCCGCCCGCCCCGGCACACCCTTACCATCCCAACGCTCGAACGCCTGGATCAGCGGAGCCGTCACGGACTCACCGAGATCGAGACGGCCGGCGAGATCACTCGTCGACTGGCAGTGTGATTGCATCACCTTCTGCACGTCGCGACCCGCGGTTGCCAGGAACTTGCCGACCATGCCGATCCTGCGCAACCGCGATGTTCCGTAGCCGAGGTGCTTGGCGACGAAGATCGCCATCGGCACCGGAGGCAGGTCGTCGTCGTGGCTGTCGGCGAACAAGTGCGTCTCGTCGCCGAAGAGCTCAGCCAGTTCGCTCGTGTCGGTCGCGCAGCCGACCCACGTGAGCAGCGACGTGTAGTAGGTCGCGGCGCTGACCTCGGCGGCCACCTCCGCGTCGTCGGCGAGACGCATCGCGATCACCGTCTGGCGCAGCACTCGCTCCATCGGGCGACCCATGCCGAGGTCGGACACCAGCGACAGAGTCGCGACGAGCTCCGACAGCTTCATCGGTTCCGACGGCATATCGCGCAGCGTACAGATCGACGACGGCGGTGGCGACTGGGTCTACCGATCGCTTGGTACGGTCCCCGGCATGCGTTGGGGCCTGTCGATTTCGTTGTCCGGGGACTTGGCGGATCCGGGATTGCTCGCGGAAGTGGCGGTCGCCGCCGAGCAGGCGGGTTGGGACGCGGTGTTCGTCTGGGACCATCTCTGGAACCGGACACTCGCTCCGTTTGCCGACCCGTTCGTCACTCTTGCGGCAATTGCATCGGCGACAGAGCGGGTGAAGATCGGCACGATGGTGACCGCCCTGCCTCGACGACGACCGCAGCTGGTCGCGCAGGCGACGACATCGCTCGATCGTTTGTCACGCGGCCGCATGGTGCTGGGTCTCGGCCTTGGGGTCGACAGCTACGGCGAGTACTCGGTGTTCGACGAGCCGGCGATCGACGACCGTGCTCGGGCCGCCGCACTCGATGCCGGCATCGGTCTGCTCGAGCAGATGCTCGCCGGCGAACCCGTGGCCGGAGCAGCCGGAAGGGTGACCACAGCGCCCAGCGTTCAACAACCTCGGGTTCCGATGTGGATCGCCGCGAAGACCGGGTTCCCCGCAGGTCCGCGGCGTGTCCGCCGCCACGGATTGGAAGGCCTCGCACTGGTGGGCGCCGACGCCTGGACCCCGGAGGACGTCACGAGTCGCGCTGCGCGCCGGTGATCTGACGGCTGGCGAGATCGACGTCGTGTTGGTGGGCGGCACACATCCGGATCCGGAATTGCTGGGTGCAGCAGGTGCCACGTGGTGCTTCCCGGAGATCCTTCCAGGTGCCACCGCCGTCGACGCTCTGGCCAGGGCCACAGCGCCACCGGGTTGACCCATTGCGGTCACGCGCTCGGACGTCCTGCCCGCGGGCGCGAGGTCTCGCTCAGTGGGTCAGTCTGTTCAGCTCATTCAATGCTGCCCGTACACCGGGCCACCGTGAGCCGAGTGATCGCAGCGCCTCAGCAATCTCACGCTGTCGGCGCGCCAGTTCGGCCGCGGTTTCGAGCAACTCAGCGACTTGGCTCGGCGGGAGGGTGCCCATGGCGTTCGACCGGCGGAGGCTTTCGATCTGCTCTACGGACAACGGCACCGAAGTATGCTCGCGCGATCGAACACACGTTCGCAACCTGGCCGTCGGCGGCCGCTCTGATCTGAGCGGGTGACGGGAATCGAACCCGCGTTCTCAGCTTGGGAAGCTGATGTTCTGCCTCTGAACTACACCCGCGAAGGTGGCACAGAGGTTAGCGTCGGCCCGTGATTCTTTCCGACCGGACACTGCGGGAGCAGATCGCCGAAGGGCGCATCATCATCGAGCCGTTCGAGGATTCGTACGTGCAGCCGTCGTCCATCGACGTGCGCATCAGCAACCTGTTTCGGGTCTTTCGCAACTACACCGCCGGCGTCATCGATGTGAAGCAGAACATGGCCGATCTCACCGAGGGAGTCGAGATCGATCCCAACGGCGTGTTCATGTTGCATCCCGGCGAGTTCGTGCTCGGCAGCACCCTCGAGCGCATCGGCGTGCCCGATGATCTGGTCGGTCGCATCGAGGGCAAGTCGAGCCTCGGCCGTCTCGGCCTCATCATCCACTCCACGGCCGGGTTCATCGATGCCGGGTTCGACGGCCACATCACGCTGGAGCTCACCAACATCGCCACGCTGCCGATCACGCTGTACCCCGGCATGAAGATCGGTCAGGTCAGCTTCATGCAGATGACCACGCCCGCCGACAAGCCATACGGCAGCGGCGCCACCGGCTCGAAGTACCAGGGCCAGCGCGGCCCGACCGCGAGTCGCTACTTCGAGAACTTCGACCGCTAGACGAACCAGCCGGTCAGGTCGACGACGTGGAACGCTGGTGAGGTCGCGAACGTGCACACGTCGGCTCCGCTTGCAGCGCGCGTCGGCGTGATGGCTTGGTTGGCGACCACGTCGCCGGCCACGAAGTTGAGCGTCGACGAGCCGTAGGGCGCGGGGTACGCCGGCTCGACACACGGACCGATCTCGGCCCATCCGGCGTTGCGCGGGGTCACCGCGATCATCGACACCATCAACGCCTTGACGTTGCCTGGGACGGACGACGTCGCGACCGGCGCGTTGGCGGTGAGCGGATTCGATGTGCCGATGTCGAGCGCGACACGTCCGAACACCGAGCCGATTCCGAAGCGCGTGTCGGCGAGACGAGTCGGAGTCACGGCTTGATAGTGAAGACCGTCGGGGGCCGAGTCGTAAGTTCCCTGCAGATCGATCACGACGTCGGCACGACGCAGGCTGTGCACGCAGATCGTGCCGCTCGAGACGCCGATCTGCACCAAGTTGGCCACAGTCTGACCAGCGACGTAGTTGATGTTGGAGACCACCGGCAATGCCGCCTGGCATGGGAACACGGTGAGGAAGCCCGAACCGGCAGGCTCGGTGACCGTGACGTTCGCGCTGATGGCTGCAGCGTTCGCGGGAACGGGGATCGCACGCGTCTCGCCTGGCTGCAGCGCGCCGTCCGCGCTGCGCGAGTCGTAGATCCGCGTCGGTGCCTGCGGGTGGAAGGCGAGCGATGTCGGGTCCGACGAATACGCGCCGGTCACGTCGACCAACACATCACTGTCGACGAGGGTGAACACGCAGATCGATGCATCCGCCGACAACGTCACGACGGAGTGGGTTGCCCGCGTGGCGCCCGAGACGTAGTTGAGGTTCGAGGTCGGCGGCATCGCCTGGTCGCACGACCAGGCGGTGAGGTAGCCGTCGCCACTCGGATCGACGGCGGCGAGATCGATCACCGCGGCGCGCGCCCCGGCGGGCACGATCCCAGCGAGAGGAATGCGAAGTGTCTGCCCGCCCGCGACGCCGCGCCACTCTGGCGAGTGTCCATTGCTCGGATGGGTGGGCTCGTCGGTACGAAGCCGAGCGGTTCCGTCGTCGGCGAGATCTGCGGTACTGCGAAACCGGATGGTGGCGCCAACTCGAACAGCCTGGGTTGATACAGCGTCGGGTTGTCGAGGGCCAGCGGCTCCACCTGCCACGCGTTGTTGGAGATCGCGACGACCAGATTGCCGGTGCTCGAGCGCCATGGCATCAGGTGGGCGCCGTACGTGTTGGTGCGCCCGTCGACCGTCCGGCTCGGCACGGTGACCGTTTGCACCGTCGTCCACGGGCCCTGCGGCGCCGGCGCAGTGTCGAGGCGTACGGCGCTGCCATTCCAGTCGTTGACCTTGACGACCGACATCCACACTCCGTCGATCAACCTCGGTTGCATCGGGTTACTGGCGCCGTCGGGAGTCACGTTGATCGGCGCAGCAGCCGCTCGGTTGGCAACCCAGTCGGAACCGTTCCAATACCGCGGCTGTTGGTCGAACCTGCCGCGCGGGACGCGTGCCACGAACATCTGCGATGGTGGCGGCGACGTCGGATCCGGCAGGTTGAACTGATCGTACGACCAGCCGAACAGATAGCTGAATGACGCGTCCGATTCCACCGCCGCGCCGTACACGACATTGGCCGAAGCCACGGGCGCCGGGGCGAAGGAGATGAGGTCGAGCGTCGCCGTGTCGAACCGGGCGACCCACACGGCAACGGGATGGGCCGGCGACGCAGCACCACTGCCGAGCTCGTTGACCATCTGGACGTAGAACACCGTGAGCCGTCCGAGCTGATCGAGCCCGCCGCTCATCGCCCAGAACCAGTTGCTGCACGTCGCGGTCTGGTCGGAGCCGACGTACGACGCATCGGCAACGCTGCACGGATCTCCCGGAGTGACAGCGCCGTGCAACGTGGTGAAGCAGTTGCCGTTCTGCACGATCAACGCGTTGTGGGCAAAGCCGGTCGGCACTCGCAACGAACTGGCGTGGGTCCCGGGCGGGGCGATGAACGCGTCCTGCACCGTCCACACATAACGGCCGTCGGGGAGCGCGATGACCCGTGCGGTGTCGAAGCCGGCGAGGTCGGCGAGCTGGTTGCCGATCAGCCGGTTCAACGTTGCCGTGTCGGTGCCGTTCGTGCATTCGGCCGTGACCACGACGTCGGCGCGCGCGACGATGTGGACTCGTCCATGCCAGACCGCCGGCGACGGCTGCGACGATCAGCAAGCTGGCTGGTCCGCCACGCATCGAGCAAGGCTAAGCGACCTCGGCCGGCCGAATGCATCGGGATCCGTAGCTCGCCACATAGGGTTCCGCCTCATGTCTCATCCGCTCCAACTTGCGCTCGTCGGCCTCGGTCGAATGGGTTCGGTCCACGCAAAGGCGATCGCTGCACTCGACTCGATCGATGTTGTTGCGGTCGCGGACCCGAGTGCCGACGTGCGCGCCGCGGCCGCGCTGATGTTTCCCAAGGCTCGTCTGCTGGCCGAGCCGGCCGATGCGTTCACGGCCACAGGAGTCGAAGCGTGTCTCCTGGCGACGCCCACGCCGCTGCACCCCGCGCAGGTCCGGGCCGCGATCGCCGCTGGGCTGCACGTGTTGTGCGAGAAGCCCCTGTCACTCGATCCTGCCGAGTCGGTGGCGATCGATCAAGCGGCGACGCGGGCTGGGCTGATCCTGCAGCTCGGCTTCTGGCGTCGTTACGCGCCACCGTGGCGGGCGGCGAAGGATGCGCTCGAACAGGACCGCATCGGCACGCCGTTGTACCTGCGACTGGCGCAGTGGGACGCGGATCCGCCTCCGGCTTCGTTCTGCGATCCGCTCGTCAGTGGCGGCCTGGCGATCGATTGCGGCGTGCACGAATACGACCTCGCGGAATGGTTCACCGGTCGCCGGGCGCTGCGTGTGCGCGCGTACGCCGCGCCGATCGTCGACGAATCGCTGGCCGCCGTCGGTGATGTCGACAACCTCGTCGCCGTGCTCGAGCTCGAGGGTGGCGCGATCGCGACCGTCGACCTCTCGCGCAACTGTCGCTTCGGCGACGACGTGCGCACCGAGATCCTCGGCTCGCAGGGTGCGTTGCTGATCGACCTCCTCCCTGTGGGGCGCGTCCGATTGGGAACGTCGGACGGGATGGTCGATCTCGACGGCGTCGACGTCGACGACGTCACGGCCGCGGGCGTGGCGAACCAGGCCGCAGCGTTCGCCGCGGCAATTCGTGGCACCGGTCCCGCCGGTCCCGGCGCAATGGCGAGCGCGCGAGCCACCATGATCGGTCGTGCAGTGCAGGACTCGATTCGTACCGGCGAAGCCGTCGACATCGATCCCATCGGTGTCGGCTGACCCCTCCGGTCTCGATTCGTCGTGAATCGTCAGTGACGTTACGCGTGTGGTCTTCGCGGGATCTGGTTGCCACTCTCTCGAATGAGCTGGCCGAATCGGCGAGTTTGGCAACCAGATCGTGAATCGGCGCGGCGGCGCGTTTCGTCACGGACGATTCACAAGGGACTGGGGCGGCAGGGACTGGGGTGGCAGGGGATTGGATCGGGCGAGGACCGGCGCGCTCGGGGCCCAGAGCCGAACCTGACCTAGCTGGTCGTGCTGAGGGGAGCGTCCTGATTGGCCAGGTTGCGCTCGCCGGCCTCGATCGCATCGAGGAGGTGGATGGCGATGTCGGCGACCTTCACTTCGGTCTCCTCCACCCCGGCCGCCTTCACGCCGTCGTCGAGCATGATGTAGCAGAACGGGCAAGCGGTGGCGACTCGCGACGCACCCGTCGAGATCGCCTCGCGGGCTCGCTCGTCGTTGACCTTCGTGCCGATCGTCTCTTCCATCCACATGCGTGCCCCACCCGCGCCACAGCACATACCGGTGGTTCCGTTGCGCGGCATCTCGACGACCTCGATGCCCTTGATCGAACCGACGACCTTGCGCGGAGCGAGGTACACGTCGTTGTGCCGACCGAGGTAGCACGAGTCGTGGTACGTGATCCGCTCCTCCAACGTCGCCTGCGAGACGTCGAGCTTGCCGGACTCGATCAACGACTCCAGCAATTGCGTGTGGTGAACGACCTCGTAGTTGCCGCCGAGTTGCGGATACTCGTTCTTCAGCGTGTTGAAGCAGTGCGGGCACTGGGCGATGATCTTGCGGACACCCATGCCGTTGAGCATCTCGACGTTGGGCATGGCCAGCATCTGGAAGAGGTATTCGTTGCCGCTGCGACGTGCCGGGTCGCCGGTGCACATCTCGCTGGGCCCGAGGATCGCGACGTCGATGCCCGCACGCCGCAACAGCTTGGCCATCGCCTGGGTGACCTTGCGATTCTTGTCGTCGAACGACCCCGCGCAACCGACCCAGTAGAGGTACTCGGCAGTGATGCGGCTCGCCGGGATCGACGACCGTGACGCCGTCGAGGTTCTTGGCCCAATCGCCACGCTCGCCCTGGTTCATGCCCCACGGGTTGCCCTGGTTCTCCATCGCCCGATACGCGTTGCCGAGCTCGGCCGGGAAGTTGCTCTCCATCAGCGACAGGTAGCGACGCATGTCGAGGATCTTGTCGAGGATCTCGATGTTGACCGGGCAGATCTCGTCGCAGGCCTTGCAACTGGTGCACGCCCAGATCTCTTCGGATGTGATCCGTTCGAACACCGAGTTCGACGAGATCGTGATCTCGCGAGTCGGTGCCGAGCGGCGGACCGACGTGTCCGTGCGCGCGAGCTGGCGGCCATGACCTCGCCGACCTTCAACACGATCTCGCGCGGGTCGAGCGGCTTGCCGGTTGCGTGCGCCGGGCACACGCTGGTGCACCGGCCGCACATCGTGCAGGCGTCGGTGTCGAGCAATTGCTTCCACGTGAAGTCTTCGACCACCGAGGCGCCGAATGTCTCCAGTGACGTCTCGGTGAGGTTCGGCATCGCCTTCATCGCGCCCTTCGGACGATCGCGATCGCGCAGGTACATGTTGAGCGGCGACGTGAACATGTGCCGCAGCATCGTGATCGGCAACAGCGCGAGGAAGACGACGAACCCGACGACGTGCAACGACCACATGATCTGGTGCCACTGACGAGCGTGTCGACTGACGCAGCCGTTGAACAAGTTGGCTCAACGGGTAGCCGATGAAGCTCCACTTCTCGTAGCTCGGCTGGTCGATCTCGGCGATGCGGAACGCCTCGGCGAAGAAGCCGGATGCACCGATCACGAAGAACGTGCCGAGGATGGCTGCGTACTCCGGCTTGGTCTTGATGCGGATGCGATACGGCCGCTGCACGTAGCGGCGAACGATGGCCCACACGATGCCGACCATGAACACGAGCCCGGCGAAGTCGGCGAACATCGAGTAGGCCATGTACGTCTTGCCGTGCAGGAACTTGGCGCGCACCGGCATCTGATGATCGACCTCGAGGACCGTGGTGACAGCGAGCAACGCGAGGAACCCGAAGTAGATCATCGAGTGCATCACGCCGGCCGCCGAATCGCGCAGCAACGTGCGCATGTACACACCCGCACGGAAGTCGGCGAGGCGTCGCTTCACGTTCTTCGATGTCGTGCGCCGACGATCGGGTGCACCGCGCTCCCAGTTGCGAACGCGGTCGGCGAACACGATGGCGCCCCACACCAGCATCACCGGGATGACCGTGTAGAACGCGACCTGCAATGCGCCAGGAATCCCACCGAACACCTCGCGCGAGGGCGACTTGTCGTCGTGCCAGTTGGTGATCTGCGGCAAGATGCCCGACACCAGCGTGAAGAGGCCCATGAAGCAGCCGATACCGATCACGAGCTGGTGCGGTTTGATCCGTTTGGGACCTGCGCTGGAGCCTGGTGGTGAAGAGTCCGAGTGAGTACTCATGGCAGCTCAGACCATAGTTGGACGCGGTCCGAGTTTGAGAATGATCGGTCAGTGGTACCTTCTATGGGACATAGCGGTCGGACATCAATCTGCGGGCTCACGGGCCCCGAGGAGGACAGATGAACGACGAACTACAGGCCTTCAGTGGCCATCCGGTCATCGACCGGCACGGAACCGAAGTCGGAACCATCACCGACGTCGTCTACGACGAGATCACAGAAGAGCCGACGTGGGGTGTTGTCTCACCCGGAATGATGCATGCCAAGCACTACATCCCGCTGATGCCTCCGGCGTACCTCGACACGGGCGGCGCGATCGTCGTGCCGTACGACAAGTCGGATGTGCTCAGTGCACCAAAGGTTCATCGCAACCATGTCGTCACGCCGATGCTTGCGGCGCGAGTTGGAGCATCACTACTCGCTTGTCGACTGACGGTTGCTGATCGAGATCGGGCATCGCCGCCCACCGCCTCGCAGGCGGACAACAATGGGCGGCGATGCACCGGTCGAAAGTATTCATCTGGTTGTCCGCGATTCTGATCGTCGTCTCGGTACTCGCCGGCTGGATCGCGATCGGGCGACTCGCTGATGCGACGGAACGGGGCATGGAGCGCATCGAAGTCTCGCTGAAGACCGCTCGTGATCTGGCTGCTGACACTGCATCCTCAGCCGATCAGTTGCAGCAAGTGATCACGGTGGTGGGGGAGGGACTTGGCGGTACGTCCGATGCGCTCGCTGCAACTCGCGACGTCAGCAAGAGTGTTCGCGGATTGTTGGGGATCGCCTCGATCTTCAATCGCGTCGAAGACCTCACCGACAGCTTGACCGCCGCAGAGGCATCGATCGCCGAAGTAGAGGTCACGCTCGACGAGGCAGCTGGCTCGGTCGCCGAGGCAGGGCCGGCGCTCGACAAAGCGGTCACGTCGCTGCAGGGCATTCCCGCGCAGCTCGACGAATCCATTGCTGCAGTCGAAGCAAGCCGGACGCGCATCGGCGAGCAGGTGTGGTTGTGGCGCTTGGCGATGGTGGCCGGTGGCGCGCGCGCTGTTGTTGATGCTGGCGCTGATCAGCCAGCTACGTGGTGAGCGTCAGCCGTAGTACTGGCGGTCGAGATCGCGAATGCGTCCGGCCAGCGAGGCAAGCAACTTGTGCGACATCGACGGCACGTCGTCGAGCACCGCCATGAAGTGACGCTGGCTCAGTAGCAGCAGCGTGCAATCCGTCTCGCAGATGACGGTCGCGGTGCGCGGCCCGTGATCGAGCAACGACAGCTCGCCGACGACGGTGCCCGGCCCGAG
Organism: Ilumatobacteraceae bacterium; assembly: GCA_963708925.1. Taxonomy (GTDB): domain Bacteria; phylum Actinomycetota; class Acidimicrobiia; order Acidimicrobiales; family Ilumatobacteraceae; genus JAENVT01. The sequence continues at coordinate 149,972 of CAVPUO010000013.1, read as the reverse complement.
CGAAGCGACCTTCTTACCGTTGCGCTTCACCATCACCGAACCATCGAGAACGACGAACGCTTCGCGCCCTGTCTGTCCCTGATCGACGATCAATGAGCCAGCAGGCATGACGACTTCGTCACCAGCCTTGGCGATCTTTTCGAGGTCCTTCTGCGAGCACGCAGAGAACAACGAGACCTTACGTAGATGATCGAGGTACGCCTTTTTGCTAGCCATGTCGGCAGAGTGTAGACACCCAGCGTGCGTGGCTCGTACCGAGCTACGAGAACGTCGTATCAGCCGCCCGCTTGCGCGGCCACCTTCGCCGCCGCGGCTGCCACCGCGTCGGCATCGCCGAGGTACGCAGCAGACGTCACGACGAGTCTGTCGTCGAACTCGTACTGCCGCGGTGCGCCGGTCGGGATGTTGAGCTCGGCGATGTCGTCGGCCGACACATCTTCGAGATGCATCACCAACGCGCGCAGCGAATTGCCGTGCGCCGTGATCAACACGTTCTGTCCCGCGAGCAACTGCGGTGCGATCACATCGTGCCAATACGGCAACGCACGAGCGACGACATCCTTCAGGCACTCGCTCGCCGGCAACACATCGGGCGGCAGCAGTCGATACCGCGGATCGTTGAGCGGATGCTCCGGGCTGTCGGTGTCGACGGGCGGCGGTGGCACGTCGTAACTGCGTCGCCACAACTTCGTCTGCTCGGCTCCGTGGAGCTCAGTGGTGGCCTTCTTGTCGAGGCCTTGCAGCGCTCCATAGTGCCGCTCGTTGAGCCGCCAATGCCGCTGCACCGGTAGCCACACCTGGTCCATCTGCTCGAGCGCGAGATGGGCGGTGACCACGGCGCGAGCCAATACCGAGGTGTGCCCGACGTCGAAGCGCAGCCCGGCTTCGAGCATCGTCCGTCCGGCCGCAGCGCCCTCTGCCAGGCCTTTTTCGTTGAGCGGCACATCGTGCCAGCCGGTGAAGAGGTTGAGCTTGTTCCACGTGCTTTCGCCGTGGCGGAGGATGACGAGGGTTCCGGTCACCGTGTCATCGTATTGGGGTCATCGTCGGTGGGGCCGTCGTTGGTAGGGATATCCCCCGGGTCGCAGATGCCAGGTCGCCGGATTCCGTCAGCGGAGCCCGCGGCTCACAATGGAACCGTGTTAGAGAAACTTGCCTCCGCCTCCGTCAACCACCGCTACCGCACCATCCTCGTCTGGCTCGCCGCATTGATCGGCGTTGTCGTCCTCGGTGGAATGGTGACGTCCAGCGCCGACATCAACGACCGCCTCGACGGCTCCGATTCGCAGCGCGCCTACGACTTGGCCGCCGCGCACATGCCGTCGGTCAGCGGTCTCAGCACTGCGGTCGTGTTCAAGACCAACGATCTGAACTCGACCGCCGCAGTCATCGACGAGATCCGCGCGTTGCCGCGCATCGATCACGTCGACAGTCCCATCGATCATCCCGAACAGGTCGGTCCCGGCGGCATCTCGTTTGCCGCCGTCTCGTTCATGAGGAACGGCCCACCAAGTGAAGAGGACACGGCGGCGGCGATGAAGGAGATCGTCGCGGCCCATCAGTCGCCGACTCTCGAGATCGCTCTGGGCGGTGAGCCGTTCGTCGATGGGGAAGTCCCCGCGACCGAGAGCTTCGGCCTCGCTGCTGCGGTGGTGATCCTGCTGATCGCGTTCGGATCGGTCGTCGCGATGGGTCTGCCGATCATCAGCGCGCTGATCGGCATCGGTCTGTCGCTCAGCATGATCCCCTTTGTCTCCGCCGTGCTGCCGACCGCCGACTTCACGACGACCGTCGCAGCGATGATCGGGCTCGGTGTCGGCATCGACTACGCCCTGTTCATGGTCACCCGGTATCGCGCCGAGCTCGATGCCGGCCGTGATGTCAACGCTGCGATCGCAACCGCGGTGCGCACGAGTGGTCGGGCGATCGTTTTCGCCGGCGGCACCGTCGTGGTGTCGCTGCTCGGCCTCCTGCTGATCGGCATGGAGTTCCTGAAGGGCTTCGCCGTCGCAAGCTCGCTGACCGTAGCGATCGCGGTCGCCGCAGCCGTCACGTTGGTTCCCGCACTGCTGGCTGTGATCGGACGGCGCATCGACCGGCTCAGCATCCATCGTCGGGGTCACGTCACGACGAACCGCGAAACCCTCGGCCGTCGTTGGGCGCGAACGATCCAGCGCCATCCCGTGACGGGCGTGGTCACCGGCGGCGCAATGTTGCTGCTCGCCGCCCTGCCCGTGCTCGGGATGCGGTTGGCGATCTCCGACGAGGGCAACGACCCGGTCGGCTCGACGACTCGAATCGCGTACGACCGGCTGGCAGAGGGATTCGGTCCCGGCGTCAATGGGCCGCTGCTGGTCGTCGTCGACGGACCGAAGAACCTCGACGCTGTCGTCGATCAGGTCGCGGCAACCGACGGGGTCGCGTTCGTCGCCGACCCACAGACGAGCGCCGATGGCGCGATCAGTGTCTTCACCGCGTACCCGACGACGTCGCCGCAGTCGCCGGCCACCGAGCAACTGGTGCGTGATCTACGCGACGAGCTGCCCGACAACGTACACATCGGCGGCCAGACCGCATCGGGCATCGACTTCTCCGCCTTCATGGCGCAGCGCCTGCCATGGTTCATCGGCGCCGTGCTGCTGGTGAGCTTCCTGCTGCTGCTCGCGGTCTTCCGCAGCCTGCTGGTGCCGTTGAAGGCCGTCGTCTTGAACCTCATGTCGATCGGTGCCGCATACGGCGCAATGGTCGCGGTGTTCCAATGGGGTTGGTTCTCGTCGGTGCTCAACATCGAGCCGGCGCCGATCGAGCCGTGGGCGCCGATGATGTTGTTCGCCATCGTCTTCGGTCTGTCGATGGACTACGAGGTGTTCCTGCTGTCCGCCGTGAAGGAGCGCTACGACGAAACGCGCGACAACCACGTCGCTGTGCTCGACGGATTGTCGACCACGGCGCGAGTCATCACTGCTGCAGCTGCGATCATGGTCTGCGTGTTCGCCAGCTTCATGGTCGCTGACCTTCGTTCGATCAAGTTGATCGGCTTCGGTCTGGCCGCCGCGGTGTTCATCGACGCAACCATCGTCCGACTGGTGATGGTCCCGGCGACCATGGAACTGCTCGGCCGGTGGAACTGGTGGCTGCCTCGCCGGCTGCGCCGTGCACTGCCCGCAGTCAATGTCGGGCACGGCTGACATGAAGCGTCTCTTCGCACCTCTCACGCAGGGCCGCACGTGGTCGTCGTCGCTGCACTTGCTGCTGGACCTTCCGTTCGGCATTGCCTGGTTCGTCATCACCGTCGTCGGTCTTTCGGTGGGTGTCGGTCTCGTCCCGTTGGCCCTCGTCGGGCTGGTCGTCATCGCGGTGACGGTCTTCTTGGGACGAGTCATCGGCATCGTCGAGCGCGCCCGAGCAGGTGCATTGCTCGGAGTTCATGTCGACCCTCCGCCGCCGCGCCCTCGGCCGGCGGCGACCTGGCCGAAGATTCGCGCGTTCCTGGCCGACGCTCCAGGCTGGAAGGGCCTCCTGTACGGAGTGATCAAGTTTCCACTCGGAATCATGAACTTCACGCTCGTGGTCACGCTGTGGGCGGTGGCTCTGGGCGGCACGACATTTCCTCTGTGGGGCTGGGCGGTGCCAACGAACTTCGGCGACAACCACCCGATCCACGGCTGGCTCAGGGCGGGCTACATAGCGGCCAACTTCGTCGTCGGGGTTGCCGCGCTGATCGCTACACCACACGTGGTCCGTGGTCTCGCTGCGATGGATCGTGAGTTGATCAAAGGCTTGCTCAGCGGGTCGCCGAAGGCGGAACTGCGCCAACGGGTCGAGACGCTGACTGTCAGCCGCGACGCGTCGGTCGACATCGCCGAGACCGAGCGCCGCAGGATCGAGCGCGATCTGCACGATGGTGTGCAGGCGCAGCTGGTCACGCTGGCAATGGACCTCGGCATGGCTCGCCAGAAGCTGGCGGCCGAAGCGGACGCCGATCCCGCAGTGGTGGCCTTGGTCGAACGCGCCCACGACGACTCGAAGCGAGCCGTCAGCGATCTGCGCAACTTGGTGCGCGGAATTCATCCCGCGGTGCTGACCGACCGAGGGCTCGATGCGGCGGTGTCGGCGATCGCGGCGCGCAGCCCGATCCCGATCGAGGTCACCATTGCACTGCCCTCGCGACCGCCGGCAACGGTCGAGTCCGCCGCGTACTTCGTCATCGCCGAAGCCCTCACGAATGCGGCCAAGCACAGCGGTGCGTCCATGATCCGAGTCGACGGTCGCGTCGTCGGTGACGTTCTGCGCATCGAAGTGACCGACGACGGCGTCGGTGGTGCAAGCCTTCAGAACGGTGGCGGGCTCGCCGGGTTGAGCTCGCGTCTCGCAGCGATCGAGGGCCGGTTGCGCATCGCCAGTCCTCCTGGCGGACCGACCACGGTGCTCGCCGAACTGCCGCTGCCGGCGGGCACGGCGTGGCCACCCCCGCAATCCGGGTAACTGCTCTGACGCGTCGGTGGCATGATCTCGACGGTGAGGATCGTCATCGTCGAGGACTCGGTGCTGCTGCGCGAAGGCATCGCTCGATTGCTGACCGAGTCCGGCCACGACGTCGTCGGTCAGCTCGTCGAATCGGCGCCGCTGGTGGAGACCGTCAAGGAGCTGCATCCGGATCTCATCGTGCTCGACGTTCGTCTCCCACCGACGTTCACCGACGAGGGCATCCGCGCCGCGCTGGCAGTGCGAGCAGTGGAACCGTCGCAACCGATCCTGGTGCTCTCGCAGTACGTGGAGGAGCGCTATGCGACCGAACTGCTGGCGAGTGACAGCGAAGGCATCGGGTACCTGCTGAAGGAACGTGTCGCCGATGTCGGTGACTTCGTCGACGCCTGCGAGCGGGTCGCTGCGCACGGCACGGTGCTCGACCCCGAGGTCGTCGCCCAGCTCCTGGCTCGCCGGCGTCACGGTCCGTTGGACGGCCTCACGCCCCGCGAGCGTGAGGTGCTCGGACTGATGGCCGAAGGCCGGTCGAATACCGGAATCGCCCGGCAACTGGTGGTGTCGGACGGCGCCGTCGAGAAGCACATCTCGTCGATCTTCTCGAAACTCGGCCTGGCGTCCTCCGACACCGAGCATCGGAGGGTGCTCGCTGTGCTGCAATACCTTCAACGTGGCTAGACCTGGCAGCAGGGCTGGCCGCGGCAGCGGGAAGCGGTCGCCGGTCGAGAACGATTCGCGGTTCGATCGTGCCGTTTATGCCGTACGATCTGGACCGTGGATGTCGTTGCGACCCCAACCGAGGTCGACGCGCTCGTGCGGCCCTTCGGTCGCTGGCCAGGTGGCCTGATGCCGGCGCTGCACGCCCTGCAGCACCACTACGGCTACATCGACCACGACACCATCCCGGTGCTCGCCGATGTCTTCAATCAGTCGGTCGCCGAGGTCCACGGCGTCATCAGCTTCTACAAGGACTTCCGCACGACCAAGCCTCGCGGACCCATCGTGCAGGTGTGCCGGGCCGAGGCCTGTCAGGCGCGAGGAGCCAACGGTCTGTTGGCGAAGGCGACCGAGATGGCGGCGGGCATCGATGTCGAAGTCGAAGAAGTGTTCTGCCTCGGCAACTGTGCCCTCGGCCCGTCCGTCGCAGTCGACGGTCGTCTCCACGGCGGCGTCGACGAGGTCGTACTCGGCACCATCCTCCACACCGCGTCACGTCCTGCCGAGACGGTCGAATCGACTGCGACCCAAACCGAGGGTGGTACAGCCGTCTACGTACCTCGCGATGCCGCGGCCCGTGCTGCCGGAGCCGATGAAGTGGCCACTGCGTTGGCAGCCCAATCGGGTGTCACCGTCGTTCGAAACGGATCGCGCGGGATGCTGTGGCTCGAGCCGATGATCGAGGTGGCGACACCCGAGGGTCGAGTCGCCTACGGACCGGTGCAGGCAGCTGATGTGTCGAGCTTGATCGAGGCCGGTCTGCTGACAGGTGGCGACCATCCCCTCCGCCTGGGTGTCACCGACGAGCTGCCATGGATGGCTCGCCAACAGCGCGTCACGTTCCGTCGCGTCGGTGTCGTCGACCCGCGATCGCTCGCCGACTACGAGGTGCACGGCGGCCTCGTTGGTTTGCGCCGAGCGCTCACGATGCAGCCTGGCGATGTCGTCACCGAGGTGGCCGACAGCGGGTTGCGCGGTCGCGGCGGCGCAGCGTTCCCCACCGGCATCAAGTGGCGAACAGTGCTCGACGCGCCGGCCTCACGAAGTACATCACGTGCAATGCCGACGAGGGCGACAGCGGCACGTTCGCCGACCGCATGCTGATCGAGGGCGACCCGTTCATGCTGATCGAAGGGATGACGATCGCCGGCTGGGCCGTCGGCGCGACCGAGGGCTTCGTCTACATCCGCAGCGAGTACCCCGATGCCATCGAGGCACTGCGTGCTGCGATCGCGACGGCCGAGGCAAGTGGCTGGCTGGGCGACGCCGTGCTCGGCAGCGGATTCGCATTTCGCATCCACGTCCGGGTCGGCGCCGGTGCGTACATCTGCGGCGAAGAGACAGCGATGCTCGAGAGCCTCGAAGGCAAGCGCGGCGTCGTGCGTGCCAAGCCGCCGCTGCCGGCGCTGCGAGGGCCTGTTCGGCAAGCCGACCGTGGTCAACAACGTGCTCAGCCTGGCGACGGTGCCGGCGATCCTGGCCGACGGCGCGGCCGCGTACACCGCGTTGGGCACCGGCCGCAGCCGTGGCACACAGGTGTTCCAACTGGCCGGCAACATCGCCCGTGGCGGCATCGTCGAGACAGCGTTCGGCATCACCTTGGGCGAGCTCGTCAACGATCTCGGCGGCGGAAGCGGCAGCGGTCGACCGATCCGCGCCATCCAGGTCGGCGGCCCGCTCGGGTCGTACCTGCCCAGCGACCGGTTCGATCTGTCGATGGACTACGAGTCGTTCGCCGCTGCCGACGCGCTGCTCGGTCACGGCGGGATCGTGGTCTTCGACGACACTGTCGACATGGCAGCGCAGGCCCGGTTCGCGATGGAGTTCTGCGCGATCGAGTCGTGCGGCAAGTGCACGCCGTGCCGCATCGGCAGCACACGGGGCGTCGAGCTGATCGACAAGATCGTCTCCGGCGACGACGCGGACTCCAACCTCGGCGTGCTGGTCGACCTGTGCGAGGTGATGACCGACGGATCGCTGTGCGCGATGGGCGGTCTCACGCCGCTTCCCGTTCGCAGCGCGCTGCACACATTTCACCGACGACTTCCATCAGCATCCAGTAGGAGCGACCGTATGACGCTCAGCCTTTCTCTACTCACGGGGGTCCCCGATCCCAGTCCGGGTTACTCGGGCGATCACGACCTCGGTACACCGGCACCCGATCGCCGTCTCCGCGAGCCGGCGCCGGCAACGATCGACATCACCATCGACGGCCAGACCGTGATGGTCCCCGAGGGCACCTCGGTCATGCGCGCCGCCGCGCTCGCCGGTGTCGACGTACCCAAGCTGTGCGCCACCGACAGCCTCGACCCGTTCGGATCGTGCCGCCTGTGCCTCGTCGAGATCGATGGCCGCAAGGGCACGCCGGCGTCGTGCACGACTCCGGCAGCACCTGGCATGAGCGTCACGCACACAGTCGCCGAAGCTCGAGCGGCTGCGCCGCGGCGTGATGGAGCTGTACATCAGCGATCACCCGCTCGACTGCCTGACGTGCGCGGCCAACGGCGATTGCGAACTGCAAGACATGGCCGGCGCGGTCGGTCTGCGCGACGTTCGCTACGGCTACGACGGCGACAACCACCTCGGTCTCGAGAAGGACACGTCCAACCCGTACTTCACCTTCGACTCGTCGAAGTGCATCGTCTGCTCGCGTTGCGTCCGGGCCTGCGAAGAGGTGCAGGGCACGTTCGCGCTCGTCATCGAAGGTCGCGGCTTCGGTTCGCGTGTCGCCGCCGGTGCCAATGGTTCGTTCCTCGATTCGCCGTGCGTCTCGTGCGGCGCGTGCGTGCAGGTGTGCCCCACCGCGACGCTCACCGAGAACACCGTCATCGAGCTCGGCCAGCCGCGTCGCACCGTGCTGACCACATGTGCGTACTGCGGCGTCGGCTGCTCGTTCAAGGCCGAGATGCAGGGCGAGCAGGTCGTGCGGATGGTGCCGTACAAGGACGGCGGCGCGAACGAAGGCCACTCGTGCGTCAAGGGGCGTTTCGCCTGGGGCTACGCCAGCCACCCCGACCGCATGCTCGAGCCGATGATCCGCGAGAACATCGACGACCCGTGGCAGATCGTCGTCGTGGGACGAGGCCATCGCGTACACCGCGGCCAAGCTGCTCGAGATCCAGGCCCGTCACGGCAACCAGGCGATCGGCGGCATCACCTCGTCGCGCTGCACCAACGAAGAGGTCTTCGTGGTGCAGAAGATGGTGCGCACTGCGTTCGGCAACAACAACGTCGACACCTGTGCACGCGTCTGCCACTCGCCGACCGGCTTCGGGCTGAACTCCGCGTTCGGCACCTCGGCCGGCACGCAGGACTTCAAGTCGGTCGAGCAGGCCGACGTCATCCTGCTGATCGGTGCCAACCCGACCGATGCCCACCCGGTGTTCGCATCGCGCATGAAGCGGCGGCTTCGCGACGGCGCCAAGCTGATCGTCGTCGACCCGCGCCGCATCGACCTCGTCAAGCAGCCCGCATGTCGAGGCCGCAGAGCTTCCTGCAGCTTCGTCCGGGCACCAACGTCGCCATCGTCAACGCACTCGCACACGTGATCGTCACCGAGGATCTCGTCGATCACCGCTTCGTCGCCGAGCGCTGCGACCCCGCCAACTTCGCGATGTGGGCAGCAGTTCGTGTCGCTCGACGGAGAACAGCCCCGAGGCGACGGAGTTGCACACCGGCGTTCCTGCCGCCGACGTTCGCGCTGCCGCACGGCTCTACGCGACCGGTGGCAACGCGTGCGATCTACTACGGCCTCGGGGTCACCGAGCACAGCCAGGGCAGCACGATGGTGATGGGCATGGCCAACCTCGCGATGGCCACCGGCAACCTCGGCCGCGACGGCGTCGGCGTCAACCCGCTGCGCGGCCAGAACAACGTGCAGGGCTCGTGCGACATGGGCTCGTTCCCGCACGAGCTCTCCGGCTACCGCCACGTCAGCGACGACGGCGTCCGCGCGATGTTCGAGACGCATGTGGGGTCACGCCATCCAGGCCGAGCCCGGGTTGCGCATCCCCAACATGTTCGACGCCGCGATCGACGGCCACTTCAAGGGCCTGTTCGTGCAGGGCGAAGACATCGCCCAGAGCGACCCCAACACCGTGCACGTCATGACTGCGTTGCGCTCGCTGGAGCTGCTCGTCGTGCAGGACCTGTTCATCAACGAGACCGCCAAGCTCGCCCACGTCTTCTTCCCCGGGCACCTCGTTCCTCGAGAAGGACGGCACGTTCACCAACGCCGAGCGACGCATCAACCGGGTGCGTCCGGTCATGCGCTCACGCACCGGCAAGCAGGAGTGGGAGTTGGCCACCGAGCTGGCGGCTGCGCTCGGTGCGCCGATGCACTACGACGACTCCAGCGAGATCATGGACGAGATCGCCGCACTGACGCCGACGTTCGCCGGCGTGTCGTTCGCCAAGCTCGACGAGGTCGGCAGCGTGCAGTGGCCGTGCAACGACGCCAAGCCGCTGGGCACGCCGATCATGCACGAGGGCACCTTCGTGCGCGGCCTCGGCAACTTCAACGCGACGCCGTACGTGCCCACCGAAGAGCGCTCGACGCGTCGCTTCCCGCTGCTGCTGACGACCGGTCGGATCCTCAGCCAGTACAACGTCGGTGCCCAGACGCGGCGCACCAGCAACGTGTTGTGGCATCCCGAGGACATCCTCGAGATCCATCCCGCACGACGCCGAGGAGCGCGGCATCGTCGACGGCGACGAGGTCACGCTGGCGAGCCGCGTCGGCGCCACCACGTTGCACGCGATGGTCTCCGATCGCATGCCGCAGGGCGTGGTGTACACGACGTTCCACCACCCGGTCAGCGGCGCCAACGTCGTGACCACCGAGTGGAGCGACTGGGCCACCAACTGTCCGGAGTACAAGGTGACCGCCGTGCAGGTCACGCCGGGTCACTCGCGCGACGTCGGTCGAGCTCGACCATCCCGAGCATCGTCTCAGTGCGCTGGTGCGCATGGCCAACCAGATCGCCCGTCAGTTCACACGCGAGCCCAACGAGACAGCGGTGACCGCGGTGGCCGCGCACCTCGAGCGTTTCTGGGAGCGCGAGATGCGGATCGATCTGGCCAGGGCCATCGATGAGGGCACGGTCACGGTGGACGCCGTGGTCGTGCAGGCCGTCGAGCGGCTCGCCGTCATCGTCTGACCCTGGCTCTCATCCGCCGACGGTCGGCGACCCTCCAGATGTCGGCGGGACCGTGGGCGGCTTGTGGCGACGCATGTAGATGATCGTTCCGGCCACCGCGGCGGCGATCACCAACACGACGATCGCGATGATCGCGCCGGTGTTGCCGTCGTCATCGGAATCCGAGTCTGCGGCGGTGGTCGCCGTCGAATCGAGAATCGTGACGGTGTCGACGGTTGACTCCTCGGTGGCCGCTGCCGTTGTCGCTGGCTCGATGGTGGTCGCTGCCGGCGACGTCGTGGCCGGCGCCAACGTCGTCCCCGCTGCGGCCACTGTCGTGGTCGCGCCATCGTTGGCCGTCGTCGTCGTGCCGGCGCCACCTGCAGCAATCTCGAGCGTCGGTGCCGGGTTCTCGCTTCCAGGATCGCCGACCCAGCCGACTTCTTCGCCCGTGTCGTAGGTCTGCAACGTCGGGAAGGTCACCGCACCGACGGTCGCGGACGAGTGCAGCGTGAACTCGAAGATCTCATCTTCGGCAGCGGCGGCGCCCGCGTCCTTGGTGAAGTGGATCTCGACTCGGTCCGACACGGTGGCGATCTCGCACGTCCACGTCGGCTTCTCCTCGCAACTCACGCCGGTCCAGCCCTCGGGCAACTGGGTGGCGACGGCGACGTTGAAGTTGCTCGCGTCGCGCTCGTTCGGGACGTGCATCGTCAGGGCGATGTCGGCGTTCGGCGCCACGGTTGCCGGGGCGTCCTCGAACTCGACGTGGGCAAAGACGCTGGTAGGCGCCCATGCGGCAATGAGTCCGAATACAAGTGCGCCGGTCAGTGCGCGACGTCGAAGGTTGTGAGACATGCATCCATTGTCGACCGCAACTGCCGAAAAGTTCCCGCAGCCTTTACGGAATCCTTATGAGCCGTCAGGAGCTCAGCTCGGGGAGACGACTTCCTTCACCTTGCGACCGGCCTCGATGGCGTTGTCGGGATAGCGATACGGGTCGCCGGGCACGCCGAGCGAGGCTCGGAACAAGGTGAGGGCCCGGAACGCCCCTGCCTCGTGCAATCCGGCATTCATGATGCGGTTGACCGACGGAGTGAGGTCGATCGACTCGGCGCAGATCGAATGAGCCACACCCTCGCTGGTCGTGAGGTCTTCGGCGGCAGCGGCAAGCGCCTTGGCTCGCTTGGTGACTGGACGAGGCTTCGCTGTAGGCATTGACGGTCCTTCGCTGTTGGTGATGACGCCCGTGTCGGACGTCGCTGAGGACCGGCATGAGAGGCGACTCATTCTACCTCGGTGCGCGGTGCGTGCGGTTCTGGGCTCAGCCGGCGGCGCTCCCCGCCACCTCGGCGATCAGGTCGGCGGCCAATTGGGTGCCATTCCGCGAGCGGATGATCGCAGCGTAGGCGGCCATTCTCGTGTGCAGGTCGGTGTCGTCGAGCAAGCGGTCGACTGCGCCGATCAGGTCGGCATCCTCGAAGGCGTACGTCGGCAGGCGCACGCCGTAGCCGGTCTCGTCGACGCGTTGGGCGTTGTCGTACTGATCCCAGAACAGGGGCAGCAGCACCATCGGCTTGCCGAAGTGGAACGCCTCGGTGGTCGTGTTGTTGCCGCCATGGGTGATCACCAGATCGACACAGGGGCAGCACGTTGGTCTGCGGCACCTGCTGCCGCGCCCCACATGTTGGACGGCAGGTCGAACGTGTCGTGCAGCGGGCCCTTCGACACGATGTAGCGATGCGGCGTGCGGCCGAGCACGTCGATCAGCCGCTGCATCAGCTCCACATCGGCCGAGCCGAGCGAACCGAGCGACAGGTAGATCAATGCACTGCGATCCGAGTCGGCGCTGTCGCAGTTCTGCGGGCACTTCGAACGGATCGTCGGTCGCCCGCACCGACGAGTCGAGCCGGTGCCACGTCGGCGCCAGCGGCCGGCGGTCGGTGTAGTCGATGACCTCGGGATACGTGTAGAGATTGAGATGATCGCTCTCGTGGATGAACTCGAGATCGGCCAGCGGACGGTGCACCGCAGCGACTGCACCCACTCGTTGTACGCCTGCCACGTCGGGCGGTGGGTGCGGTCGTACTCGGCGCGAAACGCGTCCCATTCGCTGCGGTCGTCGGCGGGCAGCCCGCTGTACGCCGGCGGTATGTCGGGCCCCTTCATCTCCAGCGGCTGACAGCTGACGATCGCGCACGAACGGCACGCCGGCTGTCGTCAACGCCGGGAAGCAGTTGACGTTGTCCTCGATGATCACATCCGGACGCTGGCGGTCGATGATCTCCTTCAGCTGCGGCTCGCAGTACATGGCACCATCGATCAGCGCCTGCCACGTCGGCTGCATGAACCCGGTCAGTTGCTCGAACGTCGACGTGCGGAACACCGGCTTGGTGTCGCGGATGAAGTCGGTCCAGAACTGCCCCGCCGCTTGCTCGGGTGCATCGGGCGGCGGCGGGCGGGGCGAGGTCGACGAGGTCTTCGACGAAGCCGAGTGGCTCGAGGCGTCCGCCCACGACGCCTCGGCCGCGAACACCACCTTGTGGCCACCGCGGCGCAAGATGTTGCCGATCCCGATGCAGTTGTTCGTCGGCCCGTAGGCGCTCTCTGGCATGAACAGGAAGGTGGCCATGGCTACCGTTCTAGCGTGGCACCAGGCGCGTCGATCGAACTGGCTGCTCGCCTGCTCGGTCGGGAGTGCTTCATCGAGCGGCCGATCACGGTCGATCAGACGAACTACAGCGTCGTCGTCGACGATGCCGTTGTCGTCAAGTGGCTGCGACCGCCGGTGCCGGTCCCGCATCCCGGAGTCGAGCTGATCCGCCATCTCACTGCCGCAGGCTTCGACGAGATGCCCGGCTATGTCGGCGTCGATGAACGCGATGGCATGGTGCACGCAATCGTGACCGCGTATCTGCCGGGTGCGCTCGATGGGTGGGATTGGTACGTCGACGATGTGGAGCAATGGCTCGCCGGTGAGCGGACGTTCGATGACGTCGTCGAGTCCGGCCGCCGAATGGGTGGAATCACCGCACGCCTGCACACGGCTCTCGCCGACATGCAGCCGGGAAGCGTTCCAGTCGGGCCGATCGCTCATCAGGCCATCGCTGACCTGCAGCTGGCCAAGGAGCGACTCGATGGCTTGGAGTGGCTCGACGCGCAGCTCGTCGGCGGTGCGCTGCAGCCGCTGCGAGATGCGGGCCGCGTTGCCGGCCACCGAGTTCACGGCGATCTCCACGCGGGGCAGTTCCTGCGGGCTGGAACGACGATGGTGATCACCGATTTCGACGGCAACCCGTTGCAAGATCCCGGCGGTCGGGTGCTGGCGCAGCCACCCCTGCGCGATGTGGCATCGATGCTGCAGTCGATCGAGCACGTCGGCGCCGTGGTCGTGAAACGGCGACGCCCTGATTGTCAGCACGACGTGGACGAGTTCAACTCGGCGGCGACCGCCGCGGCACTCGCCGAATATTCGGCGGTCCACCACGTCGATGACGATCTGCTGCTTGCCTTCCGGGTCGCGCAGGAGCTCCACGAATACGCGTATTCGATCCACCACCTGCCCCACTGGCGATACGTCGCCGACGCCGCACTCCCGCGTCTGCTCGGGGTTGGCGGGTAGGTTCGGCGCGTGGATCCGGCAGCCTTCCTCGCGGATCTCGAGGCCAAGCCGGCGGCGTTGTTGACACTGCTCGACAACCTGCCGAAGTGGCCGGTCGACGGCAACGGCCCGATCGTGCTCACCGGCATGGGCTCGTCGTGGTTCGCCGCCGATGTCGCGGCACGTCGTCTGCGCCGTCACGGAATCACCGCCATCGCCGAGCTCGCGTCGGTCGAGGCGACACTTCCGCCCTCACCCGATCTCACGATGATCGCCATCACGGCATCGGGATGCAGCGCAGAGACCGTCGGCCTGCTGCAGGCACATGCCGGCACGAGTCACACGGTGGCGCTGACCAACGACGCATCCGTGACATTGTCCGCAGACCACACCGTGCTGTTGCACGCGGGTATCGAGACCGGAGGCGTTGCCTGCCGCAGCTACCTGCACACGGTCGTCGCACTGCTGGCGTTGGAGGAACAACTCGCAGGCGTCGATCTGCGACTCGGTGAACGTGTCCGTCGCAGTGCCGCAGCGATCGCGTACCTCCTCGACCGGCGCGACGGCTGGCTACCTCCCGTCATCGAGGCGATCGACGGCACGGAGGGACTGTGGTTGCTGGCTCCCGCCGAACGCCTCGGGTCGGCGTTGCAGGGTGCGCTGATGGTCCGCGAAGGCCCGCGACGCGCCGCCGATGGTTGCGAGACCGGCGACTGGAACCACGTCGACGTCTACCTCACCAAGACGCTCGACTACCGGGCATTGATGTTCACCGGCTCGCGGTTCGACGCCGACACGTTGAGGTGGATGACTGACCGCCACAGCCACGTGGTCACCGTCGGCGGTGAGCCGGCGAGGGAAGATGATGGAGTGTCTGCGAGCGTTCACTACCCGGGTGACGACGATCCGATCGTGGCCTTGCTGACAGAGGTGTTGGTCGCCGAGTTGCTGGCAGCGCACTGGTGGCGGTCCTGAGGTAGCGAACTCGGCAAAGCGGAGGTAATGATCGAATGGTGCTCGGTACGTACGACTACCCGACGAGCCACCGAGTCTTCGAGTTCATTTCGGTGGGTGCGTTCGTGTTCTTCGCCGCGGCAATCGGTCGCCGGGTGGTCGTCGAGATCGCCGACAGGTTCTCGCCGCCGATCGCACTGTTGATCGTCGTCCTGCTGCTCGCCGCGTATGCGCTCGCCGATCTGTTGTCCGGCATCGTCCACTTCCTCCTCGACAACTTCGGCTCGCCGGCAACACCGGTCATCGGCCAGAAGTTCGTCAAGCCCTTTCGCGATCATCACGTCGATCCGATGGAGATGACGCGTGGCGACTTCATCGCTGTGAATGCCGACAACGTGTTCGCCTGCCTGCCGGTGCTGATCCCCGTCTTCTTCTTCCTCGACGTCGGCGAGCACCCCTACATCGGCGTGTTCCTGGTCGGTCTCGTTGCCGGCGTGATCATGACCAACCAGCTGCACAAGTGGGCGCACATGCCGACCGTGCCTCGACTCGTGGCGGCCGCGCAGCGCAAGGGTGTCGTGCTGTCGAAGGAGCACCACGCCGTGCACCACTCCGGCCACTACGACCGCAACTACTGCATCACGTGGGGCTACCTCGACGTGATGCTGAACCGCTTCGTGTTGCTCCGCAAGCGAGCGTAGGGAGCGACAATCGATTCAGGCGATCGGGAGGCGAACGATTGCATCGAGACCGCCGCCATTTCGATTGGCCAACGCGACCTCACCGCCGCTTGCCTCCGCCAGCTGTCGGACGATCGCCAGTCCGAGCCCCGAGCCCTCGTGCCCTGCGTTGGCTGCTCGCCAGAACCGGTCGAAGGCATGCTGCAGCTGGTCGGCAGACATCCCGGGCCCGTTGTCGGACACGTGGATCGATGCCCAGCCGTTCTCACCGGCCGCCGACACACTGATCTCGGTGCCAGGTCTGCTCGCGTTGAGGGCGTTGTCGATGTAGTTGTCGACGATCTGCTCGAGGGCGCCCGGCACCGCTCGCGCCGTCAGCGTCGAGATCCTGCCGGCCGTGATCGTGACCTCACGCTCGTCCGCGAGCGGCGCCCAGATCGCGGCACGTTCGGTGAGGATGTCGGCCACATCGATCGTCTCCGTCGCGACTGCGCCCTGATCCGCTCGGGCAAGCATCAACAAGCCCTCGACCAGCCGCTGGAGCCGCTCGGTTTCGGCGCTCGCGGCTTCGATGTCCCCACGGGCCGCGTCAGGGTCCGTTTCGAGATTGACCGCGGCACGTTCGAGTTGCAACCGCAACGCGGTCAACGGGGTGCGCAGCTGATGCGAGGCATCGCCGGCAAACGCCCGTTGACGCTCGACCAATGTCGAGATCTTCTCGGTCATCGAGTTGAACGATGTAGCGAGGCCGCGGATCTCGGGAGCACCCTCGTCCACCTCGGCGCGGCTCTCGAAGTCGCCCGCGGCAACCTGCTCGGTCGCTCGCCGCAGCCGTCGTATCGGTCGGACGATGGTCGCGGCCATCAATGCCGCAGCGAGTGCAGCGGCGGTCAACGAGATCAGGCCGACGACCACGATGCCGCGTACTTTGGTCGACACGCGATCGTCGACGGTGGAAGCCGGATACGTGACACGGACCACGCCGACCGGAACCGCACCCGACAGGACGGGCACGGCGACGTAGACGATGTCGACGCCCAACGTCTCCGACGTGCGACGGCCAGAGGTCGGTTTGCCGGCGAGTGATGCCGCGATCTCCGGCCTGGTCGAGTAGTCGGTACCGCGGCGGGTGGGGTCGCCGGAGACGGCAACGGCTGTGCCGGCGTCGTCGGTGATCACGACGCTGGCGCCGGTGCGTGCCTGGTACAGGTCGACGGTGGTCTGCAGCGCGTCGGGGTCCTGTTGCGACACCGTCGGGTCGGCCGATGCCTCACCCGACAGTGCATCCTCCGACGTGCCCGCAAGAATGAATGCGTCGCGTTGCATCGAGGCGACGAGACGCTCGGTCTCGACGGTCTTGAGGTAACGAGCCAGGGGGATGTCCTGCGCAGCGAGGATGACGATGGTGACGCCGACGAACGCGGCGATCAGCCGCCATCTCACGACGGAGGTTCCAGGCGAAAGCCGACGCCGCGAACGGCTTCGATCCACCCGTGCGAGCCCAACTTCTTGCGCAGTGAGGCAACGTGCGCGTCGACCGTCTTGGTCGGCCCATACCAATGGGCATCCCACACAGCCTCGAGGATCTCGGTCCGCGTGTGCACTGCACCCACGTCGTTGGCGAGAAACGCGAGCAGATCGAACTCCTTCGCCGTCAGCGCGATCTCCTGCTGGTCGATGCGCACACGGCGAGTGCGGCGATCGACCTCCATGGGACCGATCGTCTGTATTCCGCTGATGTACGTGTCTTCGACCTGCGGCGAAGAGGCGTCCTGCGTCCGTCGAGCCACAGCCCGGATGCGGGCGACGAGCTCGCGCAGGCTGAACGGCTTGGTGACGTAGTCGTCGGCACCCAGCTCCAACCCGAGCACGCGGTCGAACTCCTCACTGCGTGCTGTCAGCATGATGATCGGCGTTGCCGAACGTTCGCGTAGTTGGCGGCACACGTCGCGACCGTCCATATCGGGCAGGCCGAGGTCGAGCAGCACCATCTCCTGCCCCCGGGCAGCCAATGCTTCAGCGCCGGTCGAGACGTGCTCCACCGTGTGACCCGCTGCGGCCAATCCCTCCACCAGCGTGTCGGCGATTGCCTTGTCGTCCTCGACCAGCAGCAGCTTCACCTCGTCATTGTGACAAGGCCGCCGATGGCTTCGGGACTTCTTGGACAAATCTTGGATATTCGGCGCCTGTCTCTTGGATGCCGACTTCGTACCGTGTTCACCATGCGATCGGGTTGATCGCGACGATGTGAAAGCTCGAGGACGGATCATGAAGACGAAGATTGCAATGGCGATTTCGATTGCAGGGGTGCTGGTGGCCGGATCGGCCGCAGCGCTCGTCAACACACAAGTGCTCGACAACAACACGTCGACCACTCCCGTTCTCGCCGACAACGGCCAGGTGTCCCAACAGCCCGACCCGACCACCGTCACGGTGGCGCCGGTCGTCACCGTTGGCACGACGCCCGCAGTCGTCGCGACGACACCGACGACCGTGGCCGCAGCCGTCACCAGCCAGGCCGTGTACACCGCGGGCGATGGCGGGACCGTCACGTTGGATACGACCGGCGACGTGCTGACGATCGTCAGCGTGGTGCCGACCGCGGGTTGGACGGTCACCAAGTCTGAGAACGAGGACGCGACCAACGTCGAGGTGAAGTTCCAGAACGGGACCGTCGAAGTGGAGTTCCACGCCAACCTGCAGTTCGGCATCGTCAGCCCGTCGGTCGAGACGAAGGACGACGCGGCGACGAGCAATTCCGTCGACGACAACGGCAGCGGTCGCCATGGTGGCAATGACGACGGTGGCGGGCACGGCGGCGACGATGACTGAGATCTCGGCGTCGTCGGCGGAGCGCCTTGCCGCACTTCGCCAGCCGTCCGCATCGAAGAAGCGGTCGAAGCCTGCCGACACCGCGAAGGTGCTGGCGACGGGACTCTCCACCACTGCGCTGTTCGGCATGGTCGCAATCATGGGCTGGCAGACCAACATCGGTGCAGCCCAGGCGTCGGAGTTGGCCACGTCCACCACCCAGACCGCTGCGCCGACGATCCAAACCACGCCACCGGTTGCCGTCACGCCAACGGTCGCACCGCTCGTGCCGGTTGCGCCCGTCGCGGTCCCCACGACGATCCCGGTCGCAGTGCCATCGACGCAGCCGCCGGTGCAGACGACGGCCGTACGCGTCGCGTCGAACGCCACCTCGAAGGCCTCGGGCTGAGCCGTGTCGGGCGATGTGCAGACCGCCTCGTGGCGAGCGATGGGATGCGCCGTCGACGTCGTGATCGTCGACGGATCACCCGATCTGCTGTACCTGGCACGTGTGTCGATCGAACATCTCGAGCGCCGCTGGAGCCGCTTCCTGCCCGACAGCGACATCAGCCGCTTGAACCACGCCGCCGGGTCGACCGTTCACATCGACCCGGCGACGGTGGTCCTCCTGCGTGCGATGGTCGACGGTTGGCGGGCGACGCAGGGCGCGTTCGACCCGACGTTGTTGGCGCCGTTGGTCGGCCTCGGGTATGCAGCCAGCTGGCACGATCCTGCCGCTGTCACGTCGCTTCCTCACGACGCACTTCGTCGCAGTGACCTCGAGTGCTTGTCGCTGGACGGGCAACTGAACCTTGCTGCGGTTCCAGAGGGGATGTGCCTCGATGCCGGCGGGATCGGCAAGGGTCTCGCGGCCGACATCGTCGTCGGACACCTGCTCGCGTCGGGCGCCCGCGGCGCACTGGTCTCGATCGGTGGAGACGTCGCCGTCCGCGGTGCTGCGCCGCAGGATGGTGGTTGGGTCGTCGGCGTTGCGGACGCGATGGATCCCGGCATCGAGATCGCTCACCTCGGACTGGTGCTCGGAGGCGTCGCGACGTCCGGAACATTGCGTCGTTCGTGGACTGCCGACGACGGAGCTGCGGTGCATCATCTGCTCGACCCCGAGACCGGCCTGCCGGTGCGGCACGACCGCGAGATCGTCGCTGTCACCGTGGTTGCCGGCACTGCGGCGTGGGCCGAGGTGTGGACCAAGGCCGTCATGGTGCGCGGCGCGGCGATCCTGCCGGTTCTCGATCGGCTCGGCCTCGGCGTCCACATGACCTATGCCGATGGGTCGATTGCGGTCAACGACTCGTGGGCGATGTTCGCCGGATCAGGCGAGCAGCGGGGCAACCTCGTCGGCGATGAAGTCGAGATGATCCAGGTCTGAGACATCCAGGATCTGCAGGAAGAACCGCTCGCACCCCGCGTCGATGTACTCGCGCAGCTTTGCAGCGACCTCCTCTGCCGAACCGGCGACGCCGGCCTCGCGAAGCTTCTCCACCGGCTGACCGATTGCAGCAGCGCGCCGAGCGACGTCGTCCTCCGTTGCTCCGGCACACACCACGATCGCCAACGAATACTTCATCGGACGGCCGCGACCGACTGCCGCACATGCCGCGTCGATTCGCTGCTTGCGCTCGATGAACTTCGCGACGGGTTGGAAGCCGACGTTGTACTCGGTCGCATACCGCGCGCTGAGCGCCGGTGTGCGAGTCGGACCACCGCCGCCCATGATGATCGGCAACGGGTCCTGCACCGGCTTGGGAAGGCCCGGTGAGTCGACGACGCTGTGCACCTTGCCGCTGTAGCTGAACGTCTCGCCGATCGGTGTGTTCCACAATCCTTCGATGATGGCCAGCTGATCTTCGAGGTCGTCGAACCGCGCCGGCCGCGTCGGGAAACGGGAACCCGTAGGCGGTGTGCTCGGCCTCGTACCAGCCTGCGCCGATGCCCAGTTCGATGCGACCGTCGCTCATCCGATCGACCTGCGCAACGCTGATGGCCAGCAGACCGGGACCTCGGAAGGTGATCGGTGTGACGAGCGTGCCGAGGCGGATCCGCGACGTGTCGCGTGCCAAGCCTGCGAGGGTGACCCACGCATCGGTCGGCCCCGGCAGACCGCTCACGCCGCCCATCGCGAGGAAGTGGTCGCTACGGAAGAACCCGCCATATCCAAGGATCTCGGCACGTTGCGCGACGGCCAGCAACATGTCGTACGTCGCTCCCTGTTGGGGCTCGGTGAAGACGCACAGGTCTGAAAGCTGCATGCCCGGACAGTAGCGGGCTGCCTTTGCCTGCCGTCAGGCGACGATCGACTGGTACACCAGTTGCTTCAACTGGCTGCGGATCGGGTGCGTGCTGCTGGGCAGGAGTTGGGTGAAGAACTGCACGGTGAGGTCCTCTTCCGGATCGATCCAGAACGCCGTACTCGCTGCGCCGCCCCACGCGTATTCACCGGCGCTGCCTGGCACACGCGCCTTCACCGGGTCGATCGTCACGCTGACGCCGAGGCCGAATCCGACACCGTCGAAGGTGGTCTCGGCAAACAGCGGCCGGGCGAACGCGGTGAGATCGACCCCACCCGGAAGGTGGTTGCTCGCCATGTACTTCACAGTGCCGGGGGCGAGGATGCGAACCCCGTCGAGCTCGCCACCGCGCAGCAGCATCTGTGTGAACCGGTGGTAGTCGTGCGCGGTGCTGACGAGACCACCGCCGCCGCCGTGCGCCTTTGGCTCGTGCAGTGAGCCGCGGTCCATTGCCTCCATCCGCACGGCCTGGCGAGTCTCGGGATGTGCGCCGTAGAGGCCGGCCAGCCGCGGGGCGTTGGCTTCGTCGACGAACCACGTGGTCTCGTCCATGCCCAATGGCTCGAGCAGACGCGTGCGCATGAGATGGTCGAGCCGCTCGCCGGTGATCACCTCCAACACACGACCGAGCACGTCGAGGCCGACCGAGTAGTTCCACTCGCTGCCGGGTTGGAACAGCAGCGGCAACGAGGCCCACCTGTCGACCACACCCTCGAGATCGAGATCGCGCGGCATGCCCCATTCGAACCCTGCCTGGCGATACAGCTCGTCGACAGGATGAGCGAACATGAACCCGTAGGTGAGCCCGCTGGTGTGCGACATCAGGTGCCACAGGCGCATCTTCTCGATGATCGGATCGAGCACCGGCGCCCGCGAGCTGCCGGCCCGCCACACCTTCTGGTTCCGGAACGCCGGGATGTAGCGGTACACGGGATCGTTCAGCTCGAACGCGCCCTCCTCCCACAGTTGCAGCGCGAGCACGGCGGTGAGGGGCTTGGTCATCGAGTAGATGCGCCACAGCGTGTCGATCTCCACCGGCTTGGCAGCCTCGACATCGCGCTGGCCGTATGTCGACAAGTGCACGAGCTTGCCGTGCCGGGCGACGCTGATCAGCCAGCCCGGTAGACGTCCGTCGTCGACGTACTTGCGGAAGTGGGTGTCGATGCGAGCGAGTCGCTCGGCCGACATCCCGACATCGGTCGGATCAGCTTCGATCTGCAGAGTTGCCATCGGTTTCCGACGATACGACGATCACGCCGGCAGCTGCGGGTCGGGTCAATCGCGATCGCCGACCTCAGATCCGGTAGGGAGTCATGTCGATGCCGGGGTAGCGGACTTCCATGTCGGCGATCGTCTGATCCGTCCAGAAGGGATGGCCGGGCGCCGGGATGTCGAGCAGCGTGCGTGTCGCGGCGTCGACGCCGGTGACGAACTCGATCATCTCCGGCCGGTTGCCGTGGTTGCCGAACGCCTGCTTGCTGGTCCACGTCGCGTCTGCGGCGCGGTAGTCCGCGAGCACGGTGAACCGCGACACGTTCGTTCCGGTCATCGACGTTCCCCGATGGAACACCTCGGTCGAATAGACCAACGCCGTGCCTGCCTTACCGCTCGCCAGTTCCTCGTGATCGCGCAGTTCACCCGGCGCGACGCGGCGCTGGCCCAGTGGAATGTCGGCGGAGTATCGCTTCGGCACGGCAGCGGTTGCGCCATTGGTCTCGTCGATGTCGCAGAGGTAGATGAACGTGGTCACCTGCATCCATCGCCGCTCCACACTGGGGACGACCAGTGTGTGGTTGCCGAAGTCGCGGTGGTGATGTTGGTCGTAATCGGTGTTGCCGGAGTACTTGCCCCACAGTTCGCCCTTGTAGAGCCTGATGTCGTCGAGGCCGAGGATCTGGCGGACGATCGACAGGATGCGCGGATGGGCCACCAGCCGATTGAGCTCCGGTGAGACCCACGGAAAGTTGACCAAGCCGGCGAACTGGCTGTCGGTCAGGTGGGCGAACGTGTCGGCCTCGGCGAAGTACTGCTCCGGCGTCGGGAAGTTCTCCCACACGCCCTTTCTCATGATGTCGACCTCGTCGGCACTCAGCACGTCGGGCACCATCACGAACCCGTCGTTGTCAAAGGTCTCGAGTTGCTCCTCGCTCAGCACCATCCCATTCTCGCACGGCCGCTACTCGACAAATCTTTAGTCACATCGACTCAAGTTTTCTTCGGTCGATGTTGCGTGGCCAGCACGTCAGTCCTAAACTTGCGTGTAGTTCACTCAAGTTTGAACCGTCCCTGTCGTTCTCAAATAAGGAGCATCCCCCATGGCCAAGGCAGTCGGAATCGACCTCGGCACCACCAACTCCGTCGTCGCAGTACTCGAAGGCGGCGATCCCGTCGTCATCCCCAACTCCGAAGGCGCTCGAACCACTCCCTCTGTGGTCGCGTTCTCGAAGGCAGGCGAGGTGTTGGTCGGTGAAGTAGCCAAGCGCCAGGCGATCACCAACAGTGATCGCACGTTCCGCAGCATCAAGCGTCACATGGGCGAGGGCTGGAAGAGCCCCGACATCGATGGCAAGCACTACACCGCGCAAGAGATCAGCGCTCGCATCTTGATGAAGCTGAAGCGCGATGCCGAGGCCTACCTGGGCGACACGGTGACGCAGGCCGTCATCACGGTGCCCGCGTACTTCGACGACGCACAGCGCACCGCGACCAAGGAAGCCGGCACGATCGCCGGCCTCGAAGTGCTGCGAATCATCAACGAGCCGACTGCGGCTGCGTTGGCCTACGGCCTCGACAAGAGCGCCGAGGACGAGAAGGTTCTGGTGTTCGACCTCGGCGGCGGCACGTTCGACGTGTCGGTGCTCGAGATCGGTGACGGCGTGTTCGAAGTGAAGAGCACCCACGGCGACACCCACCTCGGTGGCGACGACTGGGACCAGCGGATCATCGACTGGCTCGTGCAGCAGTTCAAGGCCGCGCACGGCGTCGACCTCTCTGCCGACCGCATGGCCGGGCAGCGTCTCAAGGAAGCCGCCGAGAAGGCCAAGATCGAGCTCAGCCAGGTGCAGCAGACACAGATCAACCTGCCGTTCATCACCGCAACTGCCGAAGGCCCATTGCACCTCGACGAGTCGTTGAGCCGTGCCAAGTTCCAAGACATGACGGCCGACCTCATGGAGCGTTGCCGCATCCCGTTCGAGCAAGCGTTGAAAGACGCCGGCATCAGCAAGGGGGAACTGAACCACGTCATCCTCGTCGGCGGCTCCACCCGCATGCCCGCTGTCGTCGACCTCGTCGTCAACCTCGCCGGCAAGGAGCCCAACAAGAGCGTCAACCCCGACGAAGTGGTCGCGGTCGGTGCTGCGGTTCAGGCCGGCGTGCTGCGTGGCGACGTGAAGGACGTGTTGCTGCTCGACGTCACACCACTGAGCCTCGGCATCGAGACCAAGGGTGGCGTCATGACCAAGCTCATCGAGCGCAACACCACCATCCCCACCAAGCGCACCGAGGTCTTCACGACCGCCGACGACATGCAACCGAGCGTGGAGATCCACGTGCTGCAGGGCGAGCGCGAGATGGCCGGCTACAACAAGACGCTCGGCAAGTTCCAACTCGTCGACCTGCCGCCGGCGCCACGTGGCGTGCCGCAGATCGAGGTCACGTTCGACATCGACGCCAACGGCATCGTGCATGTCAGCGCCAAGGACCGTGCCACCGGCAAGGAGCAGTCGATGACCATCACCGGTCAGTCGACCCTCGACAAGAAGGACATCGACCAGATGGTCCGCGATGCCGAGGCTCACGCCGAAGACGACCGCAAGCGTCGTGAAGAGGCAGAGGTTCGCAACAACGCCGACTCGCTGGTGTACCAGATGGAGAAGGTGCTGCGCGACAACTCCGACAAGGTCGACGCTGCCGATAAGGCAACTGTCGAGGCGCCGCTGGCCGAGTTGAAGACAGCGCTCGCGGGCAACGACATGGACGCGATCCGTGCGGCCCACGAGAAGCTGATGGCAGCAAGCCAGGCGTTCAGCCAGAAGCTGTACGAGAACGCGGCTCGCGACGAGAACGCAGCCGGCACCTCCGCCAGCGGCCAGGCCGACGGCGGCGGCGCCAGCAGCGACGACGACATCGTCGATGCCGAGATCGTCGAAGAGGATCCCGCGCAATGAGCGATGCCACCCCAGAGTCGAGTCCATCGACACCGGGACCGGACATCGACACTGTCAACGCAGAAGGTGAATCCGCCGAGGCTCCTGTTGAAGGAGCCGAGGCGGAGATCGCGCCGACCGAGCTCGAACTTGCCCTCGTCGAACGCGACGAGTGGATGGATCGAGCCCAGCGGATTGCTGCCGACTTCGAGAACTTTCGACGGCGGCACGCGACACAACGAGCCGACGACATCGACCGGGCGACCGGCCGGTTGGCGGAAGCGTTGCTGCCGGTCCTCGATGCGTGCGAGGCCGCGTTCCTGCAACATCCCGCGGAGATCGAGCCGCTGTTCAACCTGATGCTCAGCGAGTTGAAGAAGCAGGGTCTCGAGTCGATGAACCTGCACGAGCAACCGTTCGACCCGCACCTTGCCGACGCCGTGCTCCACGAGCCCGGCGAGGGCGAGCCGGTCGTCAGCGAAGTGCTGCGGTCCGGCTACACGTGGAACGGCAAGGTTCTCCGGCCGGCAATGGTCAAGGTCCGCGGCTAGAGGTTTCCCACATGGCCGCACAACGTGAGTGGTACGAGAAGGACTACTACAAGGTCCTGGGCGTCAGTGAAGATGCCGCGCCCAAAGACATCACCAAGGCCTACCGAAAGCTGGCGCGCTCCAGCCATCCCGACACGCACCCCGGCGACGACGCTGCCGAGGAACGGTTCAAGGAAGTCAGCGCGGCGTACGACGTGCTCGGCGACGAAGCCAAGCGCAAGGAGTACGACGAGGTCCGCAAGCTCGGTCCCATCGGCGGGTTCCAGAGCGGGCCTCCCGGCGGTGGCGGGCCCGGTGGTTACAACTTCAACGTCGGCAGCGATGGTCTCGGCGACATCCTCGGTCACATGTTCGGCTCGCGGTCGCCGAGGCGGAGGCCCGTCAGCGGCAGCAGGCCCGCAACGCGGCGCCGATGTCGAGGCAACGCTCACGCTCGACTTCGCCGACGCGGCACGAGGACTCACCACCACATTGCACCTCACCAGCGACGCGGAGTGCTCGACATGTCACGGCAGTGGCGCCAAGCCGGGCACACAGCCGAAGGTCTGTTCCAACTGCGGCGGCCGCGGTGTGATCGACGACAACCAAGGCCTGTTCTCGTTCTCGTCGCCGTGCCGCGTGTGCGGTGGCCGCGGCGTGGTCGTCACCGATCCATGCCCGACGTGCCATGGCACCGGCACCGAGCGGCGTGCCCGCGAAGTGCAGGCGCGAATCCCGGCCGGTGTCGCCGATGGTCAGACGATCCGGTTGAAGGGCCGTGGCGCACCGGGTCGCAACGGCGGACCGCCAGGCGACCTCATCGTCGAATGTCACGTCGCCGGCCATCGCCTCTTCGGCCGCGACGGCAACAACCTCACCGTCAAGATGCCCGTCACCTTCGCCGAGGCCGCGCTCGGTGGCGATGTCGACGTGCCCACACTCGACGGTCCACGGGTGATGTTGCGGCTGCGTCCCGGCACGCCGTCGGGCTCGCGACATCGCGTGAAGGGCAAGGGCATCGTCACCAAGAAGGGCACGGGCGATCTCATCGTCACCGTCGATGTCGACGTGCCGAGCGAACTTTCCGACGAGCAACGCGCAGCCGTCGAGGCACTTGCCGCGGCGACTACCGTCTCACCAAGGACTCGATTGGAGTCATGACCATGCGATCTCAACACCACGCCGTCTACGTCATCTCGGTTGCCGCCGAGTTGGCCGGCATGCACCCCCAGACCCTGCGCATCTACGAGCGCACGCGGCCTGGTGCAGCCCGCGCGCACGCAGGGTGGCAACCGTCGCTACAGCGACGTCGACATCGAGTGCCTGCGCCGCATCAGCGAGCTCGCCGCCGAGGGCATGAACCTCGAAGGCATCCGGCGCGTCATGCAGTTGGAGACCGAGAACGAGCTGTTCCGCGCCGAGAACGAGGAGCTCCGCCAGAGTTGCGTCGTCCGCGTTGGCCGAGGCCGACCGACGGCCACCTCGTCGCGACCTCGTACCACTTCGCCAAGAGGTCTCGGTGTTCGGTGGATCACGTCTCGGGCGGTCCAGCTAGAGACGGTCAGCTGTGGCGGTGCAGATTGCTCGGCGGCGGGGCGGCGGCAGCGCCGTTGGTTGCCAGTGGCAGATCGATCGTGAACTCGGCCCCGCCACCGCGGCGTTCGTGACACTTGCCGTGCCGCCATGCGACTCGGCGATTGCCTGAACGATCGACAAGCCGAGGCCCGACTTCGGTCCGATGCGCGACGGGTCGGCCTGCCAGAACCGATCGAAGGCGTGGAGCAAGGCCTCGTCGCCGAGCCCGGGCCCGTGGTCGCGCACGATCACGAGCGCGCGATGAGCGAGGGCGATCGCCGAGACCTCGATCGGGCGTACCGGCCGGAGTGTGGGTGAGCGCGTTCGACACCAAGTTGGCGATCGCTTGGCGTAGGTGGTCGGGCACCCCGGCGACGACCACCGGACGCGGCGCATCGAGTGTGATCGTGCGACCGGGATCGGTGGCCGCGGCATCGCTGCACGCGTCGGCCGCCAGCACCGCGAGGTCGACATCGACGGGCTCGATGTCGCGTCGCTCGTCGAGCCTGGCCAGCAGCAGTAGCTCATCGACCAGTAGACGCATGCGCTGCGCCTCCTCCTCGATGCGCCGCATGATCACCTCGGTATCGACATGCTCGTTCTCGACGCCGATGCCGGAACAGCTCGGCGAACCCTTGGATCGACGTCAGCGGCGTGCGCAGTTCGTGCGACGCATCGGCGAGGAACTGGCGGAGCTTCGCCTCCGATTCCTTCTGCGCGACGAACGACGCCTGCAGATCGTCGAGCATCGAGTTGAGTGCCTTGCCGAGTTGGCCGACCTCGTCGGTGCCGTCCGTCGGCGTGACGCGCAACGACATGTCGCCGCCGTTGATCTCGCCTGCTGCCACGGCCATCGTCTCGAGCGGTCGGAGGCCGCGCCGCAGGATCAGCCATGCACCGGCCGTCACCAACGCAAGGATGATCGCCGCGGCGATCGTCTCGATCACGATCGAGACCTCGCAGCGAATCGGCGACGTCGGCGAGTGGCGTTGCGACGACCACTGTCAGGGCCGGGTAGCGACTGTCGACGCTGGCCAAGGCGCGCCAGTCGCCGGAGCCGGTGAACGGCCCGGTCGTGAACGGTTTGTCGAGCGCGGGGATCGCATCGGGGATCGAGGGCGAGGCGCTGGTGGTGTCGTCGGGGAGGCGAGCAGGACTGTGCCGGTGCCGTCGCGGAGTTCGGCATACGAGCCGATGCCCAACGCGCGTCTCGCTCGTCCGCCGGACC
This sequence comes from Ilumatobacteraceae bacterium, assembly GCA_963708925.1. GTDB lineage: Bacteria > Actinomycetota > Acidimicrobiia > Acidimicrobiales > Ilumatobacteraceae > JAENVT01. The sequence continues at coordinate 121,796 of CAVPUO010000013.1, read as the reverse complement.
ATCCGGTCCGTCCGCGCCATCTGCTCCGTCCGCTCCACCCGGTCCCGGGCCGCCCGGATCGAGGCCTGCGGCATCGTGCAACTCGCGTTCGGCAGAGGGCAGCGAACTGCGCAGGCGATCGTCGAGCCGTCGGTACTCGGCCGCGGAGTAGCGGTTGTACGTGCCGATGCCGAACGCAAGCAGACCGATCGCCAGCATCGTGCCGAGGGCGATCACGAGTTTGGCTCGCAAGCTCATGCGATGGAACCCCGACATGTCACGCGACCATCATGGCGCGCCCGAGATGCCCGGGCCTGCTTCAAACCTCGACCCGCTATGGTGCCGATGATGTCGGATTCGACCGACTCCGAAACCCCACGTCCTCGCCGTCGACGACGAGGAGCACATCACCGAACTGGTGGCGATGGCGCTCGGGATTCACGGGTTCGAGGTCGAGCGTGTCGGCTCGGGACGCGCGGCGCTGGCGGCCATCGAGGCCCGCCGACCCGACCTCGTTCTGCTCGACGTGATGCTCCCCGACCTCGACGGGTTCGACGTCGCCAAGCGCCTTCGGCAGAGCGAGGGCGCTGCGACGCGCATCCCCATCATCTTCCTGACGGCGCGCGACGCGACCAGCGACAAGGTCGAAGGTCTTCGACTGGGGGTCGACGACTACGTCACCAAACCGTTCTCCGTCGAAGAGCTCGTCGAGCGGGTCAAGGCCGTGCTTCGCCGCACCGGTGGCACCGCGAACCGCACCCACACGCTCACGTTCCACGACCTCGCACTCGACGAGGAGACGCGCGATGTGTGGCGTGGCGGCAGGTTCATCGACCTGACCCCGACCGAGTACAAGCTGCTGCACTACCTGCTGTCGAACTCGAAGCGCGTGCTGACTCGCGACCAGATCCTCGAGGCAGTCTGGGACTACACATTCGCCGGCAATGCGAGTGTCTTGGAGACGTACATCAGCTACCTGCGACACAAGATCGACGACGTCGACCCGCCGCTGATCCACACGGTTCGCGGCGTCGGCTACAGCCTCCGCCTCCCGCGCTAGTCGGTACGACGCCGGGGTTCGGTATTCCCGATAGCGCCCGCTACCCGACTGTCAAGCGCGCTACTGCACCGTCGAGAAGTCGGTCGGCCGCCAGAACTCGTTTCGGATGCTCGCGACGATCTTGTCGGGTGTCTCGCTCGCGGCCCGGGCGGAGATCCAGTCCGGGTCCGCAACGAACCTGGGCCACTTCTCCTCGCGCTCGGCGAGCGATTCCCAGGCCAGCAGGTAGTGCAGCACCTGGTTGTTCTCGCCGACTTCGACTGTCCAGAAGCCGGCCGTGCGGATGCCGTGCTTCTCCCACAGGCCGAGCGTGGTCGTGCGGAAGCGGTCGAGCAGGGCTGGCAGGCGTCCCGGCAGGCACGTGTAGGACCGGTACTCGTAGATCACTGGCGGGTAACCTAGCCCGAATCTCTTGTAGGCGGCCTGGCGGCCGCTGGGCGGTGGTTCCTAGAATTGCGCCGTGGCTTATGACGAGGATCTCGCCGAGCGGGTCCGCGAGCTGCTCCTCGACGAGCCCGGCGTCACCGAGACGAAGATGTTCGGCGGGCTCGCGTTTCTCGTCGATGGTCATCTGGCGATCGCGGCGAGCCGAGAGGGTGGGGTACTCGTGCGCGTCGACCCGGCCGCGGCGGACGCTCTGGTCGCGCGAACCGGCGCGCGCGTTGCGGTCATGCGGGGTCGGCCGATGGACGGGTGGCTGCGCGTCGACATCGAGAAGCTGCGCACCAAACGACAGCTCGCCTCGTGGGTCAGTCGCGGCGTCGCGTATGCCCGCTCGGTGCCGCCGAACAAACGAAAGACCTGAGGGGCGCCCCGGGGGGTATTCAGCGCCAGGCGTCGACCGACACGCTGCGGTGCAGCTGCAGCTTCCAGGCTTGCATCGTGGACGACACGTCGCTGCCGACGACCGCGACGCGAATCCCACCGGGTGGGTAGGCGGGCACGATGTCCTCGTCGGGACGAGTGAGGTAGTCGGCCGGCCAACTCGGGGCCTTCGAGGGACCGAGGCCGAGGATGTCGTTGCGCATCATCGGGAAGAAGCCGCTCGCTCGGAACGTGCCGAGGCGGATCGTCGCCCGATCGTGGAGACGCTCGACGACTGCCTGCTTGGTGTAGCCCTCGTCGGCGAGGTGATGGGCGCGCTTCTCGGTGAGCATCACGAGCGCGCCCGTCTGCGGAACTTCGAAGTCCTGCAACGTCGACGCGACGTCGTCGAGATCGCCGTAGTAGTAGTTGCCGTTGTGGGCCCAGCCGCCGAGCAAGACGCTGACGACGCTGTCGTTGGCCTCGTATCCGAGGTCGGTGTGGAACGGAGGCCACGGGCTCCCTTCCTCGTTCTCGGCGAACGCGAACGCCCACGACACCGCGCTGCCTTGGGCTGGTGTCGTGTTGACGCCGAGTCGTGCTCCGCCAAGGGTGCGCAGCATGAGGTTGAGAGTCCGGCCGATGGTTGCGTTGGCGCGGTTACCGGGCCCGAGCGCGTTGAGCCCGCCGGCCATGCCGATCTCGCGACTGATGGGGCCGCTCACGAGCTGAGCGAACGCGAAGGAGTTCACGGACCGGGTCATCGACTCGAATTGGACGTCGCCGAACACCGATGCGCCGGCGAGGATCACGGGGAGGTAGCTCGGGCCGGGCGCCTGCCATGACCGCATTGATCGCCACCATCTCGACGCTGATCCGCCGACCCTCCGGACGAAACGTCTCGCTGACGACGGTGTCGGGCGAGCGGCTGGTGCCCTGCAGCATTGCCGCGACCGCTTCCTCCGTCGGCGGGATGATCGGCAAGCCGTCGGTCCAGCCGTTCGCCAGAAATGTCTCGTTGATCTCGGCGAGCGAACCGCGCGCGACGATCCGTTCGCGAGGTTCGGGATGGCGCCAGCCGGTGAGCTGCTCGTCGTCCCGCGCAGGGATGGTGAGGTCGGCAACAACCGACCGAGCGGCCGCAGCCATCGCCTCGGGGGTGCTCGGTGGGTTGCCGATCGGCCAAATCCGAACCGGTGCGCCACCGGTCGAAACGGAATGCTCTGCCGTCGCTCGCAACGTCTCGAAGTGGACCACTGGACACGGAACGCCACGGCGCTCCAACTCGCCGGCCAATACCACCGCGAGGTGCACCATCGTTCCGGCCGGCCCGGCGACGGCAATGGCAAGGTCGAAGTCCGCGGCGATCTGGTCGACCTCGGCCAGATCGGTGACCATGAAGTTCCTGCGCATGTAGTGAGTCGGCTGCGCCGTCGGGCACGCGGCCGCAATCTCGTCGCGCAACACTTCGATGACGGGCTCGAGACCCGAACCCGGTGGCATCGTCTGGATCAACGCGATGCGCAGCCCATCCAGCGCCGCGGGCCGCTGCGCGAGAGGAATCCGCTCGACGCTCGGCTCGTCGCTGCACGGATCGAGTGCCTCGTAGATCGCCGTCATGGGTGTCCTTCCGCTACCGCGACCCGAGCGCCCTCGTCGGCTTGTCGAGTCGTGTTCATGGTCGGCCGATCGAGAGGATACGCGCCAACTCCACCGCGACCGCGTCCGGGTTGGGTGTCTCCGTGGTGGTCCACGCCGCGTACGTGTCGGGGCGAACGATCAATGCCGACACACCGCGCAGCGCTGTGGGTCTTCGTATCGCGTGCGCTTCGACCACCACGATTCGATCGTTGGGTGGCTCGAGACCACGGAGCGCCTTGGTGCCGCTGAGGTCCACCACGACGAACGCATGCTGCCGGAGCAGTTCGTACAGACGGGTCGTGGTTCCGTCGGGCAGGAACATCTCGAAATCGGGGGCAGGGAAACCGGTCGGCGGCAGACGATCGTCTGGCTGCGGGTACTGAGTCTGGAGACCATTGAGCTCGGCCCACAGATGTTCGGTGACATCCGGTGTGGTGAGGAGATGCGTGGAGAAGTGCTGGGTGAATGCGAGGCCGCGTGGCGAGAAGTCGAACTGAATAGCGACCTGGGCGTTCACGCTCCGGAACAGATCCTCGGCGATGGGTCGGCGCTCGGCTTCGTAGGTGTCGAGGAGCGCCTCACCAGCGTCACCGCTGATGACTGCTCCGAGCTTCCATCCGAGGTTGAACGCGTCCTGGATGCAGAAGTTCATGCCGACACCGCTGGCCGGGTAGTGGACGCGTGCTGCCTCCCCAACGAGGAACACCCGCCCTTTGCGGAACTTCGTGGCCATCCACATCGCATCGCCATATCGACTGGCGCCGACGAGCTCCGGGATCTCGACGGACTCGTCGAGGATCTCCCCGAGGCTCCGATTCAGCTCCGGGATCGTCACGGGTTCTGTTCTCTCCTTCGATCGACCTTCGGCGTGCACCATCGTGAAGCGCGTCAGCCCGAGCCCGAACGGATTCGCCGCAACCCAGCCATGCTCGTTGCGTCCTGTTCGTGTGGTGCCCGGCCACGGGAATTGCATCTTGGCCGTCGCGATGACACCGGTGAACGTGTCGCGGTGGCCCTCGACGTCGATGCCGATCTGCTCGCGGGTCCGGCTTCGACCTCCGTCGGCACCCACCACGTATGTCGCCTGCACCGACGTCGTCATCCCATCCGGGTCACGTATGACGGCCGTAACGGAGTCACCGTTGTCGTGGAGTTCGACCATTTCGTGGCAGAACCGCAGCTCGGCGCCGCAGTCCATGGCCCATCGGCGCAGTACATCTTCTGTCTCGTGCTGAGGCAACATCAGCGTGAAACCAAACCGCGAGTCTCGAGCAGCCCAGCTCACCGGCGCCATGCCGGCCCAGATGTGGAAGCTCTGAAAGGGATTTGGATTGACTTCGCTCGTTCGCCGGATGAATTGCTCGGCAATGCCGCGTGCGTCGAACAGCTCCAGTGGGCGAGGCAGCACGGTGCCGGCACGAGGGATCGGTTCGACCTCGCGTCGCTCCAACACCACCACCGACGCTCCGGTGCGGGCGACCTCTGCGGCGATCGTGAGCCCGGACGGCCCGCCCCCGATCACCAACAGATCCGTGTCAACCATGGTGCATCACGATGGACACTATCCTCGGTGATCGACGCAAATGTGTCAAGAGTTGGCGATGATCGCGTCGAGGAGACGCTGCACTTCGATGACCGTAGAGCGTGGCCGGCCGTTTGCGTGGCGTCGGTCGCGGGTACACATCGTCCGTGAGCAACCAACCGAACCAGCCATCGTCAGACGAAGCAGATCCCGAGAAGCAGAGCACTCCCGCTGGGATGGTCGAAGATCTCGAAGAAGAGGCGGAGGACATCGGCGCGTCGACCGATGAACCGTCGCCAAAGGATCAGAAGCCAAAGCCCTGAACAGCTCTCGGGGAATGCCCCGGGCGTTCTGAGGAGACTCTGAGGTTCGTCACCGACGATTTGTAGGTGACTGCAGCTGAACGACATTTCCGGGCCATGGGGTCCGATGCCCACCTCGTCGTGGTGGGAGGGCCGGCCGATCTGCTCGATGAAGCCCAACGCCGAATCGAGCAACTCGAACGGCGGTGGAGCCGCTTCATCGCGAGCAGTGAGGTCTGCAAGCTGAATCGGCGGGCCGGCCGAGCCGTGACGGTTTCCGCCGACACCGCGCTGCTCGTCGGGCGAGCGCTCGAGGCGTGGCGATTGACCGGCGGCGGCTTCGACCCGACCGTGTTGGGCGCCGTGCTGCGTGCCGGCTACGACGTGAGCTTCGATGACATTTCTGCGGAGAGCGCTCGCCGTGGGAGCTCACTGATCATCGGTTGCTCCGACATCGAGATCGACGGCGACTCTGTTCGTCTTCCGCCAGGTGCCGGCTTCGATCCTGGCGGGATCGGCAAGGGTCTCGCCGCCGACATCCTCATGGACGAATTGCTCGCTGCGGGTGCGGAAGGCGCTTGCGTGAACCTCGGTGGCGATCTCCGCGTCGCCGGCTGCAACCCGCACGACCAAGCGTGGACAATCGCGATCGAGCATCCCTCGATGGTCGAACCGATCGCCATGATCGGCCTGCACACGGGCGCGGTCGCCACGTCGACCACCTTGCGTCGTCGATGGAACGTGGATGGCCAGATGCGGCATCACCTCATCGATCCGACAACCGGAGAATCGTCGCGCAGCGACCTCGAAATGACCACCGTGATCGCCGGCGAGGCGTGGGTGGCCGAAGTGATGGCCAAGGCCGTCCTGCTGCGTGGATCTGCGCGGGCTTTCGACATCGTCGACGACAACAAGGTGCAGGTGCTGACGGTCGACGCCAGAGGTGCAGTGCGGACCACACCTCAATTTCAACTCTTCGCCGGCACCATCCCCGTGCCGACAGACCTCGACCAACTTCGAATCCTGGAGGGAACCTCGTGAACCAACAACTGTGGTGGTACGTCGCCCGCAGCGGCGGCATCGTCGCTTGGGCTCTACTGGCGGCGAGCGTGTTGTGGGGGCTGGCGCTGTCGACCAAGGTGACCCGCGGCCGACCGCGGCCGAACTGGATCCTGGATCTGCACCGGTTCCTCGGCGGGCTCGCCTTGATCTTCGCAGCGGTCCACGTCGTGGCGCTGGTCCTCGACTCGTACGTGCACTTCGGCCTCACCGAGATCCTCGTGCCGTTTGCCAGCGCGTGGCATCCGGCCGCTGTCGCGTGGGGCGTGATCGGGCTGTACCTCTTGGTGGCAGTCGAACTCACCTCGCTGGCCCGCAAACGGATCTCCAAGCGGATGTGGAGAATGACGCACTTCCTCAGCTTCCCGCTGTTCCTGCTGACGACCGTGCATGCACTCACGGCAGGCACCGATCGTTCGACATTCGTGCTGCGCTCGACCGTGATCGCGATGAGTGCCGTGGTCAGCGGTCTGACGTTCGTGCGAGTTCGCCAGGTCGAGCGAAGCAGCGCACCGACATCGCCGATCGTGAACTCGGCGGAACAACGGAGGGTGCTCTCAGGAACGTCTCAGGGAAGTGGCGCACGATGAGCACCATGAACACAGAACGCACCGCACCCAAGCGTCGTCGCCCGCACCCGGCTCGCCGAGCTCGTCGGCTGACAGGCGTCGCCGGGATCGCCACCGCCGCAGTCCTCACCGGTTGCATGGCGGCCGGCGCGGCAAGCAACTCGACGGCAGTCACTGCGACCGAAGCGACGAGCGCGACGGAAGCCACGACCGCCACGACGACGGCGGCATCGGTGACCACGGCGACGACAGCCACCAGCGTGCAGGCAGCGAGACCGTCAACCATTCCCGACACTTCGACGAAGAGCAGCTGAGGTCAGTCCCGAATCTCAGCTGCTTTCCGGCCCGAACAGGGGTCTGGCCCCGAGACATTCCTCCCCCGAGTCTCGGTGCGGCCGGGCCCCTGCTTCGCGCTTCGGCCGCCGGTCAGTCCTCCGGGTCGTCGGCCTCGGGATTGAAGCGAGCCAACACGTTCCAGGCCGAGCGGATGACGTCGGCGACATCGGTGCGATCGAGCACCAGCGTCGGCAAGGTCAGCGTCGTCGTCGGTACGTCGCAGTGCGGGATCACCAGTTTGTCGCCGGCGAACTCCTGCCATTCCGGCGTCTCGAACGGCGACGGTGGGGGCGCAGGTGGCACGAGCCGCAGATGGCGATCTTCGCGAGCTCGCGAACCGACCTTGGGTCGGGCGCGGGTGTCGACATCGCCGCAGCGCCACGTCGCCAGCAGCTCCGGTCGCGGGCCGAGTTCGGCGGCGAGCGCCAGCAGCACTGCCACGCCGTGCTTGCACGGATCCTCCCAATCGGGACACGTGCACGAGAACAGCAACTCCTCGCCACGCGGGATCAGGCGGGCGACGTGGGCGCGGTCGATCGTCGCCCCGAGGTCGTCGGGTCGGGCGACCATTTCGACGGTGACCGTCACGTGGTACGGCTCGGCGCGGCTGCCCATCACGGTTCCCAGCAGCACGCCTTCCGACAGATCGAGTCGCGATACGGCGTTGTCGGCGAGGTATCCCTTGCCGCGGCGGAACCGTTGCGGATCGGCCAGTCCTGCGACTGTGACCGATAGCAGTGAGGCGGCCAGTCGTCCGGCGGGCGTCGCCTCCCGTCGCAGATGCGCTGGACCCGGCGTGATGACGATGCTCATGCGCCGCGGACCGCGTTGTGATCGAGCACGATCAGATCGCGCAGTTCATCGGTCGACAACTCGCTGAGCCACGTCTCGCCGGTGGTGCCGACGACCGCGTCCGCCAGCGCCCGCTTGTCGTTGATCATCGCGTCGACGCGTTCCTCGATGGTGCCCTGGCACACGAGCTTGTGCACGAACACGGATCGCGTCTGACCGATGCGCCACGCACGGTCGGTGGCTTGATCTTCCACTGCCGGGTTCCACCAACGGTCGTAGTGCACGACACGCGATGCAGCCGTGAGGTTCAAGCCGGTACCGCCGGCGCGCAGCGAGACCAGTAGCAAAGGCGACGCCGAGTTGGACTGGAACTCGTCGACCATCCGGTCGCGGCCCTTGCGAGGCACGCCACCGTGCAGGAACGGCGTCGGCATCGCGAAGCGTTCGACGAGGTGCCGCTGCAGCAGCAGACCCATTTCGCGGAACTGCGTGAACACCAACGCCTGCTCGCCGGCGTCGAGCAGGTCGGTGACCAGTTCGTCGAACCGGGTCAGCTTGCCGGACCGGCCACCAAGACGAGAGCCATCGCCGAGCGCGTGCGCAGGGTGGTTGCAGATCTGCTTCAAGCGAGTCAGCGCGGCGAGCACCAGCCCGCGCCGGCGCATGCCAGTGGCTTGCTGCGCGTCCGCGAGCAGTTGGTCGACGACACCTTGGTACATGCTCGCCTGCTCGCGGGTCAGTGACGCCCATGCCAACTGCTCGACCTTGTCGGGCAGGTCGGGCACCAGCGACTTGTCGGCCTTGGTGCGCCGCAGCAGGAACGGCGAGGTCAGTTGACGCAGCGCAGCGGCCGCGGCGAGATCGTGGTTGCGCTCGATCGGGGTGGCGAAGCGTTGGCGGAACTGGGTGAGGCTGCCGAGCAGACCGGGCGTGACCATCGACATGATCGACCACAGTTCGCTGAGCCGGTTCTCGACGGGCGTGCCCGTGAGCGCGATGTGCTGTTCGGCGGGCAACGATCGCAACGCGCGCGGCAGAGCGTGTCTCGGGGTTCTTCACGGCCTGGGCTTCGTCGAGCACCACCGCGGCCCACCGGACCGTCTTCATCGTCTCGATGTCGCGCGCCGCGACGTGATAGGTGGTGATGATGAGGTCGTGTTGAGCGACGAGATTCGCGAAGGTCGCGACCCCGCTGCGCCCGGTGCCATGGTGCACGGCGACACGGAGGAACGGCGTGAATCGCGCCGCTTCGGCTTCCCAGTTGCGCACGACCGACAGTGGGCAGATGACGAGATGCGGGCCCGGTAACGCGGCCAGGTGAGCAAGCGTGGTCGGCGTCTTGCCGAGACCCATGTCGTCGGCCAGGCAACCGCCGAGACCGAGCTTGTGGAGGAACTGCAACCAGCCGAGACCACGCCGTTGGTACGGACGCAGCGTCGCCATGAAGCCGGGAGGCTCGACACCCTCCGACAACGCTTCGTCGGGCAACCCCTGCAGCAGATCGCCCAGCCAACCCTTCGCGGCAATTGCCGGGGTGATGTCGGTGTCGCCGACGATCGAACCATCTGGGCCGGTCTGCTGTCGGGCCTCTTCGGTTGCGGCGAGTTCTGCCGCGAGGCGGAGCAGTTCGAGCGTGGTGAGCTCGGCATGATCGCGGCGGTGCTCGGCAAGGTTGGCCAAAGCCCGTCGCGCCTCGGTGCGGTCGATGCGCACCCATCGTCCGTTCACGTTGATGAGCCCGGCGCCCGACGCCGCAGCGCGTTCGAGCAACGCTTCGTCGACAGGTGCGTCGTCGACGACCACAGTCCAGTCGATGATCGCCGCTGCGCTGAACCGGCCGCTGCCCACCGCATCCTTCGGCTGGGCAACGCCCTTCGACGATGCCGAGCGCCGCGTCAGGCGCTCGGGTGTGAGCAGCTCGATGTCGACTGCTGCGAGCGCGTCGACTGCCTCGAGCGTCGCGGCCGCGCTGTCGAGGTCGACACCGTCGTCGGGCTTGCCGAGCCACGACGTGAGCCACGGCGCGAGCATCTCGATGTCGACCCGAGCCGTCGCAAGGCACTCGGCCAGCAGCGGCAGATATCGCGGGTCGCCGGCCAGTCGCATCGCCGCGGCTCCACCGTTGGCCACCTCGGCTTCAGTGCACCAGCGGCCGCGATCGTCGGGATCGACCAGCTCCAACGACAACGGCCAATCGTCGTCCGGCTCGTCGGGCAGCGCCAATCGCAATCGTGCCCGAACGACCGGCTCGCCCTCGGCGCGACGAATGGTGTGTTCGAACATCGCCGCCAGGTCGTCGAGCGACTCTGCCATCTCGGCGTCGGCGCGGAACTCGCCGGCCGGCGCGCTGAGGGCCCGGGCCGTCGCCCGCGCGGCGCGTGCGGCCAGGCGGCGCGTGTCGGTGACGGGCGCGTGCCATCCGGCACCCGCCAAGAGCAGTCGAGCCGTTTGGTCGACGAACGACTCGATGATCACCGTCGTCAACTCCTCGGCGGTGAAGCCGGGACTGGCAACTGCGACGACCGGTGGCTGGCTGGCCGCCAACTCCTCCACGGGCTTGGCCAGATCGGCGCGCAGCGGCTTCCAACGGGCAACCCACCATCCCAATCCGGTGTCGGTCAGCTGCGGGAGGATCCGACCGGCTGTCACCAATCGCATCGCGACCGAGTACGCGGCACCCAACCAACCGACCGACGTGCCGGCCTCGCTGCCGAGTGCATCGAGCTGCCCCAGCGATGCCAGTGAGGCGACCGTCAGACGCTGGCACATCACCTGCTGCTCGCCGCCCGGAAGTGCCATGCGCACCACCCGCATCGAAGCGTTGTGCGCGGCGAGTGGACGCCGGAACGTGGAACTGACGACCGCCTGGAGATTTCCGCCGTAGACGCCGCGGCCGGGCTGCCAAGCGACCACTTCGCCATCGAGCCAGGTCAGCTGCAGGCCAGGGGAGGGCGCAGCGTTCGGGCGGGTGGGCACACGTCGAGTGTACGAGTGGGGTGTGCGTCGGTTCCTGCGTTGTCGTGCGCAAGACTGGCGCCGACATGTCGCATCTCTGGGATCCTCCCGATCCGGACCACGGTCGCAACGTTTCACGCCGCGGTCGATCCAATCGCAGTGTCGGCATCGTGCTCCTGGTGCTCGCGGCCCTCGTTGCCGGCGGGGCCGTCGCCTATGTGCTGTCGCAATGGCAGGACTCGCGTTCAGGTGCGGCCGCGCTCCCGACTGTGGCTCCGACCACCTCGACGACAACGCCGTCGACGACGAGCACCACGACGATTCCGCCGACCACGACGACGTCCACCACCACCGTCGTTCCCACGACCGTGCCCGTGAAGGTGGTTGGCGACCACATGGTCTTTGCCGACGGATATCCACTAGGAGTCGTCTCGCCTGCCGGGTTCGCGTCCTATCAGGGCGATCCCGTGCCGCAGCTGCGGCAGGGACCCGCACAGATGTACGGGGTGACGAACTTCGTGGGCTCGCAGTTCAGCGTGCAGGTGCGGCCGTTGGCGCCGGAGGAGATGTCGCCGACATGCCCCATCACCGTCCAGCCGCGCGCAGCCGACAACGCCGATCCGCTGGGTCTGTGGGTGGAGTCGCCGAATTGGCAGCTGATGCCGCAGACGACGGTGACGCCGGTGCTGCCGAACGATCCCGCTGTGCTCGCCGTCGTGCAACTCGTCATCGCCAGCGCGGGCGTGCAGCCGGCACCTCCTGCCCAACGCGGGAGCGCTGTGATGGTCGACCTGATCGGCGACGGCATTCCCGACCTGGTCGTGTCGGCGGACTACAGCGACGACTCCATCTACTACCGGTTGGTCGCCGTGGCACCCGACGGAAATCCCGATGCGGCGAGCGCGGTGATGCTCGAGGCCGGCCCCACCTTCGGGGCCGATGGCTCGCGCGACCCGCAGTCGCGAGGCGAGTTGCGCGGTCGACGGTGTGGTCGAGATGAATGGCGTTGCGCCGTTCGAGCTGTTCGTGCGTCGCACCACTGCCAACACCAAGGGTGTGTCGATCCGCGACCTCAGCGGCAACGAGCTCGCCTCATCCACCTGCCCCCGCTGACTCGGCAAGCAGGGACTCGATCACCTTGGCGACTCCGTCGTCGTCGTTCGAGTCGGTCACCTCGTCGGCGGCGGCGCGCACAGTTGGCGAGGCGTTGGCGACCGCAACCGATCGGCCGGCGAAGTCGAACATCGCCAGGTCGTTGATCTCGTCGCCGAACACCAAGACGTCGGCGGCATCGATCTCGAGGTGCGCGCACAGCCATCGCAAGCCGGCGCCCTTGTCGGCACCGACGGGCCCGAGCTCGACGGCCTCTGTGCCCATGTGGCTGACGACCAGGTCGGTGCCGATGATCGGCGGAATGAGATCGAGCAGTTCGACTGCCGAGTGTTGGTGATGGAACGCGAGCAACTTGATCGTCTCGGTCGCGCCATCGTGCCCACTCAACACGTCGTCGACCGTTGGATTCACGTGGTGGACGGGCATGCGCTCAGCGAAGCCGACCTCCTCCGTGAACCCGCGATCGGTTGCCAGCGCGAACCCGAACAGCGGGTCGTGCGCCCGGAGGCGAGCGATCGCCTCGAATGCCAACGTGCTCGGAAAGCCGATCGTGAACATCGGCTCGGCATCGGGCAGCGAGCAGATCATCGAGCCGTTGGCCATGACGCCGTAGCGCACCGCAGGCCCGACCGCCGCCACCTCGCGGAACGCAACGATCGGCGGCCGCCCGGTCGCGAAGACGATGATCACGCCCGCTTCGTGGGCAGCCTGCAATGCGGCAACCGTGCGCGGTGACACCTCGCCGAAGCGGTTCAGCAGGGTCCCGTCGAGATCGGTGGCGATCAGACGTGGAAGCATGAGCGACAGTTTGCACTGCTCGCGCAGCACGTTGACGCACCCGGCAAAGTTGATAAACTGTGACTCAAGATTTCTGTACGTCGGTAACTGATAGTCGGTCAAACGAGAGGCAACATCGTGGCGTTCGATCCAAAGAAATGGACCCTGAAGACGAATGAGGCGTTTGCCGCGGCCATCGACCAGGCCAAGGCGCTGAGCAACCCGGAGCTGACGCCGGATCATGTGATGGCGGCAATGATGCGCCAAGACGACACGATCGTCCCTGCGGTCCTGGCCAAGTTGGGCCTCGCCCCCCTGATGGTGCGCAACAAGGCCGACGAGGCCGTCCAGAAGTTGCCGAAGGCGTATGGCGGCGCCGAGCCGCACGTCAACCGCGAGCTCAACAACATCGTCCAGAACGCCGAGCAGTACCAGAAGGACCTGAAGGACGACTTCTTGTCGGTCGAACACCTCCTGCTGGCGATGAACCAGCGTTTGGGGATCGGCAGCGAGGAGTTGCTGCAGGCGTTGAAGGAAGTGCGTGGCAGTCACCGCGTCACCAGTCAGAACCCCGAGGAGAACTTCGCCGCGCTCGAGAAGTACGGCCAAGACCTCACCCAGCGGGCCCGTGACGGCAAGATCGATCCGGTCATCGGTCGCGACGACGAGATCCGCCGCGTCATCCAGGTGCTCAGCCGGCGCACCAAGAACAACCCGGTGCTCATCGGTGAGCCGGGCGTGGGCAAGACAGCGATCGTCGATGGTCTCGCGCAACGGATCGCCGACGGCGACGTTCCCGAGGGACTGAAGAGCAAGCGATTGATCTCGCTCGACATCGCCTCGATGCTGGCCGGTGCCAAGTACCGCGGCGAGTTCGAGGAGCGGCTGAAGGCCGTGTTGAAGGAGATCACCGACGCCGCCGGCGAGGTCATCACCTTCGTCGACGAGCTGCACACCATCGTCGGTGCCGGTGGTGCCGAGGGTGCGATGGACGCGGGCAACATGATCAAACCGATGCTGGCCCGCGGCGAGTTGAAGATGATCGGCGCGACCACGCTCGACGAGTACCGCAAGTACATCGAGAAGGATCCTGCGCTCGAGCGGCGCTTCCAGCAGGTCTACGTCGGCGAGCCCAGCGTCGAGGACACCATCGGAATCCTGCGCGGTCTCAAGGAGCGCTACGAGGTGCACCACGGTGTGCGCATCCAGGACTCCGCGTTGGTCAGTGCCGCGGTGCTGTCGAACCGCTACCTCACCAATCGGTTCCTGCCCGACAAGGCCATCGACCTCATCGACGAGGCGGCCAGCAAGTTGCGCATCGAGATCGACTCGTTGCCGACCGAGATCGACATCGTCCAGCGCCGGATCCTGCAGCTCGAGATCGAGCAGGTCGCGCTGGAGAAGGAGACCGACTCGGCGTCGAAGGAACGTCTCGACGCGCTGGTCGACGAGCTCGCCACGCTCAACGCCCAGGTGCACGAGATGAAACAGCACTGGGAGGGCGAGAAGCAGGCGATCGATGCCATCCGTTCGCTGAAGGAGGAGCTCGGCCAGCTCGGCATCCAGCTCGAGCGCGAAACCGATCTCGCTGTTGCCGCCGAGATTCGCTACGGGCGCATGCCCGAGCTCGAGCGCCGCATCGCCGAGGCCACCGAGCATCTCGACGAGCTGCAGACCGGCAACCGCATGTTGAAGGAAGAGGTCGACGCCGAGGACATCGCCGAAGTCGTCAGCAAGTGGACGGGCGTTCCCGTCAGCCGGCTGATGGAAGGCGAGATGAGCAAGCTCGTCAAGTTGGAGGAGCTGCTGCATCAACGGGTCATCGGTCAAGACGACGCGGTCACTGCTGTTGCAAATGCAATCAGGCGCTCGCGTGCCGGCCTCAGTGATCCGAACCGGCCGATCGGTTCGTTCATGTTCCTCGGCCCGACTGGTGTCGGCAAGACCGAGCTCGCGCGAGCGGTGGCGGAGTACCTGTTCGACGACGACCACGCGATGGTGCGCATCGACATGGGCGAGTACATGGAGAAGTTCTCCGTCAGCCGTCTCATCGGCGCGCCTCCCGGATACGTCGGCTACGACGAGGGTGGACAACTCACCGAGGCGGTGCGCCGCCGGCCGTACAGCGTCGTGCTGCTCGACGAGATCGAGAAGGCCCACCCCGATGTCTTCAACGTGTTGCTGCAGGTGCTCGACGACGGCCGGTTGACGGATGGCCAGGGGCGCACGGTCAACTTCACCAACGTTGTGTTGGTCATGACCAGCAACCTGTCCGGTGATCCGTCGTCGTTCTTCAAGCCGGAGTTCATCAACCGCGTCGACGACATCATCCGGTTCCGTGCGCTGACCGAGGACGACCTCAGTCGCATCGTCACCATCCAACTTGCGCACCTCCGCAAGCGGATGGCCGAACGCCGCCTGACGCTGAACGTCACCGACGCGGCAATGGCGCAACTGGCCCACGACGGGTACGACCCATCGTTCGGTGCCAGGCCGTTGAAGCGTGTGATCCAACGCGAGATCAGTGATCCCGCGGCACTGTTGATCCTCGAGGGCAAAGCCTCCGAAGGCGACACGGTCACCGTCGATTCGGTCGACGGTCGCATCACCGTCACCGTCTAGAAGTTCACCGTGGCCCCGCCGTCAATCGGGTTCGGCGAGGTCGCCGTCTTCGTCGATGTTCTCCAGCAGGTCGGTGTCGACGAGGATCTCGGGCTCCACCAGCCGCAACGGCAGGTCGGGGTCGTCTTCGAGCAGCTCGGGTTCCTCTCTCGACGAGCGTTCGGCGAACGACTCGTCGGTGACGTCGGCATCGGCGAACGGGAGACCGACGGGGCGGTCCGGTGCATCGTCGAACGCACCCAACTCGTCGCTGGTCACTGCATCGGTACCGAGCATGTCCTCGTCAACGCTCTCGGCGGAATCTTGCTCGTCACCATCACTCATGACGACAGAATTACGCCGATCCGACAGCAAAGGCAACCCCCGGGCAAGCTGTGCGTGTGAGAGCACGATGAGAGTGGTGGTCGTCGGTGGCGGGCTCTCCGGTCTGGTGGCTGCGAGGCGCCGCCGCGAGGCCGGTGACGATGTCGTCGTGCTGGAGGCACGCGATCGCGTCGGTGGCCGGCTGTGGAGCATCCACGGTCGACTCATCGCCGGCCAGTTCGGCGAGTTGGGCGCCGAGACGATCTACGCCGGTCACGAGAACGTGCTCGGCCTGACTCGCGAACTGGAGCTGGACGCTGTCGCCTGCGGATACTTCGATCCGGCCGCGCCGCCGATGTTGTTCGGGTCGCGATCGCTCGACGAAACCGAGCGGCGGGCCATCACCGGCTGGCTGACCGACGCATACGCGACCTCACCGCCCGAGCCGTTCGAGAACTTGGAGGCGTGGACCAATCGTCTGCGCGCTCCGCGCGATGTCCGGGCGTTCCTCGTCAGCTTCACGCAGTACACACCGGTCACGTCGTTGCGTCATGCCGACGCCGCCGAGTTCGAGCGCCAGCTCAGTCACGGCAGCGATTCGTATCGAATCGTCGGCGGCAACGACCTGATCGCCAAACGACTTGCCGAGGATCTCGACGTGCGTCTCGGTCAGCGTGTTCGCGTGGTCGACTGGAGCGGGCCGGGTGTTCGTATCGAGACCGACGATGAGATCTTCCACGCTGATGCCGCGGTGGTCGCGGTCCCTGGGCCGTTGACGATCGGCATCGGTTTCTGGCCGGCACTTCCCGCGGAGAAGGTGATCGCGCTGTCGGAGCTGACCTACGGGACCGCAGCGAAGGTCATCGTGCAGTACGCCGAGCGCGACGCCGTGTCGTCGGCAGTCGGGCCCGGTTGTTTCACCGACGGCGTTCCGCCGTGGATCGTGGAGCAGTCGGCACATCAGAGCGGTGATGCGGCGTGCGTGTCGTCGTTGTTGGGCGGTGATGCCGAGCCGTCGGTGATCGACGAGTCGGTGTTCGCCGCATTCGATGCTTCCGTGTCCGCACTGACCGGGATGCCGGTGACGCGCACCGGCCAGCTGAGCCACAGCTGGACGCACGACGAACTGGCGGGCGTGATCGTGCGCGCTCCGCTCGGTGATCAACGCACTCGCGTGTTGCCTCATGTGCAGCGACCGCTCGGTGGCCGCGTGTTCTTCGCCGGTGAGCACACCGACGACCGGGTGGGCCCGGGCGGTCTGGAAGGTGCGACCAGGTCGGGACTGCGTGTCGCGTCGGAACTATCGGCCACTGTCGATTAGCCGCCGGATCGGCTAGAGATGGGGGCGATGATCACCCCTGATGGGCGGCGACTGATAGCGACGCGAGGTTTGCGTGGCTACGCCGACGGGTTGGTCGCGGCGTCGCTCGCCGGGTATCTCGGCGACCAGCTCGGGTACAGCGCAACTCGCATCGGTGTGATCGTGACCGGGATGCTGCTGGGATCGGCCGTGCTGACGATGTTCACCGGGACGTGGGGAGGGCGATTCCAGCGTCGGCTCCTGCTCCGCTCCGGAGCGCTGCTGATGATCGCGACAGGGATCGTCTACGCGACCTCGACCACGTTCATCGTGCTGTTGATCTTCGGCACGATCGGCACGATGAACCCGAGCGGGAGCGACGTCAGCGTTGTGCAACCGATCGAGCAATCGCTGCTTCCGCTGACCACGAGCGACCGGAACCGTACGCACGTCTTCGCCCGCTATTCCTTCCTCGGAGGATCGTTGGCAGCGGTCGGAGCGCTGTGCGCCGGCGTGCCGGCAAAGCTGCACTGGAAGCCGAGCTCGGTCTTCCTGATCTATGCGCTGGCCGGGGTGGCGATGTTGGTCGTCTACGCGGCAATGTCGACGCAGGTCGAATCGGCGGCGCAGGTGACACCCCCCACACCACTCGGCCCGTCGAAGCGGATCGTCTACAAGTTGGCCGCACTCTTCACGCTCGACTCGTTCGGCGGCGGCTTCGCCGTGCAGTCGCTGCTCGTGCTGTGGTTGCTGCGTCGTCACAACTTCTCGGTCGGGCGAGCCGGCGTCGTGCTGGCTGCTATGCAGATCCTCTCGGCCGCGTCGGGCTTCATCGCCATTCGCATCGAGCGCCGCATCGGGCCGCTACGAACGATGGCCTACACGCACATTCCGGCGCAGATCTTCCTCATCGCTGCCGCGATCGTTCCGACTGCGCCGTTGGCCGTGATCTTCTTGATTGCCCGCAGCTTGTTGTCGGCGATGGACGTGCCGATTCGCAATGCGTATGTGATGTCGGTGGTCACGCCGGCAGAGCGCGCTGCCGCAGCCAGCGTCACCAACGTGCCGCGCAGTCTGGCGTCGGCACTCCCGCCGATTGCCGCGGGATGGATGCTCGATCGGACGACGTTCGGATGGCCGCTGATCATCGCCGGATGCCTGAAGATCCTCTACGACATCCTGCTGTTGCGCATGGCTCGACAGTCGGCGCGCGGTGTGACGATCGGCGACGGTCTCGGGGGCACCGATCTCACCGGTGGGCGCGCGACCAGATGAGCAGCGCGGCTGCCCACAGCTGCTCGTAGGGAACGTCTCGCCCGAGCTGACGATTCACGAGGGATTGGGAGGCGGGGCGGTGGGGAACAGAGAGCGGGTCGCTCACGTGCGTTCGTCACCGGGCGCCCCGCTACGGGGCGTGCGGCTCCAATCGCTGCGGCAGCGTGGGTCAGTTGTCGCGGATCAGGGCAGCATTCGCGTGCGCGGTGAAGCCTTCGTGGTTGCTCATCGCCACGATCGTCGGTGTCATGCGACGCCGCGCCGTGGCGTCGGCGCGCGCGACAGCCGTTCGCTTCAGGAAGGCGTCGGCCGTGATGCCGCTGGACACGTGGGCGAACCCGCCGGTCGGAAGGCTGGCGGGGCAGCCGATCACGAAGTTGCCGGCGGAGAACAGGGTGTGCTGACCGATGAGGATCTCGCCGGCGTTCACCAGTAGATCGACGACCTCGGCCTCGACCGCCGGGTCGACGACGACCTGAAGGTGCTCCGGTGCCCACCGGTTCGCGACCTCGGCAGCCTCTGCGAGATCCGTCACCATCACGCAGCCACCGTTGGCGCCCAGCGCGGCGCGGGCGGCCTCCGCACGGGCGGGTGGAAGGTCGGCAAGTTGTCGCTCCAACTCGCGGTCGACGTCGTCGCGCAGTTCAGCAGACGCGGTCACCAGCAACACGGTCGAGTCAGTGCCGTGCTCGGCCTCGTTCAACAGATCGGCGGCGACATATCGGGGGTCGGCGGAGTCGTCGGCCAGCACCAGGCTCTCGGTCGGCCCGAGGATCATCATCGTCGCCACCCCGTAGCGCTGCATCTCGACCTGGGCGCAGGCGACGGGTGGACTACCCGGCCCGACGATCTTTCGAACCTGCGGGATGGACTGCGTACCGAAGCCGAGGGCGGCAACACCCGCAGGACCGTTGACGCGGAAGACGTTGTCGATGCCGAGCTTGCGGCACACGACCAGCACCGCCGGGTCGATGCGGCCACTGCCATCGGGCATCGGCGGTACCACGAGCGCGACCAGTGGCACGCCGGCGACGATCGCCGGGACGCCGAGTTGGTAGGCGACGCTCGGATAGCTGGCCTTGCCGCTGGGCACGAACAGACCGGCCGAACTGATCGGCGTGATCTTCTCCCCGACGGTGAGGCCGGGCTCGCTCTCGAAGCTCCAGTCGGCGGCACGGTCGATCAACTGCTCGTTGAACGAACGGAGGTGTGCAATTGCATCGTCGATCGCCTGGTCGACATCGTCGGCGACCTTCGCGTCGGCGACCTCGTCGGGCGTCGCCCGGAGTTGATCCGGCTCGAGCGAGACGTGGTCGAAGTCGCGCAGGGCGCGGCACACCGCCTCGTCGCCGTGAGCGCGAACGTCGTCGATGATCCGGCCGATCGATGCCTTCAGGTCGGAGTCGAAGATGGCCTCGAGGCCTCGATCGCACAACGATCGGCGAGCATCCTCGTCCATCGCCGACCAGGTCATCGTGCGCAGCACCGACATGAGCGAGGAGGGTATCGGGGCCATCGGGTAGGATTCGCACACGTTCCGCCCGTAGCCGCTAGGAGCGTCTCGCCATGCCCGTCACCGTCGTCGTTGGAGCCCAATGGGGCGATGAGGGCAAAGCCAAGGTCATCGACCTGTTGGCCAGCGAACACACCCACGTGGTGCGCTATCAGGGGGGCCACAACGCCGGCCACACCGTGGTCGTCGGCACCGAGCGGTATGCGCTGCAACTCGTGCCATCCGGCGTGCTCTACCCGCATGTGATCCCGGTGATCGGCAACGGTGTCGTCGTCGACATGCCGACCTTGTTCAACGAGATCGACACCCTCGAGGGTCGTGGCGTCAGCTGCGCCAAGTTGAAGGTCAGCAGCCAAGCGCACCTCATCTTCCCGTGGCACCAAGCGCTCGACGCGCTGTACGAGGCCGGTCGCGGCGATGCCCGCATCGGCACGACGCTGAAGGGCATCGGGCCCGGCCTACGCCGACAAGGCGCGCCGCGAGGGAGTGCGCGCCGGTGAGGTGCTGGATCCCGCGGGCTTCGCGACCGCGGTCAAGGATCGCGCCGTCAGCCACAACGCCGAGATCGTTGCGCTGGGCGGCGAACCACTGGATGTCGACGAGCTCGTCGATCGTTTCTCCACCCTCGGCCGACGCCTTGCGCCGTACGTGATCGACACGGTGCAGTTGTTGCACGACGCGCTCGACCGCGACGACCATCTGTTGCTGGAGGGTGCGCAGGCCACGTTCCTCGACCTCGACCACGGCACGTATCCGTTCGTCACCTCGTCGAACCCGACAGCGGGTGGAGCATGTGTCGGCAGCGGCATCGGTCCGCGCTACCTCGACGCGCATCGTCGGGATCACCAAGGCGTACACGACGCGTGTGGGAAGTGGTCCGTTCCCGACCGAGCTGCTCGACGAGACCGGCGAGAAGCTGGTCGACATCGGCCACGAGTTCGGCACGGTGACGGGACGTCGTCGACGAACGGGCTGGCTCGACTGCGTGATGATCCGCAAGGCAGTGCGGATCAACTCGCTCACCGAGGTCGCGCTCACCAAGCTCGACGTGCTCGACACGTTCCCGGAGATCAAGGTGTGCACGGAGTACGACGCCGATGGCCACCCGGTCTACGCGGTGCTCGACGGATGGATGTGCGACATCTCGGCGGTGCGCAGTCGTGCCGATCTTCCGCCCCGCGCCGCAGCGTTCGTCGCGCCTCGTCGAAGCGGAGATCGGCGTGCCCGTTCGAATCGTCGGAACCGGCCCGGCCCGCGACGCCGTGCTGGAGTGGCAGTGATCGATCGGTACTCGCTGCCGGAGATGGCAGCGGTCTTCTCCGACACGACCCGCTTCGGCCGCTACCTCGAGATCGAGTTGCTGGCGACGGAAGCGCAAGCCGCACTCGGCATCGTTCCGGCAGCCGACGCGGCGACGTGCCGTGCCAAGGCGCCTACCACCGACGCCGCGTTCGTCCGCGCCGTCAGTGATCGCGAGGCCATCACCGATCACGACGTTGCCGCGTTCGTCGACGTCGTGCAGGCCGCCATCGGGTCACCGGCCGGCGCGTGGATCCACTACGGCCTGACGTCCAGCGATGTCGTCGACACGGCGTGGTGTTGGGCGTTGCGCGATGCAGCCGATCTGTTGATCGAAGCATCGTCGGCGTTGTTGAAGACGGTGATCGATCTCGCCCACGCCCATCGCGACACCGTGATGATCGGTCGCACGCACGGCATCCACGCCGAGCCCACCACATTCGGTGCCAAGGTCGCGCTGTGGGCACTGCAGATCGACCGCGACCGTGCTCGACTCCGCGCCGCGCGACGCTCGATCGCGGTCTGCAAGCTCAGTGGGGCCGTCGGCACGTACTCCAACATCGATCCGTCGATCGAAGCGCTGGTCGGGAACCGTCTGGGGTCTGAAGCCGGTGCCGGCAACGCAGGTCATCGCCCGCGATCGGCACGCCGAGTACCTGTGGGCGTGTGCCGCGGTCGGCTCGACCATGGAGATGATCGCCGTCGAGTTGCGCCATCTGCAGCGAACCGAGGTCGGCGAGGTGCAGGAGGGTTTCAAGCCCAATCAAAAGGGTTCCAGCGCGATGCCGCACAAGCGCAACCCCATCAGCGCCGAGACCATCACCGGTCTGTCACGTGTGTTGCGCGGCAACCTCCAAGCCGGAATGCAAGATGTTGCGCTGTGGCACGAGCGTGATATCTCGCACAGTTCGGTCGAGCGAATCATCCTTCCGGATAGTTCGTTGATGGCCTATTACGTACTGCGCAGGATGCAGCGATTGCTCGCCGGTCTCCAGGTGTTTCCTGATCGAATGCGCACCAATCTCGATGCGAGCTTTGGCTTGGTGTTCAGCCAACCGGTGCTGTTGGCATTGGTGCAGGGCGGTCTCGGACGCGATGAGGCCTACCGGATCGTGCAAGACAATGCGACTCGCGCGTGGGCCGAGAAGCGGATGTTCCGTGAGTTGCTCGACGCCGATCCCAGGGTGAAGGTCGATGCCGCGTTGCTCGACGAGGCATTCGATCTACAGCGATCGCTGACCCACAGTTCGGCGGTGTTCGACGCTGTCGAGGAGATCGACGGGGACTAGTCGGAACGGGCGATTCCCGCTCGCTTCAGCACCGCCGCATCGACACCGATCTCGCGCCACGTTGCATACGAAATGCCCTGGCGGGAGCTGTATGACTTGCCGACGGCGACGAAGCCCTCCTCGAGAGCGCTGATGTCGACCTTCTCGCCGATCGACGCGAGCTCTGATTGCAAATCTCGACGTTCCTGGCGCAATCGCAGTTCATTCATCGCATCAGCGGATTCCAACTCGGCATCGATGGCTGCAAGTCGGGCGGCGATCGATTCCCGCGTTCGGCGTCGGCCGCGCTTGGGCTTGTTGTTCCGCAACGCCTCGAGATAGTTGCGCACTGCATTGCCCTCGTTACGTCCCATTGCCAGCGCTGCTTTGTGCTCATCCGTCATCGGCCCTTTGGGCCCTCGTTTTGCCATGCGGATCAGCATAGTTTCATAAACTCGCGATTCAATAGTTACGCTCCAGCGGATGGATGCCGGCCGACTGTTCGATCTCGAGGCCCACGGTCCCGACACCTTCGTGGGAATTGGGCCGCGGTATCCCTGGGGTGGATTGTATGGTGGCCAGATCGTCGCCCAGGCCTTGCGAGCCGCGGCAGCAACGGTCGAGTCCGATCTGGAGGTGCATTCGTTGCGCGCCTATTTCATCCGTCGCGGCGATCACACCGAGCCGATTCGGTTCGAGGTCGATCGCATTCGCAACGGTCGCAGCTTCGCGACTCGACGCGTGATCGCCCGTCAGGCTGTCGGCGCAATCCTCAACCTCGAAGCGTCGTTCCAGCGCCCCGAACCATCGTTCGACCTTCAAGCCATCTCGATGGACACCGGTGTTCCCGGTCCGGAGTCGTTGGTGTCCGAGCCGTTCATGGAAGGCGCGGATCGTCGATTCGTACCCGCCACGTGGTCACCTTCCAGCGTCAGTGTCGGCGCGGGTCGCACCGTGGCGTGGATGAAGGTCAACGCTCCACTCGGCGACGACCAACTGCTGCACCGGTGTTGGCTGGCGTACCTCTCCGACGATCTCCCGCACGATTCCGTGCGAGCTGCGACCCGTATCGCGAGCGACGGCATCTTCTCCGCCAGCCTCGACCACAGCATCTGGTTCCATCGTCCGGTGCAGGCCGACCAGTGGCATCTCCACGACTTCACGTGTCACAGCTACGGGGGCGGTCGCGGTCTGGCAATCGGTCACGTGTTCGGCCCGGACGGACTGCACGTCGCTACGGTGGCGCAAGAGGTGTTGTTGCGCGGACACCCCACCGAACAGACTGGCGAGCATGGCTCCTGATCCACCCGCCGCCTCACTGGCTGCACGTGTCAACTCGATCGCTCGGCTCACTGGCACCTTCACGTTGCGCTCGGGTCAGATCGCCACCGAGTACTTCGACAAGTACCGATTCGAAGCCGATCCCGTCCTGCTCGCCGACATCGCCGCCGCTCTCGTGCCGCTGCTTCCTCCCGACACGGAGGTGCTTGCAGGGTTGGAGCTCGGCGGTGTGCCGATCGCCACGGCGATCTCGTTGCAGACGGGTCTGCCGGCTGCGTTCGTTCGCAAGCAGGCCAAGACCTACGGCACCGCGCAGTTGGCCGAGGGCGCCGACATCGCCGGCAAGCGAGTCACCGTCATCGAAGACGTCATCACCACCGGCGGGCAGGTCGTGATCTCCACCGGCCAACTACGCGATCTCGGCGCCATCGTCGATCATGTCGTGTGCGTCATCGATCGCAGCCCCGACCTCGGCTCGGCGTTGGTCGCGGAGGGGCTGACCCTGACCTCGCTCCTGACCCGCGCCGACCTCGACGCCGCCGAGTCCCAGCGTTAGGAAACGACTCGGGCGCCGGGCGGGAGCTTGCTCAACAGCGGCTGGCTGATCCAGCAGCGAGTCAGATGAAGGGTGCTGCGAATGCGTACGACGTTCTTCGGCTCGTCGACGGCTTTGCCGCACATGCTGAGCGCCGCCTTGATGCAATCGTCCTCACTCGGCAGCACCATCGGCATTCGGCTGCGTCGCACACCTGCGATGCCTGCGGTGAAGCAGTTGACATAGGTCTTCTGCCAGTTGATCTCCGCGGCCACCGCCGACGGGATGAAGTCGGCGAACCCGATGCCCAGCACATTGCCGCCCGACACCTTGGTGATGCCGAGCAGCACGATGGTGCTGACCCGTCGGTGACTCGAGGTCGCCGAGGCCTTGCACCCAGAATCGTCCGGTGACGTTGGGGTCCATCGTCGTGCCGCTGATGTCCTTGCCACCCTGTTCGATGATCAGCACGTCGATCTCGGGGAATGGCAGCGGCGGCACGAGGTCGCGTGCCGCGTCGGTCAGTTCGATCTCGGCGTCGCTGCCGACCTCTTCGGATGTCAGCGCCCGCACGTCGACCACCTGACCGTCGGCGGATTCGAGGGACGCGACGCCACCGAGCAGGCGCCCGGTCTTCTTGAGCGCGGCGATTCCGTTGAGGATCCTGTTGCGCATCTCGACCGGTCCGCAGGCGTGGATCTGCGCCGCGCCGGGCTGTTTGCCGAACCCGACGACGCTCATCTTGGTGAGCCCACTCTCGATCGGGCCCTTGAAGCAGGTGTGTGGCTTGATGCGGTTGACCGGCATGATCCGGTCGGCGCCGGCGGCGTTGCGATCGAGATACAGCGGCATGCCGTCGCCGGTTCGGGCTACTTCGATCGTCTCCATCGTCGCCCGGATCTCGCAGCCGATGGCGTCCTCCGTCATCCCCAGCGATTCGAGCATCGCCCGTTGGCCCTCGGCCGTCGCACCTCCATGGCTGCCCATCGCCGGTACCACGAAGGGTTCGGCGCCAAGCGCGCGCAGCCCGCTGATCGCGCCGCGCAACAACGCGACTCGCTCGACAAGCCCTCGGCTCCCCGCGCCGACGGCGACGGTCATGCCCGGAGTGACCGAGGCGGCCAGCCGCTCGACAACCTGGTGATGCGCTGTTGCCTCGACATCGGCGATCGGCTCGGGTTGGGGAAGCGCGAGCTCGACCTCGGTGAGCTCGGGTGTCGAGAGATCGGGATGGAATGGAAGGTCGATTCCTTCGAGCAGTTGTTCCCAAGGGTTCACGCTGTCGACGCTAATCCCTCACAATGGAGCGGTGGAACCTGTCGACGGCGTGTATCGGACCCGCGAGGGCTGCGAATCGCGGCCGACGCGGTGTCGTGGATCGCGACGCGCTCCGGTGGCCCCGGCGGTCAACATGCGAACACCTCGGACACGGCGGTGACCGTGACGATCGACGTCGAACGCGCCGAGCTCCCAACGACCGTACGCGACAGGGTGCTCGCTGCGACGGGTCCGACGATCACTGCTTCCTCGGCCGGTTCACGCTCGCAGTTCCGCAATCGGGCAACGGCGTGGGCTGCGGCGTTGGAACGCCTCGACGAGGCCGCCAAACCACCGCCACCCCCACGCCGGGCGACGCGCCCGTCGGCCTCCGCCGTTCGCAAGCGCCTCACCAGCAAGAGACATGTTGCCGAGCGCAAGCAGACACGCCGGAAGCCGCGGATCGAGGAATGACAACGTCGAAATCGCATTCCCCCAGGTCAACCCTCAAGAAGTTGTCAATCGGTCTTGCGTCGGGTCCACCCCATCACCACGGAGAGTGAACCGTTTGCACACTCTGTGTCGATCAGTTACTGTTCGACCAGTCGTCACGAGTGCATAGGGGTCGGAACCATGGACATCACACAGATGCAATACGGAGCACTGCTCCGGGGCAGGCAGATCAACGCCAGCGTGACGCGGGAGCGCAAGCGCCAGCAGCGTCTGCTGCGCCTGGTCATCGCTCTCGGCTTGCCGGTGATGTATTTCTGGTATCGGGAGTTCACCGGTAGTCCGGTGCGCGGCGGCATCCCTCCGCTGATCCGCAACAGTCCCGAGCTGGCGATGCTCGGCCTCATGCTGGTGATGATCACCGGGATGATGATGATCCCACTGATGACCTCGGGCAAATCTCCCCACACCCTGCTGCGACCGTCCGACTCCGACATCCGCCTTGCCGACGTCGTCGGCGCCGATGCGACACGGCGCGAGGCAATCGACACCCTGAACCTGTTCCTCAACCACGAGACCTTCAGTGAGGAGATGGGCGGCTCGCCACGACGTGGTGTGCTCTTCGAGGGGGCGCCCGGAACCGGCAAGACCTACCTGGCGAAGGCGATTGCTGCCGAGGCCGAAGTGCCGTTCCTGTTCGTGTCGGCCAGCGAGTTCCAATCGCACTTCTATGGCATGACCAACCGCAAGATCCGCCAGTTCTTCAAGGCGCTCCGCAAGGCCGCTCGTGCCGAGGGTGGAGCGATCGGGTTCATCGAAGAGTTCGACGCCATCGGCATGGCCCGCGCGGGAATGGGTCACGGCGGCATGCGCGAGGGCGCAGCCGGCATCGTCAACGAACTGCTCGTGCAGATGCAGAGCTTCGACCTCCCGACGGGTTGGGAGAAGTTCAAGAGCAAGATGATCGATCGGCTCAACCTGTTGATGCCGCCGGCCAGGGCCATGCACCAGAACCGGAGCAAGCCGGCCAACGTGTTGGTGTTCGCCGCGACCAACCGCGCCGAGGGCCTCGACCCGGCGCTGCTGCGTCCCGGTCGCTTCGATCGCACCATTCACTTCGACCTGCCGCCGCGCACGGATCGCATCGCCATCGCCGACTACTACCTGGCGAAGAAGTCGCACCAGCCGTCGGTCAATGCAGTGATCATCGCCGACCGCACGGCCGGGTACAGCCCGGTTCGGATCGAGCGTCTGCTCGACGAAGCGTTGATCATCTCCTTGCGCTACGGGCGCAAGTCGTTCGGTATCGAAGACCTCGTCGAGGCACAGATGATCGTCGACGTCGGGCTGGCCCAAGACGTCGGCTACCTGCCCGAGGAGCGTCGTCGCATCGCCGTGCACGAAGCAGGGCACGCAGTGATCGCGGTTCTGGTCGGTCGCGACGTTCGCGTCGCCTCGATCCTGCGCCGTTCGTCGTCGCTCGGTCTCGTGGCGCACGACGATGGCGAGGAGCGCCACCTGCGCACGCCGTCGGAGTTGCGTGACCTCATCGTGGTCGCGTTGGCCGGACGGGCCGCCGAGATCCAGGAGTACGGCGAGGCATCCACAGGCATCGCGTCCGACCTCGCGGCGGCAACCAACATCGCCGCACAGCTCATCGGGCTCGTCGGTGCGGGCGACAGCCTGCTCAGCCTGGAGGCCGCCGAGAACCAGATGGCCGGCAACATCACCGCCAAAGTGTTCGCCGACGAGCGGTCACGCGTGCAGGCCGACGACATCATGAACAAGGCGGCCGACAAGTCGGCGTGCATGCTGCTGGAGCACCGCGGTGCACTGCTCGCCGTTGCCGACGCGTTGTGCGAGCACGACGAGCTGACGGGCGACCTCGTCCACGAGATCGTCGCAGCAGCGGTCAGCACCTCGAACTAACGAAAGTTGCTCAACGAAGGTTGCTCAACGAAGCGAATCCGTCGATGATCGCCGCCAGCGCCGCTTGGTCACCGGGGCCTGGTTGCTGGGGGCGACGTCGCCGATTCGTTCGATGACCCACACGCCACCATCGTCGCTGAAGGCATGCGGTGCGACCAGTGGCTGCAGCTGGTGCACGCGGCCGGCGAGGCCGGCAGCGGCGACAGCGGCGCCGAGTGCGCCGGCCAGGCGCGGGCCCCACGCGGGGTGCGTGTCGGGGAACTCCGGATAGGCGTCGCCGACCAGGCTGAGGCCGAGCGAAACGGCCATGCCCGCGGGTTGGTTGATGGTCGCCGCGAGCTGCACCGGATCGAGCAATCGTTCGCGTAGTTCCTCGATAGAAGCCGACCAGCTGGTGGCCAGCAGTTCGGTGCGGCGCGGCTCGGTGCTGCCTTCCGAAACAGGCGCGGCCGCGAGCACGAGGTGATCGTGCACGACGGCCATCCACGGCTGGGCGTCGCCGCGGCTGCCGATGAGCCGCATCGTGTAGGAGGGAACCAGACGGGCAATCGACATCGGGGTCGGTTCGATGGACTCGAGGTCGAAGCCGGCCTGGCGCACGAAGCGCTCGACGCGGCGATGGCGGATCATGTCGGTCTGGATGTGGGCGAGCAGCCGGCGCGCGCTCGAGGCCATCTCGATCGTTGCCGACACATCGGTGAGCTTCGAGCGGTGCAGGTTGAGCTCGGTCGTGCTCCAGCCGGTGATGTCGAGCGACTGGATGTACGAGTCGTGGCGCCACATGCACACCCGCGTCGGCTGCCCGGCTTCGTCGAGCAGGCTGCGCAGTCGAGTGAGGCCGTCGAGCAGGAGGAGGTCGTTGTTGGTGTCGCAGGCCACGCCGGCGACCTTGGCGACACGGCCTGGGGCGTCCTGCTGCAGACGCACGCCGCGCAGTGCGTCGGGAAGGACTTCGATGCCGATGCCATCGCCGCGGCGCATCATGGCGCGCCGTCCATCTCTGCTTCGTCAGGCTGATCGGGCGGGGGCGGTGGCAGGGCTTCGACCTCGGCTCGGATTGCCTCGGCAAACGTCGGCTCGGTGCTCTCGCTGGGACCGCCGAGGAGGACAGGGGTCGTCGTGTCGTCGCCGATCAGCAGACCGCGACCGACGGCCGGATGCGACGAGGTGACCCTGAGATGGAGACCGAACATCGCGCCGTCGCCCGCCAACGGGCGCAGAATCGCAGCGGACCGCGAGCGTCGCAGCGGCGCAGTCCAGTGGCCGGGAAGTTCGAGCTCGCGAGTGCGGCCGGCCGCGATCACCACGAGGCGCGGGTCGTCGAGGGCCGCCAGCCGTTCGAACACCGGGCCGTCGAGTCGATCGGCATCGTCGACCAGAACGAGCCGGTATCGGTCGGTGGTCGAGAAGAACTCGGCCGCCCACTTGTCGAGGCCGGCCAGCGTCGTCGCGCTGGTGAGGCGCGGCAGCAACAGCAGAGGGCTCCAGGTCGAGGCGATCGCGTGGATGTCGACGCCGGCATCGGCATCCATCGCGCAGCGCGCGATGTTGGCCAGCACGGTCGACTTCCCGGTACCGGCATCGCCGAGGATGAGGCCACCCGCCGGCGCGTCGAGCTCCAGCGCCGCGGGCGCCAGGGTGCGAGCGTCGAGCCCGATCGGCAGGCTCCAGTGACCGTCGTGGTGCCGCGTCGCTCCTTTGAACTCCTCCAGGATCACCCGATCGGGTGTTCGCGGGACCGGTACCGGGCCGTGGTCGCCATCGGGTCGACTGCTGCGCTGCTCGACGGCGGTCGCGAGCGTCGGCGATCGATGCGATCTGGATCTCGACCAGATCCGGCAAGGTGATCGCCCGGCCCGGCCACCACTTCGGGCACGCGACCATGTTCGATGCCCAGCGAGCGATAGGCGCCGCGGTCGTCGAGATGCAGGATGATCCTCTGTTGAAACTGGCCGAGAAGCCGCGCCGGCGCCGCGTTCTCGCTGGCTGAGCTCATCAAGGTGGTGATGCCGTGAAGAGGCCCGTGGCTGACGATGCGCTCCAGCATGTCGCGGCCCTGCTCGAACTCCCCGCCGAGTTCGAGATTGCGCAGCAACGAACCGACGTCATTCACGACCAGCACGATATGGGCATCGGTGGACGGGCCGTCGTTCTCGGCTCTGTGGTCGAGCTCTTCGGCAACGCGGACGAGCATGCGCAGAATCCGGTCAGGGTCCTCGGGCGAAGCGACGCCGCCGCATGCGGGCAGCGACTCCAGAGCCGCCAACCTGCCGAGTTGCCCCGGCGCGCAGTCGATCACGTATCCGTGCAGGCGAGAGGGCGGAATGCGATCGGTGGCTGCGAGGAACAACGTCGCCAGGGCGCTGGAACGCTCGGTCGGCGCCCCGCCGATGATCAGCAGGTTGCCGTCGTGAGGAGGGTTCCACCGGCGTGCGTTCTGCGTGTGATCGTCGGGAAGGTCGCTGAGCGCGAAGGCGGCCCCGTCGGCGTCGGCCGTGTTGGCCCGCGGCGACGAGATGGTCTCGTATGCCAGTTCGGTCGGCAGATCCGGGCACAGGATGGTTCGCTGGCCGACCGTGCCATGGGCCGCGGCGGCCCGGCCGACTGCGGCGACGAGCTGGCGAAGCCCACCGGTTCGCTCGGTGTCCGCGCCGGGCACGTTGGCCCTCGCGGTGATCTTTCGCTCGGCGGCGTTGAGATCGCGAGCAAGGATGAAGGGAGTGATCTCCATGAGATCGCCTGACTCGGCCGCAGCGGAAGCGAACTGGACGGGAATGGGTGTGCCATCCCCGACGCGGAC
Source organism: Ilumatobacteraceae bacterium (assembly GCA_963708925.1). Taxonomy (GTDB): domain Bacteria; phylum Actinomycetota; class Acidimicrobiia; order Acidimicrobiales; family Ilumatobacteraceae; genus JAENVT01. The sequence continues at coordinate 91,055 of CAVPUO010000013.1, read as the reverse complement.
CATGCCGCGGCCCGGGGTGTGCATCGAGATCTGCACGGGATCGCGAGCTGCCCATCAAAGCGGTGGCCTCGACCGGGTCGCTCATCCGCAGCGCGATCCGGATGTTGGCGAACGATCGGAGGATGTTCTCGATCGACCGCGACAGCTGCTCGGCGGCGATGATGAGATGCAGTCCGAGGTGACGCGAGCGGTCGGCGAGGTCGATCAACTGCGGCAGGAATGCGGCGTGGCGAAGCATGACGTCGTCGGCGTCGTCGACCGCGATGACGAGCCGCGGCAGCGCCGGACGAGCAGCGTCAGAACGGTTGTCGCCCCACTCCTTCGCGTCGCGGTCGATGCTCTGCGACAGCTCCGCGTGGTAGTCGGCCAGGCTGACCACATGATGGTCTGACAACAGGCGTGAGCGCCAGCTGACCTCCGACTGCAGCGCGCGCAGCAGCCGCACACCTCCATGTTCGTCGAACCTGTCGACCGAGCCCACGAGATGCTCGAGACCCGCGAAGGCTCCGAACGACGAACCATCGCCGGGCTCGACGCACATCACGTTGACCGTCGAGGGATCGTTGGTAGCTACCAACGAGGCGATGATGGTGCGCAGGAGATCCGACTTGCCCGAGCGAGCCGCACCCACGACCAGGGTGTGCGGCCCATCGTCGGCGAGGTCGAGTTCGACAGGCCCGGTTTCGCCCGATCCGACGGCGACGCGCAGACGACGACCTGAATGGCCGATGCGCCAGCGCTCGCCGATGCGTTCGGCCTCGATCCCATCCGGGTCGATCAGTGACGCCAACGACACCACAGCCGGCAGCGCGGCACGCGTCGACTGTTGCGCGGTGTGGTCTTCGAGCGGGCTCAACTTGCGCGCCGCGGCAACGGCGACGTCGTGCTCGAGCACGAACGGAACCACGTCGGTGACGGTGGGCCCGCTGATCGGATAGTCGACTTCGGCTGCTCCGTTGGCCTCGATGCGAACGACGGTGGTGCACACCGCCGGCACGTCGTCGGCGCGGTCGGTGATCGCGACGAATCGAACCGGGAGCTGCGCCTCGGCGAACAACCCGCGCAGCATGGCCGCGCGCCCCCGCCACAGCGCTGGATCGTCGATGACAGCCAACGTCAGTCTGCTGGGCGTGATCGGCCGGCCGAGCGACTGGATGGACGCCACGACGGTCGTCAGCGTGCGCTGGGCGTTGACCCAATCGGTGATGGCTTCCTCGTCGCTCAGCAGCAGCACGCCGTGCGAACCGCGAGCGTGCGGCAGCCACTTGACCCACTCCCAACGCGACGCTCCCGTCGGCGTGGAGAGCACGACGACATCGAGATCGGCCGGGCTGTGCGCCACACAGGCCTGCATCACCAGTGCTCGTGCCGCGGCGCGTGCCTGTGGCGGTGTGCTCGCGAAACCGATGCCGCGCTGATTGACGAGGTCGACCAACACCGGTGCCGAAGGCAGCAGCATGAGGTCGCGACGATCGATCTCCGGTTGGTTGTCGGGCGCCCAGCGCTGGTCGGCCAGACCCACGCTGAAGATGAACGCGTCGTCGTCTGCAGGGCGACGCTCCCACAGGCGGTCGGACAGCAGCGTTGCCCGGCGGACGACCTCGGCGAGGTCGAGGTGGGTTCGCCTGATGCTGTCGAGCTCGGCGTCGTATGCGGCCTTCAGTGGATCGACAGGTTCGACCTCCGTCGGCGGGACCGCCTCGACGCGGCTCGAGCGCCTTGTCCGCGCCCGTCGACCGTTGGCTCGTGCCCGACCGTTCGGCTCCGGGTCGACTGCCTCCTCGCCGCGGGGAGCCCTGACGAAGTTGAGTTGGCCGAGGCTGGTCGGCTGCAGCGAGGCCGCGCGATCTTGAATCGGCCCGTCGAGCCGGAAAACACGATGACCGATCCGTAGCCGTTGCTGCTCCCAGCGCGACGGGTTGGTCGCCGCATGGCCATCCAGGTCGCCTTGATTCGCCGTCACCGTCACGGTGCCGGAGTGCTCGACGACGACCTCGCACCGCGGCACCAGCACCTGGTTGAACGTCAGCGGCGCGACGTTGGCCCGACGGGCGGTGCCGAGCGTGTAGCGGCCGGGTTCGAGCGGTCGGCGGTTGCCGGCACCCTCGCCTGCCGCCTGCACCAGGGTGACGTCGGTCGTCGCCGGCACGCTCGAGAGGGGTGCCGACCTCGATGACAGATCCGATGACGAGGCCCGCCGCGCTCACCAGCGTGCCGGTCGGTGTCGGGCGGCCGTCGATGTAGACCAGGGCGGGAGGTGCCGAATTCAGCACGCGACCAAGCAGATCGCCGACAGTGACGGACTCGTGGACAGAGGTGACCGAGATCTCGGCTTCACCTTGGGCGGTCGAGACGATCAGATCCATGTGCACAGGCGCGGACGTAGCAATGCACGGGCCTCGGGGACGGTCAGGGGCCTCATGATGTTGTTATCGGTACGACCGGTCCACTGGATAACCTCAAAATTCAAGACAACGTCAAGTTTCCGACCTTCGCAATCTGCTTGCAGATCCCGCACCCAGGATAGATGAGCGATAGCATCACCGGCCATGGCGGACCAGGTAGCCAGCGTATTCCACGCGTTGATCGACAATGTCGAAAGTATCGTGCGTGGCAAGGCAGAGTCGATTCGACTGGCGTTGTGCTGCCTCCTCACAGAGGGCCATCTGTTGATCGACGATGTCCCCGGCACCGGTAAGACCTCGATGGCGAAAGCCATTGCCGGCTCGATCGCCGGCTCGTGGAAGCGTGTGCAGTTCACGCCCGATCTGCTGCCCAGCGACGTCACCGGCGTGATGGTGTTCGACCAGAGGACCTCGTCGTTCTCCTTTCGCCAAGGGCCAGTTTTCACCAACGTGCTCATCGGCGACGAGATCAACCGAGCCAGCCCGAAGACGCAGTCCGCGCTGCTCGAGGTGATGGAGGAGCGTCAGGTCACCGCCGACGGCGTGCCGCATCTGGTGCCTCGTCCGTTCTTCGTCATCGCCACGCAGAACCCCCGCGACTTCCACGGCACGTTTCCGCTGCCCGACGTGCAACTCGACCGGTTCGCGATGAAACTGTCACTCGGTTATGCCGACCAGGCCACCGAGGTCACGGTGCTCGAGTCGTACCGACGCGAGAACCGGGATCGTGGCGTCCCGGCGGTCACCAACGCCACCCAACTCGAGCAACTCATCTCATCGATCGAACAGATCGAGGTCGTGCACAGCATCAATGACTACATCGTCCGTCTCGCCAACGCCACCCGCGCTCACCCCGATCTGCGCCTCGGCGTGTCCACTCGTGGAACTCTGTCGTTGATGCGCGTGGCCAAGGCGTATGCGGCCTCCGAGCAGCGCGGCTACGTGACACCCGACGACATCAAGACGTTGATCGAGCCGGTGTTCGGCCATCGAATCTCGCTGAGCTCCGAGGCCGAGCTCCGCGGCGTGCGCAGCGAGCAGGTGCTGGCGGAGATCGTCGACGACATCGCAGTACCTCGTCACCGCGAGGGATGACGACGTGCTGACACGCACCGGGCTCGGCGTACTGATCGGCTCGGTTGCGTGTGCGTTCTTCGGCCTGATCTGGAAGTACGAAGAGCTCCTCGCACTTGCCGGCGCCGGGGCGGTTGCCGTCGGCATCGCCCTCTACATGGCGCGGCGGCCGACACGACACACCGCCCGCCGGCGGCTCGATCACCGCTCGTGTCGCACGTGGCGAAACCGTGCACGTCCGCTACCAGATCTTCAACCAGACACAGCACCGCCTCGGCTCGACACGGCTCACCGACGACTTCCAGGGGCTGCAGCAAGTCGTTCAACGTGCCGACGCTGCCGCGCATGACACGTCACGAGGTCGACGCCCAGTTCGCGACCCGTCGCCGTGGCATCTTCCCCATCGGCCCGCTCTCGTTCGAACGCACCGACCAACTCGGCCTGGCCATGGGCGAGCCGCCCGCTCGGCCAGATGGGAACCGATCGTCGTGCATCCGCGTGTGTACCCGCTGATCACGGCGTCGGGTGCCGATCCGAGTCATCACCAACGACGCCGTGCTGCGCAGGCCGTCCGGCGACCCGCAGTCCGGCTTCCAGTCGCTGCGCGAGTACCAGTACGGCGACGACACCCGGCTGATCCACTGGCCGACCTCGGCTCGTGCGGCAACGCTGATGATCCGCGAGTTCGTCGATCTGCGCCGCCACGAGTTCACCATCGTCATCGACACATCCAGCGATGTCGCGACCGAGGACGACTTCGAGGAGATCGTCGACGCCGGTGCCAGCGTTGCCGCGTTCGCGCTGCGTTCTGGGCTCGACGTCGTCGTGCGGTCCACGTCGCGCCAGCGCGCCGGACGCCCGTATCCATTGGTCGACCAGGCCGAGATGCTCGACCTGCTGACGCCGCTGCAGCAGGGCAGTGGCACCGATGTGTTGTCGGTCGCCAGCCTGTTCACCGGCGGGCTCGGTGGCGTCGCCGTGTTGATCATCACCGGCCCGAAGGGGCCTTCGACCATCTTCTCCCATGGTGATCAGATCAGCGTCGCCCGGGTCGGTGTCGGCGCGGAGACCGCTGGGTCTGTCGTGCCCGGCAATCGCTGCCAACGACGCCGCCCAGTTTGCAGAGCGGTGGGCGACAGTGGAACTGAACAGCCCGCCCCTCATGAACGGTCGCCGCGTCGTGCGTGCGCTCGCGGTGCTGGTCTTCGCCTGCGGTCTGTCGCTCAGCGCGGCCCGGGTGGTGGGCACTCGATTCGAGCCACTCTTCTTCATTCCGGCCGGCCTGGCGGTTCTGTTGGGATGGCTGATGTCGCGGATGCACATCGTCGCCCGCGTGCTCGGCCAGGTCGCCGGGTTCGTCGCATCGGGAATCGCCGTGGCCTATGCCAGTGGCGGCACGACCGGTTCGTTCTTGCGCGGGTCTGCTCGATGGGCCTCATCAGGTCATCACGACAGCGTGGCCCAGTCCGCGGTTCCCGACGATCTTCGTCGCGCTCGGCGCGCTGATCTACCTCGTCACGGCGATCTCGATCGACCTGGCGATGCGGGTGCGCTGGCGTGCCTGGCGCATCGTGCCGATGATCGTCGCGATGGTCGCGTTGATCGCGGTCGGTGCTCCGGACGGACCGCAAATGCAGGCGCTCGTACTCGCCGGCGCCTCGTCGTTCGTCCTGTTGTGGATCGGGCTCGACGATCGTGTCGCCAGCATCCGCTCGGGTCTGATGGTCGGCAGTCTCGGCCGGTCTCGTTGCGTTGTTGGTCTCGCTCGGCGTGGGGGTGGCGGTGGCCGAACGGGCCAATCCGCGTCACTCGTGATCCGCGCCGACAGCCAATTGGCGCTGCTCGATCCGCTCGCCGACGTGACGTCGCAGCAGGACGCAGTCCACCGGTCGATCTGTACGACGTGGAGTCGCCGTCGCTGCCCGCACTGAAGCTACTGGCGACGTGTCGGCCCTCGATCTGTACAACGGCGAGTCGTGGTCGACCAGCGGCCGCCTGCTGCCGGTCGGCAACCGTCTCGACATCGGCACCGGCGCCGAGCAGGTCGACGTCCACGTCGACCGCCAAGCGCGCACGACACCGACCTGTGGGTGTCGCCCGGACGCATCCTGCGGAGCACGAGCCCGGTCGAGGCGGATGGTCGAGCGGCGAGTGATCCGGATCATCGGCGACGAGCGACCGGCCTCGACGGTGTTCACCGTCGAGCCGTTGAGCGAGTTCGATCCCGCCGACGGCAGGTGCGGTGGCCACCGTGCAGCCGACCGACATCGAGAGCTCGTACAAGACGCTGGCAACCGGGATGGCGGGTGACGGCACGGTTGCACAGCAGGTCGCGAATCTGGCGGAGGCGCTGCACGACGGCGACTACACCCTCAACCCGGAGACACCCGGTGGCGTTCAGCAGTCATTGATCGACACCTTCCTGAGGTCCACCAAGATCGGCAATGTCGAGCAGTTCGTGACCGGCTTCGTGCTGCTGGCCCGCAGCCTCGGTGTCGATGCCCGTGTTGCCACCGGGTACGAGATCGACACGACGTCGATATCCGACACCATCACCACCAAGAGGCCGCTGCCTGGGCCGAGGTCCGCGTCGCTGATGGCTGGGTCAAGGTCGAAGCTGTTCCCGACGACGCCGACCGAGGATCGACCAGCAGGAGCAGGCAGCCGGTCAGCCGGAAACACCTCCGGCTGCGCAACCCGAGAACCCACCGGCAGGTCGATCAGACCGACACCAACGATCCCGTCGATGCGCCCCTTCCGCCGGCGAAGGACAATGGCTGGTCCGGCGTCGCGGATGTGGGTGCTGCGCGGTGGGCTGTTCGCCGGGTCTGCTGCTGTGGCCGGTGTTCTTGTTCGCGCTCGTCGTCACGTGGAAGAAGATTCGCCGTCGCAAGGGCCTCAAGGCCGATGATCCGGCGCGCCGGGTCAGCACGGCCTGGACGTTGGCAACCGATGCACTGGTCGACGCGGGTGCCACGCTGCAGACCAGCGACACCAACGCGCAACTCGTCGAAGCCGGGGTCAAGACGCAGCCCGCTGCGGGCCCGCCGCTCGGTCGCCTGCAGCGTCACGCCGATGCGGTCACGTTCGCGACAGCGTCGGTCGATCCGAAGCGTGCGGCCGACGCGGTCGACCAGTTGAAGCTGGTCGAGGCGAGCATCCGCAACTCGTCGTCACGGTGGTGGCGATGGAAGTGGTGGCTCAGCACACGATCGCTGCGCCGCCGCACCCAATCACCGCTGCGCTGACTCCGCGGTCCTGACAGCGACGCGCGAACAGCGGGCTCAATATCGAGGTCAGTTGACCGTGATCGTGATGTCCGCGGTGGCGGTCGCTCCAAAGCTGTCGCGGACACCACAGTGAATGATGGCCGTGCCGTTCGAGTCCTTGAACTCCTCCGTGACCGTGACTTCGAGTTCGAACTTGGGGTGCTGGGCGTCTGGTGCCGGCGGGCCGGGATTTGGATTGGCCTCGACGAGGACGCTGACCTGGGGATCAGAGGACTGACACACGACCGAGACCGGGTCGCCGTCGGGTTCGACGATCTGCAGGGGCACATGAGCCGTCAGTTGGCCGTTCGTGCTCTCGGTGTCGGATTGGATCGTCGGCGCACGGTTGTACGTGATCGTGATGGTGGAGCTCGCGGTCAGCCCGCCACTGTCGACGATGGTGTAGTTCAGCGTGGAGGTTCCGTGCGGAGCGGCGACGGTGACCAGGGTGCCAGTGACGGTGATCGGCGAGTCCGACGCAGGCGACCATGAGATCGACTGGATGCTCAACGGACCCGGATCCGAGTCGGTGTCGTTCAGGGTCGGATCGAACGAGAACGGCTGCTGGTCCGTCTGGTAGTTGTCGGCCAGGGCCGTGGGCGGGAGGTTGCTGATGACGAGATTGACCGTCGTTGCCTGCCGTCAAGGCCGCCGAGGTCCTGCACGGTCACGTTGAACGTGTACGTGCCACTGGGAGTGTTGCCGGGCGGCGTCGCTGTCAGCGACGTGCCGTCACTAGCTGACCCACGAGGGGGCGCCGGTCAGCGGCGTCACGATGCTGAGTGCTTCGTCGTCGGACGCCAGCTCGGCGATCTGGATGCCCAATGTGTCGCCGCGGGACAGGTTGCGGGTGATGTTGCCGCCCACCGGTGCGCGGTTGACGTCGATGGTCAGCTCGCCCTGGAGCGGTCTGCTGACAGCCGTTCTGCACGTGGTAGGTGACGGTCTCGGTTCCATTCATTCCCGCCGGCGGCGTGAATAGGTGCCGGTGGCGCCGGTCAAACCTGCGCCCGAGACGCTTCCCGGCAACGACGTGACCGGATGTCACGTAGTCGTTGAGGTTGATGTCGATCGGCGTCATGTATGGGGTGAAGAGGCTGGCGGCTCGGGTGGTGGGCAGGCTCTCACCGCACGGCAACACGTTCAGCGAGACATTTGCCGTGCTCGTGATTCCAGTGCCGTCGGTGAGGCTGTAGCGGATGACGGCGATGCCGCTCGCGTTCGGCGCAGCGACGAACGTCAGGGTGCTGTTGAGCAGCGTGACCGAACCGAATGCGGCCGGCGGCCGGTTGACCAGCGCGAGCGCAGGCACGTCGCCGGGGTCGCTGATGCCGGTGTCGTTGGCCAGCAGGTCGATGCTGTTGCTACCGCCGCTGTCGATGGTCATCGCGTCGTTGTTGGCGACCGGCGGATTGCTGGGCGGCGGCGCAGTGACGACGACCGTGATCCGGTCGCTCGCCGTGCCACCGGCCGAGTTGGTCACCGTGTAGTTGGCGACGATGGTGCCGGCGCCTGTCGGGTCGATGACGGCCAGACCCCCGACGAGGTTGGCGTCGCCCGGGCCTGACTGCGCCGTGACGGCGGTCAGGGTCAGGGTTGTGTTCGGGTTCGAATCGAGCAACTCTGCCACGACGTTGATCGACAGCGGGCTACCCAGCGGCCAAGCGCGCTGGATCTCGTGCGTCGTCGGTGGCGCGGGTGTCGTCGGTGGCATCGGCGCTTGTCGTGGTGTCGTTGATCTTGATCGAGATCTGTCCCTGGGTGTTGCCGTCGTGACCGTCGCTGATGACGACGTTGAGCGTGTCCGACGTCGGGGTCTTGTCGGGCGTGCCCACCTTGGGTGCCGTGTACGTGATGACGGAGGTCTTGGCAGTGAAGTTGGTCGATCCGTGGGGCGGGCTGGCAACGCCGACAGAGGTGAAGACCAGGCTGTCGCCCTCGGGGTCGTTGGCGACATCGTCGGCCGTCAGCGTCAGAGTCGCTCGCCGACGTCGACCGTCAGGTTGGTTCGAGGCGTGTCCATGACCGGTGGACCGTTGTCGACCGGCGCGGCGGTGACCGTGACGATGATCGACGCCTCGGCTCGCAGGCCTTGCGCGTTGGCGACCGTGTACTTGCACTTGTAGGTGCCGATCGGCGCCGGTCGGCGGCGTGAACGTGACTCGATCGTCGCTGGTCCTCACCGCGTCGCCGCCGCCGCCGCAGACCGGGTTGGCGATGAGGCTGGGCCTTCCGCCTCCGGAGGGATCGCTGTCGTTGGCGAGCACGTCGATCGTGACCGGCTTGTTCGTGACCGTGTCGCCGAAGTCGTCGGCAGCGAACGGGGCCGCGCGGGCAGCGCCTCGACCAGGACCGTGACGGTGACGTTGCCGGTTGCCTCGTTGCCGTGGCCGTCGCTGATCGTGTACTGAACGTCACCGGCGTGGGCTCGGTGATGTCGGGGAGGTTCGGCTTGAAGCGAACCGAGTTGCCTTCGACGCTGGCGGCGCTGACGCCGTCGGAGGCGTGCCCGACCGACAACAGCCGAATCGGGTCGTGTTCGGGGTCGACGTCGTTGGCGGTGACCGCGATCTTCACCGAGTTGCCGATCACCACGCGTTCGGCGTCGGCGTTGGCGACAGGCGGACGGTTCGGCGCGGTGTCGTCGAGTCGCAGCACCAGCACCTTGCCCTGCACCGGATCCGAGCGAGCCGTCCGTCAGGTTGTAGTGGATGACCGAGCAGTTCTGCGGCGCCCGGTTGCAGGGTGATGCTCGAGCTGCTGGCCGACGACCTTCGCGTCGACGCCGCGGACGCTGTTCGTCGTACGAGATGGTGAGCGGATCGCCGTCGTCGTCGATGTCGTTGGCCTTCACGTCGAGCGGTGCCGGGCACGCCGACCGACAGTCGTATCGAGTCCGGGACGGCCTTCGGGGGCGAGTTCGACCGAGTCGGTGCTGGAGACCTCGACGGTGACGAGGTCTTCTGGCTGATGCCGCCTTGCGGATCGGCCGCTTGATAGGTGAACGAGAAGTTGCCGATGCCGGCCGCGCCGGCGGGCGGCGTGTACAGCAATGCCGGCAGGCCGGTTGGGCCCTTGGTGTCGGTGATCTTGGCGAGCCCGGCATTCTGGAAGCTCGAGATCGTCAACATGTCGCGCTCGGGATCGATGTCGTTGGCCAGCACGTCGATGACGACGGGCCGCCCGAGGCGGGTCTTGACCGTGTCGGGCCGGCCGATGGGCGGCCGGTTGGGACTGTCGGGCGAGAACAGCTCCACATTCACCGTCGCCGTCGCCGTCGCCGCCGGTGCTCGTCGACGATCGTGTACATCGAACGTGTCGGTGCCGCTGAACCCCGGCGTCGGGTCGGTAGGCGATCGACGTTCCATTGAGCACGTCGGTGGTGCCGTGGGTCGGCGACTCGGTGTCGCCCTCCAGCACCGCGATCGCATCGCCGTCGGGGTCGTAGTCGTTGGCCGTCACGGGAATGGTGATGACGTTGCCGGCACGTGCCGTGACCGAGTCGTCGATCGCGCACGGGCGGATCCTGCACGCCGTCGTTGTCGATCGGGATGGTCGACGTTGTCGCTGCCCGTTCGCAGTCGGCACCGCCCGGCGTCGGGCTCGGCGTCAGGCCCGTTGCCCTGATCCTGGACCTGTCCCGGTGGCGTCGAGCAGCGGAGCGTCGTCGTCCTTGTTGATGTGGTTGATGCCGAAACGCTGCACGACCCAGGCGTCGACCCCGTCGTGGTCGTCGAGCCAGATCATGTCGTTGGTCGCGGTGATCGTGAGCGTGAGCCTGCGATCCGCGGCGACGTCGGGTCTGTGGCCTCGTCCTGGGCCAGTCGCCGTGCCTCGAGGTCGATGCGGGTGACGTCGTTGCGGTCGGTGACGATGACGCCGGTGGTGCCGGCGACCGCAAGCCGGTCGCCGGTTGCGAGGTGCATGCCGTCGATCGTCTCTGTGTGATCGACACCCGTGGCACCGACACACGCCAACGTGTCGTCGGAGCCCACCCACACGCACGGTGCCGCATCGCCCGACTGCTGCAGAATCGCCTCGCTGGGATTGGGGAGGACGCGAGTCAGGTCGATGTCGGCGCCGTCGAGCCACCGGAGGGTGCCGTTGGCCTGGTCGTACGAAACTGCCTTCGACCCGACCGTGATCTGCTGGTTGGCCCTGCTGCGCAACGGCACCGTCGCGCTCGACTGGTCGACGTTGACGTGGGTGGCGTCGGTCTGCGACAGCAGCCACATGCTCCCGTCGCCGGCGACCAGTGCCTCGTCGGACGTCGGCACGTCGATGTCGCGCGACACGTCGTCGACGGCGACGACCTTGGCCTTGGTGGAGTCGGGGCTGACGACCGTCAATCCGCTGGCGCCGACGCCGAACTCGGTGCTTCGCTCGGTCAGCAATGCCAACGGCTGGGCGGTTCCGAGTTGCAGCTTGGCCGTCGAGATGGTGCGGATCGAGCCCTGCGACTTGCCGACCAGGAACGCGCCGCCGGCGCCCTGCACGGCCACTTCGTCGCCGCAGGTCTGGAGTCGGTGGTGATCTTCGCCAACACGTGCCCGGCCAGGCCGTCGACCAGCACGACGTTGCCGTGGGTCCGGTCGACGAGCCACTTCGTCGCCGCGTTGGAGGTCAACGCTGTGGGCTTGACTCCGTCGCTGTTGAGGACGGCGATGACCGATCCAGCGACGAGCGCGGTGGCGAGCGCGGCATAGCCAGCCGTCCTCCAGCTCACCTTCTGCAACTGTCCCATGCCGCCTACCTTGTTGGCCGATGATCCGGCGACGTTTTCGTGGGTGTGAGCCTATCGATTCTTCCGCCAGAGAATCAGCGCGGTTCAGACCCGCTGTCCGTACGCGCCGCTGCTGGCGAACGCCAGGGCGTCGGCCAGTGTCATCGGCTTTGCAAACAGGAAACCTTGGGCCATCTTGCACTCCAGGCGACGCAGCTCCTCGAGCTGCGCTTCGGTCTCGACGCCCTCGGCGATCGGGGCAAATCCCAGCTCATGGGCCAGCGACAGGATCAGGCGCACGAACTCGCTGCCGCCGCGCTCGGTGTCGAGCCCGCTGATCAAGCTGCGGTCGATCTTGACGAAGTCGGCGGCGAACTGCCGTAGCAACGCGAGGTTGGAGTAGCCGGTGCCGAAATCGTCGATCGCGATGCGGACACCGAGGCCGTGCAGCTCGTCGAGTTGCGGCTTGGCGGCGACGATGTCGGCCATCACGATGTCTTCGGTGATCTCGATGGTCAGTGCGGAGGCGCCGATTCCCGCGCGGGTGATGGCCTTGGCGACGTTCTCGACGAGGTCCCCGTTGTTCAACTCCGGCGCCGACAGGTTGATCGACATGCTGAGGTTCGGGTTGCGCAGTCGTAGCAACGACGCGGCGCGTGTGGCCTCGTTCAGCACGAACTCGCCGAGTTGGATCGAGAAGCCGGCGCTCTCGATGATCGGCATGAACTTGCCGGGCAGGATCAGGCCGCGGGTCGGGTGCTGCCAACGTACGAGCGCCTCGAAGCCGAGCACGTCGCGCGTTCCGGTGTTGACGATCGGTTGGTAGTGCAACGACAGCTGGTTGTCGCGGAAGGCGGCGCGCAACTCGCGCTCCATGTCGAGGCGATCGTCGACCTGGCGGCGCATCGTCTGATCGAACATCGCCACTCGACGGCGACCCGCTTGCTTGGCCGCGTACATCGCCAAGTCCGCGCGCTGCACGATCTCGTTGGCCGGGTCGGAACCGATGCCGAACGCGACACCGACGCTCATCGACACGACGTGCTCTCGCCCATCGAGGCTGATCGGCGCCTTCACCGCAGCCAGCAGACGATCAGCGATCGCCGCCACTTCGAGATCGGTGCCGATGTTGCGGCACACGACGAGGAACTCGTCGCCACCGAGACGGCCGACGATGTCGCCGCCACGGGTGGCTGTCTGCAAGCGATCGGCAACGACCTGCAGCAAGCGGTCGCCCACCGAGTGGCCGAGGCTGTCGTTGACGACCTTGAAGTCGTCGAGGTCGCAGAACATCACGGCCATCCGCTCGCGATCGCCGATGGTGTTGGTCAGCAGGTGGAACAACTGCTGACGGTTGGGCAGTCCGGTCAAGCGCATCGTGGCCGGCGTCGTGGGCCAGGCGTGCCTCGAGGCGCTTGCGATCGGACAGATCGCGGTACGTGACGGCGAAGCCTTCGAGGTGACCTTGCTCGTCGCGGATGCCCACGGCGACGCCCGACATCGGGTGCCGCTCGCCGTCCTGATCGACCATCTCGATCTCGCCGCTCCACGTGCCGCCGTCGCGGATGGCTTCGCCGATCTCGGCGAACATCGTCTCGCGGTACTCCTCGGGAATGAACTTCAAGGTGTCGTTGCGGTTCAGCGGATTGGCGCCGAAGAACCGCTCGCCCGCGGGGTTGAGGTAGTTGGTGCCGTCGCCGAACGAAGCGATCGCGACGAGGTCGGTGGTCGCATCGGCCACGGCGCGGAACCGTTCCATCTCCTTGCGCCGTCCGACCTCGTCGTTCATGTCGCGCACGATCACGACGGTGCCGGTGTGTTGACCGTTGTCGTCGATCGCGGGGGCGGCGACGATCTGCACGTTGCGACGACCGAGGTTGGGCAGCTCGACGCGGCAGCTGTAGGTCGCTGTCTCGCCGTTCGCGACCTTGTCGCGCAGCTCCTCGAAGATGTGTTGGTCGGCAGGGTCGAGATAGGTCCGTAGCGCGTCGAGGTCGTTGAGCACCGGCGCGGAATCGAGGAACTGCGAGATGCGCGCGTTCATGAACGAGTTCTCGAGCTCGCCGCCGATCACGAGGATCCCGATCGGTGCGGTGTTGAGGACGGTGCGGAGGTAGTTCTCGCTCGTCCGGGCCCGCACCGCATCGCGGGTTGCGGTGGTGGCCGACAGGGTGGCCTCTTCCAGCGCGTCGGCAACGAGGCCTGCGATCACTCCGCCGATCACGACGATCGGGACTCGCAGGAGACCCGACGTGACACCGAACGCCGACGTTGCCGCGACCCCCATCCCGACCGCGTTGACGACGATGAAGGGCCAGGCCCGGCGCAGGCCGAACATCAGCGGGTAGCTGATGCCCAGGATCGCGAACCACGGGATGAAGTCGACGAGGTGCTCCGAGAGCGCCAGCGAGATGGCGAGCAGCAATCCCGTGGCCGCCGTCGCTCGAAGCAGACCGAGTCGGGAGTTCGTCGGATAGACGGCCCCGAAAAGTCCGAGAGCGAGGCCGGCGATGGCCAGGACCACGACCGGGATCGACACCGGCCACACGGAGGTGCGCAACAAATAGTGTGCCGACAGCATCACGAGCAAAAGCGGCTCGATGCGCGACACCAGCCATCGCACCTGCTCAGAGCGTGAGGCGTCGGGGTTATAGCCCAGCCGAGTCATCAATTGTCCTGTCGATCGGATATCCCGTCCTACCACAACGGGTAAGACTACTCCTGGTGGTGGTCCTGACGCAATGGGTAGTTCTAACGACTCATTTTTCGCGCCGAAATGTCACTCTGCGTTGAGGATTCACACCGTGAGCAGGTTGTTGACGTGAGCTTGCAGACGATCGATCCCGGTCCCCTTGCTCGCGCTCACCCACATGACATCACCCTCATCCAACAGGCAGGCGCGGGCGAGTTGTTGCTTGCGGCCGGCCAGCTTCGACGGCTTCACCTTGTCGAGCTTGGTCGCGACGATCTGGTACGGGATGGCGTTGCCCTGCATCCAGGCCAGCATCTGCAGATCGAGCTTGGTCGGGCCGATCTCGCCGTCGACCAGTACGAAGACGAGTTCCAGCGGCTCGCGCTCCAGGAGGTACCCCTCGATCATCGCTTGCCAGCCGGCTCGCTCGCGGCCGGGCACCTTGGCGTAGCCGTAGCCGGGCAGGTCCACGACGGTTGCTCCGTTGGGCAGCACGAACAAGTTGATCAGCTGGGTCCGGCCCGGAGTGTTCGACACCTTCGCCAATTGACGGCGGTTCGCCAGCGCATTGATCAGCGACGACTTGCCGACGTTCGAGCGACCGACGAACGCGACCTCGCCAGGCGAGTCGGGCAGGTCGACGAAGCGCTTGGCGGAGGTGACGAAGGTGAGTTGTAGGGGCATGGTGGTCGTGATGACTGTACCGATGCCGCGAGTCGGTGTCCGACGACCCGGTCAGTTGTGCAGCAGGCGGTATGCGGCCGCCTCGATCTCGTCCTCGCTGAGGAGCACGAGCTTGGCTGCATCGCCGAGCGGGATGAAGCTGTCCTTGCTCGTGACCCGACCGATGCGCGTCGTGATGCCGACATCGACAAGCGCGGTGACGACACCTTCACTCCATCCGCCACTGGCCCGGGTCTCGTCGGCGACGAGCACGGCCCGCGTGGCGTGCGTCTCGCGGATGAGATCGTCGATCGGCAGCGGCGACAGCCAGCGAATGTCGACGACGCGTACACCGACGCCGCGACCCGCCAACCGGCGCGCGACACGCAGGCTCAACAGCAGGCCGTTGCCGCACGTGATGATCGTCAGGTCGAGACCGTTGCCGTACGTTCGCGCCGAACCGATTGCAACGTGATCGTCGCGCCGGCATCGGGGCCATCCATTCACGGTCGCCTGCCTCGTAGAGATCCTGTGTGTGGTAGCGGGCGATCGGCTCGAGGAACACCGACACTGTGCCATCGACCTGAGCCGCCGCGACACACGTTGCCAGCATCGCCGCGGCGTCGTCGGGGCGCGACGGGGATGCAACGACGAGGCCGGGGATGTCGCGCAACACCGCGACGGCATCGTCGTTGTGGAAGTGCCCACCGAACCCTTCCTGGTAGCCGTACCCCGCCACCCGAACGACGAGCCCGTTTCGATACTGACCGTTGGAGAAGAACGACAGCGTCGCTGCCTCGCCTCGCAACTGGTCTTCGGCGTTGTGCAGGTAGGCGAGGTACTCGATCTCGGGGATCGGCACGAACCCGCTGATCGCACTGCCGTTGGCCAGGCCGAGGATCGACGTCTCGTCCAGCAAGGTGTCGAACACGCGCCCGGCGCCGGCCTTGCCCATGAGACCCTTGGTGACTCCGTACACGCCACCCTTCACGGCGACGTCCTCACCGAAAACCAAGCACGTTCGGCTGGCGGTCGAGCACCGTCGCCAGCGTTGTGTTGACCGCTTGCGCGAATGTCAGCGGGTCGCCGTGTCGACGACGGCGTCAGGCTGCGGGCAACTCGCTCGACTTCGTCGGGGCGCCGCATCGACAGCGGACGCATGACCTCGCCGGCGTCGGTCAGCTGCTCGGCCTCCGCCAGATCCGCGGCCACCTTGTACACCATGTCTGCGATCTCGTCGTGTCGCTGCAGCAAGGCCGACGTCGTCCAACCTGTCACCGAGCAACGCTCGCGCGGTACCGAGAATCGGATCGCGGTCGGCATCGGCGCGCAGCTCGGTGGCGGTGCGATACGCAGCTTCGACGTCGGTGCCGGCGTGGCCGCCGTATCGCACGGTGCGAAGGTGGAGGAACGCCGGCTTGCGCTTGGCGCGCACCCAGTCGGCCAGCTCCGTTGCGACCTCCGCCGACTGCAAGCGGATCGTCGCCGTCGACTGCTGCGTAGCGCAGGTGCGGGCGAGATCCGAACATCGATTCGATCCAGCCGCTCGGAGTGCGAACGCTGATCCCCAACCGGTTGTCCTCGCACACGAACAGCAGTGGCATCGGCAGACGTTGGTACGCGGAGTACGCCGCGGTGTTGAACGCTCCCGTTGCTACCGAGTGGTTCGCGGACGCATCTCCGAAGCTGCACACCGCGATCGCATCGGTCGGCCATGGCGACGGGACCCGCAGCTTCGCCGCCCTGTCGATCGCGAACGCAACGCCGACCGCGCGCGGAAGGTGCGAGGCAATCGTCGAAGTCTGGGGAATGATCGCCAGATCGTGACGCCCGAACACCTTGTGCCGCCCGCCGGAGATCGGCTCGCTCGTCGCTGCGACGACGCCGGCGAGGATGTCGCTGACACCGGTGAGGCCGGAGCGACTGAGGTAGAAGCCGCCACTTCGATAGTGCAACAGCGCCGGGTCGGACGGGCGTGTCGCCATCGCCACGATCGCGTTGCTCTCGTGACCCGCCGAGCCGATCGTGTAGTAGCCCTTGCCTTGAGATCGCAGCCAACGCGCCGCCAAGTCGCAGTGCCGGCTGGCCAGTTGGACGTCGAAGAGATGCGCGAGATCCAGCTCGGTCGAGTCGGATGCTGTGGCACGAGTGTGATGTGGCTCGATCGCGCCGAGCAGCTCCACGAGCTGTTGCTCGAGAGCCGGTCTGGCGCGATCCATGCCGTCGACGCTATCGGCGGCACCCAGGCGGCCTGATCAGGTAACGGATAGGCCGTTCGGCCCATTTTCTCTTCGAAATCCCTAGTGGTCGAGACCGGCGTCGATCCGGTGACCCCACGCTTTTCAGGCGTGTGCTCTGCCGACTGAGCTACTCGACCGTGCTTGCAACCTATTTTTCTTTACAGCGGTCCCGACGGGACTCGAACCCGCGACCTCCGGCTTGACAGGCCGGCGTGAACTCCAGCTTCACCACGGGACCAGATTGTGGATCAATCTGACCAGCACCCCCAACGGGATTCGAACCCGTGCCGCCACCTTGAAAGGGTGGTGTCCTAGGCCACTAGACGATGGGGGCTAGGGATCTTCTTCCGGTTGAGAGCGTCGCAACACTATCAGCAGGTCCACCGAATCGCGCCAGCTGATTCGAGCCGAGCGATTGGAAAGGCAGGGCAGCTACGGTGCCCTGCGTGCGCCTCTCCGTGGAGCCGTCGCTCGTGACGAGCGACTATCCGTTCACTCACATGATCAGGGTTCGGTTCGCCGAGACCGATGCGATGGGAATCGTCCATCACAGCCGTTACCTCTTGTACCTCGAAGAGACCAGGGTCGCCTACCTCCGCTTCCTCGGTCATCCGTACTCCGAGATGCGTGCAGAGGGTGTCGACTACGCGGTGCTCGAATGCTTCGTGCAGTACCGGCAGCCGCTTCGTTTCGACGAGCAGATCGATGTCCATCTGCAGCTGACCTCGGCGACGCGCACCTCGTTTCAGATGACGTATCTGATCACCGTCGAAGGAGAGGTCAGGGCGACCGCTGTCACCGTGCACGGCTGTGTGACCAGTGCCGGCAGACCGACGCGACTGCCGAGCTGGCTCGGCGACTTGACCAACCCTTAACAGTTTTTCACGGGGCGTCCGGCGACACGGCGTGATGATTCGTTTATCGTGAGCCCATGCGGACATCCGGGATGATCGGTCTCTGCACAGATTCGAATTCGCAGCTTCCGCAATCGCTTGCGGAACGGTACGACGTCGAGGTCGTTCCGGTCACCGTCACCGTCAATGATCACGATTATCTCGAGGGTGTCGACCTCGATGCCGACGTGTTCTACGACATGCTGTCCGCCGATCCACCGCCTCGAGTCAGCACCAGCCAACCGAGTCCCGGACAGTTCGCTGCGGCCTACGACACGCTGTTGCAACGTGGTTGCGACGAGATCCTTTCCATCCACGTCACCGCCGCCACATCGGGCACGTTGAACGCGGCGCGCTTGGCTGCGCGACTGTTGCCGATACCCGTGCGCTTGGTCGACTCGGGCACCGCAGGGTTCGGCGTCAGTTGTTGCGTGTGGTCGGCGGCCGATGCAATCGCTCGCGGGGCCAAGATCGACGAAGCCGTGCAGGTCGCAGAATCGCTGACACCGCGCATCGGCGCAGTCTTCGTCGTCGGCCAGTTGAACTTCATCCGCGCCGGTGACGAGCTCGACGGTGTTCCGGTCATGACCGTCAACGACGGGCGAGTCAGCGTCGTGTCGCGGGTCGCGAACGTTGCCGAGGCGGTCGAGGCGATGGCGTCGACGGCGATCGGTTGGGGCACGGATCTGAACGTGGCCGTCGGCATGGCCGACAGAGCCGGCGAGCCGCTGACAGAGGCCCTCAGCGATGCGGTGCGCACATCGCCCAACGTGCTCGAGGTCGTTCGCTACCGCATCGGACCGAGCGTCGGCGTGTACGCCGGGCTCGGCACGGTCGGCTGCTTCATGTTCCCCGCTGCGTAGCCGGCTCACCGAGGGCCCGCACGGCCCAGTCGAGCAACCAGCTCAAGAAGTTGTAGAGGTGGTGCTCGCCGACCAGCGGATCGTCTTCGTCGATGTCGTCGGGGTCGTCGTCCTCGACGACGTCGAGCATCGTGCCGAGCACGAGCCGCAGTCCGTTGATCGCTTGCACGAACGAGACCATCGCCTCTTCACTCACCGGTCCGGCATTCTGCAGCGAGAGGCTGACGGTCGCGATCCCCGCCAGTCGCGACGCAACGAGGTCTTCGCGCATCAACCGCTGATACTCGGCATTGGCGTCGGCGTCGTCGGCCAGGTGGTACGCCGGAGGGAACATTCGCTTCAGGCGTGGGTCGTCGGCCTCGCCCATCAGCAACTGGCCGAGCTCGCTCATCAACCGATTCACCAACTCCCGCTCGTCGTCGCCGATGTTGATGACGAAGCCGTCGCGCACGCGCTCGATCGGCGGGATGAACTTGTTCCTGCGGGCCATCAGTCGTCTTGCTGCATCGTGGCCCACAGGCCGTGCTCGTGCAATCGAAACACGTCGATCTCGGCTTTCTCTCTCGCCCCACTCGACACGACGGCCCGTCCCTTCTCGTGCACGTCGAGCATCAGCGACGTCGCTTTCTCCAAGCTGTAGCCGAAGACCTTCTGGAAGACGAAGGTGACGTAGCTCATGAGGTTGATGGGATCATTCCAGACCAGCACGATCCACGGCCGGTCCGGCACGGTTTCTTCGTCGATGTCGGTCTTGCCGACCTCGACGGGAGCGGGCGTTGGGGCCATCTTCCCATTCTGCCGCTTGGCCACTGTCTTCGGACGCCCGTACGATGATCCCCATGGCCGTCGGCGCTCGCCCTCTCGTACCTTCGCGGTTGGCGCCCACGCGCCGCGATCGTCATGGGATCACACACGGCAGTCGCCGCACACCCACCACCGTTCTCGGCGGCTATATCGCGCTCACCAAGCCGCGCATCATCGAACTGCTGCTGGTCACCACGGTGCCGACGATGGTGCTGGCGCAGGGCGGGTGGCCGTCGTGGTCACTGGTGGCCATCACCTTGATCGGCGGCACGCTGGCCGCGGGTGGCGCCAACGCGATCAACATGGTCGTCGACCGCGACATCGACAAGCTGATGCCCCGCACCCAGGGCCGTCCGCTGGTCACCGGCCTCATCAAACCTCGCAACGCCCTGATCTTCGCCCTCCTGCTCGAGGCCATCGCCTTCGGGGTCCTGTGGGCAGGCGCCAACCTGCTGTCCGCGGTGCTGGCCCTCTCGGCCACCTTGTTCTACGTGTTCGTCTACACGCTGTGGCTGAAGCGCACGAGCACGCAGAACATCGTCATCGGTGGTGCCGCGGGCGCCGTGCCCGTCCTGGTCGGCTGGGCAGCGGTGACCAACGACGTCGGCTGGGCGCCGGTCGTCCTGTTCATCGTGATGTTCCTGTGGACGCCCCCGCACTTCTGGGCCCTGGCCATCCGCTATGCCGACGACTATCGAGCCGCCAACGTGCCCATGCTGCCGGCAGTGGAGACGGCGGAGGTCACGGCGCGCAAGATGGTCGGCTACACCGTGGCGATGGTGGCCTTCACACTCGTGCTCATCCCGGTCGCCGAGCTCGGCTTGATCTACAGCGTGACGGCTGTGGTTGCCGGCGGCCTGTTCCTGTGGAGCACCGTCGATCTCGGGAAAAACCCCACCCCGCAAAGGTCGATGCGTGTGTTCGGGTTCAGCATCACGTATGTCACGTTGCTGTTCGCTGCAATGACGATCGACGTACTGGTGCTCTCGGGCGCCTGAGGATTTCCGCCCGCGCGTCGCTATGGGTAATCTCGCAGGTGTAACCCAATCGTCCGTAACCGATCGAGCACTGAATCGGGTGCGCGCCAGCGCGCCCGAAACGAAAAGAGTTCGCTGTCCATGACCATCATCGATACGCACGCAGCAGGCATCGATACGAACGCGGCTGATGCTTCTCCCGAGGCACCCGTGTTGGCCGGCGATCCAACGGCGTCGGTCGGCGGATGGATGACCACGACCGATCACAAGCGGATCGGGCGAATGTTCATCTCGGTGTCGCTGGTTGGTCTGCTCGGCGTCATCGTCGTTGCCGCCCTGCTCGGCATCGAGCGCGTCGACGCCGAGGCCTCGATGCTCGACGTCAACTCGATCCCGCAACTGTTCGCGATGTACCGGATCGGCCTCACGTTCGTGGTTCTTGTCCCTCTGCTCCTCGGCGTCGCGATCGCCGTCGTCCCGTTGCAACTCGGTGCCCGATCGCTCACCTTCCCCCGTCTCGCCGCAGCGGGATTTTGGACGTGGTTCGTCGGCGCAGTGCTGGTCGTCATCTCGATCGCTTGCAACGGCGGTCCGGCGGGCGGCAACAGCAAGTTCGTGGCGCTGTTCCTCGTCAGTCACATCACGCTGCTCATCGGCCTCGTTGCCGGAGCGGGATCGCTGGCCACCACCATCCTCACCGCCCGTGCCCCCGGCATGAACATGCGCCGCGTACCGGTGTTCGCCTGGTCGGCGCTGATCGGTGCCGTCGGGATGTTGCTCGTCCTCCCGGCGGTCATGGGCGCTTTGATCTACACCTACGTCGACTACCAGAACGGCCGCTTCGCCTTCGGCGGAAATCTGTCGCATCAACCAGTGGATCGGGTTCGGGTTCACCCAGCCGGCCACCATCGTCTACGCCGTCGTCGCGTTCGGGTTCTCAGTGGAAGTGATCGCGGTTGCGAGCGGGCGCAAGTTGCCAAAGCGCGGCGTCATCTTCACCGGTATCGGCCTTGTCGGAATCGTTGCTGCGTTGGGCGCGATGCTGCAGGAACCCGCATTGCTGATCGGTGGCGTCAGGGATCTCGGCTTCCGACACGGTTTCGCCGAGCTGCTGTCGTACGGCTTCTTCAACCTGTTGCCCGTGCTCGGCGGTTTCATCGTCATCTCACTGGGCGCGCTGGCGCTGCGCAGCAGCAACAAGACGCGAGTCATGGCACCGGTGGTGTTCGGCCTGCTCGGCGCGTTGATGGTGTTCACCGGCGTCGCTGCCAACGCCGTCTACCTGGTCGGCGATGCGCACCTCACCGGCACGGTGTTCGAGGAAGGCGTGTGGCTGTACATCGTGTATGGCGGCGTGCTCACCGCACTCGGCGCCATCACCTACTGGGGCCCGAAGCTGTGGGGGCGCACGATCCCCGACAAGGCAGCACTGCCCCTCGCCGGGCTCGGTTTCATTGCCACAGTTCTGGCCGCGTTGCCGCTGCTGATCGCCGGGTTCGCCAAGCAGCCGGCCGGTGTCACGGAGTTCGACTACTCCGGCCCGCAGAACCTGTGGAACCTGCTGTCCGCGGCCGGTCATGTGCTGATGTTCGTCACGGTCCTGGGCTTCGCCGCCCTGGCAACTCGGTCGTTCCGGAAGGGCAGCCTCGCCGGTGACGACCCATGGGACGGCCAGACGTTGGAGTGGGCGACGTCGTCGCCGGCGCCGTACGACAACTTCGTCGACATGCACACGGTGGCGTCCGCCGAACCCCTGCTCGACCTGAAGCCACGGAGAGACCGCTGATGCTCGCTCTGCCATCCGCCGCAGCACCTGCCCCACGACGACAGTTGTTCGTCGGCACGGCGCTCGCATGTGTCGCCGCCGGCGCAATGATCGGCGCCATGTTGGCGTTGTGGATGCGGTTCCGCCTCGACGCGCTCCACGTGACCGATGGTCTGTGGATACCGAAGGGCATCAACGTGCCGATGGTGCCGGCCAACACCATGCTGCTCGCGTTCCTCCCCATCGCCGTCTTCGCCCAATGGGCGGTGTGGGCAGCCCGCCGCGACGCTCGCAGCCAGGTGTCGCTGGCGCTGGCCTTGGTCGGGGTCATCGGCCTGGCCATCATCAATGCCCAGGCATACATCTACGCCCGGATGAAGATGCCCATCACCGGCAAGAGCGCGACCGCGTTCAATCCAATGTTCTATGCGATCACCGGAACGTTCGTGTTGCTGCTCGTCTTCGGCATCGGGTTCAGCGTGATCACCGCGTTCCGCTACCTGGGTGGGCGCACGTCAGATCGTGAGATTGTTTCTGCGCATGCCTTGTATTGGTACTTCCTCGGCGCGTTGTTCTTCGCGCTGTGGTTCGTGGTGTACGTGACGAAGTAGGCGAGGGGCACGAATGTTCACCACAGGATCCAAACTGTTCCTCGGAGCAACGGCGCTGTCGATCGCGGCTGCCGTGATCTGGGGCAACGCCAAGGTCGGAGCGGAGGGTTGGCTCGGCGTGCTCGGGCTGCTGTCCGCGGCGCTCGCGTTCGGACTGATCTTCGGCGTCAACTGGTACACGAAGGACGGCAACGTCTCGGCGATGTCGGAGAACGCGATCACCGAAGCCCCGGCGGCTCGGCCGCCGGCCGAACGCAGCATGTGGCCCGCGTTGGCGGCCATTGGCGTCGGCACCGTGGCCGTCGGTGCCGTGTCGAAGCCCATCGTGTTCAAGGCCGGCATCGTCTTGTTGCTCGCCGCGGCAGTCGAATGGGTGGTCAGCAGCTGGAGCGAGCGAGCATCGGCCGATGCCTCCTACAACCTCAGCCTGCGCAAGCGCCTGCTGCACCCGATCGAGTTCCCGGTACTGGCCGCGGTCGGCCTCGCCGTACTGATCTATTCGTTCTCGCGAGTGATGTTGTGGATCGACAAGAGTGCGGGCCCGGCAGTCTTCGTCGTCACCGGCGGCGCTGATCCTGTTCGGCGGCTTCGTCTTCGCGTCGAAGCCGAGCCTGCAGAAGGGCGTCGTCACCGGCATCTGCACCATCGCTGCCCTCGGCCTCATCAGCGCCGGCGCGGTGGCGGCCCTCGACGGGCAACGACCGATCACCGAGCACCCGACGACCGAGACCGACAACAGTGCGGCGTGCAACTCGGCCGAGGAAGGTCCCGGCGAACTGGCCGAGATCGACGGCAAGGGCTCGCAGGCGGTCGCCTCGAAGGCCAGCGTCGGGCTCATCGTCACGCTCGAAGACGGTCAACTCATCGCCCACCAGCAGGGCATCGAGCAGCCTCAGAACCCGGTCACGGTCTCTCGTGGCAACACCGTCAACATGATCTTCAAGAACCGCGACGACGACCAGCGACGGCTGACGGTCAACATGGGCGAGTTCGACAGAAGACGTCAACGGCACGGCCGTCAAGACACGTCCACAGGTCTGCACGACCCTCGTGAAGCCTGGCGGCGACCAGTTCCTGACGTTCGAGCTGCCCAAGCCGTCGATTGCCAGCAACGAGCCATACACGTTCACGGTGCCCGGTCTCGACGACCTCACACCGGTCGAAATCAAGGTTCCCTAAGCGATGAGCGGAGTCGACCAGTCAGTGAGTACCGTGCGATCTGTGAAACAGCGATTGGTCGTCGGCCTGGCCGGTATCGCTGCGGCGATCATGCTCGGCGGCTGCGCGCAGGATGCTCCGCAAGACACATGGAAGCCCGCCGGTCCGAATGCTCAGCGCATTCAGAACCTGCAGTGGCCGGTGTTCCTCGTCGCCGGGATCGTCGGCGTCATCGTCTTCGCGACCATCATCTTCGTGGTCATCCGGTTCCGCGATCAAGGGCCAGGAGATGCCGAAGCAGACGCACGGCAAGCCTGCGCTCGAGATCGCGCTCACCATCATTCCGGCGATCATCCTCATCGGCGTCGGCATCCCAACGGTCAGCACCGTCTTCTCACTCGCCAAGACCAGCGACACGCAATGCGTCATCAACGTCACCGGGTCAGCAGTGGTGGTGGGAGTACGAGTACCCGGTGCAGACGTGCGGCGGCGTCAAGATCGCCGAGCCGATCGTCACCAGCGGCGAGCTCGTGATGCCGGTGAAGACACCGGTGCTGTTGCGCATCACCAGTAACGACGTCATCCACTCGTACTGGATCCCCAAGCTCAACGGCAAGCGCGACGCCGTGCCCGGGTCGTATCCATCCCCTGCGAATGGAGGCCGATCACCCTGGCATCTACTCCGGTCAGTGCACCGAGTTCTGCGGTCTCAGCCACGCCCGAATGCGCATGGACGCGGTCGGTCTCACGGCCGACGACTTCTCGACGTGGGTGGCGAACCAGCTGACGCCGGCAGCGAAACCCACCGACGAGACAGCGCTGCGCGGCGAAGACACGTTCCGCGCCCAGTGCTCGCGTTGCCACCAGGTCAACGGCCTGACGGAGGAGAACGCCGACGGCACCAACTCCGACGAAGCCGGTCATCGCGTCCCCGGACCTCTACATCGTGTCCGGCAACGCTCCCAACCTCACGCACCTCATGACCCGCACCACGTTTGCCGGCGCAACGTGGGACCTGTTGACCGACAAGTGCCGGGACGAGTTGCGCAACGCCAGTCCGGAAGACTTCGGCGCGCTGTACTTACGCGGGGTCACACCGGAGTGCTTCAACGAGGCCGATCTGCGCTCGTGGATACGCAATGCCCCGGCCAAGAAGCCGATGTTCTCCAGCGAAGCAGAGAAGGACATCAGCGGCGGCAAGTACCGCGGCATGCCCAACCTCAATCTCACCGACGATCAGATCGACGAGATCATCGCCTACCTGCTCGAGCGGAAGTAAGGAAGATCCCAGATGGCCATCATCGAACGACCCTCCACAGTTCCAGCCACCGTCGGCGGCGACGTCGTCCACGTACGTCACTCCCGTCGTCTTCGTACGGTGTCTTCCGTCGCCCCGTCACCACCACCGGCTGGCGGTCGTGGCTGTTCACGGTCGACCACAAGAAGCTCGGCCTGATGTACGGCGTCGCGGCGATGTTCTTCTTCCTCGTCGGCGGCATCGAGGCACTGCTGATCCGCACCCAGTTGGCTGTCGCCCGACAACACGGTGCTCAGCGCCAGCCTCTACAACCAGATGTTCACGATGCACGCCACGACCATGATCTTCCTGTTCGTGATGCCGATGGCGGCGGCGTGGGCCAACTACTTCGTGCCGCTGCAGATCGGCGCCCGCGACGTCGCGTTCCCTCGCATCAACGCCTTCGGCTTCTGGTGCTTCCTCGTTCGGCGGCATCTTCCTCAACACGTCGTGGTTCCTCGGCGGCGCAGCCGACGGCGGCTGGTTCATGTACCAGCCCAACGCCAACGCGCTGTTCTCGCCGACCCACGGTGTCGACTTCTGGTCACTCGGTCTGCAGATCACCGGCATCGCCTCGCTGACCGGCGCGCATCAACCTGATCGTCACCATCCTCAACATGCGCGCGCCCGGCATGAGCCTGATGAAGATGCCGATCTTCACGTGGATGATCCTGGTGGTGCAGTTCCTCCTGGTGTTCGCCATCCCGGTCATCACCGTGGCGCTGTTCCTGCTGATGTTCCAGCGAGTGTTCGGTGCCCAGTTCTTCAACGTCGACGCCGGTGCGGACCCTCTACTTTGGCAACACCTGTTCTGGATTTTCGGGCATCCGGAGGTCTACATCCTCGTCTTACCCAGCTTCGGCATCGTCAGCGAAGTGCTGCCGGTGTTCAGTCGCAAACCGCTGTTCGGCTACAAGTTCGTGGTCTTCTCCGGCGCAGCCATCGGCTTCGTCGGTTGGGGCGTGTGGGCGCACCACATGTTCGCCAGCGGCCTCGGCCCGGTCAGCGTCGCGGTGTTCTCGGTCAGCACGATGTTGATCGCCATCCCCACCGGCGTGAAGATCGTCAACTGGACGCTCACCATGTGGGGCGGCAAGTTGAGCTTCACGACGGCGATGATGTTCGCGATCGGTCTCATCGTCGAGTTCACCATCGGCGGCCTCTCCGGCGTGACCCACTCGGTGTCGCCCAGCGACACGCAGCAGACCGACACCTACTACATCGTCGCCCACTTCCACTACGTGCTGTTCGGTGGCGCCGTGTTCGGCATCTTCGCCGGCTTCTACTACTGGTGGCCGAAGATGTTCGGCAAGATGCTCAGCGAGACGCTCGGCAAGTGGAACTTCTGGTTCATGGTCGTCGGCATGAACCTGACGTTCGGGCCGATGCACATCCTCGGTCTGCAGGGCCAGCCGCGCCGCATGGTCGTGTACCCCGAGAAGCTCACCGGTGAAGGCTTCTTCAACCTCCACTTCTGGAACGTGGTGGCCAGCGTCGGTGCGTACACCTTGGCCATCGGCATCTTCTTGTTCCTCATCAACGTCATCCACACGACGCGCAAGGGCGCCAAGGCGCCGATCGACCCGTGGGATGCGCGCAGCCTCGAATGGCTCACCGACAGCCCGCCGAAGGCGCACAACTTCGACGTCATCCCGCACGTCCACGCGCTCGACGAGTACTTCCACCTGAAGTACGAAGAGGTCGACACCGACACCGGGCCGCGCCTGGTGAAGGTGCGTACCGGCGAGGAACTGCATGCCGAGCAAGAGGCCAATGCCGACAAGCACATCCACATGCCGTCGCCGTCGTACTGGCCGCTCGTCGTTGGCCGTCTCGTTGCCGATCATGGCCTACGGCGTCATCTACACGCACCTGCTGACCGTGTTCGGTGGAGTCATCTTGCTGCTGGGCCTGTTCGCCTGGGCGCTCGAGCCATCGGTTGCCGACGACAGCGACTACGACCCGCCGCCGCAGGGTGGAGAACCGTCGAAGGAGCTGGCCAGTGTCTGAGGCAACGCTCACCGATACTCCCGCGCCCGACGACGATCACGGGTCAGTGGCAGTGGTCGACGATCACGCTGTGGTCATCCCGTCGACTCCCACGCCCATGGCGACGATCACGGCGGTGGCCACATGGTCACCTCCACCGGGCTCAGCAACAACAAGCTGGCGATGTGGCTGTTCCTCGGCAGCGAGTGCCTGCTGTTCGGCGGCCTCATCTCCACCTACATGCTGTACCGCGGCCGCCACACCGGCTCGCCCGGGCCCGGCACAGTTGTGGGACATCCCGCTGACGTCGGTGTCGAGCTTCGTGCTGCTGATGAGCTCGCTCACGATGGTGCTCGCTGTCAGCGCTGCGCAACAGCGCGATGACCGGCTGACCAACCTGTGGCTCACGGTCACCGCGTTGCTCGGTGCCACGTTCGTCGGTGCTCAGGTGTACGAGTTCACGTCCTTCTACCACGAAGGTGTCGGCTTCACGACCAGCCTGTTCAGCTCGAGCTTCTTCACGCTCACCGGCTTCCACGGCGTGCACGTCACCGTCGGCATCATCATGTTGATGGCGATGGTCGGCATCATCTCGCGCAGCAAGGTCCCAGGCGACAAGGCCGAGGTCGTCGAGTTGATCGGCCTCTACTGGCACTTCGTCGACATCGTCTGGATCGTCATCTTCACCCTCGTCTACCTGATCCCGGCATGAGGTTCGCCCGATGACCGCCATCGAAAATACCGAGCACGTGGAGCACACCGAAGACGGTGGCGCCGCATTCCGGCAATGTGCACAAGCCCAACAGCTTCTACATCAAGGTCGCCGCTGCCCTGGCGATCATCACCGGCGTCGAGGTCGGTCTCTACTACCTCGATCTCGGCAAGCTGTACCTGCCGATCCTGCTGGTGCTGATGGTCATCAAGTTCACCACCGTGGTCTCGTTGTTCATGCACCTGCGCTTCGACAACAAGATCTTCAGCTGGCTGTTCTACACCGGCCTGTTCCTGGCCATCTTCGTGTACACCATCGCCTTGCTGACCTTCCGCTTCTTCGACCCGAGCTGACAGATGTTCTCGGTCACCTTCGCGAATCCGTGGAGGTTTCAGGCCGACCCAGAGGTCTATCTGCTCGTCACGTTCCTGATCGCCGCGTTCGTCTACGTCGTTCGGGTGATCGGTCCGCGGGCGGTCGAGCCGGGCCAAGAGGTGGTCACCCGAACCAACATCGGCTGCTTCATCGGTGCCATGGTGTTGCTGTTCGCCGCCAGCACATGGCCGATCCACCAGATCGGCGAGGGCTACCTCTATTCGGTGCACATGTTGCAGCACATGATGCTGAGCTACTTCATGCCGCCGCTCGTGCTGCTGGCGACGCCGACATGGCTCGCTCGGTTGTTGGTGGGGACGGGCCGCACGTGGCGGATCGTCGTGTTCATGACCAAGCCGATCGTGGCCGCCGTGGTCTTCAACGGCGTCGTGATGGTCACCCACATTCCACCGGTCGTCAACGCCTCGGTGCAGAGCGCGCCGTTGCACTACTCGCTGCACCTCTTGTTGGTGCTGACCGCGCTGCTGATGTGGATGCCCGTCGTCGGGCCGTTCCACGAACTGCGGATCAGCGACGCGGCCAAGCCGATCTACTTGTTCCTGCAGAGCGTCGTTCCCACCGTGCCGGCGGGCTGGCTGACGTTCGCCGAGGGCGTGGTCTACTCGCACTACAACGAGCCGGTTCGGGTGTGGGGAATCAGCCCGACCGACGATCAGCAGTTGGCCGGGGCGATCATGAAGATCGGTGGATCGATATTCCTGTGGACGCTCGTCGTCTTCTACTTCTTCAAGCGATTCGCCGTGAACTGGAAGAAGAGAACAGCTACCGCCCCCGCCCACTGACGTACGACGAGGTCAAGACCGAATTCGACAGCAATCCGGCTCCTCCCGAGAAGGTCAGCTAGTCCGGGCAGCTAGTCCCAGCGGAACAGTCGGGCGGCGAGCAGCGGCGCGATCACTGCCCAGACGCACAGCACGATCCACGACTGCGTTGGCTGCGTGCCCGCATTGCTCAGGGTTTCGCGCAGAACATCGGCGAGGGCGCCCGACGGCAGCGCGTGGGCCACGCCACGGATCGGGCCAGGAAGCTTGGCGAAGGGGATCACCATTCCACCGAGCAGCAACAGCACGAGGTAGAGCCCGTTCAGCGCGGCGAGGTTGACCTCGGGCGGTAGCCGGCCGGCAAACGTCAGCCCGATGCCGGCGAATGCGATGGTGCCGACGACAACAGCGACCACGGCGAGCAGCCAGTTCGGCGAATCGGGATCCCAACCGAGCGCGAAGGCGACCGGGATCAACACCGCGAACTGGACGACCTCGATCACGATGACCGAGCCGATCTTGGCTGCGATCAACCGTGGCCGGCCCAACGGGGTCGTTCCAAGGCGCTTCAACACGTGGTAGCCGCGGTCGAAACCGGTGGCGATCCCGAGGCTGACCATCGCCGTGCTCATCGTCGCCAATGCGAGGATGCCGGGCGCCAGGAAGTCGATCGGGTCTTTCGTGCCGGTCGGCAGGACGTCGACCAGGCTGAAGAAGACCAGTAGCAACACCGGGATGCCGAGGGTCAGCAGCAGTTGCTCGCCGTTGCTCGCGGAGCGGCGGACCTCGGCGCGAAGTTGTATCAGCGCGATCTTCACTGGTCACCGCTGGGCTGGTCGCCGCGTGTGAGGCGGCGGAAGACGTCTTCCAGTCGTTGGCCGCCGGCGCGGAGATCGTGCAGCGGATGTCCGGCTTCGGCCAGCCAGTCGCCGAGTTGTGCCATCAGTCGCGGTTGTGGTGGGGCATCGATGACGTACTCGTCGCGACCGACCTTGCTGGCGACGATCCCGGTAGCCGCGGCGAGTGCTCGCAGATCGAGGCCAGGGTCACTGCGGAAGCGGATCTCGTCGTGCCCCTTGCGGAGATCTGCCAACGTCCCGTCGGCGACCAGTGCACCGTTGTCGATGATCACCATCCGGTCCGCGAGACGCTCGGCCTCGTCGAGCTCGTGGGTGGCCAACACGACGGCGCACCCTGTCGCGGCCAGGTCGCGAATGATGCCGCGGATCGCGTCGCGACCGTTGATGTCGACGCCCGAAGTCGGCTCGTCGAGGAAGGCCACGTCGGGCTTGGCAGCCAGTGCCAGGGCCAACGACAGGCGCTGCTTCTCGCCGCCCGACAATCGCCGCCACGTTGCCTTGCTGCGGGCGGTCAACCCGACGGACTCGACCAGTGCGACCGCGTCGGCACCGTTGTCGTACAGCGCGGCGTAGTGCCGCACGGTCTCCAGCACGCCCGCACTCGGGTAGACGCCGCCTTCTTGCAACATCACTCCCATCCGCTTGCTGAGCTGACGCTGCTGGCCCGCCGGATCGAGGCCGAGCACACGAACGGTTCCCACGGTCGGACGCCGGTAGCCCTCGCACACCTCGATCGTCGATGTCTTTCCGGCGCCGTTCGGGCCGAGCACGGTGGTCACCTGGCCGGCCTCGGCAGTGAACGAGATCGCGTCGACTGCCACCAGGTCGCCATGGCGAACCGTCAGATTCTCGACCTCCACGGCAGTCACAGGGAGCGACCCTATGCGACCGTTCCGTCGAATTCGCGATCAAGTCGGGGCCGAATCGGACCGATCACAGGGCATGGCACGGTTCTCCGTGGTGGTGCCCGCTCTCGACGAGCAGGCCGATCTGGCTCGGAGCTTGCGCGTGGTCGCACGCGCCGCGCAGGCCATCCGCACCGATGCCGAGGTGGTCGTCGTGGTGCGCGATGGCGAGAGCCCGCTCGGGCGCTTCGCGGAGTCGATGGGTGCGACGGTGGTCGCTGTCGGCCGGACGAGCGTGGCTGCGGCGCGCAACGCCGGCGCGGCAGTGACGACCGGACAGATCCTGGTGACGATCGATGCGGACCGTGTGATGTCGCCCGTCACGTTTGCCGAGATCGAGCGGTTGTTGGCAACTGGCTGCTACGTCGGTGGCGGCGCTCTGCAGCACGCCGAGCGGCACACGCTGGCGATCGACGTGGCGATGGCGATGTCGAAGCTCACCACGTATCTCAATGGTCTCGGCGGTGGCATGTACTGGTGCCGTCGCGACGACTTCGAGGCGATCGGCGGGTTCGACGAGCGGGTCACCACGGTCGACGACCTCGACTTTGCCCGTCGCCTTCGAGACCACGGGCTGCGCACCGGCCGCAAGTTCGTCAACCTGCGCCAGGCGCCGGTGACGACATCGTGCCGTCTCGGTTCCACCAGGGCAATCTCCTACGCCCTCACACGCTGAGCACGGGTAGCCTCTCCGATCTGTGATCGATGTCCGTTTGCTGCGCAGCGACCCTGAATCGGTTCGTGCCGCCCTCGCCCGCCGCGGTCAACGCGACGTGCTCGACCAGCTCGAGCGAGCCATCGCCTTCGATTCGTTGTCGCGCGACATCATCGCCAAGCGCGATGCCATCCGCGCCGAGGTCAACGACCTCTCCAAGGCGGTCGGGAAGTTGCGCCGCGACGGCGACACGCACGGTGCCGAGGAGCTCCAACTTCGCAGTCGTGCGCTCGGCGACCACGAGCGGGTGCTGGCCAACGAGTACGAGATCGTCCAGGCCGATCTGCGCGATGTGTTGCTGCGCATCCCCAACGTGCCCCACGTGGATGCACCCGATGGCGCGGACGATGCGGACAACCCTCTCGTCAAGGGGCCCGATCGGGCTGCCCGCCGAGTTCCCCGAGCACCGGCGTGTGCCGCACTGGGAGACCGCGACGGCCCTGGGCATTCTCGACAACGAGCGCGCCACCAAGATCAGTGGGGCGATGTTCACGATGCAGCGTGGTGCGGGCGCGGCGTTGTCGCGGGCACTGTGCCAATACGCGCTCGATCGAAACGTCGACAAGTTCGAAGAGATCCGTCCGCCGACGCTCGTGACCACGGCGACGCTGACGGCGACGGGCCAGCTTCCGAAGTTCGCCGACGACGCGTACAACGTCGAGCGCGACGACCTGTGGTTGATCCCGACGGCAGAGGTGCCGCTGACGTCGCTGTACGGCGGCGAGGTGGTCGATGGCGAAGACCTGCCGGTGCTGATGATGGCGTACACGCCGTGTTACCGGCGCGAGGCCGGCTCGGCCGGTCGCGACACGCGCGGGATGCTGCGAGCCCACGAGTTCGACAAGGTCGAGATCCTCGCCGTCGCCGCTCCCGAGCAGGCACCCGATCTGTTGGTCGAGATGACCGGCCGCGCCGAGGCGCTGATCGCCGGGCTGGAACTGCCCTACCGGATCATCGAGATCTGCACCGGCGACATGGGCCAGAGTCACCATCGCAGCTTCGACATCGAGGTCTACGCGCCCGGTGCCGATGCTTGGCTGGAGGTGTCGTCGATCTCGTGGTTCAGCGACTACCAGGCCCGACGTGCCGACATTCGCTATCGCGTTGCCGGTCAGAAGGGCACGCAGATCGCTCACACGCTGAACGGCTCGGCCCTCGCGGTGCCGCGAGTGTGGGCGGCGATCGTCGAGAACTATCGCGAGCCCGACGGCAGCGTGACGGTGCCCGAAGTGCTGCGGCCGTACATGCGCGGTGTCGAGCGGATCACCGGGCGATGAGCGATCTGGCGTCGCGACGCGCCGACTACGAGTCGGCCGGTCTCGACGTCGGCGATGTCGACCACAGCCCGATGGTGCAGTGGCAGCAGTGGTACGACCAGGCGTCCTCCGCCGGATGTGTCGAGCCGAACGCGTTCGTGCTGTCGACGGTCGACGCGTCGGGCGCACCGCAGTCTCGGTACTTGCTGGCGCGGGGCGCCGATCAGCGTGGGTTCGCGTTCTTCACCAACTACGAGTCGGCCAAGAGTGCGCAATTGTCGGCCGAACCGCGAGCGGCGATGTTGTTCACCTGGTTGCAACTGCATCGTCAAACGCGGGTCGTCGGCACTGTCGAGCGGCTACCCGAAGCGGAGAGCGATGCGTACTTCGCGTCGCGGCCGCGGTCGTCGCAGATCGGGGCGTGGTCGTCGCCGCAGTCGCAGGTTCTTCCCGACCGCGCGTCGCTCGAGGATCGTGTGACCGAGTTCGAGCAGACGTTTGCGAACGTCGAGGAGATCCCGCGCCCTGCGTATTGGGGTGGATGGCTGCTGCGCCCGGTGATGTTCGAGTTCTGGCAGGGCCGGCCCAGCCGGCTGCACGATCGTGTTCGCTATCGCCTCGATGATGACGCTGAAGGTGGTTGGGTCATCGAGCGGTTGGCTCCGTAACCCACGCGGACGCGGCATCGACCAGACCGTCGATCAACGCGGCCATCGGAGGCACCATCGTGCTGTGATCCCAGTCCGCCCAGATCGGGCTCGATCCGCGGATCCTCGGTGGCAGTTCGATCTGCACGCCGCGTTGGGCGGGCAGGTTCACCGGGTTGGCCGGATGCAGGCCGCGCAGGTCCTTGGGGATCAGGCCGAGGTCGGTGACGATGGTGTAGTCGGGGAGGCGCGGTTGCAGGTGCCGGGCGACGTGGTCGGCGAGGTCACGGTTCTGGCCGCCGAGCAGCAATGAGGTGAAGTGGTCGCGGCGACCGAAGCCGTGGATCGTGATCGCGGTGTCGACGTGATCGATGAACGCCTTCAGCTGCGGCGAGGCGTCGGGGCTGACCTTGTGCGATGGGATGTGCCATTGCACGTCCTCCGGCTGCAGCACGGCGTAGTAGCTGGCGCCGCTGCGTTGCGCGGCGAGCGATGCGATCACATCCGTCTGCTCCTCGAGCGAACCCCCGTGGTACGCCATGAATCCGAGCTGGCTGCTGCGCAACTCGCACACCTCCTGCACGCCGTTCATGGCGAGAAGCTCGGCGAACTGATCGTTCATGCTCATGAGGTCGGCTCGTTGCGTTGCAACGTGAATGCCGTGACGATGGCGGCGACGATCACGATGACGCCGACCCACACCACGGTGGCTTGATGCTCTTGTACGAAGTTGGCCAGCTTGTCGTTCCAGCTCGTCGCCTTGGACACGACGGCGCCGTCGAGCTTGTCGGTGAGGTTGCTGTACCAGTACCACGCCAGGTACATGCCGGTGAGGATCAGCAGGATGCCGGCGAACTGTTCGAACCAGGCCATGCCGCGCCGCAGGAACTTCAGCAGGGTGACGTTGGCCATTGCCAGCGCCACCGTGAGCCCGGTCACCACGATTGCCATGCCGACTCCGTAGAGGACGATGGCGGCGATTCCTGCAGCCAATCCGTCGGTGCTGAAGCTGCCGAGGACGACGCCGGTGAAGGGGGCGATGGTGCAGCCGATCGAGGCGATCGCGTACGCGATGCCGAAGACGTACATGGACGGGACGCTTCGGTCACGCTTGCCCACATCGAGCTTGGGTGTCGTGAACGGGAGCCGGTAGCCGAACAGCATGGAGATGCCGAGCACCATCAGTGCGAGCCCGATCACCAGGGACGGCCACTCCGCCTTCTCGACGAACCAGTTCGTCGACAGCTTCGTGATGGCGCCGATCAGGAGGAAGACGCTCATGAAGCCCGCCGAGACTGCGGTGCTCACCTTCAGGGCGCGCAGCACCGAGGCCCGTTCGGTGCCGGGGCGGAGGTTCTCCATTCCGAGGAAGTAGACGAGGTAGGTCGGCAGCAGGACGAAGCCGCACGGATTGATCGCAGCGAGCAGGCCGGCAGTGAACGAGGTGGCCAATCGTGCGTCGAGCGCGATCACAGCAACGTCGTCCTGATCAGCTCTTCGAGCTTGTCGGCGGTGAGCTCGCCGGTCTGTTTGAGGATCGTGCCGTGTGCATCGACGAACAACGTTTGCGGGAAGGCGGCGACGCCGACGGTC
Source organism: Ilumatobacteraceae bacterium (assembly GCA_963708925.1). Classification (GTDB taxonomy): domain Bacteria; phylum Actinomycetota; class Acidimicrobiia; order Acidimicrobiales; family Ilumatobacteraceae; genus JAENVT01. The sequence goes on along the minus strand of CAVPUO010000013.1, from coordinate 55,787 downwards.
GACGTCAGTTCGCCGTTCGGGTCGTAGTACAGCTCGTACTGCACGCCCTTGTCGCGGGCGAAGTTCTCTTCGGTGTCGGATGGCGGGAGCGAGTCGACGCCGACGAATCGCACTTGGTCACCGAGCTTGGCGTGCACCGCGGCAAAGCCGGGGAGCTCCTTCTTGCACGGTGCACAAGTCGAGTACCAGAAGTTGACGACCATCGGTTTGCCGACGAGATCCGCGGTCGCGAACGTGTCGCCGGAGAGGGTCTCGAGGTTGACGCGCGGGAGCGCCTTGCCGGTGACGACGGCGTTGGTGCCGATGGTCGGTGAGAGGTCGTTGCTGGACGACAGCGTGACGTCGTCCGTGCCATCACTGGCGTTGTCGCCACCGTCGCGATTGGCGGCAACCACACCGGCGCCGACGACAACGACTGCTGCCACCGCCAACGAGCCGAACAGCAGCCGCTTGTTGACCGTCACCCGGTCAAGGCTATCCCCTGATGATTGTCCAGGGTCCGCCCCCTGCCATCGTCGGGGGAGTCCGATGGCAGGGGGCGCCGGAGCGCAGTCAGGGGGTCGCGCGAAGCGTTGCCCCGGACCGGCGATAGGCCCGCCTCGGTTGCCTGACCGTCCTCAGGCAACCAGGTGCGGAGGGATCGGCACTTCGTCGATCACCACCGCGGGGCGGGGATTCTTGGGTGGTCGGCCACGTGGTCGTTTGTTGACCACGATGCGACCGTTTTCGATGAGCTCGCCACCCCATACACCCCAGGGCTCGGCTCGCTCGATCGCACCGTCAACGCAATCCGGGGCAAGTGAGCACTTGCTGCAGATGGCCTTGGCCCGAGCGATGTCGAGCGGCGTGTCCGAGAAGAAGAGGTGGGTCAGGGTGCCGTGCCCGTCGGCGCAGCGCGGGCTTGGGCGCGCGAACGGCGACCGGCTCGACGAGTTCGGCGAACTCGGTGTCGATGTCGATGTCGATGTGTCGGTTGAAGTCGATTGCGTACATTTCGGGTGGTTCCTCTCGGACGAGTGGGAAAGGGCTGGAAAAAGCAGAAAGGCCGCCGGGATCGAATCCCGACGGCCTCGGAGCGGATGCTCTCGACGTATTTGCGTTACGTCGGTTGCGTCCCGAGGCGTCGGGCTGGGCGCTTGATAGCGGTCTCGTTCATGAAATTGAGGTTCATGCCGAGCGACACTGCTGCACGCCACTGGTAGCCGTGAACGAGCCCGCAGGACGGGCGCGCGATCAGCAGCTACCAAGGCTGCTTGCGGTGCGAACGTCGTGCTGCTCATGCTTTTCAGTACCTTCCGTGGTTCGTCGGCTCGACACAAATGTGGTGAGCCGAGACATAGGCAACTACAACTTCGAAGCGGCGTCAACTCATTTAATGTCACAGCATGTTCGAGATGGTCCGGCGTCCACTCGAGGGGCGAACGTTCGCCGGATCGCGACGGGTTCGTCTCGGGGATTGCTCTCCTGGTGGTCGACTTCGGCTCGATGCGACGGCCCGGTATCTGCAGGACCTGTCCGACGACGACACGCGCGATGTCGGACTCGGTCAGATGGTGTGGGTCGTGCGGCGGACCGTGATCGATGTGCACCAGTTTCCGACGTACCTCGAGCCGCTCGACATGGTTACGTGGTGCTCGGGCCTCGGGTCGCGGTGGGCCGAGCGGCGTGTCGACATCAGCTCGCCGAGTGGGGGCTCTATTCGCTCGGCGACCCTGTGGGTGCATCTCGATGCGACGACGTCGCGCCCTGCGCCGCTTGCTGCCGCTGCCGGATTCGAGGAGGCGTTCGCCGGCAGCACGGTGGGTCGGGCGGTGTCGTCCCGGCTCGTTCTCGATTCGCCGCCTGCCGATCTCGAGCTCTCGCCGTGGCCGGTCCGCTTCACCGACTTCGACGTGATGGACCACGTGAACAACGCGGTCGCGTTCGTGGTTGTCGAAGACCTGTTGGCCCGGCGCCGCGATCTCCGCGCACCGATGCGAGTCGAAGTCGAGTACCGCTCGTCGATCGATCGAGACGTGAGCCTGAACATCGGTTGGGTCGACAACGGTTCGCCTGCGCTCGACGGCTGGCTGGTCGACGACCATGCCCATTGCCACGTGGCCTATCGCATCACCCGCCGCCCACCTACGCCCTAGCCCTCCCCAATCCCTCGTGAATCGTCAGTGACGAAACCGCCTGCCACCCGTCGCGCCACCCCCTCGAATCGTCAGTGACGAAACAGCCCGCCGCCGTCGCGCCCACCCTCCGAATCGTCAGTGACGAAACGAGCCCGCCGCCCGTCGCGCCCACCCCCTCCCGAATCGTCAGTGACGAAACCGGCGGGGCCGCATTGCGTCACGGACGATTCACGAGGGGTCGAGACCGGGGTGGGTGTGACGGGTTTCGTCACCGACGATTCGCAACGGGCTGAGGCGTGGCGATCCCCCGGGCGACGGCAGCACCTCAAAGCCCTGTACGCCGGGAGCACGGCAGGGTCTCCAAGCCCCTGCACAGCGACGTGTCACACCCCCGGCGTAGAACGAACGCATGCCTGGAACCGCCTTCATCCGTCCGACGCACCGCCCGTGTTCGTGGTGTGCATCGGAGTTCGTCATCGCCTGTCGTCCAGGCCGTCCTCGCCTCTATTGCAACCACGCCTGCCGGCAACGTGCCTACGAGCACCGCCACGGATTCGAACATCAACGCACGGTGCGACCCCTTCCGGCTCAAGCCGGCGGCGACTCGTGGTCAGGCACCGGCTACGAGCGCGGCGGCTCGATCGCCCCCTTCGGCCGAACGCACGCCATGCGCACCAGCGTGCGACCCGAAGGACCCCGGCGCGAAACACTGTGCGGCGTCCTGGCGAGGACGGTCGCGGGCCAGTACTTCACACCGATGCACCCTCGCGCGTGTCAGACATGCACGGCCGTCGTCGACTCGAATCCGTTGCGTTACGGCATCAGTGCATCGAACGAACTGTCCAGGCTGCGATCGCTGCTCGACGACATCGACGCACGGCGCATCGAACCCGGCAACGCTCTCAACTGGATTCGGGCGAACTCACCGTGACAGCCGCCTCGGGCGCCGCCTTCGTCAAGATCGGCACCGACGGAACGAACACGTTGTCGCGGTAGAACTTCATCTCCGAAATGCTCTCGAGCACGTCGTCGAGCGCCCGGTGCGCCCCGGCTTTGCGCGGCCGCGTGTTGTTGAGCCCCGGATACCAGCGCTTCACCAACTCCTTCACCGTGCTGACATCGACGCTGCGGTAGTGCAGGTACTCCTCGATCTCGGGAAGGTACGCAGCAAGGAACCGCCGATCCATCCCGATCGAGTTGCCACACAGCGGAACACGCCGCGCCTCGGTGACGTGCTTCTTGATGAACTCCAGCGTCTGTGCGCCCGCATCCTCCAGCGTCATCGTCGAGGCGCGGATCGCGTCGAGCAGCCCGCTCTTCGTGTGCATCTCGACGACGACGGGATCCATCTCGGCGAGCGCCGTATCGTCCTGGTGCACCACGAGGTCGGGACCCTCTTCGATGATGTTCAGATCGTCGTCGGTCACCAGCGTCGCTATCTCGACGATGACATGCCGGGCCGGCTCCAGCCCGGTCATCTCGAGATCCATCCACACCAGCACCGCCGCAAGACTACGCAACGCGGTACCGTCGCCCGCAATGGCCGAACCGGAGTTGCCCGCCAAACCCGCTGCAACAGTGATGCTGCTGCGCAACGCCGACGCGGGCAGCGAACGCATCGAGGTCTTCATGCTCCGCCGGACCAAGGCGGCTGCGTTTGCCGGAGGTATGTACGTCTTCCCCGGCGGCAAGGTCGAAGAGGCCGACGGCGATGACGACGACGGCTACGCGATCGCCGCGATCCGCGAATGCTACGAAGAGGCCGGCGTGCTCCTGGCCACCGATACCGATGGGCAGATGGTCAGCAACGGCCATCCAGCGTTGGCGCAACGCCAAGCCGTGTACGACGGCACGATCGATCTGCGCCAGCTGTGCGAGCAGCACCGTCTCAGCCCGGCCATCGACCATCTCGTGTGGATCAGCCACTGGATCACCCCCGTCCGTGAAGCCCCACGCCGCTTCGACACCCGCTTCTTCGTCGCGGTTGCGCCGGCGAACCAGGCATCACACCACGACGACAACGAGACGATCGCCAGCGAGTGGATCAGCCCGAAGGACGCGCTCGGCCGTCAAGAACGAGGCGAACTGACGATGATGCCGCCGACCATCAAGAACCTCGAGTTCCTCGCGACGCACACCAACGCCGAGTCGGCGATGGCAGCCGCACGCCTGCTGGCCCGCCCCACGGCGATTCTCCCGAAGCTACGCCTGGACGCCGACGGAAAGGCTCGCGGCGTCTCGCTTCCCGAAGACGACGACTACGCGGACCTCGACTAGGCGGATTTGGACTGATCGGCAGCGTCGAGCGCCGCCGCGACCAGCGACAGCATGCGAGCCGAACAACCAGCCATGTTGACCGGCGGAGCCACCTCGTCGACGATCTTGCGCGCGATCGCCCTGAACTCCGCAGCGGCCAACCCGTCCCCGGCGATCGCCACAGGCCGGCCGGCGTCTCCGCCAGCCGCGACAGCAGGCTCCAGCGGCACGCGACCGATCAACTCGACCCCGATCTCGTCGGCCAAGACCTGACCACCACCGGTTCCGAACAACGCGTACTCGACACCGTGGTCGCACGTGAACGACGACATGTTCTCGATCACACCGCACACCCGCAGAAAGCTGCGACGCGCCATGTCGGCCGCCCGGGCAGCGACCTTCTGTGCAGCGATCGCGGGAGTCGTGACGATCAGCAGATCGGTGCGCGGCAGCATCCGCGCCAACCCCATCTGGACGTCGCCGGTACCGGGCGGCATGTCGATGAACAGGTAGTCGAGCTCGCCCCAGTGCACGTCGCGCAGGAACTGCTCGACTGCCTTGTTGAGCATGAGCCCTCGCCACATCAGCGCGGTGTCCTCCTCGACGAGGAAGCCGGTGCTGACGACCTTCAACAACCCGCGGCCCATCGGCAGTTCGCGCGGGATGATCATCGGCTTGTCGCGACCCTCGACGGCTTGCGCCTCGAGCCGGTCGTCGATCCCCAACAGGCGGGGTACCGAGAAGCCCCAGATGTCGGCGTCGAGCACGCCAACGGTGAACCCCTCTGCAGCAATCGCCGCGGCGAGGTTGACCGTGACCGACGACTTGCCGACGCCGCCCTTGCCGCTGGCGACGGCCAGGATCCGAGTCGACGACGGGATCTCCGTGTTGGGAGCGTTCTCGCGAGCGTTCCAGCGAGCCTTCGACATCACGTCGGAGCGCTCCTCAGGAGTCATCTCGCCCCAGTCGATCTTGACTTTCGTCACACCGGGATGCACGGCGACCCGCGTCTCGACGTCCTTCTTGATCTGGGCTCGCAGCGGGCAGCCGCCGATCGTGAGCTTGACACCGACCGTGACCACGCCATCTTCGGTCACCGAAACCGACGGGACCATGCCGAGCGTGACGATGTCGGCGCCGAGCTCCGGGTCGATGACCGACCGCAGTAGCTCGTTGACGGTGTCGACATCGGGCGGGCTGGGAATCACAACATGAATTGTACGGTTACACCTCGTTACAATGTCTTTCCAACCGTAGGAGGAGCCAACACCGTGATCACGCTCACCGATACCGCAGCCGTCAAGGTCAAGGAATTGCTCGAGGCCGAAGGCGATCTCGAACTGGCGTTGCGCGTTGCCGTGCGTCCAGGCGGATGCAGTGGGTTCTCGTACGAGATGTTCTTCGATGGCGATGTCGCAGCTGACGACGAGAAGGCAACCTTTGGCAACCCGGGCGCGACCGTCAACGTCGTCGTCGACTCCGCGTCGGCACAGATGCTGCAGGGTGCAACGCTCGACTACAAGGACGGCCTCAATCAGGCCGGCTTCTCGATCAACAACCCCAACGCCAGCCGCACGTGCGGTTGCGGTTCCAGCTTCAGCTGAACTAGCCAGCCAGGAACGCGTCGAGCCGCTCGTCGAGCTCGCTCTGATCCCAGACCACGTCGATGCGATCCTCGACGATGTTGGCCTTCACCAGATAGAGCACCGGCTCGTACTCCAATCCGAGCGCCTGCACTGCGGGCGCGACCGTGGTTGCCGCGTCGTCCGAGTACACATCGGCATGCACCATCACGACGGAATCGCCGACCCGCTCGTGCGACTTCACGAGGAACTCCAACGCCGGCGCGCACGTGCCGGTCTGGCAGTGCGCCGGCGTGCCGACCATGTAGGCGACAGGCTTGCCGGATGCCAACGCCTGCGTCAGCGTGACGGTGTGCAACGGGCATGGTGCGGGAGTCAACGTGCAGTACGGCTCGACCCCTCGGTGGTCGGCAACGGTCGGCGTGTCGAACGGCGGCAGCAGTGACCCGATGTAGGGCACGGTGACCTGCGCCGGATCGGTGACTTGGAACGGCGCGCCGAAACCGTCGTCGCCATCGAGCCGCAACGTGTAGATGCCGGGCTGGGCGATGTCGACATTGATCGCCCAGTAGGGGATCACGAGGTCGGTCGCGTGAATCGGAGCGCTGACCGTGGCGATCTGCTTGTCGGTGCTGTCGAGCACTCGCCCGTTGACGACCGACGGCACGCCATCGGACTCCTTCAGCAGGCTGTCCTTGCTGGCGAGCGAGATCGGCAGGCGCACCGTGCCGGGCACGAACGTGTCGCTGGGGTAGCGCTGAGCAATCGTGAACCCGGTGGTGCCCGGATCCACGTCGTCGGTGCCGGCGACGGCCGAACCAGCAGACGAATCCGACGAGGAATCGTCCCCGCAGGCCGCCACGAAGACCAGCGCCCCGGCGCTGGCAAGAAGACGGCGCCGCGACATCAACATCGCGGCCAGTGTAGGAGTTGTGCTCGCCGCCGAGACGTCGCGCGTACGATGCAAAACATGAGCAAACCTCTTGGCCCGTACACCCCTGCCGTCCGCGCTGGTGATTGGATCATCGTCAGCGGCCAACTCGGAATGCAGGATGGCGCGCTCGTCGCCGGCGGCGTGGCCGCGCAGACGGCGAAAGCGGTCGAGAACCTCGCGGGCCAGCTCGCAAGCATGGGTGCGTCGCTGACCGACATCGCCAAGACGCTGTGCTTCCTGACCGACATGGACACGTTCGCAACGTTCAACGAGGCGTACATCGCCGGATTCGGCGACCACCGTCCGGCGCGCAGCACCATCGGAGTCGCCGCGCTGCCGGCAGGCGCCGCAGTGGAGATCGAGGCCTGGGCGTACAAGCCGGCCGGCGGCTGACCAGTAGGGTGACGACCATGCCTGGCGCAATCGCAATCGTGCTCGTGCTGCTCCTCCTACCGATACTGGTGTGCATGGGCAGCGCGGTCATCGCAGCGGCGCTCGGCGCGGTCCTCAATCGCGACGCCGAGGTCCGCAACGAGGGCAGCGAACTGCTCGATCTCAACGTCTGACCATGCATCGGCACGACTCCTCGACCGAGGTCTTGACGCAGGCCGTCGTGCGTTACGCCGTCGAGCGAATGCGGATGGATCCGCCACCACTCGACAAGACCAGGTCGGCAGCGGAGCTGAAGGCGATGGTCGGCAAGACCGTCACCGCGAGGGGCATCGGCGGCCTCGAGGCGCTGCGCATCTTCGCCGACGTGCTCGGCCCGGCGAACATCTCCATCGACCATCCACGGTTCCTGTCGTTCGTGCCGGCCGCGCCCACCGAGGCATCGATCTTGTTCGACCTCGTCGTCGGGGCATCGAGCATCTACGGCGGTTCGTGGCTCGAAGGCGGCGGAGCCGTCTACGCCGAGAACGAGGCGTTGCGGTACATCGCCGATCTGGTCGGCATGCCCGAGACCGCAGGCGGCGTGTTCGTCACCGGCGGGACGGCAGGCAACCTCAGCTCGTTGATCGCTGCCAGGTTCCGCTGGAGGCATCGAGCCGACGGCGCGCATGACCGCACGAGAGGCCTGATGTTGACCGGCAAGGGCGCGCACTCCAGCGTCGGCTCGGCGGCCCGGGCGATCGATGCCGACGTCGTGTTCGTGCCCGCCGACGAGCAGGGCCGCATGTGGGGCAAAGACCTGCGCGAGACCATCGACGCGCTGCCACCCGAGGATCGCGACCGCGTTTTCGCCATCGTCGCGCACTGCAGGAACCACGAATGCCGGCGTCATCGATGACCTCGCCGGGGTCGCCGAGGTGTGCGCCGAGGACGACATCTGGCTGCACGTCGATGGCGCCTACGGAGGCGCCGGCTTGGCCGCACCCAGCGTGCGCGATCGGTATCGCGGGATCGAGCACGCCGACAGCTTCATCGTCGATCCGCACAAGTGGCTGTTCGCCCCGTTCGACTGCTGCGCGCTCGTCTACCGCGATCCCAACGTCGGCCGCGCCGCGCACACCCAACACGCCGAATACCTCGACGTGCTGCACGGCGGCGACGAGGGCGCTGGCCACGAGTGGAACCCCAGCGACTTCGCCCACCACCTGTCGCGGCGGGCCCGAGGCCTGCCGTTCTGGTTCAGCCTGGCGACCTATGGCACCGAGGCCTACCGCGACGCGATCGAGACCGCGCTCGACGTCACCCGCCAGGGCGCGCGGCTGATCGACGATGCCGAACATCTCGAGCTGATCATGGAGCCCGAGCTCAGCATCCTGCTGTTCCGCCGCACTGGTTGGAACGCCGCTGGACTATCAATCGTGGAGCGATCGACTGCTCGACGAGGGCACAGCGTTCGTGACGCCCACCTCGTGGAACGGCGAGGTGCTGCTGCGGCTGTGCATCATCAACCCGCTGACGTCGATCGACGACATTCGCATCATCGTCGACTCGTTGGCCTGAGCCGGAGCCTCGCGCCGTGGCCGACCTGCTGATCCGCAATGCTCGGTTGGTCGCGACCCTCGATGCGACCCGGCGTGAGCTCGCCGGTGGGTGGGTCGCGATCGATGGTGGGTTGATCACCGCCGTCGGCACGTCGGCCGATGCCGAGCCGGAGGCGAACACGACGATCGACGCCGGCGACTGCTTGGTGACGCCAGGTCTCATCAACACCCATCACCACATGTTCCAGAACCTGACGCGGGCCTATCCGCCGATGACCGACAAGCCGCTGTTCGGCTGGTTGCAATCGCTGTACCCGTTGTGGCGAGCGATCGACGAAGAGTCGGTCCACGCGAGCGCGTTCGTCGGCCTCGCGGAGCTCGCGCTCGGCGGATGCACGACGTCGACCGATCACCTCTACCTGCACCCGCACGGTGCCGGCGATCTGCTGTCGGCGGAGATCGCGGCAGCGACCGAGTTGGGGATGCGCTTCCATCCGACTCGCGGCTCGATGTCGTTGAGCGAGAAGGACGGCGGCCTGCCGCCCGACGACGTGGTCGCCGACGACGACGAGATCCTCGCAGCGTGCGAGGAAGCCGTCGCCAGACATCACGATCGTGCCCATGGCGCGATGGTGCGGATCGCACTCGCCCCGTGCAGCCCGTTCAGCGTCACCGAGTCGCTGATGGTGCGCACGGCGGAGCTCGCCGAACGACTCGACGTGCGACTGCACACCCACTTCGCCGAGAACGCCGAAGACGATGCCTTCTCGCTCGCCCAGTTCGGCTGCCGTCCGATGGAGTACCTCGAGCGGACCGGTTGGTGCCACGATCGCACGTGGGTCGCGCACTGCGTGATGCCCAACGAGCACGAGATCGCCCGGCTCGGCGAGGCCGGCGTCGGCGTGGCCCACTGCCCGAGCAGCAACATGATCCTCTCGTCGGGGATCGCTCCTGTCGTGCAGTTGCGTGCGGCAGGCGTGCACGTCGGTCTCGGTGTCGATGGCTCGTCGTCGGCCGACAGCGCGTCGCTGTGGATGGAAGCTCGGCAGGCGATGCTGCTGGCGAAGTTGCGCGACGGTGCACCGTCGGGCACGGCACGGATGTCGCTGGAGCTGGCGACGGTCGGCGGGGCGGCGTGCCTCGGTCGCACCGGCGAGATCGGCGTGATCCAGCCCGGCGCAGTCGCCGACCTGGCCGTCTGGCGGCTCGACGGTCCGACCTTCGCCGGCGCGTTGGCCGACCCCGTCGAGGCGTGGCTGCGCTGCGGGCCGGTGTCGGCGTGGCACACGATTGTCAACGGACGCTTCGTCGTGCGCGACGGGCGGCTCCTGCACGACGACCTCGACAGCATGCTGCGCGCCCACGCCCGCCACTCGGCGCGCATTCAGCGACTCGTCGACTGATGCCCGCGGCACTGGAGGCCTTCCTCGTCGCGTTCGGGGTCGTCTTCCTGGCCGAACTTCCCGACAAGACGATGTTCGCGACCATCGTGCTGTCGACGCGCTATCGGCGACCGGTGGCGGTCGTGGTCGGCGTGACGCTGGCGATGATCTTCCACTCGGTGCTCGCCGTCGCGGTCGGCGAGGCACTGCGTCATCTGCCGCACCGGCCCTTGCAAATCGCTGTTGCCGTGCTGTTCCTGGGTGGCGGCATCGTGCTGCTGCGCGGCAGCCGCAGCGACAGCGACGAGGAGATCGAGACCGCGCCGGTGCACAGCGCGTGGGGCGTGATCGGTCGCACGGCGCTGGTCATCGGGATCGCCGAGTTCGGCGACTTCACGCAGTTGGCCACCGTCGGGATCGTGGCCAATCGCGGCTATGCGGCGGCCGTCGCCGCGGGCTCCGTGGCTGCCCACATCGTGGTCGCGATCCTGGCGGTGCTGGCAGGGAAGTGGCTGGAACGTCGTCTCCCCGTGCGCACCATCCAACGCCTGGCAGGCGTGCTGTTCATCGTCTTCGGCGTGGTCACCGTGACCTCGGCCATACGTGGTTGACGCGATTCCGGCGGGTTCGTCGGCCACAATGGAGGCATGCGGATCAGTCGTCGGAGCTTCTTGCGCGCCGGTGCATCGACCGGTCTGCTGGCTGCGCTCGCCGCATGCAGCGACAAGGTCTACTCATCTGCCGGTGACAAGCCGGAGATATCGGTCGCCGCTGTGCCGCCCGCAGCCGTCGGCCAACTGCCGGCCCCCGAGGCCGTCCGAACCAAGTTCGCGATGGTCGGCGACTCCATCACCAAGGCGTCGACAGCGTCGCTCACCGAGGCGCTGACTGCCGAGGGTTTCACCGACATCACGATCAAGGCCGAGGTCAGCAGACGCATCGCTGTCGGCGACGGCAAGGGCGAGCCGCTGTCGGGCGTGAAGACGTTGTTCACGATGATCTCCGAAGGCGTGAAGCCCGACGTGTGGGCCATCGCAATGGGCACCAACGACGCGGGCAAGTACAAGACCAGGGAGGAGTACGCCGACCTGATCACGCAGATGATGTCGATGATCGATCCCAAGGTGCCGATCCTGTGGGTCGATGTGTACAACCCGAATCAGCTACCCGGTACGAAGATGTTCAACAAGGTGCTGCGCGAGCAGGCCGCGGCGCGCGGCAACACCACGGTGCTGTCGTGGTTCGATCTGGCATCGAGCCCGTCGGAGAAGATCCTGCGGGACGATCACATCCACCCCAACGCGAAGGGCACCGTGGTGTTCGCCGACCTCGTGTCGGCAGCGCTCGCCTGATTACTGGTAGTAGCCGCTGACGTCGATGATGACGTTCGTGGTCGCGTTCGACAGCACCTGGATGCGTGCCATCGGGGCCGCAGCCGACCGTCGCGCTGACGGCGACGTCCTGGTTGACGAAGAAGTTGATGTTCGACGTCCCCGGCCAATCGCCTGAGGGCCATGCGCTGGCGAACCCGGGCACCTGCGGTGCATTGATGGTGAGGGTGAGCAGCACTGCGTTGGACGTGGTCGGCACCACGGTGTCGCCAAGCGTGACGTCGACGGTCCGTGCCGTGTTCGGCGAGCAGCGGCGCCTTGTCCCGGCGTCAGGCTGCTGACCAGGCCGCGAGTCGTAGACACGAACAGGTGCCGGCAGGAGGTGCAGCTGCCCAGCGGTCCCGCGCCGGCGATCTTGCGCCACAGAGCGTGCGGCGGGATCGTGGTCGTTGCTGCCCACCAGTCACCGGTTCCGTCGACGAACAACGCGCCGGCGATCGCCCCGGAGTCCCGAGCGGGCTCTCGCCGCTGCCGCGGCGAACCAGGCGTTGCCGACGTCCGCCGTCGACCTCGATGCCCGTACGCCGTCTCGCTGTTCCAGATGAGCGCCGAGTGCCGATCGAACTGAAGATGCGTCGGCGACTCGGATTCGTTGAACTCGCCGAGCATGACTGGGTCTCCGTCCGCGGCAGCAGCGGGCTGGGCGCTGAGCAGGGCGGCGCCGGTGACGGCTCCGACCGCGGTGGCGGCCATCAGCTTCATCATCCCGCGACGATCGGATGTCACCGGGCCGGAATCCTCTTTCGGCGCCACCAGCGCCTTCAGGCTGTTGAGCTCGGCTTCCAGCGCAGCGATGCGCGCTTCGATCCGTTGTTCCATGACCGTTCCCCTTTTCTCGCCAGAAGTGGCGAGCATAATCCGATGGGTGGTCGCCGCAATAGGGCGTATGACCTATTCGCTACTGGTAGTAACCGATCACGTCGATCAGGAAATTGGCCTCAGTGTGGCCATGACCTGGACCTCAACCTAGGAACCCCACCTGCTTTGACCGAAGCGGTAGCCGACGGATCGAACGGTTTGGATGAGGTTGGCTTGCTCTTCGCCGAGCTTGGCGCGCAGCCGGCGGACGTGCACGTCGACAGTGCGGGCGCCGCCGTAGTACTCGTATCCCCACACCCGCGACAGCAGGATCTCGCGGGTGAAGACCTTGCCCGGGTTCTGGGCGAGGAACTTCAGCAGCTCGTATTCCATGTACGTCAGGTCGAGCGGACGTCCCTCGATCGAGGCCTGGTACGTCTCGACGTTCAACGCCAATCCGCTGTACTCGACGGTCTCGTTCTTCACCTGTGCGAACCCCTGGAACAGCAGGTGGCGAAGACGAGCCTCGACCTCGACGGGGTGGAACGGCGTGAGGCAGAAGTCGTCGTAGAGGTCGTCGCGCAACTCCAACTCGTTCAGTTGCGCGCCGTTCAACAGCAACAGCAATGGCGTCGGCCCGTCGCGCTTGCGCAGTGCCCGGCAGAACGCCCAGGCACCCTCGGGATCGGTGTCGCAGGCGACGATCGCGCCGGCCCAGCCGGCCGGCGGCTCGTGGGTCGCCGCGTCTTCCGCCGACGCCACTGCCTTCCATCGGTAGCCACCGAGGTCGAGCGTGCGCGCCAGGTCGGGCGGCGGCGGCTCTGGGTAGACGACCAGTTGTTCCATCACGGCCGCGCTACAACGCTCTCAGGTATCGGTCGTGCTCGAACGCACTGACGTGGGTCTTGTAGGCCCGCCACTCGCTGCGCTTGTTGCGCAAGAACCATTCGAAGATGTGCTCGCCCAGCGCCTCTTGCACCAGTGACGACTGCTCCATCACCCTCAGCGCATCGCTGAGCGACTGCGGCACGACGTCGATCCCCAACTTGGCGAGCTCGATGTCGCTCATCTCGAACAGGTTGCTGTCGGCCTCGGGCGGCAGCTCGTATCCCTCTGTGATGCCACGCATGCCGGCGGCCAGCATCACTGCGAACGCCAGGTAGGGATTGCATGCCGGGTCCGGCGAGCGGAACTCGATGCGCGTCGCGCTGGGATTGCCGCGCTTGGCGACGGGTACCCGCACCAGACCGCTGCGGTTGTTGCGGGCCCAGCTGACATGAACCGGCGCTTCGAAGCCCGGCACCAACCGCTTGTAGCTGTTGACCGTCTGGTTGGTGATCGCGGTGATCTCGGCCGCGTGGCGCAACAGACCGGCCATGAACTGCTTGGCGATCGGCGACAGGTTGTACGGGTCGTCGGGCGAGTAGAACGCGTTCTCGTCGCCGTCGAACAACGACAGGTGCACATGCATGCCGCTGCCCTGCACGCTCTCGAGCGGCTTGGGCATGAACGTGGCGTGCACGCCCTGGCTCGCAGCGACCTCTTTCACCACGAGCCGGAACGTCATGATGCTGTCGGCCATCGTCAGCGCATCGGTGTGGCGCAGGTCGATCTCGTGCTGGCTCGGCGCGTCCTCGTGGAAGCTGTACTCGACCGGGATGCTCATGGTCTCGAGCGTGCGGATGGTCTGCTTGCGCAGGGTGCCGGCGACATCGGTGGTGGTGAGATCGAAGAAGCCGCCCTCGTCGAGCGGGACCGGCGCCTGCCCCTTCTCCGGCGGCGAGAAGTAGAAGAACTCGATGTCGGGCGCGACCAGGAAGGTGAAGCCGTTCTCGTGCGCGGCCTGCAGGTTGCGTCGCAGGACCTGGCGCGGATCACCCTCGAAGGGCGTGCTGTCGAGGTTGTGGATGTCGCAGAACACCCGAGCTTCGGGTGCCTTCGTGTCGCCCCACGGCAGCACCTCGAACGTGTTCGCATCGGGCATCGCCAGCACGTCGCTCTCCAGCGTGCGACCGAAGCCGTCGATCGACGATCCGTCGAACGTCATGCCGTCCTCGAGCGCGTTCTCCAGTTCGGCGGGGCTGATGGCGAAGCTCTTCAAGCTGCCCAGCACGTCGGTGAACCACAGCCGAATCAGCCGTACACCGCGTTCCTCCGCGGTGTGCAATACGTAGTCACGTTGCTGTTCGAGCATCACGGATCTTTCTATTCGGCAAATCTAACCCTCGAAAAACGCCAAGCCCGTCCGGGCGCCCCCAAGTGGAGCTCCCGAACGGGCTGACGGTCACATCGACAATTAGGCGCAAACGCTCTCGAGGATGAGGCGTGTCACGGTGTACGGGTCGCAGTTGGAGTTGGGGCGACGATCTTCGGCGTAGCCCTTGCCATCCTTGGCGACCTGCCACGGGATGCGGATGCTGGCGCCGCGGTTCGACACGCCGTAGCTGAACTTGTTGTACGGGGCGGTCTCGTGGGCACCGGTGAGGCGGCTCTCGATGTCGTGGCCGTACCCCTTGATGTGGGCGTCGACTCGCTTGCCGATGGCCTTGCACGCGGCCTCGATCGCGCCGTAGCCCTCGCGCATCGCCTTGGTCGAGAAGTTGGTGTGCGCACCGGCGCCGTTCCAGTCACCCTTCACGGGCTTGGCGGCGAAGCTGATGATCACGTCGTAGTCCTCGGCGATGCGGTGGAGCAACCAGCGAGCGACGTACAGCTGATCGCTGACCGTCAACGCATCGGCGGCGCCGATCTGGAACTCCCACTGGCCGGGCATCACTTCGGCGTTGGTGCCTTCGATCATGAGACCGGCATCGATGCACGCCTGCGTGTGCTCCTCGATGATCTCGCGACCGATCACTCGACCGGTGCCGACGCCGCAGTAGTAGGGGCCCTGCGGCTCGGGGAAACCGTCCTTCGGAAAGCCGAGCGGCGAACCGTCGGCCTTCAGCATCGTGTACTCCTGCTCGATGCCGTAGATCATCTCCTCTTTGGCGTACTTCTTGGCGACCTTCTCGGCCTGCGCCCGAGTGTTCGTCGGATGCGGCTTCATGTCGGACGCATTCAGCACGTCGCACAGCACCAGCACGTTGGTGCCGCCACGAAGCGGATCCGGACAGGTGAAGACCGGTCGCAGCACGCAGTCGCTGTGCTCTCCCGGTCGCCTGGTTGGTCGACGAGCCATCGAAACCCCAGATGGGAGTCGGTTTGCCGTCGCCCAAGATCTTGGTCTTGGAGCGCAGCAAGGGGGTGGGCTCTGTGCCGTCGAGCCAGATGTATTCAGCTTGGTAAGCCACGAAGTTCCTTCGCTCTCGGGATCTCGGACGCGCCGCGATCGTGACGCAGAAATACTGCCAGCGATGCGGTTTCTGAGCGATTGCCGAACTGTGAACGCTGTGTAAACCAGGCCAGATCAGATGCTGACGCGCTGGCCCTGATCGAAGCCGTGCACGCGCTTGATCGCCTTGTAGGAATTGATCCGCGCCTCGGCGAGCTTGTCGGCGGCCGCGTAGGTGGGGATGCCGTCTGCCTTCGAGATTGCGAACACTTCGTGCATTCGCTCGTAGATCTTGGTGACCTTGGCCATGCCGCGTTCCTTGTTGACCCCGCCCCACAGGCGGTCGGTGTCGAACACCGTGCCGCCGGCGTTGGCGATGTAGTCGGGTGCGTACAACACGCCGCGGCGATGGAGCTCGTCGCCGTGACGCCACTCGGCGAGTTGGTTGTTGGCCGAGCCGCACACGATCGGTGCCTTCAACACCGCGAGCGACTCGTCGTTGATCGTCGCACCGAGCGCGCACGGGCAGTACACATCGACGTCGGCACCGACGACGTCGGCGGCGCCGATGGCGGTGGCGCCGTGGGCCCCGACCATCGCCGAGACCTTTGCCGGATCGATGTCGCTGACCAACACCGGTCGCGCCCTCGCCGACGAGGAACTCGACCATCGGAACACCGACGGCACCGAGACCCTGCACGACGACCCGCTTGCCGCGCAGCGACGGCGAGCCGGTGTGCTGCTCGACGCACGCCCGCATCGCCTGCAGCACGCCGAAGGCGGTCGCCGGCCCGATCGGGCCCGCACCGCCGGCTGACTCGGGCAGGGTGATGACGTTGCGCGTCTCGACGCGCATGTGGTCCATGTCCTGCAACGTGGTGCCCACGTCTTCGCCGGTGAGGTACTCGCCGCCCAACGAATCGATGAACCGGCCGAGCGCGCGGAACAGCATCTCGCGACCCTCGGTTCGCTTCGGGTCACCGATCACCACGATCTTGCCGCCGCCGAGGTTGATGCCCGCAGCGGCGTACTTGTAGGTCATCCCCTTGCTCAACCTCAGCGCGTCTTCCATCGCCGCGAGGTCGTCGGTGTAGGTCCACATGCGGCACCCGCCGGCAGCCGGACCGAGCACCGTCGAGTGGATCGCGAGGATCGCCCGCAGCCCGACGTCCTCGTTCTGGAAGCACAACACCTTCTCGTGGCCGTTGGTGGCCATGTAGTCGAAGATCTCCGTCTTCTCCATCACCGGCACGTCCATCCACCGTCGACCATCAGCACTTCGCCGGTGACGTACGACGATGCGTCCGACACCAGGAAGACCACGGGTCCGACCAGCTCCTCGGGTTTACCGCGCCGGCCAAGCGGCGTGAGGTCGCGCACCGACTGCTCCTTGGCCTCGTCGTGCTCTGCTGCGGCACCAGGCATGAACACCTCCATGTAGGCGGGCGAGAACGCATTGACCCGGATGCCGTGCGGGGCCCATTCGAGGGCGAGTGATCGGGTCATCATGTTCACGCCGCCCTTGGAGATGTTGTACGCCGAGATGTTCTTCAGCGCCACGTCGCCGGCGATCGACGAGTTGCTGACGATGGCACCGCCGCCGCCGTCGATCATCACCTTCGCGACAGCTTGGGAGTAGAAGAAGTAGGCCTTCAAGTTGACGTCGAGGACGAAGTCGTAGTCGGCCTCGGTGTAGTCGATGGCCGGTCCTGCAGCGTCGACGCCGGCGTTGTTGACGAGGATGTCGATCCGCCCGAAATGCGATGCGACCTCGCCGACGACTCGGTCGATCTCGGCCTTCTGCGATGCGTCGCCGGGCACCACGAGGCACTCCCGTCCGATGCCCCGAATGGCCTCCGCAGTCTCGTCCAACTCGGCGACGGTGCGGCTGGTGATGGCGACATCGGCGCCGTGTTGGGCAAGGCCGACGGCGATGGCTCGACCGAGCCCGCGACCTCCGCCGGTGACGATGGCCTTCTTGCCGGTGAGATCGAACAGGGCTGACATGACGTGCGATGCTAGGCGTCGTGGGAACCGTGGGACCGAGGCGAGCGTCGAACCGCGTCATGAACCGGAGAACCTTCCTGTCCGCCACTGCTGGTGGTGCCGATCGTGGCGTCGCTCGCAGCGTGCGGCGACGACGACAGCCGCAACCGATCCGACGCTCTGCCGGAACCCGGTACCGACACGTTCCCGCCGGTCGCCTCCGTGGGAATCCCGCATCCGACCGGCGCCGGCGACGTGGTCATCGAGCTGTCGTACGAGGGTGGCTTCGCGCCCGCCGGATCCGCCTTCACCAACCCGCCGGCGCTGATTGGTCAGCGGCGACGGTCTGGTGTACACGCCCGCCGTGATCCCGGCGATCTTCCCTGGCCCGCTGGTCCCACCGATGCTGACTCGCACCATCTCCGAGCCCGGCGTGCAACAGATGCTCAGCATCCTGAAACGAGACGGTCTGTTGGCGCCGCCACCCGACTACACCGGCGGTGAGGGCGTCGCCGATGCGACCACCACCGTCCTCACGATCAATGCCGACGGTGGCAACTTCGTGCACTCCGCCTATGCGTTGGGCGCCGACACTCCCGAGAGCCCGGCTCGCAAGCAACTGATCGACGCGACGGCGGCCATCGGCGATCTCGGCGGGGCAGCCGGTGAAGACAACCTCGGTGAGAACCAGCCGTTCGTGCCGACGAGCTACCGCTTTCAAGCACGAGCCGTCGATCCGTCCGAGCTCGCCACCGACATCCCGCCGACCATCGTCGACTGGCCGGCGCTGACGACATTGCCACTGGCCGACGCGACGACGTGCGCGACGCTCGATGCGGTCGGCGGCGGCCGCTGTTCGCCGACGCCAAGCAGAACACCTACTTCAAAGACGGCGACGTCGTGTATCAGCTTGTCGGTCGCCGGCGTCCTGCCCGGCGATGCACCGTGCTGATGAGTCCTGGGCTGAATCGAGCTCGTGTTACCTTCGTGATCGGGGCGGAGCTGGAGGGCTCGTCATGCGAAGGTACGCAGCAGTTGCCTTGATCATCGCTTCGGTCGTGGTGCCGGTGGTCAGTTCCACCGCGCCGCACGTGGCCGAGGCCACCGCCTTGCCCGGGTTCACCGACGCGCAGGTGGCGACGCTGGGTGCATCGACCGGCATCGTCGGGATGCCCGATGGCACGGTGATGGTGTTGGTGCAGTCGGGCTCGGTGCGCCTGATCCGCAACGACGCGTCTGCTGCCGACGCCGGCTCTCACGCTGGCGATCTCGCCGTGCAACGGGGGCGAGCGCGGCCTGCTCGGTGTCGCGCTCGACGAGAACTTCCGGCTCAACGGATTCGTGTACCTCTACTACACGCGCCCGAGTCCCGGCGTCGCCCGGTGGCTGCGTCAACCGGGTCAGCCGGTTCACGATGAGCGGCGACACCATCGACCCGGCCAGCGAGATCGTGCTCGTCGACAACATCTCGTCGAACGCCGGCAACCACAACGGCGGCGACCTCGAGATCGGCGGCGACGGCTTCCTGTACATCTCGGTGGGCGATGCCGGCGCCGACCCGCGCGGCGACTCCAGTCCCAACAACGCCGCGCAGGACCTCAGCCTGCTGAACGGCAAGATCCTGCGCGTCGTTCCGTCGACCGGCGAGCCGGCGCCGGGCAACCCGCTCAGCGGTCCGGGCACCGAGAGCTGTCGAGTGCGCGGGAACCTGCCGTCGACGCCGACGACCGCCGTGCCAGGAGCTCTACGCGTGGGGACTGCGCAACCCGTTCCGCTTCGCCTTCGACCCCAACACCGGCCCGCAGCGGTTCTTCATCAACGACGTCGGGCTCGAGCACGCGCGAAGAGGTCGACGAGGGCGGGATCGGTCGCAACTACGGCTGGCCGATTCGCGAGGGCGTGTGTCCGTTCGCCCAGAACCCGCCGTGCGCGGCCGCGTGATCCCGGGTTCACCGATCCGCTGACCGACTACGGGCGCACCGTGGGTCAGGTCATCACCGCCGGCGCGTTCATCCCCAACGGCCATTGGCCGGCGGAGTACGACGGCGGCTACCTGTTCGCCGACGCCGGCAGCGGCAACATGTGGTTGCGCCGGCCGACGGGACCGTCGACTACGCCTCGCCGTTCGCCACCGAACGTCGGTGGCATCGCCGACATGGCCTTCGTGACCACGCACCGACAGCATCGCGCTGTACTACACGCTCACCGGCGGCGCCGTCCGCAAGATCTCGCGACCCGCCGACCGCGTTCGTGGATCCCGGTCCGCTTGTCGTTCGTCGCCGTCCCGCCCGGCACTCGAGTGCTCGACAGCCGCTTGCCCGAGTCGCGGGCGACAAGCGCGTGCGAGCCAACACCACGCGCTACGTGCCGATGGGTGTCGACCCGGCGGTGACCAAGGCGGTGCTGGTGAACTTCGCCTACGTCACGCCGAGCACGCCGGGGTATCCTCACCGCGTGGTCGGGACGCGCCGCGCGACCGTTGGCGTCCAACGTCAACGCGGTCGCCGGTGAGTTCGTCGCCAACGCCGCCGTCGTGCCCGTCGATGCCAACGGCGAGATCCTCGTGTACTCGTACTCGACAGCGGACGTGGTGATCGATGTGCTCGGCTACTTCAACGTCGCTCCCGGTGCGGTCAGTCGCGGACGCTTCGTCGCTGTCGCTCCGACTCGCATCAGCGACACGCGCGACCCGGTGTCGGCGACCAACCAGTACACCCGCGGCGTCGGCGCGCGCGTTGCCGTTCGTGCGCGTCCCGGTCGCCGGGCGCGGCGGTCTGCCGGCGGTCGCGGCGATGGATGCGGCCGTCCTGGTCGTCACCGCGGTGACCAACCCCGGCGACGTGCGCCGGCTTCCTCAGTGCCAGTCCCGGCGGATCGCCGTTCTCGGGCTCGTCGAACCTCAACACCAACGGCGCCGGCGATCAACGGCCCAACCTCGTCGTCGTGCCCGTCGCTGCAGACGGAACCGTCGACCTCCATCTGTTCGCAATCCCCGATGTCGTCGTCGATGTCGCCGGCTACTTCACCTCGCCGACGGCGCCGGCCGCGACCGCCGGACGGTTCCACGTGATCCAGCCGTTCACGGGAGGTCGACTCACGGTCCGGATCGGCTTCGGACGGTTGCCAGGTGGTGCCGCCGCGACGATCAACCCGACCACGGTGCCCGGACAACGCCGGGCGATGGCCCACAACATCACGATCGTCGACAACGCCATTCCCGGGTTCGTCACGCCGTACCCGGGCCCGACGCTGCCGGTCGTCAGCGCGGGCAACACCACCGCCGCCGGGCAGATCCACGCCGTGCTGTCGTTCACCCAACTCAGCGCCGCGCCGGCGACGATGAGCTACTACACGTTGATGGCCGACCGACCTCGTCGTCGACACGCCCGGCTACTTCGAAGGCGGCTGATCGCGTAGCCTTCCTGCTCGTGGCCCGCCTGCGAATCGCTCTCGCCCAACTGAACCCGACGGTCGGCGACCTCGACGGCAACGTCGCCAAGATCGTCGCCGCGTACGACCAGGCCGAGGCCGCCGGTTGCGACATCGTCGCCTTCCCCGAACTGGCGATCACCGGCTACCCGCCGGAGGATC
Source organism: Ilumatobacteraceae bacterium (assembly GCA_963708925.1). GTDB lineage: Bacteria > Actinomycetota > Acidimicrobiia > Acidimicrobiales > Ilumatobacteraceae > JAENVT01. The sequence continues at coordinate 34,544 of CAVPUO010000013.1, read as the reverse complement.
TCGTGCTGAAGCCGGGCTTCGTCGCCGACAACCTCGAGGCGCTTGGCGAAGGTCGCCGCGCACACCGGCCGTTGCGCCGCAGTCGTCGGCTTCGTCGACGCCGACCGCGACATCTACAACGCCGCCGCCGTCTGCGCCAACGGTCGAGATCGTCGGCACCTACCGCAAGCGTCTGCTGCCGAACTACGCGCGTGTTCGACGAGGCTCGCTACTTCACGCCCGGCGACGGCCAGCGACCCGTACGAGCTGTACGTGATCGGCGGCGTGAAGGTCGGCATCAGCATCTGCGAGGACGTGTGGAGCCCGACCGGTCCGCTGGCCGAGCAGGCCGCCGGCGGAGCCGAGCTGAACATCAACATCAACGGCTCGCCGTACCACTTCGGCAAGGTCAGCGATCGCGAACGCATGCTGGCGACCCGTGCCGCCGATGCAAGCTGCGCGCTGGTCTACGTCAACCAGGTCGTGCGGTCAGGACGAGCTCGTCTTCGACGGCGGCTCGATGGTGTTCGACGCCGACGGCGACCTGGTCGCCCGAGCCGCGCAGTTCGTCGAGGAGCTGCTGATCACCGACGTGCGACATCGAGCCCGTGTACCGCAAGCGCCTGCTCGACCCGCGTGGCCGGCGCACCGAGGTCGAGATGCCGCTGGTGCACGTCTCCGACGCCGTCGCTCGGGCGCGATCCACGCCGCCCGCGGCACGCATCGCGCCCCGGCTCGACGCCCGACGCCGAGCTGTACGAGGCGCTGGTGCTCGGCACCGGCGACTACGTCCGCAAGAACGGGTTCACCGACGTGGTCATCGGGCTGTCCGGCGGCATCGACTCGACGATCGTCGCCTGCGTCGCGGTCGACGCGCTGGGCGCCGATCACGTGCACGGCGTGTCGATGCCGTCGCGCTACTCCAGCGAGGGCTCGAAGGACGATGCCGCCGATCTCGCCGACGGCGTTGGGCATCGACTACCGCACGATCGCGATCGAGCCGGCGTTCAGCGCGTACCTCGACATGACCGCCGAGTCGTTCGCCGGCAAGCCCGCCGACCTCACCGAGGAGAACCTGCAGAGCCGGATCCGCGGCACGACGCTGATGGCGCTGTCGAACAAGTTCGGATGGATGGTGCTGACCACCGGCAACAAGAGCGAGATGGCCGTCGGCTACTTCACGCTCTACGGCGACTCGGTCGGCGGGTACGCGGTCATCAAGGACGTGCTCAAGACGCGGGTCTACGACCTGTGCCGCTACTACAACGCGCGTGTCGGCCGCGAGGTCATCAGCGAGAGCGTCATCACCAAGCCGCCGTCGGCCGAGCTGCGCCCCGACCAGCGCGACGACCAGAGCCTGCCGCCCTACGAGGTGCTCGACCCGATCCTGTCGCTGTACGTCGAGGACGACCGCACCGCGGCGGAGATCATCGAGCTCGGCCACGACGAGGCGATCGTGCGCCGCATCACCCGGCTCGTCGACGTCAACGAGTACAAGCGCCGCCAGTGCCCGCCCGGCGTGCGTGTCAGCGTGAAGGCGTTCGGCAAGGACCGCCGCCTGCCGATCACCAACGGCTACCGCGGCTGACCCGGCCGCCGGTCTCGGGCGGCGCCTGCGCGCGGCGTTTGGAGCCGCACGCCCCGCTACGGGGCCTCCGGCTCCAATCACTGCTGAAGGGGTTGCCTCGGCGAGCGGTGCGCCGCGTAGCGCGGTCGGACAATCCCGAACGGCGGTCAAAGTGTCGCCGGGTCGGCCCCCAGCGAGTCCGGCGAGCACCCCTCGTGAATCGTCAGTGACGAAACCCGCCCTCGCGATCTCGGGTTTCGTCACGGACGATTCGGGAGGGGTCGAGCGGGCTGGTCGGCTGGCTCGTTTCGTCACGGACGATTCGCGACGGGCTCGGAGTGGGCGGCCGGTTCGTTTCGTCACGGACGATTCACGAGGGGCCGGGGTGGGCGGGGCTAGCCGGCAGCGGGGGACCGCAGCTCCGATTGGGCCGCCGAGCGGGGCCGAGGCGATGAGATCACGATCGTGCCGACGGCGATCGTCGCCAGGACGGCGGTCATCGTCGCCGGCCAGGCGATCCCGTGGCTCGTGTACAGCCGCGTCGCCGGCACCGACATCAGCGCTCGGCCGACCGTGTCGACACCGACCAGCAGCCCGAGACCCCGTGCGGGCGATCCCGGCACCAGCGTCGCTGCCGAGCGAGATCGCGCTGACGACCGAGAACTCGAAGCCCGAGCACCGCGATGGTCAGCAGGATCACGCCGATGGCCAGGTGGTCGATGCAGCAGCGCCAGCCCGAGCGCTCGCCGGCACCATCAGCGCGGCGCCGAGCCGCGATCGACCGCCGCTTGCCCCACACGTCGGTGTAGCGAGCGACGCACAACGTTGCCGTCAGCTCGCCAGCGCCGAGGACGAACGTGACCACGGAGAGGCCCGCCGGCGTCATGCCGAACTCGTCCTCCAGCCAGCTGCCGAACGTGACGACCAGCGAATGGCTGGCGGCCGTCAAGGCGAATCCCGACAGCAGCACCAGCCAGCCGCGCGAGATCAGCCGACCGGCCACCCGGCGGCGCGGCCGCGGCGCGGTGCTCGATCGGTCTGCGGCTCGATCCGACCGACGACCACGATCGCCATCACCGTCATCGCCGCCGCCCCGCTGAGGTACCCGACCCGCCAGTTGGTCGCCGCGGTGACGAGCCCCATCGTGCTCACCCCGATCAGCAGACCGAACGCCCACGACACCTCGATCAGGCCGATCACCCGGCCTGCGACGTTCGTACGGCACGTGGTGGGCGATCCACGCGCCGATGCCCAGATAGAACGTCGTGTTGCCCTGGCCGATCAGCACCAGCGCGATCGTCGAACATCGCCACGCCCTGGCTCGCCGCGGCGAGGCACGCGCCGGCGATCCCGGCGCCCATGCCGACCGCGATCGCTCGACGAGCGCCGAGCCGATCGACGACGTGACCGATCATCGGCGACGCCAGGCCGAACAGCTCGGAGATGGCGATGGCCACGCCGATGTCGGCCAGTTGCGACGTCGAGCCCGCGGGCGATCGTGGCGATGAACGGCCCGACGAACCGGTAGCAGGCGTTCGACGTCAGTCGCGCGCCGTGCGAGCGCGGTGAGGTTGCGCGCGCACCTCCGGCGCGTACGAATCATCCAACACACGGCCGAGCACGACGTTCGACGCTAACTGGGTAGCCTGTTCAACCCGTGGCCCTGATCGTGCAGAAGTACGGCGGCACCTCTGTCGCCGACCCCGACCGCATGCGTGCCGTCGCCGAGAACGTCGCCTTCACCCGGCGCCACGGCAACGACGTCGTCGTCGTGCCGAGCGCGATGGGCAAGACCACCGACAACCTGATCAAGCTGGCCAACGACGTCTCCAACACCCAGCCCGGCCGCGAGATGGACATGCTGATCACCACCGGCGAGCGCATCTCGATGGCGCTGCTGTGCATGGCGCTGGCCGACCTCGGCGTCGACGCGGTCAGCTTCACCGGCAGCCAGGTCGGCATCATCACCGACACGGTGCACACCAAGGCCAAGATCCTCGAGGTCAAGGGCGACCGCGTCCGCGAAGGCCTCGCCGCCGGCAAGGTCTGCGTCGTCGCCGGCTTCCAGGGCATCAGCACCGACAAGGAGATCACGTCGCTCGGTCGCGGCGGCAGCGACACCACCGCGGTCGCGCTGGCCGCGGCGCTCGGCGCCGACAGCTGCGAGATCTACACCGACGTCACCGGCGTGTTCACCGCCGATCCGCGGATCGTGCCGCAGGCCCGCAAGCTGGCCCACGTCAACTTCGACGAGATGCTCGAGATGGCCGGCGCCGGCAGCAAGGTGCTGGCGCTGCGCAGCGTCGAGTTCGCCCGCAACCACAACGTTCCCCTCCACGTCCGCTCGACCTTCACGTGGGAGCCGGGCACGTGGGTCACCGATCAGGAGCCAAGCATGGAAGAGCCAATCATCTCCGGTGTCGTCACCGACATCAGCGAGTCGAAGGTCACCATCCTCTCCGTGCCCGACCGTCCGGGCATCTCGGCCGCGCTGTTCGAGCCGCTCGCCGCCGCCAACGTCAACGTCGACATGATCGTGCAGAACACGTCGCAGGACGGCACGACCGACATCAGCTTCACGATGCCGAAGGCCGACATGGCGACCGCCGAGTCGATCGTCGCTCGGGTCGCCGCCGAGATCGGTGCGACCGGCGTGAACCACGACGCCGACATCGCCAAGATCAGCCTCGTCGGCGCCGGCATGAAGACCAGCCCGGGCATCGCCGCCAAGATGTTCCGCACGCTCGCCGACGAGTCGGTCAACATCGAGATGATCTCGACGTCGACCATCCGCATCAGCGTCGTCACGGCGGCGGCCGATCTCGAGCGTGCGGCGCGCGCCCTGCACACCGCGTTCGGGCTCGATTCCGGCCAGGCATACTCCGCGCCGCTGCCGGAGCGGAAGTGACCAGGAAGTAGCGAACGTCAGATGCGACGCAACCACGTGCCATGGCGGGCAGCCGGCACCACAACCGAGCAGAAGCGCTCCGCCGACGAGGTCGTGCAGGAGACCGGGTGGGTGTTCAACAACGTCACCGGTAGCGATCTCAGCCTCGCCGAGTTCGTCGAGACCGGCGACCACGAGACGCTCGCGTACCTGACCGCGTTCGGCCTCGGCGACGAACCGCACGAGTCGCAGACCCTGGTCGAGATCGGGTCGGGCATCGGGCGGATGACCGCCAGCTTCACCCGCATGTTCGGCCGAGTGGTCGCCTGCGATCTCGACGCCGCGTTCCTGGAGCGCTGCCGCGAGACCGTCGCCCAGTTCGGTCGACCGGAGCGGTTGCAGACCAGCCCGGTCGCCGACGGTCGCACGCATCGCGTTGGCCGACGACTCGACCGACGTCGCGTTCAGCTACATCACGTTGCAGCACTGCCATCGCGAGGATGCGCTGGCGTTGACGAACGAGGCCGTGCGGATCGTGCACGGCGGCGGACACGTGGTGCTGAACTACCGCACGTGGACGGGGCGCGACGTCGTGCTGTGGCCGGTCGGCAAGGTGGTGCGGGCGCTGTGGCGTGTGCCCAAGCTCGGCCCGGCGATCTCGAAGCGCCGATCGATCGCCCGGCTCGGCTGGCAGGCCAACCGGCTGTCGCCGACAGAGGTCATGGCGGTGGTCGGGCTCGCGGTCAGCGACGTGCAGATCGTGCGCTCGCCGAAGCGCCGAGCTTCGCGATCCCCGGTACCTCGGACTTCTCCTTCGAAGGCGTGCATCCCAGCCACTGGTGGCTGGTCGCCGTCGTCATAATGAGCGATCAGCAGCCGGAGACCGCGGCGTTAGCCTTTGGGCCATGAAAATTGGTGTCGTCGGTGCAACCGGCCAGGTCGGCTCGGTCATGCGTCAGCTCCTGGCTGAGCGCAACTTTCCCGTCTCGGAGATCCGCTACTTCGCCTCGGCGCGGTCTGCCGGAACCACCTTGGATTGGAAGGGCACGCGCGATCACCGTCGAGGACGCGGCGACCGCCGATGTCACCGGGCTCGACATCGCCCTGTTCTCCTCCGGCGCGGCCTCGTCGCGCCAGCTTGCTCCGAAGTTCGCCGCCGGCGGTGCGATCGTCATCGACAACTCGTCGGCCTGGCGGATGGATCCCGACGTGCCGCTGATCGTCAGCGAGGTCAACCCCGGCGAGATCGCCAACGCTCGCAAGGGGATCATCGCCAACCCGAACTGCACCACGATGGCGGCGATGCCGGTGCTCAAGCCGTTGCACGACGAAGCCGGTCTCGTTCGGCTGATCGCCGCCACCTACCAGGCCGTCAGCGGTGGTGGTCTGGCCGGTGTCGACGAGCTCGACAAGCAGGCCCGCGAGGTTGTCGACCGGGCCCGCGAGCTGACCCACGACGGCGCCGCGGTCGCCTTCCCGGCGCCCGACCAAGTTCGCCAAGCCGATCGCGTTCAACGTGCTGCCGTACGCCGGCAAGTACGTCGACGACGGTTCGTTGGAGACCGACGAGGAGCAGAAGCTGCGCAACGAGAGCCGCAAGATCCTGGCGATCCCGGATCTGCGCGTCAGCGGTACCTGCGTGCGCGTGCCGGTGTTCACCGGTCACTCGCTGTCGCATCAACGCCGAGTTCGAGCGTCCGATCAGCGTCGCCCGTGCCATCGAGATCCTCGGTGCCGCGCCGGGCGTCGTGCTCAGCGACATCCCGACGCCGCTCGAGGCCGCCGGCCAGGATCCCGTGCTACGTCGGTCGCATCCGCCAGGACACCTCGATCGACGGCGGCCGCGGGCTCGTCCTGTTCGTCAGCAACGACAACCTCCGCAAGGGCGCGGCGCTCAACGCCATCCAGATCGCCGAACTGTACCTGTAATCAGGTACCGGGTGGCTGACTAGGCGCAGGAGCACGGGACCGTGTGACAGCGCGGGCAGCCGTCGGCATAGCGCTGGGCGGCGTCGTCGAGGCTGACCCCGAGTTGATTCGCCAGCGAGGTCAACCACGCCAGCACGTCGCCGACCTCGTGGACCTGCTGATCGTGAGAGCCCTTGCGCACCGCTTGGGCCAGCTCGCCGACCTCCTCGGCCAACCATGCCACCGAGCTCGGCACCCCGCGGGCCCGATCACGCTCGCCGAAGGTCGCGTCGATCAGCCGTTGGAATTCGTCGAGGTCCACTGGGTGGCAGGCTAGTGGTGGATGCCGGTGAGAGTATCTGGCAGAAGCGCGTGGAGTTACGCAAACGTTTGCGATAGGATCGTCTGCCGTGTATCGGCATACCGGATGTCAATGAAGGAGTTCCCATGCCAGGGCCAGGAAATGATCTGATCGACGAACTCGAGGTCGAAGCCGTGACTCGCGTGCTGCGTAGCGGCCACCTGGGTCGTTACGGGCCGGACGATGATCCGTCGTTCGGTGCCGAGGTGCTGACGTTCGAGAAGAGCATCGCCGACCTGGTCGGCGTCCGGCACTCCGTCGCAGTCAACTCCGGCACCAGCGCGATCTGGATCCTGTTGTCGGCGCTGGGCATCGGGCCCGGCGACGAGGTGATCGTGCCTGGGTTCACCTTCGTGGCCTCCATGTCGGCGATCGTCTATGCAGGTGCGAAGCCGGTGCTCGCCGAGATCGACGACACGTTCAACCTCGACCCGCGCGACGTCGAGTCGCGCATCACGGGCAAGACGAAGGCGATCCTCGCGGTCCACATGCTCGGCGCTGCCGTGCGATCTCGACGCGCTCAGCGACATCGCCAATCGTCACGGTCTGTTGCTGATCGAGGATGCGTGCCAGGGTTTCGGCGGCACATATCACGGCCGCCGGCTCGGTTCGATCGGCGTCGGTGGAGCGTTCAGCTTCAACATCTACAAGACGATCACCTGTGGCGACGGTGGCATGTTGGTGACCGACGCAGACGATGTGTACGAGCGCTGCTTCGCGCTGCACGACCAGGGTCATCTCCCGTTGCGTCGTGGCGTCGAGGTCGGTCAACGGCCGTACCTCGGCCTGAACCTGCGCATGATCGAGTTGTCGGCCGCTGTCCTCAATGTGCAACTGAGTCGGCTCGAGCGGATCCTGTCGACCTTGCGCGCCAACAAGGCGGCGTTGCGCGCCGAGATCGAAACGACACCCGGTGTCACGTTCCGACGACTCGCCGATCCCGATGGTGATGTCGCCACGCACCTCGTCGTGACGCTGCCGACTGCCGACGCGGCGACTGCTGTTGCGGCCGAACTCGGCACGAAGACGCTCGCCAAGTCGGGGTGGCACGTGTACTCCAACATGGAGCATTTGCGCAGTCGCCGCATCGTGTCAGGATTCGCGAGCTCCGTGGCCGACTATGTTGCAGAGCCTGGTTCACTTCCTGCCACCGATGCGCTCCTCGCACGCTCCATCACACTCGGTATCGGCGTTGTCGATGCCGGGATCGGTTCCGCGTTCGGGATCAACGTTCGCTCCGATTCCGCGGACATCGAGCAGGTTGCAAAGCGGTTCCGCACTGCTGTCGAACGTCATGTGTGCTGATGCAGAGGTGACCCACGCCGCCGTCGATTCGGGGACTGTGTGAGCTCTCGGCGAGTCACACTCGTCGACGTCGCTCAGCGGGCGTCGGTGTCGGTGGCGACCGTCAGCCGTGCACTCAGCGGTGACCCGCAGATCAGCGAGGCGACGCAACAACGCGTTCGCCAGATCGCCGAGACGCTCAAATACGTCCCCAACGTGGCGGCCAGGAACCTGGTGCGGCAATCGAGTGCCACGTTCGGACTGCTGACACCCGACGTGACCGACCCCATCCATGGTCAGGTGGTGACCGGCTTTCAGCAACGAGCCGCCGAACACGACTACTCCGTGATCCTGTCGAACGGCTTTCGCAACGTCGAAACCGAGCGCCGTGCGCTTCGTGAGTTCGCCGCGCACCGTGTCGCCGCCTTGGCCATCATGGGCAACACGTTGTCGCAGCGCGAGATCAAACGACTGTTGTCGCCGAGCCCTGTCCTGTTCTACGGGTCGGAGCACGTCTCAGCCACCGGCGCGACGCAGGATCTGTCGCGGGGCTGCCTCCGACCGGACGACGTCAGTGGGATGCGACAGGTGGTCAGCCACATCATCGAGCGCGGCTACCGCAGCGTTGCCTACGTCAGTGGCTCGTTGGGAGCCACCGAACTGATTCGCCGCGAGGCATTCCTCAATGCGTTGTCTGCTCGTCGACGCCCGAAACCGACGTTGTATCGCGCCGACGACCTCGACATCGACGGCCTTCGTTCCATCGCAGCCGAGATCAGCAGCCGCCGGCCCGATGTGGTCGTCTGCTACGACGACAAGACCGCCCTCCTCCTGATGGACGAACTGCGTTCCGCCGGCGTGAACGTGCCCGCCGACATGGGCATCGTCGGGTTCGACGACATCCCGTTTGCGCGCATCTCCAATCCTCGCCTGACCACGGTGTCGCAGCAGTCCGATGATCTCGGCCGAGTGTGTGTCGACTTCCTGCTGGAGACACTGCAGCGCGGCAAGCTCCCGAAGTCGCAACTGATGCCCGTCGCGCTCGTGGTGCGCGAGACCACCCCGGGACCAGTGTCCAAGCCGAAGAAAGGCAAACGATCTTGAAGCGTCATTTCACCCGATGGCCAGTCGTCGAGGGTTACCCGGATCGGCAGAGCTACGCGGTGGGTGACACCGTCGAGTTCCACTGCAGCAGCCGTGCATCGAGCGTGACCGCGTCGATCGCCAGGATCGGTCGGCAACGCGACGAGGTGTGGCGAAGCGAGGGCATCCTCGTCGCCGAGCACCCGTACCCGGACGATGCCTACGCGACCGGTTGCGGTTGGCCAGTCGCGTTCTCGATCGAGGTCGACCCGGCATGGAGCTCGGGCTTCTACGAGGTCACCTTCCACGCCGAGGGCGAGAGTGGTGAGGCGGCGTCGTCGGAGGCGTTCTTCGTCGTGCGGCCGAGACCCGATTCGTCTGCCGACGCGATCATCGTGCTGGCCACCAACACGTACAACGCCTACAACCAATGGGGCGGCAAGTGCCTGTACAGCGGCGGCGTGAAGATGTCGTTCGACCGACCGCTGGAGCGCGGGTACGTCCGCCGGCCGGCAGCGCCCGATGAGGTCGACTACGACGGCCGCGTTCTCGACATCCTCGACGAACCCGATGAGGAGCACCACCAACTGCAGGACTACCTCGCCGATTTCGAGTACCCGCTGTGGTGCGCGTCCGGCGGCTGGCACAACTGGGAGCGGCGCTTCGTGCGCTGGGCCGAAGGAGAGGGGATCACGCTCGACTTTGCGGTCAACTCCGATCTCGAGTTCCATCCCGAGGTGCTCGATGGGCAGCGGTTGATGCTCAGCGTCGGCCACGACGAGTACTGGTCGGCGAAGATGCGCGACCGCGCCGACGCATTCGTCGAGGACGGCGGCTCGTGGGCGATCTTCTCGGGCAACACGTGCTTCTGGCAGGTTCGGTACGAGGACGACGGTCGCACGATGGTCTGTTACAAGGGGAGCGCCCAGTCCGACGATCCCGTTCGCGACACCGACGATCATGCCTCGATCACGTCGATGTGGTCGCTTCCCTCGATCGGCCGTTCCGAGGCGTTGACAACCGGTCTCAGCTTCACCCGCGGTGGCTATGCCCGCGTCGGGCAGGCCACGCCGCGCAGCTCGGGCGGTTACAGCATCCACCGAGCCGACCACCCGGTCTTCGAGGGGACCAAGCTCCGCTACGGCGACCAGTTGGGCATGCCCGCCAAGATCGTCGGCTACGAGGTCGATGGCTGCGAGCTCACCCTCGTCGACGGGCTCCCCGTTCCCACGTACAAGGACAACACCCCGGCCGGCCTCGAGGTGCTCGCGACGGCACCCGCACGTCTGATCTCCATCACCGACGATCACTGCGAGGCTCCGGTCGCGTTGTGGGCCGACGTCTCCCCGCCGGGCGACCTCGAGGGTGTCGCCGCCGGTCTCTTCGGCTCCGCTTCGCCCGAGAACGTCGCCAAGATCGCCCACAACCACGCCGTCATGGGAACGTTCACCAAGGGCAAGGGTCGAGTCTTCAACGCCGGCGTGACCGACTGGTCGTATGGGCTCGACAGCGATCCGCTGGTGCAACAGGTGACCGCCAACATCCTCCGCTGGCTCACTGCGGAAGACGCCTGATCTACACCAGTCAAGTCACGGATTGTTCGGACGTATCGAACATTTCGTGACTGGCCTGTTCGCTACATCGAACAAATGGTCGGGGTGAGAGGATTTGAACCTCCGACCTCCACGTCCCGAACGTGGCACGCTAACCAAGCTGCGCTACACCCCGTAAGTGCCTGTGCAATCTATCCGACCGGGGCGGGCTGTTCCTCAGCGGTTTCCTCGGCACCTGGATCCGGCCCTGCATCGAGCTCGGGCTCGTCCATCACGACCGGGGGCTGAAGGATCGCCCGTGCCGCCAGCTTCAGGCTCAGCGGGTTCAGCGGCTTCACCAGGTAGCCATCGGCGGCACACCGCTTGGCCAGGTGGATGTCGGCCTCGCGATCCAGCAGCATCAGCACCTTCACGTGCGGCAACCTGCCCGAGCTCTCGTCGAGGCGCAGCGACATCGTCACGGCCATTCCGCCCATCGAGCCGATCTGCAGGTCCAGCACGACGAGGTCGGGCGTGCGAGCCTCCACGACGCCGGCAACGTCGCGGCCGTTGCGGCACACGGTGAACGACACGTCGGGCCCGCCGAGTGCGGCGGTGATGTCGTCGAGGACGTAGTCGGCGTCGGTTGCGACCAGGATGTGCACGGCGACGACCCTACCGGCTCGGTTGCGCGGCAGTTGAACTCGCGAACAGCAGTGTGCGGATCCGGTCGAGCGCGTCGAGATCGTGCACATCGCCCGGCAGCAGCGGGACCCACGTCGGGTCGCGGCCGGTGTCGGAGATCAGTGGCTCGATCTGAGCGCGCTCGGCAACGGCGAGCGCGTGGAGCTCCGCCTGGTTGTCGTACAGCGCGGCATCGGCCTTGACCCGAGGTCGCTTGCCGGTCGGCTCACCGAAATCGGGAGTCGCCCGGTTGACGATGATCGCGCCGACCGACGAGGTTCTTGTCGACCAACCTGTCGGCGAAGAAGCGGGCCTCGTCGATGGTGTCGACACGCGGCGACGCCACCAGCACGAACCGGGTCTTGTCGCCGTGCAGCAGCTCGATGACCTCGTCGGCTCGATCGCGAAAACCTGTTTCCATACCGTCGAACGCCTGGAAGAACGCGAGCGCGTCGGCAAGCACCTCGGTGCCGATCACCTTGCCGATCGATCGCAGCACAGGTTGCGCGGCGACGCTCAGGACGCGCAAACCGCGGCGTGTCGGCATCATCATCAACTTGAAGACGGGGTGGTCGAGAAAGCGTGCCAGCGTGCGCGGTGCGTCGAGGAAATCGAGGGCGTTGCGCGTCGGTGGCGTGTCGACGATCACCAGATCGAATCGCTTGTCGCGATGCAGGGCCAGCAGCCGCTCTGCCGCCATGTACTCCTGCGTGCCACCGAGCGAGCCGGCGATGTTCCGGTAGAAGGAGTTGGTCAGGATGCGCGATGCCTGGTCCGGATTCGCCGCGTACGCGGTGACCAACCCATCGAACGTCGTGGCGGTGTCGAGCATCAACGCCCACAACTCTCCGGGCCCGTCGATCGTCAGCCGGGTCGGATCATTGGTCAAGCCACCCGGCACTCCGAGCGCGTCGGCAAGACGCTTTGCGGGGTCGATCGTCACGACGACGCATCGCCGTCCGTTGCGCGCAGCTTCGAGTCCCACCGCCGCGGCGGTCGTCGTCTTTCCGACTCCCCCGGAGCCGCAGCACACCACCACGTTGGCGGAGGAGATCAGGTCTTCGAGGTCGCTCACGAATGATCCCCGAGGTGGCCTGCGAGCTCTTCGATCGCGTCCTCATTCAAGGTCTGTGTCGTCAACAATGGCAAGCGGATCTGCTCGACCTCGAGGGCCTTGGTCAGCCGCTTCGACTCACGTCGGTGGAGGTCGCGCCGCGCGTTGCGGAACTCGGCAGCGGCGTACAGCGCACTGTCGGGCTTGGCGCGCTCGAGCGGGAGATCGTCTCCTCCGTCGAAGGCGTTCACGACAACTGGTCCAAGGTGCAGACCACCATCGTTGCGCAGTGCCTCAGCCGTCTCGATCACCTCGTTGACCGGCGTCGTTTCGGCAAGCGTCACGAGGATCACCTGGGCACGGCCCGGGTCGGTCAACAGTTGGCCGACGTCGGTCGCCTGGGTGTGGATGGGGCCGCTGCGCACCAGCTTCAGCAGGTTCGCGGGTGCCATCAAGAACGTGATGGCGTGCCCCGCCGCAGGGCCGTCGACCACGATGAGGTCGTAGTTGCCGCTCTGCTCCAACTGCTTGATCTTGCCGAGCACCACGATGTCGTCGATGCCGGGAGCGGCGGTGGCGACGACCTCGATCACGCCGCTGGTGGCCAACCGCTTGGCGACTCTGCCGAGCCCGTGCGTGTCGAGGTATTCGGCCAGCGCAGCAGTAGGAGTCAGGGCCAGGCAGCCGACATCGCTGCCCACCAGACCCCTGAGAGCCGTCTTCCCGTCGAGCTCGACGACGAGCACACGAAGTCCTCGATCGGCTGCCGCACGAGCCAAAACCGCGGTTACCGTGGTCTTCCCGACGCCACCCTTGCCAGCAACGATGACAACGTGGGCGTCGGTCAAGAACTGCAGCGGATTCACGCTCTTCGGAGGCACTTGTGCGCAGGCTAGCCATCACCATTCTCATCGCGCCCTTTGTCGGGTTGGCGGGTCTGTCGCTGTTGTCACCAGTCGCGCATGCATCGACGCCGGTGACACCCCCTGTCACGACCCCCGTGACCGACGACGGCACCGCGGTCGACGCATCGCAACTGGCGCCGGTCGACGTGCTCCAGGTGTCGGGAATCTTCGACAAGATCATCGTTCGCTCCATCACCGAGGCCATCGAGAACGCCGAATCCGACGGGGCCGAAGCATTGATCCTGCAACTCACCAGTCGTGGCGCGGTCGTGTCCAACGAAGAGATGCAGACGTTGCTGCAGCGCGTGTCGGATGCAAAGGTCCCGATCGGCATCTGGGTCGGTCCCTCGCGCGGATCGCGTGCCTACGGATTGCCCGCGCAGCTGTTGGCGGTTGCCGACGTCACCGCGATGGTCGGCGGAAGTCGCATCGGCTACATCAGCACTCCGCTGATCGTCGACGGTCAGCCGATCAGCTTCGGTGATGCGACCGACGAGCTCATCAACGGTTCGATGAGCTTCAACGAGGCGCGGGCCGCTGGTGTGCTGAAGCTCGACACCACCGACCAGGGTGTGCCGACGGTCCGCAACATGGTGCTGGCGATGGATGGCAAGACCATCAACGGTCACGAGGTCAACACCGTCGTCGTGCAGCTGAACGACAAGGGCGAGGTGCAGAACGTCTCGACCACGCCCGTCTTCAGCGGTCTCGGCCTCATCGAAGAGGTCATGCACACCGTGGCGAGCCCGCCGATGGCGTTCCTATTGTTCGTGATCGGTCTCGCGTTGCTGATCTTCGAGTTCTTCACCGCGGGTGTTGGCATCGCCGGCGGCGTCGGCGCGATCTGTGTCGTGCTGGGTTGCTACGGCCTCAGCGCGCTGCCTGCCCGACCGGTCGCGATCGTGCTGTTGCTGCTGTCGATGCTCGCGTTCGCGGTCGATGTGCAAGTCGGCATTCCACGGCTGTGGACCGGGGTCGGGATCGTGTTGTTCATCATCGGCGCGTGGTACCTCTACGAGCCGGTGCCGGGCAACGATCTGCGCCTCGGTTGGATCACGCTGTTCGTCTCTGTCGGTGGTGTGATGTTGACGTTCATCGTCGGCATGCCGTCGATGGTCCGCACGCGATTCGCCACGCCGACCATCGGTCGCGAGTGGATGATCGGCCACGACGGAACCGCCACGACATCGATCGATCCCGAGGGTGTGGCCCTGGTCAGCGGCGCTCGCTGGCGGGCCCGCACCAACAGGGCAACGCCCATCACCGCCGGTGCAGGGTTGAAGGTCGTCGCGATCGACGGCGTCACGTTGGAGGTGGAGCCCGAAGAGGGCGCCGCCCGTGATTACCGTGAGCGGCGGGTCAAACAGTAAGACTCGACATTCGTGATTGTCGTCAACCAGCGGACCTGGGTGCAGGGACGTCCAGCGGCCTACAGCATGGCCGGCGCGGGCATGCCTGTGGTGCTGCTGCACGGTTGGGCGTTGGCGCAGCACACGTACCGCAGGGTGATCGAGGAGATCGCCGAGCAGGGTTGCATGGTGATCGCACCGTCGATGCCCGGCTTCGGTGGCAGCGGTGATCTGAAGGGCGCGGCGTTCTCGATGAGTGGGTACGCCAAGTGGGTCGCCGAGCTGCTCGACGTGTTGGAGATCGAAGAGCCGGCGGTGTTGGTCGGCCATTCCTTCGGCGGCGGTGTGGCCATCAAGCTGGCGCACGACATGCCCGAACGGGTGCGCTCCCTCGTGCTCGTCAACTCGATCGGCGGATCGGCGTGGAAGAGCGGACGCAGCCTGCGCAGCATCGGTGAGCGGCCGTTGTGGGACTGGGGTCTGCACTTCCCGAGCGACGTGTGGCCCGTGCGCCAAGCGACTCGGGTGCTGCCTGTGGTGTTCGAGGATCTCGTTCCCAATCTGGTTCGCAACCCGCGGGCAATCGTGCGAGTCGCCAACTTGGCGCGGCGCGCCGACCTACGCGCGGAGCTGGAGCGGCTGCGCGATCGCGGTCTGCCGATCACGATCCTGTGGGGAACTCGCGATGGGGTCATTCCCCGCGAGTCGTTCGAGGCGTTGTGCGTCGCCTCGGGTGTCGAGGGCACGGTCGTCGAGGGCTCGCACAGCTGGCTCCTCGCCGATCCACAACACTTCAGCGAGGTGATCACCAACGACGTTCGCGTCGCCCAGGCAGCGCGCGATCTGGAACGCGGTCTCGATCACACCAAGCAGCGTGGTCTCAGGCGGGTGCCGACCCTGCGTCGACGGAAGGCAGTCGCGGCCCTGCCACCCGAAGATCTCCCCGTCGCCGAGTGATGCCGCGAGCGTCGAGCTCGTTGGCCAGCGGCAGTGCGTACTTGCGCGACATCGCCAGTTCATCGCGCAACTGGGCGACCGTGAACCCCTCGGGATGCGCGGTCAGCAGCCGCGCCGCGGCGTTCGCCACCTTGTCGATCGTGGAGGGGTGGAAATAGATGCCGTCGCGCTCCACGATCGTCGTGCGGCGGACCAGCTCGCGCAGCTGAGCCTTGTCGATGCCGGTCGGCTCCGGAGGAGTGACACCGCCGGCGAGCAGCGCGGCGACGAAGGGGTGGTCGGCGAGAGGATCGGCGGTGCTCGCCGGCCGTACCCGACCCGCCTCGATCGTGATGCCATCGAGCGTCGAGGCGACGTGACGTTGTCGATCGTCGAGCTCGGCGAGGTCGAGGCCGAGGTCGCCCGCTGCTTCGATGCGCGCCGCGATGTCGCGTTGCGTCGACTGCAGCCATTCCGGCGACGCGACCGCATGGCCGATCGACGGGTCGCGCCGTTCGCCCGTCAACGCCTCGAGGTCGTCGACGTCGACCCAGCCGCGCTCGGCGATGACACGATCCACCGATCGATCCGGGCGAGCCTTCGATGCCGGCAGCACCGGCGCGACATCGAGAATCTCACCGCCACCGACCGTCTCGTCGCGGCCCGACTCGCGCAGCACGTAGCGATCGCCGGGCAGAAGTGGAAGGGCCTCGGCAAGGTGCAGTCGCACCAGTCCGTCGTTGCCCGGTGCGATCGCCTCACGCCCGAGCACGCGGACCCTCGCGGGGAACTCACCCGACCCGATGTATGCGAGGTACGCGCCGCGTCGGGTCACCTGATGTCGCAGGGCAGGCAAGGCATGCAGCGTCGCATCGAATCGCGCGGTCGGCCGCCACTGCGCGGCGACTGTGATGGCATCGCCGCGGCGGAGTTCGCCGTGCTCGATTCCGACGAGGTTCAGCGCAACGCGGTTGCCCGGCCCGATCGATCGGTGACTCTCACCGTGCGACTGCACTGCGCGTACGCGGACGGTGCGACCCGCGACATGCACCTGTTGATCGGCGTGCACTGCGCCGCCCGTCAACGTGCCGGTGACCACCGTCCCGCTGCCCTTGGCGGCGAAGACGCGATCGATCCACAGACGCGGGCGATTGCGATCGAGGGCGGCCGGCGTGTCGCGCACCAGCACCTGGAGCGCGTCGCGAATGTCGTCGAGCCCGGCGCCAGTTGCCGCGCTGACGGGAACGATCGGTGCGTCGGCCAGGAATGATCCGGCGACCCGATCGCGAATGTCGAGCTCCTGCAGCTGTCGCCACTCGTCGTCGACAAGGTCGATCATGGTCAGCGCGATGATCCCGTGACCGAGACCGATCAGTTCGAGGATGCGGAGGTGCTCCTCGCTCTGCGGCTTCCATCCCTCGGTAGCGGCAACCACGAACATGCACGCATCGACACCACCGACTCCGGCCAGCATGTTGCCGATGAACCGGACGTGGCCGGGCACGTCGACGAAGCTGATGCCGGAGCCGTCGGGGAGCACGGTGTGCGCGAAGCCGATGTCGATCGTGAGCCCGCGCTGGCGTTCTTCCACGAGGCGATCGGGATCGGTGCCCGTCAGCGCCTTCACGAGCGACGACTTGCCGTGGTCGACGTGACCTGCGGTGGCGACTACGCGCATCGTCGCAACGCCGCGGCGACCGCCCCATCGCTGCCCGGTTCGATCGTGCGCAGATCCAGCAGCGTCGCGCCGTCGCGAGTCCGAGCGACCACCGGTGGGTTGCACGATCGCAGCGCCGCAAGAAGGTCGCCGGCGACGCGAATCCCGATCGACGGAATCGTTGCACCGGGTGCCGATCCCGCGCCGGGAACCGCTTCCGTCGCTTCGATCGTCCCGACACCTGCTGCCGCGATGATCTCGCCGGCGCGAATCTGCAGGTCCTCGATCGTCGTGGCGACCATCGTCCAGAACGGGATGTCGGTCGTCGCCGTTCGGTCGAGATAGGCCAAGGCCGTGTGTTGCATCGCGGCCATCACGTGGGCGCCGGGCCGCAACGCGCGAACCAGTGGGTGCTGCTGACATTGCGCGATCAGATCGGCCCGCCCGGCGATGATCCCGGCCTGCGGCCCTCCGAACAACTTGTCGCCGCTGAACGTCACCAGCGCCGCACCTTCGTCCAGCGCTTGTCGCGCCGCCGGCTCGCCATGCAGCCACGCGGGTGGTGGGCCACCCAGCCACGGGCAGTTGGCATCGATCAGCCCACTGCCGATGTCGGCGATCACCGGGACATCCAGCGTCGCCAAATGACCGATGGTCGTCGTCTCGACGAAGCCTTCGACGCGGTAGTTGCTGGGATGGACCTTCAAGATCGCGGCGACGTCGGCGTTGCGCCGGCTGATCGCCTTGCGGTAGTCGGTCAGCCGGGTTCGATTGGTGGTGCCGACGTCGACGAGGTGCGCCCCCGATTGCTCGATCACCTCGGGAATGCGAAAGCCACCGCCGATCTCGACGCTCTCGCCGCGGCTGACCAACACCTGCCGATCGCGGGCGAGGGCCGCGAGCACGAGCAACACGGCCGACGCGTTGTTGTTGACCACCATCGCGGCCTGCGCACCGCACAGCATCGCCAGCAGACCTCCGACCGCGCCTTGGCGTGATCCCCGCTCGCCGGTGTTCAGATCGAACTCGATGTTCATCGCCGTCGGAGGATGAACGATGCCCACCGGTGCGCGACCGAGGTTGGTGTGCAGCAGCACGCCGGTCGCGTTGATGACCGGTCCGAGCAGTGATTGGGCGAACAGGTTGGCGCGGGTGATGGCCGCGCTCCGCTCGAAGCTGGCCGGCCCTTCGGCGATCGCGCCGCGGGCCAGCTCGACGCACACCGCGTGCGGCAGGCCACTCTCCGCCGACATCTCCCGCGCCATTGCATCCACGCTGGGTGGGCGCAGTGGCGTGACCATTGCTCGGAGCGTAGCCAGCCTGCGCCTGGGTGTGGCAGAGTCGGAGCTTGTGCTCGCCGTGCCGATCGTTCGACTCGACCCCGAACTCCCACTTCCTTCGTACGCCCACACCGGCGACGCCGGGCTGGATCTACGGGCCCGTGAGGACGGAGTCGTGCCGGCGGGCGGCGGCCGACTGCTGATGCCGACGGGCATCGCCATCGCCATTCCG
The DNA here is from genome assembly GCA_963708925.1 of Ilumatobacteraceae bacterium. Classification (GTDB taxonomy): domain Bacteria; phylum Actinomycetota; class Acidimicrobiia; order Acidimicrobiales; family Ilumatobacteraceae; genus JAENVT01. The sequence goes on along the minus strand of CAVPUO010000013.1, from coordinate 15,846 downwards.
CTCGGTTATGCCGGATTCGTCCTGCCTCGTAGTGGCAACGCCCTGAACCATGGCCTGACGGTGGCCAATTCCCCGGGCCTCATCGACTCTGCCTACCGCGGCGAGGTCAAGCTGATCCTGCTCAACACCGATCCGCAGGAACCGTTCGTCGTCCACCGTGGCGACCGTCTCGCCCAGCTGGTGATCCAGCGTGTCGAGCAAGCGCACTGGGTGATCGTCGACTCGCTCGACGGCGAAGATCGCGGCGGAGGCTTCGGCCACAGCGGCCACCGCTGACCACCGCTGGCTCTCCCTGCCGCTCCCCCTGGTCACGGCCCCTCGTGAATCGTCAGTGACGATACAAGTCCACCAACCCGGAGGATCTGGTTGCCACGCTCTCGCGTTGACGGCCGAAAACGTCCGAGACTGGCACCCAGATCGCTCCGACGAACGTTTGTGGCCGGATGGCTCGTTTTGTCACTGACGATTCGGGAGGGGCCAGACGGGCGGGTGGTCCCGCGTGTGGCCGAGAGCGGCCGCCGTCACTGCCAGGCGAAGACGGGTTGCTCGAACTCGTTGACGCGCGCGTCGACCAATCCGTCGACGGCGACCCAGCGGAACTGCAGCAGCACGGCACCCGTCGGGGCGTGGATGAGGTCGCGACCGATCGGCAGCTGCACCACGGGACGATCGCTCTCCGGAATCGACACGAACCGAGGCGAATCGGCGCGGCACAGTTCGCGCAGACCGACCCGAATGACATGAGCGACCTCGCGAGGATCGGGTCGCAACACGACATCCGCTCCGCCCCACACCACGATCGGCGTGATCACGAAGCCCGATCGAGTGGCGTAGTCGTCGAGCGTGCCGAGTATCTGCGAGGGATCGATCGACAGGCCGAGCTCCTCTTCGACCTCGCGCAGCGCAGCCATCTCGACGGTCTCCCCGTCATCGATCTTGCCGCCGGGCAGCGCCCACTGGCCGGCGTGGCGATTCATCTTCGACGCTCGGCGGCACAGCAAGAACGCAGCACCACCGGCGACGCCATCGATCCGCCCGTCGAAGCCGTCGGTGTCGCCCGGAACCGTCGACATGTCGTCTTCGGTGAAGGCGTGCGAGTCCTCCGATCCACTGACGCTGTCGACCACCACGATCGCGACGGCAGCGCGTCGTCGATCGTCGACGGGTATCGCGGCGATGTGATGGCGAGCGAGGTTTGCGGTCAGCATCTCCCGCAGCGCGGGCTCGAATTCGTACATCTACCCGGCCGCAACTTCGGCAGGCTCGGGCCGGCTCACTCGTTGCAGGAACTCGCGAAGGATCCTGTTGAAGGTGCTGGCATGCTCGACCATGAAGCCGTGCGCGGCACCTGAGATCACCACGAGCTCGGCACCCGGAATGCGTTCGGCGATCTCCTCGCTGTCGCCGCGCGGCGTCAGGATGTCTTGGTTGCCCACGACCACGAGGGTCGGGACGTGCACGCGGTACAACCCATCGGCGAGCGCATCATCGGCCGACAGGATCGCTCGCACCTGGGAGACGAACGCGTGGGCGGGGCGCCCCATCGCCAGCGGACCGAGCCAGCCGAACGTCGGCACGAGTCGCCGGAACGACCTCGGCGCCATGATCCATCGAGCAGCTTCACCGGTCATCGCGCCCATCCCGCGTTCCTGCGCGGTCTCCATCCAATGCTCCAGCAACTCGCGTCGCCACGGCTGGTTGCGACACGCCGTGCACGCCAGCGTCAGCGACAGGACACGGGTCGGGTGCTCCACGCACATCAGTTGGCTGATCGCGCCGCCCATCGATGCGCCCACGACGTGTGCGGCCGCGACACCGGCATCGTCGAGGACCGCGACAGCGTCGTCTGCCATCTGCTCGAGCGAGTACGGGCTGAACGGCTTGTCGCTGCGACCGGCACCACGATTGTCGAACGCGATGACGCGATAGCTGCGCGCCAACGCGAAACGCTGCATGTCCCACCCGTGCTTGTCGGCACCGAGACCTTGGATCATCAAGACGGCTGGGGCATCGCGGCGACCGAATGCCTCGTAGTGGAGCCGGGTCCCGTCGGCGGCGCGTGCGTACGGCATCAGCCCTCCGCCAGCCAATCGATGGGGGCGACACCGGTCTGCAGCCCGCCGAGGCCGTCGATCAGTCGTTGGATGCTGAGTTGCGTCTGCTCTGCGAGCTCGACCTCCGCGAGCGGGCCGCGTCGCTTGCGCCGCGGTCGCACCGCAGGACCGACCTCGACCCGTGCCGTGCGGCCGAACATCGTGCTCATCGAGGCCACCGGGTGCACCGCGGTGCCGGCGGCAACCGCAGCCCCGATCAACACCGGATCGACAGGACCGGCATGACGCGGATCGCGAGTGCTCTTCGCCGAGACGACCACGATCTCGCCGGCACGCAGCGCGCCGCTGATCTCTTCCGGCTTGTTCAACAGCCCGCCGAGGCGCTGCATCCACGGTCCCATCGGAACGATGTCGGGGCGGCCGCCGAAGCGAACGGGGCGACCGCTCGCCTTGCTGAGCGCCCAGGCCGAGTAGATGGTGCTGAGCGAGAAGTAGCGCGAGTTGGTGACGAGGAGTGCACCGGCTCGCTTCGGCAGGTGCTGCAACCCGCCGACGCTCACGTCCCAACGCAGCGCGGCCGCAGGAGTGAGCAGCTCGATGAGGTGCGCGTCGCGACCCCACTCGTCGACCGAGTCGGCCGGATACCACGAACGAGGCAGGCGCACGACGGGCTCCATCGTCACGCCGCCTGACTCGCCGGAATCCGCACGATTGCTTCCCACTTGTACAGCCGGTCGATCACATCGTGAGTGGTGACGTGTGGCGAGATACCCAGCGCCGAGTCGAGGCGGGCACCATCAGCGAGCCGACCGCGGTGGATGAGCTCCATCACATGTTCGGGCATCGGCGCGCCCAGCAGGTAGCTGACTTGACGAATGACGCGCCACTCCGGCCCGACGAGCGGCATCGGCAATCGTCGGCCGCGTCGAATGGCTTGCATCGTGCTGATCGCTCCTGGAGCAACGACGTTGAGTGGGCCTTCCAGGCGCTGCTCGGCTGCCGCGACGAACGCACGAGCCGCGTCGGCATCGAGGATGACCGCGAACGGTGAATCGGCAAGCAGGCTGAACGGCACCACCGGCTGGCGAAGCATCCGACCGAGCGGGCTGGGCACGTGCGGCCCGAGCACCGGCGCCAACCGAAGCGCGCTCGACAGCGACACCGATGCGGCGACCGATCTTCTCTGCCGTCGCTTCGATGTCGGCAACCATCCGTCCGTACTCGCTCGTCGGCCGTGTCGGTGCGTCCTCGTCGGGGCGGGTCAGGGATCCGCGACCTCGGCCATAGATCTCGATGCCGCTTCGAACCACGATCGATTCCAGCGCCGGACACTCTGCCGCGGCAGCGATGATCGACGCCGCGGCATCGTGGGTCAGTCGCTTGGCAAGCGTGGTCCCGGCTCGGGCATCGGGCTCCCACACCGCGAGATGGACGAGCACATGCGGGTTGAACTTGGTGACGACGTCGACGATTCGGGCGCGATCGGTCGGCTCGATGAGGTGGAACTCGCTGCGTCGCAGACGACGACGAGGAGGGTCGACGTCGATGCCGAGAATGGCACCTATCCAGGGCTCGTTCTCCAGCAGTGACGCGACGAGGGAGCCAAGCTCTCCGCCCATCCCGCTGACGAGCACTCGTTGCCCGCGCATGACGGGAACGTTACCCGGGTACAAGGTCGCTCAAGCGGGTTGTGCTGAATGCCGATACCTCTTACAGCGAAGGGAGTAGCGGGATGCCGCACGTATCCGAACACGTCGATGGGGCTGGGGCGCGCTCGGCGTCGACCCGCAGCCGTTGGCTTTTCGCCATCGTGATGTTCGCCATTGGCATCGTGCCGGTCAGCGCCATGGCCAGCGCCGCCGGGCCGAGTACTCCGGCATGCCCCGGAGGCACGTACTCCGTGGCCAGCGGCGACTCCTGGAGCCGGATCGCGTCCAGATCCGGCGTGTCGATGACAGCGCTGCTGAACGCCAACAAGGCAACGACCGCAACAGTCATCCATCCAGGCCAAACACTGTGCTTGCCCCCGAACGCGGTGACGAGCCCGGCCACCACGACGCCGGCAACACCCGCACCGACCGCACCCGCAGCGAAGCCGACCGGCGGCGTTGCGATCGACGTGTTCCCGGCTCAGGGACCGTGCTCGTTCACCGACACCTATGGAGCACCGCGCAGCGGAGGTCGCGGCCACGAAGGCGTCGACATCATCGACAAGGCGGGCCAGTGGGTCTACGCCGTCAAGGACGGGACGCTGACCAAGAAGTACCTCGACGCGCCCGGCTCGCTGTCGGGAAATGGCTGGCGCCTGACGACCGCCGACGGCACGTACTTCTTCTACGCCCACCTCAGCACGTTCGCGACCGGCCTCTCGGTCGGCTCACCAGTGAAGGCAGGTCAGATCCTCGGACAGGTCGGTATGACCGGCGATGCACCGATTCCGCACCTCCACTTCGAGGTGCACCCAGGCGGCGGCGCATCGGTCAATCCGACACCCGTCGTGAAGGCGGTCGACGGTTGCAAGACCTCAGCCGTGCCATCGCAGCCGAACGGCGTTCCGGCCGTGTCGACGCCGACCACCATCCCGCAACCGACCGTGCCGACGACCGTTGCACCGGCTCCCACCGCGCCGACCACCACCGTGCCGGTCTACGTGCCCGCCGACGATCACCGTCGTCCCGATGACCCCGCACCCCCGGTCACCCGACCGCGGCGAGTCACGCCGACGGGCTAGCCGATCGCTCGAAGCTCCTCAGCGGAGCGTGTGCACCATCAGGATCACTTCGCGGGCGAACGGATCCAGCTGGCGGCCGGCAATTCGTTCGGTGATGGCAATGGCCTGCGACGGGTCGTCGACCAGCCCGCTCCAGCGGATGTAACCACCCATGATGCCCATCAAGCGGTCGTCGACGGGCTCGTTGTGGACGATCACCTTGGTGCTGCCCTCCAGCAGGCCACTGAGCTCGACGTAGAAGTTGCGCAGCCATTGCCCCAGGTCATCGACACCGGTGAACGGGCGGTGGAGGTACGGAAGTGCCAGTTCGTCGTAGTTGTGGAGGTTGTGCGGGGCCGGGATGATGCTGATGAGGCAGCCGAAGCCGTTCTCGCGCAGCCAGATGATCTCTTCTTGGCGTCGAACGCGACGATGGTTGTCGCCGTACCCGCCCGGACGCTCGCACACAGCGAGTTTGTCCTTCATGATCCAGGTGAAATTGCGGGGAGTGATCCCCAGCGCCCACTTGCCCCGAAGCCGCGGTGGCATCAGCAGAATCCTCCATCGAGCGCGATCATTCGGAAGGCGAGGCTATCGGCTCGGCGTCACCGATGGTTCGCTCAGCAGGCGTAATCGTTGCCGGGATCGCTCGACTCGCCTGCCCGAGCCGATGTCGCAGCCGCTGGCGAACCCGCCGGCGACCCGCAGCACCCGTTCGACGGTGGCTGCGTCCGGCGGGTGTTCCGTGGTCAACCAGCGGCGAACGGCGCGACGGGCCAGTGGAACGGGGGCCGCGGCCAGCCCTCGGGCGTCGCGCGGGTCGATGGAGAGCGCCAGCTCGTCGAGCAGGTCTCCGTCGTCGCGCAGCAGTCCTGCCTGGCGGGTGAGGACGGGCACGAGATCGCGCAAAGCCAGCTCGCTCATCAGCGGCAAGAGCTCGTGACGGACACGGTTGCGAAGGAAGGCAGGATCGCGGTTGCTGGGGTCGTCGATCACCGTGATCCCTTGGGCGTGGCAGAAACGGGCCGTGCTGGCACGTCGCAGCGCAAGGATCGGGCGTCGCGGGCCCGGCCTCATGGCCGCCAGCCCCGTCGTGGACGCTCCCCGCATCAGGTTGATCAGCACGGTCTCTGCCTGGTCATCGGAGGTGTGGCCGGTCATCACGTCGTCCGGCAGCACCGCGTAACGGGCCTCGCGAGCCCGTGCCTCGAGATTGGGCCCGGCGGGCACATCGACCGTTTCGGACCGGAACGTGGCGCCGAACCTGGCGGCAGCGTCGGCGACGACCTCGGACTCCGTGTCGGAGCCGCGTCGCAAGCCGTGGTCGACATGCACCACGGTGACGTCGCACCCGGCGGCGATTGCCAGCACCATCAACGTCATCGAATCGGCACCACCCGAGACTGCGCACGTCACTGCGGTTCCGGCAGGCGGGAACGTGCATTTGGCCAGCAGTGTGAGCGTGGCCGGCTCGGTGTCAAGCAACGAGTGCTCCGACGCGATCGAGCCACAGCTGCGGATTGCGGATCTCCTCCAGCGAGGGGAGGTTCTCCGGTGCTGTCCAGCAGACGTCGATGGCCCGAGGCCCGCCCTCCGCCTCGATCGCGGCGATGAAGCGTTCGCCGGCCGCGTATTGGTTGAGCTTGCCTTCGATCCCGGTGAGGCGCAGCATCAGCCGGCTGAGCGGGTTGGACCGACGGCGGCGGGCCTGCAGCACCGCGGCGAAGCGTGCGGCCGAGGGCACGAGATCGCCGACGGCGCGGCTCATGGTGACATCGCCGTGGCCTTCGAGCAGCGACATCAACCCGGCGATCCGTTGGATCACCTCGAGCTGCTCGGGCGTGGCGATCAACCCGAACACGCCGGTGTCGCGCACCTGTTGGCGAGCCCATTCGCGATCGGTGAGCGCATCACGAATCGCCTCGGCAATCCGCCGAGGATCAGGGTTCGCGAAGCGGATGCTGGTGTTGACCAGATCGGTGAAGTGCTCGCGCATCCACGGAACCCCGGTGAACTGGGCGCGGTGGGTCAGCTCGTGCAGCAGCACCCACGTCCGGAACTCCGTCGGGTCGAAGCCGAACCGCTTCTCCAGGCCGGCGAGGTTCGGCCCGACCATGTACACGGCGTCGTCTGCATCGTCGCGGCCGACCAATAGGTCGTACTGGCCCAGCACACGGCTGCTCATCCATCCGAGCAATGCGCCCAGTTCGACGCCCGCGATCTGACCGCTGATGCTGGCGACGGTGGCGTTCGTCGGCATCTTCGCCGACCATTGATCGATCAAGGGTGCGAGCAGATGCTGGAACGAGGAGATGTTGGCTCGGATCCATGCCGGCCTGTCGATCACGTCGACGGACGCCGGGCCTGACAACGATCGCAATCCCGTGGTCGCCTCGATCTGGTCCTCGAGGCGGGGGATCATGTCGTCGAGGTCGACCGCAGCCGTCTGGTGCACCGAGTGACGCTCAGCGATGCGCGTGGCAATCTGCTCAGCGCGGCGCCAGTCGATCGGCGACTCTGCGGCTGCCACGACGGGTGCCGTTACTCTTCGCTGTTTCGCTTCGGGGAATACTGCGTGGCCGTGACCTTCTTGAGGTAGCCACCGATCAACCCGACGACAGCGAGGATCGAAACAGCGAGCAGGATGACGCCGAGCCAGTAGTGAAAGATGATGGCTGTCACGGTGGCCAGCGTAGCCAGGGCCCGAGCAAGTAGTGAACTTCGTGCCGGACGTGCCGGCGTTCAGCCGATCCGGCCGTCGCCGTCGAAATCCTCGTTGAAGCACTGCTCGATCCGTGACAGCAGACCGGGGGGCATCTCGTCGTTTCGGCACTTCGCGGCGATCACGGTGCGAAGCTCGGCCTGGAAGTCGAACGCCTGCAGGCAATCGGTGCAGCCTTCGAGGTGGGCGTGGATCGCTTGATGTCCGTCCTCCGACAGCGCTCCGTCGAGAAACGCTTCGAGCTCGCGGATCGTCTCTTTGCAGTTAGCCATTGGTCGGTTCTTTCACCTGCTCGTCGCCCGCGGCGATGATGCCGCGCTGTTCAGCAAAGTCGTACAACTTCTTGTGCATCGCTTTTCTTCCCCGATGCAACCGTGACATCACTGTACCGATCGGCACTTCGGTCATTTCGGCGATCTCTTTGTACGAAAATCCCTCGACATCGGCGAGTAGCACCGGGATGCGGAAGTTCTCCGGGAGCTCCTCCAGCGCCGTCTTCACCTCGTCGTCGGTGAACAGTTCGAGCAGTGTGTCCTCGGCGCTGTTGCTGAGTGCGCCGAGGTTGCCGATGCGCCGGTACAGGTACAGGTCCTCGACATCATCGAGGTCGCTCTCGATGGGCCGGCGCTGCTTGGCGCGATAGGTGTTGATGTACTGGTTGGTCATGATCCGGAACAACCAGGCGCGCAAGTTGGTGCCCTGCTCGAAACTCGCGTAACTGCGGTAGGCGCGCAGGTATGTCTCCTGCACCAGGTCCTCGGCGTCGGCTGAATTGCGAGTCATACGCAGTGCCGCGCTGTACAACTGCGGCGCGTACTGCATGGCCTCCTGGGTGAATTCGCTCCGCTCTGCCACGTCATCGACCCTAGCCGCGGCACCCCACGTCCCACCCCGCCCGCCCCGCATCTTCGGCCAACCGCCGTGGTGGGACCATCGCCACCGTCGTGGGGACGGTCAGCGTGGGACCACCCCCGACGTCGCGAGCGTTGCGAGGACATAATCGGTTGCCGCGAGGACATCGATTGTCGTGAACTCGAGAACGGTCACACCCTGTTGCTGCAGAGCATTGCGTCGCCGGGCGTCATTCTGCCGATGACTGTCCGACGTATGACCGAACCGGCCAGTGACCTCGACGACCACGTTCTTCGATCGGAACTCGAAGTCGACGCGCATGACCCGACCGGTTGTCGTATGCACAACTTGGCAACTGGGTCGCGGCAGCCGGGCATGGCGCGCCAGCCGCAGGAACCGGCGCTCGAGAAATGATTCGCCGCCACTATCGAGCAGGATCTCCCGAAGGAGTGCTACTCCGTGCCGTCCTGGCGCCAGTTCGGTCATGCGCCGAATCAGCCGAGGGATCGTGGTCAACTTCAGCCGAATGGCCGAGTCGATTGCCTGCTCGAGAAGACTCGCGCCCACTTTCGAGCCGGCGAGGTCGATGATCGTGCGCGCTGCCGAGGTGATGCGCAGCCCGTCGTTCGTCAATAGATCCGCAGTGCTCCATCGCCTTGTCGAGTGCAAGACAACAGTCGGATCCAAAGACTTGCGGATGCGAGGCACGACGAACTCGACGCGGTCTGCCGTGTATCCATCGAGTCCCCACCACTGCGCCGCTGTCGGTCCGAACAAGGCGGCTTCACGTCCGAGCGACATCGCCGCGGCCCGAACGCGCAGTTCCCACGTCAATGGTGTTGCCCGATGCCTGAAGACCCTCTCGGCCGCAGGAAGCCATTCGCCGCGCTCGAGGCGGTCGCACCATTGTTGCGAGCTCAGTCCGCACACCCGTACGTCGTCGCGTGTGATCAGGTGGTGTTGCTGTGTGGCGAGATCGATGAGGCGCAGGTCACTGTTCACACCACAGAGAGGGACATCGACCCCTCCGGAGCGGAACTCCGCACTCAAACATTCGCTACTGGGACCATTGCCACCGTCGTGGAGACGGTCAGCGTGGGACCACCAAGTTCCGGGGGCGGTGAGGGGTGACGGGAGGCGGTGGGTCAGGCGACGGGTTCGGCGCGGCGGGCGACGAACTCGTCGACGGCCGAAACGAAGCGCTCGAGCATGTCGGCGAGGAGCGGTCGCTCCTCCGGCGTGAACGCGCCGAGCATGTGGGTCATCAACCGGCCTCGTCGGTCGTTGACGTCGGCGTGTCGCGAACGTCCGGCTTCGGTGATCTCGACCATCACGACGCGGCCGTCGATGTCGTTGGTGGATCGTGTCGCCAGACCGGCGGCGACGAGTCGCTGGACAGCGCGGGTAGCGGTGGACGGATCGATGCGCAGCGCCTCGGCCAGGTCGCTCATCCGCCACGAAGGCTTCCGGGCGAGCAGGTCGAGCGAATCCATCTGGCCCTGCTCGAGCGCCTCGTCGCCGCTACCCAGCAGGTACTCGCGCACCGTGCCCATCGACGCGCCGCGACGGATCTGGACCCACGACGCACCGATGCGCACGGCGAGCTCGTACATCTCCCGCTGGTGCAGATCGACCGAAGGTTCCATGTGGAGGGGAGCGTAAAGCGCCGCCTCATCCGCCCGAGAATCGGAAGCTGAACGGTCGATCCCAGGCCCTAGACGCAGGGGCCCTCGGTCGTCCAGGCGGAGATCAGGCCTGCGTAGAACTCCTTGGCCGCATCAGACTTGAAGTGGATGCCGTCGCTGGCCATGCCCTCGGTCGGCACGAGATCGGCCCAGTATCCGACATGGACGTTGGGGTATTGGGACTGCAAGCCGACGATGCGTCCGTTGTTTCCCTCGATCCACGGCCGATCGGCTTTCACGGTCAGGAAGCACACCGCCTTGACCTCCTCCGGCGGAAGGTTGGCCATGATCTGTCCGAAGGTCTCGTCCGAGACCTCGCCGTTGGTCCCGATGTGGATGACGACCTTGTTGCCCAATCGGCCGGCGGCGCGGAGTTGGACGAGCTCCTTGACGAGGTCCTTTCCCTGCCGGCTCTCGGCGGCGTCGACGACGAACCCTTTCGCCTCGAGCTGTGGCTTGGCACCGAGCATCACTGATTCGCCGATGGCCATGGGCGGGCGCTGATCCACCGGAAGGGTGGTCGATGTGGTGGACGACGTCGATGTCGTCGACTCCGTGGTCTGAGGAATCGCCGTCGTCCCGTCCGGAGTCGCGACCGGAGTCGTCGTCGCGGTCGGCGGCGTGTCGGGTGCCGCCGCCGGATCGGTCTGTGCCGATGCTGCGGCCAGGTCGCACTCGACCTGCCCGACGCAGCGGTTGGGCGCCATGGCGATGCTGACGCCGGCGAAACCGACGAGCGCCACTGCGGCCATCGCCGCGCCGACGAGGCGACGCCGCCGTTTGTACACGTCGGGTGTGCGACGACGCCGGTCGTGGAGGATCTCGGCGAGGCGCCCCTGGCGGATCGGCATCTCGACGAATCGGTAGCTGGCCTCCGTGATCGGAATCGTCAGCACGATCGCCAGCACGAACTGCGAGATGGAGAGCGGCTGGCCGGCTTCACCACGGATGATCTGGTAGATCGGCCAGTGAAAGAGGTACAAGCCGTAGCTGCGCGTGCCGACCCAATTGATGACCGGGATGCCGAGGATCCGACCGAGCGCGCTGCGTTGATGAGTGACGCCGGCAATCGCGGCCAACGTCGCGACACCGGTCACGAAGAATCCGCCGCGATATAAAGCCGAGTCGAACCGGACCCCGAACGCATGCCCGTTCTCCGACAGCCACAGCGTCGTCATCAACCATCCGAGCGCGACGATGCCGATCACGCCGACACCGTCCAGCAGGATCGCCTTGTTCTTGAATCGTCCGCGCATCAGCGCCGACGGTCGCCACACCATCGCGAATGCGGCACCCAACAGCAGACCGCCGGCTCGGCTGAACGTACCGAGATAGAGCGCCTCGTTGATGTTGATGCACCGGCCGAAGAGCGTCCAGTAGCCCTGCCGTTGATCGACCGTGCAGGTCGCGGCAACGTCACCGCTCGAGAACAGCAGACCCGTCACCACCGTGATCCCGACGCTGATGCCGACGAGCCACAAGGCGATGCGCGGCAGCGCTCGACCCGACCAGCGAAGCAGGATAGCGACCATCACCAGCGGCCAGATCAGGTAGAACTGCTCCTCGACCGCCAGCGACCACAGATGGCGCAACGGGACGAATGCTTCGTTCGCGGTGTACCCCTGCCCGACGACGATCTGGTACCAGTTGCTGGAATAGAGGATCCCGCCGGCGAAGTCGCCGCGTGTGCGGCCCATCGGCGTCCGCCTGAAGATCGTCATGAAGATCGCCAGCCCGGCGAGCATCACGAACAGCGGAGGAAGCAGGCGCCGGAATCGTCGCCTCCAGAACTGACCGAGCTTGATGCGGCCGTCCCGCTCGAACTCGCCGATCAACAGCAGCGTGATGAGGTAGCCGCTGATCACGAAGAACACCTCGACACCGAGGAACCCGCCCGACAGCCACACGTGGTTGGCGTGATAGATCATCACCGCGATCACGGCCAGGGCGCGCAGGCCGTCGAGTCCGGGCAGGTACGGCAGGCGGTCGACCGTTCGCGGCGACGAGGGGGCTACCGAGGTGGTCATCGAGGTATCAGTATCGTCCATGCATCGTCGCTGGACGGCGCACGAGGCATCGGGTGGGGCTTTGATCCAATCACCCGGGCCGGGGTGGGGTCAACTCACCCCGCCCTGCGAGACGATTCATGCACCCCCACGGTCCAGGAGGACACATGTACACGTCGTCAACCAATCGAGGTTCACATACGGTGAGGTCAGCGCTCGTCGCCACTGTCGTCGCGATCGGGTTGCTCGCCGCGGCGTGCGGTAGCGACGACAAGTCCGACGCGACCACAGCGAGTAGCGCACCCGCGGATCCGGTGGCGGCCGCGCAGGAGCGCGTGACCACAGCCGAAGCAGGAGTCAAGACCGCGCAGGACTCGTTGACCGCTGCCGCCAAGCAGGCGTGCGGCGACGCCACCAGCTACGTCGAGATCCTCGATCGTTACGGCAAGTTGTTCACCGACGACAAAGCCACGGTCGGCGACGTGAAAACCCTCGGTGACGATCTCGTCGCGCCACGTGACGCCGTCTCTGCGTCGGCCGCCAGCATCGCGCCGGCGCGCGACGCGGTCGCCGCAGCCCAGCAGGAACTGGTCGACGCCCAAGCCGCGCTCGCCGACGCAATCGCCATTGCCTCGAGCCTGCCGACCAGCACGACGACGCCGCAGGCGACGACCACGACCACCATCGTTCCTGCCGCCACGACCGATCGGGTGCAGCAGGCCGAGAAGGACCTGGCCAAAGCTGCGGCGGGCATCACCGACGCCACCACCTTGGCGGACGCCACTGCCGAGTACAACTCGGCTGCGTTCGCGCTCCAGATCGCCTGGATGAGGTTGCTCTCCGACGGCGGCTGCCTCAGCGATGAGCAGCAGGCCAACGCGGTCGCCCAGGTCACCGCCTACACGACCAACTTGCAGACCCAACTGCAGCAGGTCGGCTTGTACGCAGGCAACATCGACGGGATCTACGGCCCCCAGACGCTCGCAGCGGTGAAGCAACTGCAGAAGGACAGCGGGCTTCCCGAGACGGGATACGCCGACAAGGCCACCCAGGCGGCGCTCGACGCCAAGCTGACTGCGCTCGGACAGCAAGCAGCGGCAGCAGAGTTGACCAGCACCGCAACAGTCCAGACCATTCTGACGCTGACAGGCTTCTGGACCGGCCCGATCGACGGTGTGTGGACCGATGAGCTCACGGCTGCGCTGCAGGCGTTCCAGACAAAGCTCGGCGTGCCGCCCAGCGGAGAAGTCGACGCCCCAACGTTGGCCGCCTTCGAGCAAGCCGTGGCCGCAATCAAGGGTGTGGTGACGGCGACGACCACGATCGTGCCCGAGACCGTTGCACCGACCCCTGCGCCACCGGCCGCAACCGACGCACCGCCCGTGGCACCGCCGACGGAGACCACGGCCGCACCGTGACCTGACACTGGAGCCCAAGAGGAGAATCGAACTCCTGACCTACGCATTACGAGTGCGTTGCTCTACCGACTGAGCTACCTGGGCGCGGCGTGCATCGTAGCGGGCGCCACCTGGCGATGACATCCCAAATCGGGCCGTCGCGACCCTTGTGTCGAAGGTCAAACTACGCCGATGTGACTTGCTCAACCTTGAAGAGATCTTGCCGATCATTCCCTCGTGAAGTGGTGGCGGGTCGGACTAGTGGTGTGCGTCGGCATTGCCGTCGCCGTCTACGGGTACCACGTCCGCACCGTATGGATCCCCGAAAGTCGGTGGATGATCTTGCCTCCGGTGATCGCCGCAATTGCAGCGATCATCGGTTCGCGCTGGCGTCAGCAAGGCGACAAGGTTGCCTATGTAGCGATCGCCGGGTCGTGCGCGATGACGGCCGCGTCGTACGCGTTCGTGCTGTGGCACTCCTCGTTCGGCATGCACGATGCGGCCGAGCTCGCCAGCATCATGCGCGCGCCCGACCGCACGCTCGTCGCACTCGCGTTGTTGGCGATGATCGCGGACCGATCGCCCATCCGTGATCGCTATCTGGCCGTCGAGGCCAGCATCGTCGCGCTTGCGACCGCGTTGGTGATGTGGGTCGGCGTGATCGAACCGGCACTGACGCGGTCGCCGCTGGATTCGTCCGGCCGATTGCTGTCGTTGAGCCTTCCGGCATCCGACTTGGTTCTGGTCGCACTCGGTGCCCGCCTCTCGCTGGGATACCGCGCTCGCAGCCGCTCGTTCATCGCGTTGCAACTGGCCCTCGTCACTCGGTTCGCAGCGAACATGATGAGCTACTGGAGCGACGTCGGAACCGGCCACGTTCCCGTCAACATCGTCAACCTCGTCACGGCGATGTCGTTCGGATTCATCACTTGGTCTGCGCTCGACCGTCACCACAGCGAGCCTGCCCACGTCGCCCACCACGCCGTGCGACTGAGCCGAGTTCGGCTGCTGTCGATCGTCCTGTCGGCAGTAGCACCGCAGGTCGTCCTCATCGCCGTGTTGATGGACGATTCGGCGAAGCGCTCGACTGTGTTGTTCGCCGCGGGCATCGCCGCCGTCGTGTCGATTCTCGCACTGACCCGGTTGTGGGGTCTGGCGGTCAGCGTGCGCAACCTCACCGAGCGCCGCGGCAACGATCGCCTGGCGTCGCTCGTCGAGCGCTCCTCCGACGTCGTCGTTCTCGTCGACGCCGATGGTCTGATCTCGTACGCGAGTCCGGCGTTGCAAGCGGTGCTCGGCTACGACGAAGGCGAGTGGGTCGGGATGCAGGTGTCGGAGCTCGACATCCGGGCCGGCGTGGATCTGTGGGCCGATGTCAAGCGACTGGCGCCGGAGGACTCGCTCACGATCGAGGTTTCCGCGCTGCACGCAGATGGCGAGCGTCGCACGATGGAGTTCTCCGCGGTCAACCTGATGTCGAACGTCGCTGTCGCCGGCATCGTGCTGACCTTGCGAGACGTGACCGCGAATCGCACGCTGGAGCGGCAACTCAGCTACCGCGCCGATCACGATTCCCTGACTGGCTTGGCAAACCGCGCCAACTTCTTGACACGGGTCAGCGAGGAGTTGCAGCGCGGCGGATTGCCGACGGTGTTGTTCCTCGATCTCGACGACTTCAAGGCGATCAACGACGGCCTCGGCCACTCCGCCGGCGACGTCTTGCTGCGCACCGTTGCCGATCGGTTGAGGATCCGGTTCGCGAACACGTCCAACCTCGTTGCCCGTCTCGGAGGCGACGAGTTCGGAGTGATGTTGCTCGACTCGTCGACGGCCGAGGCCAGTGTGCTGGCGCAGCAGGCGATCGGCGATCTCAAGGATTCGATTTCCGTCAACGACTTCCAATCGGTGTCGGTCAGCGGCTGCATCGGCATCGCAGTTGCCGAGCCGAAGAACAGTGCGTCCGACCTCATGCGCCACGCCGATCTGGCCATGTACCGCGCCAAGCAGTTGGGGAAGGGTCAGGTCGAGGGCTTCGACGCCGATCTCGGACGGCAGACCGAGCGGCGCAACGAGTACAAGCGCGACCTGATGGCGGCACTCGGTCGCGACCAGCTGTACCTCGTGTACCAACCCATCGTGCGACTGTCGGATGGGCGAACGGTCGGCGCCGAGGCGTTGCTGCGATGGGATCACCACATCTACGGAAACGTTCCGCCGAACGACTTCATCCCGCTCGCCGAGCAGACCGGTGTCATCATCCCGATCGGCACCTGGGCGATCGAGCAGGCGTGCATGTCGGCGGTCGGTTGGGCAGACGATTCGATGTTCGTCACGGTCAACGTGTCGGGTGTGCAGCTACGGGAGGCGACGTTCGTCGAGGGCGTGCAGCGCAGCTTGCAACTCAGCGGCATGGCCGCGGA
>CAVPUO010000012.1:0-26783 GCA_963708925.1 Ilumatobacteraceae bacterium | reverse complement strand
AACACGGACAGACACGCCTCGAGCGCACGACGCCAGTCCGCGACGTGCTCGAGAACGTTGATCGACACGATCAGATCGAACGAGCCATGGAGGGTGGGCTCCAGGTGCTCGACACCGATATCGAGGTGCGCCGAGGGATGTGTATAGTCGCGAGCGAGGCGCGTGCCACCCGATGAACTGAAAGCCCCTGCCAACCGGCTCGAGCTCGGTCACATCGATGCTGAGCGATCGGAGAAACCCTGAGAAGAGTCCGATCCCGCTGCCAACCTCCAGAACGCGGTTGCCAGACTGAAGGCTGGTCCAAGACCTGCATGGCGACGCGCACTTCGCCGATATGCGTGACGAGATGATTACGCGCCCATGGATGGATCCGGATTCAGTTCCGTGGCCACCGACTCGGCAACCCTCGTGACGTTTACACCGGCCAGGTAGGCGTCGAGTTCGGGAAGTACGGTCACGACGTCCATCGTTCAAGCTCTTCGTGCGGCGTGCGAGACGAAACCCGATCCGACCGTACCCATCGCCGTTGTAAAGCATCCAGGTACTTCCATCCCAGTCGAAGACGCACGGGTAGCACACCATCTCGCCATCCCACGCTCCGGTCGCGGTTCCAGACCGATTTCGTCATCCTTGCGATCCCACCCCGTCCGTCCGAGGAGAACGCCCAGCCAAGCCGATGCGTACGTGGGAGCGACGTGACTTCGGTACGAGTAGAACATCTCCATGCCTTCGAGCACCGCCGGACACAGGCCGAGATGGCGTATTCGCCGTCGTGGACGAAGTCGAGGCTAGGAGCGGATCGTGATCCAGACCACCCCATCAGCGCTGGTTGCGCGACGGATCACATGTTGCATGTCGTCCGGTGGGTCCCCACACGGTGTTGGTCCCATACCACATCGTCATGGTCGTTTCCGTCGCCAATACCCATGGGTACGACATGGTGAACGGATCCTCTTCGCTGCGGTCCAATCGGCACTCGACCAAACCGAACAAATTGATCGTGCGGCCTCGTGCGTCGCCATCCCGATGGAGTTCGCCCACGGACCGTCACCCGCAGATTCCAGCCCATGTAGAAGAGATAGTCGGCATCGCCTCGTCGCACGACTGACCCGACGGCGACACCGCTGTCGTCGAACAACCCAACTGTTCCAGGTGAAAGGATTGGTCCGTCATTCGTCCACGACTCGAAATTCGTCGTTCGGGACGAGGTCGACCACGCCGATGTGCGATCGGCCGACGTCGTCGTGTGCCGAGAAGTAGACACGCAACGACCCGTCACCATTCCACGCGACCGTCGGTGTCGACGCGTGCGTGCGTGCCCACCAATCATCGCCCGAGGGCGTGAACAGAGGCCGAGTTTCTCCCAGCGCACGTCACATCTCGATCTGGTCGCTGGTCTTGTCGAGTTTCACGGTTCGCGGCGGACGTACACCCCGTTGGGCTCGGAGTCCTTCGTCAGGACGGCTCCGGCACCGAGCAAGGTCCCGTCGGCAACTCGCACCCCATGTGCCACGGTCGAGTTAACTCCGAGAAAGCTGTGCGAGCCGACCACAGATGCCCACTGATGACCACGTGGCTACTGACGAAAACGTGATCCTGTGATGCTCGAGTGGTGACCGATGTGGTTTCCGGACGACAAGAGACGTGTCGCCGATCCGGACGAAGGGCTGGATCGTGTTGTCCTCAAATATGAAGCAGTTCCGACCCGGCGGATACTGGCTCCGATAAGTGCAGTGAGGGGCTCGACGTAGCTCGGAAGCCGGTACCCGCGAGATGGCCGAGTTGAACTTCGCCTCTCGAAGTCGATTCATCTCCGAGTAGCTGAGCGCGATGAACAGAGCGTTGTCGGAGGGTGACTGCTCACCAGATCTTCGAAGGCAACGATGGGCTTGCCTTCGAACTCACCAGACTCGGCAGGTACGCGCGGTCGACGGTGAAGGCGACGACTTCCGCCACAGCATCACGCTCGAAGTAGAACGCCGCAATCTGTGCGATATCGCCCGTGCCGAAGATGACAGCTTTCATCTTCGACCTGGATCGTGAACTCATAGAGGCCGTATCCGTGATGAGTCGGACATGCCGTGAGTAGCGGCGAATGCACAGATCGAGGAATTGACCCGGGTCCGCGTAGCATAGTCCTGATGCCGGTCGAGATCGGATAACTCGTCAACATGTTGAATGCCATGACCGATGCTGTGAGCCCCACATCACGTCATCACCGAGCCGATGTAGTCCTCCCACCGCGCCTGGTCGAAGCCAAGACGAACATTGAACACGCCACTGGCCAGCGGGCACTGGAACGTCGCCGTTGGGAGCTCAATCACGAAGCGGCCATCCTTGCCGTGCTGTCGACGTGCCGTGATCTACCTCGACCGACAGGTCGTATCCGACGTACTCGCCGGTCAATCCTGGCACGACAGGTATGTCACCAGGGCTCCGAACCCGCAGCCGTAGTCGAGCAACGATCGGCCGGCCTCGGTCACCGAGCGGGCGAGTAGCTGATCGAATCGAAGCTCTGACTCGGTGGAGCTCCAGTCGACACCCTTTGGAGTCGCACCGAACGTATTAAGACGACCCTCGTAATAGTTGCGGACTGCATCTGTCAACGAGTTGTCAGTCATCTCGCCTCGTCTCTCCTCGGAGTTCGCACACGTTTGCGATCGCCGTCGACCACGACGTCGACGACGTATCGCGGCCGTTCCTTGGCCCCCTCGAAGATCCCGGTCCATGGATACCCCGACCACGCCGATCGACATCAATACGACCCGGGCGTCAGACGAACCATGACGGCCATCGACGTGAATCCTGGAAGTGCCACGAACGAAGTAACGATCAGTAGATACACCACACCCACATCGACAGTAGAAAGACTCATCCCGATCGACACGGCGAGATTGACAACACTCAATGACTGTGTAATGATCCCGTCGATCGCATTAGAAGCGAGCTTGCGAAACGTGTAAGGAGCCTTCCCGTCGAACCGTTCGGAATGAGCTACTTCGATCGTGGGCTGATCGAATCCCAGATACGCGAAAGTCGCGAGGTAGTGGACGTTGACGTCGTGGAGACGAACGAACGCATCGACGACCTTGCGGTGGAGGAGCGAGTAGCTACCCTGACCGATCCGCGATCGGTCGTGTCCCGAAAGGACCGCCACCACTCGGATGACAGCGCAGCCTCGACGTTCTGAGCCCCGAGTGACGACGCTGGCCGTATGCGTCAGGACGATCTCGTCGCCGATCAGGCCGTATCGACCTTCGTCGATATGTATGCAGGGTCGTCTTGAAGGTCGCATCCAGACCACGACCGTACTGACCTCTGGACTCCGCGAGTCCTGCCGCGATGGCGGCATGTTGCCCGAAGTTGCGACTCAGGCGAACGCCGTGGACCACGAACTGAGCTTCGCACATACGACGGATCTCGGACCACGAATCGTCTGGCTGCGATCGTCGACCAAACGATCTCGACGTCCCCAACGCTACAACGGCCTCCGGATCCGTCGACCAGTTCCTCGACGATCGTGGCCGCCTGGTAGACAGGACTGACGATGCTGAGCAAAGGGCGGGATTCGGACATCTCTAGGCGCCTTCCCGTTCGAGGTACCGTCGCGACTCCGGCCCCATGTTCAGTAGCAGGTCGATGACGGACACCTCGTGAATGAATGGCGTGTGCAATTGCTCGTACGGCGGATACCCGCTGTACTCGAACCACTCGACAGCGATGCCGTTCTCCTCGAAGAGCCCAACGTCGAGGTATCCCTGGGCCGAGGGACCCGACACGTACGTCGTCGCACCGGAAGCGAGGCAGATCGACAGCAGCCGCTCGCTCTTTCCTGTCTCGACGACGGCATAGTCCTGTGACCAAGCGAGTGGCGTCGAGATGTTCAGGAGGTCCATGACGATCTCGATCAGACTTCGGTTGATCTCGGGAGAGATGCTCCGACGGCGCTCTCTCGTAAAAGGCTCGAAACGGCTTGGAGTAGTCGGAGTAGAAGGACGCTCGTGCGTAGTTGTGGGAGATGGTACGCCAGTGGCTTTCGGCCCAACTCGGATCGCTCACGACTGTCGATTCGATCTTCTGATCGTATTTGCCCTTGACCAGGACAGGTACGGTCAGCCAGGACAGACCCTCACGTGTCCGGATGCGGTTCCGATTACGCCAGTCGCGGCGGGTGAACTGCACCTCGTCATAGAGCACCAGCTGATCGACTGATCGGATGAGATCGAAGTAGCCCTTCCACGGAAGGTAGTTCGACTGCGTGATTGCAATCCGTCGAGTCATCGCATTCCGTGCTCGAAGAACTCCAACACCGACTCGCACACACGGTCCTGGTCGCTCGGTTTCAGATCGTAGAACAACGGCAGACGAATCAATCGTCCACTCATGTCATCGGAGACCGGGCAGTGTGATTCTCGGTCACTGACCTTGAGACCGGCTGGAGACGAGTGCAGCGGCACGAAGTGGAACGTGGCGTTGATCCCATCTCCGGCGAGGTGCGCCAGCAGCGCATCGCGTCGACGCCGAGACTCCACAACGAGGTAGTACATGTGCCATGCCGGATGACGATCCACTGGGATGATCGGACACCGAAAGTTGAACTGCTCCTGGCGAGGACTTAGCGCATCGTCACAACCGCGTGAATAAGCCCTCCAGTTCCACGGAATTCCGCTCCTCGAGTTGAGCCCACAGATAGGCCGCGTAGAAGGTCGGACAACCCGAACGATGAACCGGTGTCGACCCAGGTGTATCGATCGACATCGCCACGCATGAATCGTCGTCGATTCGGTGCCCTTGTCGAGCAGGACGTGTGCGCGGTCGATGTCACCGTCGTGATTCAAGACGAGCGCTCCCCCCTCGCCACAGGTAAAGTTCTTGGTCTCGTGAAAGCTCAGTGTCGACATGCGCCCAAAGCTCCCGAGCTTTCGATCACCGATGCGTCCGAACAAGCCGTGCGCATTGTCCTCGATGATGTCGGCTCGACCCCGTGCCGTCTGGTTGAGCTCGTCGATTCTGCACCCAACGCCTGCGTAGTGCACCGGCACGATGGCCTTCACCGAGTCATCCATCAGCGCCTCGACCGAGGTCGGATCAATTCCCAGCGTCTCGGGTTCGATGTCGGCAAAGCGGATAGTGGCCCCTGCCCTCACGAAGGCGAGCGCTGTAGTGACGAACGTGAACGATGGCACGATCACGACATCGCCGGGAACGATGTCGAGCAGGAGCGCCGAGAGTTCGAGCGCATCGGTGCAGGATGTCGTCAGGAGAACATCGGCGGCGCCAAGCTGTTCTGTCAGCAGGGTTGCAACTTCCGAGGAAAAGCGTCCACCACTCGAGGCGTGATTGCTCTCGATCGCTCGAGCGATGTAATCGAGTTCCCGGCCAACGTGAGCAGGTCGATTGAATGGATCAGCTCGATACCCGGGCGGCGACAGGAGAGCACACGCCTAGCATGGCACCTCGACTCGACCGAGTCGAGATTCGTCGGTCCGACACGATCGACCGTGCTATGCATCGGCCACCACGGCGCCACGGTCGGCGGGAACGAGCCTGGACGAGGCTGCTGGTGCATCGATGGTCCCGACGTCGGCAGACCATGCTTGGACGTGCGAGATCTGACTGAGCCTCCGGATTCTCTCCGAGTGACTCAATCCCAATCAAGACAAGCCGCACGGGCTGGCCTGCAGGGTGGAGACCAGTCTCCGTGCTCGTGTCGAGCACCTCGATCGAGACGGGCGTGCCCGAGCCAGTAAAAGCAACGAGCTGTCCGTGCGAAATGACCTTCGGGATCGTGACGATCACCCCGTCACCGTCGGGTTCGACGTCGAGGTGTGTCAAGCCTTCATTCGGCGAGATCAGCGTCGTGGCACGGTCCAACGCTTGGTCTCGAGTGCAGAACACGGTCACCGTGGATGGCAACGGCGGCATGGGAAGACGACCGACCACTGGCCGTTCACATCCACGAGCGGGAAGGCGTCTACATAGACGGGCGGGATGTCGAACCACCCTGCCGGCTGACCAGTGACCTCGAGCTGAGGTGAGCCGGCACATTCCCCCGACGCGGTCGTCGGAGCGCCAACCGCCGCAACGCTGGACGTCACATCGACCAGTGCGGTCGATACTGCCGACAGCTGACCCGGAGCCGGAGTCGACCCTGGCAAGCTATCTGCGGACGGTGCTGACAGGCCGAGCGCGCCGATGGCAAGGCTCCCCGCTGAGAGGGCTCGGATCCTTGGCGCCACGGCAACATCGTCGCGCAGATTGCCGAGTACCCAATCCATTCCCGGTCAACCCATCGCGGCCGCTACGGCGGGACGATCCACGAGACGGTGCTGCTCGCCGACGGAACTGCCACACTGAGCAATCCACAGCCGATGGGCTGCTCGTCATCGATGTCGACGACCCGCGGCCGACATCGTCATCGGTACCGCCGTCCCCCTGCCGCGACGATCGGGCGATGGCTGACCGCACTCGGATTGGTGCTGGCCGTGATCCTCGTCGTCAGCGTGCCGCTCTGGTTCCGCGGACGCACCCGTCAGCGTCTAGAAAGTTCTGGTCCGCAGTAACGACTCCGGAGGAACCATGAAGCTTCTTCTCACATCCGCAGGCGTCAAGAACGCGAGCATCCGCGACGCATTGCTCGACCTGCTTGGGAAAGCCCATCGACCAGGCCAGCGCACTCTGCATTCCCACCGCGATGTACGGGCACCCCTACGTCGGTCCTGGCCGGGGGGCATGGGAGTTCATCGCCGGTCAGGAGCCCCGGTGCCCAATGATCGAGATCGGTTGGAAGTCCATGGGAGTGCTGGAGCTGACGGCGCTGCCCAGCATCGATGAGAAACGTTGGGTTCCCCTGGTTCGAGAGACCGACGTGCTGTTGGCCTCGGGCGGCGATGCGCTGTACCTGTGCCACTGGATGCGAGAGTCGGGGATGACGGACCTGTTGCCGTCGTTGCACGACACGGTCTGGCTGGGAATGAGCGCCGGCAGCATGGTGATGACCCCGCATGTGGGAGACGCCTTCGTCGGCTGGAAGCCGCCCGACGGCGGCGACGCCGCGATGGGACTCGTGGACTTCTCGATCTTTCCGCATCTGGACCACGTGGACCTGCCGGAGAACACGATGGCAAACGCAGAAAGCTGGGCGGCCGAGCTGCCGAACCCGTCGTACGCGATCGACGATGAGACCGCCATCCAGGTGGTCGACGGGAAGGTCGAAGTCATCTCCGAAGGACACTGGAAGATGCTGTTCCCCGCCTCGTAGTCACGTCCGCGCGGCGAACCCGCAGCGAAACCTCGAAGCATCGCCTGCCAGGTTTGGGCGATACCGACCTCCAACGGACGGCTTGGCGCGGCGGCGTCGAGGTCTGTCCTCACCCGCGACGAGAACCGCAGGTGGCGCGGTTGTGGCGCCGGACCTGCCTCCGCATACATGATCTTCGGCTGAATACGAGTGACCGAGCGAGCGATGCTGGCCACCCTCGGCAGGGTGTGCGATCGGCCGGAAGCGATCAGCTTGCGAGTGACCCCGACCTCTCCCGACATGCTCAGCCAGGCGTGGATGCGCGCCGCCGCATCGTCGACGTGGATGAAGTCGCGCTCCGTGTCGCCCGATGCCCGGAGCTGGAACGGTTGCCGCACCAACATCGTCCGCAACAGCTGCGAGATGTAGCCCTGCGGCTTGGCGAGGTTCTGGCCAGGCCCGTAGAGATTGGAGATCCGACCGATCAGCGCCGGCACCCCGTTCGACGTCGACCACTCGGCGACAAGCCCCTCCTGCGCCAACTTCGAATGGCCGTAGGCCGACACCGGCGACACCTCCGATTCCTCGGTGATGAAGCCCGACGAGCCGGCACCGAACACGCCACCCGCGGAGCTGGCGAAGAACACGCCGCCCTCCGTCGTCGTGACGGCGTCTGCATTTCCGAGTTCATCGAGAAACGCCTCGAGGTACGACTGCTCGTCGGCGAACTGAGCGTCCGAGGTTCCGACGACTCCTGCTCCCGCACACCATGCCACGCGCCACGGCCCGTCGATGCTGCGACCGAACGATGTCGCGAGCTCGCCGAGTTGCCGCCGCGCATCCTGCGGGTGATCCCAGTCGATCGTGCCAGTCGGATCGACATCGACGCCGGTCGAGCATCGCAACACGCCCTTGCCGAGCAATCCATGCCCGACCACGAGCAGCCTCACTGCCGAGCGGCCTCGCCGAGCGGCCCGTCGTTGGGGTCGTCCAACACGATGTACAGCGGGCGGCCCTGCACAGTTCGCAACAACGCGCCGACATACTCCGCGACGACACCGAGCGCGAACAGGATGAGCCCGGTCGTCACCAAGAGCGCGACGGTCATCGACGCCCACCCCGGCGCGTTGAAGTCGGTGGTCAGTTGACGGAAGATGATCCACGCCGCGCCACCGAAACCCAGTACGGCACACGCCATGCCCAGGAACGTGACGATCCGCAATGGACGCGTTCCGCTGCTGAGCACCAGCGTCCAGAAGTGCGAGAGCAGGCGACCGAAGCTGTAGCCCGACTCGTCGCGCCATCTCGGACGAGTGCTGACGGTGCAGTTCTCCGACGAACCGATCGCCCAACGCAACGCCGAGTCGAGGTAGATCCGGGGCCCGCAGTAGGCAGCCACGGCGCGAGCATGCGTGCCGAGGATCAGCCGGAAGCTGCTGAAGCTCTCCATGTCGGCACCCGACATCCACCGACCGAGTCGGCGGGCGATCGCGCTGGTCATGTTGCGCCACCGCGCGTGCGGCGCGTCGCCCTTCGTGCTGCCCATAGACGAGCGGCGAGTTCGCTGCGATCGCCGTGTCGATCAGCAAGCCGATGTCGGCGGGAGCGTGTTGGCCGTCCTCGTCCATCGTCACCACCCATGCGCCACCCGAGCTGGCGATTCCGGCGAGGGTCGCGGCGTGCTGACCGAAGTTGCGCGACAACCACACCGGTCGTACGGCGGGTTGCGATGCCGCCAACTGGCGAATGGCGCCGGCCGAGTTGTCGGGCCCGTTGTCGTTGACGAGCAGGATCTCGATCACCCGAAAGAGGTTGCCCGCCGGGGTCTTGGTGGTCTGGAGCAGCGGCACGATCTCGTCGACGAGCGGCTTCAGCGTCGCCTCGCCCTGGTACACAGGCACGACGACCGAGACCTCGTGAACGTACGGCTCTCCCGCTTCCTGCACGTTTCGACGCTATCCGATCACGTGCCG
Source organism: Ilumatobacteraceae bacterium (assembly GCA_963708925.1). GTDB lineage: Bacteria > Actinomycetota > Acidimicrobiia > Acidimicrobiales > Ilumatobacteraceae > JAENVT01. The sequence goes on along the minus strand of CAVPUO010000012.1, from coordinate 17,570 downwards.
ACGGGCAGGCGAACGCCGACGCTGGCAGCGATTGGTCCGTACAGGACCATTCCGCTGCCAGCGTTGAGCAAAGTGTCGGCTACGGGGGTGGTTGGGCGTTGCCGCCGGCGGTTTGTAGCAACACTTGGCGGTCGTAGGTGGCGATTGGTTCCTTGATGAACCGGTAGGAGATCGCGCCGGGTGCTGGGTCGGAGACGGCCAGCATGCGGTTGCCGTTCGCGTCGAGCTCTTCCATCAGCGGCTGCAGCACACCCCAGCTGATCACCAGCGGAGCCGTCCGGATTCGACCGCGCGCTGCCGAGGCCGAAGCTCGACGCCGAGGGATTCGGGTACGGCCGCTGCCACAACATCGTCGCCGTGTGCGCGATCTCGTCGAGTTGGTACGCGACGACACGAGGCGCATGACCGGTGCCGGACTGGTTGTCGAACATCGTCAGCACTCCGTCGGCGCCGAGTCGCGCGTCGTGCATGCGCTTCGGCCCGCCCAAGGGATCGCCGATGATCTGGATCTTCGCTGCGCCGTCCTTGTTCGGCACGCCCGAGTCGCCGAGCATCCACACCACCTCGCTCGGTCGCACGATCGATTCGGAAGACCGAGTCGAGGTGACGCGCCGACACGACGTAGTCGCCGTTCGGTTGACGGTCGATCGAGTTGATGTGCAGCAGATCGACTCCACCCGGTGCGGGTGCCGCCGCCGTCACGAATCGTTGCGGCACGATGGTCGTCTCCAGCAGGTTGAAATGATCCTCGCTGTGCCAGTCGAAGAGCACGGTGCCGTTCGCGTGCCAACTCTTGGATGTCGCTGTCGATCGGCCGCTCCATGCCCAAGCGTGATGCCGGGCGCCGCACGTGGCTGCAGACGGGTCATGTCGATCAACGGGCCGACCACGCTCGCACATAGGTGATCATCGCCCGGTTGCCGCCGCGGCAGACTGACCATGTCGTGGTGATCCGTCGCCGTACCGGTCGACGTCTTCAACTCGGCGACGAACGAGCCGGTCAGGCTGTTGACCCGATACCCGCTGCCGGGCAGCTCACCGAACGCCGCGCCGAGTTGCGGCGTCCAGGCGATGTTGCCGTTCGGTCCACGGCTTGGCGTCGAGCACGAACTGGTTGTCGGTTCGCTTGTACCAGACGACTGCTCCGTGGTTGTCGAGGATCACGATGAACTTCGAGGTCGGAGGAACCGACCAGCCCATGCCGCCGAGGTACCAACCGGGCTGCGGTGAACCGGGTCGATCGACGTTGTACGGCGGGAAGTCGGGCGGCAGGCATCGCAGCGTGTACTCCATCGACTCGGCGCCGCGAGTGAACCTCACTCTCGTCAGTCCGTCGGTGATGAGGTGCCTCGTGACAGCGGCAGTCGCCGTTGCTCCATCGATCGTCACGGCGACCTGCGCGGTTCCGACCGCATCGATGGTGAGATCGGCGCCGCCGGCCGGGCAGATCATGTCGTAGTCGAGGCCAGTGGCATCGAAGGTCGGGAACGGTGCGGCACCGCTGATCGTCAACTTCTTAGCCAGCCCGGGCGCGGCGATCGTGGCGAACTCGTCGATCACGACCTGCGTCGCGATGCTGGCGAACACGCAGATCCGGCCATCCGGTCCGGTCGGCACGGTGACGAGGTTGGTGGCCTCACCGCTCTTGTCGAAGTTGAGCGACGACACCGTCGGAATCGCACCACCGCACGGATACAGCCGCAAGTGACCGGCACCGGCGCCCTCCGTCGCGATCACGTTCAACGTCGCCGCGTACACGTTGTCGACCGCAGACGAATCGGGAGTGGGATCGAACGACCGCACCTCGTTGGCCGCCATCGGCGTCGACCATCCACCGGTGCCATCGCGGGAGTCGACGATTCGCCGGCCGGCGAACGGCTGGACGATCGCCTTCGGACCGAACCTCCCCGGCACGAAGTACCCGTTGACATCGACGATCACGTTCACGTCGACGTTGCTGAGGAGGCACAGCGACCCGTCGGGCCCGAGGCCGACCATCGTCGATCCGGCGCGGTCCTCGTTGGTCACGAAGTTGACGTTCGAGGCGAGCGGCGGCTCGGAGCCACACGGGTAGGCGACGAGGAATCCAGGACCGACCGACCCGTTGACCGTGAGGTTGACCAACACGGCTTCCGCTTCTGCGGGAACCCACTGCGCGGCGAGCGGGAGCACGAACGGCGTGTTGGCACGAACTCGACCTGTCGTGCCCGCCGGTCGCGGACCTCCCGGCCGCGTGTCGAGCGCGCGCACCGGAGCGATGTCGGTGTACTCCATGCCGGTCGCGCCGTACCAACCGAACAGGTCGACGACCAGATGCGTCGCAGTCGACGCGTAGATGCACACGGCGCGAGTCGAGTCGAGCGCGGCGATCACGTTGTTGGCCGCGGCGACACCGATGCGGGTGTTGATGTTCGACGTACCCGGGCCGCGGACCGCCGCACGGGTACACGGTGACGAAGCCGCGCTGAGGATTGTCGACCGAAGTGACCGTCAGGGACAGCGCGTTTGCCGCCGCAGGGATCTCGACGACTGGCGCCGTGTCGATCCGCAGAACACATCCGGCACCGACCGGCGCGGTGAGCCCACCGATGCCGTTGCGTGTGTCGATGAGTCGTTGCGGTGTCATCGGGTTGAACCCGGTGACGGGTTGCGCTGCGGGAGGCGAACCCACCGGGCTCGCTTCGCACGAAACCGTTCCCGACGCCGGCGCCGCGGCGACCGACGCGACGCCCGGCCCCGGGAGCCACGGCGAGATCGCCATCACGACGGGGAGAACTGTTGCCAGCAGTGCTCGACGCATCCGATCGACCCTAACTCACGACCTTCGATACCACCAGTCGCTGAAGCGGGTGATCGGTCGCAGACGTCCCGCCCGCACAGTCCGTGACCAGCGACGATGTGCCGCAAGCGCAACGATCTCGCGGCTCACCTCCGCCTCCTCCACCGCCCGGATCGACGACCTCGAGTTCTGTGCGGTCATCGCCGCATCGTGCCGCCGGTAGCGATACACGCGGTCCGGAATCGCGACGATCGATCCACCACCGAGCAGCACGCGAGCAAACAGATCGAGATCCATCACCTGCTTCCATCGCTCGTCGAATCGCTCGGCCGGCAGCACATCCGACTCGGTACGAGACAGCCGGGCAGTAGAAGAACTGGCCGTGCATCAGTCGTGCCAGACCGCGGTCTCCTTCGAGAACTGCGGGCAGCCGCAGCGGCCACAGCACGCGCTTGACCGAGTCGGCCAGCGTCCTCGTCGGCCGGCCATTGCCGTCGATCACCGTTGCCCGCGGCGCGACGCAGGTGGCAGTCGGAAAGGCCCGATGAGCCGATCGGATCGCGGCGACGTATCCCGGTTCCAACTGGTCGTCGGCATGAAAGATCGTGACGATCTCGGCGACGCCCGAGCCGAGTTCGAGGCAGCGGTTGAAGTTGCCGGAGATGCCAAGGTTCGTGTCGTTGCGAACACAGCGAATGCGATCGTCGCCGAGGCCGTCGACCAACTCCCGCGCCCCACCATCGGGGCTGGCATCGTCGACAACGATCGCAGTCCAATCCCGATCCGTCTGGGCGATCAACGACCGAAGCGCAGCCTCGAGATACGCGAGGTTGGAGAAGTACGGGATGGTGATGCAGACGCTCAGTTCGAGCGACGGCTCGGCGAAGATGGCGAGGTACTCCGCGGCGACCGTCTCTGCTCGGAAGTAACGGTTCACGAACTCCAGTTGCTGGTCGACCACGCTCGCTCGAAGGTCGGCCGAGCGCAGTAGATCGCAGATGCATTCCGCGATCTCGTCGGGCTCCGCACGTTCGACGATCTGCAGGTCTGGCCATTCATCGAGGTCGATCCCCGGGAACACATCTCGCCGCACGCGCGCGAACGCCGGCACTCCGGCCGCCATGGATTCCAACGTGCTGATGCCGAGCATGTGGCCGTCGAGATCGTGCGCCGCAATCGTCGCCGCGGCGAGGTAGTCCCGCACCTCGCCGTGGGCCACCGGGCCGGTCGCAACGACGTGCTCGGACACGCCCAGTTCGTCGGCGACGCGGCGGAACTCGTCGTCGTACACCTCCCCCACGATCAGCACCTGCACGTCGGGGAACTCCTTGACGATGTACGGCAACGCACGCATCAACGGCACCCGGCTGCGAATCGGGATCACGTGTCCGAGCGACACGATCACCGGCGCGTCACCGAGCCGATGTCGCTCGCGGATCGAGCTCGGATCACCTTCCACGAAGTCGTCGACGCGCAACGTTGCGGGGATGAACCGCACCGGTCCACGCCGCGGTCGGTAGCGACGCTGCACCATCTCGCACACCACGCGGTCGACGCCGACCACGATCGGACGACCGAGCGCGTTGAGCCACCTCAGCACGGTGCGGTCGATGCCCGCTGTCAACGCGTTCAACACGGGATTGGTGTGCATCAACGGGGTGTGCACCGTGAGCACACGCGGCACGTTGCGCCGCCAGGCGAGCCACGTCGTGATGAACGTGAGATCGAAGAACTGCCCGTTCTGGTGGACGACGTCGGGACGGAAGTCGTCGAACAATCGCCGCAACTTGCGCAGTGCGCCGGGACCCGCGACGAACGGCAGCACATAGTTGAACGCCAGGTTGCCGGGCCGCACCGAACGGGAGCGCAGGCGCACGACGTGCACACCGTCGACGTCCTCCATGTCCGGCGCGCCGGGCACCGATGTCGTCACGACCCACACCTCGTGACCTTGGCGCACGTACTCCCTGGCGACGTCGAATGCGAAGTGCGCGCTGCCGGTCGTCCGCGGCGGAAAGAAGCTGTTGACGACGAGAATTCTCACCCCGCCCGACGTTAGTGCTGGAACGCCGAGGGGTACCCGGCCGACGCCGGTGCCACCGTTTACACTCGCCGCGTGACAACCATCGCCGCGGCCGTGCGGCTCGTCAGAGCTCCGCGGTGGAGGTGGTTGTGGAAGATCACTGCCGGCCTGCTGGCCATCGTCGTGGCCTGGTCCGTGGCCACCCCGCCCAACGGTGGCGTCGACGAGCCGGACCACGTGATCCGTGCTGCGGCAGCGGCGCGACTCGACTTCGCCGGCACCGCAGTCGTCAGTCCACTCGGCGAGGCGACTCGCCACTACGACGTACCGCTCGCATTCGAAGGCCCCGACATCGTCTGCTGGTCGCGTCATCCCGACATCAGCGCGGCGTGCAGCACCTGGCCGGAAACATCGGAGCGTGTCGGCGTGCTGAACAGCTACTACCCACCGGCGTACTTCGTGTTGACGGGTTGGCCGACGCTGCTGACATCGCACTACTTCATCGTCCGCTTCATGCGCGTGCTCTCGGGCTTCTTGGCAATTGCGTTCATCGGTGTCGGGCTCGTATCGGTCAAGCGCACATGGGGGCGGCAGGCCGTCGCGGTGACCCTGATGGCGCTGACCCCGGCCGCGCTGTCGTTGATGGGCGTGGTCAACCCGCAGGCTCTGGAGATCGGTGCAGCCTTCTGCCTGTGGTCGACGACGGCCGCCGTGCTGGGCCCGACACGTGCAACCCGTTGGCAGCAATGGGCGTTCGTCGCGTCGGGCGCGATCCTGTGCCTCACCCGGCCACTGGGTTCGTTCATCACCGCGGTGATCCTCGTGTGCGTTGCGCTGACGATCGGCATCCGGCCGAGCCTCAAGGCGCTGAAGCGAGTCGAGGTGTTGATCGTCATCGGTGTCGGGCTCGTGACCACGGTGCTGCTCGCAATTCACGGAGTCACCAGCCTCGACGCACCAGAGCTGGCGCGGCACGTCACGCTCGGCGCAACCATCAAGCAGACGCTCGGCAACTCGCTGAACGACATCCGCGATTCGATCAGCCTCACGGGATGGCTCGACACCAAACTGCCGGGCGTTGCGAACATCTTCTGGGTCTCGGGAATGGCCGTGCTGCTGCTCGGCGTGTTCGTGACCCGCGCCTACCGCGACATCGTCGCGTTGACGTTCATCGTCGTCGCGTTCCTCGGCATCGAGACGTACGTCTTGTACACGCAGGCCAATGCCAACGGCCTCAACTGGCAGGGCCGCTACGGCCTGCCGATCTACATCGGCCTCCCGTTCATCGTCATGGCCCGTCGACCGCAGATACGCAGCGCGTGCGCTCTATCTCGTGATCGGAGCGTTCGCCGCGATCCAGTGGATCTCGCTGTACTGGGGGCTGCGCCGCTGGTCGGTCGGCACCAACGGCCCGCTGCTCTACCTGTTCCGCGAGGACTGGACGCCACCGCTGCCATCGATCCTCATCCTCGGTCTCGGCGCCGTCGGTGCATGGCTGATGATGTCGGGCGCGCACGCCTGCCTTGCCGAGGTCGACGATGGCTAGACCGAGCTTCCTCAGCACGCCCGACCGCACCGCGCGCACTGCGACCGTCGTCGCAATCGTGTTGACCGGACTGCGCATCATCATCAGCACGACGCAGCGTCCGCACTACTACCTGCTGACGCCGCACGACGACGGCAACTACGTGTCGCGGCGCGCTGATGCTGGCCAACGGACACTGGTCGACGCGGTTCGATCAGTACACGTTCATCCGCGGCCCGCTCTTCCCGCTGTACCTCGCCGCGGTGTCGCGCAGCGGCCTCGCGCTGTCGTTCGTCGACGTCACGCTGCAGTGCCTCGTGTCGTTCTTCCTCGCCTACGAGATCGCCAAGCTCGTCCGGCTGGGGCGCCTCGGACTGATCCTCGTGTACATGTCGCTGTTCTTCATCCCGATCATCGAGACCCTCAGCGGCTCGCACGTCATCCGCGACAACTTCGCCCAACTGCTGCTGCTGGCGATCGTCGCTGTCGGCCTCCGTGCGCTGCGCACTCGCCTGCCGTTGTGGACGACGCTCACAGCGCTCGGTGTCGGCCTGATGGCCATCGTTCGCGAGGACGCGCTGTGGCTGATCCCGTGGGCGGTCGCGATCGTCGTGGTGTTCGCGGTCAGGGAGTTCCGCCAGGCGCATCGCGCGATCGCCGTGCTCGTCATCGTGGCCGGCATCGTCGCCTACTGGGCGCCCGGCGCAGTCGTGACGCGGATCAACTCACGCGATGGCCTCGACTCGGTGACGTTGTTCGACGAGTCGCACTTCGTCAGCGCGCACCAGTCGCTGGCTCGCTACATCAACGACGGAACGTCGAACGTGTTCACGTTGACGCCGACGATGTTCGACAGTCTCGTGCGAACGATCGCCGGCGATGGCTCGCCTCGCCGATGGCTTCCGCAACTGGCAACTCGTCGGAGGGATCATCTACACCGACGCGCTGCGCTTCGGCCTGGCGGACGGCCTGGCGATCAGCGGCGACCTGGCCGACCCATCGCGCCGAACCGCCGTGCTCGACGAGTTGACCAGCGAGATCGACGCCCTGTGCAAGACGGACAACCGGCCGGCGTGCGGTGCGTTCGCGGGACCTCCGCCGATACCGGTCGTGACGGTTCTCCGACGTCGTCGATGCCGGCGGTCCGCCCGTTCAGCGGTCTCGAGCAGTTGCTGATGGTCGAGGGCCCACCATCGGATGTGGTCGGCGCCGACGGACCGCTCGAGCTGCTGCAGGATTGGGAACGGGCAACCAACACATCGCCGCCGGGCGGCAGCTACACGGTCGACGGCGACACCGTTCACTTCACAGCGTCGACCACCACCGTGACGAGCATCTTCGTCAGTGCGTACCTGCTGATCGGTCGGATACTGAGCCCGCTCGTTCGCATCGCCGGAATGCTCTCCGTGATCGTCCTCATCCGTCGGCGTCAGTGGCGCGTCGTCGCACTGGGCGGTGCGTTGCTGTTCTGCGCGTACCTCCGCGCCGCCGAGGTTGCCATGGCCGAACACTTCCTGATCGGCGACTTCGATTTCCACTACGTCCAACCGGCTGCCACGCTGGTGCACGTGACCGCCCTGATCTGGCTCGGCGTAGCGATCCCCCTGTTGCGGCGCACGCCCGCCGAGGAACCGCTGCCGGAGCCGGTGCCCGAAGAGGAACTGGTCGAGGCGCAATGACCGAGCCCGCCCGAGTCGCCATCTGCGTGCCTTCGTACGCCGCCGAACGGTTCCTTGCCGAAGCGCTGGATTCGGTGTTGGCCCAGACGGAGACGAACTGGGAGATGGTGGTCGTCGACGACGCGTCGACGGACGCATCGTTCGAGATCGCTCAGAAGTACGCGGCCGACGATCCGCGGATCACCGCTGTCCGCAACCCGGAGAACCTCGGTGCCGCTGCCAGCTGGGCACTGGCCGTCGCTGCGACCACCGCGCCGTTCGTGAAGCTGCTGTGTTGCGACGACGCGATCCGCGACGACTGCCTCGAGCGACAGCTCGCAGTGTTCGACGGTGACACCACTGAGCAGATCGGGTTGGTCGCCGCGCAACGACAACTGATCGCCGAGGACGGGACAGTCATTCGCAAGCGCCACGGGTTGATGGGCCTGCGGCGCGCTCCGTCGATCATCGGGTTTCGCCAGCTGGTCGAGGCGATGTTGCGGAGCGGCACGAATCCGCTCGGCGAGCCCTCGACGGTGATGTTCCGCCGCACTGCCCTGGCCGAGGCCGGAGGCTTCGACCCGAACTGGCGCTACGTGATCGACCTCAAGGCCTACGTCGAGATCGCCAAGCGATACAAGATCGCCCTCATCCGCGAACCCATCGGCGTGTTTCGAGTGTCGTCGTCGTCGTGGAGCGCGGCGCTCGCCCGGCGACAGTCTGCAGAGACGCGCAAGCTGTTCCGAATCGCTGCCCGCGACGCCGGCATCGGCCGGTTGATGTTGTGGCGCGGCATCGTTGCCGCGCGTGCGCTTCAGGCAGTGCGACGAGTCGTCACCCTGGCGACGCGGTGGAGGTCGCGATTCGCGCGATCGTGATGGTCTCGTTGTAGATGAACCACCGTCCGAACATTCTCGGCAGGGGAAACGACGAGATCTTCTCGACCTTCAAGCCACACTGATCGGCAAGATTGCGCAGCGCGACTTCGTCCATGAACCGCACGTGGGTGGCATCTGATCGCTGGCCACGCTCCTGCGGAGTGATCAGGATGACGCGAGACTTGCGGGCGAAGGTACGGAAGGTAGCTCTGCAGCAGTTCCGCACCCGTCGCCTCGTCGAGGTGCTCCAACACATGCGCACACAACATCGTGTCGAACGGCTGGTCAGGGTTCGAACTCGTCGGGCACGTACGCCTGGTGGCCCTTCTCGCGGCAGACATCGACGGCAGTCGCGTTGGGATCGACGCCGACGCCGCGGGGCGCGACGAAGTCGAGGCACCGCCCGATCCCGCAGCCGACGTCGAGCACTCGACCGGTCGCCAACCGACGGACCTTCCATCCATACGGATTCGGGACGAAGCGCTTCCACCCGCGCCCGCTCAGCTCCTGCAGCCGCCTCGTGTACTCCGCATCGGTCGAGCTCACCTACACGTCCTCGGGCGGGACGAGGACTTCGGCGCTGAGCGCGAGGGCGGCGGCGATCACGGCGGCGCGTTGGATGACCGTGGTGAAGTACTTCGTGGCCGTCGAACCGTCGAGCATCGGCGGGTCGCCGAGCGATCGCAGCAGAGCACCGGCCTCCGGTGGAACGGTGATCGGCTCCATCTCCGGCAGGCTGCCCGGATCGCGCCAGATGTCGATCGGCGCCGGTCGCTTCTGCTGCGGTCGGCGGCTCTGGCCTTTGCGTGGTGGGCGACTCATTGGTCCTCCTCGGCGAGCAGTTCGTCGGGCCGCAACCCGAGGGCGAGACGCAGTTGGTCGTTGTTGAGATCGGCGAGCGAGCTCTTGGCCGGCAGCACCAAGTTGGCGATGTGCCGCTTGCCGGCGACGATCTCCTCGACACGCTCGTCGATGGTGCCGGGGCACACGAGACGGTGCGAGATCACGGTGCGGCTCTGACCGATTCGCCAGGCGCGGTCGCGAGCCTGATCCTCGACCGCAGGGTTCCACCAACGGTCGTACAGCACGACGTGGTTGGCCGCGGTCAGGTTGAGCCCGGTGCCGCCGGCCTTCAACGACAGGACCATCGCGCCCGGACCTTCCTTGGTCTGGAACTCGGTGACGAGGCGAGTCGCGAACGGCGCGGGTGAGGCTGCCGTCGTAGCAGGCGATCGGCACGCCGGTGACCTCGGTGAGGTGGTCGGCGAGGCGACGGCCCCACGTGGCGAAGTGGGTGAACACGAGGATGCGTTCGCCGGCAGCGAAGACCGACTCGACGATCTCCTCGAGGCGGGCCAGCTTGCCGGATCGACCGGCCAGCGGTTGCCCGTCGTCGCGGTACGCGGCGGGGTGGTTGCAGATCTGCTTCAGCGCGGTGATGGCCGCCAGGATCGCGCCCTTCTTCACTTCCAGCTCGCCGGTGTCGGCCACGCTTGCAACCAGATCGTCGAGCACCGCCTGATACAGACCGATCTGCTCGGGTGTCATCGTGCAGTGGTCGAGCTCGTCGATCTTGTCGGGCAGCTCGGCGGCGACCTCGGGCTCGGTCTTCGTGCGACGGAACAGCAGCAGACCGTTCAATGCGCGCAGCGCTGCCTCGCCATCACCCGACATCTGGGAGATGAACGACGGCCGCGATCCGACGAGACCGGGATTGGTGAAGTCGAGGATGGCCCAGAGATCGCCGAGGCCGTTCTCGATCGGCGTTCCCGTGAGCGCGAGCCGGGTCTTGGCCTGGATGCGCCGCAGCTGCTGCGAGGTCTCGCTGGTGGGGTTCTTGATCGCTTGGGCCTCGTCGAGCACCATCGTGCGCCAGGTGCTTCGCGGCCGAGCGCGTCGATGTCGCGCACAGCAGTCGCGTAGGTGGTGATCACGATGTCGGCGCTGGCAATTTCGGCGTCGAGCTCCTCGTCCTCGGCCCGCGACGCGCCGTGGTGCACGACGACACGCAGACCCTTCGTGAACCGTGCGGCCTCTGCCGCCCAGTTGCCGACGACGGCCGCAGGGGCGATCACCAACGTCTTGCCATCGCCCGTGGATCGGGCAAGGTGAGCGAGCACGGTCGGCGTCTTGCCGAGACCCATGTCGAGCGCCAGGCACCCGCCGAGACCCGCGGCATCGAGGAACCCGATCCAGGCGACAGCCTCGGCCTGGTACGTGCGCAGCACACCTGTGAAGCCGTCGGGCACCGTGACCGGCGACATCGACACCTCGCTGGCACTGCGGACGATGTCGTTGGCCCAACTGCTGCCCTGTACGACCACGCCGCCGGCGAGACCCGGAGCCGCCGAGGCCGATGCTGTGCCGCAGGATCTCGGCGCCGGTGAGTTGCGTGACGTTCTCGCGTTCGGCGAGCGCTGCCGCAGCCTGCTGCACATCGAAGCGATCGACCTCGACCCAGCGACCACGCGACTGCACCAATGGACGCGCCTGTCGAGCAAGCCGGCGGATGTCGTCGGCCGTCAGTTCGACGTCGTCGAACAGCACCGACCAGGCCACGTTGCTGAGTTGATGGGCACCGACGACCGAGTTGGCCGGGGCCTCGGCGAACAGTCGCAGCGAGGGTCGCGCCTTGCGCCGCGACAACGCCGGCAACCGCACGTCGAACCCAACGGTCGCGAGCGTCGGCCCGACGACGGTCATGAAGTGCCATGCCTCGTCCTGGCTCATCGCCACCTGGCCGCGGCGCGAGCCACCGACCCTGTCGATGGCCGGGAACAGACGGCCGAGCCGTTGCCATTCCGCCACCAGCGCACGACGACCACCTTCGGCTCGCATCGCTGCGTCGATCGGGATCAGGCCACCCTTGCCGGACGGCGCCGACACCGTCGCGAGCCACACACCACCGGGCGCCGGCGAGTCGAGTTGGATGATCAGCTTCGGTCGCGCCGGGTCGGTCACGGTCTTCGACCACTGCTCGACTCGTCGTGCCAACGCGGTCGCCAACGTCACGTTGGCCGGGAACGGGGTTCCGTCCATCCGCGCCAGCACCGTGTACTCGAGGTCGATGGGCGACTTCGCTCCGGGAGGCTGCGTCGGCAACTCCGAGCGCTCGATGCTCTCGGCCATGATCGCTTCGACAGCCGCCGTGATGACGGCAACGGTCGTGTTGCGACTGTTGCCACCGCCGACCGCAACGACAGCACCCGGCATCGCCGCGGCGAGCGCGTTGATGGCCGTGGCGTCGAGCAGCGCGGGCACCCATCGGACGGTCGTGTCGATCAACCCGCTCTCCGAGCGATTGGCGATGCGAACGTTGGGCACCACCGACCCGTTCGCGACCAGTCGCACTCCTTCGAGCGCAGCGCGGCCGAGCCACAGAACGCTCGGCCCGATGCCGGCAAGATCGTTCCCGCCGCCGATCGCGACCAGCCAACCCAACGCGTCCTTCAACGGGATGGCGACCGCGTCGGCTCGTAGCCCGCCGGGCAACGGCACACTCGGATGCAACTGCCAACCGACCGAAGGTCCCCCGATCGATTCCAATCGCGTCGCCAGCTCTTCGTTGGCTTCAGCCGGCGCGCCTCGCCCGGCGGCCCACACGACGACCTGACCGTTCGACCAGGACGCCTGCAGTTGCACTTCGCCCGGCTCCCAGACCTCCGATGAGATCTCCATGTCGTCGTCATCGGGGTACGCATCGACCAACGAGGTCGGCGGCAGCGGAGGGGGCGGTGGCCGCAGCAATGCGGCCGTCGAACGGAGACCTTGCAGGGTGTCGGTGAAGTCGGCGACAACCTGGTCGCGCTCCTCTCCCCTGATGTTGCGGACGGACTCGAGGTCGTCCTCGGCATCGATGATGAGGCGGTCGAGCATGGCCAGCGAGACGCGTTCGTCGGCGCGCGAGTATCGACAGTTGCTCGTCCGATCCCCTGCCTTCGGAGATCGACCAGATGGCCGCTTCGAGTAGTTGTGATTCGAGTGTCAAAAGTTGGTCCTGCGCGCGGCAGCGCGGTACGGCATGTACAGCAGCGTGCATGCCCTTGTCCCAGAGGCATCTTCGCTTCAGGGTCGCCGAACCCTGGCTGCTCATGATAGCTGACCTGCCGCCACCCTGGGCGACACGCGGTCAAAAGGCCAGCGTTTGGAGGCGCAGGCCCCGCAACGGGGCCTCCGGTGACTTTCGCCCGCTCTCAGCTGGGATCTAGAAGGTGACGAGTTCGAAGGCGACGGCGTGCTGGACGCCGAAGCGTCGACCGGCGGCTTCCGCGTTCGGTCGCAACACCGCGTCCGGGTCGTTGTCGTCGCCGCCGAGGTTCGCCAGGTACAGCTGGTGACACCGCAGCGATTCGATGCCGCGATCGAGGTAGCCGGTGACGTCGACGGCGTGAGTGGATTGCGGGGACGCCATGAACGCCGCGAGTCGGACGCCATCCCACGCGTCGCCCGCGTCGGGGAAGACCCACGGATTCGCTGCGTCACGAACGGCATCGAGCAGTGCCCGTCCAACGGCGCGATGGTCGGCATGGTTCCAGCTCGGCCCTCCCCAATTGTCCCGGTAGTTGATCGACAGGATCACTTCCGGTTGGTGCCGGCGAATCGCAGCAGCCAGGTCCTTGCGAAGTGCGAGGCCGGCCTCGACCAGCCCGTCGCGATGATCGAGGAACTCGACGACCGAGACGCCCACCGCCCTGCCACTTCGGCGCTGCTCTTCCTCGCGCGCAGGACCGACGATCTCGGGTGGCATCGTCGAAATGCCGGCCTCACCGCGGGTCACCAGCAGGTAGCGGATGTCCTTGCCCTGATCCGTCCACCTGGCGATCGCGCTGGCCGTGCCGTACTCCAGGTCGTCGGGATGGGCGACGATTCCGAGCGCGCTGCTCCAATCCTCCGGCATCGTCTCCAACCGATCTGCCACCACGGCGACATCAGATCACACACCACGGTTGCCGCGAGACTTGGCCGATGGAAGAGATCGAGCTGGCCGCTGCCGCCGACATGAATCTCGCCGCAGCGTGGACGGCACTCGGTCGGGCGGCCGGCGCCGATGTCGTTCAGATCGGCTCGACATCGCTGGTCGCGACGGGAATACCGCTGCCGTTCTTCAACGGTGCGTTCGTCGGCGCGCCGCCGGAGGACCCGCAGCATCTCGTCGCCGAAGCCGTGCGCTTCTTCGGCGAACGGCAGCTCCCATGGCTGCTGTGGGTGCGTCACGGCGTGTCGCCGGCAACGCTCGAGGCCGGGCGTGCAGCCGGTCTACGTGACGCCGGCGGTCCTCCCGGCGATGGGCCTCGAACCGATCCCTGCGCCACCGACCCCACCCGCCGAGCTGACGATCGAGATCGCCACCACCGACGAGGCGCTGCGAGATCACGCCTCGATGCTGCGCGACGGCTTCGGGATGCCGCAGGACTTCGTCGATCGTCTCGTTCGGCACCAACTCCTCCACGACCCGAGCATCGCTCCGTTCGTCGGCCGAGTCGACGGGATCCCTGTCAGTTGTTCGCTCCTGGCGACGAGCGGCAGAACGGCCGGCGTGTACAACGTCGCCACGCCGGAAGCGTTTCGAGGCAAGGGCTACGGCGAGGCGTTGACATGGGCCGCGATCGCCGAGGGCGCGCGTCGTGGATGCACCAATTCGGTGCTGCAAGCGTCGGACGCCGGATACCCGATGTACCGTCGCATGGGCTTCGTCGACCTCGGTCGCTACGTGCAACTCGAGGGCCCGCCGCCAGCCGCCGATCTAGGGAATCGACGGGATCCCGTTGGTCACGCAGATCGCGGAGGCGTTGCACAACACAAGACCAGCCGCGATCCCGAGGGCGACATAGCCGCGCCAATCCGAGCGCACCCGCGGTGCGTCGACGGGCATGTACCACGACGGCAGCAACGCTGCTTCGTCCGCGTTCCTCGAATTGAACGGCACAGCATCGTCGTCGATGGGCGCATCCGGATCGGCAGCGAGTGCCAGCTCGGCGAGCTCCTCATCGGAGATGTCGAGATCGCTGATATCGGTATCGACGGCGTCAGACATGGGCCGACCATACCCCTCCGTCGTAGCCTCGTCACTTCATGAGCCCGTTCCCTCCCGACTTCTTCACACGGGCAGACGATGGGCCCGACGACGCTTTCTACGAGTACGACCGGTTCGTCACCCACATCGACGATCGGGCGATTGCCGCGGTCGGTGGGCTCTACGAACACCTCGGCATCGACGGTCGCGTCCTGGACCTGATGTCGAGCTGGATCTCGCACTTCCGAACGCCACCGCGCGAACTGGTTGCCCTGGGGATGAACGGGCACGAACTGGCCGCCAATACCGCGGCGACGAGCTACGTCGTGCACGACCTCAACACCACGCCCGAGCTGCCCTTCGACGATGCTCGATTCGACGCGGTCACCTGTTGCGTCTCAGTCGATTACCTCGTGCAGCCGATCGCGGTCTTCGCCGAGGCGCGGCGCGTCCTCGTGCCCGGCGGGTTGATGGTGTGCACGTTCTCGAACCGCTGCTTCCCGACGAAGGCCATCCGAGGCTGGCTGGCCAACAACGACGAGGGTCGCTGCAGGATCGTGCCGAGTACTTCGCATCAAGCTGGCGGATGGAACGAGCCGACCGTCGCGCTGTGCACGCCACCGAACACGTCCGGCGATCCGCTGTACGGAGTGTGGGCGACAGACAACGTCGCCTGAGTCGACCGCCGCCGGGTCAGGCGGGCGGCGGCGGTGGCGCGGCTCGAGCCGTACGCCACGGCCGTCGGCGCGCCCTCGCCCCACTTCGGGTAGACGTCGGTCATCAGCAGGCCGTACGACGTGCACCTGCAGCGTGTAGCGTGACCACCTTCAGGATGAAGTCCCGACCAGCCTTGTGACTGCTTGCCGGTGATGAGGATCGCGAACCACGAGACCAGCAGCACCACGGCACCGACGAGACCCATGACGGCGGCCACGATCAGAGCAGGAATCATCCAGATGATGCGCAGCGCGTTGGTGAGCCGATTGGCCGGCTCCTCGTACGAGATCGTGGCTCGGCACCGGTACCGGCCCGGCCTCCGTCCCGAACGCCGGGTACTGATCGAACAGCAGGTCGACGTAACCGATGACCCGGCTGTAGTAGCCGAGCCAACTCTGCTGGAGGTTCCAGATCCCCTCGTTGCGCTTGCCGGTGAACAGGACGATCACCCACTGCACGACGGCAAGGACCTGAGCCAGGTAACCCCACACCTGCGAGACGATCAGATGCGGGATCGCCAAGATGATGCGGAACGCCACCGTCATCCGGTTGCGCTCTTGCGGATACCCCACGTCGTACGTGTAACTCGACACCGCCCCTCCTTCGGGAAGTCCCCACGGACTCGGGCGCATGGTAGCGCCGGGTCCGTCGGGACCTGGGGAGCCTGTTACGCCTCGTCGGAAGCGAGCAGCGTGTATATCTGCGCCGCGTTCCGTCGAGCAATTCGGTGGCCCGCTGCTTCTGCGAGTCGGTGCCGGCCATCGCGACCTGTTTGAACGCCATCATCAGACCGTGAATCGCCTGACGCAAGATTGGGGGCACCCTTCGCCGGCATCGCTCGACGCCTCGTCCCACGGTGCGGTCTTCGTCGCAGCCAGCTCTTCGGCAGCGGTACGGCCGGCCTCGGTGAGGCTCGAGACCTTCTTGCCGTCCTGGTCGTGCGTGGTGATGAGGCCCTTGTCGCTGAGCAACTGGATGGTCGGGTAGATCGCACCGGGGCTCGGGCTCCACGCCTCGCCACTGCGCTCGTGAACCTCGAGGATCATCTCGTAGCCGTGCATCGGCCGCTCGAGCAGCAGCAGCAGGCGCCGCGGTGCGTACGTCGCCGTCGACCTCGGCGTGGTCCGCGGCCCATCGGGCCATCGGGCCGAAGCCGCCTCTTCCTCGTCGGCCGCTGTGCTCGCGTCGGCCGCCGAAGGGTCCACCGAACTGTCGGTGGTCGTGATCATGGTCGTGGCGATGTTCGGATCTCGGATCCATCGATTCTCCTCTGGTTCTGCCTGCCGTGTTGGCCAGGTCTTGATTGATGCAGTCACGATATATCGCTATTGCATCGTTGACAACCTGTCATGATGGATTCATGGAACTCTCCGCGACCATCCGTACGAAGGCTCGACTTCCTGGTGGACCTCGGTGGCGGCGACCCGGACGACATCCGATCCACGTTCTTCGCGTCGAGACTGCCCGACGCGATCATCGACGAGGTCGCCTACCGAAGTGGGCAACGACAAGACGCAAACTGCGCGCAAGCAACCCGGTCTGGCGCAGTACGGCCACCTCGTCCTGCGACGCGGGCCGATCGGTTCGACCGATCTGTGGGATTGGTGGAAGCAGGCGCGCGAGGGCCAGCCGAACGTCGACCGCAACGTCACCGTCACTCTGCTCGACGAGGAGCGGAACCCGGTCGTGGGCCTGGCACTTTCCGCAACGCGTTTCCCGTGAACGACCGAATGACACCGCTCACGGAACGCCAGCGACATCGTTGCCGAGGAGCTGACGCTCACGTTCGACAGCCTCGACATCGGGAAGCTCACCGACATCGATGAGCCGACGCGGGTCGGCAGTGGTAACCTCTTCAACCCATGACGAAGATCGCTGTGATCGGAACCGGCTACGTGGGCCTCACGACCGGGGGCTTGTTCCGCCACATGGGTCACAAGGTGGTGTGCGCTGACATCATCCCGACAAGGTCGAAAG
>CAVPUO010000011.1:0-198036 GCA_963708925.1 Ilumatobacteraceae bacterium | reverse complement strand
TCGACTGGTCCTGGAGATCACCGAGTCGACGTTGATCGACGACAGTGAGATCGCCACAAGCCAGCTCAGAGAACTACGCCAGCATGGCATTCGTACCGCACTGGACGACTTCGGAACGGGCTACAGCTCGCTCGCGTACGTGCAGCGCCTGCCGCTCGACATCATCAAGATCGACAAGGAGTTCGTGCAGTCGGTCGACGAGGGTCGCAGTCAGGCGCTCGCCAACACCATCGTCAACATGGCCCGCAACCTCGGCCTGCGTACCGTGGCCGAGGGCATCGAGACCGAATGCCAAGCGCTGGAGTTGGCACGCCTCGGCTGCGAGTTCGCGCAGGGTTACCTGTTCTTCAAGCCGCTGTCTGCAGTGGCGATGACTGCGCTGTCGGAGTTCGAGAACCAGCCTGCCGACGCCGCGTCGATGCCGCACGTCCGTCCGGCGCCCGAGCCCGCCATGGCCGCACCCGCCATGGCCGCTCCGGCGATGACGGACCTTCCCGCACCGTTGCCTCCGCCGACCGGCCGCATGCCCGTCCTCGAGGCACCTGTCGAGGAGTCAGTCGAAGAGCCTGCTCGACGAGCCGGCGGTCCAAGAACGTCGACCCGACCAACCGACCGGCGAGATCACCCACCTCCTGCGCCCCCTACTGTCGAACTGACCGACGCCGATCGAGTGTTTGCGTGCACCCCGGGTGGTACGGAAACACTCCGACGGGCTGGCTACAGGGAGGGCAGGTCGAGCAGGAGTGCTTGCAGCAGCAGGGTCTCGTTCGGGTTGCGTTCCATCGCTTCGAGCGCTTCGTGGATGCGTGTGACCGCGGCGACGCCTGCATCGGGTCGCGGCAGCTGGCCGCGCACCAAGGCATCGCGGTACGACCCGGCGAGCACTCCGAGACCGCTGCGAAGTTCGTCGACGCGATGACGACGCAGCTCGCGCTTGTGGTGGTCCTCGATCTGCTTGCGTCCGCTCCCTCGCTCGCCGGTTGCCGCGATCCTTGCCTCCAACGCACTCACCTCTTGCGCCTGGCGCGCAGCCAATGGAGCAGCGGAAGCATCGATGAGGCCGAGCACCTCGGTGCACAACTTCACGACCGTGGTGCCACTGCCATCGAGTCGGCGGGCCAATCCAGCGAACGCGTCGCGGCGTCCCATCAGCCCCTCGTCGGTTGCCAGCACCCGAGCGCGGGTGAGGTTGCCCTCGGCAGCCTGCGCGGCGATCTCTGCCGTCTGCGGGTCGATCCCGGACTCGACGAGCGTCGCCGCGACCACCTCGTTCGAGAGCGCGGCGAACGTGATTCGTACGCACCGCGATGCGATCGTGACCAGCTCGGGCGTGACCTGGTCGGCGAGCACGATGAAGATGGTGCTCGCCGGCGGCTCCTCGAGTGTCTTCAACAGCCGTGCCGCGCCCTCGGCCTCGAGCAGGTGGAACTCGTGCAGGATCATCACCTTGCGGCTGCCCTCCACCGGTGCGAGTGAGGCGTTTCGGATGATGTCGCCGACCTGGTCCTTGGAGATGCGGGCGCCTTGGCGCAACACCTCCCGCACATCGGGATGTTCCCCGGCGAGCGCCAGCCGCGCGTCGCGTTGCGTCAGATCGTCGGTGCCCGCCATCAACAGCGCGGCGAATGCTCGACTGGCTTCGTCCTTCGTCGAGCCCGGCGGGCCCACGAACATGTAGGCGTGCACCGGATCGATCGCGGCCTGGGTCAGCCGTTCGACCGCCTGGCTCTGACCGACGACCTCGCCCCACACGGACGCGTCCGCCGCAGACACAGTCACAGCTGCAACCGTTCGGCGACGCTGCGACGGATGCTGCTGCCGACCTCTTCCATACTTGCTCCTCCGTCGACCACCACCCAGTGCTGCGGGTCGTCGGCGGCCATCGTGCGGAACCCTTCGAGCACCCTGGCGTGGAAGCCGTCGTTCTCGCGTTCGAATCGGTCGAGTTGACGCCCGCGCATCCTCCGTTCGAGCACATCGGCCGGAGTGTCGATGAGGATCACCAAATCGGGCCAGCACGAGTTGACGGCCCACTGGTTGATGTCGTGGATCTCCTCGACTGGCAGACGTCGTCCGTATCCCTGGTACGCGAGTGTCGAATAGACGCTTCGATCGCTGACGACATGACGCCCTGCGGCAAGAGCCGGCGCGACGATCTCCTCGATGTGTTGGGCACGATCTGCTGCGGCCAAGAGGGCCTCCGCTCGATGCGAGAGATGCGTCAGCGATGTGTCGTGCAAGATCGCCCGGATCCGAGCGCCGATGTCGGTGCCCCCGGTTTCACGCGTCAACACCGCACCGAGGTACGTCGCCAGGCGAGCCGCGTGCGTGCTCTTTCCCGTGCCCTCGGCTCCCTCGAGGGCGATGTAGCGACCCGTGCTCATACCCGCCGCACCATATCGGGCGGGAACGCCGGCTAGCTGCTTGCCTTCTTGGCCGCCGGCTTCTTGCGCGGTGCGGCCTTCTTCGTCGCGGCCTTCTTGGTGGCCCTGGCCTTCTTGGCCGGCGCGCCACCTCGCTCGATGATCGCCTCGCGGCGCACGGCCAGCAGCTCGTAGGCACGCTCCGGTGGCATGGCCTCCAGGCGATCGCCCTTCGAGAGCGATGCGTTGGTCTCGCCATCAGTCACGTACACACCGAACTTGCCGTCCTTGGCGACCACCGGCTTCCCGCTGACCGGGTCGTTGCCGAACTCGCGCAGCGGCCCCTTGGCCGCCATGTTGGTGGCGCCGCCGCGACGGAACACCTTTGGCTGCGAGAAGATCTCGAGAGCCTGATCGAGGGTGATCGTCAGCAACTGCTCTTCGTTGGTGATGTTGCGGAAGTCCTTGCCCTTCTGCACGTACGGTCCGTACCGGCCGTTGTTGGCGATGATGGTGCCGCCGTCGGCCGGGTCGACGCCCAGTGTGCGCGGCAGCTGCAACAGCTCCTCGGCCTCGTCGACGGTGACCCGTTCGAGGACCATCGTCTTGAACAGGCTCGCCATCCTCGGCTTCTCCAGCCCAGGTGGCAGGTTGTCGGACGTACCCCATTGCACGTACGGCCCGTAGCGGCCGTTCTTGGCGAACACGGGGTAACCGTCGAGCTCGCCGATCGGCTCGTCGCTCTTCGGCATCGCCAGCAACTTCAATGCCATCTCGACGGTCAGTTCGTCGGGCGTGAGGTCGTCGGGAACACTGGCCGTGTCGTCGCCACGCTTCACGTACGGCCCGTACTTGCCGGGCTTGACGACGATCTCTCGTCCTTCGGGGTCGTTGCCGATCGGGAACGTGTTGATCTCTGCAGCATCGATCTCGTCGAGGTTCTCCTCGACCAGTCGCTTCAGCCCGGGAAGGTTGTCGTCCTCGTCGCCGAAGTAGAAGTTCTGCAGCCAGTCCTGCTTCTGTCGCTCGTTGCGCGCGATCGAGTCGAGGTCTTCCTCGATGCGTGCGGTGAACGCGTAGTCGACGAGCTCGCCGAAGTGCTTCTCCATCAGGCCGACCACTGCGAAGGCCGTCCAGGTGGGCACGAGTGCCTGACCCTTCTTCCACACGTACCCGCGGTCCTGCACGGTCTGGATGATCGACGCCCACGTCGACGGACGCCCGATGCCGAGTTCCTCGAGGCGCTTCACGAGCGACGCCTCGGTGTATCGGGCCGGCGGGGAGGTCGTGTGGCCGTTGGGTGTCAGCGACGCGACGGGCACAACTGCACCAACGGTGAGCGGCGGCAGCAATGCCTCGCGCTCGTCGTCGCTGACCTCGCTGTCGTCGACCGACTCGACGTATGCCTGGCGGTATCCGGCGAAGTTGATCGTGGTACCGCTGGCCGAGAACACAGCGAGCGTCAGCGCGTCGTCGCGGGTCGAGTCCACCGCATTCGCGGCGAGCCGCACCGTGACCGTGACGCCCGTGGCGTCGGCCATCTGCGATGCCAGCGTGCGCTGCCAGATCATGCGGTACATCGACAGCTCTTGGCCGTTCAACTCTGCAGAGAGCGAGTCGGGACTGCGCAACGGCGTCGACGGCCGGATGGCTTCGTGAGCCTCCTGCGCGTTCTTGCTCTTCGAGGAGAACTGTCGCGGAGCAGGCGACAGGAACTTGTCGCCGTACCCGCGCTTCACCTCGGCGCGCACTGCCGACAAGGCCTCTTCGCTGAGGGTGACGTTGTCGGTTCGCATGTAGGTGATGTAGCCACGCTCGTACAGACCCTGGGCAACGCGCATGACCTGCGAGGCGCTGAGGCGGAGCTTGCGCCCACCCTCCTGCTGCAGTGTCGACGTCATGAAGGGAGCCTTCGGTGCGCTGCGATACGGCCGCTCCTCGACCGAGGCGACCGTGAACTCCGACGTCTGCAGGCTGTCGGTGAGGGCGCGTGCGCGCGCCTCGTCGACGACCACCACACCCTTCTTGACATGGCCGTCGCTGCCGAAGTCCTTGCCCGTCGCGACCCTGGCGTCGTCGAGCGCGACGAGCGTTGCGGTGAACGACGGTGACGTCGCGGTGAGCAGTTCGATGTCCCAATACCCCGCTTGCACGAACGCGATTCGTTCGCGTTCGCGTTCGACGATGAGACGCACCGATGGGCTTTGCACGCGGCCTGCCGACAACCCGCGATTGACCCGGCGCCACAACACCGGCGACACCTCGTATCCATAGAGGCGATCGAGCAAACGGCGTGTTTCGGCTGCATCGACGAGGCCGTAATCGATCCCACGAGGGTTGTTGACGGCGTGATCGATGGCGGTCTTGGTGATCTCGTGGAACACCATCCGCTTCACGGGAATCTTTGGCTTGAGGTACTCCAGGAGGTGCCAGCTGATGGCCTCGCCCTCGCGGTCTTCGTCGGTCGCGAGATAGAGCTCGCTGGCGTCCTTCATCAGCACACGCAGGTCCTTCACCACCTGCGCGCCGCGCACCGTCAACTCATATGTCGGCTTGAAACCGTTGTCGACATCGATCGACAAACCCTTGCTCGGCAGGTCGGCAACATGGCCCACCGAGGCGCGCACGTCGAACGCATTGCCCAAGAATTTGGAGATGGTCTTGGCCTTCGCGGGCGATTCGACGATGACGAGTGGTTTGGCCATGGCGTTGGTATCGCTACGTGATCGCGGGGGTCCTTGTCAAGCCACCGTCATGCGGGCACCAGCGATTCGCAGACGCCACGGGCCCCGTCGATGGCCACATTCACCCGGTCGCCGGGTGCCAGGTTGGCTGCGGCGGAACCGGCGACGTTCACCGAGACCAGCGCGTCGGTGACGTCGAGTCGCACCCCGACGATGGTCGCCGCGCCCTGAAACGTGCGAGCGGTGACGGTGCCCGGAATTCCATTGGACTCGCCGTTCGCCAGTGTCATGTCTTCCGGTCGCACGAGGAAGAGAACCGACTCGCCGACGTTGTGTTGACCAACTGCCGGGGTCGCCACGACGTAGTTTCCGACCGCGACCGCATCGGGTCCACGTACCTCGGCCGCGAGCTCGTTCATCGAGCCGACGAAGCGGGCGACGAACGCGGTCGAGGGATGGCGGTAGACCTCCGTCGGCGGCCCGAGCTGTTCGAGATGGCCGTTCGACATCACACCGACCCGGTCGCTGATGGCCAGCGCCTCCTCCTGGTCGTGGGTGACGAACAAGGTGGTGATGCCGAGCTCGGTCTGAATCCGTCGGATCTCGTCGCGCAGCGTCGCTCGAACCTTCGCGTCGAGCGCGCGAGAGTGGCTCGTCGAGCAGCAGCACCTGCGGCCGAATGGCCAGCGCTCGGGCGAGCGCGACGCGTTGCTGCTGGCCGCCCGAGAGCTGGTGCGGGTACCGGTTGGCCATCGAGCTGAGCTGCACGAGCTCGAGCATCTCCGCGACGCGCCGTTGACGCTCGGGCTTTGGCGATCTTGCGAGTGCGCAGGCCGTACTCGACGTTGCCTGCAACCGTGAGGTTCGGGAACAGGCTGTAGCTCTGGAACACCATGCCCATGTTGCGCTTGTGCGGCGGCTTGTTGGTGATGTCGTCGCCGCCGACGAGGATCCGGCCGGAGTCAGCGAACTCGAAGCCGGCGGCGATGCGCAGCGCCGTGGTCTTGCCGCAGCCGGACGGCCCGAGCAGGCTGATCAGCTCGCCGTCGTTGACCTCGAGGTCGAGTCCCTCGAGGGCGACGTTCTTGCCGAACGTCTTGCGAACGTGCTGAACGTCAGCGTCGTCATACGGCAATGTCCTTCTGTGTCGCGACCGTGGCGACGGGAGTGGTGGTCGATCGCGGTTGCATCCGACGCGTGCCTTGCCTCGGGTCAGCAATGTGAACAGCCCGCAGGAGAGCGGTCGTGCCGACGAGGGTGAACAGCGCGAGCGCGATGCCACCCTGGGCGATCACGCCGAAGTAGTCGAAGACGAACGTCGGGAAGGTGTGCTTCGAGAGGTTCCGGGCGATCGTGAACTCGCCCAGCACGACGGTGGCGGTGAGGAACGATGACGAGATGATGCTCGGCGGCGAGGTTGGGGAGCAGCGCTCGACGCAGCGTCGTGACCCACCCGGCACCGAGGCTGCGCGACGCGTCGACGAGTGTTTGCACGTCGATCGCCCTGATCCCGGCATCGAGCGCACGGTACGTGAACGGCAGCGCCATCACGACGTAGAACGGCACGAGCGAGTACATCGGAGTTGAGGAACCAACGGGCGTTCGGCACGGAAGAAACCGGAGACGCCGGCGACGAGGACGATCGGCGGCACGACGTATGGCAGGACTGTCAGGAACTCGACGAGTGGCCGAGCCCGCGGCAGTCGGAGGTGCACGTACAGTGCCGTCGGCAGCAGCAGTGCCAGCGTGACGATGACCGTACCGATGGCCAGCTTGATGCTGAGCCACAGCGTCGGAGCGAAGTTGTCGTCGTGGAACGCGTCGGTCAGGTGCACTGAGCGACCACCGTTGCCTGATCGTCGTCCAGTTCAGCAGTGGCATCGGCACCTTCTGCAGAGCGAACCGCGTCATCGACAGCAGCGGAGCGATGAAGAAGATCGCGGCGATGATCAGCACCAGGTTGGGGCCGAGCCGCCCGAACCGGCGTCGGCGATGCGAGGGTGGGGCCGCTGGTGCGGGTGCCGTCGCTTCTGCGGACGGCGTTGTCATTACGACCGCCATCGTTCGGCCCGCTTTCGCAGCATCAGGTAGCCGCCCATGGAGACCGCCATGATCACGATCATCCACGTGGCGAGGGCGTACGGCATCGGTGATGCGACCGCCGACGTCGCCGCGACAGGAACGAAGCTGATCTTGACCGGCACGACGTTGGCCTGGGTGTTGAGGGCGTAGACGGTGGCGTAGGCGCTGAACGCGTTGGCGAACAGCAGCAGGAAACCGCCGAGCATCGACGGCGTCAGGACCGGCAGCCCGACGCGACGCCAGTACGTCCACGTCGTGCCACCGAGATTGGACGATGCCTCGCGCCACGACGGTCTTGAGTCCGTCGACGGCCGGCAGGGTGACCAGCACCATCAGCGGGACCTGGAAGTACATGTACACGGTCGACCCAGCCCCAGAAACCGGTGAGGTCGAACCAACTCGTGCTCGTAGAGGTCGTAGCCGAGACCTCGGTGATCAGTTTCGTGCCGAGTCCCTGACGGCCAGCAGCGTGATGAACAGCGAACGCCAGGACGACGCCGCCCATGTTGGCGGCGACGCCGCTGAACGCGGTGACCAATGGCGCGCAGCCACTTCGGGCGGGTCGCCGTGGCCGCGGCATAGGCGAACATCGTCCCGAAGATCACCCCGAGGAATGCGGTGACGAACGAGAGCTTCAGCGACGCCGTGAACGCTCGCGCGCTTCCTTGCTGATGGCATCGCTCATGCCGGTCCGCGAGAAGTCACCTGCGTCGGATCGGAACGCCTTGCTGATCAGACCCGAGGTGGGCAGGAGCAGGAACAGTCACAGGAACAGAAGAACGGCAACAAGCCCAGCCACGCCTTGTGGTCGCGGACCTTTGACGCCGCGGGGGCCGCACCAGCGGTGCGGCCCCCATCGACCGTCGATCGACTGTGCAGACACGCTGATCTCTCAGGCGTCGGCCACCATCGGGCCCCAGTTGTCGGCAAGGGCGGTGTTCGCCTTGTCGACCTGTGCGGCGCTCTGGAATGCCACCTTGGCCAGCAGATCGGCCGGCGGCAGGTTCTTCTTGGCTTCAGCGGTGATCTTGCCGCTCGCCTCGAGTGCTGCGAAGCGGGCCGGCATGGCACCGCCCCGAGGTAGCCGAGGGCACCCTCGTTCGCTGAGGATGTGCTCGACCCACAGCTTGGCGCACGCCTGGTGTGGCGAGTCCTTGACCACGCCTTGGGCGTAGTAGCCGCCGTACACGCCGTCGGTCGGGAAGTTGACCTCGACCGTGAAGCCGGCGTCTTCGATCTGCTTGGCGAGACCGGGGTAGTTGTAGCTCCAGTCGAGCGCGATCGGGGTCTCACCCGAGATCACCGTTGCCTGCGTGACCTCGGTCGGGATCAAGTTGCCCGATGCCTTGAGATCGGCGAAGAACTGGATGCCGGGCATGATGTCGTCGGCGCTGCCGCCGTTGGCGAGCGAGGCAGCCATGACCGCGGCGAACGCCGAGCCGGACGTGCGTGGGTCGCCGTTGAGTGCGACCTGACCCTTGTACTCGGGCTTCTTCAAGTCGGCCCATGTCTTGGGTGCGTTCGGCACGATGGTCGTGTTGGTCGCCGATCGAGATGATGCCGTAGTACGCGGCAACCCAGTTGTCGGCCGGGTCCTTCAGGTTGTCGGGGACCTCGGAGATCGATGCGTCGGCGTCGTACGGATCGCACAGACCCTCGTCGATGGCGATAGCTGGCCTTGGCCGGGCTGACGTCGATGGTGTCGGGCATGTCGTCCTGACCAGCCAGGTTGACCACTGCGTCGAGCTCTTCCTGCGACGAGACGTTGGGGTTGGCGACCGGGTTCTCGACGCCCGGGTACTTGTCGCGGAAGCTCTGCAAGATGCCCTTGTAGTTGGCCCACTCGTCGGGCAGGGCGATGAGGTTGACCTTGGCCTCCTTCGTGCAATCAGCGGCAAGTGAGGTCAGGTCGCTTGCGCCGGCGGCCGGGGCAGCAGTGGTTGCGGCTCCACCGGTGTCGGCAGGCGCTGCTGTTGTGTCGGCCGGGGCAGCGGTTGTGGCTGCCGGTGCGGCCGACCCTGCGGTCGTTGCCGCGGGTGCGGCGGTGTCGGATGCGGCGTTGTCGTCGCTGCCGCAGGCCATCAGCACGATGCTGAGTGCGGCGAACGTCGCGAGGGATCTACGGGTAGTCCTCGGTGTCATGTTTCTCTCCAGTTCACGGATTGGGGGACGATCGCGAACCGTAGCAGCCGGACGTCATTTCTCGGTCAGGCGCTGATGACCGAGAAATGACGTGCGGGTAGCGCTGAGATGAATGTCAGACGAGGACGGATTCCTTGTCTTCTTCCGGCTCGGGTTCCTGATGACCCTCGACGTTGAGCTTGGGCAGGAAGCGGTCGAGCGACTTCGGGAACCACCAGTTCTTGTCGCCAAGGAGCTCCATCGTCGCCGGCACCAGGACCATGCGGACCAACGTCGCATCGACGAAGACCGCCGCGGCCAGGCCGAGCCCGAACAGCTTCAGGTTGCGATCGTCACCGAGCACGAACGCCGAGAAGACGCACACCATGATGAGCGCTGCCGCAGTGATGACTCGTGCGGTCGCGGCCAAGCCGTCGGCGACAGCCGTGGCGTTGTCGCCGGTGCGGATGAACTCCTCCTTCATCCTCGACAGGAGGAACACCTCGTAGTCCATCGAAAGACCGAACACGATCGCGAAGAGCATCATCGGCACCCATGGCTCGATCGGGCCGGTCTGCTCGACACCGATGAGGCCCTTGCCCCAACCCCATTGGAAGACCGCGACGATCACGCCGTAAGCGGCGCCGATCGACAGCAGGTTCATGATCACGGCCTTCAATGGGACGAGGAGGCTTCGGAACACGCACATCAACAGCAGGAAGCTGAGGATGAGGACGGCACCGATCAACACCGGCAGGCGGCCGGCGATGTACGTGGAGAAGTCGATGCCGCCGGCGGTGAATCCACCGACGAGGACCGCGGCCCCGACGTTGTCGAGCGTGTCACCGCGGAGTCTCTGCACCAGATCGCGAGTTTCGCCGTCCTGTGCCGAGGTCGTCGGGAACACCACCCACGACCACGTTGCGGGCGAGACCGGCGTACCGTCGGCACCGGCCAACTGACGACCGGGCGTTGCGAAGGCGATGCCCGAATCCGTCTTCAGCACAGCGTCGACGTTGGCTGCGATCTCCGGTGTCATGGCCGGGTCGTCGCTGATCAGCGCGAGCGGACCACTGAAGCCGGGCCCGAAGCCTTCGGCGATGAGGTCGTACGCGCGCCGGGTGGTCTGGTCGGTCTTCAACACACCGGCGTCGGTGAAGCCGAGATCGATGGACAGCAGTGGTGCCGCGAGAAGCAAGAGCGCGATCGCGCCACCGAAGAACGCCGGCCACGGGTGGCGTTGCACGACGCGGCTCCAGCGGTACCAGAACCGTTGGTCGCGCGGCTTCTGTACCCGGTGCTTCATCGGCTGACGGAGCGCGTGTCCGAACGGCAGGTAGCCGGCAAGCATGATCAGTACGGCCAACAGCGTGGCGAGACCCAGCAGCGGGCCGAGCTTCTTCGAGAACACACCGATCAGTGCGATGGTCACGAACACGCCGACAGCAATGCCTGCGGCGCGCGTGGTGTTGTCGATCTTCGTGCCGGCGAACCCGAGCAGCGCCGGCAGCAACGTGAGGGCCGCGACCATCATCACCAGAACGGCGACTGCGCCGGAGATGGCGAGACCGTTCACGAACGCCAACCCCATCGCCATGAGGCCGAGCAACGAGATGATCACGGTGATGCCGGCGAACAACACCGCTCGACCGCTGGAGTCGATCGAGGCCATCACTGCAGTTTCCGGATCGATGCCGTTGTGCAAGCCCTCGCGATAGCGCGAGACGATGAACAGCGCGTAGTCGATGCCGACGCCGAGACCGATCATCTGCCGCCATCTGTGGCGCGAAGTCGGGCATCGAGAATCCGTGACTGGCAATGCCGATCAAGCCGATGCTGACACCGAGACCGAAGATCGCCGTGCCGATGGGAAGGCCCATCGCCAGAACGGATCCGAAGGCGATCAGCAAGATGATGACCGCGGCGAGCAGACCGAGCAGCTCGCTCTCGGGGAACTTGATCGCGTTGAAGATCTGGCCGCCGTACTCGATGGTCACGCCAGGCACGTCGACCTGGTCGCCACGCGCTTGGATGTCGTCGGCCAGAGCCATGAACTCGGTCTGGGTGCGTTTGCCGACGGAGATGTCAGCGAACGCAATCGGCGCGGTTGCGCTGATCTGCGCGGCGCCGAGCTCGTCGTACGGGCTCGTGACCCGGACGCCATCCATCTTGGCGACGTCGGCGAAGAACGACGACATCGCGTCCTTCACAGCGGCGTCTTCGATGCCCTGCGGTGCCCTGAACACGATCTGCGCAGGTATGCCGTCGGCGGTCTTGTCGCCGGCACGAGCAAAGGCATCCTTGTACCTGCTTGGACTCGCTGTCGGGCTGAGTGAAGTCGGTGTGGTAGTCGGTCTTCAAGGCGCCGCTGATGGCGGACAGACCGATGAGCAGTGGCAACCAGATGGCGAAGACCATGATCCAGCGTTTGCGAAAGCTGAAGCGGGCAAGAGCGAGCTAGCACGGGGGGAACCCTCCAATATCGGCCGCGACCACGGTCTGCGGCGGTTGCCTCGTGCGCGACGCTACCCTCAGCGCATCGACGAACGGTGTGACATTCGACTCGGCTGGAGTCGAGGAGTTCGATAGCGTCGTGGCATGAGCTGGGGCTCCCCGAACGTCCCGGGCCGGGTCACCCGCCTCGATCGGGGCTGGAGCACGGTGCTGCGCAACCTCGATGCCGAGCCGCTGCGGATCCGCAACGTCGGCGCCGAAGTAGCAGTCGGCGACTGGGTCGTGCCGTCGGTCGGAGCTCGATCGCGTCGAGGCCGTGCTCGCCTCGGCGTAGCGCGTTCGTGCGCCGCGCATCGTTCGAGGGCAACCGCGCCGAATCGCAGACGATCGCGGCCAACGTCGACGTCGTGATGCTGGTGCACGCCCTGACGTCGCCGCCCAATCAGCGCCGCTTGGAACGCGAGCTGGTGCTGGCATGGGACAGCGGCGCCCGTCCGGTCGTGGTGTTGACCAAGCGCGATCTGGTCGACGATCCCGCGGCGTCGGTCGAATCGTTGCACGCCGCCGCGCCAGGCGTGACGATCCTGACCGCCAGTGGCATCACCGGCGAGGGTGTCGATGCGCTGGCCGCGTATCGCCGCGGGCAACGCGACCATCGCGCTGTTCGGGGCGAGCGGCGTCGGCAAGAGCACGCTGATCAACGCGCTGGTCGGCAGCCGTGCGCAAGCCACCGCCGCGGTACGCGAAGGCGACGGCCGCGGCCGGCACACGACGGTGGCCACCGAGCTGGTGCGGCTTCCGGGCGGAGGCTGGCTGATCGACACGCCCGGCGTGCGCGCGGTCAGCCTGTGGAGCAGTGGTCACGGCATCGAGCGCGCCTTCGCGGATGTGTTCGAGCTGATGGACGACTGCCGTTCCGTGACTGCAAGCACGAGGACGAGCCAGGCTGCGCGGTGCAGGCCGCGATCGCCGACGGCCGCCTCGATCCGCTGCGATTGGCCAGCATGAAACGACTGGTCGCCGAGGAGCTTG
Source organism: Ilumatobacteraceae bacterium (assembly GCA_963708925.1). Taxonomy (GTDB): domain Bacteria; phylum Actinomycetota; class Acidimicrobiia; order Acidimicrobiales; family Ilumatobacteraceae; genus JAENVT01. The sequence goes on along the minus strand of CAVPUO010000011.1, from coordinate 185,300 downwards.
CCTTGGAAGAGGAGCAGCGTGCCCAGCTGAAGGCGCAGGATCGCCGCGGCGTGCCGCAAGGTGCGGGTGAAGAGGTCGCTGGCATGACGCAGCATCCCGACGATCGATCTGCAGCGGCTGGTGGGGGACCGACGCCGATCGTATCGCGGTCGCGGTCGCGAGGTCGATGCCGCGGCTCGTCGAGTTCGGCTTCTTCCAGATCGTCGGCCATCGCTTGCCGAGAGCGCGCATCGACGCGATGTTGGCCGCGAGCTCCGAGTTCTTCGCGCTGCCCACCGAACGTCAAGCAGCAGTGCACTCCGTCGGACCCGTCGATCAACCGCGGCTACGCGGCGCGCGGCACCGAGGCCCTGTCGTACAGCATCGGGCGCGATGCGCCGCCCGATCTGTTCGAGGCGTTCAACCTCGGCGAGGACGAGGTCGACTACAGCGACCCGTTCTACGCAGCGCAACGACGATGGTGCCTTCGCTCCCAACATCTGGCCGGCGCATCCACCCGAACTTGCGCCCGGCGCTCGTCGACTACTTCCGCTCGGCGCGCGAGGTGGCACTGACGTTGACCGAGATCTTCGCGATCGCGCTCGGCCTGCCGGAGGGTTGGTTCACGCCGTTCGTCGATCGCTCGACCACGACGATGCGTGCGATTCGCTACGAGCGTCGAAGCCGGCGACGGCGATCCGCTGCCCGGGTCAGCAACGCATGGGCGCGCACACCGACTACGGGATCGTCACCGTGCTGTATGCCGAGCCGGTCGCCGGTCTGCAGATCGTCGCGCCCGACGGCGACTGGATCGACGTGATGCCCGGCCGACGACGCGTTGGTGATCAACCTCGGTGACCTGACCGCGCAGTGGACCAACGATCAGTGGCGATCGACCGTGCATCGCGTCGTGCCGCCATCGGAGTGTCCGGCCCGGCCGTGCGTCGCAGCGCGGCGTTCTTCCTCGACGGCAACTGGGATGCCCTGATCGAGTGCCTGCCGACGTGCACGCAGTGCGACCGACCCGCCGCGGTACCCGCCGGTGACCGCGGGCGATCATCTGATGGCGAAGCTGATGGGACCGCGTCTGCTGCGCGCCAGCGACGCGACGGACACATCCGGCGACCGGGGTCGCTGAGCCGCTTCCGACGTTCGGATGCAAGACTCGCCACCATGGATGCTCCTGCGCGACCTCGGTTCCATCTGGCGATGCCCGTCGACGATCTCGACGCGGCGCGTGCCTTCTATGGCGGCACGCTTGTCGTGCGAGCAAGGTCGTAGCGCCGAGACGTGGGTCGACTGGAACTTCTACGGGCACCAGATCGTCACGCATCTCGCTCCGACGCGCGCCAGCGAACGCACAACCCGGTCGACGGCCACGACGTGCCCGTGCCGCATTTCGGACTGATACTGACCGTCGACGACTTCCATCACCTCGCCGGGCAACTGCGCTCGGCCGCCACCGCGTTCGTGATCGAGCCGTATGTGCGATTCGAGGGAGAGGTCGGCGAGCAGTGGACGATGTTCCTCTACGACCCGGCCGGCAACGCATTGGAGTTCAAGGCGTTCGCGGACGAAGGCCAGATCTTCGCGGTCTGAACCTCAGTTGCTGTAGATGCGCGACGGCTTCACGAACACCGCGGTGCGGTGCTGCTCGAGCATCGTTCGGTCGTAGGCGTCCCAGTCGTCGTGCGTGCCTCCGGCGGCAGTGAAGATGTCGCGCAGCATCAGCCGCAATCGCTCGGCGTCGACTTCGGGATGGTGGTCGTCGGGCCCGATCAGTTCGGCGTCGCCTTCGACAGCGCACCATGTCCACCCCGATCGGAACGTGACCGCGAGCTGCGGCCGCACCCGCAGGTTGCGCAACTTGGCGGCGCCGTAGGTGACGAACGCCAGCACCTGTTCACCGGTGATCGGGTGGGCGAGGGCGCCGGCATTGACGAGCGACGACTGGATCGTCGAATCGGCACGCAACGTCGCGACAACAGCCAGATACTGCTCGCGTGCGGCCATCTCCATCACTTCATCCAACGTCATGGTCGTTCTCCCTTCGGCGATCGAGGACTTCGATCGCCCGGCTGAAACCAGTTCGATCGAGTCGCTCGCGCAGTCGCATGTTGTTGCAGATCACCACCAGGTCGGCCCCGGTCTGGCGCGCCGAACCTGCGGCACCCAGCAGTATCCCCAGACCGATGTCCTCGAGCAGGGAGACGCCGTCGAGGTCGATCACGATCATGCGACCGGGGTGATGTGCCAACGCCTTCGACAAGGCATCGTGCAACAACGGCAGGGTCGACATGTCGACCTCGCCCGACAGGCTGATGACTGCATCGTCGGCGACCACGATGGTGCTCGTCGACAGACTCATGCCAGCAGAGTAGGGCGTCACGGAGGCTCCAGTGCCATGGTCGCCGTTGCGTTGACCGTGATGTCGGGGAGGAGCGCGCCGATCAACGGCACGTCGGTGTGCGTGACGTGGCTGACCGTGACGATGACGGTATCGATCGCGACTCGCGTGGCGACGAGCAGCGGACGCAACGAGACGGCATGATCGGCGGCTGCCTGTGCCGCTGCGTCGGAAGAGATGGCGACCGCGGCGGCTCGTGCCGCCTCGCGTGCTGCCAACTGGACCGCGAGCTGATCGCGAACGATCACGACCAGTTGGACGATCCCGAGCAGGAACATGAACAGCAACGGCAGGCTCAGTGCCAGCTCGACCGTGGCCTGGCCCGCGTCGCGGTCGCGCTCGCGTTCGGAGCCGCGGTCACAGCTTGCTGGTGACCGCATCGATGACTCGATCGAAGAGGTGGCCGATCTTGCCGGCCCCGCCGCCGCTGGTCGCCCAGGCGACGACGAGCAAGGCGATGACCGCGGCTCCGAGCATGACGAGGGCGTACTCGGTGGTGGCTTGGCCCCGGTCGCGGTCGATGTCACGGTCTGCCAAAACGTCAGCGGCGAGAAACCAGGCGTGTGCTCGCGCGAAGAGAGATCTCATGATGCGCTCCATGTCTGTCGGGTGGAACTTGTTGGGCTCGGTCGCTCAGGTGTGCAGCGACGACAGGGCTCCGAGGAGCAAGGGGACGATGGCCAGCAGGACGAACGATGGCAAGGTGCACACGACGAGCGGCATGGCCAGGCGAACGGGCAGCTCGCGCGCTGTCGCGTCGGTGTCGCGGCGCCGTTGCTGTCGCGCCTCGAGCGACAGTCGCTCGAGCACTGGCGCCAGCGGAAGGCCGTAGCGATCTGCTGCTGACAACGAGTCGACCAGTGGTTGGGCGATGATGCCCAGCTGTGTCTGCAGCCGACCGAGCGCATCGGCAAAGCGGTCGCCTCGCTGCATCGCAACGTCAACCGCGGTGAAGGCCGGACGTATCGACGTCGGAAGGAATGGGACGATCTCGACAATGGCCTGCGCCGGCATGTACCCGGCACGAATCGACAACACCAGTAGATCGAGGGCTTCCGGGAAGTCGTGCGCGATACGGCGAGCGGTTCGTGCTCTGCGATGCATGCCCGACCACTGCCGCCAGACGAGGAGAGCGACCGCGGCCATCGCCGCGAGAGACGGAGAGAACAGCGCGATTGCTGCAGCGGCAATTCCCAACAGGCATGGGCGCGAGCGAGCGCGCCCGAATCCAACGCACTCCAGGACGCGGGCGCGCTCGCCAGGCGATCAGCATCACGATCAAGAACGAGCCGGCGATCGTGATTCCCATCGACAACATCACATCGGCCCGATCGTTCGCTTCATCCACTGCCAACCGGCCAGATTCAGTGCCAAGCCGCAGGATGCGCAGATGCCGCCCGCGACCGACGACAGGTAGATGTCGCGCGTGCGTTGACTGGCCACAGCGCTCCACACGGCAAACACCAAGGGGACGATTGTCAGGACACGCGCGCTGAGCCGCGCCTGCGACCCGTGAGCGCGCCGTTCGGCACGCGCTGCCGCCCGCTCGCGGAGAACGGCGGCGGCCTCGTCGAGCGTCGCGGCCACAGGTCCACCCAAGTGGGCTGTCGCAGACAGGGCTTGCACCGTCAGCGCCAGGTCCGCATGGCGGTCTGCATCGTGCCGGACGACTTGCGTCAATGCAGCTGCGAGCGAGCCACCGTCCGCGAGACGATCTGCGACGTCTCCGAGCGGTGTGCTGTGATCGATCTCGTCGACGACCGCGCTGGTGAGGCTGGAGCCGCTGCGGACCCGACGTGCGATCGCATCGAGCAGCGCCGCGTAGTCGGGGTTCGCCCGCCGGGCGATCGCGGGATGGTCGCGAGACGACGGTCGCCGGGATGTCAGCATCGTGCGGCGAATCACGGGCGCGGCGATCAACGCGGCCAGCAAACCGACTGCGGTGGCGAGCAACATCGTCATCGACGCCGTCGCTTCAGCGACGTGATCACAGAACCGCTCGCCATCAAGCTGTGGAGGAGCAGGCCGGCCGCGTTCGGATCGGATTGTCCGACCTCGATGACGGCTCGCGCGTTGCCGACCGATCGGCCGACGTGGACGACGACATCGATGGATCGGCGAACCTGGTCGTGAATCGCCTCGAGCGGCCAGCCGGGTACTTCCTGCAGCACGAGGGAGCACAGGCGGGCGAGCGCGTCGGCGGCCGAGTTGGCATGGATCGTCGACATCGACCCGTCGTGGCCCGTGTTCATCGCCTGCACCAGCTGCACCGCCTCCGCTCCGCGAACTTCGCCGAGCACCAACCGGTCGGGCCGCATGCGCAGTGCGGTTCGCAGCAGCTGGGCGAGCGTGATCTCGCCCGTGCCTTCGGCACTCGCCGGCCGTGTCTCGAGGCGCACGACGTGTGGGTGCGGCAGGCGCAGTTCGGCGATGTCCTCCAGCGTGATGATCCGTTCGGTCGCGGGTACGAGCGCGGCGAGCGCGTTCAGCAATGTCGTCTTCCCCGACGATGTCGCCCCGCTGACCAACACGTTGCACCGGGCTGCGACAACCTCGTGCAACAGCTCCACGATGTCGGGTGTCGCGAATGCGGCGAGCGGCAGTGGACGCATTGCGAATCGACGGATGGTGAGGCACGCGCCGTCGACCGCAACGGGCGGGATCACCGCGCACACTCGCGAGCCGTCGGGAAGTCGTGCATCGACCGTCGGGTTGGTTCGATCGATCCGGCGACCGATGGGCCGCAGGATGTGCTCGATCGCCGTGGTCACCGCGGTGTTGCTCATGGTCGCAACTCGCAACAGAGCGCCGGCGCGTTCGATCCACACCTCTCCGGTGCCGTTGACGATGACCTCGTCGATCGCCGCGTCGTCGAGCCATCGCTCGAGGCCGCCGAGCGGTGACCGTTCGGCGATCACGTCGATCATGCTGCGCGCCGCAACGAGATGATCAACGACTTCGGCAACCGGGCAATCAGCAAGCCGGCGTCGACGGCGCGGGCGACCGCGGGGTCGAGCCGGACCTCGGCCGCGACCGGAACGCCGAGCGCGTGTTCGACGTCGCGCGACGTCAACGACCGGCCAGGCTCGTCGACCAGGACGATGCCGGTCGGACGGATCGCGAGGTGTTGAGCGCGCCGGATGGCGATGAAGCACGGGCGAGTCACCAGCAACGACTGCTCTGCTGCGTCGTGCAACGCCTGAGGTGGGTGGCCGGTTCCGGCGTCGATGATGACGTTCGCCGAATCGGCAATTGCCGCCGCCAGACGTTCCCACTGGTCGTCGGGTGCGAGCCCCTCGCCGCGAGGAATCAGCATCACCTTGTCGCGCACCAACAACCGCGAGCCGGAAGAGATCGGTTGGTCCAGCGGTCGGCGACGCCAACCAGTCGACGACGCCCGGACCGGTCGGCTCGTCCATCCCGAGGGCGGTTGCGCAATCGCCACTGAGATCGATGAGCGCCGTCGGCTGCGTGCGCGCCGACCCCAATGCCAATGCACAGGCGACGACCGTCGTACCGCTGCCGCCCTTGGCAGCCCAACAGAGAATCACGTGACTCCACCCCCAACAACCGCGGGCTATCGATTGGGGGAAGTCAAGGCGGAACCTATCGACACCCTTCGCGCATGCCAACCCGCACGCCGAGTTCGTCGCCGCATCCAGGCGGGCTAGCGTCGTGCACGGAGGTGTCTGGGCACCTGGTGGGCTCCACCGCCTTCAAAGCGGCCGAGACGAGCGATCCTCGTCTGGCGGGTTCGATTCCCGTCCACCTCCGCCACACAACCTGGGCTCTGCAGTTTGGCGCGATGGTGCTCGGCGTGCCGTTCACCTTTCCGGTCAGATGTTCTCCTCGGATACGACCTCGAGCGTCGCTCGGGCCAGGAGGTCATAGACCTTGGCGCCCCATGCGGGATCGCGCCAGTCGTAGATGGCGACTTCGACAACCACCCAACTCACCATCCAGGCGACGGTGATGGCGAGTCCCGCCAGTGTGACAAACAGTGCCCTGACGAGCACCGAGTCGATATCCAGCGCGATGGCAGCCGCGCCGTATGCAACGACCGCGGCCAGTAGGGCGATCGTGACCCCCATGGGGAGCTGCCGTCGTCCCATGCTGCGAACCGCACTGGCCTCGCGCCAGCCGACACCGCACTGGTCGGCGGCAGCGCGCCTCAGGGCGGCCTGTGCCTGGTCCGTAGAAATCGACGGTGTCGATCCTGCAGGCAAGATCACGCGGACGGTCAACTCGTCGGGAATCCGTCGTGCGGCCCGAAGGGTGAGCACTGCATCGTCGATGCCGGAACGATCCGACCCGACGCGAGATGCGAACGGGTCGCCTTCGGATTCGGAAAGGAGTTGCTCGATGGAACCAAGCTTGAGTACCAACAGGTGGTCGCGGTCGAGAAGGAGGAGGTCGGCGGACAGGTGTCGGTCGGCTGTTTCGACAGTAGGCATGGCTGAGTTTCGCACGGTCACCCTCAGGCGATAGACGATCTTTGCGCCTGTTCGTGCGGCATGAACTTCTCAAAAACAGACAATCGCTGACGGCCGCCCAGTGGTCCATATGGCCCATTGGTGAGATACGCGGACCGCAACCAGTGGCCGCTGCCTACCCTCGGTGACAACACATGTCGGCCGCGGCCGCGGCCGTACAAGTGCCAGGTTGGTAGTCCGGACTGTGCGCTGCCACCCCACCGAAATCGACACCGGGAGGCGTGCCGATGCTCGATCCTTGGTGCCTGGATCGAGCATCGGGAAGCCTTCTCGACAGCGGTTCTCAGTGCTTGGAGTTGGTCTTGCGCTTCTGCGAGCGACGCCGCTTCGGAGCCGGAACCGGGTGACCGGCGTCCGACTTCGCCTTCGCGATCGCGTCGCCCATGGCCAGCCAATCTGCGCGCGGGAGGGCCTCCTTCAACTCAGGAAGGATCTCGGTCTCCTCCTCTTCGACGTGGTGCTCGATGCCGCCCTTGAGCATCTCGGCGGCAGCGCCGAACCCGGGCACGTCGACCATGCTCATCATCTTGGCGAGAGCGTCGCGGGCCAAGCCGTGTTCGATCTCGGCTTCCTCTTCGTCTTCCTCGCCGACGTACTGCTTGACCACCGGGTACACGATGTTCTCCTCGATCTCCATGTGGAGGGTGAGGGCGGCATTGAGCTCGTTCGCCATCCGCTCGCGCTCGGGGCCTTCTTCGGACTCTCCCAACGCGGTGAGCAGCTTCTTGGCTTCGCGATGATCGGCCTTGAGAATGGTCATTGGATCGTTCATGTCGCCTTCTTTCTTTCTCGGGGGACAGCGCCTTACCCGGCGTACATCGGGATCAAACAATCCGTCGGCGGTGCTGTTTATCGAGTCGGCAATGTGGAAACACTCCAGCGGTCTGAAGCGGAGAACTGGAGACACCAATGTCCGATGCAACCAAGATCCTGAGCAACCAACCCGAGGTCGTCGAGCCAGTGATGGCTGCGCCGGTCGTCGCCGAACCTGCTGTCGTCGCCGAAACCCCGGTGGTCGTCGATCCGTTGTGGGCCGAGCCGGCGATCGTCGAGCCGGGACTGGTTGCGGACCCGGTCTGGGCGGACTCCGTTGCCAACACCGTCGTCGTGGACGAGGTTGTCGCACCCGCGGTCGTACCTCCTCCCGTAGTGGCCCCAGTCGTCAGCGCACCGGTCGTCGAGCCGGTTGTTGCGGTGGCCCCCGTGACCACGCACGCAATTCGTAGGTCGTATGCCGCCAGCTTCGCCCCCGACGCGATGGTCGCCGCGGGCGTCGGTCTGGTCATCTTGCTCTTCGGTCTCCTCGCGATCACTCGCGGCGGGTTCGACGGTCCGATGCACCTCCCGGTCGTCAGCGTGATGGGGTTCACCCATACGACAACACTCGGTCTGCTCGAGGTCATCATCGGTGGCTGCTTGCTCATCAGTGGTGCAACCCGGTCGCGCAGCGCGGCGTTGTTCTTCGGCTCGGTCCTCGGCATCGGCGCATTCGTCGGCGCGGTGCAAACCGAGTCGTTCCGCAGGAGCCTTGCGCTGGAGAGTGGCTTCGCCTGGCTGCTCGTCCTCGGCGGTGTGGCGGTCGTGCTCTCGGCGCTGCTGCTGCCCCGTTACGTTCAGCGCTCCACCGTCGTCTACCCGGCGTAGGTCGACTCAGTCGCCGATGGCCTCGTGCCGTTGATCGCGATACACGTCGGCCAACTGTTGCAACTCGCCTTCGGGAGCTTGCTCGACTGAGATCAGCGTGTTGTCGGCCTGGTGCGAGGCCCGAATCAACTCGTCGAGCTTGCGTTGCAGCGCGGCGATCTGCTTGCTCTGAGTGTGTTGGATCACGAACACCATGACAAAGGTGATGATCGCGGTCGTGCTGTACAGCGCGATCTGCCACCACATCGGAAATCCGGCGAACAGACCCACCACGAGCCAAGCCGCAGCAGCGATTGCTGCGAGGAGACCGGCCACGGCGTTCGACGTTGCGTCGCCGAGTCGGTGCAGCACACCACTGGGTCGCGGTTGGGCGATGCTCATCGCCGTGACGCTATCGGGGTGGGCCGACCGCCCGATCGGGGCTAGCCAGCGAAGACGGTCGACCAGTCGTTCTTCATGCTGATGATCGTCCAGCCCAATCGCTTGGCAACGTCGACGACAGGCTCGGGCTCCTCGAACGATTGCGCCTTGCCGACGTACTCGAACTCACGATCCGCGTCGTCGTGATCGACCAACAAGGCCATGCGTGGTTCGATCCGCTAGTTCGTGGCGGTGTGGCGGCCGTTGATCCGCTTGCCGTTGCGGTAGCGGAGTTGATGCCGCAACGTGCCGTCGGCTCGCCACTTCGACACTGCCGGGCTGCCGTTCGCGGCGTCACTGCGCTTGCCGTCGCGGTAGTGCTCCTCGTAGTGGAGCTGTCCGTTGGCGAAGAATCCGCGCACCGCCGCGTCGTGATCGGTGGGATCCTGCAACTGCCCGTGCTCGTAGAACATCTCGTACTTCACCTGACCGTCGGTGCGGTAACGGCGGTATGCGGGGTGGCTGCGACCCGGATTGTCGAGCAGTCCGGCGGTGAACCAGGCGACGTAGGACTCTGCACCGTTGAACGATCTGCGGACGCGGCCGGTGAAGTCGGCCGGTATCTCGCTCTCGTCGTTGACATCGAGCGTCGTAATGACGCGAAATGTCATCGAATTGGGCAGTAATTCCACACTCTGGTATCGAAACAAACACCACCGAACTTGAGTTACAGCCTCACTTCGTACTGCCTGACCACGTACTCCACGCGAGGCAGCGATGAGTCAGGCGGATCCGATGGAGTGAACATCGACTCCTCGCCCGTGAAACGCCATCCGGCCTTCTCGTAGAACGCGAGCGCACGTGGGTTGTCGCGGAGCACCCACAGCACCGCCGAGGTGAAACCTTCGTCGCGCAGGAATTCCTCGCAACGGCTCATCAACGCTGCTGCGGCACCACTTCCCCACGCGCTCGGGTGGAGGTAGAAGCCATATACCTCGCCACGGGCGCCCTCCGACTGGGGCGCGGCCACGCGAGGAAGTGTGGGGTCCGCATGCTCCGGACCTGCCTGGCCGAATCCGACCACGCGGCCCTGGATCGTCACTGCGAACATGCGCGATTCGGGGATCGCGATCTGCCACGTCCAGGCCCGCCAACGCTCGCGTCGCGAGGAGGCGAACTCCTCGGCATCGAGATACTCGTCGGGGACCACACCCCGGTATCCGACGCGCCAACCGTCGATGTGCGCCGAAGCAAGTGCGTCGGCGTCGTCGATCGTGGCGTCGCGTACTTCGATCACACCAACAGCATGACTCGCCGGCGGCGGCGGCCGGCAGCTTTTAGACGGCGAGCAGGTCGCGTGCGCCGGTGTCGCTCGACGGATGACGCAGCTTGCTCATCGCCCGTGCCTCGATCTGGCGAATGCGCTCGCGGGTGAGGTTGAAGTGCTCGCCAACCTCTTCGAGCGTGCGCGGCTCGCCGCGGTCGAGACCGAAGCGCAGCTTCAGGATCTCGCGCTCGCGCTCGTCGAGCGGAGCCAGCAGGCGGGCGATCTCCTCGGGCAGCAGCGCAGTGGCGGCCACCTCGAACGGTGACTCGGCCGAGCGGTCCTCGACGACGTCGCCGAGCTCGGCATCGCCATCCTCACGAAGTGGCTCGCTGAGCGACAGCGGCTCTGCGGCGAAGCGCAATGCCTCGGTGACCTTGTCTTCGGGCATCTCGACTTCTTTGGCCAGTTCCGACAGCGTCGCCGGCCGGCCGAGCTTCAGCTCCAGGCGGCTGCGGGCCTTCTGCAGCCGAGCCAGCGTGTCGCCGGCGTGGACGGGGAGACGGATGGTACGGCCGGTGTTGGCGATGCCGCGGGTGATCGCCTGGCGGATCCACCACGTGGCGTACGTCGAAAATTTGAAACCTTTGCGCCAGTCGAACTTCTCGACTGCGTGCATCAACCCGAGGTTGCCCTCTTGGATGAGGTCGAGCAGCGGCAATCCCGACGCCTGGTACTTCTTGGCGATCGACACCACCAGGCGGAGGTTGGACTGCACGAACGCTCGTTCGGCATCTTCGCCCTCACGTGCCGCACGCCGAAGCTCACGCTTCTTGGCAGCTGTCAGGTCTTTGCCGATCTGGTCGAGCTCCTCGATCGCTGCCTTACCGGCCTCGATCTGCTTGGCGAGTCGAACCTCGTCATCCTTGGTGAGCAACATGTATTGACCGATGTCGGTCAGATACAAGCGGACTAGGTCTTCTTCGTCGCGCTCTACTCGATCTTTCGCCACGAATGATGCTCCTCGAACGGGTGAGTTGTTCACCTCCCGATAACCCGGGCGGTAATTTCCTCACGATACCCACGTGGTCAAGCACCTCACACCCCGTCGTGTCAAATCGTCGTTCATCGTGTATTCAGATACAGGCGTACCGGGTATCGTTCCGGGGCATGGCAGGGGACGACCGGTCTGAAGAGGCGGTCGAACTGGCCATCGTGACGATGCGTTTCGACGCCGCCGACGCCGACGGGCTGATGGCAGTGCTGTCGAAGTACGTCGTACTGGCCCGCATGCAACCGGGCTGCCGCAACATCGATCTGTGTGCCTCGGTGACCCAGCCCGGCCGCTACCTCGTCATCCACAAATGGGACTCTGTTGCCGCGCAGCGCGCGCATTTCGACAGCGACGTGATGGTGGAGATGGCGACCGTCGTGCAATGGGCTCCTGACCTCGGCTCCCGACATCGATCTGTGGGACGGCGCGAGCGCGCACGACCTCCTGTAGCTGCCAAGATCCGCTGGCGTGTCTCACCAAGATCACACACTGAATCGCGACAGTCGGCTGTAGCGTTCGCGTAGTTACTCGTTCGCCCAAGGAGGCGTCCATGGCAAACCCCATTCTCAACGACAAGCGCTGGAACGAGGCTGCGCGGAACCCCGGTTGGGGCGCACCCGATCCCGAGACTCGTCGGACACCGATCACGGATGGTCCGGTCAGCCCGTGGCATTCCGAGGTCATGACCGTCAGCGGCACCCTCACCGCGAGCGGTGTGTTGATGGTCATCCTGCTGACATTCGCGGTGATCGGTTGGCAGGCGGCCCCCGAGAGCGTTCCCGGTGAGGTCACCAAGTTCCCGTTCCTCGCGATCGGCGGCGTCCTCGTCGGTTTCGGCTGCGCGATTGCCATGTACTTCCGGCCGATGTGGGCCAAGTTCCTGGCGCCGGCCTACGCCATCGGCCAGGGTTTCTTCCTCGGTGTCATCTCCAAGTCGTACGAAGACTTCCAGGACGGCATCGTCCTGCAGGCCATCGGCGCCACCCTCGGCGTGTTCATCGTGATGCTGGTGCTGTACCGCACCCGAATCCTGAAGGTCACCGACAAGTTCCGCAGGATCGTCATCACTGCGACGCTCGGGTTGATGTTGTTCTACCTCGTGTCGTTCGTCATCCGATTGATCGGTGGCTCCGGCTCGGTCAGCTTCCTCAACTCGGCCAGCGGGCTCGGCATCGCGTTCAGCCTGTTCGCTGCCGGTCTCGCAGCGATGAACCTGGCGCTCGACTTCGACTTCATCGAGCGTGGTTCGAAGCAAGGTCTGCCGAAGGGCATGGAGTGGTTCGCCGGCTTCGCGTTGATGGTCACGCTGGTGTGGCTCTACCTCGAGATGCTCCGCCTCCTCAGCAAACTCAACCGCCGCTAATCCGCGTCCGAGTGTTTCCGTACACCCCGGGTGAGCCGGAAACACTCGTACGGCTACAGCGATTTCAGGTAGCCGAGCAGGGCTTCGTTGAAGGCGGCTGGGGCTTCTTGCTGCGTCCAGTGACCGACGCCATCGAGGATCGTGGCGCCGCGGAAGTCGGAGAGCAGGTTCCCCATTCGTTCGACGCCTGACGGGTCCATCACGTTGACGACATCGTCGGTGCCGCCGATGAAGAAGACCGGCATCGTGACGCGCTCGGGCCCGAAGTCCTTGATGAGGTCGAAGTTGGCGTCGAGGTTGCGGTAGTAGCTGATCGGCCCGAAGAACCCGCTGTGGGCGAACTCGTCGGCATAGATCTGCAGATCGGCCTCGGTGAGCCACGGCCCCTCGGGACCGACGAACGGTCGCGCCGGCGGCTCGGGCAAGATCATGAGGAAGCCGGTTCCCTCCATCGGCGGGGTCTCGGCCGACCGATCGGCACTGCCGAATCCCGTACGCGCTGGCACCCCACAACATCTTGCACATGGTGTCGTACGGGTCGGCATCGAGTTCGCCCTCGGCGACTCCCGGCTGTTGGAAGTACAGGATGTAGAAGAAGCGGTCGCCGTACATCATCTTCATCAGTTGCGTCGGCGGTGCCGGCCAGTTCACGAACGGCACGCTGACGCCGACGACCGCACGCACACGCTCGGGGTGGAGGCGGGCCATGTCCCACACGATCAATCGCGCCCCAGTCGTGGCCGACGAACACGGCGTCGTCCTTGCCGAAGTGGTCGAGCAGCGCGAGCAGATCGTCAGTGAGGTTGCGGATGCCGTAGGCCTCGATCTCTCGTGGCGCCGACGAGTGCCCGTACCCGCGCTGATCCGGCGCGAGCACGTGATACCCGGCGTCGGCGAGCGGTGTCATCTGATGGCGCCACGAGTGACCCAACTCGGGGAAGCCGTGGCACAACATGACGGTGGGGTTCGCCGGATCGCCGGCCTGGTGCACGCGCAGCGTGACGCCGTTGACAGAGATGTCGCTGACGGTGCTGTCGGTCATGTCGAGAGGCTTTCCGTGATCGCCTGCATCTCGCCCCAAGTCAGGCCGTCGCTCGTCCACAAGGTGTTGAACGCCTCGTCTGCCGCGTCGCTGAAACCCAGCCGGTTGCGAAAGTTGTAGCGCCAGCGCTGCTCGTTGACCTCGATGCCGAGTCGCGCACAGGCGACCGACGGAATACGTCTCCCACGCAGCCACCTCGGCCAGCGACAGTTCGATCGTCTGGCGGGGCCTCACCGAAGCCGCCACTCAACCTGTCGCGTGACACGCAGCAGCACGCGGCCGAGCGACGTCGCGGTCGCGACCTCGCTCTGCTGGCGTGGTCGCTTGGTGTCTTCGAAGGCGCCGCTCTCGGCGCGGATCGCGATGGTGTCACCGATCTCGACGCGCGTACGCGCGAGAGGCGTGGTCTCGTCGACCTCGATGCTCACGTCGCGGTCGGTGAGCCCGATCGAGGCGATCAGTTCCTCCGTCACTCGTTGGATCAGTGCGGCGTCGTACGCCACGAAGTTGAACGCCTGCGGTGTGACCGTGACTGTCATGGCGCGGCGTGGGCCTTCGCGACGAACGCCTTGCGCTCGTTCGAGCGCGGCGAGGCTGACGTCGGCGATCTGCTCGACTTCGGTCTCGGTGAAGCCGGCGAGCTCGCGGAAGCGGCGAGCGAGACCGATCGGCGATTCCTCGCTGTCGCTGCGGGTACCGCCGTAGCTGAACAACTTGTCGACGACGCTCTGGAACTCGAGCGCCTTCTTGCGTCGCTCGGGATCGTTCTCGGTGACCTTGCGCAACCAGTCGCTGCCCATCTTCACGTGGGTCACCTCGTCGGCCAGCATCCAGTCCTCGCAGAACTCGAGGTACGGATCGCCGGCCAGATCACCGAACTCCTTCATCGTCGTGAAGACGTCGATCGCCAAGCCTTCGAGGGCGCGGTTGACACCGGCCAGTCGCAGGACCGGATCGGTGCTGCACGCCGCCTCGAACAGCACGGTGTTCTCGGCGTACTGGCCGATCTCGGTGCCCATCCAGTCGCTGAACTGGACGCTGATCTCGACGTGGCGCGCCTCGTCCCACGCCTGGCGGGCCATGTCGAGCTTCAGCGCGAACGGCACGCTGTCGGGATCCGATGTGTTGCCGCTGCCGGTGCTGGTCTCGAAGTCGTGGCACGTGCGGCCGGCGCCTTCGAGCGCCTGGATCTCGCCGACGAAGATGCCGTGCATCAGGGCGCGCGCCGCGTCGCTCGCGTCCTTGCGCGATGGCGTGAGGCGGTTGTTGTTGCGCGTCGGCTGCTGGCCGGCTTGGAAGACCGTGCGCGGGTCGCCCATCCGCTCGCGGTTCGTGATGGTGTGGAACCGCTCGTCGCGGGCCAACTCCTCGACCGGGAAGAACTGCCTCATGTCGGTCCGTCCGATCGACCGAGCCGGGTCCGGCGATGCCGCCGGCCTCGAGCATCAGCTTCTGCAACCGTGCCTGGTGCGCGGCAGCCCGATCGACTTCTTCCGGTGTCTCGATGAGCGACTGCAGCAGCATCTCGCCGTCGCGCCAGTCGTCGAACTCGTCCTGCAGGATGAAGTTGATCGAGCGGATCGTCGGTGCGTCGGTGATCTGGCTGGTGTTGTTGCGGTGGTACGTGTACGCGGCGATGAAGTGCGGGATGTACACGCGGTAGACGCCGACGAGCTTCTCGATCGTCATGTCGGGCGCCTCGGGCTCGGTCATCGCTTCGACGAACCGCACCATCGCGTCGTTGGCCGGCTCGGTGAGACGATCGGGGTTCATCTCGCGCAGCTCGGGAAGCCGCTTGTGCCACAACTCGGCGTGCCATGCGTGCTTGTAGCAGTGGGTGCCGAGGCGCATCTTCACATCGAGCTCGGGAACGGTCGCGACCCAGCCGCCGAGTGCCTCGAACAGCTTCATCTCGGCCCACTTGTAGTTGCCGACGCGACGTGCGGACTCCTCGACGTCGAATGCTCCGGGAAGCTCGCGACGATCCCACGGCGCGAACGGTGCCCTCGGCTTGTGTGGATCGGCCACGTTGTGCCCCCTCTGACGCTTGGCGAAACAGGTCACCGCCGGCGTTCTGTGGCGGACTCCTTGCGTCGGACAGTAGCGGGCGCGATTCCACCCGGGTCAACGCGGACGGTCGTGCTGCGCCTTCCCGGCCGACATCGCCCACTCGCGTTCCTGCTCGCCCATCGGAGTCGCCGGCGGACCGTCGTCGCGATACTCCAGCAACATCGCTCGCCATGGCGCGGTGACCTCGAGCTTGCCGAGAATCGCGCTGACCCCCCACACCACGCGATCGAGGATGACGAAGCTCGGCGGCATGTTGAGATGTTCGATGACCGTTGGCATGAGGTCCCTTGACATCGATGATCGTCGTCATCGCGTCGCGCACGAACTCGCGGGTGAACGTGAACGTGTCGGTGAGGTACGGCGTGTACGGCGTGCTGACGTAGTCGTAGACCTGCTGCGGCGGCAGGCCGTGGCCGGGGCGGAGGAAACCGATCTCTTCCATCACCTGCACCAGTAGCTCGGGATCGCGATGCACGACGATCGCGTCGAGGCTGGGTGCGAGCTGGTGCCACTCGTCCGGCGACCAACGCTTGACGAGACCGAAGTCCAGGAACGTGACGTCGCCGTCGCGGCTGAACCGATAGTTGCCCGGATGCGGATCACCGTTGAAGGCGCCGATGCGATGCACGGCGTACTGCGCGAAACGCCAGATCGATTCTCCGGCACGATGACGCGCCGCAGCGTCGGCGGTGGATTCGAACTCGGCCCACGAGAGCCCATCGACCCACTCGCTCGTCAGCACCCGCTTCGTGCTGGTGGCCGGATCGACGGCCGGGATCGAGACGAACGGATGGCCGGCGAACCGCGTGCCGAACTCGGTCTGGTTGCGCGGCTTCGAGCTCGTAGTCGAGCTCCTCGCGCATCCGGTTGCGCAGCTCGTCGACCAAGCCCTTGGCGTCGAGCCCCTTCAGCACGAACGCGGTGCCGAGGCGATACATGGCCTCGGTGTTGTCGAGGTCGGTGTCGATCGACTCGGCGACACCCGGGTACTGCACCTTCACTGCGACTTCACGTCCGTCGCGGGTGACAGCGCGGTGCACCTGGCCGACGCTCGCCGCGGCGATCGGGGTCGTCTGCCAATCGAGGAAGATGCGCTCGGGCGGTTGTCCGAGCTCGTCCGTCACCATCTTGGCGGCGAGCTCCGGGGCCATCGGCTTCGCGTCGGATTGCAGCGTCGAGAGCGCCTTCTGCGCGTCGTCCGGCAAGGCTTCCATGATGAAGCTCAGCAGCTGGCCGAACTTCATCATCGCGCCCTTCATGCTCGCCGAGCTCGCGGGCGACGTCCTCCGACGTGCGCAGCGCGAACTGTTGGTCGAGCTCCTCGCGTCGGTCGCCGCGGCGGCGCAGACGGAGAACGCGATGGACGACGTACCGAGCGCCGTTGCGCGCCGTCAGCCGCCACACGCGGGCGGTGCGCCGCCAGCGAACCCGTCGGCTCACGCCAGTCGGCGCGCCGTCGGGTTGGCTGCGAGAACGTCGGCCGGCAGTTCGGCACCGGTGATCTCGTCGGTCCAGTACGTGCCGGCGTCGAGCCGTGTCAGCGCCACCTCCACATCGGCGAGGTCCCGCTCGATCGCGTCGAGATCCAGCGTGGGTTCAGCCACAGGATCGGCGTCTTCGCTCATCGACCGCGATCGTAACGTCCTCGAGAAACCATGACCTACTGTTCGGCTGTGGCCCAGGTACGACTCGAGCACATCACCAAATCGTTCGGTTCCGGCGACGATTCTGTGAACGCGGTCGACGACGTCACGATCGACATCGAGAACCACGACTTCATGATCCTGTTGGGCCCATCCGGATGCGGCAAGAGCACCCTGCTGCGGATGGTTGCCGGGCTCGAGACGCCGACCAGCGGCGACATCTACATCGGCGACGTTCGGGTCAACGACATCGAACCGAAGATGCGCGATGTGGCGATGGTGTTCCAGAGCTACGCGCTGTATCCGCACAAGACCGTCCAGGCCAACATCGAGTTCCCGCTGAAGGTACGGGGTGCATCGAAGGCGGACCGCGCGATGCAAGCCAAGACGGCCGCCGATGCACTGGGCCTCGGCCCGTACCTCGATCGCAAGCCCGGCCAGCTGAGTGGTGGTCAACGTCAACGAGTTGCCTTGGCTCGGGCGATCGTTCGGCAGCCGGCCGTGTTCTGCATGGACGAGCCGCTGTCGAACCTCGACGCCAAGCTGCGCGGCGAGACCCGCGCCGAGCTCGTCGACCTGCACCGTCGACTCGAGGCGACGATTCTCTACGTGACGCACGATCAGATCGAGGCGATGACGATGGGCACGCGTGTCGCCGTGATGAATCTCGGCCATCTGCAACAGATCGACACGCCACAACAGGTGTACGCGAAGCCGGCGACCGTGTTCGTCGCCAGGTTCATCGGCACGCCGCCGATGAACGTGATGCCGGTCGGGTTGTTCGAGAACAGCGAGGTGCTGGTCGGTGTGCGACCGGAGCACCTCCGGCTCGATCACGGACGGCGGCCTCGCGGCGAACGTGCGGATGGTCGAGCAACTGGGCCACGAGACGCTGCTGATCTGCGACGCGGC
This sequence comes from Ilumatobacteraceae bacterium, assembly GCA_963708925.1. Classification (GTDB taxonomy): domain Bacteria; phylum Actinomycetota; class Acidimicrobiia; order Acidimicrobiales; family Ilumatobacteraceae; genus JAENVT01. Next base: position 167,069 of record CAVPUO010000011.1, on the reverse strand, counting down.
GGGCACCCGCAGTCGTCGTTCGCCAGGACGCCGAGGCGGCGGTTCCCGAGATCGGCGACGACGTCCACCTCGATGCGGCCGACGCGTATCGCCATCGCTTCGACCCACTCACCGAGCAGAGGATCGACGCATGAGACGCAGGTGGCGCGACGTGCCGACTGCGGTCGGCATGTTGCTGCCGTCGGCGGTCATCCTCGGTGTGTTCGTGGTCTACCCCTTGGTCCGCGCCGTCCAGCTCGGCCATCTGCGATGCGATGCGACGGGCACGCGCTGCCGCGAAGGCGGCTGGGTCCAGTACGTCGATGTGTTCCGCAGCAACGAGTTCCAGCACGCGTTGGCCAACACGATTCGACTCGCGATCATGACCGTGCCGATCGGTCTCGCGCTCGGCATCGGTCTCGCCGTGCTGGCCGACAAGCAGATCCGTGGTGTCGGGCATCTTCCGCACGATGTTCTCGTCGACGGTGGCGACCAGCGTTGCGGTCGCCAGCTTGGTCTGGTTCGTCCTGCTGCAACCGCAGGTCGGATTGCTGCCCGACCTGTTCCACGGCATCATCCCAGCATTGAAGCAACCGGGCCTGTTGCAGGACCCGTCCACCGCGTTGCCAGCGCTCGCGGTCAGCAGCATCTGGGCCAGTCTCGGGTTCACGTTCATCGTCATGACAGCGGCCCTGCAGGGCATCCCGCGCGAGCTCTACGAGAGCGCATTCGTCGACGGCGCCGGCGGGTGGATGCGCTTCACCAACGTCACGCTGCCGATGCTCGGGACCGACGATCGTGTTCACGACCGTGGTCCTCACCACGCGTGCGTTTCAGGCGTACGCAGAGATCGCTCTGTTGACGCAAGGCGGTCCCAACCCCGAGCGTCCGACCGAGTCGGTGGCGTACCTGATCTACGGGCAGACGTCGTTGATCAAGAACGACATCGGCCTGAAGTCGACGGCAGCGGTCCTGCTGTTCTTCGTCCTGCTCGTGCTGGCGTTGGTGCAGTTCCGCGGGCTCGACAGGAAGGTCCACTATGGCGCTTAGGTTTGGGGCAACTAGTTCGCCTGGCACCGGAGCCACGGAAACGTTGCACGGGGCTCGCAAGGTCGGCCGCTACGCGTTGCTGATCGTTCGTCGCGGTCATCGTCCTCTTCCCGATCTACGCGACGCTTGATGCAGGCGCTGAAGAGCGGTCCCGACGCGATCGACCATCCGAAGTCGTTGCTGCCGATCAACCTGACGCTCGACACCATGCGATCGGCGTGGAGGATCGGTGACCTCGGCCGTCTGATGCTCAACAGCATCTTCGTGTCGGTCGTCGTGACGATGGGCGTGATCATCACCAGCCTGCTCGCTGCGTACGCGTTCGCGTTCCTCGACTTCCCCGGCAAGGGCGCGGTGTTCGCGTTCTTCCTGGCGACGCTGCTCGTGCCGGCCGAACTGACCGTCGTCGTCAATCAACGCACCATGGATTCGATCGGCTGGATCAACAGCTACCAGGGCTTGATCGTGCCGTTGCTGGCCACGACGTTCGGCACGTTTCTGATCCGCCAGGTGTTCCTGACCGTGCCGAAGGACCTCCGCGAAGCGGCCGCGCTCGACGGCGTGGGCCACTTCCGATTCCTCGGAGAAGTCGCGGTTCCGTTGTGCCGGCCGACGCTGGGGGCGCTCGCGCTGTTCACGTTCCTCGGCACGTGGAACCAGTACCTGTGGCCGCAAGCGATCACCACAGACGACGCCCATCGCACGATCCAGATCGGCCTCGAGCGTTTGAAGATCGGCGACATCGACAAGCTCAACCTCGTCACCGCCGGCACGGTGATCGCCTCGCTGCCGATCTTCGTCGTGCTGATCGCATTCCAACGCCAACTGGTCCGCGGCCTGACCGCGGGCGCGGTGAAAGGATGAAGCGACTGGTCGCGTCTGGTGTCGGCGGCAGTCCTCGTCGCCGCGTCGTGCGGTTCCGGGGAGTCGATCATCACCGCCGGCCGAGAGCCTGCGGTGGTCACTCAGCCGACGCTGCCTCCGCAGATCACGCTCGCGCCGGGCGAAACGCTGCCGGTCGGAGAGACGTTGCCGCCGCCGGAGACGACGATCGCACCGACCACGACAGCGGCGTTGCTCGACACCCTGCCCGACTGCCCAACGGATGCTCTGGCGTCCGCGACCGGGCCGATCGAGCTGACCTTCTGGCATGGGATGAACGGCCCGCTCGCCGACGAGTTGACGAAGTTGACCGACGCCTACAACGCCGGCCAATCGAAGGTGCACGTCACCCTGATCGAGGCCAGCTACGAGCAGACGATCGACCGGTACCTGCAGTCGGGACAGAGCAACAGGCCCGACCTCGTCCAGATGCCCGAGTACATGGTGCAGACGATGGTCGACACGAAGTCGGTCGTGCCCGTCGATTCGTGCATCAAGTCGAGTGGCTACGACACCAGCGCGTTCCTGCCGACCGTGCTCGACGCCTGGGCGACACAGGGTGTGCGCTGGGCGATGCCGTTCAACATCTCCAACCCCGTCCTGTTCTACAACAGGAGCATGTTCGCTGCGGCCGGTCTCGATCCCGACAAGCCACCGGCCTCGCTCGAGGAACTGCGCGCCGACAGCGAGGCGATCGTCTCATCCGGCGCGGCCAAGTACGGGTTGGCACTCGACTCCGGCTTCGACAGCGGTGGCGGTTGGTACATCGAGCAATGGTTTGCGAAGGCCGGTGAGTTCTACGCCGACAACCAGAACGGCCGGGCGGCACGCGCGACGCAGGTCCTCTACAACAACGCCACCGGTCAATCGTTGCTGACGTTCATGCAGTCGATGATCAACGACGGCTTGGCGTTCAACGTCGGCGACAACGCCGGCGGTCTCGACAACCTGTTGAAGCTCGCCGACAGCGCGGAACCGGCGGCGATGACCATCGCCACGTCTGCGGCGATCGGCGGCGTGCTGACCGTGCTCGACAGCGGGCAGTTCCCGCAGATCACCAACGGCGACCTGGGGATCGCGGCAATGCCCGGTCCCGATGGCAAGCCGGGTGCGCTCGTCGGCGGCGCCGCGCTGTACGTCGTCGACACCGGCGACGATGCTCGAACCGCTGCATCGTGGGACTTCATCAGCTACCTCACCGCTGCGCAGCAGCAGAGCGAATGGTCGTCGGTCACCGGGTACATCCCGGTGCGAACCGATGCGCTCACGCTCGACCCGCTGCAGACGACGTTGGCCACCGACCCTCGCTTCAAGGTCGCCTACGACCAACTGCTGTCGTCGCCCGATGTACCGACGTCGCTGGGCCCGATCGTCGGGCCGCTCCGCGAGGTGCGCACCGTCACTGCCCAAGGTGTCGCCGCGATCTTCGGTGGTGCCGATGTCGCATCCAGTCTGGCGAACGCAACCGCTCAGGCGAACGCCCTCATCGCCGACTACAACTCCCGCAACGGCTAGCCCGCGATGCACTAGTGGTTCGTGTACCAGCCGTTGATGTCGACGATCAATTGGGCGCCGGACTGGGTGAACAGGGCGAGGTCGTCGGCACCCAGTGGCACGATCGCCGCGTTGGGGACGGTCTGTCCTGCGCGCACGGTGTTGAGGTTCGAGACCAGTGGGCGAGTCGTGCCCGCCGGCCATGCGGTGACGAACCCGGGCCCGCCGGATTCAGTGACAGTGACGTTGGCGGCGACGGCTACCGACCCGTGAGGCGGCACCACCGACGTCGAGCCGATCCGGCGCGTGAGCGAGCTACTCGCCGCGGTCGGGGCGGTCGGCTCGTGCCGGGTGTCGAGCATGCGAGTCGGCGTGATCGGCACGAACAGTCCGGCGGTGTCGTCCGCAGCCGACGTGTCGGTGAACCATCCGGCGACATCGGCGATCAACTCCGCGCCGCCCGAGGTGAAGAACGACACCTGCCCGTCGCGGCCGATCGGGACAACGACGAGATTGGCCCTCGTCTCATCCGCGACCAGATTGAGGTTGGACACGAGCGGTCGATCGACACCGGTTGGCCACGCGGTCACGAAGCCGTCGGCCGTTGCCTGATCGCCGGTGACGTTGAGCACCACGGCCGACACGCCGATCGCCGGCACCGGTCCGCGGCCCGTGATCTGCACGTCGATCTGACCACCCGCGGGTAACTTCGCTCGCGCGGAGCCGAGGCCCAGTCGAGTGTCGAGGATTCGTTCCGGGGAAGCCGCCTGCAGCCGTCCGTCGGACGACGACGCGGCCGGCGTGTAGTAGCCGGTGATGTCGGCGATCAGCTGCGCGCCGCCGGACGTGAACAGTGTGACGCTTCCACTGGGCCCGACCTTCACGGTCACCAGGTTGGCCGCGGTCTGTCCGGCAGATTCGAGGTTGAGACTCGACACCGTCGGTCGGCGAGTACCCGCAGGGAACACCGCGACGAAGCCGGGCTGGCACCGACTCGGTCGCGGTCACGTTGAGCACGACGGCAGATACGCCGCCGACTGGAACACCGGCTCGGCCGGCGATCTGCAGATTGATCTGGCCACCCGCCGCAACGACGCCCTCCGGCGCGCCCATCCCGACGCGGGTGTCGAGGATGCGGGCCGGCGACACGGGCACGAACTTGGACGTGGCGATCGCCGGTGGTTGCGGCGCAGTGCCGAACGATGCGTCGATCAGCCCGACGGCGAGGGCTGCCGGGTTCCCGTTCGGGTTACCCCATGTCACGATGCTGCCCGAGTCCAGCAGCGCGAATCCGCTGATGGTCATTCCCGCGAGAGAGGCAACACCGTTGGCTCCGAACGTCGGGTCGACGGCGCCGGTGGAGCGCATCGCCTGGATCTCGCTCGGTCCGCTCTGCCGGTAGAACCTTCCGGTGCCTTCGAACGCGAGGTCCGGGTCGTCGAGCGGCGCCGGCACAGCGCCGAGCAGCGTGCCGTCCGGCGACACGGCGACGACGGACTGCCCGACATCGCCGGACACGCGGATGGTGTCGTCGACGAAGTGCGTGAGCCGGCAGATCGATTGCGGAAGCGAGACGAGTCCGTTCGTACCGAACGACCTGTCGAAGGTGCCATCGTCCAACAACGCAACGAGTCCGCAGAACACCTGGCTCGGTGCGGGGTTCGAGTAGGCGAACGCAACCGCCATGCGGCCGTCCGAGAGCAACGTGCCATTCGGTGGCGAGTACGCCGCGCTGCTCGTTCCCATTCGAGATCCTGGTGGAAGCACGGTCGCGACATCTGCGCTGAAGCCACCGTCAACGACTCCGTTCGGCATGATCAGTGCGGCGACCCGCGTACTGCGTGCGGTGGCGTCGAGCGCAATGATCGCTCCATCCGGCCGGCGTGTCAGTTGCCCCGGGAAGAGTTGGTCGGAGATCGGCGACATCGTGCCGTGCGCGTCGATCACGCCAACACCCCCCGGCAACGAGAACGCAGTGACCGCGAGCCGGCCATCGGGAAGTGGCGTGAAGTTGCGAACGACACCGGACGGGAAAATCACACCACCGGTGCCGAACGCTGCGTCGAGTTGGCCCTGAGACGTGTATCGAGCGACGAACTGCTGCACGATCGTCTGACCCGACGTCTGCAAGAAGCCGCTGACCATCAACGCGCCGTCGGGTAGTTGCACGATCTGCTGTGGGCGAACCTGCCTGCCACCGCTGAAGCTGCCGTCGATCAGCACACCATTGGCGCCGAATCCAGCGACGGGTTGGCCATCCGCCGAAGCAGTCGAAGGTGCGAAGCACTGGGTTGCGATCGCGACTGCGACCACCAGCCGTCCCAATGTTTTCACTGGCGGCACACTAGACATGCCCGGGTAACGTGTCGATCCATGGCTACCCCCTTTCCTGCCCTCGATGGATCCGCGCCCCGCAAGCAGAAGTTCGATTCCCCGCACGAGATGGGCATCGATCCCAGCAAGCGCTACACGGCGACGATGGAGACCAGCATGGGCACGCTGGTGATCGCCCTCGACGCGATCAACGCACCGCAAGACGGTCAACAACTTCGTGTTCCTCGCCGCGCACCACTACTACGACGGCGTCATCTTCCACCGCATCATCAACGGGTTCATGTGCCAGGGCGGCGACCCGACCGGCACCGGTCGCGGCGGGCCCGGCTACAAGTTCAACGACGAGCCGGTGAAGCAGAAGTACCAGATCGGATCGGTCGCGATGGCCAACGCCGGGCCGAACACCAACGGCAGTCAGTTCTTCCTCATCAGTGGGCCGAGCGGTGTCGGTCTGCCGCCGCAGTACAACCACTTCGGTCAGGTCGTGAAGGGCCTCGAGATCGTCGATGCAATGCAGCGTGTCGACACCGATCGCAGTGATCGGCCGCAAGACGACGTCGTGATCAACTCGGTCACCATCACCGTCGCCGACGACTGAACCGAGGTGGCAGCGGAGAAGGTCTCGCTCGCTTCCGCGCGCCGCATCGCGCTCGGGGCGCAGGGCTTCGCCGATCCGCGTCCGAAGGGTCGGGTCGATCGCCGGCACTTCCGCCGCGTGCTCGATCGGATGGGCCTCATCCAGATCGACTCCGTCAACGTCTTGGTGCGTAGTCAGGAACTGCCGTTGTTCGCCCGGCTCGGTCCGCATCCGCGGACGATGATCAGCGATGCCACCGAATGCCGGCGAGCTGTTCGAGTACTGGGTGCACGAGGCGTCGCACGTCGACATGGCGCACTATCAACTTCATCGCTGGAAGATGACGCGCGAACACAAGTGGGGCGCGGTCGGCACGCTCGAGGAACGGCGGCCCGAGTTACGTCGATGAGGTGTATCGGCGGATCGCCGACGACGGCCCGGTGGTCGTCGGGCGATCTCTCCGAGCGGGTCGAGAAGAAGGGGCCGTGGTGGGATTGGGACGACGCCAAGGTCGCCCTCGAGCACCTGTTCTGGAAGGGTCGAGTCACGCGTGACGCGCCGGACGGACTTCGCGCGTATCTACGACCTCACCGAACGGGTGATCCCGGCCGAGGTGCTCGCTCGCCCCGACGTGCCGGAGGACGAGGCTCGCAAGCAGCTGCTCGAGCTCGCGGCGCGCCATCACGGCGATTGCCACGTTCACCGACCTCACCGACTACCACCGGCAGGCGAACCAGGCGTGCAAGCCGCTGGTCGACGAGCTGGTCGAAGAGGGAACGCTGCGCCGAGGTCGAGGTCGAGGGTTGGAAGAAGCCGGCGTACCTTCACCACCAGGCGCGCATGCCCGCGGCGGATCAGCGCGTGTGCGCTGCTGAGCCCGTTCGACCCGATCGTGTGGAACCGTGATCGGACCGAGCGATTGTTCGGCTTCCACTACCGGATCGAGATCTACACGCCACAGCCGAAGCGGATCTACGGCTACTACGTGCTGCCGATCCTGCTGGGGCGACAGCATCGTCGGACGACTCGACATGAAGTCCGATCGGCAGGGCGGCGCGCTGTTGGTGCCAGGGTTCGTTCACCGAGCCAGGTGTGCCCGCCGGTGCGCTGGCCGATGATCTCGCTGCCGGAATTGCTGGCGATGGCGCGGTGGCTGGGCCTCGACCGGGTCGAGGTGTTGCCACGCGGGGATCTGGCCTCCACCCTCCGGGATGCAGTCGGTCACTACGCTCGGCGTTGATGTCCGAACTCCTCAGCCGTGGTCTGCGCCCGAGCACATGCCGCGGTGGGTGTGGAAGGCCATCGCCATCTTCTGGCTCGGGTTCATCGCCACGGTCGTCACCCGTTCGGTGTGGTCCAGCCTCTCGGCACTGTTCCTGCTGCTGCTGGTCTCGCTGTTCTTGTCGCTCGCGGTCGAACCGGGCGTCAACCGGCTCGCGGCACGAGGGTGGCGCCGCGGCACGGCGACGGTCGTGATCCTGCTCGGTGTGTTCGTGGCGATTCCTCGTCTTCGTCGCGGCCATCGGCACGCTCGTCGGCCAACAGATCGCCGACGCTGCTCGGCGACTCCGAGAAGTACGTCAACCGCACGGTCAACTTCATCAACGACAACTTCGACACGCACATCAACGCCTCGCAGGTGATCGACGTCGATCAACGATCCGAACGGCGCGGTGCAGAAGTTCATCCGCAGCCAACAGGGCAAGGTCGTCGACCTGTCGGTCGCCGCGCTCGGGTGTGTTGGTGAAGGCTTTCTCGGTGATGCTCTTCACCTTCTACCTCGTCGCCGACGGACCCAGACTGCGCCGCGCCATCTGCAGCCGACTGCGTCCCGATCGGCAGCGGCGGATGCTCAGCGGCTGGGAGCTGGCGATCGACAAGACCGGCGGCTACCTGTACTCGCGAGCGCTGCTGGCCGGCCTGTCGGCGCTTCTTCCACTGGGTGCTGTTCCAGGCGATCGGCATCCAGGCGCCGGTTGCGATGGCGCTGTGGGTCGGCCTCATCAGCCAGTTCCTCCCGGTCGTCGGCACGTACATCGCCGGCGCCCTGCCGGTGCTCGTGCAGTTCGTCGACTCGCCACCGAAGGCGTTGGTCATCTTGGTGTTCGTCATCCTCTACCAGCAGGTCGAGAACTACTTCCTGCTGCCACGCATCACGGCTCGCACGATGGACCTGCACCCTGCCGTGGCATTCGGTTCGGCGATCGCGGGCGGGGCGATCCTTGGCGCGGTCGGTGCCATCCTGGCCATTCCCGCGGCGGCGATGGCCCAGGCGGTCATCAGCAACTTCGGCGAACGCCACGAGGTGATCGACAGCCACCTCACCACGCGCTTTGCCTCCGAAACGCACGACGCGCAAATCGCGCAAGGCTTCGGCCGAATCGGTCACCACCGATGCCGACCCCTGAGGCGTTCGCGCCCGTCGCCATCACACAACGCAGCGGATGCGACGAGTCCGTGCACTTCGGCGCCGTGGTCGGTCTGTCGTCGGACGGCGAGATCGCGTTCGCCGTCGGTGATCCATCGGCGTCGATCTATCCCCGATCGTCGAACAAGCCGATGCAGGCGACGGCGATGGTTCGCGCCGGGCTGCAGCTCCCGCCCGAACTGCTGGCGCTTGTCTGCGCGAGCCACGACGGCACGCCCGCGCACCTCGATGCTGCGCGGCGGATCCTTGCGACCGCCGGCCTCGACGAATGGTCTCTCGCCAACACTGCGGATCTGCCCCTCGACACGGAGTCCGCCCGAAGACGTGCTGCGCGCGGGCGGTGGCCCGACCTCGCTGCAGATGAACTGCAGCGGCAAGCACAGCGGCATGTTGGCGACCAGTTCGATCAACGGCTGGCCGGTCGACGCCTCGTACCTGTCGCCCGATCATCCCGTGCAGCAACACATCACCGCGACGATCGACGAGCTCGTCGGCGAGCCGCACTCGCACATCGGCGTCGACGGATGCGGATCTCCTGCGCACGTGATCTCGCTGCTCGGTCTGGCGCGCGGCTTTCGATCGATCGCGACAGGAGCCGCCGGTCCTTCGGGCGACGACGTCTATCTGGCGATGACCACGCATCCCGAGATGGTCGGTGGTACGGGCCGCGACGTCACGCACTTCATGCACGGGATCCCCGGATTGATGGCAAAGGACGGAGCCGATGGCGTGTTCGCCGCGGCGTTGCCGGATGGCCGCGCCGTGGCCATCAAGATCGCCGACGGCGCCAACCGGGCGAGGCCGGCCGTGATGGTTGCTGCGCTGCAGGCCCTCGACGTCGACACCTCCGCTGTCGAGTCGATCGTCACCCAGTGGATCCTCGGACATGGTGAGCACGTAGGCGAGGTCAGGGCGATCGCACCCTAAGGTGACGCGATGAGCGCCATCCCGTTCGTCACCCTCGATGATCCTCGCTACGGGGTAGCCGTGCAGGTGTCGCCGCTGGTTCGCCGAGTGATCGCGAACAACCCGTCGAAGTACACCTACTTCGGCACGGGTACCTACATCATCGGGCATGGCGACGTGGCTGTCATCGATCCCGGTCCACTGCTCGACGAACATCGCGACGCGCTCGCCGCGGCGATCGAAGGCGAACGAGTGCGGGCGATCCTGGTGACGCACTGCCACTCCGATCATTCCCCGCTGGCGGCATGGCTGCGCGAGACCACCGGTGCGCCGACGATCGCGTACGGGCCGCACGGCACGACCGAGATCGATCCGGAGGTCGAGGCGGAGCTGCAGGCGGAGATGGACGCAGCCGTCGAAGCCGGCGTCACCATGGAGACGACCGATCTCGACTTCGACCCCGACGTGCGCGTCGGCGATGGCGAGGTTGCCGCGATGGGCGTCGGGTTGGACGATGCGTGGCGTCTTCACGCCGGGCCACACGTCCAACCACATGTGCTACGCCCTCGACGAGGAGCAGTCGCTGTTCACCGGCGATCACGTGATGGGATGGAGCACGACCATCGTCTCGCCTCCCGATGGCGACATGCGCGACTACATCGACTCACTTCGCAAGGTGATCGATCGCAACGACGCCTCGCTGTGGCCGACACATGGTGCACCGGTCACCGAGCCGCAGCCGTTCCTGCACGCGTTCCTCGAACATCGCCTCGAACGTGAAGCGCAGGTGCTCGCCGCTGTCCGTTCGGGTCAATCCGACATCGAGGGAATGGTCACGTCGATGTATGCCGACGTGCGCGAGGAGTTGCACAAGGCCGCGGCACGCAGCGTGCTGTCGCATCTCATCAAGCTCGTGGACGACGGCGAAGTGACGGCGGAGGGCAAGGGCAAATCGGCGCGGTACTTGCCCAGCTGAGCCTCCTACAGTCGGAGGCATGACCGACGCCCTCGAGGTACCCGAGCTCCCCTTCGCCGTCACGCCATCGCAACCAGGCGTATGGCGCCGCGACGAACACGCGGGCGCGGTGGTTGCGAATGCGCCCGCGCACACCGATCTCTACATCAATCCCGGTGGTGCCGCCTCGGGCGACGCGGAGTCGATGCTCAACGCTGCGACATTGCTCGGAGCGCTTACTGCGGGCGACTTCCAGTTCAGCGCGGTGTCAGCGTCGACTTCACCTCGCAGTACGACGCGGGTGTTCTGTTGCTGTGGATCGACGAGCGGCACTGGGCCAAGTTCTGCTTCGAGTTCTCGCCGGCGGCCGAGCCGATGGTCGTGTCGGTCGTGACTCGCGAGCAGTCCGACGACGCCAATGCCTTCGTCGTCGACGACCGCTCCGTGTGGATGCGCGTCTCGCGCGTCGACTCCGTCTACGCCTTCCACGCATCGACAGATCACGAAACGTGGCGGCTGATTCGCGTGTTCACACTCGGTGAGCCGCTCGATGGCCACCTGATCGGGTTCGAAGCCCAATCACCCACCGGTGACGGCTGCCGAGTGACCTTCGATCAGATCCGCTTCGTCGCTGAACGCCTCGAAGACCTGCGCAACGGCTCGTGAGCAGGCGCTCAGTTCTCCGGGTAGCCAGAGGGCGCGACGCCCTGCGCCATCGGCAGGCCGCCCTTCATCTCGGGGCGGTTGAGGATGTAGATCAGGGCGCCGAGCAGCGGGAACACGATGATGAGCAACGCCCAACCCGCCTTCGCCGCCCCACTGTGGTCGTCGCGAACGAAGTTGTCGACGAACGTGTAGATCACGGCGAAACCGACCATGACGAAGACGAACACCAACACGAGCGACCAGAACACGCCCAACAGCGGGAAATCGTAGGCAACCATTAATCCAGCCTCCTTGGCCGACCGAACGGGTAGAACCTGCCAAGTCTGCTACCCGGGTGACTCCGGGTGGGGGACTGTCGGTTACGCGAACTGATCGAGGATGCTGGTCTCGATGATTCGGTCGAGGGTTTCCTTGACCGCGGTGGCCAGTGAGATGTCGACTCCGTCGACGTCGGCAATCTCGGCGATGGTCGCCCGTTGCAACTTCGCCAGATCACCGAAGTGATCGACGATCGCATTGGCCAGCGATGGCGTGACGCGGGGTACACGAGTCAGCAGGCGAAGACCGCGCGGCGACGCCGCCGAATCGCCATCGAGACCATGTCCCGCCCAGTTGTTGGCGATGCGCGGATAGTCCGCCAGGACGAGCTCGAGCTCGTGATTGATCTCGCCGTTGACCTCGTCGACCTGCAGGCGTAGCAACCGGGCGTCGACGCCCAACTCGACGATCATCGTCTCGATCTCGGCGGAGATGCGCCGCACCATCTCGCCGCGTTGCACCACCGAGGCGACGTCGCGGATTGTCGCAGCATCTTCCAGCTCCAGAGCGGTCAGGTTGTCGAGGGTGTCGTCGAGACGAACCTTGTACCGCTCGAGCGTTTGCAGGGCTTGGTTGGCGCGGTCGAGCAGCCGGCTGATGTCTTGCAGCTGATGGCGCATGCCGCCGGCGTACACACTGATGACACCCATCTCTTCACTGACGCTGACCACCGGAACGGGGATCGATCGAGCCACACGCTCGGCGGTGCGATGTCGGGTGCCTGTCTCCGTGGTCGGAACAGTCGGATCGGGCACGAGGTGCACGTTGGCCCGAGCAAGCCGCTGGCCGTACGAGCCGAGGATGATCGCCCCGTCCATCTTGGCCAACTCGCTGAGCCGCTGTGGACTGAACGGAGCATCGAGCATGAAGCCGCCACTACAGATCGCCAGCACATCGGGCCCATCGCCGAGGATCAGTAGTGCACCGGTCTTGGCCCGCACGATGCGCTCGATGCCGTCGCGCAGCGGGGTCCCGGGAGCGACGAGCGCCAGCGCCTCGTGCAAGGCATCGGTAGGCGGCCCGAGCGTCGTCATGGAGGAATTCTACTTGGAGCGGACGTCCTGCAATCCCACAGCGAGCAAAGCTTCGTTGATCGTCGACACGCGGATCAGCGAGATGCCCTCGACCCCGTTGGCCGAGTTGGCCGGCACGATCGCCCTGGTGAAGCCCAATCTGGCCGCTTCGGCGAGCCGACGCGACGCATGGGCGACCTGACGCAGCTCGCCGGCCAAACCGATCTCGCCGAACGAGATGACATCGGAGGGCAACGGCTGGTCCCCCAACGCACTGACGATCGCCAGGCACATCGGTAGGTCACTACCGGGCTCGGTCAACCGCACACCACCGACCGCGGAAGCAAAAACCTCGTGCTGTCCAACCGGCAGCCGCGCCCGCCGCTCGAGCACTGCGAGCAGCAATGCCAATCGACCCGGGTCCAGACCCTGCGCGCTGCGCCGCGGTGGCGCACCGGTCGGCACCTTGTTGGTCAATGCCTGCACCTCGACCAGCAATGGCCGATGCCCCTCGAGCGTCGGGGTGACCGCAGAGCCGGCGACGCCCGTACGGCGGTCGGTGAGGAACAAGCTGCTGGCGTCGGGCACCCCCATCAGGCCGTGCTCGACCATTTCGAACACGCCCAGTTCGTTGGTCGACCCGAACCGATGCTTGACGGCACGCAGGAGTCGAAGGGCGTGGTGCCGGTCGCCTTCGAAGCTCAACACGGTGTCGACGATGTGCTCGAGCACACGAGGGCCGGCCAGGCCGCCGTCCTTGGTGACGTGACCGACGAGCACCATCGGCACCGAGCGTCGTTTGGCCTCGGCCACCAGCCGTGGGTGCAGCCGCGGACCTGCACGACGCTGCCGGGTGCCGAACCGAGATCGGGGTCGGCGACCGATTGGATGCTGTCGATGATGACCAACTGCGGCTGCACGGTGTCGAGCGCGGCAATCACATGCGGTAGCGATGTCTCGGCCAACAGCCACAGGTTGGGACCGAGGGCCGAAAGCCGTTCGGCGCGAAGCCGCACCTGCTGCGCACTCTCCTCCCCACTGACGTACAGCGTGCGTGTCGGCCACGCCGCAGCCAACTGCAGCAGCAGCGTGCTCTTGCCGATGCCGGGCTCGCCACCCAGCAGCGTGACCGCCCCCGGGACGAGACCGCCACCGAGCACCCGATCGAGCTCTTCGATGCCGGTCGACTGCGGGCCGCCGATCAGCGTGTCGACTTCCGCGATCGGCATTGCCGTGCCCGCGGACGTTGCAGTGAGCAGCGATGCGATGTCGGGGTCCGGTCCCTCCACATCCTCGACCATCGAGTTCCATGCCTCGCACGACGGGCAGCGCCCGGCCCACTTGGGGTAGGCAGTGGCACATGCGGTGCAGCGATAGACGAGGCGGATCTTCGACATGGGCTCACCCTAGAGAAGGGGTGTTACACGACTCGTGAACTGCGACGTTGGGCGCGTCGCTTGCGCTGCCGAGCGACCCACACGATGAATGCAACCGCCAACGCGCACCAGATCACCAGACCGATCAGCGCGGCATTGGAGGCAATGCCCCAGATCTTCTCGGTGCTGTGATCATCGATTGCGTTGGTCGCGAGATCGAGTTGCGAGCCGTCGAGGGGCACGATCCACGAGACGCTGCCGCCATCGACTGTCCCTGTCGCCGAGTTGATCTTGCCAGGCAGCGACGCCTTGACCGTGACCCCGACGGCCTGGGACGGTCCTTGGCCTGCCGCTGCAATCTCGTCCGCGTACGGAGTTGCGCCGATCGCGGCCAGCACGTCCGGATCGGCGAACGCTGCCAGACCATCGATTCGCAGCGACCCGACCATCGTGATGCTGGTGCCGGACTCGCTGATGGTCCGGCCGATGACCACGTTGTGCAACGGCCCGCCCGAACCGTTGATGGACTGCAGTAGGGCCGTGGCCTCTTCGGGATTGGCGAAGTCGTGTGTCAGCACGACCTGCACACCACCACCGGACACCTCGGTCGGGCCTGTCACGGTCCAACCCGCGGCCTCGGCGTCGTCGAATCGGAGATCGTCGGCGAGCCCAGGAGCCTTGCCGACGACTTCGGCATCAGCGAGCGCGGTCAGCGTGATCTCGCCACTTCCATCCGAATGCACGGAGATGTCGATGGTGGTGTCGACCCTGCAAGCGGACAGCAACATCACGGCAATCACGATGAGGGCCCGACGCATAGTGTCCCGATTGTGGCATGCGGAACCTCGCGGACGCCGGAGGTGTCAGTGAAGCAACTCGTCGACCATGACCACTGACCGAACAGAACCAACGGACACCGATCTCGTCGCTCGCGCTCGCGCTGGTGATGGCGCTGCATTCGGCGCGCTCGTGGGTAGGCACCAGCAGGCGGCACTTCGTCTGGCCGCGGCGATCTGTGGCTCGACCGCCGACGCCGCAGACATCGCCCAGGAGGCTTTTGTGAAGGCACACCGATCGCTACCGAAACTGACGGATCCATCGATGGTCAGAGCGTGGATGCTGCGCATCGTCGCCAACGAGGCCAAGAACCACCTGCGTGGCCGTGATCGCCGGCGGCAACGTGACCAGCGTTACGGCTCGTGGGTGGTGGCCGCGGTCCCCGATCCGGAGTCGAGTGCGCTCGACGCCGATGCTCGCGCGCGACCTCGGTCTCGCGCTCGGCCGCATCGGCGTTCGAGATCGGCAGGTGCTCGCGTACCGCTACTTCGCCGGGCTGTCGGAGGCCGAAACTGCGGCTGCCGCGGGGATTGCAATCGGCACGGTCAAGTCGCGAACCGCGAGAGCGCTGGCGCGTCTGCGAGCAGAGATGGAGCGACCATGATCGACCTCGAACAATCGCTCACCGAACTTGCCGAACGGATGGAGATTCCCGGAGGCGAGTGGCTGGTCGACGATGTCGTGCGACGGATCGCCGAGCCTGCTGTGCGTCCGCCGCGGCGACGCTCGCTGCGACTGGCCGGTGCGATGGTCGTCGCACTCGTGGTCGTTGCGATTGCCCTCCCGGGTCCGCGTCACGCGGTTGCCCGTTGGCTCGGTTTCGACAGCGTGCACATCGAGCCGGCCATCACTGTTCCGACCACGACGACGTCTGCTGCGCCGTCGACCACCGTTCTCGCTTCGGCTGCGACGACGTCCGTAACGACGACTCCTGAGCCTGCGTTGGGTCTCGGGGAGATCGTGTCGATCGAGGATGCGATGGCCCGCACCGGCCTGCCAGATCCGACGCCGTCGCTGCTCGGAACGCCGCTGTCGATTCATGTCGTAGAGCCACCGGACAGCGGCCAGATCGTCGTGGTCTACGCGCCCTCGGATCTGTTGCCGGAGTCCGACATCACGGGCGCCGGAGCGTTGGTGTCGGTGATACCGGCGAACATCGAGGAGGGCTTCTTCCAGAAGACGCTCGGCGCGACCACGACGGTGACCTCGGTCGAGGTCGACGGCGCGCCTGGCTATTGGCTCGAGGGCTCACCACATCAGTTGCTGTTCGAGTTCGGCGACAACGTCTTGCCGGACACGCTTCGTCTCGCCACCAACACGTTGCTGTGGCAACGCGGCGACAACGTCTATCGATTGGAGGCCGACATCGACCTCGACACCGCGTTGCGAATCGCCGGCTCTGTTCCGTAGATCGGTGATCCGCGCACCCCGAGCGGTGTCGTACAGTGTGCCGATGCCCACACGCTGCCGCCCAGTCGCCGTCCTGTTCCTCGCCGCCTTCCTTTTTGCCGCGTGTGGCAGCGACGACAACACATCTGATGCAACAGCAGCAACCAGCGCCGGCGCGGCGTCAGCGACGACTGCTGCCGCGACGGCCGACTCGACTGCCACGGATGGCACCGTCGGCACCAATGTCGACTGCGCAGCACTGAACAAGTCGCTGGCCGGCCTCACGGTCAACTGGCAGGTCGTCATCGGTCTGGTCACCATTCCGACGTCTGGGTGGTCGAGCGTGCCGCTCGGCAATCTCGACCAGTTCGGCGACGACATCGCAGCAGTGCAGGCGGTCCTCGGTGGCAACTCGCAAGCGGCCGGCGCCTTGCAATACATGTCAGATGCAAACGACATCGTGCAGCGCGGCCTCGGTGGCGACGACGCGGCACAAGCGGATCTGACGACCGCCATCGGCACCGATGCGGGTGTCAACGTCAACAAGCAGATCCCCATCGCTTTGGCCGCCAGCCAGGCCGGCTGCTGACATCAGGTAGCAGCCTTCAACACCTCCGCGGCGATGTGGATCGCGTCGACCGACTTGATCAATGGAAGGTTGACGATGACCTCGTCGGCTCCGGCGGCGACGATCGCGGCGAGGTTCTCGGTCGCCTCATCGGCCGTGGCAATGATCATTCGATCCCGAATGCTCTCGTCGTTGTCGTAGTTCAACATTCCCCGCAGCGCGTCGCGGTCGGCATCGTTCGCCGAGACGAACAGGGTCGTCATCGCTGTGCGCTTGACCTCGCCCGGGTCTCGTCCGACTGCGGCGCAGTGCTCGTCGAGGATCGCGAGCTTGCGGCCCACCACGCCGGCGGTGCCGCCGACGTTGCAGAGGTCGGCCAGCTCGGCAACCATCTTCAATGTCTTCTTCTCGCCGCTCCCACCGATCATGATCGGTATGCGTCGCTGTGGCCGAGGCACCACCCGCGCCTCGTCGACGCTGTAGTAGGTCCCGCTGAAGGTGAACGTCTCGTTGTCGAACATTCCACGGCAGATCGCCACTGCCTCCTGCAGGCGGCCGAAGCGCTCCTTCACCGGCGGGAACTCCCAGCCGTAGGCCGCGTGCTCGACGTCGTACCACGCTGCACCGATCCCGAGGATCACACGTCCACCGGAGAGCGCATCGAGTGTTGCGATCTGCTTGGCGAGTAGTGCCGGATTCCGGTAGGTGACGCCGGTGACGAGCGTGCCCAACTCGACGCGCTTGGTGACCGCGGCCAACGCGCCGAGGGTGACATAGCCCTCGAGGATCGACGCCGTCGGGCCACCCAGGGGCGGCAGCTGCATCAGGTGATCCATCACCCACAACGAAGAGAACCCCGACGCATCCGCGGCTTCGGCAGCGTCGCGCAGCCGGTCCATCGTCGTCGGCGGGTCGGCGTCGACGATCCAGGAGAAATCCGGCAGTTGCAATCCGTACGTGGCCATGAACGTCAACCTACGTCCTACGGAACGACATGGCGAGTGGTGGTGTCAGTGGGACATGTGGATCCAGAGGAAGTACACATCGATCGTTCTCGCTGTCGTGCTGTTGGGCGCGTGTGGTGCCCCCGCCGCAACCTCGAGCGGGATCACAACTCTTGCGACACAGCCTGTCGCAACACAGCCCGCGCCGGACACCACCTCGGGCACCATCACCGATGCGGAGGCCGCGTTTCCGGCGAGACTCGCGGTGACGACGAAGGACGGCCAAGTCCTGACCTTCTCGCCTCACGAGACACCCGTTGTCACGCCCGGAGTGATGGCACCCACGGGAGAGGTCGTCGTCAGTGCATCGACGATGGCCGGGCGGACCACGATCGAGTGGCACCACGTCCGTACGGACCAGATCTCGGCTTCGGTGCAGATCGAGGGTGACTTCCGGCCGACTGCGGTGGCCCAAGACGGCAAGCTCGTCGCCTTGATCGGCTCGACCGCAACGTCGACGACCGTGGTCCTCGCGACGCCGTCGGGCGGCGAGGAACGGCGTTGGACCTTCGATGCGACGTTGGTTCCCGAGGCGTTCGCCAATGCCTACGAGCCAGGGGGCGATCTACCGATCGGCGTGTTCGTGATCGAGTACCTCGACACCAACACCTATCGCGTCAGGGTCATCGACACCGCAACCGGCCAGCTCGGCCTGCCACTGAACCTCCGCGACAAGGGCCAGACGGTCGACGAGATCATGACCGCGGTCAGTCGCACCGCCGTGTTCGACCCGCAGAACCAACTGCTGTTCACGCTGTACCAGGACGCGACAGAAGGCGGCGAGAACGTCGGCTCCTTCATCCACACGCTCGGGCTGATCAATGGTGTGTGGTGCCTCGACGTGCCGCGTGAGCTCGGCCTGGCCGATCACCCGGGCGCGCTGGCGGTGTCGCCAGACGGCGCCAGGCTGTTCGCGGCATCGAGCACCGGCGGGGTGGCCGGGTACAACGTCGCCGACATCACCAACTACGGGCCCGACATGCCGACGGCGAGCGCTACCGCTGCGCTCGGCGGGGAGGCGAGTCGCGCCGCTGTCGGTGCATCCAACGGCGAGGTGGTCGTCGCCCTCGATGGCCGTCTGAGCCGACTGGACCCGGTGACGCTCGCGGTCCGCGACTCGTTCACGTGGGACATGGACGTCGAGGCACTGACGGTCTTGGCTGATGGCAGCCTCATCATCGTGGGAACAGGTCGCATGACGATGGTCTCGCCCGATGATGAGATCATGGCCGAACGCGTGTTACCCGGCGACTTCGCCGAGATCACCCGCGTTGCTGTTGTGGACTAGCCCAGTTCGGTGGGCAGTGTTGGGTCCGGAAGTTCCGGAGCACCGGTCGCAGCCAACTCCACGGCACTCGGAGGCAGGAAGCCTTCGACCGCAGTGAACTTGAGCTTCTTCTCGCCCGGCTTTTCGGGATCGTCCTCGGTGTCGACGACGATGATCTCGCCGGCGTGGAACTCCTTGTACAGGATCTTCTCGCTGAGGACGTCCTCGATCATCCGCTGGATCGCACGACGCAACGGTCGAGCACCAAGTTGCGGGTCGTAGCCCTTCTCCGCCAGCAGCTCCTTGGCGTTCTGGGTCAGCTCGATGCCGAGACCCTGGCTCTTCGAGCTGGCCGGTGAGGCGCTTGGTCATGAGGTCGACCATCTGCATGACCTCTTCGCGAGCGAGCTCGTGGAAGACGATGACCTCGTCGATGCGGTTGAGGAACTCCGGACGGAAGTGGGTCTTCAAGGCCTCGTTGACCTTGTCCTTCATCCGCTCGTAGCTCATCGCCGAATCGACCTTGGTGAAGCCGACGTTGGCCTTGCGCAGGTCGGCGGTGCCGAGGTTGCTGCGTCATGATGAGGACCGTGTTGCGGAAGTCGACCGTGCGGCCCTGGCTGTCGGTGAGACGGCCCTCCTCCAGGATCTGCAGCAGCGTGTTGAACACGTCGGGGTGCGCCTTCTCGATCTCGTCGAACAGCACGACGCTGAACGGCTTGCGACGCACGGCCTCGGTGAGCTGGCCACCCTCTTCGTAACCGACGTATCCGGGAGGAGCACCGACCAGACGGCTGACGGTGTGCTTCTCCATGTACTCGCTCATGTCGAGCGCGATCAGCGAGTTCTCGTCGCCGAACAAGAACTCGGCGAGCGTCTTGGCGAGCTCGGTCTTGCCGACGCCGGTGGGGCCGAGGAAGATGAACGAACCGCTCGGACGCTTCGGGTCCTTCAGACCCGCACGCGTGCGGCGAACGCTCTGGCTGACGGCCTTGATCGCGTTCTCCTGGCCGATGATCCGCTTGTGCAGCTCGGCTTCCATGTTGAGGAGCTTGGCGGTCTCTTCTTCGGTGAGCTTGTAGACGGGGATGCCGGTCCAGATGCTGAGCACTTCGGCAATGGCTTCCTCGTCGACCTCGTCGAACAGATCGACGCCGCTGGCCTTGACCTCGGCCTCCTTGGTGGCCTTCTCCTCGAGCAGTGACTTCTCCTGATCGCGCAGGCGGCCGGCCTCTTCGAAGCGCTGCTCTTCGACAGCCCGCTTCTTGGCTTCTTGCACCTCGCTGAGCTTGCGTCTCGATCTCCTTGAGATCGGGAGGCGTGCCCATGCGCTTGATGCGCAGGCGGCTGCCGGCCTCGTCGATGAGGTCGATCGCCTTGTCGGGCAGATGACGATCGCTGATGTAGCGATCGGCGAGGTTGGCCGCGGCGACGATCGCCTGATCGGTGATGGTGACCCGGTGGTGCGCTTCGTACTTGTCGCGGACGCCCTTGAGGATCTCGATGGTGTGAGCAAGCGTTGGCTCTTCGACCTTGCACCGGCTGGAAGCGACGCTCGAGTGCAGCGTCCTTCTCGAGGTGCTTGCGGTACTCGTCGAGCGTCGTCGCGCCGATGGTCTGCAGTTCGCCACGAGCGAGCATCGGCTTGAGGATCGACGCCGCGTCGATCGCGCCTTCGGCCGCACCGGCACCGACGAGCGTGTGGATCTCGTCGATGAACAGCACGATGTCGCCGCGGGTCTTGATCTCCTTGAGCACCTTCTTGAGGCGCTCTTCGAAGTCGCCGCGGTACCGGCTGCCGGCGACGAGTGCGCCGAGGTCGAGCGTGTACAGCTGCTTGTTGCGCAGCGTGTCGGGAATGTCGTTGCTGCACGATCTTCTGGGCGAGGCCCTCGACGATGGCTGTCTTGCCGACGCCGGGCTCGCCGATGAGCACCGGGTTGTTCTTGGTGCGACGGCTGAGGATCTGCATGACTCGCTCGAGCTCGCGGCTGCGACCGATCACCGGGTCGAGCTTCTTCTCGCGAGCGAGTTGTGTGAGGTTGCGACCGAACTGGTCGAGGATCTGGCTGTTGCCCTTGTCGCCGGGAGTGTCTTCCTTGCCCTGCTGGCCCGCTGCGGCTGCCTGCGGCTCGCCCTTGCCCTGCGCGCTGCCCTGGTAGCCGCTGACAGCAACTGGATGACCTGCTGGCGCACACGGAGAGGTCTGCGCCGAGCTTGACGAGCACCTGAGCGGCGACGCCCTTCGCCCTCGCGGATGAGGCCGAGGAGGATGTGCTCCGTGCCGATGTAGTTGTGGCCGAGCTGCAGCGCCTCGCGCAATGACAGCTCGAGCACCTTCTTGGCGCGAGGTGTGAAGGGAATGTGACCCGACGGCGACGAGCCGCCCTGACCGATGATCTCTTCGACTTGATTGCGAACAGCCTCGAGCGAGATGCCGAGTGACTCCGATCGCCTTCGCAGCGACCCCTTCACCTTCGTGGATCAGTCCGAGCAGAATGTGCTCGGTGCCGATGTAGCTGTGGTTGAGCAGTCGTGCTTCCTCCTGCGCCAGCACGACGACCCGCCGGGCCCTGTCGGTGAAGCGTTCAAACATGATGGAAGTGTATCGGCGTAGCGTCCGCGCAACGTGTCCCCAAAGGCTCTTGGGCCGTGCGACCTACTCGTCAATCTTGAGCGACGGGAGCGGATGACTAGCCTGGCGTCGTGGCGCGTTCGCCGTTCTTCACGCTGGCAGGTATGGCCGACGATGTTCAACGCATCGAGACGGCTCTCGTCGAGTCTGTGCACACGCCCGACCCGTACCTCAACGAGATCGCGTCGCACCTGATCATCGCCGGTGGAAAGCGTTTGCGACCAGTGCTCACGGTTGTCGCCGCGCAGGTCTGCGGACCGTCGGACGCCGAGCTCCGCGAGCGTTCGATCCAGGGCGGGATCGCATGTGAACTCGTGCAAACGGGCTCGCTCTACCACGACGACGTGATGGACGAGGCCAGCACCCGGCGCGGTGTCGACACCGTCAACGCCAAGTGGGGGAACCTGCAAGCGATTCTCGCGGGCGATTTCCTGCTGTCCCGAGCATCGGGAATTGCCGCCTCGCTCGGCACCGAGGTGGCCGGGTTGTTGGCCCACACGATCGGTCGGTTGTGCGAAGGGCAGATCGAGGAGTTGCGCCACACCTACAACTCCGCCCGACCCGAGTCGAGCTACATGGGTTCGATCAGCGGCAAGACCGCATCGCTCTACGCGACGGCGGCACGCATCGGTGGGCTCGTCGCCGGGTTCGACGCTTCCCTCACCGACGCGCTCACCGAGTACGGCGAGGCGTACGGCAACGTGTTCCAGATCGTCGACGATGTGCTCGACATCACGTCGACCGATGACCAACTCGGGAAGCCTGCCGGCCACGACATGGTCGAAGGGGTGTACACGCTTCCGGTGTTGCGCACGCTGCAGGCCGGTGGTGTTCCGGCGATGGAGTTGCTCGCGTTGTTGGGCAAGCCGCTCGATCCCGCCGAATGCGAGAAGGCGTTGAGCATCGTCCGTCAGAACGGCGGCGTGGACTCCGCTCTCGCCACCGCCCACGACTGGTCCCAGCGCGCGGTAGCGGCCTGCGACGCGTTGCCAGATTCAGCCGCGACCGAAGCTCTGCGAGCCGCCCCAGCGAACCTGATGGAAACCGTCGGCTAGTTACGCATTTGGGGCGAGCTTGACCAACTTTGCGGCGGCTTTGTAGGCCATCTCTGCGGGACCGAGCTCGTCGGGGCGTAGCAGGTTGGCCATGATCCGCAGCACCCACTCCATCAACGTTCGGCTGTGCATGCCGGCACGTGTCAACTCGCGCATCAGTGCGGGGCGACCGATCACCCTCGCGAACAGCCTGGCGACCTTGAAGTACTCGCCGTACTCGTCGTCGAGCATCGATGGGTACCGCTGCAGCGTGGTCGGATCGCCGGTGTCGAGTGCCTCGTGCAAGACCTGTGCGGCCATGTGCGCGGTCTCGTAGGCGTAGTCGATTCCCTCGCCGTTGAACGGGTTGACACTGCCGGCAGCGTCGCCGATGACGAGGTAGGACGGACCTGCCTTCGGGCCGACCGAGCCGCCCATCGGGATGCGACCACTGGTCGCCTTGCATTCGGGCTGGTCCGGTTGGATCTCCCAACGGTCGGCGACCTGGTGGGCGTACGCGTCGAGCAGATGGGTGGTGTTGACGCTCTTGAACTCACGAAAGGTCGACAGCAGACCGACGCCGATGTTGACCGTGCCGTCGCCGACCGGGAAGATCCATCCGTAGCCCGGCATCGGGTTCCCGTTGCGATCCTTGACGTCGAGTGCCGACTCGATCCACGGCTCGGCGTGACGTGGTGACTCCCAATAGGTGCGGATCGCCGTGCCGTACGGCCACTCGCGCGTGCGGAACGTTCCGAGTGAGCGACCGAAGCGACTGTTGGCCCCATCGGCCACGACGACGTAACGCGCTCGAATCTCGATCGGCTCGCCCTCGGGCGGCTGCACCACCGCTCCGCGCACGAAGCCGCGATCGACGATCGGCTGTAGCGCCTCGTGACCCTCGAGCAACGTCGCGCCGGCAGCGACGGCATTGTGGGCGACCATGGTGTCGAGCTCGCGACGTCGCACGACGTAGCCGTACTGCGGGTACACCGGGTGGGACGGCCACTGCAGCTCGAGCTGGCGACCCATCCCCGTCGCGCGCAGCCCGTTGTACTTGTGGAACTGGGCGAGCTGATCGCCGAGACCCATCTCGTTCAACTGGTGTACAGCGCGAGGTGTCAGGCCGTCGCCGCACGTCTTCTCACGCGGGAACGACTTGCGCTCG
The DNA here is from genome assembly GCA_963708925.1 of Ilumatobacteraceae bacterium. Lineage (GTDB taxonomy): Bacteria > Actinomycetota > Acidimicrobiia > Acidimicrobiales > Ilumatobacteraceae > JAENVT01. Next base: position 143,189 of record CAVPUO010000011.1, on the reverse strand, counting down.
ACGATCGTCACATCGTGGCCGTACTTGGCCAACCAATATGCGGCTGAGGCACCGGCGGGGCCGCCGCCGATGACCAGTACGTCAGTCGTCAGCGTCACTCAGGAGCCGGCGGAAGAGCCTGGCGCAGGTTCGGTGCCGACCTTGATCGCGCCGGGAACCTTCGTGTCGATGTCGTCGAACGTGGCGGAGCCGTCTTCCAACGCGACCCACGCGGGCGAATCCTCGGCGCACCAGTTGTTGAACTCGGTCTCGTTCGCGCCGATCGGATCTGCGCCGCCCAACGTGAACCGCTCGTGACACACGACAGCCAGGATCTGCGCTTCGGTCAACTGACCGCCCTGGGCCGGCATGACACCCTTTGCCTTGGTCACGTGCGCGCCACCCGCGCGATTGGGGTCGCCGTAGATCTCGATGCCGGCGGTGGCGTAGGCGTCGGTGCCGTTGTAGACCCAACGCAACTGATCTTCGATGTGCGGGAACGTCTTCAGGACCTCGCCCTTGGAGAACTGATAACCGACGCCGCCCTCGCCCTGGCTGCCGTGGCAACTCGAGCAGCCGGTGTACACCTGGGCGCCATCGCCGAGAGGTCCGGCGATCTTGTCCGCCGACGGCGTGAGGGCTCGGACGTACATGAATGCCCACAACGGCAGTGTGCTGAGTGTGGCGAACGCCCAGAACGGGATCTTCTTGCGCGCCTTGGCTGCAGCGACGACAGGGATGTCGGGCTTCGGTGGCGGCGGACCTGCAGGAGCCGCCGGCGGTGCAGCCGCCGCCGGCGCTGCGGGCGAGGTCGAAGCGGTCGTGGCCGCCGCGGTTCCGGGCGCGGCCGCAGCAGGTGCAGCCGCGGCGCCCTCCGCGGGAGCACCGCCCTCGGCCTGCGCTCGTGCGGCCTTACTGCGCTTCAGCAGGTGCTCGGGAATCTCGGTCACGGGTGCCCACGATAGACGCCGGGAGCGCTACATCTGGAAATCCTCTCGACGAAATGTCGACGAGCCGTGCACGAGTTCACAACCTGTCGATTGTCGGCATCAGGGGTGGTAGACCAGACTACGAATATGCGTGTCGAGTCACCGAAAATGGCAGTCGACGAGACATCGGTGAGTACAGTTTGTGCAGCAGTTCACGAGGAAGGACAGCCGAAGTGCTGATCGCATACGACTGGTGGAAACCCTCAGAGTTTCCATTTCGGAATCAGGCCTTCATCTTCTCGTTCGTGCTGTCCACGGTCCTGGCTCTGATGGCTATTCCCTATGCGAAGCGGCGGCCGAAGGGCACGCCGGTGTCGTGGGGCGAGTCGATGCTCGCCGCGGTCTACGTGTTCGGCACGATGTTCATCGCGTTCGGTGTCGTGCCTCACCAGTGGATCGCGCACTCCGACGCCGACCTGCAGTGGACGAAGAGCTACATCCTCTACGGGCCGTTCGACATCTTCAAGCCGACAGCGCTCGGCGGCAACTTCCCGTTCACGATCTCCTACGAGGCCATCCGCGACATCATCGTGGTGCTGTTGCACGTGTGGTACTTCGCGCTCATCCTCTTCCTCTGGAAGGTGTGGCAGGGCCGCGGCGACACCAAGCCGACCACCGAACTGGCGACCAGCACGTACGGTCGCCCACTGGTCAAGAAGGGGTAGCGCCGATGGCACGTACCGACGCGAACCCCCCGATGATGCCGTACACCGACGAGTACCAACTCGTCGAGGTCGATGCCGACTACCTCTCCAAGGCGGTCAAGCCGAAGCAGTTCATCCACATCGACCAGACCGAGTGCATCATGTGCGAGGGCTGTGTCGACATCTGCCCGTGGAAGTGCATCCACATGGTCACCCCCGACGCCATCGTCGAGGCCACTGGTACAGAGCTGCCGGGCGAGGATCCCAGCGACAAGGTCTTGTTCATCATCGACGACGACATCTGCACGCGCTGCGCGCTGTGCGTCGATCGCTGCCCGACGGGCGTGATCATTTTGGGCCGAGCGGGCGCTCCCGACAAGAGTGGCGATCCGCACGTCCGCACCAACAGCCACGGCTACGCCTACGGCATGAGGTTCTAGGGGTTTCGACCATGGCAAACATTCTCGACGAACGACCAAAGCTGACAATGAAGGACCGTCTCACCAAGGTGTGGGCCGGTACTCAGGGCAGCCAGGCGTGGAACTCGATCTTCCGCCCCGGTTCGATCTTCCGCAAGGGCTACACCGACTCGCCCCGTAACCGCAGCTACGTCGTCATGAACTCGGTGCTCTACCACTTGCACCCGGTGAAGGTGAAGCGTCACGCGGTGAAGGTCAGCTACACCCTGTGCCTCGGTGGCTTGAGCTTCTTCCTGTTCATCCTCCTCACCGTCACGGGCATCTTCCTGATGTTCTTCTACAGACCCACCGACGTCGCCGCGTGGAACGACATCTCCAATCTGCAGACCTCGGTGGCCTTCGGATTACTTGTGCGAAACATGCACAGATGGGGCGCGCACCTGATGGTGCTCAGTGTGTTCCTGCACATGGCGCGCGTCTTCTACCACGGTGCCTACAAGGCGCCGCGCGAGTTCAACTGGGTCATCGGTGTCGTGTTGCTGATGCTCACACTGCTGCTGAGCTTCACCGGCTACCTGCTGCCGTGGGACCAGCTGGCGCTGTGGGCCGTGACGGTCGGTACCAACATGATGGGTTACACGCCGGTGCTCGGTACACAAGTCCGCTTCGTGCTGCTCGGCGGCAAGGAGATCGGCTCCGAGACGTTGCTGCGTTGGTACGTGCTGCACGTGCTGATGCTGCCGTTCGTCATCGTCATCTTCATGGCCATCCACTTCTGGCGTGTCCGCAAAGACGGCGGAATCTCGGGCCCACTATGAACCGCAACGTTGGGAGCGAGGTGACGCATGACTGAGATCCCCGAACATCTCCTGAAGCGGGCGCAACAGGCTCGCGAGAAGGCTGAAGCAGAAGCCGCTCCGGCAACTCCAGCGGCCGGCGCCGAAACTCCTGCTGCCGGCGCCGAGCCGGCGTCTGATCCGCGCATCCCCGCCCACCTCCTCGAGCGCAGTCGCGCCGCCAAGGCACAGTCCGAAGGATCCTCCAGCACCGAAGCCGGCGGTGGCGGCGCGGTCGCAGTGCAAGAGCGTGTCGCCAGCGTCGTAGCCCCCGGCCCCTCCGCAGGCGGTGGCGTTCCGTTGGGTGCCGGCCCGGGTGGTCACACACAGCGTTTGCTGACGGTCGTGAAGAGCGGCTCCATCCAAGACGTGAAGGCATCGCCGGTCGACAAGGTCCACACGTGGCCGCACCTGCTCGCGGCAGAGTTCGTCGCCTGCCTGGCGTGCCTGTCGTTCACCTTCTTCTTCTCGATCTTCGTCAACGCGCCACTGCTGCAACAGGCCAACCCCAACCGCACGCCGAACCCGTCGAAGGCACCGTGGTACTTCCTCGGTCTGCAAGAGCTGCTCACCATGTTCCACCCGATGATCGCCGGCGTCACGTTGCCCGGCGTCGGACTGATCCTGTTGATCTTCGCTCCGTACATCGACAGGAACCCGTCCAACAAGCCGGAGGACCGAAAGTTCGCGATCTCACTGATGACGGTGCACATCATGTTCTGGTCCGTGCTGGTGATCATCGGCTCGTTCTTCCGGGGCCCTGGCTTCAACTTCACCTTGCCGTGGCGCGACGGCTTGTTCTTCGATCTGTGAGGTATCCACGATGAGCAACGCAGCCATCATCATCATCGCCGTGGTCGTCATCGTCGTCCTGGCTGCCATCGTCCTCGTCACCGCAGCTCGCCGGGCCGACGTTCGCGGTGCCGGCGCACTGAGCCGTGAGACACGACGTCGCGACAAGGACGCGGAGATCGACCTTCCCGCAGCGCAGACCGGTCGCGCCGTCGAGCGTGCCGTCAGCGATGCCCGTGGCACCGATCTGGTCGCGGCCAAGCCGACGACGCCAGAGGTGTGGGTAGCACCGGACGAAGATGCGATCGGTGTCAGCCGGCGCATGTTCCTGAACCGGGCCACCGTGTCGCTCACCGGCGCCGGTCTCACGACGTTCGCCGCGGCCGGCTTCGTCGCCTTCCTGTGGCCGACCGCCAAAGGCGGCTTCGGCGGCAAGATCAACGTCGGCAAGATCGACGATGTCATCGCCAGCATCCAGTCCAGCGGCGGCTTCTTCTACAACGCCACGGCACGTTCGTGGGTCACCCAGTATCCGATCGACGCACTGCCGAAGGCCAAGGGCGTGGCCAACTACAAGCCGCTGCTCGACGGCATGTCGAACGGCATCGTGGTGCTGTACCAGAAGTGCCCGCACCTCGGTTGCCGCGTCCCGCAATGCGTCAGCAGCCAGTGGTTCGAGTGCCCGTGTCACGGCTCGCAGTACAACCGCGTCGGTGAGAAGAAGGGCGGTCCCGCGCCTCGCGGCATGGACCGCTTCCAGTTCGTCGTCTCGAACACCGGCGACGTGGTCATCGACACCGGCACGGTGTGGCCGGGCCCGCCCATCGGTACCAACACGACAGGCCAAGAAGCTGAGGGACCGCACTGCATCGGTGGCGGAGGTGGCCACGGATGATCGCCTTGGCAACCACGGCTATTGCCTGGGTCATTCTCGCCCTCACCGTGATGGGCTGGATTGTCTATTACTTCGCCAATCGCAATTCGGCCCGCCCCGAGCTCGGCTCGGAGGTCGAGCTCGCGCCGAACCGCCGGCCGTACTACGACGACGAGACGTTGGAAGGCTCGCGGCTGACTCGCGTCAACCTCATCGGAGTACTGCTGCTCGTCACCATGGTCATCGGGCTGCCGGTGTACTGGGTGCTCGAGCCCGGCCGTCAGGCCGGCGCTGTCAGCCTGAAGGAAGAGACGTTCGTCGGCTGGGGTAGCGATCTGTTCGAGACCACTGCCAACGGCGGCTTCAACTGTGCAGGCTGCCACGGCGGCATGAAGGCAGTCGGTGGCCAGGCTCCGACAGCCGTCACCGACCCGAAGACCGGCGAGGTTCGTGCCGTCAACTGGTATGCGCCGGCGCTCAACACGGTGCTGTACCGCTTCTCCGGCGAGGAGGTGCAGTTCATCCTCAACTACGGCCGCACGTTCTCGCCGATGTCGGCGTGGGGCACCATCGGCGGCGGCCCGATGAACGCCCAACAGATCCAGACGATCATCGCGTACATCCGCAGCATTCAGCTCCCTCCGGAAGGGTGCGTCACCGATCCTGCGTTCCTGACGGTGTCGGACCTGACCGATCTCACGCCACTTCGTCTCTGCGACGGCGGCACGTTGCCCGAAGCCGAGAGGACCAAGATCGACAAGTCGGCGACAGTCGCCGCCCAGAAGCTGGTCGATGAGGGCAAGTACCCGACGGTCGACAAGGCCATGGGCGAGGCGCTGTTCAACCTCGACATCAACAGCGGCGCTTACAGCTGTGCTCGCTGCCACACAGAGGGCTGGAGCTACCAGAGCCCCGGCGTGCCAGGGCAAGGTGCGTTCGGGTGGAACCTCACTGCCGGTTCCACGAACTCCCACTTCCCCAACGAGCAGGACATGATCGACTTCGTCAAGAACGGCTCCGACATCGGTCAGCGCTACGGCAGGCAGTCGCAGGGCACCGGTCGCATGCCCGGGTTCCGCGGCTTGCTCTCGGACGAGCAGGTCAAAGCCATCGTCGAATACGTTCGGAGCCTGTGATGACGGCGGTACTCGCAATCGGCTGGCAGCCCGAACTGCGCGGCATCCTCATCACGATCATCGCGGTGGTCACGTTCTGCGGCAGTTGCTACTTCCTGCTCAGCACCAACCTCGGCGCCCGCCTCGGCTTCTTGGTGGCGTTCGCCGCACTCGCCGGATGGATCTTCCTGATGGGCGCGACGTGGTGGACGTACGGCAAGGGCCTGCTCGGCCCCGATGCGTCGTGGGCTCCTGTCAGCGGCCAAACCGTGCTGCAGACCACCGACGCGCTCAACAACTCCGGCGCGCTCGATGCACCGATCGTCGTCGATCCGTCGGCCGACCCGACCGCAACCGCCGACGCTGTCACCCAGCAATTGGTCGTCGGAGGGTTGGCGGCAACTCGAATCCTCGGTGCCGTCGTTCCAGCAGGCCGGCGCTGCAGCGAGCGTGCTGCTCGAAGAGTCGGGAGCGATGCAGAACGGCGAGTTCCAGGTCGTCAACGTGTTCGACAAGGGTGGCGAGCGCCGCCCGCAGTTCCTCGACGGGAGGATCGACTTCCTCGCGTTCCTCCACGCCCCGCACTACGCGTTGGTGGAAGTCGCGCCGTTGATCGAACAGCGTGAGGAACCTGGCCGCGCGCCCGCCAAGCCTGAGATCGACACCTCACGTCCGCGCCAGTACGTGTACATGATTCGTGATTTGGGTGCCAAGCGGAAGCCCGCGGGCCTCATCACCATCGGGTCGCTCGCGGTGTTCCTCATGCTCTGCTATCTGTTGCACACTCGCGATCGACGTGTGCACGCGAACAGATCGGCGAAGGCGTTGCCCGCACAAACGTCGCCACCTCAGTCTCCGGCAGCACAGACCTGATGAGTCAGTACCTGCCGGTCGTGTGCCTGTTGGTACTCGCAGTGTTGTTCGGCGCGCTCAGCTTCTTCGCGTCGCGGCTGTTGGCACCACGTCGCCCCTCGTCCGCCAAAGAAGCGCCATACGAATGCGGGATCGTGCCCAGTCGCGAGCCACCCGAACGCTTCCCCGTGACCTTCTACGTGGTCGCCATGTTGTTCGTGATGTTCGACATCGAGCTGATCTTCATCTACCCATTCGCCGTCGATCGTCAGTTCCTCGGTAGCTACGGCTTCTGGGAGATGGTGGCCTTCAGCGTCGTCTTCTTCCTTGCCTTCGTCTACGTCGTCGGCCGCGGCGCGCTCGATTGGGGACCCGTAGCGAAGAGCCGTCGACTCGACGAAGCAGTCTCCGCCGACCGCACGCTGGGAACGACCATTCGCCGCGTCGGCACCGAGGGACGCATCGACGAAGAATCGACTGCGGCATGAGCCTGATCCGCAACATCCAAGACGATGGTCTCGGCGGGATCCAGCACAACGCGATCACGGCGCGCATCGAGGATCTGGTCAAGTGGTCGCGAAGCCGCAGCAGTTGGCCGGCATCGTTCGGCCTGGCGTGCTGCGCGATCGAGATGATGGCCACCGGGGCGGCGCACTACGACCTCAGCCGTTTCGGCATGGAGGTCTTCAGGGCCTCTCCGCGCCAGGCCGACATCATGATCGTCGCCGGTCGCGTCAGCCAGAAGATGGCGCCCGTGCTTCGTCAGGTCTACGACCAGATGATGGAACCGAAGTGGGTCATCTCGATGGGTGTGTGCGCATCGAGCGGCGGCATGTTCAACAACTACGCGATCGTGCAGGGTGTTGATCAAGTTGTCCCTGTCGACGTGTACGCGCCGGGATGCCCGCCAACACCCGAGACGCTCATCCACGCGATCGAGACCTTGCATCAGCTGATCGAGGACGGTCACTTGATGAAGCGCCGTGCCGAGACAGGTGCCGGTGCCAATGTCCACGTCCAAGAGATCCCCTCCGGAGCCGAGTCGATCCCTGTCCTGCTCGGAACGCGGTGACACATGAGCGACGCACCCGCCGAAACGCCCGACGAGGCCGCCCCGACTCCTGAGCCGCCGACGATGCACGGCTGCCCCATCAGCGACAGCCGCGGTCAAGTGGTGTTGCACCCCAGCCGGGCGCAATACGTCGGCGTCGTCCGTGCGCTGCTCGACGAGGGCTTCGAGATGTGTGTCGACCTCACGGCCACCGACTACCTGCTGATGCCCGAACGGCAACTGCCCGACGGCATTGCGGCCGAGCGGTTCGAGGTTGTCGTCAACCTGCTCTCGTTCACTGCGCGCAGCCGCATCCGTCTGCGCGTGCAGGTGCCGGACGATGATCCGACCATCGATTCGCTGTTCGACTTCCACCCGGGCACCGAGGCCATGGAGCGAGAGGTGTTCGACATGTTCGGCATCGCGTTCAGCAACCATCCCGATCTCACCCGAATCCTGATGCCCGAGGATTGGGAAGGCCACCCGTTGCGCAAGGACTACGACCGCGGCGCGATCCCTGTTCAGTTCTCGACCGATTTCGGAGCGCGCACATGAGGATCGTCGACACCATCCAGGCCGGCGACGACGCCCAACAAGGACTGAAGCCGCGCAGCGAACTGACGGCGCGCGAGTTGCTGCGCGAGGTCGGTTCGGTGCTGCGAATGAGCGAGGCGGAGGCCGCCAAGCTCGGCGACCTTCCCGTCGATCCGTCCGAGGATCAGACGATGATCATCAACATGGGCCCGCAGCACCCGAGCACGCACGGCGTGTTGCGGTTGATGCTGGAGCTGCGAGGTGAGGAAGTGCTGCGCTGCAAGCCCATCATCGGTTACCTCCACACCGGCATGGAGAAGACCGGTGAGAACCTCACGTACATGCAGGGCGGCACCAACGTCACGCGCATGGACTACGTCAGCCCGCTCAACAACGAGCTCGTGTTCTCGATGGCCACCGAGAAGTTGCTCGGCATCGACGGCGACATCCCCGCACGCGCAACATGGATGCGCATGCTGCTGAGCGAGCTCAACCGCATGAGCAGCCACCTACTGTTCCTCGCGACCAACGGCATGGACATCGGCGCAGTGTCGATGATGATCTACGGCTGGCGCGAGCGCGAAGAGGTGTTGCGCTTCTTCCAGAAGGTGACCGGGCTGCGGATGAACCACAACTTCATCCGCCCAGGTGGAGTCGCCGCCGACCTGCCCGCGGGTTGGCGCGACGATGTGCTGCGCCTGCTCGACCTCATCCCGCCGCGCCTCGAGGAGTACGACACCTTGATGACCGGTCAGCCGATCTGGCGCGAGCGGTTGCAGGGTGTCGGGGTGATCACCGCCCAAGAAGCGATCGCGCTCGGCGCGACCGGGCCGATCCTGCGCAGCACCGGTACCGAGTGGGACCTGCGTCGCGACATGCCGTACCTGCACTACCCCGAGGTCGAGTTCGATGTGATCGTCGGTTCGTACGGCGACGCGTTCGACCGGTATGCGATCCGCCTCAACGAGGTGCGCGAGAGCATGAAGATCGTCCATCAGATCCTCGACCGCATGCCTGGTGGCGACTACCGGATCCAAGACAAGAAGGTCACGCCACCACCGCGAGCGCGTATCGACGAGTCGATGGAGGCGTTGATCCACCATTTCAAGATCTTCACCGAAGGCTTCAAGGTTCCCGAGGGCGAGGTGTACGTGGCCATCGAGAGCCCTCGTGGCGAGATCGGTTGCTACATCGCCAGCGATGGTTCGGCCACGCCGTACCGCATGCACGTCCGGGCGCCGAGCTTCGTCAACATCCAATGCATGCCGCACATGCTGCGCGGCGGGCTCATCGCCGACGCAGTTGCAGTGATCTCCTCTGTCGACCCCATCCTCGGCGAGGTCGATCGCTGATGGCGCGTCTCAACGAGGCCAATGTCGTCCACGCCAAGGAGATCATCGGGCGCTACCCGAAGGCTCGCTCGGCGACGATTCCACTTCTGCATCTCGCCCAGCAGCAAGATGGTTACGTGACCAACGAGGCGATCAAGCACATCGGCGAACTGGTCGGTGCGACGTCGGCGGAGATCCTCGGTACGGCGACGTTCTACGAGATGTTCAAGTTCGAGCCCGTCGGCAAGTACCTCATCAACATCTGCAGCACGCTGTCGTGTGCGCTACTGGGCGCGGACGAGTTGATGCACCACGCCGAACACAAGCTGGGGATCAAGGCCGGCAGCACCACGCCGGATGGCATGTTCACGCTGGAGCATGCCGAGTGTCAGGCGGCGTGCACCGAGGCTCCGTGCTTGCAGGTCAACTACCGCCATCGGTATCGGGTCACGTCCGGCGACCTCGACAGCCTCATCGACGACCTGCAGAGCGGTCGCCTCGAGGGTGAGGTACCGGCGCACGGAACTGTCGCCCGTGTCCGTCAACACATCCCGTCGGATCGCGGTGTCGGCGCCGTGCCACCCGACGACGTCGTGATCGCGCCGGACTGGATGCCCGCACCGGCGGAGGCGCAGAAGTGATCGGCGCCACGTATCCCCACGCCGCCGGGTTCGTTGCCGGCGATCGCCCGCAGATCGTGACATCGCGGTTCCAGTACGACGACGGCTACACGTTGGATCGCTTTCTGGCGACCGACGGGTACAAGGGCTTGCAGGCCGCGCTGGCCAAGTCGCCGGTCGAGGTCCACGACGACGTGAAAGGCGCGACTGTTCTCGGACGCGGCGGTGCCGGGTTCCCGGCCGGCGTCAAGTGGGGACTCACACCGCAGGCCGTGTGGCCGCGGTATCTGGTGGTCAACGGCGACGAGAGCGAGCCGGGCACCTACAAGGACCGTCTGCTGATGGAGCTCGATCCCCACCAGCTCATCGAGGGTTGCCTCATCGCCTGCTACGCCGCAGGCCTGTCGCAGTGTTTCCTCTACATCCGTGGCGAGATGGCGCTGGCCCAAGAGCGGGTCGCCGCAGCGCTCAACGAGGCGTATGCCGCCGGATACGTCGGCAAGAACATCCTCGGCAGCAACTTCAGCGTCGACATCGTGCTGCACTGGGGCGCAGGGGCGTACGTGGTGGGCGAGGAGACGGCGCTGATCGAAAGCCTCGAAGGCAACCGCGGCATGCCGCGGCTGAAGCCACCGTTCTTCCCTGCGGCCATCGGTCTGTACGGCAAGCCGACGATCGTCAACAACGTCGAGACCCTCGCCAACCTCCCTTGGCTGCTGCGCAACGGCGTCGAGGCGTACACCGCCATCGGCACTCCGACGTCCCCGGGCACACGCATGGTCGCGGTGTCGGGACACGTTCGCCGGCCGGGTGTGTTCGAGATCGTCAACGGCACCACGACGTTCCGCGACCTTCTCTACGGTGAAGAGTTCTGCGGAGGAATTCGCGACGGCAACGAGCTGAAGGCGTTCGTTCCCGGCGGCGGATCCGCCCCATGGTTCCTCCCCGATCAGCTCGACCTGCCGTTCGAGTCCAAGCTGGTCGGCGCGGCCGGCTCGATGCTCGGCTCCGGCGCGGTCATGGTGATGGACGAGACCACCGACATCCCGTACGCGGCGTACACGTTGGTTCGTTTCTACGCGCACGAGTCGTGCGGCAAGTGCGTGCCGTGCCGCGAGGGCGGCACCTGGCTGGAGCGGATCATGAAGCGCATCGTCGACGGCCACGGCACCATGCAGGATCTTGATCAGCTGTTCGAGATCGGCCAGTCGATCTGCCCTGGCGACTTCCCGCATCCGTCCAGCGAACGACTCGGTCTCGAGGCCAAGCCCTTCCCGTTCCGCATGACGACGATCTGCTTCGTCGGCCCCTCTGCGTACACCGCGGTCGACTCGGCTCTCACGCTTTTCCGCGACGAGTTCGAGGCCAAGATCGTGCAGCGCAACCTCATCCCCGTATCGGCCGTCCCGGTGACGGTTGGCAGCAGCTCATGACCACCACCGACACCCCGAACACCGGCGAGAGCTTCACACCGCCGCCGGATCCCAACGAGGTCCGCCTGACGATCAACGGTCGCGAGGTCGTGGCTCGCAAGGGCGATCTGGTGATCGCCGCGGCGCAACGTGTCGGCGACTACATCCCGCGCTTCTGCTACCACGAGCGGATGAGCTCGGTCGGCATGTGCCGCATGTGCCTGGTCGACGTCGACTCCGGCCGCGGACCAGGGCTGCAACCGTCGTGCATGATCACCGTTGCGCCCGGCATGGTGGTCAACACACAGAGCGCGAGCGCGTTGCGCGCGCAGGAGGGCATCATCGAGATGCTGCTGGCGCAGCATCCGCTCGATTGCCCGGTGTGCGACAAGGGTGGCGAGTGCCCGCTGCAGGATCAGGCGTTCAGCCACGGTCCCGGCGAGAGTCGCTTCGTCGAGGAGAAGCGTCACTTCGAGAAGCCGATCCCCATCAGCGATCTCGTGCTGCTCGATCGCGAGCGTTGCATCCTCTGCGACCGCTGCACCCGCTTCGCCGACGAGGTCGCCGGCGATGCGCTGATCCACTTCACCAGCCGCGGCAACGACACCCAGATCACGACGTTCCCCGACGAGCCGTTCGTCAGCTACTTCAGTGGCAACACCGTGCAGATCTGCCCGGTGGGCGCGCTCACGGCCAAGCCGTACCGGTTCAAGGCCCGGCCGTGGGATCTCGAGCAGACCGAGAGCACGTGCACCACGTGCGCGGTGGGGTGCCGCACCGTCGTGCAATCCAGCCACGACAAGCTGCTTCGGTATCAAGGTGTCGACAGCGATCCCGTCAACTGGGGTTGGCTGTGCGATCGTGGCCGCTTCAACTTCGAGGCTGTCAACAGCGATCAACGACTCAGCGCGCCGCTGGTGCGCGTCGACGGCGAACTGGAATCGACGACATGGAATGCCGCACTGGCTCGTGCCGCTGAACTGATCACCGAAGCCAAGGCCGCCGGCGGTGCAGGGTCCATCGCGGTCATCGGCGGATCGCGCGGCAGCAACGAAGATGCCTACGCGTGGGCTCGCCTGGCCCACGACGTCATCGGCACTCCGCACGTGTACCCGCAGATGGGCGACGGTGTGCAGATCAACATGCTCGGCTTCGACCGGGCCACGATCGACGAGGCCGCCAACGCCGACACCATCATCTTGATCGCGCCGGATCTCAAGGAAGAGCTGCCGGTGTTGTACCTGCGTCTGCGCGATGCCGTGCAGAAGCGTCGCAGCAAGATCATCGAGTTCGCCCAGAAGCGCAGCGGTCTGTCGGGTGAAGCGTGGAGGACCATCGAGTACCAAGCCGGCGGCATCACCGACGCGGTGACCGCGTGCAACTCGGATCCCGACATCGTCCGCCAACTCGCCAAGGGCACGGTGGTGATCGTCGCCGGTCGGGCAAACCTGGCCGAGAATCCGCTCGAAGCCGGCAACGGGGTCATCGCCGCGTTACAGATTGCTCCGGGCGCGAAGGTGCTGCCGGCGTTCCGTCGTGGCAACGTGGTCGGCGCGATCGAAATGGGCCTCATCCCGGGTGACGACGGCATGTCTGTGCTCGACATCGCTCGAGCCTCGGCGGCAGGCAAGATCGAGTGTCTCGTGCTGCTCGGGTGCGATCCCATCGCCGACTTCCCCGACACCGATCTGGCGCGACAGATGATGGCGGGTGCACCGCGAGTCATCGCCATCGACACCTTCCTGACCAAGTCGAACTCATCGGCCGATGTGGTGCTGGCCGCCGCGGCCTACGGCGAGAAGAGCGGCACGACGACCAACATCGAAGGTCGGGTCACGACTCTGTCGGAGAAGGTGACGCCGCGCGGCACGAGTCGTCCGGATTGGATGATCGCCGTCGAGCTCGCCGATCTCCTCGGGGGACCGCTCGGGTTCGCGTCGGTCGACGACGTCACGGACGCGATCGCCGCCAACGTCGACGGCTTCGGTGGCGCGACAGTCGCCGCAATGCGCACCGCGCGCGACGGCATCGTCTGCAAGGGCACGCTTCCCCCGCCGACCGCACGCGTCCGCGAGATCGACGCACGCAACAGCTACGACTACCGCCTCGTCGTCAGTCGCAAGTTGTACGACAACGCGGTGGGCACGGCCATGTCGCCATCACTCGCACACCTGGCGATGGGCTCCGAGTTGCATCTGCATCCGCTCGACGTCGAGCGGGTCGGGTCGACCGACGGCGCCGACGTCAAGGTCACCAGCAAGCGAGCATCGATGGTGTTCAAGGTCGTCGCCGACGACAGCGTCGTGCGTGGCTCTGCATGGGTGCCGTTCAACCAGCCAGGGCCGAGCATCGGTGAGTTGATCGACGCGGCCGATGTCGTCACCGACGTGAGAGTCGAGTCGTTCTGATGCTCGCCCTCGACCCGCTTCTCGACGATCTCTCGGTGGAGGCTGTGCTGATCGTGCTGTTGAAGGTGGTCGTCATCTTCGTCGTCGGTCTGGTCGCGACCATGCTGATGGTGTGGTTCGAGCGCAAGGCGATTGCCGGCATGCAGAACCGAATCGGCCCCAACAAGGCCGGCCCGTGGGGCATCCTGCAGACACTCGCCGACGGCATCAAGCTGTTCTTCAAGGAAGACCTGATCCCCGACAAGAGCGATCGGTTCGTCTTCAAGCTGGCCCCGTACCTCTCGTTCGTTCCTGCGTTCCTGGTGTGGAGCGTGATCCCGCTCGGCGGCGATTACAGCGGTGGCAAGTCGGGCGAGGTCGTGATGTTCGGTCACGCCACCAAGATGCAGCTCGCCGATCCGGCCATCGGTGTGCTGTTGCTGCTGGCGCTCAGCGCGATCGGCGTGTACGGCATCATGCTGGCCGGTTGGTCCAGCGGCTCGAAGTACCCATTGCTCGGCTCCGTGCGTGCCTCGGCCCAGATGGTCAGCTACGAAGCTGCCCTCGGGCTCAGCCTCGCCGCAGTGATCCTGGTGTCGGGCACGCTCAGCACCAGTGGCATCGTCTTCGATCAGTCGAGCCTCTCGCAGTGGCACGTGGTCAGCACCGCGTTCGTGCCGTTCGTCATCTTCCTGATCTCGGCGACGGCCGAGTTGAACCGGCCTCCGTTCGACCTCGTCGAGGCCGAGCAGGAGTTGGTCGGCGGTTTCAACACCGAATATTCCAGCATCCGCTTCGCGCTCTTCTTTCTCGCCGAGTTCATGAACACGGTCACCATGAGCGCAGTCATCGTGACGCTGTTCTTCGGTGGCCCGCAGCCGGTGAAGATCAACGGCAACGACAACATCCTTGCCTTCCTCGGCCCATTCTCCGGCACCATCTGGTTCTTCTTGAAGCTGCTGGTGTTCCTGTACGTGTACGTGTGGTTCCGCGCCACCCTTCCTCGCCTGCGATACGACCAGCTGATGAACCTCGGGTGGAAGGTGCTGATCCCCGTCGCGCTCGGCTGGTTCATGTTGCTGTCGCTGCTGCGGCTCGGCACGGATCACGGTTGGACGCGGCTGCACAAGACCACAGTCGGCATCGCCGCCCTGCTGGTGCTGTTCCTCGCCGGTGTCCTGCTGAACCTTGCGACGAAGGTCAGCGCGCGCAATCGAGAACGAGAGGGGGCGATGTTCTGATGGGTTACCTCGAAGGATTTCTGGTGACTGCACGACAGAGCCGGTTGCTCGGAGGCAAGCGGGTCACGACGTCGTACTCCGGTGGCCGCGTTGCCAAGAAGGGCAAAGAGACCGAAGGTCGCGACGAGAAGATCGACAAGCCCGAGCGACTGCACGGCCGCCACGTCCTCAACCGTTACGAGGACGGCATGGAGAAGTGCATCGGCTGCGAGTTGTGCGCCGGTGTCTGTCCGGCGAAGTGCATCCACGTCCGCGGCGCCGACAACGATCCGCAGAACCCGACGTCGCCCGGCGAGCGGTTCGGCTTCGTCTACGAGATCAACTACCTCCGGTGCATCCATTGCGATCTCTGTGTCGAGGCGTGCCCGACCGAAGCGATCACCGAGTCGAAGCTGTTCGAGTTCAGCTTCACCAATCGACGCGACGCGGTGTACACCAAGACGGAGCTGGTGGTGGACGACGAGGGCAAGCCGAAGCACTTGCCGTGGGAAGACTGGCGGCCCGGCGAGGACGAGAACACCAGTGGGTGGATGCGGGCGACGTCGCCCGGCGGGGATGCCAACTTCGTCGGTGAAGTCGGCTGGAGCGCCGAGCTCGGCTACGGCGTTCGCGATCCTGAGGAGAACGCGCCGTAATGCAGTTGTTCGTCTTCATCTGTGCCGGGCTGATGATCCTGGCCGGCGCGATCGGGGTGATCACGCGCTCGCATCCTGTGCACGCCGCGCTCAGCCTCGTCCTGACGTTGTTCGGTGTCGCTGTGATGTACGTGTCGCAAGAAGCCGAGTTCCTGGCTGCAGTGCAGATCATCGTCTACTCGGGCGCCATCGTCGTGCTCTTCCTGTTCGTCATCATGTTGCTGGGCGTCGACAAGGCGGAGGACCTGCGAGTCGAGCCGTTCAAGCTGCAACGCAAGGTTGCCGCTGCGGTCGGCGGTGGGGTGATCGGCTTGATCGCGTTCGCAGCCATCTCGTCGCGCGACAACATCGGCACCACCGCGAAGGTCGCGGTCGACACATCGGCAGATCCCGACAGCAACGTTCGCGCCCTGGCGCGTGACGTGTTCAGCGATCACGTCCTGGCGTTCGAGCTCACCTCTATTCTGCTGGTGATCGCAGTCGTCGGCACAGTGCTGTTGGCGCGTCGGGCACCGAAGTCATCCACGGATTCGGCGACATGACGGCGATCGCTGCCCCCACGACGACGTGGTACCTCGTGCTGTCTGCCGTCCTGTTCGGCATCGGCACGGTTGGTGTGCTGGTTCGTCGCAACCCGCTGATCATGCTGATGTGCGTCGAGCTGATGCTCAACGCCGTCAACCTCACCTTCGTCGCCGTCGCCCGCAAGCTCAACGACATCAGCGGGCAGACGACAGTGTTCTTCGTGATGGTCGTCGCTGCTGCCGAGGTCGTCGTCGGCCTCGGCATCATCGTCGCGATCATCCGACGCAAGCCCAACGCCACAGCCGACGATCTCGCGGAACTGAAGGGCTGAAACCATGCTCGACGTCGTCTGGTTGATCCCCGCGCTTCCACTCGCCGGGTTCCTCATCATCCTGTTGTTCGGTCGGCGGCTCGGTGACCCGAAGGCCGGTTATCTGGCAACCCTGATGTGCCTCGGTGCCTTCATCGTGACCGTCGGTGTCTACTTCGATCTGCTCTCCCTACCGGGCGAGGAGCGAACGACCAACATCAACAGGGTGTTCTCGTGGGTCCCGGTTGGCTCGCTGAAGGTCGACCTTGCGTTCCTCGCGGATCCGCTCAGCATCACGATGTGCCTCTTCGTGACCGGCATCGGAACCCTCATCCACCTCTACGCCATCGGTTACATGCACGGCGATCCCAGGTTCTCCAAGTTCTTCTTGTACCTCAACCTGTTCGCACTCAGCATGCTGGTGCTCGTCCTCGGCGAGAACATGCTCGTGACGTTCCTCGGTTGGGAGGGTGTCGGTACCTGCAGCTACTTCCTCATCGCGTTCTGGCACGAGCGGACGAGTGCGGCGACCGCCGGAAAGAAGGCGTTCGTCACCAATCGTGTTGGCGACTGGGGCTTCATGATGGCGATGTTCTTCGCTTTCCAGGCCACCGGCACGTTGAGCTACCTCGGGGTCAACGGTGCAGCCTCGACGATGGCGCAAACCACCGCCACGGCGATCGCACTGTTCTGCTTCATCGGTGCTGTTGGAAAGAGCGCGCAGCTGCCGTTGTACCTGTGGCTGCCGGACGCGATGGAAGGACCCACGCCGGTGTCGGCGTTGATCCATGCCGCGACGATGGTGACCGCAGGCGTGTTCCTGATGTGTCGCATGAGCCCGATCCTGAACGTGGCGTCGTCGTATGCGCCGACGTTGATCGCGATCGTCGGCGCGGCAACGGCGTTGTTCGCGGCGACGATCGCCGTCGCCCAGAACGACATCAAGAAGGTGCTCGCATACTCGACCGTCAGCCAACTCGGGTACATGTTCTTGGCCGTCGGATCCGGTGCCTACACCGCGGCGATCTTCCACATGATCACCCACGCCTTCTTCAAGGCACTGCTGTTCCTCGGTTCCGGTGCTGTTATCCACGGCATGCACAACGAGCAGGACATGCGCCGCATGGGCGCGTTGCGCAAGGTCATGCCCGTCACCGCGGTCACGTTCATCATCGGCTGGTTGGCCATCGCCGGGGTGCCGCCGTTCGCAGGCTTCTGGAGCAAGGACGACATCTTGTTGGCGGCATACGACAAGAGCCCGGTGCTGTGGGCGGTCGGCCTGGTCACAGCGTTGCTGACCGCGTACTACATGACACGTCAGGTGATCATGGTGTTCTACGGCAAGGCCCGTTGGCACGACGCGCACGAGGAGCACGGTGCACACGGCGACTTCGAGCCACACGAGAGCCCGGTCATCATGCTGGCGCCCCTCGTCGGACTTGCGTTCTTGTCGATTGTGGGCGGCGGGATCAATCTGCCGTTCGGAAAGAACACCGAGAAGCTCACACAATGGCTCGAGCCAGTGGTCGGCGAGCACAACAGCACGACGGCGAAGCTGCCGCTGGCGATCATCGCAGTGGCGATCGCTCTGCTCGGCATCGGTGCTTCCTACCTCGTCTATTCGAAGCACAAGGCCAAGCCCGTCGAGCCGCGTGTGCTCGCCGAGGCGTGGTACTACGACGCGACCGTCAGCAGGTTCATGGGCGGTCCGGGACGCGAGAGCTTCGAGGCGGTCGCCTGGTTCGACTCGCACGTCATCGACGGCGCAGTCAACGGTGTCGGTCGAGTCGTGCGCGGCACGGCGCAACGCATTCGCACCGTGCAGACTGGCAACGTCCGCAACTACGCGGCAGCGATCGGAGTCGGTGTGGTCTTGGTGCTCGCCTGGTTCGTGGTCGTGCGGGGCAACCTGTGATCTCGTTCCCCATCCTCACCATGCTGATCGTCGTCCCTGCGGTCGGGGCGCTGCTCGTTGCGTCGCTGTCGAACCATCGCCCGGAGTGGGTGAAGCTCACCGCCCTGCTCACCAGCGTGCTCACCGGTGGTCTCAGCATCTGGATGCTCGCCGCATTCGACAAGTCGGATGCCGACTTCCAATTCGTCAGCAAGCACCTGTGGATCAAGCCGTACGGGATCTCCTGGCACCTCGGGGTCGACGGGATCTCGTTGTTCCTCGTCGTGCTGACGGGCGTGCTGTTCCCCATCGTCATCGCCGGCACCGACCCCCACAAGGATCACAAGCGGTACCTGGCGTGGATGCTGATGCTCGAGGCCGGCTTGATCGGCGCGTTCCTCAGCCTCGACCTCTTCTTGTTCTTCGTCTTCTTCGAGATCGTGCTCGTCCCGATGTACTTCCTCATCGCCGGGTGGGGCTACGAGGGTCGCGTCTACGCGGCGATGAAGTTCTTCTTGTTCACGATGGTCGGCTCGGCATTCATGCTCGTCGGCATCATCGCGACTGCGTTCCTTGCGAAGGGCGATGGCCCGCTGACGTTCGACCTCATCGAGTTGGCCAAGGCCGACTTCGCCGCGAGCACCGGTCGCTGGCTGTTCTTCGCCCTCGCGATCGGCTTCGCGGTGAAGGTGCCGATCTTCCCGCTGCACACTTGGCTGCCCGACGCGCACACGCAAGCGCCCACCGGCGGCTCGGTCATCCTGGCCGGCGTCATGCTGAAGCTCGGTACGTACGGGTTGCTGCGCTTCGGCGTCTACCTCTTCCCCGAGGCTGCTCGTTGGAGCCGCAGCCTGTGGCTGACGCTCGCCGTCATCGGCATCATCTACGGCGCGATCGCGGCGACGATGCAGAAGGACCTCAAGCGTCTGGTCGCGTACTCGTCGGTCGCCCACCTCGGCTTCATCGTGCTCGGCATCTTCGCGATGACGACACAGTCGATGACCGGTGGTGTCATGCAGAACATCAACCACGGTGTGTCGACCGGTGCGCTGTTCTTGCTGGTCGGGATGATCTACGACCGCCGGCACACTCGCCAGATCTCCGAACTGAAGGGTCTCCAGAAGGTTGCGCCGATCTTCGCCGGCGTCTTCATGTTGGTGATGCTGTCGTCGATCGGGGTGCCCGGTCTCAACGGCTTCGTCGGCGAGTACCTGGTGCTGATCGGCTCGTTCCTCACCGCCAGGTGGTGGACCGTCGTCGCGGCGACCGGTGTGATCCTCGCCGCGTTGTACCTGCTGTGGGCGTATCAGCGGGTGTTCCACGGCGAGCCCGACGAAGCCAACAAGGGCTTCGGTGAGCTGAAGCTTCGCGAGGCCGCGGTGATGCTGCCGCTCGTCGGCGTGATCGTGTTCACCGGCATCTATCCCAAGCCGATGCTCGATCGCATCGAGCCGAGCGTCAACAGGTTGATCGAGCACGTCAGCGAGAAGACGTCGTATGTCGAGCCGCAGCCGGTCGGGGTCACGCCGTGATCGCCGCCGATCCGGTCCTCGTCGGACCCCCCGTCGACTGGTTCGCGATCAGTCCGCTGCTGGTGATGCTCGGCGCGGCGATGACGCTGCTCGTCCTCGGGTCACTGTTCCCGCGTTGGCCGCGACATCTCTACGCGCTGTTCACCGCAGCCGCCGGCCTGGCGTCGATGATCCTGTGCTTCTTCTTGTGGGACGACATCACCGACGATGGCCCCACCACGTTGATTCGGGGCGCTCTTCGATTCGACGTGTTCACGATGTTGATCACGATCACCATCTCGGCTGCCGTCGTGCTCGTTGCGCTCGTCAGCGACGACTACCTGCGCCGCGAGCACCTCGATGGTCCCGAGGTCTACGCCTTGTACCTGTTGGCCGCGATCGGCGGCGTGGTGATGGGCTCGGCCAACGACCTCGTCGTGCTGTTCCTCGGGCTCGAGATCATGTCGATCGCGCTGTACGTCATGGCGGCGAGCCATCGCCGGCGCATCGAGAGCCAAGAGAGCGGTATCAAGTACTTCATCCTCGGCGGGTTCTCGTCGGCGTTCTTCCTCTACGGAATCGCGATGGTCTACGGCACCGCGGGCAGCACCAACTTCACCACCATCGTCGAGTCGTTCAACGCCAACGTGCCGGTGGTGCGCCACGACGCGTTCATCCTCGCCGGTGTCGGGTTGTTGATGGTCGGCTTGGCGTTCAAGGTCACCGCTGTTCCATTCCACTTCTGGTCGCCCGACGTCTACGAGGGTGCGCCGACTCCGGTGACGTCCTACATGGCATCCGTCGGCAAGGTCGCCGCGTTCGGCGCCTTGTTGCGTGTCCTCATCTACGCGCTGCCGCACTGGCACGACGACTACCGGCCGATCGTATGGGTGCTCGCAGTGTTGACCGTCGTGGTCGGCTCGGTGCTGGCGGTCGTACAGACCAACGTGAAGCGCATGCTCGTGTACTCGTCGATCAGTCACGCCGGCTTCATCCTCATCGGCGTCGAAGCCGCATCGCACCGCGCCGGGCAACCCGACTCCGGCAACGGCGTACCGTCGGCGCTGCTGTACATGCTGGTGTACGCGGTGCTGGTCGTCGGCACGTTCGCGGTGGTCACGATGGTTTCTCGCACGGGCGACGGCGCCACCGATCTTGCTGCGTTTCGCGGACTGGGCAAGGCACATCCGGTCCTGTCGCTGGCGATGACGGTGCTACTGCTCGCTCAGGCGGGTGTGCCGCTGACATCCGGCTTCGTCGCCAAGTTCGGTGTCATCGAGGCTGCTGTCGAAGAGCGAAGCTACGCGATCGCCATCATCGCCATGGTCGCCTCGGTCATCGCCGCCTTCCTGTACCTGCGGATCATGATCTCGATGTGGGTCTCCGAGCCGGAGTCCGGGGATACGGCTCGCGAGCCGGTCCGGGTGCCGCTGTGGACCGGCGTCGCCCTTGCCCTGTCCGTCGGCTTCACCCTGCTGATCGGCTTCTACCCCGGCTGGCTGATCGACGCCACCAAAGCCGCCGTCGCCGTCTCGCCGTAGACCGGCTTCCCCGAACCAGCGCAGCGCCCTCCGGCCCGGCGCCCGCCAGGCTTCCATCTGGTTGGGCGCGATATCTGCCGTCCGCGGCGTGAATTCGCGCCCGTGCCTGCCAAACGGGCGCGAAACGTGCCGAATCAGGCGTGATATCGCGCCCAATGATGGGGTTCTGTCAGGAGAGGCTCGCTGTGAGCCGGGCCAATATCGCGCCGACTTCGGCCACTGCACCACGAAGGCCGCCGGCCACGTCGATGTCGGTGATGCGGGCGGTGGTCCAACCGATGCTTGTCAGTTTGCGGTCGCGGCCTTTGTCGGCATGCGACTCGAGCGCACCGGCATGCCACGCCGGATGGTCAACTTCGATGGCCAGCTTGACGTTCGGCCATGCAAAGTCGATCGCAATATCGTGGTCGTAGCCCGGTAGGCGTACCCGAAACTGTGGCATGGGCTCGGAGAGTTGCTGTCGCGCCATCTCCTGCAGCACCCGAACTTCGAGATCAGACTGCAATGCCTCACGCCATACCGGGCGTGAGCTGATGACAGACAGCATGGTGATCGAACCGGGGCGGTTCGGGTGGTACAGCCTCTGCACCGTGTCGGTGATGGTTCCAAACGTCACTCGCTGCTCGTTGAGCAACTGTTCGAGGGCAGATGCAGTCGCGTCGGCGCCGACCATGTCTGCGCTGTCGAAAATCGTGCGTGGCGGGCTGGTCAGCCGGATGCCATCTCCACGTTGGACGATGTCGACCGGATCGATGCGACGACAGCGGTGGACGATCACGCCTTCCAGCTCGGGGGACCGCCCATGAGGGATCAACGCGTGGATCCTCGGATCTCGCGTTCGGCGCACATTCCACTCTTGGCCGGCAGTAGTGAAGCCGATGATCGCAGCGGAGTTGCGCGCACACACGGCGGCCATCAACTGATCACGACCACAGGGCCAATGTGCGCTCCGAAAGACGCCGGGCAACATGGTGATGAGCTCACCGTCCGATACGAGATTCGCGAGAGTTCGGCTCGGGCATCCGATGTCGATCAGACGCGTCGTCGAGATGACTCCGAGGTGCATGCTCAGATATCGATTGACCGCGGCTTTCCATTCACGATTCACGGGCACCTCCATCACGTTCAGGGGACGATGGGGATGCCGACTGGGACTCTACGAGCGAGCCTCGCTACATCCCCCTGCGTCCAATCCACTGGGCGCGAGACCTGCCAGCGGTGGCGTGATATCGCGCCCAACACATCTCAGTGGGCGCGAAACGTGCCGGATATGGCGTGATATCGCGCCCGACCGGGGTGCGCTGGCGATCGAACGGCTGCGCCTTGAGGGCTCAGGAGGCTTGGCGGATCAACTCGTCGAACAGGCCTTGTTGCTGCGGGTCTTCGGCAGCTGAATCCTCCGGGTGCCATTGGATGGCGACGATCCAGCGCGCGGTGTCGTGCTCGACAGCGTGGAGGATGCCGTCGGCATGGCGGCCGACAACTCGAAGCCCGTTGCCCAGCTGATCGAGTGCTTGATGGTGAACGCAGTGGCACTGCGCCGGAGCTTCGGTACCCATCGCCTTGGCGACGCGGGAGCCGGCATCGAGATCGACAGCGGTGAAGCGGTGCCAGTGATCTTCGCTCCCGATGTCTTGCACCAGCGTGCCACCGAGGGCGACGTTGAGCACTTGCATCCCACGGCAGATCGCGAGGACCGGCTTGTCGGCGTCGATGGCCGCGGCGATCATCGCCAGCTCCATCTCGTCGTGCTCGGGAACGATGCCGTACAGCGATTCCTCCGTTGCCGTCTGGCCGTACCGACGCGGATCGATGTCGCCACCACCGTGGAACACGACGGCATCGACGCGAGCGAGGAGATCGGGGATGTCGTCGATCAACCCGCTGATCGGTGGCAACATCAACGGTGTCCCGCCGGCCCGCTCCACGGCTCGGAAGTACGCCTGGCCGGCCGCGAAGGGCTCGCCACGAACACCCTGTGCCTCGTGCGATTGGCGGCCGACGATGACGACGAGCGGATTCATTGCAGGCCCGCTCTCCGAACGAGCTCGTCGTAGATCGCCTGTTGCTGCGGCTGTCGGGCGGCGGTGTCCTCTGGATGCCATTGCAATCCGACCACCCACGACTTGGTCGGCAGCTCCACCGCTTCCAGCTGACCGTCCTCGGCGTACCCGATGGGCACGAGCCCGCTCCCCAGTTCACCGATCCCTTGGTGGTGGACGGAGTGGCAGTGATCGAGGTGCGTGTCGCCGACGAGGTCGGCCACGATCGAACCCTCGACGAGCTTCACCGAGTGCTCGCGCATCCAGTGCTCGTCGTTGCCGATGTCCTGCACCAACGTGCCACCCAACACGATGTTGAGCACTTGCATCCCGCGGCACAACGCCAACATCGGCAAGTCGAGCTCCAGAGCGGCACTGGCCACTGCCATGTCGAGCTCGTCGTTGGCCGCGACGATTCCGTACAGCGACTCTTCGGTCGGCTCCTGGCCATAGCACCGCGGGTCGACGTCGCCGCCGCCCGGGAGGAGGACGCCGTCGAAGTGCTGCAGCACGGTCAGCGCGTTTGTCGACAGCTCGTGGATCGGCGGCACCAGCACCGGCACGCCGCCGGCGCGTGCCACAGCTCGGCTGTACGGCTGGCTGCTGGAGAATGCATCGCGCTTGCCTTCGTCGCTGAAGGTCAGCACGCGTGCACACACAGCGATCAGCGGCGGCGGTTGGCTCATGCACGTGGAATTGTAGGGCTCGTGGATTTCATCTTCATGCTCACACGCTCGGACGAGACGATCGTCGATTGTCTCGACACGTGGGATGCGGTCGCGCACGTCGGTGTGCGCCATGCCGGCTTCAAGGACGTCGGCGTCGATGTGGCGACGCTGACGGAGTTGAACCGCAGGATGCACTCGGTCGGCGTCACCACATATCTCGAGGTTGTCAGCACCTCGACGGAGGAGTGCCTGCGTAGCGCGCGGGCTGCGGTGGCGATCGGTGTCGACAGGTTGATGGGTGGCACCGCGGTGGAGGAGACATTGTCGATCATTGCCGGATCGGGGATCGAGTACCTCCCGTTCCCTGGCCGGCCCGAAGGGCACCCGACGCAGTTGGGCGGGGGCTCCGACCTCGTGGAGCGGCAGTGTCGAGAGTTCGACCGAAACGGATGCAGCGGCGTCGACCTCCTCGCCTATCGGGCCACAGAGAGCGACCCGCTCGATCTGGTACGCGCCGCCCGCCGGGGTACCGCGGGCTACTTGGTGGTCGCGGGCAGTGTCTCGACCAGCCAGCAGATCGATGACCTCCGGGTAGCTGGAGCCGACGCGTTCACCATCGGATCGGCCATCTTCGACGGCACGTTCTCACCGCGGCAGGGGAGCATCACCTCGCAGCTGCGTGATGTTCTGGAGGCCGCGGGTTCCTGAGCGCAGAGACCGGATCTCGACGGCTCGCTACCCTGTCGACCGTGTCCGAGTCCATCCGCTTGATCAACCCCACCGACGAATCCCTCGTGCGCGAACTGCCGCTGGCCAGTTGCGCAGAGACGGATGAAGCCATCGACGCGGCGCGTCGTGCGGCACCGGCGTGGCGAGCCATAGCGCCGGCCGACCGGGCACGCCTGATGCGCCGATTTGCCGACAACATCGCTGACCATGCCGATGAGCTCGCGGGTCTCGAGACGGCGAACATGGGCATGCCGATCGGCAGCAGTACGTGGTGTGCCAACGCCGCGGCCGACGTCATCCACTACTTCGCGGGGGCGATCGACAAGCACACTGGTTCGACCATTCCCGTCGCCGGCGGAGTCGATGTCACGTTCCACGAGCCGCTCGGCGTGGTCGGGTTGATCACGCCGTGGAACTTCCCCGTGTTGATGGCGTCGTGGAAGATCGGGCCCGCACTCGCCGCGGGGAACACCGCGGTGATGAAGCCGGCAGAGATCACACCGCTGACCACGATGCGGCTCGGTGAGCTCGCGTTGGAGGCGGGCATTCCCGAAGGCGTGTTGAACGTCGTCGTCGGCACCGGCGCCGAAGTCGGATGGCGCTTCGTCGAGCATCCCGACGTGCGCAAGGTGGCCTTCACCGGCTCGACGGCGGTCGGGAAGCGGATCATGGCCGGCTGCGCGGATCAGGTGAAGCGGCTCACGTTGGAACTCGGCGGCAAGAGCGCCAACATCGTCTTCGCAGATGCGGATCTCGAGAAGGCGGCGGCGGCTGCGCCTGGAGCGGTGTTCGACAACTCCGGACAGGATTGTTGTGCGCGCAGCCGGGTGTTGGTCGAGCGCTCGGTGTTCGATCGGTTCCTCGAACTGTTCGTCGCCGCAGCACGCGACTGGCAGGTCGGCGATCCGATGGATCCGGCCACGGCAATGGGTCCGTTGGTCACCGCACAACACCTTGCCAGGGTTCGATCCTTCACCGACGGCCTCGACACGGTCTTCACCGGTGCTGCCCCGTCGGGCCCGGGCTACTGGCACCCGATCATGATCGCCGCGCCCTCCGACGCCACCGCGTCGATCTGTCGCGATGAGGTGTTCGGCCCCGTCGCGGTGGTGCTGCCCTTCGACGACGAGGCCGACGCGATCCGAATCTGCAACGACAGTGACTACGGCCTCTCCGGTTCGGTGTGGACACGCGATGGTGCCAGGGCATTGCGGGTCGTGAGGGCGATGGAGGCGGGCGCGATCAGCGTCAACTCCAACAGCTCGGTGCGCTACAGCACGCCCTTCGGCGGATTCAAGCAAAGCGGTCTCGGTCGGGAGCACTCGATGCACGTGCTCGATCACTACACCGAGTTGAAGAACGTGTTCATCGCCACCGACTGAACGACACCGAGGTGCAACGTGTCAGCGCGTACCGTGGTGCAGATGCGAGCGCTGCTGATTGCCAACGCCGTCGATGCCGACGGCGGCTTCGTCGCCGAGCAGTTTCGTCTTCGAGGTTTCTCGTTCACGGAGTGCCATCGCGAGAACCTCACCGACTGGCCGGCGCTCGACGGCTACGAGTTGGTCGTCACGCTGGGCAGTGAGTGGAGCGTCTACTGGCCGCACGTCGCCGAATCAGTCGCAGCAGAAGGGGAGTTGATTCGCAACGCTCACGACTCCGGCGTGCCCATCTACGGCATCTGCTACGGCAACCAGATCATGGCCCACGCGTTGGGCGGCACGGTCGAACGGGCGCGCGAGCCGGAGATCGGTTGGAAGGAAGTTGTCTCTGATGAGCCGGAGGTGATCCCTGCAGGTCCGTGGATGCAGTGGCACTACGACGTTGTGACGGTGCCCCCAGGTGCGCTCGAGCTCGCGCGCAGCTCGGTCGGCCCGCAGGCATGGCGAATGGCGCGGAGCTTCTGCACGCAGTTCCACCCCGAGGCAACAGAGACCATGATCCGCCGCTGGGCAACGAGCGACGGTGGCAGCGCCGAGTTGTTGAAATACGGCATCAAGCCCGACCAGCTGATCGACGACACGAGCCGCAACGTTGTGGAGAGCCAGCCCGCCGCTCACCATCTCGTCGACTGGTTCCTCGACCGCGTCGCGGGCACGGCCTCTTCGTGAGTCAGGCGAGGCCGTCGAGGGACACGATGGCGTCGAGCTCGGAGCGGAGCTGATCGAGGCCCATCGCACCCATGTCGAGCACGACTTGGTGGAAGCATTTGAGATCGAACTGCGCGCCGAGACGCTGCCGCGCCCGATCACGCCCCTCGAGCCACACTCGTTCGCCGACCTTGTACGAGATCGCCTGGCCGGGCATGCCCAGGTAGCGGTCGACTTCGGAGGCGAGGAACTCCTCCGGATGGCCGGTTCGCTCGAGCAGGAACGGCAAGCCCAGTTCCGATCTCCACTTCTCGCCCGGATGGAAATGCTCGTCGGTGGGAATTCGCATCTCGCAATGCAGTCCGATGTCGAGGATCACTCGCGCTGCGCGCGAGCGCCTGACCCGCCAGCCATCCGAGCTCGTACACCGGATCGTCGAGGTAGCCGAGCTCGTGCATCAGTCGCTCGGCATACAGTGCCCACCCCTCGCCGTGGCCCGATATGGCGACGCCGAGCCGTTGGAAACGGGTCAGTGAATCGGCCTGGTACATCATCTGCGCCAGCTGGAGATGATGGCCCGGAGCACTCTCGTGGTACTCGGTCGACAAGGCCTCCCACAGCGGGAAGCGTTCCTTCCCCGCGACCTGATGCCAGATCTGACCCGGCCGGGTGAAGTCCTCGCTCGGTGGCGTGTAGTACGTGGTCTCGGGTCCCCCGGCGGGAGCCGCCATCGCCTGGCATCGGCGCAGTGGATCGGCGATCGCGAAGTACCGACCGTCGAGATCGTCGATGGTCCGGTCGATCACGCCTTGGCTCCATGCCAGGAAGTTGTCGGCGCCCTCGACGACGTAACGCGGATCGCGCTTCAACTGGTCGATGCAGTCGTCTCGCGAAGCACCCGGGACAATCCTCTCGACCAACGCCGACATGCGCGACTCGATGTTGCGGAGCTCTTCCCAGCCCCATGCGTAGGTCTCGTCCAGATCGAGATCGGTGCCGTTGTGAAAGCGGACGAACAACCGGTAGCGGTCCGTGCCCACCGGGTCGTCGGGTGTCGCGATGGCCGCGTAGTCGGTGCCCAACCATCTGCCGAACTCTGTGAAGGCGGCCGCAGCCGCGGCCGCCTCGGTCGACAGGTCCAACGATGGACACTCCGCCGCGAGCTCGCCGAAGAACCCATCGGGCTTGCCCCAGATCGAACACTGCGTCGCGCACGCCAGCGCCTGGCGCCGCGCCGCGAGCTGGTCGTTGCCGGCCGCGTGCACGAAGCTGGCGCGCAGCTTGTCGAGCGCAGGTGGCACCTCGGCCAGCCTGGCCCGCACGCAGCGCCAATCCTGTTCCGATTCGCGTGGCATGTAGTCGAAGATGTCGCGGACGTAGGCGTGGTGGCTGTTCAACACGCTGAGCCATCGGTGGTACTCGCCGGAGTCGATCAGATCGAACTCTGCTTGCACTCGCTCGCGCATGACTTCGATGGCGATGCGATCGCCTCGACCGCGTGGCTCGATGCGCGACAGTTCACCGATCGTCCGACGTTGCAGGTCGAGCCGCGGACGCCCAACCATCGGGCGAGTAGTCGGTCATCTCCTCGTCGTGACCGGGTATGCCCCAGAAGGATGCGAGCATCGGATCGAGCGCCGCGCTCTCGACGATGTACCGGTCCGACAGCTCGAAGATCCCGGGCGTGCCGCGGCGATCCGCCACGGACTCGTTCAGCGTCACCCTCGTCCCACCATGCAGCGTCAGCACCCCTTGCCGTGAAGATTCTCGCAGGGTGAGCGGTGATACGGCAATCGAAACCTTGCCGTTGGACGCTTGCGCGATGGCCACTTTCAGACGTGCTAGACATCGGCGCTAGTTCGAT
The DNA here is from genome assembly GCA_963708925.1 of Ilumatobacteraceae bacterium. Lineage (GTDB taxonomy): Bacteria > Actinomycetota > Acidimicrobiia > Acidimicrobiales > Ilumatobacteraceae > JAENVT01. The sequence goes on along the minus strand of CAVPUO010000011.1, from coordinate 114,304 downwards.
TGTGCAACTGGGGTTTGCACCGAACCGGAACTGGGGGTTCTGTATGACTACGGTCGATTCAGATCGCGACGAGCTCAATGCAATGGGCTACGCGCAGGAGCTGAACCGAAAGCTCGGATGGTTCAGCAACTTCGCAATCAGCTTCTCGATCATCTCGATCCTTGCCGGCGGCATGACGTCGTATTGGCTGGGCTTGGCGACCGGTGGACCACGGGTCATCACGCTCGGTTGGATCATCGTCGGCTTCTTCGCCTTGCTCGTCGGCATGGCGATGGGCGAGATCTGCTCGAGCTACCCGACGGCCGGCGGGCTGTACTACTGGTCGGCGAAGTTGGCCCGCAAGAACGGTGCACGATGGTCGTGGTACACGGGCTGGTTCAACCTGCTCGGACAGATCGGCGTCATCGCCAGCGTCGACTACGCGCTGGCCATCTTCATCGCGCTACTTCATCCGCATGTTCGACGATGGCTTCAAGCTCACCGTGCTCAGCATCTACGGGATCTTCATCCTCGTGCTGATCGCCCACGGATTGCTCAACACCTTCGGCGTGCAGCTGGTGAAGATCCTCGGCGACATCAGCGTGTGGTGGCACGTCGTCGGCGTCGTCATCATCGTCGCCGTCCTCTTCATCTCGCCGAACAACACCCGGGGCATCGTGGGCTGCCTTCGACACTGCGCCGCCAGGGCCTGTCCGGATGGAACGGAGGTCTCGTTCATCACGATCTACCTGTTCGGCCTCGGCTTGCTGCTCGCGCAATACACCATCACAGGGTTCGACGCATCGGCGCACGTCAGCGAGGAGACCATCGGTGCCCGCACGGAGGCACCGAAGGCGATCGTCAGGGCGATCTACGTGTCGGCGATCGCTGCCTTCTTCTTGAACTTGGCCATGACGGCAGCGCTTCCGAAGAAGGGCGCAGTCGATGCCGCCGGTGGCGACACTATGCCGGAATCGTGTTCGGAAACGCTCAAACCCGTTCTTGGTCAATGCGGCGCCGAGGCTGATCTCGTTCAGCGTCGGATCGGGTATGGCCAAGTTCCTGGTCTTCATCTGCATCGTCGCCCAGTTCTTCTGTGGCATGGCGTCGGTCACTGCCAACAGCCGCATGATCTACGCGTTCAGTCGAGACGGCGCGCTGCCCGGCTCGAAGCTACTGGCACAAGATCAACCGCAAGACCCGCACACCGACGAACTCGATCTGGCTCGGCGTCGTGCTGTCGGCGATCGTCGGGGCGAGTCTCGCTGTACGTCGCCGGAACGGCGCCGGCAGGTACTCGACCGCCTTCTTCGCGATGACCGGCATCTGCGTGATCGGTCTCTACATCGCCTACGTGATCCCGATCTACCTCCGCCTCACCAACCCCGATTTCCAGCCGGGTCCGTGGAACCTGAAGGGGTATCACAAGATCGTCGGCTGGACCGCACTTGCGTGGATCGCCCTCATCACGATCCTGTTCTTCGCGCCCGTGTTCTGGCCGTTCTGGCCGATCTGGGGCAACGACAACCAGATCACGGAATTCGACGGCGCCGGGCAACTCCTTCTTCAAGCAGAACAACTTCAACTTCACCGGTCCGCTCATCGTCTTGGCGTTCGTCGGCATGTGGGCCTATTGGCACTTCAGCGCTCGCAAGTGGTTCACTGGGCCGAGGGTGCAAGGCACCAAGGAAGAGCTGCTGGCGATCGAGCGGGAGTTCGAACAGCTCGGCTGACTGCCACGGTTCACGATCTAGAGATGGGGCTGCTTCGGGGGATGCGGCCCCATCTCTTGCTTTTTCGAACGGCTCGGTTGCGTCAGTCGATGGGATTGGCGGCGTCCGCGAGCCAACCTTCGAACTCGGGTCGACTGGCCAGCCGCTCGCAGTTCCCGAGCCTGTCGTTGGCGTACGAGACGAAGTCGGTGTCGAGTGTGCTGATCGCTTGTTGAACGACAGCCCACATGCCTTCGCGAAACTCGCTCATCATCTTCATCAGCTGCAGGCGCGCCCACGACGATTTGGTGATCTGACCGAAGTACAGGGTCAGCAGCCGCTCTTCCGCTTCGTGTCCGAGCTCGCTGTTGACACTGAGGTTGCCGAGGTCGAAGAACACATCGTTCATCCCCGCATACTCGAAGTCCAGCAGCCACACGCGGTCTTCGGCGAACAACACGTTGCCCGGCAACAAGTCGTTGTGACACGGCACCAGTGGCGTCGGCGAACGACCGAACGCCGACTCGATTCGGCGGCTCTGTTGGTGCAGACGCTCGTACGCCTTCGGTGCCATCACCCCGCGCGCCGACGCGTCGCGCGCGTGCCACTCGACAACGCGGTGGATCGGGAAGGCTCCACCGAGCGGCCCACTGTCGTGAAAGCGGTGGATGAGATCGACGACGTCGCCGAGCCGCTCCGAGAACGGTGTCGGCTCGAGGTGATGTCCGTCCACCAGCTCCGTCACCAGCGTGCCGACGCCTTCCAACATGCCCAACACCGCGGGCCCGATGCCCAGTTCGGCAGCGCGCTGCGCGGCTTCTGCCTCGTAGGCGCGGTCGATGCCGAGCAACTCGGTGCGTTCGCCCGGGATGCGGATCACGTACTCGCCGCGATCCGTGGAGGCGATGAAGTTCCGGTTGGTGATGCCACCGTTCAACGGACGGATCTGCACCGTCTGGCCGGCGAAAAGGTTGCTCGCGCGCACGAGCCGCTCCACGTCTGCCCTCTCGTTCACATCAACGGTGTAGCACGTCGTAACCTCGCCGCGTGACGACTGAATGCGTGCTGGCAATCGATTTGGGTACCGGCGGACCCAAGGTCGCGCTCGTCGCAGCGGACGGCTCCACCGTCGCGTGGTCCAGTCGTCCGGTGGTCACTCGGTTCATCGACGGCGGGGGAGCAGAACAAGATCCGCGCGAGATGTGGACGGCCATCGTCGACGCGACGCGTGCAACGCTCGACGGTGTTCGCCCGCTTCCGCCGATCGTTGCGGTCGCCGTCACGAGTCAATACATGAGCGTGATTCCCGTCGCATCCGATGGCATGCCCACCGGACCGTGCATCCTGTGGATGGACACGCGCGGCGCGGATCACAACCTCTCGCTGTTGACCGACGAGTCCTTCTCACTGTTCGTCGAGCGCCACGGCCTGATCCCATTGCCAACAGGCAACGATGATGGCGGCCACATCCACGCGCTGCGGACGTTCCATCCCGAGTCATACGAGGCGGCGTCGGCGTTCGTCGAGCCGATGGACTACGTCACGGCCCGACTCACCGGCCGAGTGGGAGCAACGCAGTCGACGATGTTCGGACTGCTGGTGTGCGACAACCGAACGTGGGGCACGACGGACTACGACGCGGAGCTCTTGACCGCGACCGGGCTCGATCCCGACAAGCTGCCGCCGTTGCTGCCGATGAATGGGATCGTCGGAGCTGTCACGTCGACGGCTGCGTCGGAACTGGGCATTCCCGAAGGAACGCCGGTGACCACCGGAACGATCGATTCGATCACGTCGGCCATCGGTGCCGGGGCGCTGACTGCACGCGATGGTTCGATCATCGTCGGCACGACATCGGTGATGGTGACGCACATCGACCAGTTCCGTGGTGACCTTCGTGCCGGCTTGTTGGCAGTGCCCAGTCCGTTGGTCGGCAAGTACTTCGTGATGGCAGAGAACGGCGTCGGCGGACGTGCCCTCGAGTGGGCGATGCGGTTGTTCGGATACGGCGACGATTTCGTTGCGGCCACCGACGATGCGGCATCGGTCGCGCCCGGTTCCGACGGTGTGCAGTTCGCCCCATGGATGCTCGGCTCGGTTGCGCCACGACCCGACGACGATGTTCGTGCGGCGTTCAGCGGGCTATCGCTCCACCACGATCGTCGCCATCTGGTACGCGCCGTCATGGAGGGAGTTGCGATCAATCTGGCGTGGCTGCGTCCAGCCGTCGAGGCGTTCGTCGGCAACGAGTTCGCCACCGTGTGCTTCGGCGGTGGTGCCGCGCAAAGTGATCTCTGGGCGCAGATGATGGCCGACGCACTCGACCGTCCCGTTCGTCAGCTACAGGAACCGCGTGCGACCAATGCACGCGGCGCGGCATTCCTCGCGTTCTCCACTCTCGGTCATCTGTCGATGGACGACGTGCCCTCACTGCTGCGGACGCGCGCGATTCGCGAGCCGGATCCGGGTGCTCGCGCAACGATGGATGTTGCGCTCGAGCGAATGATCGATCTTCACCGAGCGCTTGCAAACTTGACCAAGTTCTGAACTTTTGTTCGTCGACACTTGAGTCAACCCGGAACCGAAACGGGCCGATGCCTTGATCGGAACGGGCGGGCGCCCACTCGGCGCCTCGAAGCAAGGGACGGGACATGAACATTCGGATGGTGCGGTTGGCTGCTGCGTTCGCAGTGGTCGGATCACTTGTCGGCGTGCTCGAGCACGGCTCCGTGTCGGCGGCGGGCAACCAGGCTCCGGTCGTCAGCGGTGGCTCGATGACCGTGCGATATGAAGACGTCTACTCCGTGCAGTTCACTGCGTCGGATCCCGAAGGCGGTGCCCTCACGGTGGTCATGCCGCCGGTCAACGATGATTGGATCGATTGCGACGACGGCCCGGCGACCAGCTTCACGTGCGAGTACTCGTCGAGTCGTTACTACGATCCGGCGCCGCTCCCCACCGCACCATTTCAGCGGACCATCACGTACAGCGTCAGTGACGGCACGACGACATCGACCGGCGTCTGGAACATCACCGTGCTGCCGCCTCCCACGTTGGAGATCATCGGCCGTCCGACCGTGACCGAAGGCGGCGAGGCGGTGCTGCAGGTGAAGGTGTCGGCAAACACCTACGGATCGCTGTTGTTCCCCGCACATGCGACCGCGGTCGACACTGCCGACGGCACTGCGATCTCATCGACTGACTTCATGATCGAACTGGCCGACGGACAGACGACTGCGGATCTGCACATCCCGATCGACGACGATGCCAAGGCCGAGCCGACCGAGTACTTCAGCGTGTCGGTGGAGCCCGGTGACGCCGTGCCGTACCGATTCGCCGGCGGCGGCAACCTCGTGACGGTGCTCGACAACGACGGCAAGGTGACCGGCGACAAGACGGCACCGGTGATCGACAAGCATCGCAACCTGGTCGTCGAGCGAGGCGGCAGCCGACCGGCATGGGTGTCGTACACGACGCCTACGGCAACCGACGCGGTCGATGGTGCGCTGCCGACAGTGTGCAATCCGGCGCCCATGACGGCGATGCCGATGGGTCAGACGAAGGTCGCATGCAAGGCCACCGACGCTTCGGGCAACTCGGCATCGAGCGCATTCCAGGTGACGGTGCGCAGCTTGAAGTCGAGCGGATCGGCGAAGGTGGTCGGCGGCTACAGGCAGTGCCTCAGCGCCGGCCAGGCACTGTGGGTCGAGGCCGAGGGCTACACCGCCAACGCCACCGTCACCATCCAGCTGCAGTCGTCGAGCCTCGAGGTCACCCGGCTGAAGGTCGTCAAGGCCGACAAGAAGGGGCGTGTTCGCCTCTTCGTCAAGGTCCCGAGCACGACGGCCGGCGATGCCGACGTCGTGATCGTCGGACCGTCGGGCAACGACGACCTCATGCGGATGGTGCCGGTGAAGGTTGCCCGCAACCGTCATCAGTACGGCCGGATGCTGTCATTCCTTCGCAACCGCCAATGTGACTGACGGGGCGGGTACGCCATCGCATTGGTAGCTTTCGGCGATGGGCCTCTATCCGTATGCCGATCGTTATCCGGTCGAGCGCAGTCTTCCGCAATCTGGGCGCACCCGGGAGGAGGTGCTCGCCGAGATCGAAGCGATGTCGGCCATCGAGGATGCGGTGGCCGACGAGGGCAAGATCAGCGGCTCGATCTATTCAGGAGATCACCAGCACTACGCATTCCTGAATGAGGTGTTCGGTCACTACAGCCACGCGAACGTCCTGCAGCGTGATGTGTACCCCAGCGCAACGCGGTTCGAAGGCGAAGTCATCGCGATGACCGCTGGTCTGATGCATGCCCCGGAACCGTGCGGGGTCATCACGAGCGGTGGTACCGAGAGCCTGATGAATCCGCTGCTGGTGTACCGGGAATGGGGCCGCGAGCGCGGGATCACCAATCCGAATGTGGTGATGCCGGTGACTGCCCACCCAGCATTCGACAAGGGTGCGCACTACTTCGGGATCGAGTTGCGCAAGGCCACCGTGACCGACCAGTTCGTCGCCGACATGGACTCGGTGCGTTCGTTGGTCGACGACAACACCGTGGCGCTGGTCGGCTCGGCCGGCACGTATCCACACGGCTTGATCGATCCGATCGACGAGCTGTCGGCGCTGGCGTTGGAGCGTGGGATCAACTTGCACGTCGATGGTTGCCTCGGCGGGTTCATCCTGTGCTGGGGCGAGTCGCTCGGACTCCCGGTTCCGGTCTTCGATTTCCGGCTGCCGGGGGTCACGTCGCTCAGTGCCGACACGCACAAGTACGGATTCGCGCTGAAGGGCTCGAGCGTGCTGCTCTACCGCACGCCGGAACTGCGTCGTCTCCAATACTTCTTGGCTCCCGATTGGCCCGGCGGTTTGTACACGTCGCCCGGGATGAGCGGCTCGCGTTCCGGTGGGATCATCGCCTCGGCGTGGGCGGCGATGGTGTCTCTCGGCCGCGAGGGCTACATGAAGATCGCGGCTGACATCTTCCGGACGGCAGCGGAGCTTCGCGGCATCATCGGCGAACACCCTGAACTGGCCGTGATCGGCGATCCGTTCTTCAATGTCGCGTTCTGCGCTGCACCCGGCGATGAGGTCGACATCTTTCACGTCAACGACTACCTGGCCAAACAGAGTTGGCGGATGAACGGCCTGCAGCACCCCCCGGCCGTCCACTTCTGCATCACCCGCCCCAACACCGCCCCGGTGTGATGGACCGGTTCGCCGAGGACCTCCACGGCGCGATCGCCTACGCCCGCGAGCGCGTCGGCACACCACCGAAGTCCGGTGCGGCCTACGGTGCAGGCGGTTCGAGCGTGCCTCGAGAGATGGTGCAAGCGGGGATGTCGGGCTGGCTCGACGCAACCCAATCGCTGCCACCGACCTGACCGACCCCTGACGATTCAGTCGTCGTCGTCCTTGTCGTCGTCCTTGTCGTCGTCGTCGGAGTCGTTGTCGAACGCATCGAGGATCTTGTGCGCTACTTCGGCCAGCGCGCCCTTGATCCCGCCTTCCTCGGCGATCTCTTCCATACGGGCATCGACCAGGCCGAGCCGGGCGCGCTCGTGATCGATCACCCCGATCTCACCATCGCCGTCGAGGTCGTACGTCTCGAGCTCGAGTTCGGCGTCAGTGGGCTCGTCGGTGGCGCCGGTCGGGAGTTCGCTTTCATCAGGCATCCGCCAAGTATGCCTCCGATGTGGCAGTCGCCGACGAGACTGCCGAGGTCATCGCCCAGTCACCGTCCGATCGACGGGCAAGGCGTTCGGTCGATGATCCCAATCAGTCGATCGAACCCGGTGGAGAAATCCACAACGTTGGTTGGTGGGTCACTGATGCGATGAGGTCGAAGTCGCCGTCGTAGTGCAGCACCGTCAGGCCGGCCAACTCTGCTTCCGCGGCGATGATCAGGTCGGGGATCGGCCGACCCCTCAGACCCGCCTTCGCCAGCAGGCGCTGGGTCCGGTCCGCGATGTCGAGTGCTGCTTCCACCATCGGAAGTCTGTCGAAGCCGTCGAGGATGGTGGTGAGCCTCCGATAGTCCGCCTCGTTCGATGCCGAGTAACGAAGTTCGAGACCGGAAATAGGCGAGTAGAGGATCTGGCCGAGGCCGAGCAATGTGGCGCCGATCTTCGGTAGTCGAAGTCGAGTGAGAACAGACGTGTCAATCAGATACACGGTCGTCCGTCCGACCCCAGACGTGCTGGCGATCGATGTCGATCTCGCCGAAATCCTCGGCGGCTTGCAGCGCTCTGCGAAGCCGCCGTTGCCGTTCGTTGGAGGCGATCACCTCCTCGATGGTCAAGCGGATGAACTGCGAAACGCTGACGTTGCGTTCGGCTGCCATGGCGACGATCCGCGCGTCCATCTCGGAATCGACGCGAACTGTACGTACGACGGAGAGCTCGCTCATGTATACATACACTATCAGCACGTATGACACGCCGGAACGCGCCTGCTTTTGTGATGCCATTCACGCCGCGTAGTAGCGTCGGCCGCGATGTCGGACTTCTTGCGCGACTACCTCACGGTCGTCTGGTTCGGGGCGATCGCCCTGCTGTTGGCCGGATTGTTGTTGGGCATCTCGGCACTCGTTCGGCCCAACAAGCCGTCGGTCGAGAAGCTGACGGCCTACGAGAGTGGCGTCGATCCTGTGGGCGACGGTTGGTCGCAGAGCCAGGTCCGCTACTACATCTTCGCCCTGCTGTTCGTGGTGTTCGACGTCGAAGCCGTGTTCATCTTCCCGTGGGCCACCCAGCTCGAGCGTTATGCCGGCTTCGGGCTCGCCGAGATGGGAATCTTCGTGCTCGTCCTGCTCCTTGGCCTCGTGTACGCGTGGCGCAAGGGCGTGCTGCGTTGGGTATGACCGTATGGGATTCGTAGACAAAGGGCGGATGCCCAAACCGTTGACGTCGCTGTTCAACCTCGGGCGTTCGTACAGCATGTGGGTCTACCAATGGGGCCTGGCCTGCTGTGCCATCGAGATGGGCGCCGCGTTCGGCTCGCCCCGGTACGACGTGATGCGCCTCGGCGTGATCCCGCTGCCGGCAAGTCCACGTCAGGCCGACCTCGTCGTCGTCTCCGGCACCGTGACCGACAAGATGGCGCCTGCGGTCAAGCGTCTCTACGAGCAGATGCCCGAACCGAAGTACGTGATCTCGATGGGCTCGTGCGCCAACTGCGGCGGGCCGTACTGGGACAGCTACTCCGTGACGAAGGGCGTCGACCAGATCATCCCGGTCGACATCTATGTGCCCGGTTGCCCACCTCGTCCCGAGGCGCTACTCGAGGGCATCGTCTTGTTGCAGCAGCGGATCAAGAACGAGGACATGGGTGCCCGTTGGCGCGGCGAGGGCACCAAACCAATGGTCAAGGACGTGTCGATGCGCGAACCGATCGTGGTGGGCGGTGGTCCCATTGAGTGATACCGGAACCGAAACGCTGGCACTGCCCGGCGACGGCCTGCGCGAAGGCATCGTGCAACGCATGCGCGACGTGCTGGGCGACGGTCTCGTCGACAGCCTGGTGAAGCCGGGCGACGATGTGTGGATCCGTGTCGACATCGGATCGTGGCGCGCTGCCGGCATGGCCCTGCGCGATGTGATCGGTTGCGAGTACTTCTGCTTCCTCTCGGCGATCGATTGGATGCCCAGCCCGTTCGGGCGGGGCGAAGACGATCCCACGCAGCCTCCGCCCGTTCGCGACGACACCATTCGTCAGGGTTACGCGGGTGGCGAAACGCGCATGCAGATCTTCGCCAGGGTCACCAACATCAAGGACCACTTCGGTGTGACCATCAAGGCCGACATCCCCGACGACAACCTCGTCGTCGACAGCTGGATCACCGTCTATGCCGGTGCCAACTGGCACGAGCGTGAAGCGCACGAGATGTTCGGCATCGGTTTCGCCGGTCACAACGACCTGCGCAACATGTACCTGCCGATGGAGTTCGAGGGCCATCCATTGCGCAAGGACTTCCCACTGCTCGCACGCATCGTCAAGCCGTGGCCAGGCATCGTCGACGTCGAGCCGCTGCCCGGCGACGACGAGGAGCCCGAAGCAACCGACGCCGCAGGTGATGCAACATGACCGACCTTGCCGATCGCCAGAAGCTCAGCTACATCGCATCGCAGGCTGCCGACGCGCGCCTCAACATCGAGCTCGAGACCGAAGGCATGACCCTCAACATCGGGCCCCAGCATCCGGCCACCCACGGGACGCTGCGCATCATCGTGCGGCTCGACGGCGAGCAGGTTGTGTGGGCCGAGCCGAGCGCCGGCTACATGCACCGCGGGTACGAGAAGCTCACCGAGGTCCGCACGTTCCCGCAGGTGACCACGCTGATCAACCGCATCGACTGGCTCGGCAGCTTTGCCAACGAGGTGCCCTTCATCCTCGCCGCCGAGAAGTTGATGGACATCGAGGCACCGCCGCGAGCGCAATGGATCCGCACGATCCTGTTCGAGCTCAGCCGCATCGCCAACGTCGGCTTGTTCCTCGGCGACCTCGGTGTGCAGCTCGGTGCCATCACCCCGGTGTTCATGGCGTTCCGCGATCGCGAGTACGTGCTGAACCTCATCGAGGCTGCGACCGGTGGGCGCTTCCACCCCAACTTCGACCGCATCGGCGGCTTGAAGGACGACCTCCCCGCCGGCTGGATCACCGAGACCAAGCAGGTGATGAAGAAGCTGCGCATGTTCTGCGACGAGATGGACGATCTGCTGTTCGGCAACGAGATCTTCCAGAGCCGTTTGCGCGGCATCGGGGTCATCCCAGCGGATGTCGCCAAGCAGTACGGCCTCAGCGGCGCCAACCTGCGCGCCAGCGGAGTCGACTGGGATCTGCGACGCGACCAGAAGCTGCCGATGGCGTGGGACAAGGTCGACTGGAAGGTGTGGACGCACCCCGACGGCGACTGCTATGCACGCTGCTGGGTTCGCCTGCAAGAGACGCGTGAGGCAACGAAGATCGTCGATCAGCTGCTCGACGGAATCCCCAGCGGACCGGTCATGGCGAAGGTGCCGCGCATCATCAAGGTGCCCGAGGGCGAGGCATGGGTCAGCACCGAGAACCCGCTCGGCGAGATGGGTTACTACGTCGTCAGCAAGGGCGACCTCGGTCCGTTCCGGGTCAAGATCCGCTCGGCCAGCTTCAACAACGTCTCGATCGTGCCATGGGTGCTGCGCGGCGTGTACGTACCCGACGTGATCTCGATCCTCGCGTCGCTCTACTTCATCCTCGGGGACATCGATAGGTGATGTTGGCTGTTGACCTCCCGTACTGGGCGCAGTCGTTGCTGCGCGTCCTCGGTGGCACCGTGGCCGTGCTGTTGCCGGCCGGCACCATCGTGTACCTCTTCCTCTTCAAGATGATGAGCTTCATGCAGAGTCGGCTCGGCCCGATGGAAGCGGGTCCGTACGGCTCGATGCAGCTGTTCGCCGAGGTCGGTAAGTGGCTGCAGAAGGAAGACATCGCGCCGGAGAAGGCCGACAAGCGGATCTTCAAGGCTGCGCCGCTGATCGTTCTGGTCAGCACGTTCTTGCTCGTCGCAGTCGTGCCATTCGGGCCCGACGCGTACTTCACCAACTTCGATGCCGGTGTCTTCTACATGCTCGCGGTCAGCAGCATCAGCACGCTCGGCATCTTGATCGCCGGCTGGTCCAGCGCCAACAAGTACTCACTGCTCGGTGGCCTCCGTGCCGCCGGCCAGCTGATCGCCTACGAGTTGCCGATGGTGCTCGCCGTGCTCGGCGTCGTGATCCAGGCCGAGACGATGAACATGCAAGGCATCGTCGAGCGTCAGAACGCCGGAGAGATCTTCGGTTGGGACGGCCTCGGCAATCCCTACATCCTCACCCAGTTCATCGGCTTCGCGATCTTCATGATCGCGGTGCAGGCCGAGCTCACCCAGACACCGTTCGACATGCCGATCGCGGAATCCGAACTGGTGTCGGGCTACATGACCGAGTACTCCGGCTTCCGCTTCCTGATCTTCTTCATCGCCGAGTTCGCCACCGCCGGCGTGTTCGCACTGATCGCCAGCGTGCTCTTCCTCGGCGGCTGGGGCGTGCCGTTCAGCTGGTTCGGCTGGCACACGATCGACGATGTCGACAACTGGATGAACGTCGCCGGCCCGGTGATCATGATCACCAAGATGTTGGTGCTCACGTTCCTCATCATGTGGATCCGGTTCAGCTACCCGCGGTTCCGTGAGGATCAGTTGCAGCGGTTTGCGTGGAAGGTGCTGATTCCGTTGGCCTTGATCAACATCATGGTGACTGCGGTTCTGAAGGTGGTGTTCTGATGCCCGCGAAGCCACAGGTTCCCGGTCTCGTGAAGGGGCTTGGCGTCACGTTCAAGACGTTGGCGCAAACGGTGAAGCCGAAGAGCATGGGTGGCGGCGCCAACACGGTGCAGTACCCGCACGAGAAGGAAGCACCACCGCTTCGCGCCCGCGGTGTCATCGCCTTGCGCGAAGACAACTGCACGTCGTGCATGTTGTGCTCGCGCAGCTGTCCCGATTGGTGCATCTACATCGAGGCGCACAAGACGGTTGCCCCGCCGCGACGCGCCGGCGGAGCCCCGCGCAAGGTCAACATCGTCGATCGCTTCGACATCGACTACGCGCTGTGCATGTACTGCGGCATCTGTGTCGAGGTGTGCCCGTTCGACGCCCTGTTCTGGAGCCCGGAGTACGAGTACAGCGAGCCCAAGATCGCCGACCTGTTGCACGACAAGACCAAGCTCGGCGAGTGGATGGAGACCGTGCCCGAGGCGCCCGAGCTGGAAGTCGGCGCGGACAAGAAGGGCAAGAAGTGATGCTTGCCTCCGACCTCAACGTCGCCCAGAACGTCGCTTTCGGCATCATCGCTGCGTTCATGATCGTTTCGGCCATCAACGTCGTGCGCAGCAGCAACGTCGTGCATGCGGCGCTGTCGCTGGTCGGTGTCATGGCCGGCGCAGCGGCGCAGTACCTGTTGCTGGCCGCCGAGTTCGTTGCCGTGACTCAGGTGCTCGTCTACATCGGTGCGGTCATGATCCTGTTCCTCTTCGGCGTCATGCTCACCCGAGCGCGCGTCGGCAAGGAGACCGACCTCAACAACAAGAACTGGGCCCTCGGCGTCCCGGTGGCTCTCGTGATGTTGGGCGTCATGTCGTACGTGTTGATCAAGGGCTTCGGCGACGATCATCTCGATCCGTTGGTCCCGGTGTCCACCGCCGAGCTCAGCGATGCCATCTTCGGGCCGTTCCTGCTCCCGTTCGAGGCATTGTCATTCGTCCTGCTCGCCGCCGTCATCGGCGCCATCGTGCTCGCCAGGAAGGACTAGCCGTGTTGGTCAACGAGTTTCTGTTGCTGGGTGCCGTCCTCTTCTGCATCGGCGTGTACGGCGTGATCGCCCGCAAGAACGCCGTGATGGTCCTGATGTCGATCGAACTGATCCTCAACTCCGTCAACATCAATCTGTTGGCGTTCACCCAGTTGCACAGCACCGCGACCAAGAGCAGCCTCGACGGCAACGTGTTCGCGTTGTACATCATCGCGGTCGCTGCAGCAGAGGTCGGCGTCGGCCTGGCGATGGTGCTGTTGATCTACCGCAACCGCAAGAGCATCTCGCTCGATGAGCTCTCCGAAATGAAGGGCTGAGCGAATGCTCGCTGCCGAAGAAGTCGCGCACTCCGCGGGCTGGTTCCTCGAACACGCCTGGCTGATCCCGCTGATCCCGGGTGTCGCGTTTGCCGTCATCATCCTGTTCGGCCACTACGAGATCAATGGCAAGCGCGTGTTCCGGTGGTCAGGTGCCGAGATCGGCATCGCCAGCATGGTCGCCGCACTGGTCATCGCGATCGGCACGGCCTATCAGTGGATCCACTACGTACGCGGTGCCGAAGAAGCCGAACCGGTGATCAGGTCGTGGACCTGGTGGCAGATCGGTGGCGCCAAGTTCGGCATCGGCGAGCACATCGACGGCTTGGCCGTGATGATGCTGCTGCTCGTCACCTTCATCTCCACACTCGTGCAGATCTACTCGCTCGAGTACGTGCGCGGCGACCGTCGATTCACCCACTTCTTCGCATCGCTCACGCTGTTCAGCGCCGGCATGTTGACAATGGTGCTCGCCGAGAACATGGTGCAGCTCATCCTCGGCTGGGAGATCATGGGTCTCTGCTCGTTCATGCTGATCGGGCACTGGTGGGAGGAAGAGGCCAACAGCCGCGCTGCGCTGAAAGCGTTCTTCACCGTGCGCGTCGGCGACATCGGTTTGCTGGTCGGTACCGCGATCATGTTCGGTGCTGCCGGAACATTCTCGATCCGTGGTCTCAACGAGTGGGCGTTGAGCGGAACCAGCAGCCACACCGTGCTGCTGTGGACCTCGATCGCCCTGTTCTGCGCGTGCATCGGCAAGAGCGGCCAGTTCCCGTTGCACACGTGGTTGCCGGATGCCATGGCAGGCCCGACTCCGGTCAGTTCATTGCTCCACTCGTCGACGATGGTCGTCGCCGGCGTGTTCCTGGTGGCGCGCCTGTATCCGGTGTTCCACACCGGCTTCCTCATCAACGTCGCCGGTCAGCACTTCAACATGATCGCTGTGATCGGTGGCATCACCATCCTGATCGCGGCTGCGCTCGCGTTCGTCCAGAACGACATCAAGAAGGTGTTGGCGTACTCCACGGTCAGCCAGCTCGGCTACATGATGATGGGCCTCGGCGTCGGCGCTTGGGTTCCCGCCGTGTTCCACATCTTCACCCACGCGTTCTTCAAGTGCTGCCTCTTCCTGTGTGCCGGTTCGGTCTCGCACACAGCCAGCCACCACAGCTTCGACATGAAGAAGGACATGGGCGGCTTGGCTCGCAAGATGCCGATCACCTTCATCACGTGGATGATCTCGACAGCGGCACTGTGTGGCATCCCGTTCTTCAGCGGCTTCTTCTCCAAGGACGAGATCATCGACTCCGCCGGTCACTTCCACTACCCGGTCTTCATGATCATCGGCTTGATCGGCGCATTCATGACGACGGCCTACATGACTCGCGCCACGTACCTGACGTTCTTCGGCGAGCCGCGTGGCGCGGCAGCGCACTTCGTGCACAGCGACCACGCCCACGACACACACGATGCTCACGCCGATGCGCACGACACGCACGACGCACATGCAGATGCGCACGATGCACACGAGGCAGAGCCGGTGCACGCGCGCTCACTTCCGTTCGCCGAAACAGACTCGTCGTGGCTCATCGTGGTGCCGTTGATCGCTCTCGCCTTCCTCGCGTTCGTTGCCGGCTACATCAACGCGGCAGCGCTGCACACCGAGTACTTCGAGCATTGGATCGAATCGTCGATCGGCGTCGAGCTCCCCGCGCCGGCGACCTTCAAGTGGGTCAACGCGCTGCCGTCGATCCTGCTGGTTCTGGCCGGTTTCCTCGTCAGCCTTGCCATCTGCCGAGAGGTGTTCGGAACGGCTGCGTCAAAGTTCAAGGGGCTCACCGAACGCAACCGGGTCCTCGGTGCGGGCCACAAGTTCCTGGTCAACAAGTACTACCTCGACTATCTGTACGAGAACATCATCGTGCATGCGATCGCGCATCCGATTGCCGCCGGTGTCTATTGGTTCAACCAGAACGTCATCGATGCCATCGTCAACGCTGTCGGCATCGGTGGGCGCAAGACCGGCGATTGGATCTACAAGAACGTCGACCAGACACTGGTCGACGGCGCGGTCAACGGCAGTGGCGCCGTTGCGCAAGGCACCGGAGGCGCGTTGCAACCGGTGCAGTCAGGCAAGGTCAGCCTCTACGGAGCGCTGCTGTTCAGTAGCGCAGCCGTCGGCGCGCTCGTACTCGTACTCGTCAACAGCTAGAGGAACCCATGGAAGTCATCGAGAACCAACAATGGCTGCTGAGCCTCGGCACGTTCCTGCCGCTGGCCGGCGTGCTGGTGATGCTGTTCATCCCGAAGCGCGAGGAGTCCTTGATCAAGGGCGTCGGGCTGGCCACTGCTGCAGCGACAGTGCTGGTCGGCGTGTACACGCTGATGCAGTTCGACTACGGCCAGGCGGAGAAGCAGCAGTTCTTCACCACCAACAGTTGGATCAGCCCGATCAAGGCGACGTACACCATCGGCCTCGACGGCATCAGCCTGCCGCTGTACTTCCTCTCGATGGTCATCACGCTGCTGGTGATGATCTACTCGTGGGACCACATTCCGTCGCCCGGAAACCCGAAGGCGTTCTTCATCCTGATGCTGGTCCTGCAGACCGGCATGGCCGGCACGTTCGTCGCCCAGGACCTCATCCTGTTCTTCGTCTTCTTCGAACTGGTCCTGCTGCCGATGTACTTCATGATCGGCGTCTGGGGCGGCGACAACCGCCAGTACGCATCGCTGAAGTTCTTCCTCTACACCATGTTCGGTTCGGCGTTGATGCTCGTGTCGTTCATCGCCTTGTTCGTCATCACCAAGAACAACAGCGCCACACCCGAACTGGCCACGTTCAAGTTCCAGTGGTTCTTGGAGAACGGCTCGGGCATCGCCCGCAACACCGCGATCTGGATCTTCGCCGGGATGTTCATCGGGTTCGCGGTGAAGGTGCCGATGTTCCCGTTCCACACGTGGCTGCCCGACGCCCACACCGAAGCACCGACGCAGGGCTCGGTCATCCTGGCCGCGATCCTCCTGAAGCTCGGCACGTACGGCTTCGTTCGCATCGCCCTCCCGTTCCTCCCGCAGGCCGCCGTGAAGTGGGCACCAGTCATCGCCGTGCTCGCCGTCATCGGCATCATCTACGGCGCGCTCGGGTGCTTGGCGCAGACCGACATGAAGCGACTGATCGCGTTCTCGTCTGTCGCCCACATGGGCTTCGTGATGCTCGGCATCTCCACGCTGACCACCATCGGCATCGACGCGGCGATCTTCGGCATGGTCGCCCACGGCTTGATCACCGGCATGTTGTTCTTCCTCGCGGGATCCGTGAAGGAGCGCTACCACACCCTGCAGATCAGCAGGCTCAGCGGCCTGCTGAAGCAGATGCCGAGGCTGGGGTGGATCCTCGGCTTCTGTGCGATGGCATCGCTCGGCCTGCCGGGTCTTGCCGGGTTCTGGGGCGAGTTCCCTGCGATCCTCAGCGCCTACAGCCCGGCCGCCGGGTTGAGTCTGACGTTGTATCGCACGTTGTTGGTGATCGCCGCGGTCGGCACCGTGCTTGGCCGCCAGCTACCTGTTGTGGCTGTACCAGCGCACAGCGATGGGGGAGCCTTCGCCGGAGTTCAGCGGGCACGTGCAGCACGCCCACTCGGTCGGCGCTGCTGCCAACGACGACCACGACGACATCCACGACGTGACGATCTTCGAGTGGTTGGCGTGGACGCCGTTGCTGGTCGCGATCATCGTGCTCGGCGTCTACCCGCAACTGCTCTTCAAGATCATGGACCCCGCCGTCGATCAACTCACCGCGGTCTTCAGGAAGTAACGAATGCTCTCGTCGTTGCTCGCTGCCGGAGACTTCGTGTCGCCCACGATCGACTATCACGCGCTCGCGCCCGAGATCGTCTTGGGAATCGGCATCGTGTTGGTCATCCTCATCGACCTCTTCGTCGACGAGAGCAAGCGCTGGATCACGGCCACGGTGTCGGGCATCGTGCTACTGGCTGCATTGCTGCCGGTCGTCACGCTCAGCGTGATCGGATCCCGATGTTCGCTCGATGTTCGACGGCCGGTACGTCGTCGACAACTTCAGTCTGGTGATGAAGGGCCTGTTCCTGCTCGCCGGCTACATCGTGGTCCTGCTGTCGACGAACGAGATCGAAGAGGGCGGGTATCACCAGGGCGAGTACTACGTGATGTTGCTCAGCAGCATCATGGGCATGGTGATGATGTGCTCTGCACGAGATCTCGTCAGCGTCTTCGTCGCCCTCGAGTTCCTGTCGATCCCTGCCTACATGATGGCGGCGTGGCGCAAGCGAGATCGCAAGAGCAACGAGGCCGGCGTCAAGTACTTCCTGCTCGGTGTGTTCGCCAGCGCGGTGATGCTGTACGGCATGAGCCTGCTCTATGGCGCGACCGGCAGCACCAAGCTCATCGAGATCGGCGAGGCGGTCACCGGCAAGGGCCAACTCGGAGGCATCGAGGTGATGGGCATCGTGTTCGTCATCGTCGGCTTTGCGTTCAAGGTCAGCGCTGTGCCCTTCCACACCTGGGCCCCGGACACCTACGAAGGCGCTCCCACGCCGGTCACGGCGTTCCTCAGCGTCGCGTCGAAGGCCGCCGGGTTCGTCGCGCTGATCCTCATGGTCTACCTCACGTTCCCGCACGCGACCGACGTGTATCGTCCGTTCATCTGGGTGCTGTCGGCGCTGACGATGACGATCGGCAACGTCGTTGCGCTGAAGCAGACCAACATCGTCCGCCTGCT
This sequence comes from Ilumatobacteraceae bacterium, assembly GCA_963708925.1. Taxonomy (GTDB): domain Bacteria; phylum Actinomycetota; class Acidimicrobiia; order Acidimicrobiales; family Ilumatobacteraceae; genus JAENVT01. The sequence goes on along the minus strand of CAVPUO010000011.1, from coordinate 96,210 downwards.
GGCGTACTCCAGCATCAGCCAGGGCGGCTTCATCCTGATGCCGCTCGTCGTCGCCGGCTCGACGCGCTCGAACGAGGCGTCGCTGCGAGCCATCGTCGTGTACCTCATCATCTATGCCGCTACCAACCTCGGTGCCTTCGCGGTCATCATCGCGGTCAGCCGCAAGACCCGCAGCGGCGCAGTGTCGAGCTACGGCGGCCTGTTCGGTTACGCCCCAGGGCTGACGGTGCTGATGACCATCTTCCTCGCATCGCTCGCCGGCATCCCACCGCTCGGCGGCTGGTATGCGAAGTTCGGGGTGTTCAACGCCGTGCTGACGGCCCGCAGCGGATGGGGCTACAGCATTGCCGTGATCGGCGCGGTCAACGCCGTGATCGCGACTGCGTACTACGTCGTGATCATGCGCGAGATGTGGATGAAGCCGGCCCCGGATGGCGACATCGCGCCGGTGCGAGTCCCCGGCTCGATCAAGGCGGCGCTGGCCATCACGGCCGTCGCCACCGTGGTGTTCGGCGTGCTGCCCGGCGTGACCAGCTACAGCGGCATCACCGAGCTCGCCGGTGCCTTCGGCCTCTGACGAAGTACGTGCGGCGATCGTCGCGGCCGGCGGAGCCATTCGCTTCGACGAGTTCATGCGCATCGCCTTGTACGGCGAATACGGCTTCTACAACACCGGGGGGCAAGCCGGCAGGCGTGGCGATTTCATCACGTCGCCAGAGGTCGGTCCGTTGTTCGGCGCGTTGCTGGCGCGGTGGATCGACGGCGAGTGGAGCCGGCTCGGGGAGCCCGACGACTTCACCATCATCGAGTACGGGGCGGGTCCGGGCACGCTCGCCAGAACCGTTCTTTCAGCCGCACCTCGATGGCGCGATCGCTACGTGGCCGTCGAAGTGTCGGAGCAGCAGCGACGGCAGCACCCTGCCGGTGTGCGCTCGCTGGCAGCGTGGCCACCGGACCCGCCACCCACCGGTGTGGTCATCGCCAACGAGTTGCTCGACAACCTGCCGTTCCGGCTCGCGGTGTTCGATGGTGGCTGGCGGGAGGTCGTGGTGTCGGCCGGCCGTGACTCGGACTTCGTCGAGAACACCGTCGCGCCGGATCCGGCGTGGGATTGGCTGCCTTCGTCCGCCGCCCACGGGGCGCGCGTACCGATTCACGACCGCGCCGCCGACTGGGTTCGCACCGCGCAGCGGATGATTCGTCAAGGAACCGTCATGGCCTTCGACTACTTCACCCCGACGACGGCCGAGCTCAGCGCACGACCGTGGCGCGACTGGTTGCGCACGTACAGCGCCCATGGCCGCGGCGGCCACTACCTTCGCGACCCGGGCATGCACGACATCACCACGCAGGTCTGCATCGATCAACTTCCGTCACCGCAGGTCGTGGGCTTGCAGCGGGATGTCCTGCGCCAATGGGGGATCGACGAGATGGTCGAGGAAGGCCAGCGCGCTTGGGCAGCGGCGGCGGCCCGTCCTGACGTCGCGGCGATGACGATGCGCAGTCGCACTCGCGAGGCGGAGGCGCTGTTGGAGCCAGATGGCCTCGGTGGGTTCAGTGCCGCATCCTGGCTGGTAGAGGAGTCGCGCCGCCACTGAGCGTGAGAGGCTTCGGTTACATCACCTTGAGTGATGACAGGGATGCGCGCTGTGAGTGGGCCGAATGGCTCATCGTCACGGACCGTGGTCTTCATTTATTCTTCTCCGCAAGCGAGGCGGGCACCCGAACTGATCGGGCCCCATGGGGAAGGACGATAATGAGGCACGTCATTCGAGGCGGCGGTTCGAATGCAGGTCGGCAATCAGGTCGACGAGCACAACGGCCCACACATCGGCGCACTGAGCGCACACGGGTGGCGGCATTGATCGCCACGTTCCTGCTCCTGGTGGCGGGTGTCCTGGTCACTGCGCCCGGTCTCATGACCGCGAGCGCCTCGGGCTCCTCCAAGCCCGCCAATGTCGACGACGGCAAGGGCGGCGGCAAGGACGACGACGGCGGCAACGGCGACGACGAGAACCAGGACGAGAACAACGACAACGGTGATCATCAGCACGGCCATCACCACGAGAACGAGTGCGAGAACGAGGACGAGAACCAGGACGAGCACGAGGCCGAAGACGAGAACCAGGTCGAGGACGAAGACCAGGGCGGCGACGAGATCCAGGCCGAGGGCGACGACTTCAAGGCGACGATGGCCGGCGTCGACAACAACGGCGGCGACGAGAGCAAGGCCGACGACGAGAACCAGGCCGAAGACGAAGATCAGGCCGAAGACGAGAACCAGAACGAAGACGAGAACGAGGACGACGACGAGACATCGACGACTGTCGACGACGACGACGAGTGCCCGGTCGATGTGACCTCGATCCAGGCCTACAAGTTGCTGGGCGATGATCACGGTGGCCTGATCGCTCCCGAGGAGTTCCAGCTCCTCCTCGACGGTCAGCCGATGGAACAGTCGATCGACATCCCGGTCACGCCCGGCCCCCACACGGTCAGCGAGGCCGATGTGTTCGGCTACACGCTCGTCGGCATCCTGTGCACCGACAACACCGGCGATCAGATCTCCGACGACGGAGACCTCATGGTCGAGGCCGGCCAACAGATCCTGTGCGAAGTTGTCAACGACGAGATCGCACCATCGATCACCCTGACGAAGGAGCTCATCGAGGACGACGGCGGCGCGGCTGTGCCGGAAGACTTTGCTCTCACGGTCAACGACGTGACTGTTGCGCAGGGAATGCCGTTCACCGACATCATGGCCAATGAGGTGGCTGTGGTTTCCGAAGAGCCGAACCCGGGCTACACGACGGCGTCGATCGTCTGCACCTCCGACATCGCTGACTCGCCAAACACAACATCGGTCGAGGACAGCAGCTCGCTCGAGCTCACTCCCGTGCTCGGTGAGAACATCAGCTGTGTCATCACCAACGACGATGTCGCCCCGACCGTCACCATCACGAAGGTCGTCGTCGGCAGCCCGAGGGCGCCGGGAACGTTCCAGATGTTGCTCGGCGGCCTCAACGCGGCGCAAGGCGTCGCGATCCCCGTGAAGGCGAACACAGCACTCGCGGTTGGCGAGGTTCTCGACAACGCTTACGTGTCGAACGTCAGCTGCGTCGACATCGGCGACCCGGACATGGCACCGCTCGACAGTCCGCTGGTTCTCATCGAGGGTGAGAATGCGTTGTGCACGGTCACCAACACACTGAAGAACGTTGACGGCGCGGTCGATTTGTCGATCACCAAGACCGACAACGGTCTCGACCAGGTGGCCGGCGGCGACAGCTTCGACTACACCATCACGGTCGACAACCTCGGGCCGGGCGATCCCTCGGGCGCCGTCACGGTGACCGATCTACTGCCAGCCGGATTGACCTTCGTCGACGCCCCAGCAAACTGCACACCATCGGGCCAGACCTTGGCATGCGACATCGACCCGGCCGACGTTCAGGTCGACGATGACCCCGTCGTGTTGATCGTCACGGTGAAGGCCGATGCCGATGCCACCACTGGCACGTACACCAACCTGGCATACGTCACGACTCCTCAGGATCCGATCTCGGAGCCGACCTGCCAGACCGAGAGCAACAACGTCGCCTGCGAGTCGACCAACATCCACCGCCAGGCCAGCATCACGGTCGACAAGGAGGCCAGCGTCACCCAGGTCAGCCCCGGGCAGTCGTACTCCTACACGATGACGGTCGCCAATCCGGGTCCGTCGACGTTCCTCGCCAATCTGAAGCTGACCGACGATCTCCCCGCCGGACTCCACCTCGACTCGGTCACGCCGGGCGCAAACTGGAGTTGCAACGACGTGGATCCATTGCAGTGCACCTTCTCGGCGAATGTCCAACCGGGCGTCACGACGCCGGCCATCACGATCGGTGTCACGTTGGATGCCGGCTTCACCGGTAACACGATCACCAACTCAGCCACGGCCATCGCCATCGTCGATCCGCCGGTCAGCAACCAGGAGCAGCCCGCACTGCACGCCACCGCGACGACGAGTGATCCGGGCACGGTCGTGACAGCCACCGACGACGCGACGACACCTGTGGTACGCAACGCCGATCTGGCGATCGTCAAGACGGTGTCGCAAGCCACGGTCGCTGCCGGCGGGCAGTTCAACTGGATCCTCGACGTCACCAACAGTGGACCGAACGCAGCGACCGACGTGGTCGTCAACGACACACTCCCGGCCCAGTTCGTGGTGGTCGCTCCGTTCCCGCCGGCAGGCGTCACCTGCACCAACACGACAACGTCGGTGCAGTGCACCGCGCCGAGCCTGGCGCCCGGAAGCTCGTTGCACATCGTCATTCAGGTGGCGACGGTGAATGGTGCCGCACTCGGAACCGCGACCAACACGGCAACGGTGTCGACGACGTCGACGGATTCGAATCAAGCCAACAACACCGACAGCGAATCGATCGACGTGGTCGGCTCGCAGAGCTTGCCGCCGACTCCTCCCGGAGTCGATGCCCAGGCCCCGACCGCACAGTTGCCTCGCACCGGCAACAGCCCGCTCGGTGGTCCGTTGACCCTCGCTTCCTTGCTGGTTGCCGGCGGCATGTTCTCGCTCGTGATCGCCCGGCGTCGCCGGTCCTCCGCAGCGCAATAGATGTCAGCGTGACGTTGCCCGCCTGAAAGGGACGGCGGGCGGGCAGCGTCACGGCTGCGCATGTTTCGCTAACGTGCCCCATCAGGGGGTTACGACATGAGCGACAACCACAACACCATCGACGACCTGATGTTGGAGAACCGCAAGTTCCCCCCATCCGACGAGTTCAAGCGTCAGGCGTTGGTCGTCGACACGTCGTTGTACGACGAGGCCAACGAGGACTACGAAGCGTTCTGGGCCCGCCAAGCGGCCGATCTGGTGACGTGGAGCACCGACTGGAGCACCATCTGCGAATGGGAGCTGCCGTATGCCAAGTGGTTCCTCGGCGGCCAGCTCAACGTCAGCTACAACTGCCTCGACCGCCACGTCGAGGCCGGGCGTGGCGACAAGGTGGCGTTCTATTGGGAGGGTGAGCCGGGCGATGCTCGCGTCCTGACCTACGCCGATCTGCTCGACGAGGTGCAGCGGTTCGCCAACGCGTTGAAGGGGCTCGGCGTACAGCGCGGCGACCGCGTCAACATCTACCTGCCGATGGTGCCCGAGGCAGCCATCGCCATGTTGGCCTGTGCTCGCATCGGCGCGGCACACAGTGTCGTCTTCGGCGGCTTCAGCGCACAGTCGCTGTCGGACCGCATCAACGACGCCGAGGCCAAGGTGCTGATCACGGCCGACGGTGGCTATCGCCGCGGCGACGTGTTCCCGTTGAAGCCCGCCGCCGACGAGGCGATCGCGACGACGCCGACGATCGAGCACGTCGTCGTCGTGCGTCGCGGCGGCAACGAGGTCGAGATGAAGGAGGGTCGCGACCACTGGTACCACGACCTGATCGCTGCGGCCGACGCGGTGTGCCCGCCCGAGCCGATGGACTCGCGAGCAGCTGCTCTTCCTGCTGTACACCAGCGGCACGACGGGCAAGCCGAAGGGCATCATGCACACCAGCGGCGGCTACCTCACGCACGTCGCCTTCACCCACAAGTACGTGTTCGATCTGCATCCCGAGACCGACGTGTTCTGGTGCACCGCCGACGTCGGCTGGGTCACCGGGCACAGCTACATCGTGTACGGGCCACTGGCCAACGGCGCCACCAGCGTGATGTACGAAGGCGTGCCCAACTTCCCCGGCAACGACCGGTTGTGGTCGATCATCGAGAAGTACAAGGTCACCAAGTTCTACACAGCGCCGACCGCCATCCGGACGTTCATGAAGTGGGGCGCCGCCGAGCCCGCCAAGCACGACCTGTCGTCGCTGTTGGCACTCGGGTCGGTGGGCGAGCCGATCAACCCCGAGGCATGGATGTGGTACCGCGAGAACATCGGTGGCAACCGGTGCCCAGTGGTCGACACGTGGTGGCAGACCGAAACCGGCGGGATCATGATCAGCCCGTTGCCGGGTGCGACGACGACCAAGCCGGGGTCGGCGACGTTCCCTCTGCCGGGGATCGGTACCGAGGTTGTCGACGATGCGGGCAAGCGCGTCGAGCAGGGCGGCGGCTACCTGACGTTGACCCATCCATGGCCCGGGATGCTGCGCGGCATCTGGGGCGATCCGCAGCGATACTTCGACACCTACTGGAGCCGGTTCGAGGGTCGCTACTTCGCCGGCGACGGCTGCAAGCTCGACGACGAGGGGTACCTCTGGTTGCTCGGCCGGGTCGACGACGTGATGAACGTCAGCGGCCACCGCATCTCGACGACCGAGGTCGAGTCGGCGCTGGTCTCGCATCCGGCGGTTGCCGAGGCTGCGGTCGTCGGCGCTCTCGACGACACCACCGGGCAGGCGATCATCGCCTACGTGACGTTGCGCGGCGGTCACGAGGTCGACATCGAAGAGTTGCGCAGTCACGTCGCCACCGAGATCGGTGCGATCGCCAAGCCGAAGACGATCTACTTCACCAACGATCTGCCGAAGACCCGCAGTGGAAAGATCATGCGCAGGTTGCTGCGCGATGTCGCCGAAGGACGCAACCTCGGCGACACCACGACACTCGCCGATGCCTCCATCGTGGGCGAGTTGCAACGACGTGCCGCCGAGGCGCCTGCCGAGGATTAGCTCGGGTTTGCTCTTAAGCCCCGAGCCTGAGCTGCCGATACAGGGAAGGTGACGGACGAGGAATTGGCGGGGCAGCCCGGTGGGCTAGCGACGCGCCCGGAGGATGAGGCAGACGACGGCGTCGCCGAGCCGGTGTTCTCGCCGAAGGATTTCCGTCTCAATCTCGGTGCTCGTCTCGGCGCTGCCGACGAGTCACAGCCGACCGTTGCCGCCCACCTCGGTGTCGTCGACGATGAACCACTCCCCAATCTCGACAGCCCAGCAATACGTAAGTTGACCTGGGAACATGTCGTACCCGACCGGCAGGCGTCGTCCGCGCCGAGCGCGGCAACACTCGTCCCGTTGCCGCCGCCGCGTCGGGTCCCTCCGCCACCACCCCAGCCGGTCAGCGCGTTTCAACCGCCGGCGCCGGTTGCCGCTTCCGAGCCCGTCCTCGAGGACGACGTCGTCGACGAAGTTGTCGATGACGACGAAGTCCCAGTGGAAGAAGTCGTCATCAAGGTCGAAGCAGAAGAAGTCGAAGAGGTCGACGCTGCAGCCGACGACATCGAAGAAGAAGAGGTCGAAGAACCCGCGGTCGAGGCCGTCGTCCAGCCCGTCGCGCAGCCTGAGGTCAACCGGCTGGCATCTGTTCCCGACGCCTTCGACGACGACGACGATGCGCCGATCGAGTTGCCACTGATCACCCCATCGGGCCCCATCGTGACGCACAACCCGGTTCCGTACACCCCGGTGCTTGCCGAGACGGTCTTCGTTCCATCTCCGGCAGCGTCCGGCGACATCGATGGTCGCGGCAATCGTTGCGGAGGAGCAAGGCAAGACCAACAAGAAGAAGAAGGGCAAGCACGGCAAGGTCCAAGCGAGCCGCAAGCCGAAGCGCCATCTGTTCCGCACGTTCATGACGCTCGTGCTGTTGTTCGGTCTGCTGGCAGGTGGAGCGTTCGCAGCGAAGAAGTACCTCTTGAAAGAGCCGACGTGGTCGGTCGAGTTGAAGCCGCTCGCCGATCAGGTCGAGGCGGCGCGTGGTCTGCAGTTCTCCGAAGCCGTCACGGTGTCGCCGGTGCCCGTCACCGATTACGCCTCGCGCCTCGCGGGTTCGGCGATCGATACAAGTGGTTCCACGCTGCCGACGTGGCGGGCTCTCGGGTTGCTGAACGGCGACCTCGATCTCGAAGCTGTCGGCAGCCAGGCGATGAACGATTCGCCTGCGTTCTACGATCCGGCGACCAAGACCATCTTCGTCAGCGACGATCTGCAATCGCAGCCGCATCTCTACAAGTTCGCGATGTACCGGGCGATGACGATGGCCCTGCTCGACCAGCAGTTCCACTGGAGCGGGCGCATGGATGCGGCGTCGCCGGCCGCGGCTTTTGCCCTCCGAGCCATCATCGATGGCGACGCGTTGGCTGTGGCCAACACGTTGGCGGCGAATGACGAACCGGATCTCCTGGCATCCGAGTCGCTCGCGTTCGCCCAGGTGCACAACACCGTGTCGACCTCGCCGTACGCGGTGCATCTCGCTGGTCGAGCCGGCGCGGCGTTGCGCCCGATGATCGCCGCCATGGACCCCGCCGCACTCGATGCGCTCGAGAAGGCGACCCCGTTGAACGACGACATCTTCGACGCCCGTCGTCCTCCGGCAATCGTCGCCTCACCGCCGGGAACGCAGGGGATGATGTTCTGGTACTACGTGCTCGCCAGCCGCATCGACGACAGTCAGGCGTGGGCCGCGGCGACACGGTGGATGGGTGATTCGACGGTGACGTCGACCGAAGCGAATGCACAATGTGTCGACTCCAAGATCGCCGCAGCGGATGCCGACGGCGCCGCTGTCCTGCTGGCCACGTTCACGTCGTGGGCGTCCACCGCTCCTGGCGGAGCATCGACGGTGGTCACACCGATCGAGGGCAACCAGATCTCGATCCGGGCCTGCGATCCCGGTGCGGCAGTGTCCGCACAACTGCCGGCACGAGTGCCGGTGGCGTTCGGTGGCGCTGGAGTCGAAGGTGCGCTGGTGGCGGCGGCGGATAGTGCCGCTGGTGATGCCACGGTCGACGGCGCCTGCCTCATCACCGCCGCTCGTCTGCGTGGCACCGCTCTGGCAGCGCCGGCCGACGGTGCACCTGCGATGGCGACCGACTGGCAGCCTCCGTACGTCGCGGCCAATCTGGATCTCGGCACAGGATGCGTGACCGCGGCACCTGTCGCGCCCGCACCTGTCGACGCTGCTGCGGCTCCGGCGCCCTGACCGGGACTCAGTCGCGGAAGTTCTGGAACTGCAGCGGGATGCCGAGGTCGGCACCCTTCAGCGTCGCCATCGTTGCTTGCAGGTCGTCGCGCTTCTTGCCGGTGACACGGACCGTGTCGCCCTGCGTCTGACTGCTGACACCCTTCGGGCCCTTCTCCTTGATCATCCGGTTGATCTCGCGGGCCTTGTCGGATGAGATGCCGACGGCGATGGTCAGGACCTGGCGCACGCTGTTGTGCGTGGCCTCTTCGATCTTGCCGTAGTCGAGGCCCTTCAGCGACACGCCGCGCTTCACCAACTTCTCCTCGATCACGGTTCGCAACGCCGTCAACCGATCCTCGCTCTGCGTTCGCAAGGTGAGGATCAACTCGTTCTGCTCGATCGACGAGTCGGTGTTCTTGAAGTCGTAGCGCGTGGCGATTTCGCGCTGAGCCTGATCGATGGCATTGCGCAGTTCCTGCCGGTCGACCTCGGAGACAACATCAAAACTGGGCATGTCGTGAGACTAGTTGGGCCGCTAGCCTCGATTCCCGCAGATGGGTCGGTACCCGAGTGGCCAAAGGGGGTTGACTGTAAATCAACTGGCATAGTCCTACGGAGGTTCGAATCCTTCCCGGCCCACCCTGAATCGCCAGGTCCCCACGGGGCCTGGCGATTGCACTTTTCACTATTGATCCGAAACTTCCATGATCCTCATCGACGCCGAACGACTCGCCGCCAGCCGGCCGAACAGACCGCTGTTCGCCGACGTCTCGGTGACCATCAGCGACGGCGATCGACTCGGTGTCGTCGGTCTGAACGGCAGCGGCAAGAGCACGCTGTTGAGGATGTTGGCCGGCGAACTGCGACCCGAAACCGGTGAGGTTCGGTGGGGCCGCGGCGCCCGCGTCGGCTTCCTGCTGCAGAACCCGGTGCTGCCGGCCGGGACCGTTCGCGAGGCGGTCGGCGGCGAGTGGCAGGGCGAGGCGATGCTCGATCGGCTGGGCATGACCCCGTTGCTCGATGCGTCGACGGCGGAGCTCTCCGGAGGTCAGTCGAAGCGCGCTGCGTTGGCTCGTTTGTTGGTGGGCGAGTACGAGGTGCTGATCCTCGACGAGCCGACCAACCACCTCGATCTCGATGCCATCCAGTTCCTCGAGGAATGGCTCGCTGCCTACCGCGGGGGATTGGTGCTGGTCACCCACGATCGCCATGTGCTCGACAAGGTCACCACCAGAGTGCTCGAGCTCGATCGAGGTACGGCCTATCTCCACGTGCCGACCGGTTGGCATGCCGGCTCCGGCTATGCGGCCTACTTGGCGGGCCGCGCGGAACGCGAAGAGCGAGCCGAGGTTGCCGAGCAGGTTCGCAAGAACCTGGCGACGCGCGAGCTGGCCTGGCTCCGACGTGGAGCGCCGGCCCGTACAGCGAAACCGAAAGCGCGCATCGCCACGGCGACGGCGTTGGTCGAGGGCAAGGCGCAGGCCGCGGCGCGCGACGGTGACCTCGGGTTGTCGATGGGATCGAAGCGGCTCGGGTCGAAGGGCATCGAGCTGACCGATGTCGGCGTTCTCCTGGCCGGACGGCACCACGGGTGATCGATCCGTGCTCGCTGGTCTTCGAGCCCGGCGACCGGGTGGGGATCGTCGGGTCCAACGGTGCCGGCAAGTCGACGCTGCTCGACCTCGTCGCCGGTCGCTTGGCGCCGTCCTCCGGGAAGGTCGACCGCGGCGCGACGGTGCAGATCGGCTACTACGACCAGCTCGGTCGCGACCTCGACCTGACCCAACGCGTGCGCGAAGCCATTGCCGGCGACAAGGGCGAACCGTCGCTGGCCGACGTCAACCTGATGCGACGGTTCTGGTTCGACGGCGACGCTCAGTTCGCTCCCATCGGCACGTTGAGCGGTGGCGAGCGCCGTCGCCTGCAGCTGCTGCTGACCCTCGTCCCTCAGCCCAACGTCCTGCTGCTCGACGAGCCGACCAACGACCTCGACCTCGACACCCTGCGGGCGATGGAGGACTTCCTCGACGACTGGCCGGGGATCGTCGTGACGGTCAGCCACGATCGCGCGTTCCTCGATCGGGTCACCGACGAACTGCTCGCACTCGACGGCAAGGGCGGCGTCCGCTGGATCCGTGGCGGGGTCGGTGCCTGGCTGGCGCAACGTGCGGAGGCAGATGCCGCGCCGCTTCCGCAGATGACAGCGCGTGCTCCGTCGCCGTCGCGCGCCAAGCCGGCTGCCGGCCGCAGCCCGTCGACGGTGCGCCGCGACCTCGGCCAAGCCGAGCGCAATGTGGCCACTGCGATCGCCGCCCGTGACAAGTTGGAGGCTGAGATGGCCTCGACCAATGCCCACTGGGAGTTGTCGAAGCTGGGCGAGCAGCTCGCCGCCGCCCAAGCCAAGGTCGCGGCCGCCGAGGAGCAATGGCTCGCCCTCGCCGCCGAAGCCGAATCCCTCGGCCTCACCCCCTAACCGCCCAATCCCGTCCGAGTGTTTCCGGCCCGGTCGGTCGCGTCCGAGTGTTTGCGTGCACCCCGGGTGGGACGAAGACACTCCGACGGGTTAGAGGAGGGCTTGCATGATGGCCACGTCGAGCCACTTGTTGAACTTGCGGCCGACTTCCCGTTCGATGCCTACCAGTTCGAAGCCGCAGGAACGGTGCAGAGCGATCGACGCCTCGCTCGAGGCCGAGATCCGGCCGAACACGGCGTGAAACCCTGAAGCAGCAGCGACCATTAGCAGTTCGTTGACGATCAGCTTGCCGATCCCCTGGCCGTTGCGGTCGCGGCGGACGTAGACCGAGTCCTCCACGCTGGTGCGATAGGCGGCACGCTCCTTGTACGGCGACAGGGATCCGAAGCCGACGACATCGCCGTTCTCGTCCGCCGGGTCGATCGCGACGATCGCCGCGAAGGCCCCGTTGCGGTCGGCGATCCATCGTTTCTGGTCCTCGAGCGAGCGAGGGACGAGATCGAACGTGGCGACGGTGTTGGACACCTCGTAGTTGTAGATCTGGCGGATTTGTTCGGCGTCCGCCGCCGACGCCAATCGCAGCGTGATCGACTCGGTCCGGCCCTCGTTCACGCCGGCCGATCGTAGTGCCGAAAGCACAGGAATCCCGTGGTAGATGCCTGATGGTCGGCGCTATGCTTCTCGGCTGGCTTGCGGGTAGAACCGCGCGCCAGCGATCGCCCTTTTAGCTCAGTCGGTAGAGCAACGCCATGGTAAGGCGTAGGTCGTGGGTTCGATTCCCACAGAGGGCTCGACCAGACGGTCCGGCTACCTTCGGGGAGTCGAAACCGGTTCGGCAAAGCCCTGGCGGCGTAGCTCAGTTGGTCAGAGCATCCGGCTCATAATCGGAAGGTCATCGGTTCGAGACCGATCGCCGCTACAACACAATCACGATCCAGCATCACAACACAGGAGAGGGTCTCCCATGAGCAAGGCAAAATTCGAGCGGAACAAGCCGCACGTCAACATTGGCACGATGGGTCACATCGACCACGGCAAGACGACGCTGACTGCTGCGATCTCCAAGACGCTGGCGGGGAAGGGGTTGGCGAATTACACGCCGTTCGATCAGATCGACAAGGCGCCGGAGGAGAAGGCTCGTGGTATCACGATCTCGATTGCTCACATCGAGTACGAGACCGAGAACCGTCACTATGCGCACGTCGACATGCCGGGTCACGCCGACTACATCAAGAACATGATCACCGGTGCCGCTCAGGTCGACGGTGCGATCTTGGTGGTTGCGGCGACCGATGGTCCGATGCCGCAGACCCGTGAGCACGTGCTGTTGGCCCGTCAGGTCGGTGTGCCGTACATCGTGGTGGCGTTGAACAAGTCCGACATGGTCGACGACGAAGAGCTCCTCGAGCTGGTCGAGCTGGAAGTCCGCGAGCTGCTCAACGAGTACGAGTTCCCCGGTGACGACGCTCCCGTCGTACGCGTGTCAGCGCGTTGAAGGCGCTGGAGGGTGACGAGGCGTGGCAGGCCAAGATCATGGAGCTGATGGATGCCTGCTGATGCGTCGATCCCGGAGCCGGTCCGCGAGCTCGACAAGCCGTTCTTGATGCCGATCGAGGATGTGTTCACGATCACGGGTCGTGGCACGGTGGTGACCGGCAAGGTCGAGCAGGGCAAGGTCCACACCGGTGACGATCTGGAGATCGTCGGGTTGAAGACGACGCAGAAGACGGTGTGCACGGGTGTGGAGATGTTCCGCAAGATCCTCGATCAGGGTCAGGCGGGCGACAACATCGGTGCGCTTGTTGCGTGGCACGAAGAAGGAAGATGTCGAGCGTGGTCAGGTGTTGTGCAAGCCGGGTTCGATCACTCCGCACACCAACTTCGAGGGTCAGGTGTATGTGCTGTCGGCGTCGGAGGGTGGCCGTCACAAGCCGTTCTTCAACAACTATCGCCCGCAGTTCTTCTTCCGGACGACCGATGTGACGGGCACGATCCAGTTGCCTGAGGGCACCGAGATGGTCATGCCTGGTGACAACGTGGCGATCACGGTGGAGCTCGGTAAGCCGATCGCGATGGACGAGGGTTTGCGTTTCGCCATCCGCGAGGGTGGACGTACCGTCGGCGCCGGCCGCGTCACCAAGATCACCAAGTAACAATTCGCCAGAATACAATTCGCACAGCGCGATCAGGACAAGGAGCCGGCCCAATGGCCAGAAACGACAAGAGGGTGAAGATCACCCTCGAGTGCACCGAGTGCAAGCGGCGCAACTACATCACGATGAAGTCCAAGGTCAACGACCGCGAGCGGCTCGAGATGAAGAAGTACTGCTCGCACGACCGTCGCCACACGACGCACAAAGAGACCCGGTAACCCGCAGACCGCCGGGTAAACCTCGTTGGGTGGCTGGTAGCGTTACCAGTCGCCCTTCCGAGGGCAGTAGCTCAGTTGGTAGAGCATCGGTCTCCAAAACCGACGGTCGGGGGTTCGAGTCCCTCCTGCCCTGCCCACATCCCTATGGGAGCAATCAATGTCACTGGATGACCTCAACCGAGAGCAGAAGCGTTCGCTGAAGAAGATGGGTGCGCTGGACGAGCAGGGCCGGCCGACGCGCGCCCCGGCACCGCAGGCGACCAAGCGCAAGCAGCGCACCACGCCGGCGTTGTACCTCCGTGAGGTCCGCGACGAGATGCGCAAGGTCGCCTGGCCGAAATGGCCGGAAGTCCGCCGCTTCTCGATGATCGTGCTCGTCACGGTCATCATCTACACCGCCTACGTCTTCGGCCTCGACTCGCTGTTCGGCGTGCTGTCGGGCTGGTTGTACGACAACTGATCATGAACGACGACCTGCTCACCGAAACTGACCCAGAAGCCAACTCCGCTCGAGGAGCGCGCCATCGAAGAAGACCCGACCGCCCGAAGTCACCGACGCCGTGACGACCGCACGGCCATCGACGCCGAAGACACCGACGAGACCGTCGACGCCATCGTTCGACCTGTCGGACGATGCCGATGCCGAGGCCGGCGACGACGAAGCCGCAGCGGAGGAAGAGATCGTCGACGACCCGTGGACCCGTCCGGGTGCGTGGTACGTCGTGCACACCCAGTCGGGCTACGAGAAGAAGGTCACCGCCAACCTGCATGCTCGCATCCAGAGCATGAACATGGAGGACAAGATCTTCGAGGTCGTCATCCCCATGGAGGAAGTCGACGAGTTCAAGAACGGTCGCAAGCAGACCGTGCAGAAGAAGGTCTTCCCCGGCTACCTGCTGGTTCGTTGCATCATGGACGACGACAGCTGGTACTGCATCCGCAACACGCCCGGTGTCACCGGCTTCGTCGGCCAGAACAAGCAGGGTCAGAAGCCCACGCCGCTGTCGCGCCGCGAGGTGCAGACGTTCCTCGCCGCCAAGGGCGACGGCACCGGTGGCTTGCCGAACCGCAAGAAGCCCAAGCTCGACTACGAGGTGGGCGAGAGCGTGCGTGTCAAGGAAGGCCCGTTCGCCGACTTCGCCGGCACGATCGCCGAGATCAACGCCGATCACATGAAGCTCAAGGTCCTCGTCAACATCTTCGGTCGCGAGACCTTGGTGGAGATGGACTTCAGCCAAGTCTCCAAGCTGTAACCGCAGCAGACATTCGAAGAACTCAAGAGTAAGGAAGAAGTAGTCATGGCAAAGAAGAAGGTCAGCTGCGATCGTCAAGATCCAGATCCCCGCAGGCAAGGCCACCCCGGCCCCGCCAGTGGGTACCGCGCTCGGGCCGCACGGCGTCGGCATCATGGACTTCGTCAAGCAGTACAACGCCGCCACGGAGTCGCAGGTCGGCACCATCATCCCGGTCGAGATCACGATCTTCGAGGATCGCACGTTCACGTTCATCCTCAAGACGCCGCCGGCACCGGTGCTGCTGCGCCAGAAGGCCGGCCTCGCCAAGGGCTCGACCGAGCCGGGCAAGACGATCGTCGGAACCGTCACCGAGGCCGACATCGAAGAAGTCGCCAAGATCAAGATGCCCGACCTCAACGCCTACGACCTCGAAGCTGCCAAGCAGCAGATCCGTGGCACCGCCCGTTCGATGGGCCTCAAGGTTTCCTGAGCATCCAGCTACAGTTCACATTCGCAACACACCGCTCGACCGGGACGACCTCGCCCGGCGGCGCTCACCACGAGGGAGACAGACAATGTCAGGAAAGAAGTTCGCAGACTCGGTCAAGTCGTTCGACCGTGACCAGCTGTTCACGCCGACCGAGGCAGTGACGCTGGCGAAGGCCAACGCCAAGGCAACGTTCGACGAGGGCGTCGACGTCGCCATCCGCCTCGGCGTCGATCCCCGCAAGGCCGACCAGATGGTCCGCGGCACGGTCGCGCTGCCCGAAGGCACCGGCAAGAACGTTCGCGTCGCCGTGTTCGCCTCCGGCGAAGCAGCGCAGGAGGCTCGTGACGCCGGAGCCGACATCGTCGGTGCCGACGACCTGGCCGAAGAGATCCAGAAGGGCAACATGGACTTCGATCTCGCCATCGCCACGCCCGACATGATGCCGCTGGTCGGTCGTCTCGGTCGCGTGCTCGGCCCGCGTGGCCTGATGCCGAACCCGAAGACCGGCACCGTCACCCAAGACGTCGGTCGTGCAGTCGCCGAGTTCAAGGGCGGCAAGGTCGAGTACCGCACCGACCGCTACGGCAACGTGCACGTCACGCATCGGCAAGTCCAGCTTCGAGCCGGCCGCGCTCGAGCGCAACTTCCGTGCCGTGCTCGACGAGTTGCAGCGTGCCAAGCCGGCGTCGGCCAAGGGTCGCTACCTCAAGAAGATCTCGATCTCGTCGACCATGGGTCCCGGCATCAAGGTCGACACGACCCGCCTGCGTCCCGAAGTCGGCCACCCCGACTTCAAGCAGTAGACCGGCCGATCCGCCGGTAACGTTCCACAACCAAAGCAATCGCTCGCCGAAGACCGCTGGTCCCTCCGGGGATAATGGGCTCGTCCCACCAGCCGAGGTGAACACGTGATCGAGTCATGGCACTTGTGCCTTCGCTCCTCCGGTGTTCGCTGCAAAGCGAGCACCCGAGTAGAAGCGAGAGGAGGTGTACATGACAACTGAGAACCCCCGTGCCGAGAAAGTCGCCGTGGTCGACGAGGTTTCCGCCAAGCTCACTGCAGCTGACGCGGCGATCATCACCGAGTACCGCGGCATGAGCGTCGGGCAGCTGGCGACATTGCGTCGTCAACTGCGCAACAGCGGTGGCGAGTACAAGGTGTACAAGAACACATTGGCTCGCTTCGGCGCCGAGAAGGCAGGCATCGACGGACTCGCCGATCTGCTGATCGGTCCGACCGCCATCACGTTCATCAGCGGCGACGCCGCCGGTGTCGCGAAGGCGTTGAAGGACGCAGCCAAGACCAACCCATTCCTGATCATCAAGGGTGGGGCGATGGGCGGCAAGTCGATGTCCTCGAAGGACATCGAAGCGCTTGCCGATCTGCCGAGCCGCGACGTGCTGCTGGCAATGCTGGCCGGTGCCTTGCAGGCCCCGCTCGTCAAGACCGCTGGTCTGTTGCAGGCGCTGCCACGCAACTTCGCATACGGCCTCAAGGCCCTCATCGATCAAAAAGAGGCTGCAGACGCAGCCTCGACCAACAACGCAACAATTCGTACACAAACACATTCGTAAAGGAAGAGATCAATCATGGCAACAATCAGCAAGGACGACGTCCTCGACGCCATTTCAGGAATGACCGTCATCGAGCTCAAGGAACTGCTCGACGCGTTCGAAGAGAAGTTCGGCGTCACCGCCGCTGCCCCGGTAGCCGTCGCGGCCGCCGGTGGTGGCGCAGCCGCCGCAGCCCCGGTCGAGGAAGAGAAGGACGAGTTCGACGTCATCCTCACCGAAGCCGGCGCCCAGAAGATCCAGGTCATCAAGGTCGTGCGCGAGCTCACCAGCCTTGGCCTGAAGGAAGCCAAGGACCTCGTCGACGGCGCCCCGAAGCCCGTTCTCGAGAAGGCCACCAAGGAAGCCGCAGAGGCTGCCAAGACCAAGCTCGCCGAAGCCGGCGCAGCGGTCGAAGTCAAGTAATTCAGCTGCGGCTCACGCCGCATTGGTGTTGAAAGGGCCCGGGCTTCGTCCCGGGCCCTTTCACGTGGCCGCACTACTATCTGGCGCCGTGACGCCGCGATCTGTCGACCCGTTGGCCGAGCCGGCGACGATCGAGGCGATGGATGCGGTGATGTGCCTGGCCTACGGCGCATCCTCGTTTCGCGACAGCATCGAGCGATTTGCCTCTGTCCAACCCGACGGTCTCTTGGTCGTCGAGGACGACGGTTCCGTCGTCGGTACCGGTTGTTGTGTCGCCTATCCCGACGGCAAGTTCGGCTGGATCGGCCTCGTGGCGACGGCTCCCGGCTTCGAACGTCGGGGCGTCGCGACCGCCATCACCGAGCGACTCAGCGAAGTGCTTGCAGGGCACGGTTGCGGTTCGGTGCTCGATGCCTCACTCGCCGGCGGGCCTGTGTACGAGCGGATGGGTTTCGCCGATCGAGGCTCGACGAGAGTGATGGGCTACGTCGCCGAATCCGCACCGGCTTCCGAGGAGCCGTGCGATCTGCTGACGGCGGAAGACCTCGACGAGGTCGTCCGGTTCGATGCTCCCCGGTTCGGGGCGAATCGTCGCGAGCTGCTGGCGAAGTTGATCGACCAGCAACCCGGACGTGCCCTGGTGTTGCGACGTCGCGGCAAGGTCGCCGGATACGTGGTCGCCCACGAGCGATCACTCGGCCCCATCGTCACCGACACATCCGAGTCGCTGACCAGCCTGATGTCGGCCGCGCTGGCCCTCGATTGGGTGTCGCCGCCGCGGATCAGCGTGCCGCCCGAGAGCGGCCACATCGCGACCCTGCAGCGACTCGGCTTCGAGGAGCGTCGCCAACTCCGGCACATGCGCCGCGGCGTCGACGCGATGCCAGGCCGCCGCGAGAGCATCGCCGCCGAGATCAGCCTCGGCGAGGGCTGACCTCATTACGAACGAGTGTTTCCGTCCCACCCGGGTGGTACGCAAACACTCGTTCAGAGAAGGGTCGACCAGCAGTAGGGCTTGGTCAGTAGTTGATCGGGATCGGCATCGCCGAGGCCCGAGATCGTCACGTCGCAGCTCTCGCCTGGAAGGAGCGAGATCAACTGATGATCGATCGTCGCTCCGGCGACCAGGCGGTCGGGGTAGATGGTGAGGTCGCGGACCAACACATCGGTGGTGATCGTTCCGTGGAGATGTTGGCCGTTGCGCTCCCAGGTCGCGGCCAATGCCGGCGCGGCCAGGCCCAATGAATGATCCGGCGCGAACCACCACCACGCTCGCTGCCCTCCGCAGTCCGCAACGAGGACCTCGGCCGATGGCTCGTCGGTGGCGGTCACCTCCGACGGCAACTCGACCGACGCGATCGAGAGTGGACCGACTGCCAACGAGACAGCCGATTCGGCCAGCACGGTTCCGTCGAATCGCAGCCGGCGAACGGTGCCCTCGATCGTCCAGGTGTCGGTGGAGTCGTTCACGGCGAACACGACCAGAGCAGATCCGCGCGGCTGCACCGTCAGCAGCTGCGGTCGATAGGCGTCGCGCAGCGCGAACCAAGCCGGCTTCGGCACGCCACCGCCGTCGACGACGGCCCAACTGGTCACCGGCCAGCAGTCGTTCAGTTGCCACCAGATCGTGCCCATGCAATGGCCGCGCAACGAACGGAGGTGCTCGATCCCGGTCGTCACCGCTCTGGCCTGCATCAATTGTGTGCCGAACCACCATGCGTCGAAGTCGTCGGGCACTCCGACGTGGGCTGCGAGCCCGCGATGCAGCTTGGCGTCGCCGTCCGTCGCCTTCTGATGGTGCGCCATGCCTGGCGAGTCCGGCGCGAGAACGGCATCGCTGATCGAGGAACGCAGCGTCTGCCACGTCGGGGGAGCCTGCCATCCGAACTCGGACGCGAACCGGGGTGCGTGGTCGCGATAGCGGGTGTAGTCGAGCTGGTTCCAGACGTCCCACAGGTGACTGCAGCCGTGGGCGTCGGCGTTGGGTGCGACATCCATCGAGCCCGAGTACGGACTGCCCGGCCAGTACGGCCGCGCCGGATCCAACTCGGCGCACACCCGCGGGAGTAGGTCGAAGTAGAAGCCGGCTCCCCAGGTCCGCCCCTGCAACCGCTCGATCCACCCCCAGTCGAAGTAGCCCCAGATGTTCTCGTTGTTGCCGTTCCACAGCACGAGGCTGGGGTGCGGCATGAGGCGCGTCACGTTGTCGCGCGCCTCGGCCTCGACCTCGTCGGCCAGCAGGTGCTCCGGGTACGCGGCGCACGCGAACAAGAAGTCCTGCCACACCATCAGGCCGAGCTCGTCGCACTCCTCATAGAACGCGTCGTCCTCGTAGATCCCGCCACCCCAGACGCGAATGAGATCGACGTTTGCGGTCTTGGCCTGCTGCAGGCGTTCCCGGTATCGGGCAGTAGTGACACGGGACGGGAAGACATCGTCGGGAATCCAGTTGACGCCGCGAGCGAAGATCGGCACGCCGTTGACGACGAAGGTGAACGCCGACCCGGTCGCGTCGGCCGAGGTGTCGAGCTCGACGGTTCGGAACCCGATGCGCCGAACCCACGTGTCGATCACCTGACCTTCATGGACCAGCTCGACCTCGAGCGTGTACAGGGGTTGCTCGCCGTAGGTGTGCGGCCACCAACGACGGACCGATCCGGCAGCGATGGTCGCGTGGGTACGAGTCCCCGTGAGCTCGCATCTGCGACTGCGTCGTCGCGCCGCCTTCGGGATCCCACACCGTGAGGTTGATCGTCCCTTCGGTGCCCACGGTCTCGATGATCAGGTCGACCGTCCCGTGGTCGTCGCCGTCGATCGAGGCGGTCGGGCGAACCGACACCAAGCGATCCGCGTTCCAACCGTGAAGGGAAACGGGCCGCCAGATGCCGGCCGTCGTCAGCCACGGACCCCAGTCCCATCCCCAGCTGCAGGCCATCTTGCGGAGAAAGTTGTAGGGCCGTTCGAACGACGCCGACGGCCAATCACCCTCGGCTGCGCGCAGCGCGTCGCAGTACCTCGTTGGCGACGCGAAGGTGATGGTCAGACGGTTGTCGCCGTCGGCCAGCAGCGCGGCGACATCGAAGCGGTACGTCCGGTGCATGTTCGCCGTGGTGGCGACCTCGGAGCCGTTGAACGAGATCGTGGCCAACGTGTCGAGACCTTCGAACACCAGGTCGACGTGATCGTGGCTGCGAACGTCGTCCGGCACCGCGAACCTGGCCGAGTACGTCCAATCACTGTCGGCCACCCATTGGACGAGATCTTCGTTGGCGTCGAGGAACGGATCGGGGATGAGCCCTGCAGCGAGCAGATCGGTGTGCACGCACCCCGGCACCGTGGCGGCGATCTCGTCGGACTCGCCGACTCGCTGCAGTGTCCAACTGCTCGACAGCGGCCACTCGGTCAGGGTTCTGGCCTCGGGAAGATCTCGCCAGTACGGGCGACCTCGGCGTACCAGAGCGCGCTCTTCTTGGGGGTGCGGTGCTGCGTCTCCATGTCGACCGCGACCAGTCCGAACTTGGGGCCGTAGCCGAAGGCCCATTCGAAGTTGTCGAGCAGCGACCAGGCGAAGTAGCCCTCGACCGGCACGCCGTCCTCCATCGCCTGGTGGACCTGAGCGAGGTGACCGGCGAGGTATTCGAGGCGGTCGTTGTCGATGACCCGCCCATCGACCACGTCGAGGTCGGGCATGGCCGCGCCGTTCTCGGTGATGAAGTAGCGGGGGAACTTGTGCGCGCTGTGGAGCCCGCGCAGCAGGTCGCCCAGTGCCGGCGGGTGGACCTCCCAACCCATCGCGGTGACATCGCCGCGATCGGGACGCTCGCCGTCGAGGGCACCGACCATCTGGCGCGTGTAGAAGTTGATGCCGAGCGTGTCGATCGGCCTGGCGATCAACTCCATGTCGCCGTCGAGGACCTCGTTCTGCTCCCACCCGAGCCGTTCGACGGTGTACTGCGGATACCCGAGCCCGCCGATCGGGTCGGTGTACCAGTGGTTGCTGACGTCGTCGACGATCCGCTGCCGGTCGAGCGCTGCGGGCGACGAACCGATCGGGGTGACCGGCGTGAAGTTCAGCACGATCCCGACGTTGGCGCCCAGGGACCGCGGCTCGCACCCGCTCCATGGCCAAGCCGTGCCCGACGAGCACGTGGTGCGCGGCGGCCAACGAGTCGGGCAGCGAACAGCGACCGGGCGCGTGCTCGCCCGTGAGGTATCCGAGGTTGGCGATGACGTACGGCTCGTTCATCGTCATCCAGTTGCTGATGCGATCACCGAGCCGGGCTGCGACCACCTCGGCGTAGTCGGCGAAGGCCTCTGCGGTCGCTCGCACCGGCCACCCACCCTGGTCCTCCAGCACCTGCGGCAGGTCCCAGTGGTAGAGGGTCGGGAAAGGTTGGATGCCGGCGGCGAGCAAGGCGTCGACCAGCCGGTCGTAGAAGTCGAGGCCGGCTGGATTGACCTTGCCGCGGCCGTCCGGGATGATCCGCGGCCAGGCGATGGAGAATCGGTACGAGTTGAGGTTGAGCCGCCCCATCAGGGCGATGTCGTCGGGGTAGCGGTGGTAGTGATCGCAGGCAATGGCGCCGTCGGTGCCGTCCTCGATCGCACCCGGGATCGTGCAGAAGCGGTCCCAGATGCTCTCGCTGCGACCGTCCTCGGCGACGGCCCCCTCGATCTGGTACGACGAGGTCGCCGAGCCCCACAGGAAGTCGGCGGGGAATCGGCGGCCGGCCTCCGCCGTCGAAGCTCGCTCTTCGTATGTGCTCGTCACGGTCACGTGACTACTTCCCCCTCGATCGAAGTGCGACATCCTTGCTGCCAATCTGGAGCGCGGTCAAGTGACCACCCCTCGTCCTGACCTGCGGTTTCACCGATGGTCCTTGACAGGAACGGGTTTCCGGCTTACCGTTCGCCCTCACGAAAACCCGTCTGGCAGAAGTGCCAGCTGCGGTTGACGTTGCCGTGTACCGCGGATAGTATCGAACGTTGCCGTGCGTCTTGTCTCTTGCTACCGCTATGCCCACTTGACCTTGCGCGCCCCAGTTCTGCTGTTTGCCGTCTCACCGCCTGCTGCCAAGGAGTAATTGTGGCCTCTCGATCCACGTCCCGCGAGCGTTATTCGTTCGCCAACCTTTCCGAGCCGCTGGAGCTGCCGGATCTGATCGCGGTGCAACGCGAGAGTTTCGAATGGTTCCTCAACGAGGGTCTCGCCGAGACCTTCCGCGACATCTCGCCGATCAAGGACTTCAGCGAAGCCCTGCAGCTCGAGCTCGAGTTCGATCCCGACGACGAGGACCTGCGCCCGCCGCCGAAGTTCTCCGTCGACGAGTGCAAAGAGAAGGACATGACCTACAGCGCGCCGATCTTCGTGCGCGCCCGGTTCATGAACCGCAACACGGGCGAGATCAAAGAGCAGACCGTCTTCATGGGCGACTTCCCGATGATGACCGAGAAGGGCACGTTCATCATCAACGGCACCGAGCGCGTCGTCGTGTCGCAGCTCGTGCGTAGCCCCGGCGTCATCTTCGAGCCGGGCGAGCGCTTCCGCCTCCGTAACCTCAGCAAGCACCAGCTCGTCAAGGGCACGGTCCACCCGTACCGCGGTGAGTGGCTCGAGTTCGACGTCGAGCACAAGCCCGGCAAGGACGTCACCGCCGGCACCCGCGTCGCTCGCAAGCGTCGCATCGGCATCTTCACCCTGCTGCGTGCCCTCGGCTACGACGAAGAGCACGCTCCCGGTTTCATCGAGCGCTTCGTCGCCCACTTCGACTTCCTCGAGGGTCAGTGGGAGAAGGAGACGCACGTCGCGCCGACGCAGAACGAGGCGCTGGTCGAGATCTACAAGCGTGCCCGCCCGGGCGAGCCGCCGACGGTCGAGTCCGCACGCGCCTACTTCCGCAACGCGTTCTTCGAGAACCGTCGCTACGACCTCAGCCGTGTCGGTCGCTACAAGCTCGACCGCAAGCTCGGTGGCGAAGTCGCCAAGCTCGACGAGCTGTTCGGCAACGGCACCCGCGAGCTCGGCTCGTTCTTCCGCAGCGAGGGCGACGACCCGACCAAGCGCAGCATGAACAGCGATCCCGACGACACCGACGTGTTGCGTCCCAACGAGATCGTCGCCGCTGTCAGCTACATGCTCCACCTCGTCAAGCAGGAGCCGGGCTACCGCCTCGACGACCAGGACCACTTCGCCAACCGCCGCATCCGCAGCGTCGGCGAGCTGATCCAGAACCAGGTGCGCATCGGCCTCAGCCGCATGGAGCGCGTGGTCCGCGAGCGCATGACGACCCAGGACGTCGAGGCCATCACGCCGACGACGCTGGTCAACATCCGCCCAGTCGTCGCCGCGATCAAGGAGTTCTTCGGAACCTCGCAGCTGTCGCAGTTCATGGACCAGGTCAACCCGCTGTCGGGCCTGACCCACCGTCGTCGTCTGTCGGCCCTCGGGCCAGGCGGCCTCAGCCGTGAGCGTGCCGGCTTCGAAGTCCGCGACGTGCACTTCAGCCACTACGGCCGCATGTGCCCGATCGAGACACCGGAAGGCCCGAACATCGGTCTCATCGGTGCGCTCAGCACCTTCGCCCGCGTCAACCAGTACGGCTTCATCGAGACCCCGTACCGCGTCGTCAAGAACGGCAAGGTCACCGACGAGATCGTGTACATGGCCGCCGACGAGGAAGAGAACTACGTCGTCGCCCAGGCCAACACCCCGATCAACGCCGACGGCACCTTCAAGGTCGACCGCGTGCTCGTGCGCCGTCAGCCCGCAGGCAGCCAGCCTCGAAGACCTCCGCAAGATGCTGGAAGCCGAGAGCTTCTTCGGTGCCACCACCGACATTGCGTCGGTGCCGCCGGAGCGAAGTGCAGTTGATGGACGTCAGCCCGAAGCAGATCGTCTCGGTCGGCACGGCGCTGATCCCGTTCCTCGAGCACGACGACGCCAACCGCGCCCTGATGGGTGCCAACATGCAGAAGCAGGCCGTGCCGCTGGTGCGCGCCGAGGCTCCGTACATCGGTACCGGCATCGAAGACCGCGTCGCTCGCGACTCGGCCGACCTGATCCAGGCAACCGGCGACGGTGAGGTCACCGAGGTCAGCGGCGGCAGCATCACGGTGCAGTACGCCGACGGCGCGGCAAGCGGGTCTACCCGCTCAGCAAGTTCCGTCGCTCCAACCAGGACACCTGCATCAACCACCGCGTTCGGGTGAAGGAAGGCGACAAGGTCGTGAAGGGCACGATCATCGCCGACGGTCCTTCGACCGATCACGGCGAGCTGGCGCTCGGCAAGAACCTGCTCGTCGCGCTGATGCCGTGGGAGGGCTACAACTTCGAGGACGCCATCATCCTCAGCGAGCGTCTCGTCAAGGACGACGTGCTGACCTCGATCCACATCCACGAGCACGAAGTCGACGCACGCGACACCAAGCTTGGGCCCGGAAGAGATCTCCCGTGACATCCCCAACCTCAGCGACGACATCCTGCGCGACCTCGACGACCGCGGCATCATCCGCGTCGGTGCCGAAGTCGGCCCCGGCGACGTGCTGGTCGGCAAGGTCACACCGAAGGGCGAGACCGAGCTGACTCCCGAAGAGCGCCTGCTGCGCGCCATCTTCGGTGAGAAGGCCCGCGAAGTTCGCGACACCTCCCTGAAGGTGCCGCACGGCGAGAGCGGCAAGGTCATCGACGTCAAGGTCTTCACCCGTGAAGACGGCCACGAGCTGCCGCCCGGCGTCAACCAACTGGTGCGTGTCTATGTCGCCCAGAAGCGCAAGATCAGCGTCGGCGACAAGCTCGCCGGCCGCCACGGCAACAAGGGTGTCATCTCCAAGATCCTCCCGATCGAAGACATGCCCTACATGGCCGACGGCACTGCGGTCGACATCATCCTCAACCCGCTCGGTGTGCCGAGCCGCATGAACGTCGGTCAGGTGCTCGAAGCGCACCTCGGCTACGCAGCCCGTTGGGGTTGGACCGACGTCAAGAACGGCAACAAGGCAGTCGGCGATGCACCGATCCGTGGCACCGAGAGCAAGACCCGCCCCAACACCAAGCCCAGCACCTTCATCGCCACCCCGGTGTTCGACGGTGCTCACTGGGACGAGGAAGAGGCTGCCGGCAAGCACCCGACGATCCAGTCGATCTTCGAGAACCTCAACCCCGAGTCGGTCGACGGCAACCGCCTGATCCAGCTCGACGGCAAGACGCCGTTGTGCAACGGTCGCACCGGCGAGCTGTACGACAACCCGATCACCGTCGGCTACATGTACATCTTGAAGCTGGCGCACCTGGTCGACGACAAGATCCACGCCCGCTCCACCGGCCCGTACAGCATGATCACCCAGCAGCCGTTCGGTGGTAAGGCGCAGTTCGGTGGCCAGCGCTTCGGCGAGATGGAAGTGTGGGCCCTCGAGGCCTACGGCGCGGCGTACTGCTTGCAGGAGCTGCTCACCATCAAGTCCGACGACGTGCTGGGCCGCGTGAAGGTGTACGAAGCCATCGTCAAGGGCGAGAACATCCCCGAGCCGGGCATCCCCGAGAGCTTCAAGGTGCTCATGAAGGAGATGCAGGCGCTGTGCCTCAACGTCGAGGTGCTCGCCAACGACGGTTCCGAGATCGAGATGCGTGAGATGGACGAAGACGTCTTCCGTACCGCCGAGGAACTGGGCATCGACATCAGCCGCAACGAGCGCGGCACCGACGAAGACGACCGCGAGCGTGAGGCACGCCGAGCCGCCCGCAACGCAAGCTACTGATACTGAAAACGAACGAGACGAAGAACCGAGAGAACCATGCTTGATGTGAACATGTTCGACCAGCTGAAGATCGGGTTGGCCACGGCCGACCAGATCCGCCTGTGGTCCCACGGTGAAGTGAAGAAGCCCGAGACGATCAACTACCGCACGCTGCGTCCCGAGAAGGACGGCCTGTTCTGCGAGAAGATCTTCGGGCCGACCCGCGACTGGGAGTGCTACTGCGGCAAGTACAAGCGCGTGCGCTTCAAGGGCATCATCTGCGAGCGCTGTGGCGTCGAAGTCACCCGCTCCAAGGTCCGCCGCGAGCGCATGGGCCACATCGAGCTCAGCGCTCCCGTCGTGCACATCTGGTACCTCCGCGGTACCCGCAGCTGGTTGGCATACCTGCTCGCCGGCATCGAGCCGAAGGAAGAGCTCAAGGCCAAGCAGCTGGAGAAGGTCATCTACTTCGCCGCCAACCTGGTGACCTG
The DNA here is from genome assembly GCA_963708925.1 of Ilumatobacteraceae bacterium. Taxonomy (GTDB): domain Bacteria; phylum Actinomycetota; class Acidimicrobiia; order Acidimicrobiales; family Ilumatobacteraceae; genus JAENVT01. Next base: position 69,539 of record CAVPUO010000011.1, on the reverse strand, counting down.
GGTCGACGAGGATGAGCGTCACGAGAACCTCGCCAACCTCGAGACCGAGTACCTCGAAGAGCGCGACGCCATCCGCAAGGAGCTGGACGTCGCCATCGATCGTCGGTTCAAGGACGCCGAGACCGAGGCCGAGAAGGCCGAGTCCGAAGGCGCCGATGCCGCGCAAGGCGCGCAACGCCGCTCGACAAGGAGCTCGCCAGCATCCGCGAGCGCTACGAGATGGAGCTCGATCTGCTGGCCCGCACGTGGGACGAGTTCAAGGACCTCCACAGCCGCATGATCATCGACGACGAACTGCTGTGGCGTGAGCTGCGCGACCGCTACGGCGACTACTTCGAAGGTGGCACCGGTGCCGACTCGATCAAGTCGCTGATCGACCGCATCGACTTCGACGTCGAAGAGGTCAAGCTGCGCAGCGCCATCGACCACAACGCCAGCGGCCGCAAGCCGCTGTCGGCCCAGCGTCGCCAGAAGGCCATCAAGCGCCTCAAGATCGTCGCCTCGTTCAACCAGCGCGACGACCACGGTCGCCGCCTCAACGACCCGAAGGCCATGATCCTCGACGTCGTCCCGGTGATCCCGCCGGAACTGCGCCCGATGGTCCAGCTCGACGGTGGCCGCTTCGCAACCAGCGACCTCAACGACCTGTACCGCCGTGTGATCAACCGCAACAACCGCCTGAAGCGACTGCTCGATCTCGGTGCACCCGAGATCATCGTCAACAACGAGAAGCGCATGCTGCAGGAAGCCGTCGACGCGTTGTTCGACAACGGCCGTCGTGGCCGCCCGGTCACCGGTCCCGGCAACCGTCCGCTCAAGTCGCTGTCCGACATGTTGAAGGGCAAGCAGGGTCGTTTCCGTCAGAACCTGCTCGGCAAGCGCGTCGACTACTCCGGCCGTTCGGTCATCGTGGCCGGCCCGACCCTGAAGCTGCACCAGTGCGGTCTCCCGAAGCTGATGGCGCTCGAGCTGTTCAAGCCGTTCGTCATGAAGCGCCTCGTCGACCTCGAGCTGTCGCAGAACATCAAGTCGGCCAAGCGCATGGTCGAGCGTCGTCGCCCGCAGGTGTGGGACGTCCTCGAAGACGTCATCAAGGAGCACCCGGTGCTGCTCAACCGTGCACCAACCCTGCACCGTCTCGGCATCCAGGCCTTCGAGCCCGTGCTGGTCGAGGGCAAGGCCCTGCAGATCCACCCGTTGGTCTGCACCGCCTTCAACGCCGACTTCGACGGTGACCAGATGGCCATCCACGTGCCGCTGTCGGCCGAGGCGCAGGCCGAGGCCCGCGTCCTCATGCTCAGCGCCAACAACATCTTGTCGCCGGCATCGGGTCGCCCGATCGTGACTCCGTCGCAGGACCTCATCATCGGTGGCTACTACCTCACCGAGATCATCGATGACTCCAAGGGTACCGGTCGCATCTTCCGCCACACGTGGGAAGTGCTGCGTGCGCTCGACGAGGGTTCGCTGAACCTGCACTCGCTCATCACGCTGCGCCGTCCCGATCGGCGGCCGCCCCCGACACGTTCGAGACCACGGCTGGTCGCCTCCTCTTCGAAGAGGCACTGCCCGCCGACTACACCGCTGCGTTTCGGCCACATCACCGACCTGGTCAAGAAGAAGGAGATGGGTGTCATCGTCGAGCGACTCAGCGACCACTATCCCAAGTCCGAGGTTGCCGCTTCGCTCGACGCGATCAAGAACGTCTGCTACCGCTACGCGGCGCAGAGCGGTCTGACGGTGTCGATCGACGACGTCAAGACCCCGAAGGCCAAGCAGGCGCTCCTCGACGAGTACGAGGCTCACGCCGACAAGGTCGAGAACCAGTTCCGCCGCGGCATCATCACCGACGGCGAGCGCCGTCAGCAGGAAGTTCGCATCTGGACCGACGCCACCGCCGAAGTGCAGAAGGCGATGGAGTTGGAGTTCAAGGCGCAGCGGTTCAACCCGATCGACATGATGGTCGGCTCGGGTGCCCGTGGCAACATGACCCAGATGCGTCAGATCGCCGGCATGCGTGGCCTCGTGGCCAACCCTCGTGGTGACATGATCCCGCGTCCGATCAAGAAGAACTTCCGTGAAGGCCTCGAGACCCTCGAGTACTTCATCGCAACGCCTGGTGCCCGTAAGGGATTGGTCGACACCGCGCTTCGTACCGCCGACTCCGGGTACCTCACCCGTCGTCTGGTCGACGTCGCCCAGGAGCTGATCGTGCGTGAGCCCGATTGCGGCAGCACGCTCGGTCTGTGGCTCGAGTACGTCGCTCCCGACACGGCCAACAAGCGTGCCTACCTCGAGACCAAGCTGTTCGGTCGTGCGCTGTCGCAAGACGTCACCCTGACCGACGGCCGCGTCATCCCGAGGAACACCATCATCGGCGACATCGACATGGCTGCGCTGCGCGACGATCCCAAGGTCAACCGCGTCCGCATCCGTTCGGTGCTCACCTGCGATGCCGAGTTGGGCGTCTGCGCGCTGTGCTACGGCCGTTCGCTGGCCACCGGCAAGTCGATCGAGCTCGGCGAGGCTGTCGGCGTCATCGCCGCACAGTCGATCGGCGAGCCCGGTACCCAGCTGACCATGCGTACCTTCCACACCGGTGGTGTTGCAGGTAAGGACATCGCCGGCGGTCTGCCTCGCGTCGTCGAGCTGTTCGAGGCTCGCACGCCTCGTGGCTCGGCCCGTCTGGCCCGCGCCAGCGGCGTCGTGCGCATCGGCGACGACGAGGGCAAGGGCATCCCGGTCACCGTCATCGACGATCAGGGCGAAGAGCACTTGGTCGTCCTGCCGACCGGTAGCCGCGCCATCGTCACCGATGGTCAGGACATCAAGGCCGGCGAGCCGATCACCGACGGTCCCTTCGACCCGAAGGAGATCATGGAGATCAAGGGCATCCGCGAGACCCAGACGTACCTCGTCGAAGAGGTCCAGAAGGTGTACCGCGACCAGGGTGTGTCGATCAGCGACAAGCACATCGAGCTGATCGTTCGCCAGATGACCCGCCGCATCGGCGTGCAGGAGCCGGGGGACACTTCGTTCCTGCCCGGCGAGCGTGCCGACGCCAAGGTCTTCCGCGACACCAACCGTCGCATGGTCGAAGACGGCAAGAAGCCGGCCGAAGGTCGTCCCGAGCTCATGGGCATCACCAAGGCGTCGTTGGCCACCGAGTCGTGGCTGTCGGCAGCCTCCTTCCAGGAGACCACCCGAGTCCTCACCGAAGCCGCCATCGACGGCAAGGGCGACAACCTCATCGGCCTCAAGGAGAACATCATCATCGGCAAGCTGATCCCAGCGGGCACGGGCATGATGCGCTACCGCGAGTTCGACGTGAAGGCGCCGGAGTACCAGCCGATGGCCTACTTCTCCAGCGACGTCGACGAAGACCCGGCCGCCTGGCTCAGCAACATCCACGGCACATACTCGACCGACGCAGTCCCCACGGACGCCGCCGCAGAGGTGTGATCTAGAAGTTCAAGTCGGGCGTGACTCCGAGAAATCGGGGTCACGCCCGATTTGCGTTTTCGGGCCATGTCGCCGGAGGGTTGTCACACGCTGACCGCCTCCAAGGTGGTGGCGACGTGACAACCCGAACTGGGACCATGCTGACCGTCTCCCAGACGGTGGCGACAGGACCACCTCGCCCGGCCACACGCTGACCGCCTCCAACCCAGAGCCCCGGCTCACGCCACTCGGGAGTCGCTCTTCGGGCGACAGGGCCTCGGCGAGCCAGCGGTCGGCGTCTTCCCAGGCGTCCGGGTGGAGGTTCTGCCAACGCTTGTTGCCGGTCGCGCTCCAGCCGGTGGAGTCGATCGAGTAGACGTTCGGCACGAACGCCGCCCAGTCGATGTCGGAGAGATCGTCGGGCACCTTGGGTTGCACCTTCGCAGCGGGGCGGTTGCTCCACGGACGGTTCGCCTTGCGACGATCGACGTAGGGCCAGGTCAGCAGTTCCTCCGCTGTCGGCGCGGAGCGATGTCGCCGGCGGCTGCCAGCCGCGGGTGCCAGGTCCTCGAACTCCGGCTCGAACTCCTCTTCGAACGTGGGCACCGGCACCGGCGCGAGCTCGACCACTGCGGCGACCTCGACCGGTGCGACTTCCCAGCCGACCGGATCCGGCGCGAAGTCGAGGTCGTCGTCCTCCTCGATCTCGTCGACCGCTTCCTGCACGGGGCGGTAGTGGCGGTAGAGCTGTCGTGCCGACTTCCAGAAGATGATGACGAAGGTCGACAGTGACAGGGCGATCCATGGCGCCGCGAGCGAGCCGCCTTCCACCAACGACTGGATCCACCACGTCGTCGGCACGACGAACGCCGCGGCCAGCCCGCAGCCCGTCACCACGCGGAGCGGACTGGTGCGATCCATGTCGTTGGCGAGCAGGCCCGGTACGAACAGTGGAGTCAGTGCCATCGACGCCAGGTCGAGGTGATTCGTGACGCGCGCGCTGAGGAACGATGGTCCCGCCCACAACAACGTCCACGAGATCATCGAGGACGTCAAGAGCATCGCCGAGAACTTCCGGCGACCGAAGAGGATGAGCACGTTCATCAACCCGTAGCGCACGACGAGGAACGTCACGAATGCGATCGAGAACGCCACCAGCACCTGATACGGGTCGGCCATGAACATTCCGATGTACGCGGCGCCGACGAAGCCTCCGGACTTCAGGTTGTAGTGCTGGGCGACAGCCCACGACGCGGCCGCCGAGAGCAGCACGGCCAAGGGGATCCAGCGGCTGTCGATCGACATCGTGCCGAAGCCGGCGAGGGGAGCGAGGTCGTTGACTCCCTTCAGTTGCAGCAGCAGGGCGAGGGCGATCGGTACGGAGACGACCACTCCGGCAACGAGCACCGCCTTCGTCGTTTGCTTGATGCCTTGGCGACCCATGTCGTGGGCGATCAGCGCCGGCACCACATAGCCGGCGCCGACGAACAGCGGGATGTTGCTCTCCCACAACCACGGTCCGGATGGGCTGACCTTCAGCATGATCGTTTGGATCGAGATCGAGATCAACGCCATCAGCGTGAACTTGGTCTTGCCGTAGAGCATGAAGTGCTTCCGCAAGAAGTGGTTCATGATCGCGTACGACAGCAAGGCGTTGACGAACGTGGCGACGACCACCATCGGATACACCAGGAACACCGCGATGTAGCCCGGGACCACGATCGAACCTGTGGTGAGGTGGAACCGCTCGTACAACATCATCGACACGCAGATGCCGAACACGAACGCGAATCGCACGATCTCGGAGTTGAAGAGGTAGTCGTGCACTACCGTGGCCTCGTCGCTCTCGGCCGTGGCCAGCCCCGAACTCGGAATCCACGGCTCGGCGATGTTCTCGAAGTAGTCGAGCATCATCTCGGCCTGATGGGTGTGGATGTTGACGAAGCCGACGACGAGCACGTGCGACGTCGGCATCTGCCCGATCATCCGATCGACGATCGTTTCGACCGGCGGGCTGTGCGTGTCGCCGAGGTTGATGATGTGATCGAGTGGATACCCGTTCTGCACGAGGAGGTCGGTGACCAAGCCCTCGAACGCACCGAACGTGACGAGGCGCATGAAGTCGAGATCCTGCACCGCGACCTCGGCGAACTGCACCGCGCGTCGTTCACGGTCGGTGCGGTTGTTGAGGATGCCGACGGTCGTGGTGTCGTCCGTCATGAACGGCACGAGCTTCTCCATCGCCACCGTCATCGACTCGCGATCGTTGACGGCGAAGAGGTTCGCCCACGTGACCCGCTTGCCGAGGATCTTCAGTTCTTTCATCCGCAGCACGCCGGGGTCGGGCTCTGCCGCCCACATCCCCTTGAACGCGACGTCTCGAGGAACGCCTGCAAGTTCGGCAACCACGAGTGCGATCGCGACGTTCTCCTTGAACGCGATGTAGTCGAACTTCTCGAGCTCTTCGTCCGTGACCGATTCCGGGTCGGCGACGATCAGACGACTGCCGCGCTTGGCGGCGACCTCCTCCATGATCGGTACGAGCAGCGGGTTGCGCTCGGAAGTCACCAGCACACCGTTGTACGGGCAGGTGTTCAGCAACGACCGGGCGATCTCCGGCAGGGTCTCGCCCATGACGTCCTGGTGGTCCTCGCGGATGTTGGTGATGACGCCGATGTTCGAGCGAACGATCATCTTCTCGCTGATCGCCTGGTACTGCGGCTTCAGGGCCATGCACTCGATCACCAGCGCGCGCACGTCGCCGTGCACGTACTTCTTGGTCACCTCGATCTGCTCGAGGATCGTCGGGGCCGCCTTGCGATGGATCTCCTCGTCGACGCCATAGCGGTTGATCACCGCTGCGGCGGTGCCGGTCGACTTGGCGACCGTGACGATTCCGCCCTCGCGCAGGAGCCCAGCGATGATGCGCGACACCGTCGATTTGCCGCGGATGCCGTTGACGTGGATGCGGAAGTCGAGCTTGTTGATCCGCCGCCGGTGCGCGAGTGACTCGCGCCCCCACCGCGCGAGAAGCGCGAGGCACACGAGGTACCCGCCGATCACTGCCAATGGCACGTGGAATACATCGGCATTCTTGACACTTCCCTCAAGGTGATCCGGAAAGGTATTTCAACCGAAAATATGTCCGGAGCAGGAAAGTTGACCACGCGACGCGTCCGCGTGTTGCCCCTTTCACCTACCGCCTCTAACATTGCAGGGTCCTGCGTTGGATCACCCGGCGCGCAAGTTGACAATACGTTCGCAAAGGTAGACGCGTGCCCACAATCCAACAGCTGGTCCGGACAGGTCGCAGCACCAAGTTCTCGAAGACGAAGACGCCCGCCCTCAAGGGGTCGCCGCAGCGTCGTGGTGTGTGCACCCGCGTGTATACCAACACCCCCAAGAAGCCGAACTCGGCCATGCGCAAGGTCGCCCGCGTGCGTCTGACCAGCGGTGTCGAGGTCACGGCCTACATTCCGGGCGAGGGCCACAACCTGCAGGAACACTCGATCGTGCTCGTCCGCGGAGGCCGCGTTCGCGACCTTCCGGGTGTGCGTTACAAGATCATCCGTGGCGCGCTCGACGCAGCCGGCGTGAAGAATCGCAAGCAAGCCCGCAGCCGGTACGGCGCAAAGCTGCAGAAGTAAGGATTGTTGACAAATGCCTCGTAAAGGTCCTGCACAGCGTCGTGAATTGACTCCCGACCCGATCTACCGGTCGCTGCTCGTCGCCCAGATCGTCAACAAGGTGATGCTCCACGGCAAGCGTTCGGTTGCCGAGAAGATCGTCTACGACGCGCTGAAGATCGTCGAAGAGAAGTCGGGCGCCGAGCCCATCGCCACGCTGAAGCGGGCGATCGACAACATCAAGCCGCCGCTCGAAGTGAAGAGCCGCCGCGTCGGTGGTGCCACGTACCAGGTGCCGATGGAAGTCCGTCCCGCGCCGTGCGTCGACGCTGGCCATTCGTTGGCTCGTCGATTTCAGCCGTGCCCGTCGCGAGAAGACCATGGCGGAGTGTCTGGCCGGCGAACTGCTCGACGCCGCCAACGGCCTCGGTGCATCCATCAAGCGTCGTGACGACATGCAGAAGATGGCCGAGAGCAACAAGGCGTTCGCCCACTATCGCTGGTGATTTGGCGCTGGTGATGGTTGCCAAGGACGTCATCGCCAAGGCGATCACGACGTTTCATCGTTTCGTGTTCGACATCTCGAAGGGCAAGGTTGCCGGTTCGACCGGTGGCATGCCCGTGGTCAAGCTCACCACGATCGGTCGCAAGTCGGGCAAGCCGCGTACGACGATGCTGACCGCTCCTCTCGAAGAGGACGACAAGGTCGTGCTGGTTGCCTCGTATGGCGGTGACGATCGCGATCCGATGTGGTTCTCCAACCTCGTCGCCAATCCCGATGTCGATGTGCTGATTGGCGGCTCGCAGCGCAAGATGCATGCCCGCGTCGCTCGAGGGCGATGAGCGCACTCGTCTGTGGGAAGCGCTGACTGCCGAGCACGCGAACTACGCCGGCTATCAACGCAAGACCTCGCGGCAGATCCCCGTCGTGGTGCTGGAGCCGCAGCCGCAGTCGTAGTGCCAGACGCCTAGCCGTGGCTGGCGTCGACGATGCAGAAGCGGTTGCCCTCCGTGTCGGCGAGCACGACGAAGTCGGGGTCGTCGGGGTACGTGTCCCACTCCACGCCGTCGCTCCAAGTCCGACCAGACGCTCGACTTCGGCGGTCTGCTCCGCAGCATCATCCACGACGAGATCGAGGTGCACTCGTGGGTGATCTTCCGCCGGAGTCTCGGCACGCTGCAGCGCTACGCGAGTGCCTTCCCGTGAGGGCGGAATGAGGATCGTGAAGTCGTTCTCCGAATCGTCGAAGCGATGAACGTCGTACCCGAGGACTGCCGACCAGAAGGCGACGGCACGATCGACATCGCCGGCGCCGAGCACCACGGTTCCAAGTCGAATCACGACACAAGTCTGACATGCTGTTGGTCCAGTGCTTCGAGGAGATTCGAATGGTTGACTCTGCGAACAGGCCGTCGTTCATCTTCGACCTCGACGGCACATTGATCGACAGCGCCCATGCGTTCCGGGTGTACGAGGAGCCGGCCGATCTCCTCGTTCACATCGACGAGCTCGGGGTACGACCGCGGCCTGACTGAGGATGCGACGTCAGGTCGCGGGATCGGGCGGCGGGCATTGATTGCCGTCCCCGAGGTCCTGCACCGTCGCCGCCTCGCCGACTTTCCAATCGGTCCCGTCGAAGTACAGCGCCTGCTTCTCGCGGACGCTGATGATCTTGTCGTTGAGCACCGCCGGCTTGCCGGTCGAGTCGACGGGGCCCAGCAGGACCGAGGCGTCGTACCAGCACGAGAACGTGACAGCACTGGTCGGGTCGTCGAGCGCGACGGATTCGGTGACGATGTACGAGCCGCGCAGGTCGGGTGCGAAGTACTCGCCGCGCGCCGCGAGACCTTGGAAGTAGACGGTGCCCTGCCCGACCGCGGTGCCGCGGCTGGAGTGGAAATCGGCTGCATGACATTCGGCCGGCGCCTGCCCGCAGGCCATGTACGCGGCAAAGAAATCTTGGACGCCCTTCTTGATCGCCTGCTCGACGTCCGGATCCAACGGCGGCGCGATGGTCGACGCCACCGTTGTCTGACCCGCAACGGTCGGCGGCGGGGCAGCGGGGCCCTGTACAGCCGCCTGCGTCGTGGAGGTCGACTGGCTGGGGTTGGTGCCCGCGGCGATCGTTCCGTCGGACGACGACGTCCCCGTGTCGCCGCAGCTCACTGCGCCGAACAGCGAACAGACCGACCGCGCCAAGAGGAAGCGCTGCGTGCAGGACCCGTCGAATCACCCGACTATTCAACCAGGCCGAGCACCGGCTGAGTCGGCGACACCTGTGCGGGCCGGAGGTAGTCGTAGACCGCGCGAACAGCGTCGGCATCGAGCCGTGCCGGCTGGAGGCAGAGCCAGTCGCGGATGTCGTGCTGGGTTCGCACGTGCACCTCGGCCGGCCGACTGAGCGTCTGCATCGTCGCCGCTCCGATCAACATCACGACCGATTGCACCGTGACGTCGAACCCGGTTGCGTCGGTCAATCGTCCGCTGGCGCGCCGCGCCTCGAACCGGGCCTGACGCAGCTGGTCGCTGTCGCGACCGTCGATGGTCACCTTGTGCTCGCTGATCCAGACCTTCGCGCCGGGTTGGTGTTCGAGGAAGATCAAGTAGGTCCCGCCGGGCCCGATGGCGACATGGTCGACAGGGCGATCGTCACCGTCCGTATCGAGATCGAGCGAGTGGATCACGAACCAGCCGGCGGGCAGGTCGTCGAGCTCGTTGCTGATGCGTAGCTCCTCCTTCGCCGCGGCGTGTTCGGCGCGCTCGGTGGGACTGCTCCATCGCCGAGCGGTGTTGAACAGGGCAGTGACTGCTTGGCGGGTCACTCGAGCAGCGACGATCTCGTGCGACGACGGAGTCTGCGGATCCGCCGGCACTGCATCGGCCAGCACCAGCTCCGCCGGCGTCGGTGCCGGCCACGGTGAGGGCGCCAGCGACTCTGTCATACCGTGAATATCGGCTCGTTGGCTCGTCGACCTGAGCGCAGATCGAGCGGGGTCCTACGATGGCGACATGTGCCGCAACATCACCACACTTCGAGGGCTCGAGCCGTTGGCCACCCCCCAAGAGATCGAGGCCGCCGCACGCCAGTACGTCCGCAAGATCAGCGGCGTGCAGAAGACCTCGCCGGCCACCGAAGCCGCCTTCGAACGAGCCGTCCTCACCATCACGCAGGCGTCGACCCAACTCCTTCGTGAGCTGCCACCGCGCAAGCAACCGCCGCCGACCCTGCCCCCGCTGCGTCGCATCGCGCTCGCCAAGGCCGCCACGATCAGCTGACGCCTAGAGCCGAGGGAGCCGGTCGAACCAGGGGTCCGCTTGCTCGAGTTGCGCGGCCAGCTGCAGCAGCAGTGCCTCCTCGCCCGCTCTGGCCATGAAGTGGGTACCGACGGGCAGTCCGGCATCGTTCCAGTGGAGCGGAACAGACATCGCCGGCTGGCCGGTGCCGTTGGCGAGCGCGGTGAACGGTGAATATGCCAGCACCCCGTGCGGTCCCATGCGGTAGTCGACGAAGTCGGTGTTGTCGGGTTTGAACCGGCCGATCTTCGCCGGCGGCTCGGCGAGCGTTGCGGTCAGCAACATGTCGAAGCCACGCTCGTCGGCCAGGAAGCGAGCCATCTGCCGGCCGATGTCGTGGACCGTGTTGACAGCCTGGAGGTAGTCGGCTCCCGACACGGTGCGTCCGAGAGCAACAGCCCCACGGGTGACACCGTCGAGCTCGTCGGCCGCTGCTGGTCGGCCGAGCTCGGCCTCGCGAGACCGAACTGTCAGCTCGGTGCCGCACGCGACGATGTTCGTCCACGAGCGCATGAACCCGAAGATGTCGACGTCGGGGTCGGCCTCGATGATCTCGTGACCGAGCTCCGCGCAGAGTGCGGCGGTGTGATCGATCGCCGCCCGGCAGTCGGGATGAACGGGATCACCGGTGAACGACAAGTGCGAGAACGCGATCCGCAGGCGCCGCGGAGGACGTGCGATCGCGTCGAGCAGCGATCCGCTGAGCGGAGGGGCGTAATACGGCGTCCCGAGATCTGGCCCCTGGGTCGCGTCGACGAGGGCTGCGGTGTCGCGCACGCTGCGGGTCAGGTAGCCGTCGATCGCCATCCCTGCCCATCCCTCGCCCGCCGAAGGGCCGTCAGGAAGGCGAGCGCGAGTGGGTTTGAGGCCGAACAATCCGCACGACGACGCCGGGATGCGCACTGATCCTCCACCGTCGCTGCCATGGGCGATCGGCACGACTCCCGCGGCCACCGCGGCGGCTGAGCCTGCGGACGATCCACCGGCGACGTGGTCGAGGTTCCATGGGTTGCGTGTCGGTCGCCCGTAGACGTGGGCCTCGCCGGTCGGCCCGATCCCGAACTCGGGGCTGGTGGTGCGGGCGAAGGTGACCAGCCCGGCACGCTCCAGCCTGATGAACAGTTCGGAGTCGACCGAATACCGATAGTCGCGGTAGAGGGCTGAGCCCATCGAGGTCGGGAAGTCGATGGCCTCGCAGCCGAGGTCCTTGATCAGGAAGGGCACCCCGGTGAACGGGCCGTCCGGCAGCCCGGTGGCAATCGCCCTGCGAGCACGATCGGCCTGGGGATACACCACCGCCGCGATCTGCGCATCGGTGGACTCCGTGCGTTGCAGCGCCAGGTCGAGCAGCTCGCCAGCGGTCACCTGGCCGGATCGCACCAGCTCAGCCAGCCCGAGACCGTCGAACGCGCAGTACTCGTCGTGGCGCATGGCAGCTCAACGTACCTCACGGCCCCGGCGTCGACGAGCGCTGGGCGCGGTCGTTCTTGGAAAGAACTTGAGAATTCGGGTTCGCCGGTCGATAACCGTTCGTGACCTTTGTGGAGACGGAATCGGAGCTCGCGACCGACACGGTCGACTGTCGAAACCCCGAGCATGAACCGGTCGACACCGAATCGCCCGACGGCACCCGCTCTCAGTTCGCCCGATGGGGATTGACGTCGCTCGACGTCCTGGTGCTGATGGCCGGCGCCGTGTTCTGCGCAGGCAACGGACCGTTCGAGTTCACCAGTTGGACGCCGCGAATGGCTGCCCTCCTGGCCGGTTTGCCGCTCGGCCTGTTGGTCCTCGTGCGGCTGGCGCGGCATCGCGACAAGGCCGCCATCGTCGCCCTGGTGTTCCTGGCCTGGGGTGTCGTCGGCGCCGCGACGTCGGACGCGCCGTTGCGTTCGTTGATCGGCCAGGTCAACGGCAACACGCAGAGCGTCATGATGTTCGCAGGGGTGTTCGGGTTCTGGGCGCTCGCCCGAACGATGTCAGAACGCGGCCGCGCACTGGTGGGCCCAGTCCTGGTGAGCGCGCTCGGTGTCACGGCGTTCGTCGGCATCGTGCAGATCGCTTTCGACATCCGCAGCGGCATGCTCGGTGCGATCGGTGGGCGCGCCGGTGGCCTCGAGGGCAACGCTGTGTACTTCGCCACCAGTCTCTGCGGCGCGCTCGCCTGGTGCGCGAGCACTTCGCTGACGGCGGTGGAGCAGCAGCACCAAACGACTCAGCCTTGCCGGCGTCGTGTACTTCGCCCTAGCAATCGGCCTGTCGGGATCGCGAGTGGCGATGATCTCCACCGTGGTGGTGTGTGCTGCGGTGTGCGTGCGACGCGAGGACACGGCATTCGCTGGTCGTCCCAGGTGTCGCCGCCTTGGGGCTGTTCCTGTCGCTGCTGATGCAGCGTTTGATCGATGCCGGGGCCGACTACGGCCGAACGGTTCGCAGTCAACTCCGGCGGGGAGCGCGCCTACGTGTGGCGTGCAGGTCTGTCGGCCTTTCGCGAACGTCCGATCGCCGGTTGGGGTCTCGGCGGCGTGCGCCCCGCGATCCAGCACTTCTTCTCGCCGGAGTTCGTACGGCTCTACCAGACCGACGACTTCTCCGAGACGTGGACCGACGTGCACAACGTGGTGATCCAGATGTTGGTCTCGGTCGGCGTCGTCGGTGTCGTGCTGCTACTGGCGTTCGTCGTGCTGGCCAATCGTCGAGCGGACTTTGCGATGTCATTGGCCGCGGTGGCCATCAGCATCAACTGGTTGCTCCAGCCGACCGGCTTGTACTCGCTTGCGGTTGCGTCGGTCTTTCTCGGCGCCGCCGGCAGCCGCGTGGTGCTATCCGACGATCGAAGCCATCGCTGGCTGAGAGCGCTGACCGCGACCTGCGTCGTCCTGGGTCTCTCTGCCGCGCTGTTCCTGGTCGCTGCCGACATGCGTCTGCGATCCGCCGTCCACAGTGGCGACAAGGCGGCAATTCGATCCGCTTCGGCGTGGTTCGTCGACGACACGTTCATCATCGACCGCTTCGTGCTCGACTCGTACGACCGGGGCCTCGACAAAGAGGGGCGATTGCGCGAGGGCACGGCTCGGCATCTCACAGATTTGGAGCCAGATGTGCCCACCTGGTGGGCAGAGCTGGCAATGACCCAGTGGGAGAACGGCGACTACGCAGGCATGCGTACGTCGATCGACAAGGCGATGGTCTTGCAGCCGAACCACACCCGAGCGTGGGTGTTGCTGGCGATCTATGCCCGAAAGGTCGGCGACGATCAGCTGGTGCTCAGTGCTCGCAAGCAGGCCTGCGACCTCGGCGCACCCGTCTGCGGCCCGATTGCCGACGACGACGCCGATCTGGTCTCCACGGCGGCCTGAGGTCGCGCAAACGCAGGCACTGCGCCGATATCATTGAACACCGTGCCTACGGCCGAATTCGGCCTGCGTACCCCCCACGCAATGACGCAACCTGACTGCAACACCCAGAGAGAGAAGTAGAGAGATGGCTAAGCGCGAATTCCCACTCGAGCGCACCCGCAACATCGGCATCATGGCCCACATCGACGCGGGCAAGACGACCACCACCGAGCGCATCCTCTACTACACCGGCAAGAGCTACAAGATCGGCGAGGTCCACGACGGCGCCGCGACCATGGACCACATGGCGCAGGAGCAAGAGCGTGGCATCACCATCACCTCGGCTGCCACCACCTGCATCTGGGACAACCACCGAATCAACATCATCGACACTCCCGGCCACGTCGACTTCACCATCGAGGTCGAGCGTTCGCTGCGCGTCCTCGACGGTGCCGTCACCGTGTTCGACTCGGTCGCCGGCGTCGAGCCGCAGACCGAGACCGTGTGGCGTCAGGCCAACAAGTACAAGGTCCCGCGCATGTGCTTCGTCAACAAGATGGACCGCATCGGCGCCGACTTCTACCGCACCGTCGACATGGTGAAGGACCGCCTCCAGGCGACTCCGGCCGTCATCCAGCTGCCGGTCGGTGCCGGTGGCCCGGAGTCCAACAAGCCGTTCATCGGGCTCGTCGACCTGGTCAAGATGAAGGCGCTCATCTGGCGCGACGAAGAGCTCGGCGCGAAGTGGGACGAGGTCGACATCCCGGCCGACATGGTCGACCAGGCCGCCGAGTACCGCGAGCGACTGCTCGAGACCATCGCCACCAGCGACGACCACCTCATGGAGAAGTACCTCGCCGGCGAAGACGTCACCGAGGCCGAGATCAAGGTTGCGTCTGCGTGCCGGCACGCTGGCGTTCGACTTCGTGCCGATCCTGTGCGGCTCGGCGTTCAAGAACAAGGGCGTCCAGCCGATGCTCGACGCGGTCATCGACTTCCTGCCGAGCCCGCTCGACATCCCGCCGACCCAGGGCACCAAGCCCAACCACGAGGAAGAGATCCTCTACCGCAAGCCGTCGGTCGACGAGCCGTTCGCCGCGCTCGCGTTCAAGATCGTCGCCGACCCGTTCGGCAAGCTCACCTACTTCCGTGTCTACAGCGGCGAGATCAACAAGGGCGACGAGGTCTACAACTCCACCAAGGAGCGCCGCGAGCGTCTCGGCCGCATCCTGCTGATGCACGCCAACCAGCGCGAAGACCTCGACGTCGCCATGGCCGGCGACATCGTGGCCGGCCTCGGCTTCAAGGACACCACCACCGGCGACACGCTGTGCGATCGCAGCCAACGCCATCATCCTCGAGCGCATGATCTTCCCCGAGCCCGTCATCCACGTGGCGATCGAGCCGAAGACCAAGGACGACCAGGACAAGCTCGGCAAGGCCCTCAAGTCGCTCAGCGACGAGGACCCGACCTTCCGCGTTCGCACCGACGAGGAGACCGGCCAGACCGTGATCTCCGGCATGGGCGAGCTGCACCTCGAGATCCTCGTCGACCGCATGCAGCGCGAGTTCGGCGTCGTCGCGACCGTCGGCAAGCCGCAGGTGGCCTACCGCGAGACCATCACCAAGACGGTCGAGTCGGTCGAGTACCGCCACATCAAGCAGTCGGGTGGTTCCGGCCAGTTCGCGGTCGTCAAGATCACGCTCGAACCGAACCCCGGAAAGGGCTACGAGTTCGTCGACAAGATCAGCGGCGGCAAGATCCCGCGCGAGTACATCAACCCGACCAACCAAGGCATGCAGCAGGCGCTCGATTCGGGCGTGCTCGCCGGCTACCCCACGGTCGACGTCAAGGCGACGCTGGTCGATGGTCAGTACCACGACGTCGACTCCTCGGAAATGGCGTTCAAGATCGCCGGGCAGATGGCGTTCAAGAAGGCCGCCGAGATGGCCAAGCCGGTTCTGCTGGAGCCGATCATGGGCATCGAGGTCGTCACCCCCGAGGACTACATGGGCGACGTCATGGGCGACCTCTCCAGCCGCCGTGGAAGGATCGAAGGCATGGAGGCCCGGGGTAACACCCAGGTCATCAAGGCCCAGGTTCCGCTGTCGGAGATGTTCGGTTACTCGACCGACCTGCGTTCGCGCACCCAGGGTCGGGCCACCTACACGATGCAGTTCGCCCAGTACATGGAAGTTCCCCCCAACATCGCCAGCGACATCGTCAAACGCGTCCGCGGCGAATAGCAGAAAGACTCGGACAATGAAGCGACTTGCACTGCTCTCTGTACTCGCGCTCTCGTTCACCGCCGCAGCCTGCGGAAGTAGCGATGGCCAAGCCGCTTCAGCGTCGGAGGGTGACCAGTTCTGCAAGCTCGCCCAAGTGGCCAAGGACGACAACGACGCGTTGAACAACCTCGACCCGACCGACACGGCGAAGGTCAAGCTGACGCTCAGCGGCGCAATCGACTCGTTGACCGTCATGGCCAAAGAAGCACCCAGCGACATCTCCGCCACTGTCAACAAGCTGTTGGCAGCGGAGGAGAAGCTCGAGAGCGTGCTGGCGGCCAACGACTACGACTTCACCAAGTTCGCGGCAAGCGAAGATGGCAAGAAGTTGATTGCCGACGACGACATCTCCAAGACCGGCGACGATGTCGACGCCTACCTCAGCGACAAGTGCGGCATCGTGGTCGACTCGGTTCCCGACGACACCGTGGGTGCCGACAGTGTTCCCGCCGACGACTCGGTGGCGACGGACGACACCGTCGGCTCCGACATCTCGATCGACCTCGGTGACGGTGAGGACGCCATCAACAAGTTCCTCGACTTCTTCGAGTTGGGCACCGGGCAGACACTGACCGACGAGCAGCGTTCGTGCATCGTCGAGGCACTGGGGGACCTCAGCGGCGATGATCTGAACAAGGCCATCTCCGGAAGCCCGAGCGAGGAAGTGCAACAGGCACTCGGTCTGGCCTTCATCAATTGCAAGGTCGACATCGAGTCCTGACGATTGCCTGCCTACGACGTTGTCATCGTCGGTGCCGGCTCGGCCGGGTGCGCGCTAGCCGCTCGCCTCAGCGAGAACCCCGACCGTTCGGTCGTGCTGCTCGAGGCCGGCCGGGATCTGCTCGAGGCGACCGAGGATCCGTTCGACCTGCTTGACGCGTCGGTGATGGTCGGCGCGGCCGAAGGGCACCCGACCAACTGGGCGTTCGACGTTCGACTGACGTCGTCGCGAAGTGCCTCGGTGCCGCGGGGCAAGGTGATGGGCGGATCGAGCACCGTGAATGCGGGAGTGTTCGTCCGCGCCACCACAGCTGATTTCGACGGCTGGGCCGCGCAGGGCAACGACCGGTGGTCGTTCGCCGAGGTGCTGCCGTTCCTCCGCCGGCTCGAGGACGATCTCGACTTCCCCGACGCCCCGTACCACGGCAGCGGCGGCCCGGTCCCGGTGTCGCGATCAGCCGTCGACGTCTGGCATCCGCTGAGCCGGGCGTTCGCCGCTGCGTGCGCGGAGCTCGGCTACCCCGGGGAGCCCGACAAGAACGCGCCCGGCGCACCCGGTTGGGGCGGTCTACCCCGGAACGTTGTCGATGGGATCAGGGTCAATGCTGCGCTCGCGTACATCTCTCCGAATCGCAACAGACCGAACCTGACCATCGAGAGCAGCGTCACCGCTCGCCGTGTCGTGATGGCCGGCGGGCGAGCTCTCGGAATCGAGGTCGAGCGGTCGGGAACGGTCGAGACGATCACCGGCGGGGAGATCGTGCTGTGTGCCGGCGCGGTCATGTCGCCGCACCTGTTGCTGCTGTCGGGAATCGGACCTGCCGATCAACTGCGGCGACACGGCATCGACGTCGTCTCCGACCTGCCCGGTGTCGGCTCGCGATGCTGTGATCACCCACAGGTGTTCCTCGGCTTCGAGCTCTCCGATCTACCGACGCAGCGTGCGAGCGGCGGTGTCGTCGAGGTCGGGCTGGACACGATGGTCGACGCTGCTCCGGTCGCGCTGATGCCCTACCTGGCACCGATGGCGGAACTGGTGCCCGGCTCCGGCGCGTCAACGACCGAGTTCGTTCTCGGCGTGCTGCTGCATCGGGCCGCCAACACGGTGAACCTGTCGTTGGTATCGAATGACCCGGGCGCACCGCCGCTGATCGACTACCGCTCTCTCGAGTCGGCGGTCGACCGCTCGCGTCTCACGAGTGCGACCGAGATCGGAATCGGCGATCCTCGACTCGGCCGCGATGCGTGCGCTCGGGGCGCGGCACACGTCGCCGCTTCGCGACAGGGACCTCGAGGCATGGATCGACGACAACATCACGACCGCCGTGCATCTCTGTTCGAGTGCCCCGATGGGCCCCGATTCTGATCCGACCGCGGTGGTCGATCAATACTGTCGGGTGCGCGGAGTCGAGGGTTTGCGGGTCGTCGACACGTCGGTGCTGCCGACCGCTCCATCGCGAGGACCGGCGGCGACCGCTGTGCTGATCGGCGAGCGGGCCTCGGCCTTCTTCGACGGTGCCGGTTCATGAGCACGTTCTCGCTCGCCGACCACCTCATTGCCGCTGTCGCGGCGGCCGGCGCCGGCGCGGTCAACGCCATAGCCGGTGGCGGCACGCTGATCTCGTTCCCGACCTTGGTCGCGCTCGGGGCCAGCAAGGTCGGCGCCAACGTGACCAACACCGTTGCCTTGTGCCCCGGCTACTTCGGCGGCGCTGTCGCCCAACGCTCGCAGCTCCCAGGGCAGCGGTCGCGGCTGATCCGCCTGTCGATCGCCGCCGGGCTCGGCGGCCTCACCGGATCGGTGCTGCTGCTGGCCACGGGCGAGGCCGCGTTCACGAAGTTGGTCCCGTGGCTCATCCTCATGGCCTGCGCGTTGCTGGGCGGCCAGAACTACATCCGCAAGTGGCTGCGCATCGGCAACAGAACGCACGGCACGCCGAGCGCGGTCGCGGTCGCGTCGACGTTCTTCGTGTCGATCTACGGCGGCTACTTCGGGGCCGGTCTCGGCATCGCCCTGCTCGCAGTTCTGGGGTTGGTCATCGACGAGACCCTGCCGCGGTTGAACGCGCTGAAGCAGGTGCTCGCACTGGTGATCAACCTCGTCGCGGCGAGCTTCTTCGCCACGTCGGGTGAGGTGATCTGGAGTCTCGTGTTGGTGATGGCCCCGGCCAGCCTGCTCGGGGGAGTCGCCGGCGGAAAGCTGGTCAACAAGATCAAGCCTTCGGTGCTGCGAGCCGCGGTCGTCACATACGGAACGGTGCTCGCGCTCGTATTACCTGCTGCGATAGCCAGAGCTACGGCCACAGGAGTTTGATGGCGCCCGCGGTCGACAGCACGAGGACGGCTGTCAGGAAGGCCTTCTCCGACAGCACGTGTAGCAGCCTTCGACCGCCGAGCAGCCCGATGAGCAGGGCGGGGAACATCAGCAGATCGAACAGCAAGGTGGTGCCCGTGAAGAACGGGCCGCCATCGGTCCACAGCCCCAGTGCGATGTAGATCGGGAACTTGGCACCGTTGACGGCGAAGTAGAACCACGCCGACGTGCCGACCAGCTCGTCCTTGTTGAGGCCGAGGCGGATGAAATACGTGTTCAGGATCGGACCTGCAGCGCTGGCCACGAATGTGGTGAAACCGCCCGAGCTTCCGTACGCCGCTGCCGTCCATGCCGTGGGTGGAACCGGCTGGATGCGATGGCTCATCCGCCACGCCTGCATCAGTCGCGATCACCAGGATGCACAGACCGATGACGATCTCCATCGGGCGCGTCGAGGATCCCACGACTGCGAAGAAGATCGCTCCGGCGGCGAAGCCGACGCCGACCGGGATGATCATCGGTTTCAGGTGGTCCCACCGCGTGTGGTGGCCGTACCAGATCACGGCGAAGATGTCGCCGGCGAACAGGATCGGCAGCGTCGTGCCGGCAATCAGGCGGCCGCTGACGATCGTGGCGATGATCGGAGTCGCGATCAACGCTGCTCCGGGGAACGCTGTCTTCGACAGGCCCACGATCAGAGCCGCGATGCAGCCAAGGATCAGGTTGCCCGCGGTGAACACTGGCGCAGCCTACGTTGGCCGGTTCCGGTGCTCCGATGTCGGGCCCCGCGCGAGAATGTGCTCCCGGGCAGGTGCGACCATGTGGCCTGCGCCGCTACACTCCCTGCGTTCTTTGACAACCCACAGATCCCCGAAAGACGGAGATAGCAATGAGCAAGGCAAAATTCGAGCGGAACAAGCCGCACGTCAACATTGGCACGATGGGTCACATCGACCACGGCAAGACCACGCTGACTGCTGCGATCTCCAAGACGCTTGCGGGGAAGGGGTTGGCCAGCTACACGCCGTTCGATCAGATCGACAAGGCGCCTGAGGAGAAGGCTCGTGGCATCACGATCTCGATTGCTCACATCGAGTACGAGACCGACGAACCGTCACTACGCGCACGTCGACATGCCGGGTCACGCCGACTACATCAAGAACATGATCACCGGCGCCGCTCAGGTCGACGGCGCGATCTTGGTGGTTGCGGCGACCGATGGTCCGATGCCGCAGACGCGTGAGCACGTGCTGCTGGCCCGTCAGGTCGGTGTGCCGTACATCGTCGTGGCGTTGAACAAGGCCGACATGGTCGACGACGAAGAGCTGCTGGAGCTGGTCGAGCTCGAGGTTCGTGAGTTGTTGAGCGAGTACGAGTTCCCGGGCGACGACGCCCCGGTCGTGCGCGTGTCGGCACTCAAGGCGCTCGAGGGCGACGAAGCCTGGCAAGAGAAGATCATGGAGCTGATGGATGCTTGCGACAACTCCATTCCGGAGCCGGTCCGTGAGCTCGACAAGCCGTTCTTGATGCCGATCGAGGATGTGTTCACGATCACCGGTCGTGGAACCGTGGTGACCGGCAAGGTCGAGCAGGGCAAGGTCCACACCGGCGACGATCTGGAGATCGTCGGGTTGAAGACGACCCAGAAGACGGTGTGCACGGGTGTGGAGATGTTCCGCAAGATCCTCGATCAGGGTCAAGCGGGCGACAACATCGGCGCCTTGTTGCGCGGTACGAAGAAGGAAGATGTCGAGCGCGGTCAGGTGTTGTGCAAGCCGGGTTCGATCACTCCGCACACGAACTTCGAGGGTCAGGTGTATGTCCTGTCGGCGTCGGAGGGTGGCCGTCACAAGCCGTTCTTCAACAACTATCGCCCGCAGTTCTTCTTCCGCACGACCGATGTGACGGGCACGATCCAGTTGCCGGAGGGCACGGAGATGGTCATGCCGGGTGACAACGTGGCGATCACGGTGGAGCTCGGCAAGCCGATCGCGATGGACGAGGGTTTGCGTTTCGCCATCCGCGAGGGTGGACGTACCGTCGGCGCCGGCCGCGTCACCAAGATCACGAAGTGAGCTGACGCACCACATGGCACAAAGCATTCGCATCCGCCTGAAGGCGTTCGACCACGAGATCATCGACCAGTCGACTCGCAAGATCGTCGAGACGGTCACTCGCACCAGCGCCACGGTTCGTGGCCCGATCCCACTGCCCACCGACAAGCACCGCTACACGGTGATCCGTGGCCCGCACATCGACAAGGACTCACGTGAGCACTTCGAGATGCGCGTCCACAAGCGTCTGATCGACATCATCGATCCCAACGCCAAGACCATCGACAGCCTGCAGCGCATCGAGCTGCCGGCCGGTGTCGACATCGAGATCAAGATTCAATCCAGCTGATCCGCTCCGCCGATACGGCGGAGAGTTCTGGGGGAGCCAAAAGAAGAACCCCGCCGGGCCTGGCCCGGCGGGGTTCTTTCTGTTTTCCGACGCAGTCCCCGCTCAAACATGGCAGTGGTTCTTCCGATAGAACTTCATCATCGAATCGAATCTCCCACCACCTCCGTTCGACGCGCCGCTCGGCGACATGCCCGATCCAGACGAGTTGTTCGGACCCGAGAAGCCACGGAAGCTGTTCGGTTTGCCGGGTCGACAACTCGCTCTCGTCATCGCACTGGTGATGATCGTCTGGTTTGCAGGGTTGGTCGGCGCCCTCATCGGCGTGCAGTGGGCACAGCAGCGTTCGGCTCCGCTGCGCAAGCCGTCGACCCTCGGGATCGAGGTCGTCAATCCGCGCACGGAAGCGCTCCCGCGTCTCGACGTCGAGACCCTCGCCAACGATGTCGCCCCCAGCGTCGTCGTCGTCCAGTCGGAGATCGAACGGTTCGGCCAGGCCGGCGAGTCCATCGGCTCGGGGCTGATCCTCACCTCCGATGGCGAGATCGTGACCAACGCACACGTCGTCGGCGACAACAAGACGGTCCATGTTCGACTGACCGGTGAGAGCGAGCCGCGCGATGCCGCAGTGATCGCCTCTGATGTGTCGCGGGATCTGGCGTTGCTGCGCCTCGACACCACCGGTCTCAGCCCGGCAACGTTCGCCGCGCCCGACGACATCCATCTCGGCGACGAGGTGATGGCGATCGGATACGCACTGGATCTCGACGGCGATCCGACCGTCACCCTCGGCATCGTGTCGTCGCTCGATCGAACCCTCGAGACCGAGACCGGGTCGTTGAAGGGCTTGATCCAGACCGACGCCGCCGTGTCGTCGGGGAACTCGGGTGGGCCGCTGATCGATGCGCTCGGGCACGTCGTGGGTCTCACCACCCTCGCCTCGTCGAGCGGGTTGGGCTCCACCGCGAACGGTCTCGGCTTCGCCATCTCGACAGCCGAACTGCTGCCGACGCTCGACCGGCTGCGCGACGAGGCCAACGGAGGGGTCGTCGAATCCGGCTACCTCGGCGTGCAGTTGAAGAGTCGAACCGACGGCGGCAATGGTGCGCTCGTCAGCGAGGTGGAGAACGGATCGGCCGCTTCAAAGGCCGGCATCGAGGTCGGCGACGTGGTCGTCGCCGTCGATGGCCAGCAGATCAGCGGTCCCGCGGGATTGGTCGCCACCATTCGCGATCTGGTGCCCGGAGACTCGACCGAGGTCTCGCTGGTGCGCGACGGAGACAAGTCCGACGTCACCGTCGTGGTCGGCACCCGCCCGCCCGAGTCCTGAGCAGGCGTCTCAGGCGGAGACCAAGGGGAAGCGCTCGTCGTCCAACGGTTCGCCCGGGGTGATGGGCTCGTAGGGCGGCGAGTGCAGCCACGGACGCGTGCGCGAATCGGGCGTCGCTGCCGACGTAGCGGAAGCTCACTGCCCGCCGCCGCGTCTGCATGGTGCCCGCGGTACCGGGCGCGCCGTGCAGCGTGCGGTAGTGGAACGCGATGACATCGCCTGGCTCGACGTCGAACGAGACGACCTCGTGCTGGTCGCGGACGGGGTCGATGTCGGGCACCAGTTCGAAACCGTTGGCGTCGTTCACGTACGAGGTCTGGTCGACGAACTTGCGCGGCACGAAGCGGCGACCCCAGAGATGTGAGCCGACGATGAACTCGACCCCGGCCTGGCGCGGGACCGGATCGAGTGAGACCCACAGGCTGACATTGCTGGCACCGTCGACGCAGTAGTACGGCTCGTCGTGGTGCCACGGCGTGACCTCGCTGGTGTCGCGCTCCTTCACGAGAGTGTGCTCGTGGAAGAAGCGCGGCGTCTCGCCCAACAGGTCGCGGGCCAGCAGCGGCAGTGGCCCGTCGAGTGCCAGTTGCCGGTAGCCGTCGATCCGTTCCCAGTTGACGTAGTCGCCGAAGAAGCGACCGGTCTGGCCCTGCGGGGTGTAGTCGTTGGCCCACGGGCCCGGCGAGGCGAGGTTCTCGTCGACCGCCTCGGCGAGCAGCGCGAGGTCGGCCGCACTCAACACGTCGCGCACGCACACGACACCGATCGCGTTGAAACGTGGCGCCGAGATTCTGTGTCTCCATCGTTTCGGAGCCTACGCCCGGTGGAATATCCGTGCCACCCGCGTGACATACTCGTGCGCATTCAGACCTGGGGAGGCCAGATGCGTCGTTTGCTGTTCGTGGCATTGCTGATCGTGGGGGCGACCTTCGTACCCGCCGCCGGGGCTCAGGGGGCCGACAAGATCACCTTCACGGTCGGGCAGCTGCAAAACGTCGACTCGCTGAACGTCACCGTCGGCGGATTGGTCATCGACTACGAGATCTGGAACCTGATCTGGCCGTCGCTCACCGACATGGCCGCCAAGGACTTCTCGGCCCAGCCGAACATGGCGGAGAGTTGGACGAGCAGCGCCGATGGGCTCACGTGGACGTACAAGATGCGCCCCGACATGAAGTGGAGTGACGGCGAGCCGATGACGGCCGACGACGTGAAGTACACGATCGACCGGGCCAACGAAGAGCAGTGGAACAGCCACATCAGCATCACCGCCAACCTCACGGCGACAGTGGTGGACGCCAGCACACTCGAGATCAAGACATCGGTGCCCGACCCACGCCTTCCCGCGCTGGGGGCCTACATCATCCCCAAGCACATCTACGAGAAGGTCTCGGCAGACGACATGCCGAACTACACCGCCGAAGACAAGATGGGCGGCGGGCCGTTCATGCTGGGTGAGGTCAGCAAGGAGTTCACCCGTCTCGTCAGGAACCCCAACTGGTACGGCAAGAAGCCGGCGATGGACGAAGTGATCTTCCGCTTCTACGCCGACCAGAACGCCGAGTTCCAGGCACTGAAGAGTGGCGAGATCGATGCACTCGACGGCGTGCCCGAGCAGTCGTATGCCAGCATCGAGAACAGCGACACGATCGAGGCCATCGCAGGAAATCAGGGCGGGTTCAGCGAACTGTCGATGAACTCCGGCTGCTCGTCTTCGCCGGGCGACGGCAACCCCGCGCTCGACGGACCCGAAGGTTCGCCAAGCCATCAACTATGCGATCGATCGCGACCTGCTGGTCGAGAAGACGTTGGTCGGCCACGGCATACCCGGCACCGCGATCGTTCCCTCGGCAGACCCGTCGTGGGACTTGAAGGTGCCGGACGGAAAGCTGTTCTCGTACAACCCCGACAAGGCCAGGTCCCTGCTCGAGGAGGCCGGCTGGACCGACACCAACGGTGATGGCACCGTCGACAAGGACGGCAAGGAGTTGAAGCTGCGCTTCTTCGATCGCAGCGAGGGCGACGGTGGGCAGAACACCGACTTCCTCACCGGATGGTTGAAGGACATCGGCATCGCCACCGACGTCACGACGATGGACGACGACGCGCTGACGGCAGCGATCGGCCAGAACGAGTTCGACATCTTCACGTGGGGGTGGGTGCCGTTCGTCGACCCGGATGCCGAGCTCAGCTACTTCACGAAGGACCAGGCGACATCGGATCCCGAGGTCGTCGGATACAACGATGCCAACTGGTGCAACGATCAATACGACGAGCTCTACCAGCAACAGCACGTCGAGCTGGACGTCGCCAAGCGCCATGAGATCGTCCAGCAGATGCTGGAGATCATGTACGAAGAGGCGCCGTACGCCGTGCTGTACAAGTACGACGACCTGCAGGCCATTCGATCGGACCGTTGGGAGAACTTCGTTCGCCAGCCGGCCGAGACCGGCCCGGTGCTGTTCACCAACACCTCGCCCGCATACGTCGCAGCTGGTCCACAAGGGTGGCGGTTCCGACAGCGGTGGATCCGCAGGGTTGTGGGCCGGCATCGCAGTCGCCGCCGTGGCCATCACCGGTGGCGGCCTGTGGCTGCGCTCACGCCGAAAGGGAACCGACGACGAGCGAGAGTAAGTCGTGAGCCCACGCCTCTTCGTCAGGAAGATGATCGATGCCCTCGTGCTTTTGGCGATGGTGCTGGTGTTCAACTTCTTCCTGTTCCGCGTCGTGGATCGCGATCCGCTCGCCCGCTATCGGGGTCGGAGCAAGCTCAGCCAGGAGCAGCGCGCGGCGATCATCCACCGCTTCGGTCTCGACGGCACCAAGTGGGATCAGTTCGTGCAGTACATCAGCCACACGTTGCGCGGTGACTTCGGGCGCAGCTTCGACACCACCAAGCCGGTCGGGCAGGAGATCCTCGCCGCGCTGCCCAACACGCTGCTCGCTCGTCGGTATCTCGACCGTCCTCACCATCGGCATCGGCCTGTGGATCGGCATCCGCGCCGGCTGGCGACGCGGCAGCACGTTCGACAAGGTCAGTACCCCGGCGACGATGGTGCTGTACGGCACACCCGAGTTCTTCCTCGGCATGTTGTTCCTCGCGTTCTTCGGTGCGCGGCTCGGCTGGTTTCCGACGGGAGGTTCCGTGGATCCGGCGGGCAGCTACACCGGGTTCGCGGCGATCGTCGACCGTGCCGCGACACCTGGTGCTGCCGGTAGCGACCCTGACGCTCGGCTACCTCGGCTCGTACTCGCTGGTGATGCGCACGTCGATGCTCGACACACTGCGCGAGGACTACCTCACCACGGCTCGCGCAAAGGGACTTCGCGACAACGACGTCATGCGCCGCCATGCGGTGCCGAACGCGCTGCTGCCGTCGGTGTCGCTGATCGCGATCGGCTTCGGGTTCATCATCGGCGGAGCCATCACGACCGAGACGGTCTTCTCGTATCCGGGGCTCGGGTTGGAGACCTATCAGGCCATCGGCAACAACGACCTGCCGATGATGCAGGCGCTGTTCATGTTCTCGAGCATCGCCGTGATCGTCTTCAACATCGGTGCCGACATGGTGCTGACCATCCTCGACCCACGAATTCGAGTTGGCGGATGAGCTCACCGACCTGGAGGCGTCGCCGGCAATCGGCGAGCCGCGTGTGGCGTCAACTGCGCAGCGATCGCGCCGCGTTGGTCGGGCTCGATCCTGCTCGCGTTCTTCATCCTGATGGCATTGACGGCGCCGCTGTTCGCCGACCGCAGCGAGCTGCAGGCAATCGCCGGGCGCAGACAACCCGTCGCTCGCCCCGCCGAGCAGCGAGTTCTGGCTCGGCACCGACGAGCTCGGCCGCGACCTGTTCGCGCAGGTGGTGTGGGGTGCCCGAGTGTCGCTGTACATCGGGTTGCTGGCGACCGTCGTGGCCGTCGTCATCGGCTCGGTCTTCGGTCTCATCGCCGGCTATTCGAAGGGCTGGATCAGCAGGGTCATGCTGGCGATCGACGACTTCTTCCTCGTCCTGCCGTTCATCCCGCTGGCGATCGTGCTCGCGCTGTTGCTCGGCCGTTCGCCGACGGTGATGGCGTTGGTGATCGGCGGCACGTTCTGGGCGGGTGGATCGCGCCTGATCCGCGCCCAGGTGCTGTCGCTGCGCGAACGCGGGTACGTCGAGCGCGCCGAGGCGCTGGGCGCGTCCAGCCGCCACATCGTGACTCGACACGTGGTTCCGGGCGTCGCCCCACTGATCATCGCCAACGCCTCGCTGATCGTCCCTGGAGCGATCCTCGCCGAGAGCGCGCTTGCCTTCCTCGGGCTCGGCGACCGCTTCTCGCCGAGCTGGGGCAAGGTGCTTGGACGGTGCGCAGTCCAGTGGCGCGCTGACGTCGAATGCTGTGGTGGTACTACCTGCCGCCTGGCCTGTGCATCATCGGGATCGTGCTCGCCTTCACGCTGATCGGCAACGCGCTCGAACGGATCTTCGACCCGCGGCTGGTGGGTCGATGACGCGCGCCGTTGCTCGATGTTCACGACCTCAGCGTGACGTACAAGAGCAGCCGCGGTCCGGTGCCCGCGGTTCGCGGCGTGTCGTTTCACCTCGATGCCGGCGAGACCTTGGGCCTCGCCGGCGAGAGCGGCAGCGGCAAGTCGACGATGACGATGGCACTGCTGCGACTGGTACCGGTCGGCACCAAGGTCACCGGCACCGTCACGCTGGCCGGCGAAGACGTGCTGACGATGAAGCCGGGCAGGCTTCGCGCCGTGCGATGGGCCGAGGCAGCCGTCGTGTTCCAAGGCGCACAGCACGTGCTCAACCCGGTGCGACGAATATCGCAGCAGATTCAAGAGGCGATCGACGTACACGCCGGCAGCAACAAGGTGTCCGACCTTCTCGAGCAGGTGGGTATCCCGCGCTGGCGTCGCGATGAATATCCGCACGAGCTCTCGGGCGGCCAGAAGCAGCGTGTGATGATCGCGATGTCGCTGGCCTGCGATCCCGAGTTGTTGATCGCCGACGAGCCGACGACGGCGCTCGACGTGATGGTGCAGGCCCAGGTGCTGCAGTTGCTCGCCGACCTGCAACGTGATCGCGGCCTGGCGATGATCTTCATCACCCACGACCTGTCGGTGTTGTCGACCATCGCCGACCGGCTGGCCGTGATGTACGCAGGCCGCCTCGTCGAGACCGGCCCCGCCAAGGAGATGCTCCGCGGCGCCAAGCATCCGTACACCAAGGCGTTGGCCGCCGCGTTCCCGACCATCGGTGATCCGACATCGCGAATGGCACCGTCGGGACTGGCCGGCGACCCGCCCGACCCTGCCGCAGTGCCGTCGGGATGCCCGTTCCATCCGCGGTGCCCGATCGCGACCGCTGAGTGCGCGACGACCGACGTCGAGCTGCACGAGCTCTCTCCGGGATGGGAGGCGGCGTGTCTCAAGTTGTGACCACGCCGCTGCTGCAGGTGTCGGGTGCCAAGGTCACGTACGCACCGCGCCACCGCGGTGGTTTGCCGCTGCAGGCGGTGGACGGGGTCGACCTGGCGGTTGCGCCGGGCGAGGTCGTCGCCCTGGTCGGCGAGAGTGGCTGTGGCAAGACGACACTCGCGCGCGCCGTGCTGGGTCTGCAGCCGTTGACGGCCGGTTCGATCAGCTTCGACGGTGCTCCGTTGCCGACCTCGCGTTCGGGACTGAAGGAGTATCGACGCAAGGCGCAACTCGTCTTCCAGGATCCGACCGGCAGCATCAACCCTCGGCAATCGATCTACGAGATCGTCGCCGAAGGCCTGCGAATCCATCGCGAACGCAACGGCGAAGAGGCGAGGGTGGCGGAGGCTCTGTCGGAGGCCGGCCTGCGTCCACCCGAACAGTTCTTCCACCGCTTTCCCCACGAGCTGTCCGGTGGCCAACGCCAACGTGTCGTGATCGCCGGGGCGATGGTGTTGAAGCCGAGCCTGCTCGTTGCCGACGAGCCGGTGTCGTCGCTCGACGCCTCGGTGCGCGGCGAGATCCTGCAGCTGCTGCTCGGACTGTCGCGCGAGCGCGGCATGACCATCCTCGTCGTCACCCACGATCTCGGCCTGGCGTGGAACATCGCCGACCGGGTCGCCGTGATGTACCTCGGACGGATCGTCGAGGTCGGCACCACCGAACAGATCCTCGCCGCCCCACAGCACCCGTACACCAAGGCGTTGCTGTCGGTCGTTCCCGAGCACGACCGGCTCGACCAACAGATCCTCAGCGGTGAGGCGCCCGACCCGACGCACATCCCCGAGGGATGCCGCTTCCATCCGCGCTGCCCGCTGTACCAGAGTGGCGAGGCCGAGCGACTGGGCATCCTCCACGAGTGCACCGCCGTCGATCCGGTGTTGATCGAAGGTGTCGCCTGCCATGCGGCTCGCCGCGGATCGTCGTCGTGAGCGACTCAAGCCAGGTTGCGAGGAAACCGGCGAGACCAGCGGCGCTCGGCGACGAGGTCGCCTGACTCGAACGCGTCGAGCTCGATGTCGACGACGTATTCGTCGTTCGTGCTGGCGACGGTGAGCCGCGATTCGACGGCGATGGAGGCCTCGGGCCAGTCGATCTCGAAACGTACCGTCCCGCCCGCGGTCGCGAGTGCCGGATCGATGATCGACACGGTGGTCGTTCCTTCGTAGCGGTCGGTCATCTTTCCGCCGTGTCGAGTGTCGTACGGCCCGCCGTACTTCGTCGACACGTGCGTGACGCGATTCAACACGTCGTGACCGGTGCTCCACAGGACGTCGCCGTGCGCTTCGCGAACGGGTGGATCGACGGTGACGAGGTTCGGCACACCCGCGCCGCCGGATGGTATGACGGGTAGTTGCATCTGCAACGAGTCGATGATCAGTGTCACGATCTCGGGCGGTACCCATGTGTTGGGCCAGTCGGTTCCCGCGACACTGAGACGGATCGAGTGGCCGGGCGCGAACACCCACGACGTTGCCTCCATCTCCACCTCGATCTCGTATGCGTCACCTGGCACCAGAGGCGCCGGCGGATCGACGCGATGCGTCAGGTTCAGCAAACCTCGCGTGACCAACGCCGATGTGCCGTCGGGCCACACGTCGTTGAGCTTCACCGAGAGGTAGGCGATGGGTTGATCCGATGTGACGGAGGCCTTGACGACGACATGGCCGAGGATCTCGGTGGCCTCGCCGATCGGCCAGTCGGTGGTCAACGACCAGGCGTCGTCGTTGCGTTGATCCAGTGGTTGCCCCCATGGGAGACCGCCGGCGCACGAGTTCCACGCGGCAACGCCGGTGTCGGGTCGCGTCACGAGCGTGCGGCTGCGTAGGTCGTACAACGTGGTCGGCGTCAACCGCGCAGGTGGCCATGTGTCCTCGTATCGCCACTCGCCCTCGACGATCGCCAGGTCGGGCTCGGGCTTGGTCGAATGACGAACGAACACGCGGATCGGTGGCTGCGGCTCGCGGGCGTCGTCGCGCAGCCACTTGCCGAAGAAGGAGATCATCTCCGGCACGAGATCGATGTGTGGTCCCGGGAGCGACGAAGAAGGCGACATGTGACTCCACGGCCCGATCAGCAGTTCCTTCTCGCAGCGCAACTGCTCGAACGGGCGGAAGGTGTTGTTGCGATAGCCGTCGGCCCAGCCGGCGACGATCATCGTCGGACACTCGATTCGGTCGTAACCGGGCCGCACCGAACCGTGCCGCCAGTAGGGCCCGTCGAGTTGTTGCTCCATCCAGATCAGCAGCCATGGCTCGTGCTCGGCGATGCGAGCCAGCCACTCCTCGCGCCAACCGTCGCCCCACAGCGCGGGCACCGGCGGCAGCGCGTTCATCGGGATCATGTAGTGGCAGTAGTCGATCAGGTCGATCGCCCGCACGGCCCCACCCATGTAGTGGACGTCGTCGGTGTAGCGGTCGTCGGTCGCATAGATCGCGCAGATCGCACCGAACCCCGCGGGCCGTTCGCACGCCAGCTGCAGCGAGTTGAACCCCGAGTAGCTGTAGCCGAACATCCCGACCCGCCCGTTGCACCACGGCTGCGCGGCGAGCCAGGCGATGACATCGGCGAGGTCGTCGAGCTCGGACAACGGATACTCGTCGGTCGCTCGCCCTGCCGACGAGCCTGTGCCACGTACATCCAGCCGGCAGACGGCGAACCCGCCTTCGGCGCGCAGCCGCAAGTAGTCGTCGGCGTGCGACTCCCCGGTCAGGTCATCCTTGCGATACGGCAGTGCTTCGAGCAGCGCCGGCGACGGGGTTTCGCTCGCCGGCAGGTACAGATCGGCCGCCAGCCGAGTGCCGTCGCGCACCGTGATCCACACCTGTTCGCACTGCACCGCCCGAGCGTACTGACGTCCCGTTACTTGTGCTCGGGCTTTGGGAGGAGGGTGTAGCGAGGGTTGGTGAACTCGAGGTGGTCGCCACGCTTCACGGCGACGCCGTTGATCGCAATCTTGCGACCGAGGGTGACGCCACCGATCTCTCTGCGCCCGGTCCACACCGCGGTCACCGTGCCGGTGTCGTCGGCGATGGAGATCGCCAGGGCAGGTTGACCTGAGGTCGGACGGGCGGTCATGCGTGTGACCTTGCCGCAGATGCAGACTCGCTCGCGCGGCTGCGTCTCGCCGATCGGTGTCCACTCCGGCTGGTCGACGGTTTCGTCGGCTTTGGTTTCTTGCTTGCGGCGCAGTATCGACATCGTCAGCCCACCAGCGCTCGCCGAACGTCGTCCTCCACGCCGCTGGTCACCAAGACCAGAACCTCGTCACCCTGTTGCAGGATGGTGTCGCCGCGAGGCACCACGACATGACCGGAGCGCAACACGGCCACGACGGTCGACTCGCGGGGAGGCCGAGCGCGGTGAGCTCCTTCGCGATCGCCGGCGATCCTTCCGCCAAGGTGACTTCGGCGAGTCGAGCCTTGCCGCCTTCGAGGCTGAGCAGTCGCACGAACGAGCCGACGGTGACGGCTTCCTCGACGAGAGCGGTCAACAGGTGCGGGGTGGAGACGGCGATGTCGACGCCCCACATCTCGTTGAACATCCACTCGTTCTTCGGGTTGTTGACGCGTGCCAGCACGCGCTGCACGCCGAACTCCTGCTTCGACAACAACGACACCACGAGGTTGTCCTCGTCGTCGCCCGTCACTGCGGCGACGACATCGGCTTGCGCCGCACCGAGTGCTGCCAGCGTGGAAACCTCGCATGCGTCGCCGAGGTACCACGTGACACCAGCCGGGGTACGAGTTGCCCGACCTTGTGCAACGACACTGCTGCTGTTGTCGACCAGCGTCACGTTGTGACCTGATTCCTGCAACTGGCCGGCCATGTAGCGACCCACGCTTCCGGCACCGGCGATGATGACGTTCATCAGTGCGGCCCCTCGGTTGCGTGCAACACCTTGTGGAGCAGTGCCTGGTGGTCGGCGGGCACGATGACGTGCACGATGTCGTCCTCCTGCAGCAGGGTGGCGGGCGCCGGCATGGTGGAGTCGCCGCATCTGCTGAGCACGATGATGCGGCCTTCGAAGGATGATTCGGCGCTGGCCACCGAGATTCCGGCTGCG
This sequence comes from Ilumatobacteraceae bacterium, assembly GCA_963708925.1. Classification (GTDB taxonomy): domain Bacteria; phylum Actinomycetota; class Acidimicrobiia; order Acidimicrobiales; family Ilumatobacteraceae; genus JAENVT01. The sequence continues at coordinate 37,249 of CAVPUO010000011.1, read as the reverse complement.
GCCGCAGGCACGCGCCGCTCGAGAATGGTGAACTTCGCCGACGGGTCGATCCAGTCGGGGGTCGACTCGTCGCCCACGACATGGCGGATGACGCGGGCGCTGGTCCATGCCACCGAGGCAACGGTCGCAATGCCCAACCGCTCGTAGATCGAAGCCCGTCGCGGGTCGTAGATGCGCGCCACGACCTGCCTGACGCCGAACGTCTCGCGGGCGACGCGGGCGATGAGGATGTTGGAGTTGTCGCCGCTCGTCACGGCGGCCACGGCGCAATCCGGGGTGATGCCGGCTTCTGTCAGGACATCCCTGTCGAAGCCGACTCCGACCATCGTCGTGCCCTTGAAGTCGTCGCCGAGCCGGCGGAATGCCTCGGCCTTGCGATCGATCACCACCACGTCGTGTTCTGCGGACGCAAGGCTGACGGCAACCTCCGAGCCCACCCGGCCGCAGCCGACGACGATGACATGCATTTCCGGTACTCCTACTCTTCTTCCGTCGTGTCGCCCGTGGTATGGATCGGCACCGACACAACGGCAGTATGCGGACGGTAGAGCAGTTTGGCCTTCAGGGCAAAGGCGCTTCCGTTGTGGAGCCACTGCGTTCCCCATGAAGTGACGAACTCGGGAATCACGACCGTGATGATGTCGCCCTCGTGCTGCTGGTCGAGCTCATCGATGAACTGCAGGATCGGGCGGGTCAACTCTCGGTACGGGGAGTAGACGGTGTGCAGTTCGATCGGCACTTCGAAGGCCTTCCACTGCGCTTCGATTGCCTTGCGCTCTTCGTCGTTGCTGGCGACGGTGACCGCCAGGATCCGGTCGGGGTTCAACGATCGCGCATACTGCACACCGCGTAGCACGCCCTTGTTGACGCCGCCGACGAGCACCACCATGGTGTGGGTCTCGCGAGGTGCCGCGGTACCCGGGTGGGGCGACGACGGCGCCGCGGCTGCGCTTGTAGTGCTTGCCGATCGCTCGGAACGCCAGCACCATGATCGGGATCAGCGCGGCTGGTATCCATGCTCCTTCGGTGAACTTGGAAACGACGACGACGAGGGCGATCAGTCCGGTCGCGAGCGCGCCGACGGCGTTGATGATCATCCCGACTCGCCAGTTGGGCTCCCGTTCCTTCAAGTGGTGGCGGACCATTCCTGTCTGGCTGAGGGTGAAGCCCGTGAACACACCGAATGCGTAGAGAGGTATCAGCGCCGAGATGTCTCCGTTGAAGACGACGATCAAGATGCTGGCGATCGCGGCGAGGAAGATCACGCCGTTGGAGAACACCAACCGTGCGCCGCGGTTGAAGAACTGGCGAGGCAGGTAGCCGTCCCTGGCGATGATCGAGGCCAGACGGGGGAAGTCGGCGTAGGCGGTGTTGGCAGCCAGGATGAGGATCAGGAAGGTGCCGATCATCATCATCCAGAACAGCACGCCCTTGCCGCCGAAGATGTGCTCGGCCATCAACCCGAGCCCGTTGCCGTCGTTCTCGCCTCGGTACGGCTTGAGATGCGACGCCAGCACCGAAACGCCAAGGAAGCAGGTCCCGAGGATCACACCCATCCACACGAGCGTCCGCGAAGCGTTCTTGCTCTCGGGCGTCTTGAACGCTGGGACACCGTTCGAAACGGCCTCGACCCCCGAAAGAGCGACGGCGCCCGAGGAGAACGCCCGCAGCAACATGTACAGACTCAACGACTTCGCGCCCTTGGAGACCTCGATCGCATCCTCGGACAGCAGGTTCTCGGGAATCGGGCCGATGTGCTGGACGAAGATCCGGTAGAAACCGGTCACCAGCAGGATCACCAGCATCACGATGTAGAAGTACGTCGGTCCGGCAAAGGCGGCGCCGCTCTCCTTCACGCCGCGTAGGTTGACCACCGTCATGATGATGATGCACAACAAACAGACCGGCACCGTCCACTTGCTGTCGAAGCCTGTGGCGGTCCGGATGGCCAGGACGCCGCCGGCGACACTGACCGCGACGGTGAGGATGTAGTCGACCAGCAGCGACGATCCGGCGACCAGCGAAGGGATCGCGCCGAGGTTCTCGCGACTGACGATGTAGGCGCCACCCCCTGAGGGATAGGCGTGGATCGTCTGCCGGTAGCTCATCACCACGATGACGAGCAACACGCAGACGACGACCGCGATCGGGACGAGGTAGTGCCAGGCTGCTGCGCCGATCCCGGCCTGCAGCAGGAGCACGACCAGGATCTCGTCGGTCGCGTACGCCGTCGACGAGATCGCGTCGGAGGCGAACACCGGGAGTGCGATGATCTTGCGCAGTCGCTGATGGCCCTCGTCCTCCGACGAAATCGGCTTGCCGATCAAGATTCGCTTCAGCGCTGGCATATCGGCATCCGAACGTAGCGGTTCGTAGCGCGAATCGGTGCTCCGCTCGAACTGAAAGTTGGCAGGCGCTGCCAGGACCGATAGAGTCAGATCCTCGTGTGCGCCATCCGGCGTGCCTCCAACTGAAGTCTGTGTGCGCCCCCAGAACAACTGGACGGGGGGACCTCACAGCAAGAACTGAATCCGGTGCTCCGCCGGCCGTTGGGCCTGCGGAGCATTTGCGTGTAGCGACCATTGCCCGGGCAACCGGGTCTGACCGGAAAAGGCTGCCGATATGGCACTGAAAGCGATCGTTGGCGAGAAAATCGCCATGAGCCAGGTGTGGGTGAACGACAAGGTCGTGCCCGTCACCGTGCTCCGCGTCGAGCCGGCCCGCATCGTCCAGGTGAAAACCACCGAACGCGACGGCTACTCAGCACTCCAGGTCACCTTTGGCCACAAGGATCCGAAGAAGCTCACCAAGCCGCAGGCCGGCCACTTCGCCAAGGCGGGCGTTCAGCCCGGCCGCCGCGTCGTCGAACTGCGTCTCGACTCGGTCGACGGATTCGAGGTCGGCCAGGAGATCACGGTCGACACCCTGATCCAAGGTGAGCGAGTCGATGTCACGGCCGTCAGCCGCGGCAAGGGCTTCGCCGGCGGCATGAAGCGTCACAACTTCAAGGGCCAAGGCGCCAGCCACGGTAACCACAAGCACCACCGTGCCCCGGGCTCGATCGGCTCGGCCAGCTATCCCGGCCGCGTGTTCAAGGGTTTGAAGATGGCCGGCCACATGGGCCACGAGCAGGTCACCACCCTCAACCTCGAAGTGGTGCAGGCCGACACCGAGCGCAATCTGCTGCTGGTGAAGGGCTCGGTGCCGGGTCCCAACGGCGGCGTCGTCATCGTCCGCAATGCAGTGAAGGGTAAGTGACCGACATGCCATCGATCACCGTGAAGAACTCGACCGGCAGCGACGCCGGCAGCCTCGACCTCGACGAGGGCATGTTCGGCGTGCAGCCCAACGTGCCGCTGATGCACCAGGTCATCACCGCTCAGCTGGCCGCTCGTCGCAGTGGTACGCAGAGCACCAAGACCCGCGCCGAAGTGCGTGGCGGTGGAAAGAAGCCGTTCAAGCAGAAGGGCACCGGCAACGCCCGTCAGGGCTCCAGCCGCTCGCCGCACATGAGCGGTGGTGGCGTCGCCCACGGCCCGAAGCCGCGCAAGTACGACCAGAAGACCCCCAAGAAGATGATCAAGCTCGCGCTGCGCTCGGCGTTGAGCGATCGCGCCGCCGACGGCAAGGTCGTCGTGGTGGACTCGTGGGGCTTCGAGGCCCCGAAGACCAAGGACGCCGTCAAGCTGCTCGGCGCGCTCGGTGTCGAGGGCAAAGCCTTGATCGTGGTCGACATCGACGACACCAACACCATCAAGAGCTTCCTCAACCTGCCCGAGGTGCAGCTGATCGAGAGCCGCGAGCTCAACGCCTACGACGTGCTGTGCAGCGACTACGTCATCTTCTCCCATGCCACGCTCCCGGGCGGCGGCGAAGTACTCGAGAAGAAGGCCCCTGCGAAAAAGGCTGCTGCCAAGAAGGCCGCTCCGGCCAAGAAGGCTGACGCAAAGACAGAGGACGCTGCCGAGAAGCCCGCCGTCAAGAAGGCTGCGGCGAAGAAGGCTGCTGAGCCCGAGATCGTGTCTGCTGACGACAAGCCGTTGCCCGCAGGCGCTCACGCACCGATCGAGTCCGGCGAAGCACCCCGCGGCTTCAAGATCAAGGGCAATGCCGACTCCGGCCTCTACCACGTTCCCGGCTCGGCCTTCTACGACCGCACGGTCGCCGAGATCTGGTTCAAGACGGCTGAAGACGCCGAGGCCGCCGGCTTCCAGTTGCCGCCGAGCCAGCGCGAAGACGCAGACGCAGACAACGGAGACGAGTCATGAAAGATCCCCGCGACATCATCCTGGCACCAGTCGTGTCGGAGAAGAGCTACGGCCTCATCGAGCAGGGCGTGTACACGTTCATCGTCCACCCGAGCGCCAGCAAGCCGGAGATCTCGGACGCCGTCAAGGCCATCTGGGGCGTCGAAGTCATCCAGGTCAACACCCTCAACCGGAAGGGCAAGGTGACGCGTGGGCGTCGCAGCAACCGCTCCGGTTCCAAGCCCGACACCAAGCGGGCACTCGTCAAACTGGCCGCGGGCAATGAGATCCCGCTCTTCGAGAGCTGAGCTGAACCATGGCTATTCGTTCACGTAAACCAACCAGTCCCGGTCGTCGTTTCCAGACGACGTCCGACTTCGCCGAGATCACGAAGACCGTGCCGGAGAAGGCGCTGCTGTCGTCGCTGTCCAAGAGCGGCGGTCGCAACGTCTACGGCCGCAAGACCTCTCGTCACCGTGGTGGCGGCCACAAGCGTGCCTATCGCATGGTCGACTTCAGCCGCATCAAGGACGGTGTCACGGCCAAGGTCGCAGCCATCGAGTACGACCCCAACCGCACTTGCCGCATCGCTTTGCTGCACTACGCAGACGGCGAGAAGGCCTACATCCTCGCTCCGAAGGGCCTCACTGTCGGCGATCACGTCAGCAGCGGTCAGGGAGCCGACATCAAGCCGGGCAACGCCCTGCCGCTTCGCTACATCCCGGTTGGTACCACAGTGCACAACGTCGAGCTGCGCCCGGGTGGCGGCGGCAAGATGGCCCGCTCCGCCGGTGTCGCGGTGCAGCTGGTCGCCAAGGAAGGCGAGTTCGCAACGTTGCGCCTGCCTTCCACCGAGATGCGCCGAGTGCTGATCGACTGCCGTGCAACCGTCGGCGAAGTCGGCAACAGCGAGCACGAGCTCATCACCATCGGCAAGGCCGGCCGCAACCGCTGGAAGGGTGTGCGTCCGCAGACCCGAGGTGTTGCAATGAACCCGGTCGACCACCCCCTCGGTGGTGGCGAAGGCCGTACCTCCGGTGGTCGCCCGCCGGTGTCCCCATGGGGCAAGCCAGAGGGTGTGCGCACCCGAAATGTCAACAAGCCGTCGCAGCAGTTGATCGTGCGTCGTCGCCGCACGTCGAAGGGACGCCGCTAGTCATGAAGGGTAATTCGTAATGTCACGCAGCCTGAAGAAGGGCCCGTTCGTCGACGACCATCTGTTGAAGAAGGTCGACGCTCAGAACACCGCCGGCGAGCGCAAGGTCATCAAGACCTGGAGCCGCCGCAGCACGATCATCCCCGACATGGTCGGCCACACGATCGCCGTCCACGACGGTCGCAAGCATGTACCGGTGTACGTCACCGAGTCGATGGTGGGTCACAAGCTGGGCGAATTCAGCCCGACTCGTACCTTCCGCTATCACGCCGGACAAGAGAAGAACACGAAGGGTCGCCGCTGATGACCGGTCCGAAGTTGAACGAAGGCAGCATGATCGCCGGCGAGCGCAGTGGCACCAAGGCCAGTGCGATGTACCTGCGAGTGTCCGCCTACAAGGCCCGAGTGGTGTTGAACCTCATCCGCGGCCTTCCAGTGAAGCGCGCCGACGAGGTGCTGCAATTCAGTGACCGCGAGGTCTCCAACGACATCCGCAAGGTGCTCGCCAGCGCTGTCGCCAACGCACAGCACAACGACGAGCAGGATCCCGACGAGCTGTTCGTCAAGGCCTGCTTCTCCGACGAGGGCCCGACCCTGAAGCGGTTCACCCCACGTGCCCGTGGCCGCGGTAACCGCATCAACAAGCGCACCTGCCACATCACCATCGTGGTTGCCCGCCTCGACGACGCCAAGCTCGAGATCGTTCAGGCTCGCGAGGCCAAGCGCACGACCGCCGGTCGCCGTCGCCCGGCAGCAGGTGGCACCGCCGCCAGCCGTCGAGCACGCGTCGAGCGCAGCCGTCAGCGGGCCGCCGAAGCACGAGGCGGAGTCGTCGGCGATGCCCAAGACCTCGCCGAACAAGAGGCTCTCGCCAACGACGAAGTCGTCGACACCGAAGTGGTCGACACTGACGTGGTCGACACCGAAGACGTCGACACCGAAGTGGTCGGCAGCGCAGTCGAGACCGATCCGGAGGACGACGTCCAGACCGATGAGGTCGAGACCGAAGCAACCGAGGCAGAAGCAACGACCGACGAACCCGCAGCAGATGATGCGGACGACGAGGGAGCCAAATAATGGGCCAGAAGATCAATCCCTACGGGTTCCGTCTCGGCATCACCACCGACTGGAAGAGCCGTTGGTTCTCCGAGCGCGACTACAAGGAATACCTCACCGAGGATTGGAAGATCCGCAAGGCTCTCATGACCAAGCTCGAGAGCGCAGCCGTCAGTCGCATCGAGATCGAGCGCACACGCGACAAGGTCCGCGTCGACATCCACACCGCCCGTCCGGGCATCGTGATCGGTCGTCGTGGGGCCCAGGCCGACGAGTTGCGTGCCCTCCTCACGGAGATCACCGGCAACCCGAAGGTGCAGCTCAACATCGTCGAGATCAAGAGCCCCGAGCTCGACGCCGCGCTGATCGCTCAGGGTGTCGCCGACCAGCTCGTCAACCGCATCGCATTCCGTCGTGCCATGAAGCGCGCCGTGCAGAACGCCCAGAAGGCTGGTGCACTCGGCATCCGCGTGCAGTGCTCGGGTCGTCTGGGTGGCGCCGAGATGAGCCGCACCGAGTGGTACCGCGAAGGTCGCGTCCCGCTGCACACGCTGCGCGCCGACATCGACTTCGGTGTCCGCGAGGCCCGCACCTCCAGTGGCCGCGTCGGCGTGAAGGTGTGGATCTACAAGGGCGACATCGTTCCCTACAAGAGCGTCAACGAAGACAAGATCACCCGCGAAGCCGCCATGGCTGCCGGTGATCCTTCGAGCGCCGGCCAGCCGCGCCGTGTCGTGTCGTCGGCGGGTCGCCGTCCGGCCGATGGCGACGTCGAGGCCACACCATTGATCAAGGAAGCTGATCCCGAGTTGGAGAAGTTGCTTGATGAAGAAGAAGAGATTGCTCGCCGCACGCACGGCGGCTCCGAAGCTCCGCACTTCCGTGGAGAGGACTGATCCATCATGTTGATGCCTCGTAAAGTCGCACACCGCAAGCACCACCGTGGTCGCACCTCGGGTCTCACCAAGGGCGGAGCACATCTGGCCTTTGGTGAATACGGGATCCAGGCGCTCGAGCCGGGCTGGCTCAGCGCCCGCCAGATCGAAGCCGCACGTATCGCCATGACCCGCGCCATCAAGCGCGGCGGCAAGGTGTGGATCAACATCTTCCCCGACAAGCCCGTCACGAAGAAGCCTGCCGAGACCCGCATGGGTTCCGGCAAGGGCAACCCAGAGTTCTGGGTGGCAGTCGTGCGCCCGGGTCGGGTGCTGTTCGAACTGTCGTACCCGAACGAAGAGATCGCTCGCGCCGCAATGAGCAAGGCGATCCAGAAGCTGCCGATCAAGGCTCGCATCATCACTCGCGAGGAGGTCTACTGATGGCCAAGTCCAATGCAGAACTGAAAGAGCTCGACCTCGTAGCACTCGTCGACGAGCTCCGTGCGACCAAGCAGGAGGCGCTCAACCTGCGCTTCCGCAACGCCACCGGTCAGCTCGACAACAACGCCGAGATCAGCACGGTTCGCCGGCAGATCGCTCGCATCAACACCTACATCCGTCAGCGTGAGATCTCTCACGCCGAGGCTGGGAAATAAGACATGCCTGAAGACATCGAAGTAACCGAAGCAACAACTGAGACCGAAGCCGCTCCGGCGGCAGTGGCCACCGCGCCTGCCAAGAAGGCTGCGCCCGCCGCCACCGCAGACGTCGACACCGAGGCTCGCAAGAACCGCAAGACCCGCGAGGGTCTCGTCGTCTCCGACAAGATGGACAAGACCGCAGTGGTCGCCATCATCGAGCGAGTTCGTCACGCCAAGTACGGCAAGTTCATGATGCGCACCAAGCGCCTCTACGCCCACGACGAGACCAACGACGCCCACACCGGCGACAAGGTCCGCGTCATGGAGACCCGTCCGCTCAGCAAGAACAAGCGCTGGCGCGTCGTCGAGGTTCTGGAGAGGGCCAAATGATTCAGCAGGAATCACGTCTCCGCGTTGCGGACAACAGCGGCGCCAAAGAGGTGCTGTGCATCAAGGTGTTGGGCGGCACTCGTCGTCGCTACGCCTCGATCGGCGACATCTTCGTCGCGACGGTCAAGGACGCCATCCCCGGCGCCGGTGTGAAGAAGGGCGACGTCGTCAAGTGCGTCGTCGTTCGCACGAAGAAGGAGAAGCGCCGTCCGGACGGCAGCTACATCCGTTTCGACGAGAACGCGGCCGTGATCATCAAGGACGATCTCACACCGCGCGGCACGCGCATCTTCGGCCCGGTCGGCCGCGAGTTGCGCGACAAGAAGTTCATGCGAATCGTTTCGCTGGCACCGGAGGTGCTGTGACCATGAAGTTGAAGAAGGGTGACACCGTCAAGGTGATCTCAGGCAAGGACAAGGGCCAGGAGGGCGAGATCGTTCACGTCTATCCGGCCGACAACAAGGTCCTCGTCAACGGCATCAACACCGCCAAGAAGCACTCGAAGGCACGCAAGGCCAACCAGCCCGGCGGCATCATCGACCGCGACATGCCGGTCCATGCCAGCAACGTCATGCTCGTGCACAAGGGCAAGACGACGCGTGTCGGCTACAAGATCCAGTCCGACGGAACCAAGGTTCGCGTCGCCAAGAGCACCGGCGAGGTGATCGGATGAGCACGGCAACTGAAACCGAAACCACCACCGTTCCGCGCCTGAAGCAGAAGTACAACGACGAGGTGAAGGGCGCGCTGCAGAGCGATCTCGGCCTTCCCAATGTCATGCAGGTGCCGAAGATGGAGAAGATCGTCATCAACATGGGTGTCGGTCGAGCCACACAGCAGCCATCGCTGCTCGAGGGCGCGGTCAAGGACCTCACCCGCATCAGCGGTCAGAAGCCGGTCATCACCAAGTCCCGTGACTCGATCGCCGGGTTCAAGCTTCGTGAAGGGCAGTCGATCGGCTGCAAGGTCACGTTGCGCGGCGACCGCATGTGGGAGTTCTTCGATCGTCTCGTCAGCGTCGCCATCCCGCGTATTCGCGACTTCCGTGGATTGCCGGCCAACAGCTGGGACGGGCGTGGCAACTACACGTTCGGTCTGGCCGAGCAGGTCGTCTTCCCGGAGATCGACTACGACAAGATCGACGCCCCACGTGGCATGGACATCACCATCGTCACCACTGCGGCTACGAACGAGCAGGGCAAGGCGCTGCTCGACGCATTCGGCTTCCCCTTCAAGAGAGAAGCAGATGTATCGCAACCCGAGAAGGTCAAGCGCCGCGGACCAGCGTTCCGCGGCAAGGGCGCAGGCGGCAAGTCCTCTGCGAAGAAGAAGTAACGGAAGGGCATCGAAGTGGCAAAGAAGTCATTGATCAACAAAGCGAATGCCAAGCCGAAGTACAAGGTGCGTGGCTACAACCGCTGCCGCAAGTGCGGCCGGGCGCGTTCGGTGTACCGCAAGTTTGGGTTGTGCCGTGTCTGCCTTCGCAGCATGGCCCACGCCGGCGAGATCCCCGGCATGACCAAGGCGAGTTGGTGAGGAGCGCATCATGATGACTGACCCCATCGCCGACATGCTGACCCGCATCCGCAACGCCAATACGGCAATGCACGATGAAGTTCGCATGCCATCGTCCAAGCAGAAGATCGCATTGGCGACCATCCTCCACAAAGAGGGCTACATCCACGGCTTCAGCACAGCGCCATCGACCACTGGTCCGGGCGACGTGTTGACGATCTCGATGAAGTACTCGGCGGAGCGTCACCGCACGATCTCCGGCCTGCGCCGAATCTCCACACCGGGCCTTCGGGTCTACCGCAAGGGCGACGCTGTTCCGCGCGTCCTCGGCGGGTTGGGTGTGGCTGTCCTGTCCACCAGCCAGGGGCTGATGACCGACCGCGAAGCGCGCAAGCGCAAAGTGGGCGGCGAAGTCCTCTGCTACGTGTGGTGAATCGGAGACCTCATGTCACGAATCGGTAAATCTCCCATCACTGTCCCCGGCGGCGTCGACATCACGATCGACGGCGGCGAGCAGAACACCGTCACGGTGAAGGGCCCGAAGGGCACCCTCAGCCGTTCGCTTCCCGGCATCATCACGATCCGCCGCGACAGCGAGATGATCGTGGTCGAGCGCCCCGACGACCTGCGCGAGAGCCGGTCGTTGCACGGGCTCACCCGCACCCTGGTCAACAACATGGTCGTCGGTGTCACCGACGGCTTCAGCAAAGAGCTCGAGATCATCGGCGTCGGTTATCGCGCCGAGGCCGTTGCGCCCAACAAGTTGCGCATGGCCCTCGGCTTCAGCCACCCCGTCATCGTCGATGCCCCCGAGGGCATCACCTTCGAGGTGCCAGTACAAACACGAGTGATCATCAAGGGGATCGACAAGGAAGTCGTCGGCCAAGTCGCCGCCAACATCCGCTCGATCCGCAAGCCCGAGCCGTACAAGGGCAAGGGCGTGCGGTACCTCGGTGAGAAGGTCCTCCGCAAGGCCGGCAAGACCGGTAAGAAGTGAGCGAACGATGAGCAAGACCGCAGAGAAGCGTCGGCAAGGCCGAATCATCCGCCACCGGCGGGTACGCAAGAAGATCCATGGCACCGCGGCGCGTCCGCGCCTGGCCGTGTTCCGTTCCAACAAGCACCTGTCGTTGCAGTTGATCGACGACGAGGCCGGCCGCACCGTTGCATCCGCCTCGACCGCCGAAGCCGCGATGCGTGCCGAAGGCAGTGGCGCAACCGTCGCCGCGGCGACTCGACTCGGGCAGCTGCTGGCCGAGCGGGCCAAGGCCGCCGGCGTCGAGCAAGTGGTGTTCGACCGTGGTGGGTTCCTTTACCACGGCCGTGTTGCAGCGGTGGCCGCTGCCGCACGCGAAGCAGGTTTGGAGTTCTGATGCCAGCACCGACGAATTACGCAAACAACCCCTCGCAGCCACAACGCGGTCGATTCCGGCGGACTGCGCGAGTCGCGCGTCATCCACATCAACCGCGTCGCCAAGGTCGTCAAGGGCGGTCGTCGCTTCTCGTTCACCGCTCTCGTGGTGGTCGGCGACGGCAATGGTCGCGTCGGCTTGGGTTACGGCAAGGCCAAAGAAGTGCCGCTGGCGATCCAGAAGGGCACCGAAGAGGCCAAGAAGAACCTGTTCGATGTCCCGCTCGCGGGCAGCACCATCACCCACCCGATCATCGGCGTCACCGGCGCAGGTCGAGTGATGATGAAGCCGGCAGCTGCCGGTACCGGCGTCATCGCCGGCGGCGCAGCCCGAATCATCCTCGAAGAGGCCGGCGTGCACGACGTTCTGTGCAAGTCGCTCGGATCGTCGAACGCCATCAACGTCGCCCGCGCAACCATCAACGGCCTGCAGTCGCTGCAGCGTCCGGAGGAAGTTGCCAAGCGTCGTGGTCTGGCCGCCGAGGAGTTCGTGCCGAAGGGCATGCTCAACGCCTACAACGATCGCAAGAAGCAGATCGCAGCAGGAGATTCACACTGATGCCTCAGACAAAGAGCGACACAACCGGCGAGAAGATGATCACTGTCAAGCAGATCCGCTCGACGATCGCCAACAAGCCAAAGACCCGTGGCACCATGCGTGCCCTCGGCCTGCGCAAGATCGGCGACACCAACACGTTGCCCGATCGCAAGGAGATCCGCGGCATGATCGCCCGGGTCGGTCATCTCATCACAGTGACGGAGGACTGACATGCGTGTCGATCAACTCGCACCATCACCCGGGTCCAACAAGGCAAAGCGTCGCGTCGGTCGCGGCATCGGCGGCAAGGGCGGCAAGACCGCAGGCGCCGGTACCAAGGGCCAGCAGTCGCGTGGTCGTGGCAAGGTCGCCCGAGGCTTCGAAGGCGGTCAGATGCCGTTGAAGCAACGCGTCCCGAAGTTGAAGGGTTTCAACAACCCGTTCCGCGTCGAATACAGCCCGGTCAACCTCGATCAGCTCGAGGCCGCCGGCGAATCCACGGTCGATCCCGACGTGCTCGTGGCCAAGGGTCTCGTCCGCAAGGGCGACTTCGTCAAGGTCCTCGCACGAGGTGAGATCACCTCGAAGATCGATGTGACGGCGCACGGAGTTTCGAAGGCTGCCGAGGCTGCCATCACCGCTGCAGGCGGTAGCGTCACGCTGTTGCCGCTGCCCTTCAAGCAGGGTCGCCCGCCCGTCAAGGGCAACCAGTTCACCAACCGCTGATTCCGATCACTACCGCCGAGCCGACAAGGGAGTCGCTGTGCTGTCGAACCTGAAGAATGTCTTCAAGGTCACCGATCTGCGGAACAAGATTCTGTTCGTCATGGCAATGATCGCCCTGTATCGATTGGGCGTTGCCATCCGCGTTCCCGGCATCGACGCCGATGCGGTCAAGCAGTTCAAGAAGGGTGTCGAGTCGCAGGGTGCGCTCGGCTTCCTCGACCTGTTCTCCGGTGGAGCCTTCGGTAGCTTCTCGATCTTCGCCCTCGGCATCATGCCGTACATCACCTCCAGCATCATCATGCAGGTGCTCGGCGTGGTCATCCCCAAGCTCGAGAAGTTGCAGCAAGAAGGCGCAGTCGGTCAGCGCAAGATCACCCAGTACACCCGTTACCTGGCCATCGGCATCTCGCTGATGCAGGCCACGGCGCTGACGTTCATCTTCGGTAACGGCAACGGCAACGCCTTCTTCGGCGCCGCTCAGCGGTTGCCGAGCAACGTCAAGCTGTTGCCCGACGGCATGTGGCCGCGCGGCTACCTCGTCATCCTCACCCTCGTCGCCGGCACCGCCGTGCTGATGTGGATCGGCGAGCTCATCAGCCAGCGCGGCATCGGCAACGGCATGAGCATGATCATCTTTGCGTCGGTGGTCAGCCGCCTGCCGTTCGGCTACTACGCCATCCTGCAAGAGAAGAAGTGGTTCGCGTTCGCGTTGCTCGTGGTCGTCAGCTTGCTGATCGTCGTCGCCGTCGTCCGCGTCGAACTGGCCCAGCGGCGCATCCCGGTGCAGTTCGCCAAGCGAGTCGTCGGCCGGCGCATGTACGGCGGGCAGAACACCTACATCCCGTTGAAGGTCAACCAGAGCGGTGTCGTGCCGATCATCTTCGCCAGCTCCGTCCTGTTGCTGCCGGTGCTGCTGATCAACTTCCTCGGCGGGCAGCAACGGCCTCGGCTGGAGAGCCGACATCCAGAAGTGGGTCGACGCCAACCTGGTCAACAGCCGCAACCTCGTCTACATCGCGCTCTTCTCGCTGCTGATCGTGGCGTTCGCCTACTTCTACAACTCGATCGCCTTCGACCCGATCCGCCAGGCCGACCAGATCCGCCGTCAGGGCGGGTTCATCCCCGGCGTCCGACCCGGTCCGCAGACCGAGCGGTACCTGGCCAAGGCCGTCAACCGCATCACCCTCCCCGGCGCGCTCTTCGTCGCGGTCATCGCCATCACGCCGTACATCATCTTGTGGTTGTTCGACGTGCAGAACTTCCCGTTCGCCGGCACCACCGTGCTGATTGCCGTCGGCGTCGCACTCGAACTCATGCGTCAGATCGACAGCCAATTGATGCTGCGCAACTACGAGGGCTTCCTGAAGTGACCCTGCCCCGTCTTTCGAAAGGCGGGTCGTCAGCGGCATGATCCCCGGCGCTCGGCTCATTCTGCTCGGCCGTCAAGGTGCGGGTAAGGGAACACAGTGCGTTCGTTTGTCGCGCCACTTCGTCGTCCCGCACATCTCGACGGGCGACATGTTGCGCGCCGCGGTCCGCGAAGGAACCGACCTCGGCCGCATGGCGAAGAAGGTCATGGACGACGGCGGTCTCGTCGGCGACGACATCATGATCGGCATCGTCAACGAGCGGCTCAGCCATCACGATGCCAAGGGTCGCGGCTACATCCTCGACGGCTTTCCGCGCACCGTGTTCCAAGCTCAGGCTCTCGATGGCGTCACCGCCGAGCAGCCGATCGATCTCGTGCTCGACCTCGACGTGCCGCGCGAGCTCGTGCTCGCTCGACTGAGTGCCCGCCGGGTCTGTCGTGACTGCGGCACCAACTACGTGGCCAGTGGCTACGAGAAGCTGCCGTGGATCTGCGAAGTGTGCGGCGGCGACGTCATGCATCGCGACGACGACACTCCCGAGGCGATCGAGCACCGGCTCGACCTCTACGAGGAGCAGACCTCGCCGTTGATCGAGTACTACCAGAGCCAAGGCCGGCTTGCAGTCATCGATGGTGTCGGCTCACCCGAGGCCGTCTTCCGGCTGCTCGCTGCAGCCGTCGACGCGGCTCGCTGAGGCAAGCATGAGGCGGCTGGCCCGACGCTCCGAGGACGAGTTGAGCCACATGCGCGCGGCCGGGCGAGTCGTTGCCGAGATGCACGAGGCGCATTCGTACTGCTGCTCGCCCAGGAGTCACGACGCTGTACCTCGATCGCGTTGCTCGCGATGTGCTTGCGGCCCGCAACGCGGGGTCGAACTTCCTCGGCTATCACGGTTTCCCGGCTGTGATCTGCGCCTCGGTCAACGACGAAGTCGTGCACGGGATCCCCAACGAGCGTCCGTTGCGCTCCGGCGACATCGTCTCGATCGACTGCGGCGCAATCGTCAACGGATGGCACGGCGACGCGGCGTTCACCATGGCCGTTGGCGAGATCGGCGATGACGCCCAACGATTGATCGATGCTGCCGACAGGGCCTTGGCCGCAGCGGTTGCGGCGATGCTTCCCGGCGGACATCTCGGCGACGTCGGTGCCGCCGTCGAGTCCGTGGTCAACGCCGCCGGATACGGCAGTCCCCGCGACTATTGCGGGCACGGGATCGGACGGGCCATGCACGAGGATCCCGATGTCGAGAACCGGGGCAGGCGCGGCAAGGGCCCGCGACTGGAGCCCGGTGTCGTGCTGGCGATCGAGCCGATGCTGATCGCCAGTGGTCAGGACGACGTGATGGTGCTGGACGACGACTGGACCGTCGTCACCGCCGACGGTTCGCTGGCCGCGCACACCGAACACACCGTGCTCGTCACCAACCGCGGTCCCGAGATCCTCACTCGCCTCTAGCTGCTGAAGTTCAGCGGCGATAGACGTTGTTGCCCCAGTTGGTGCCGGCCATCTCGTACTGATTCTCGAACGCCTCGAACTGCAACCAGAGGTCGCCATTCCACGGATCCATCACGTGCACCTGGCTCGGCTCGGTCGATTCGTCCTCGCTGACGTTGATCCCGGCGACGACGATGCTGTGATAGGCGTTCCCCGGTACTTGGATCAGCAGCGGTCCGTTGTCGTTCAACCACTGATCCCAACCCTCCGGGCCCTGGCACACCGGGTAGATCTGGGTGAACCCGTAGGCCTGGGCGACCTGGCCGAGCTCGAGTTGCGTTGCACCGTCGTCCCACACGCTGTCCGGGAACTTCTCCTTCATGTCCTGGACGACTTGCATGTCGTCACTCCAGCCGAGGAGCATTGCCGTCGAAGCGGCCCAGCAGGTGTTGTTCGTGGATTGGGCGACATATCCCACGGGGTTGTCGGTGCTCATGGTGTGTCCTTTCGTCCGGGCGCGAGATTCCCTTAGAAACTGGGTGCAGTGTGGGGGATCGGATCATTGCGCGGCAAGGTCCGATCGGGCAACAATCAGCCCCGCTCAGCGCTGGGCGATTTCATCGATGACGACGGGGACACCGGCGAGCAGCGTGTGGCGAACCTTGCCGCGGACGGTGCGCCCGGCATACGGCGTGTTGCGGCTCTTGCTGGCCAACCGTGCGGGCACGACGGTCCACTCCGCGGCCGGGTCGAAGACGACGAGGTTCGCCGGCTCGCCGGCCACGATCGGGCGGCCGTGACGATCAGCGATTCCGGCGATTGCTGCCGGCTTCCAGCTGAGCGCAGCGACCACGTCGGCCAACGGCATGTCGAGCTCGGTGATCGCCAGCGCCAGTGCTGTCTCGAGCCCGAGCATCCCCGGCGGCGCCTGGTCGAGTGGCGCCTCCTTGGACTCCGGCGGGTGGGGTGCGTGGTCGGTCGCGATCGCGTCGATGGTGCCGTCGGCGAGCCCGGCCTTGATCGCGGCGATGTCGGCCGCGGTGCGCAGCGGCGGATTGACCTTGTAGACGGCGTCGTATCCCGCCAGCAGTTCGTCGGTCAGCGTGAAGTGGTGGGGCGCGGCCTCGGCAGTCACGCGCAGGCCGTCGGCCTTCGCCGCGCGAACCAGCGCGACGCTTCCCGCGGTCGAGAGATGCAGCAGGTGGATGCGCGCCCCGGTGAGGCGAGACAACTCGATGTCGCGATGCACCATGAGTTCTTCGGCGATCGACGGCCAGCCGGGAAGCCCGAGATGGCTGCAGCACGAACCCTCGTGCATGACCGCACCCTTCGTCAGCGAGGCAACCTCGCAATGTTGCGCCAGCGTGATGTCGAGCGGCGGTCGCGTACTCGAGCGCGTGCCGCATCAGCTGAGGGTCCTGCACGCCATTGCCATCGTCGGTGAACAGGTGGACTCCGGCAGCAGCGAGCTCACCGAACGGTGCCAGCGCCTTCCCCTCGCGGTTGATGGTGATGCATCCGGCGGGATGGACATCGCACAGGCCGGCACGATTGGATTGGGCACGCACGAACTCGATCACGGACAGCGTGTCTTGCGCCGGTTCGGTGTTGGGCATCGCCACGATCGCCGTGAACCCGCCGAGCGCCGCAGCACGGCTGCCGGTCTCGATGGTCTCGGCCTCTTCGCGGCCGGGCTCGCGGAGGTGTACGTGAAGGTCGACGAACCCGGGGGAGACGATGCAGCCGGATGCGTCAAGGACGTCGGCGCCGTCGCCGTCCAACGATTGGCCGACCTCGACGATGCGGCCTTCGTCGATTGCGACGTCGGTCCGACGCTGGCCGGTCTGATCGAGCACTGTGCCGCCACGAATCACGATGCGGCTCACGACACGTCACCCTTCAAGTCACTCCCCGATCCGAGTAGTTGGAACAGCACGGCCATCCGCACTGCGACGCCGTTGGTGACCTGGTCGAGGATCACCGATCCGGTGAGCTCCGCCGGGTCGACGACCATCTCGACCCCGCGATTCATCGGGCCGGGATGCATCACCAGTGCGTGTGGCGACAGGCGTGACGCACGATGCGCGGTGAGGCCGTACATCGACGAGTACTCGCGCAGGCTCGGCAGCAGCGCATCGTCCATTCGCTCACGCTGCACTCGCAGGAGGTAGAGGACGTCGAGGTCGGGGAGGATCGTGTCGAGGTCGAACGAGACCTCGACGGGCCAACCTTCGAGGGACGGAGGCAGCAACGTCGGCGGGGCGACAAGCGTGACGTGTGCGCCGAGCGCAGTGAATGCCTGCACGTTGCTCCGCGCGACTCGGCTGTGTTTGATGTCGCCGACGATCGCGATGCGCAGACCGTCGAAGCCGTCGCGGCGATTGAGGTTGGTGCGAATCGTGTAGCAGTCGAGCAGCGCCTGCGTGGGATGTTGATGCCAGCCATCGCCGGCGTTGACGATGCCGGCGTTGGTCCATCGTGTGATGGCCTGCGGTGCACCACTGGACTTGTGGCGCACCACGAACGTGTCGACGCCCATCGCCGTGATCGTCTCGATCGTGTCTCGCAGGCTCTCGCCCTTGTTGACACTGCTGGACGAGACGGCGAAGTTCATCGTGTCGGCGCTGAGCCGTTTCGCCGCCGTGTCGAAGCTCGTCCGAGTTCGTGTCGAGTCCTCGAAGAAGAGACTGACGACGTTCTTGCCGCGGAGTGCGGGGACCTTCGGGATGGGTCGCTGAGAGATCTCGACCATGTGATCGGTGAGCTCGAGCAGACCGTGGATGTCGGCCGCGGTGAGGTCGTCGATCGCAAGCAGGTGCTTCACGCGATCACCACGCCCTGCGCGCTGCTGACGTGGACGTCCTCGTCGCCGGCGGTCGGCAGGTTCTTACCGACGTAGTCCGGCCGGATCGGCAACTGCCGATGGCCGCGGTCGACGATCACCGCCAGTTGCACGGCGTGCGGTCGACCGTATTCGTTGAGCGCTTCGAGGGCGGCGCGCACCGTGCGGCCGGTGAAGAGGACGTCGTCGATGAGGATCACGGTGGTGCCGTCGAGCGAGACGGGAATTGCGGTGACGTGACCCGGGACGATAGGTCGCAGACCGACATCGTCGCGATGAAAGCTGACGTCGAGCGATCCCACGGGCACGGGGTTTCCGATGTCGGCGAGGATGGTGGCAAGCGCATCGGCGATCCACACTCCGCCGCGTTGCAAGCCGACCAGCACGACTCCTTCGGTGCCGTGGTTTCGCTCGACGATCTCGTGGGCGATGCGGGTGAGCGCCCGACGTACATCGTCGGCGCTCAAGACCTCTCGTGGCCCAGCGGTCGCCCGTGGCCCGGTCGTTGGCGGCATGATTTCCTTCCACGTATCGGCCTCACGGGACCGATTTCACGTTCGGTTGTCGATGCTACTCAGTCAGGTTCGGCGACGTCGCCGTCTTCGTCGATCTGCTCGAGCAGGTCGGTGTCGACGAGGATTTCTGGTTCCACCAACCGCAGGGGAAGGTCGGGGTCGTCTTCGAGGAGTTCGGGGACTTCTCGATCGGTTCGTTCGGCGAATGATTCGTCCGTGACGTCGGCGTCGGCGAACGGCAGACCGACGGGCCGGTCCGGGGCGTCGTCGAACGCCCCGACCTCGTCGCTGGTCACCGCGTCGGTACCGAGCAATTCCTCGTCGACACTTTCGGCTGCATCCTGCTCATCACCCATCGTGCAGATGTAAGCCGATCCGACGACAAACGCAACCCCGAAGCAGGATCTGCGAAGATGGCGGATGATCGAGCGCGAGTTCAAACTCGCCGTGGAGGCCGGCATAGTGCTCCCCGATCTCACCGACGCGGTGCCGGGGCTCATCGTCGGGCCCAAGGTGACCCTGCAGCTCGATGCCGTGTACTACGACACCCCGAGCCTGGCGTTGGCGCGTGGGGAGTGACGCTTCGATCGAGAAGTGGGGAGCCTGGTCCGATCTGGACACTGAAGCTCCCGGTTTCTTCGTCGGACTCCGAGCTGTCGCGCCACGAGCTCATGTTCGATGAACCGCCTGGTCCAGTTCCACCAGCGATTCGTCGGGCGGCCAAGGCCTTCACGCGTGCGGCAGGTGCTCGGACCGATGGTCCGATTGCAGACCGAACGAACCGAGTTCGTGGTGGAGCTCGATGGGCGACCGCTCGCGGAGGTGTGCGACGACACGGTGACGGCCGACGGCGCGGCCGAGCCGGTCAGTGTGTTCCGCGAGATCGAGATCGAGATCGTCGACGAGGAGCCTCGCGATGCGGCTGTCGCGGCGATGCTCGACAGGCTTCGTACAGCCGGCTGCAGGGACGATGAGGCGCCTGTGCCCAAGGCGATCCGTGCCCTTGGTCCGCGAGCGTTCGACCCTCCCGACGTCGTCATGCCGAAGGTCGGAAAGCACGCGACAGTCGACCGGCTGGTGCGGAACTCGTTGGCCAGGTCCGTGACGCAACTCATCGGTCAGCACGCCAAGGTGTGCGTGGGCGACGAGCCCGAAGACCTGCACCAGTTCCGCGTCCGCCAGTCGCCGGCTTCGCTCCGATCTCCGAACGTTCGCACCCCTTCTCGAACGTCACCTCACGACGTGGCTTCGTGAGGAACTCGCGTGGCTCGCTCGCGAAGTCGGGATCGGCAGGGACGCCGACGTGCTCGCGGCGCTGCCTGCGCTCGCAACTGGCGAGGTTGCCGGATCGTGACGCCAAAGCTGTCGACACGTTGTTGCAGCACCTCACCCGGACGACCGACGAAGCATCCGACCATGTGCTCGCGATCCTCGTCGACGATCGTTACATCGCGTTGCTCGAGGCACTGGTCGAAACGGCTCGCCGCCCGCATTTCATCACCGAGCCGTCGGGACTGGCCGAGCGCGGCAGCGTGACCGATCATTGCCGACCTCGCTCACAAGCAATGGCGTCGCCTCGAACGCGCCATCGATGCTCTCGAACCCGATGCGCCCGACGCTGAACTGCACGCGATCCGCATTCTTGCGAAACGAGCCCGCTATGCCGCCGATGCCGTGGCGCCGCTGTTCGGCAAGGACGCCCGGCGATTCGCACGTGCCCTCGCCGATCTACAGACGGTGCTCGGCGAGTATCAGGACACAACGGTGGCCGAGGCATGGTTGCGTTCGGCGGCGAAGGCTCTGCCCTCGACGCGACTCGTTGCCGGTGAGCTGATCGCGTTCGAACGCGAGGACAGGGTGCGATTGCGCGCCGAGTTCCGGAAGGTCTGGAAGAAGACCTCTCGACGAAAGCTCCGCAAGTGGTTGAAGTGATGCGTTGTGTCTGAAGGGGCTAGCTAGACGAGGCGGCCGGCGTCGAGGTGCAGCACCTGATCGGCGCGATCGAACGCGACGGCGCGGTGCGACACGGCGATCACCGTCATCCCGGCGGCGGCGAGGTTCGACCACAGCTGCAGCTCGGTCTCGACGTCGAGCGCGCTCGACAGGTCGTCGAGCACGACGAGCTCGGGGGAGTGCACCAAGGCGCCGCGCCGTGGCGACCCGCTGACGTTGACCGCCGGACAGGCGCAGGCCGCGCGGACCGATCATCGTGTTGACGCCGTCGGGCATCTCGTCGATGTCGGCGCGGACGGCAGCGAGCTCGAGCGCGAGCGACAGCTGCTCGTCGTCGACGATGCCGAGGGCGATGTTGTCGGCGACCGAGTCGGAGATCAGCTGCGGCACCTGCGGGAGGAACGCAGCGTTCGGTGGGACGAGGAACGCGGCGCGGTCGGAGCACTCGACCGTTCCACGCGACCTCGCCCGTCACGGTCGGCGTGTTGGGCGAGACCGAGCAGCGCACGCAGCAGCGTGGTCTTGCCCGACCCGATCGGGCCCGGTGAAGACGGTGAAGCTGCCGCGCCGCACGCTGAAGTCGATGTCGTGCACGCCGGCGCCGGTCGAATACGTCGCAGTGAGGCTGCGAGACCTCGAGCACGTCGAGAGGAACTCGGTCCGGTCGACGTGCGGTGCGGCCGCGTGGCGCGTCGGCGGATGCCGATCGGGAGGTCGCGATCAGTCGACGGTGTTGGTGACATCGCGTCGGCGACGAGCACGCGCATGCGGTCGAACGCGACACCGACCTGCTTGCGGCGAGCCAGCATGCGACCGACCATCCGCGGCAGGAAGCTGAGCCAGCCGAGGTAGGCGGTGAAGACCGCGAGCTCGCCGACGCTGAACGCGCCCGACGCCATCGCGCCGGCGGTCGACCAACAGCACGAGTCCGAGCCCGACGTCGGCGGCGCCCTGGCTGAACGCCTACACGCCCTCGTCCAGCACGCGGTCGCGCACCGCGGTGCGTCGCGGCGAGCATCGACCAACTTGCGAAGGTGGGCGATCGTCGGCTCGATCGCGTTGTTGACCTTGACCGTCGTCGCCGCGCCATCACGTCGCCGAGCATTCCGCTGACGGCCGCCGAGGCGAGTCGGTCGGCGGCGCGGTAGCGCTTGATCCGCGCGTCGAGCGTGCGCGTGGCCAGGGCGACGCCGACCAGCGGGATCAGCAGCACCAGCGCGGCGCGACTGTCGACGCTGCCGAGCACGAACCCGGCGAGCACGGTGAACACGACGCCGGCGGAGATGTCGACGAAGCCGTCGACGAACATCGTGACGTCCTCGACGTCGTCGCGGAAGTGGGTGATCGCCTCGCCGGCCGAGCCGACCGGTTGGCCGGCCTCGGGTCCGCCGCTCGCCACCTGCGCGGTCAGCAGGTTGGCGCGCAGCAGCGACTGCATGTGCACCCACGCCTGGGTCCACATCAGCGCGCCGACGTGGATGCGTGCTCATCCGCGCGATCTCGCACGAGCACCAACGCCGCGGCGATCCAGTAGACCGTCGAGTTGTGTCCGGTCGAGAGCGCGTTGAAGCCGCGGCCGAGCAGCCAGCCGCTGAGCACCGGGAACGTGAAGAACAGCACGAAGAGGAGGTAGCCCGACCAGAAGCTGCGCGGCTCGTGCTGCGACACGCGCCAGGCGAGCCGCCAGACGCTCACGGCGTCGCGGCTTCTCATGGTGTCGTCACCTCGTCCGGTACCTCGTCGTGAGCGAGCTCGAGCAGATGGCGGAAGCGGCTGTCGATGTCGTCGGCGAGATCGGCGCGGTCGCCGTGCTCGACGACACGGCCGTGGTCGAGCACGACGATCTCGTCGACGAGGCGCAGCGTCGACAGGCGATGGGCGATGATCAGCGTCGTCCGGCCGAGCGTCAGCCGAGCGATCGCGGCCTCCAACAGGCTTCGGTCACCGGGTCGATCGCGCGCGGTCGCCTCGTCGAGCACGACGACGTCGGGGTCGCGCAGCCAGACCCGGGCGAGCGCCAGCAGCTGAGCCTCGCCGGCCGACAGCCCGGCGCCGCCGGCGCCGAGTTCGCGGTGGATTCCACCGTCGGCGAGAGCGCCGAGTCCGGCGAGGCGCAGCGCGTGCCTCGACGGCATCGTCGGTCGGCGTCTCGTCGAACAGGGTGACGTTGTCGCGGACCGAGCCGCTGAGCAGTTCGACCTCCTGCGGGATCAGCGCGACACGCCGCGCAGCTCGGCGAAGGGGATGTCGCTCGATCGGCACGCCGCCCAGCCGCAACGTGCCGCTCGGTCGCCTCGACCAGGCGCAGCACCAGTCGTGACAACGTGGTCTTGCCGCTGCCGGTGCGGCCGACGATGCCGACCGACCGGCCCGGCGGCGAAGTCGAGGTCGATCGACTGCAGCACGATCTGGTCGTCGCCGTAGTCGAAGGTGACGTCGTCGAACTCGACGCTCAGCGGACCGCTGGGCGGGAGCGTCGTCCCCTCGTCGCGGATGTCGGGCTCGACGGCGAGCAGGTCGATGACGCGCACCATCGCGCCGTTGGCCTTCTGCACGGTCTCCAGCTGGTCGACCATGTCCTCCAGCGGCCGAGCCAGCAGCAGGACGTACTGGAACAGCAGGAACGCGTCGCCGATCGTGATGATGTTGCGGCTGACCAACATCGCGCTGACGACCAACGACACGATGGATCCCGCGGCGACGGAGCCGTCGACGCCCCACCACATCCGCAGGAATGCCTTCTCGCGGCGTACCGCGCTGCCCAATGCATCCGCGCTGTCCTCGACGAACCGCCACATCGCATGTCCGCCTGCTCCGTTCGAGCGCAGGTCCTCGGCGGCGGTCAGCCGCTCCTCGATACCTCCGTAGAGGCGGGCGTACGAGCCCATCTCGTCGGACGATTCGCCGACGGCGCGGTGACGGCCGCGCACGACCACGGCAACCGCGACGGCGACGTACACGGTCGCGCCGGCCGCGAGCCGCCAGTCGACGACGATCAGCACGCCGATCATGCCGACCACCATGAACAGGGCACCGGCGGCGCGGGGGATGACTCGTCCCATGAAATCGGACACCGATGTGACGTCGCCGTCGACCCGCTGGATCAGCTCACCCGGCGTGTGCTGGCGGTGGAACGCGTGGCTGAGCCCCAGCACGTGGCGAGCAAGGTTGATGCGGATCTCGTTGGTCGTGTGCCAGGCCGTGACGGTGGCCATCCAGGCGACCGCCATGTTGATCAACTGGGTCGCGATCGCCACGATGCAGGAACAGCACGGCGAGGCTTGCCAGCTGGCTGGTCGTGGTGCCCGTACTGGCCAGATTGACGATCCTGCGCACGATCAGCGGTCCTGTCAGGATCAGGGCGGAGGCCACGGCCACGAGCGCGCCGAGGCCGGTCCAACGCCAGGCGTCGGGCCGTAACAGGGCGGCGAGGGCGCGCCAACGTGAGGTTCCTGTGGCCATTGGAACGATTCTTCCCTGTCGAGGGTCCGCGACGCCCTCATTTTCCGTGGTAATGGAGCTGGTGATTTTCCCGGCCCGGCCACTTGGCGTTGACTTTCGCGGGCGATAGCATTGCACCTCGGCCCAGATCAGCTTCGCGCGTGCGGAGCAGGTTCTCGGCTGTAACTGCCACCGTTCGAAAGAGGCCCACCCTGCCCAAGCCAAAAGACGACGCCATCGTGCTCGAAGGCACGATCCTCGAATCTCTCCCCAATGCAATGTTCCGGGTCGAGCTCGAGAACAGCCACAAGGTGCTGGCGCACATCTCGGGAAAAATGCGGATGCACTACATCCGAATCCTCCCTGGCGACAAGGTGCAAGTGGAACTCACCCCGTACGACCTCACCCGCGGTCGTATCACGTATCGATACAAATAGAGAGCACGTTCACCATGAAGGTTCGTCCGAGCGTCAAGAAAATCTGTGAGAAGTGCAAGGTCATCCGTCGGCACGGCCGCGTCAGGGTGATCTGCGAGAACCCGCGTCACAAGCAGCGTCAGGGCTGAGGAAGAGTTTCGACATGGCACGTATTTCCGGCGTCGACATCCCCCGCGAGAAGCGGCTCGAGATCGCGCTCACCTACATCTTCGGTATCGGCAAGCCAACCGCCCAGCGGATCTGCGCCGACACCGACCTCGACCCCAACCAGCGCGTTCGCGACCTCACCGAAGACGAGGTCAACAAGATTCGCGTCTGGGTCGATGCGAACCTCACCGTCGAAGGCGACCTGCGCCGCGACGTGGCGCAAGACATCAAGCGCAAGATCGAGATCGGCTGCTACCAAGGCGTCCGTCACCGCAAGGGCCTGCCGGTGCGTGGTCAGCGAACCCACACCAATGCCCGCACCCGCAAGGGCCCGAAGAAGACCGTCGCCAACAAGAAGAAGGCAGTGAGGAAGTAATGGCCAAGCCGAAGCCAGGTGGGCGTCGCCCCCGCAAGCGCGAGCGCAAGAACGTCACCGTCGGTGTCGTTCACATCAAGAGCTCGTTCAACAACACGATCGTGTCGATCACCGACACCGAGGGCAACGTCATCTCGTGGGCGTCTTCCGGTGGCGTCGGCTTCAAGGGATCGCGCAAGAGCACCCCGTTCGCCGCGCAGATGGCCGCCGAGAAGGCTGCCCGCGCCGCGATGGAGCATGGCTTGCGCCGCGTCGAAGTGCAGGTGAAGGGCCCGGGTTCGGGTCGCGACACCGCCGTTCGCAGCATCCAACAGACGGGCATCGAGGTCACCTCGATCAAGGACGTCACCCCAGTACCCCACAACGGCTGCCGTCAGCCCAAGCGTCGCAGGACCTGATCCGCCATGGCTCGTTACACCGGCCCGAAAGTGCGCGTCTCGCGCCGTCTCGGCACCAACATCTTCGAAAACGAAAAGGGTCGCAAGGCCCTCGAGCGTCGTCCGTTCCCGCCTGGTGCGCACGGTCGTACCCGTCGCCGCAACGCCGGTAGCGAGTACCTCGCCCAGCTGCAGGAGAAGCAGAAGGCCAAGTACATCTACGGTGTGCTCGAGCGTCAGTTCCGCAACACGTACGAAGAGGCCGTGCGTCTCGCCGGCCCGACCGGTGAGAACCTGTTGCGCCTCCTCGAGCAGCGCCTCGACAACGTCGTGTACCGCGCCGGCTGGGCAAGCACCCGCCCGCAGGCACGCCAGTTCGTCAGCCACGGCCTCATCCATGTCAACGGCAAGCGAGTCAACATCGCCAGCTACCGCGTCCGCAAGGGCGAGGTCATCAGCCTCCCGCCGAAGTCCCGCGAGATGATCGTCATCCAGCACAACCTCGATGTCATCGACCGCAACGTCGTCGGCTGGCTCGAGGTCGGCGACGGCGGCAAGCAAGTCACCGTTCGCGATCTTCCGCAGCGCGACCACATCGACGTTCCAGTGCGCGAATCGCTCATCGTCGAGCTCTACTCCAAGTAATTCACGAAGCCCACAACGCAGTCAAAGGCACATTCATGCTCGTCATTCAGCGCCCCACCGTCGAAGCCATCGGCGACGAAGACAACAATCGGCAGCGCTTCGCTGTCGGTCCGCTCGAGCCCGGCTTCGGCCACACCATCGGCAACTCGCTCCGTCGCACGCTGCTGTCCTCGATCCCCGGTGCCGCGATCACCGCAGTTCGTTTCGACGACGCGCTGCACGAGTTCGACACGATCGCCGGCATCTCCGAGGACGTCACCGACATCATCTTGAACCTCAAGGACATCGTCCTCACCTCGACCAGCGACGACGACATCGTCCTGCGCCTCGATGTGCGTGGGCCGGCCGACATCACCGCCGGCGACATCAAGTGCCCCAGCGAGATCGAGGTCCTCAACAAGGACCTGCACATCGCCTCGCTCAACACCAAGGGCCGCCTGGCCGTCGACCTCACGGTCGGCCGTGGCCGTGGTTACCTGTCGAGCGACCGTGACTCGCAGAACCGCACCATCGGCGTCGTGCCGATCGACGCGATCTTCTCACCGGTCCGCCGTGTGATGTTCGAGATCGAGCCGACCCGCGTCGAGCAGAGCACCAACTACGAGCGCCTCGTCCTCGACATCGAGACCGACGGTTCGATCACGCCTCGCGAGGCTCTGGCATCCGCCGGCGCAACGCTGCGTTCGCTGGTCGACCTGGTCGCCAACCTCAGTGACGAGCCGCAGGGCCTCGAGCTCGGTGAGGTCGCCGCTGTTGCTGCGTCGTCGCCCGACCTCGACCTGCCGATCGAAGACCTCGATCTGTCGGAGCGTCCTCGCAACTGCCTGAAGCGTGCCCAGATCAACACCGTGGGCGAGCTGCTGACCAAGACCGAAGACGATCTGCTCAACATCACCAACTTCGGCCAGAAGAGCCTCGACGAGGTCAAGCAGAAGCTCGACGAGCGCGGCTTGACGCTGCGCGGCTGACGAAGAAGTAGCGACGGAGACAGACCATGCCCGCAACCCCACGTAGAGCCCGCAACTTCGGCGGCAGCTCGCAACACCAGAAGTTGATGATGGCGAACCTCGCCGCGTCGCTGATCGCCGCCGAAGGCATCACCACCACCGAGGCCAAGGCCAAGGCGCTGCGACCCATCGCCGAGAAGCTCATCACCAAGGCCAAGAAGGCTCAGGACGAGGGCGCCATGCGCGTCCACCGGATCCGCCAGATCCAGGGGTACCTCGGCGACAAGGAAATGACCCACAAGCTGGTCAACGAAGTGGCCCCGCGCTACGAGGACCGCAACGGTGGATACCTGCGCATCCTCAAGCTCGGCCCGCGCCAGGGCGACAACGCCCCCATGGCGCGCATCGAACTCGTCTGACCCTCTTCCAACGATTGCACGTACGGCTGCCCGAATTGCTCGTGCGCGATTGACGTCGGGGCGCTTGGGTGGTCGGTATGGCCACTGCTACTCCGACCATCAGCAACCTGCGAATCGAAGGTCAGGCACTTGCCTTCACCCTCGTCGTCGACGGGGATGAGGGCGGCTTCGCCGATCTGATGACCATCGTCTACGACGACTCCACCAACACTGTCGCCTCTTCGCCTCGAGGGGACGTGGCTGGTGTTCGACATGACCAGCCACGAAACCTACGACGTCGAGACGCACCACGAGTTCGCGATCGGGATTCAGGACTCCGGAGAGATGCAGATCTTCCACGGTGAGGAGTTGCTGCGTGCCGGCGCGACCCAACAGGGCCACTACTTGCTCCCGGAGAACCTCGCCGACGGCCGATACCTGATGATCATCACCATCCAGAACGAAGGTAGCGACTACATCGAACCCGCGATCGCCGGCCTTCAAGTCGACGGCGGCGTCCTCACCGTCGTGCCCCCGTAGGCTGACGGGATGACCAAGCACGAGATATCGATCACCTACTGCGTCCCTTGAGACTATTCCGAGCACGCCGTGAGCGCTGCCAACGATCTGCTTCGGGACTACCAACACGTCATCGCTGAGCTACGGCTGATCACCGGCTCGAAGGGCATCTTCGATGTGATCGTCGACGGCGACATGCTGTACTCCAAAGCCGTCACCCATCGTCACGCCAAACCCGGCGAGGTGCTCGACTTGTTCCGTGAGAAGTACGCGCAGGACGTCGAGGTCTACGAGCGCTAGACCCGCTCGCGCGCCGACGAGCAGGAACTGTGGGCGTTCCAGCTCGACGATCCATTCGGGGTTGTCGGCGATCTGTTCGGCGGTCGGTGCCCATTCGCAGAGATGCTCCAATGCGAAGCCGGCACGCAGCAGGCTCGAGACGTACGTGCCGATCGTGCGGTGGTACTTCTGCACGCCCGGCGCGAGCCAGTCGTTCGTCCTCAGCCCTTCGATCTGGTACCGGTCGAGCGGCCACGTGAGGTTGCCCGACCCGTCGGTGACGAACTCGGGATGCGTCGGCGAGGAGTAGATCGGATGCTCGATCGAGAACACGAACATGCCACCGGCGGCCAACGAGCGGTGAACGGTGGAAACGATCCGATCGAGGTCGGCGAGGTAGTGCAACGCGAGCGAGCTGTAGGCGACGTCGAATTCGTCGGCAGGCAGCTCGACGTCATCGAGGTCCTGTCGCCGATAGGTGATGCGGTCATCGGGCGTCACGGTTGCGGCTCGCGCCAGCATCTTCTCGGAAAGATCGATCCCGAGTACCGAGGCTGCACCGGCGGAGACCGCCCATCGGCTGAACCAGCCGTACCCGCAACCGAGATCGACCACGCGCCGACCTGCCATCGGCGGCAGCATCGCCTGCAGCGTCGGCCACTCCGGTGCACCGTCGAGGCCCTCGACCGATCGTCGCAGCTGCGAGTAGGCCACGAAGAACTCGTCGTCGTCGTAGATGTTCTGGGCCATGTCGGCGAAGGTAGCTGACGTCTAGTCTGCCGCCGTGCGCTTTCGGTTGATCCCGCGGGACGAAGGGTTCTATCCACTGTTCGAACAGCAGGCCGCGACCGCAGTCGACACCGCCATCCAGCTCGAGAAGCTGATGGCTTCGTTGCCGATCGTTTCGGACCGCGTCGAGACCATCGTGGCGGCGGAACGTGCCGGCGACGAGGTCATGAGATTGGTGCGTACGCGCCTGGAGACTTCGATCGTCACGCCGTTCGATCGCGAAGACATCCAGTCCTTGGCCAACTCTCTCGACGACGTGCTCGACGAGATGCGCGCGGCCGCCGACCTCGCCCATCTGCACCAGCTGTCGTCGCCGCTGCCCGGCGTCGGCGAGCTCGTCGGTCTGTTGCGCAAGATCGTGGAGGCGAACCGGTCGCTGGTCGGCAAGCTGTCGACTCTCAACGACGTTCACGGCGACATCGATCTGATCGATTCGCTCGAGAGCGAAGCGGATGCCACGTATCGCCGAATCATGGCAGAGCTGTTCAGCGGCAACCACGCGGCGCTCGACATCTTGAAGTGGAAGGACATCGTCGAAGCCGTCGAGCGGGCGATCAATGCTGTCGAAGACGCAAGCGATGTGATTCAAGCGATTGCCGTGAAGCACGCCTGAGAGATGGAAAACTTCCTGCTGGTCGCCGTCGTGGCGATCGCCTTGATCTTCGACTTCGTCAACGGGTTCCACGACGCCGCCAACTCGATCGCGACCGTGGTCGCAACGCGAGTGCTCCAGCCGTGGCAAGCGGTGATCTGGGCGGCGTTCTGGAACTTCATCGCCTTCGCGATTCTTCCGTTGAAGGTGGCCAACGAGATCGCCAAGATCATCGACAGCAACGTGGTGTCGATCGGTCTCGTCTTCGCCGGCCTTGTTGGTGCGATCGTGTGGAACGTCGTCACCGCCTACCTGGGATTGCCTTCGTCGTCCTCGCACGCCCTCATCGGTGGAATGGTCGGCGCCGGCATCGCCAAGGCGGGATTCCACGTCGTCAACCTCGACCTCCTGCAGAAGACGGCGGTGTTCATCGTCTACTCGCCGCTGCTCGGCCTCCTCCTGGGATTCGTGCTGATCGTGCTCGCGATGTGGTTGGTCCACCGCCGTCGAAGTAAACGCCGCGTCAATCGCACGTTCCGGAGCTTGCAACTGGTGTCCGCGGCAGCATTCAGCCTGGGTCACGGCGCCAATGACGCTCAGAAGACGATGGGCATCATCACGGCGCTCCTGGTGGGTGCGAACAAGCTCGATGCCAGCGTCTTGAATGATCCCGATGCCATCCCGTTGTGGATCGTGCTGTCGTGCCACAGCGCAATTGCGCTTGGAACGATGTTCGGTGGCTGGCGTATCGTGCGCACGATGGGCACCAAGCTGACTCGGTTGCAACCGATGGGTGGCGTGTGTGCCGAGAGTGCCGCCGCCGGCTCGCTGTTCTTCGCTTCGTTCGCCGGCATTCCAGTCAGCACCACGCACACCATCACCGGGGCCATCATCGGTGTCGGCTCCGCCAATCGCATGTCGGCCGTCAACTGGAACATCGCCAGGCGAGTCGTGTGGGCGTGGGTCTTCACCATTCCGGGTGCGGGGATCATGGCCATGTTGACCTACTGGGTCGTCGCGGCGGTGAGCTGATGGATCGACGCGCCGTCTTCTTCATGATCAGTGCGATCCTCTGCGGTCTGCTGACGTTCGTCACGCCTCCAGAACTTCGCTGGGTAGGCCCGGTGATGGCCGTTTCGTATGCGGTGTTGTCGTGCGCCTCGTGGTTGGACTACTCGTCTCGACGCCGAAGTAGTCGCTGATCACGATGCTGCGACGGGCCAGATTGACCGTTGCGTACGATGGCACGTCGTTCCACGGATTCGCCGAGAACGATGGTGTCCGCACGGTCATGGGCGAACTGCGCGAGGCGCTCGAGAAGATGCTCCAGCAACCCGTTGACCTCGTCGGTGCGGGTCGCACCGATGCCGGTGTGCACGGATGGGGACAGGTGGTCAGTTGTGACCTCCCCGACGAGATCGACCTGCAGGCATTGGTGCGCCGCCTCAACCGAATGTGTGGTCCGTCCGTCGTGGCGCGCGACGCGGCGTGGGCCGAATCGCAGGAGTTCAGCGCTCGCTTCTCCGCCAAGTGGCGGCACTACCGATACGACATCTGGAACGCTCCGGAACCGAACGCGTTCCTGGCCTCGACGTCGTGGCACGTCTACCAGCCGCTGTCCATGCCGGCGTTGCGGCTTGCGTGCGATCCACTGATCGGAGAGCACGACTTCACGTCGTTCTGTCGCAAACCACGGTCGGTTCCCGGCCAGGCAGACCCATCGATGAAGCGTTACGTGATGCTGGCGCGCTGGTCGGAGGTACCGACTGACTACGGCACCGGATTGTTGCGATTCGAGATCCGGGCGAACGCGTTCTGCCATCAGATGGTCCGAGCCATTGTCGGCACGATGGTCGACGCCGGCGCAGGTCGGCTGCCGGCCGGCGACATGCGCGGGATCCTCCTGGGGAAGGATCGTCAGGCGGCGGGTCAGGTCGCCCCGCCGCACGGTCTGTGCCTGTGGGAGGTGGGCTATGAGTGAGCCGATCGCGTCGACGGGAACAATGCTGCACACCTGGTCGTTGGAACCCGGCAACGCCCGCCGGGAGGTTTGATGTCGTCACAACGAATTCTGATCATCTCGACACCGGTCGGGCCACTGGGTAGTGGTGTGGGTGGCGGCGTCGAGCTCACGCTGCACAGCCTGGTGCTGGGCCTCACCGGCCGCGGACACCAGGTCGAGGTCCTGGCGCCCGAAGGCTCACTGCACGTCGGTGCCGTCGTGCACCAGATTCCCGGAACGTTGCAGCCGACGGCACACACGGCAACTCGCGACACGATGGTCGACGTTCCCGCAGATGGTGTGCTCGCTGCAATGTGCGAGTGGGCACGGATCCACCAGGACGAGTTCGACGTCGTCCTCAACCTGGCCTACGACTGGCTGCCCTTCTACCTCACGCCGTTCTTCGTCACGACGCCGCTGGCTCACCTGGTGAGCATGGCGACGCTGAGCGAGGCGATGGACGACGTCATCGTCAGGGCAGCTGCGTTGCGCCCTCGAAACGTGGCCATGCACAGCCAGGCACAGGCCGACACGTTTCCTGAGTTGGCGGATCGCGTGCCCATCATCGGGAGCGGCATCGCTGTCGAGCGGTACGACCTGCACATCACGGCCGACGAGCCGCGCCACCTCGGATTCATCGGCCGGATCTCACCGGAGAAGGGGCTCGACGATGTCGTCGCTGTCGCCGAGGCCAGCGGTCTGCCGCTGAAGGTGTGGGGGCTGATGCAGGACCCGTCGGTGTGGGACGCGGCGACGGCAGCCCACCCTGGTGCGAAGGTGACGTACGAGGGATTCCTCCCGACCGATGAACTGCAGGCAGCGATCGGCGGGTGTGCGGCCGTCGTCATGGCTCCGAAGTGGGTCGAGGCCTTCGGAAACGTGGCGATCGAGGCGATGGCCACAGGCGTTCCGGTGATCTCGTATCGCCGTGGCGGGCCCGCCGAGATCATCGACGACGGCAAGACGGGCTTCCTCGTCGAGCCCGACGATGTCGATGGGTTGATCGCCGCTGTTGCCCGAATCGATGAGCTCGACCGTGTCGAATGTCGGCAGCGTGTCGAGGAGGAGTACTCGATCCCGGCTCTGGCTGTGCGCGTCGAGAACTGGCTCGATGCGGTGATGGAATGCCATCGCAACTCGTGGTACGCCGATCCGGCCTGATTCGGCCCTTGAATTGGCCTCTTGTTTGCCGATTTCCCCCAGAAGCCCGTATCATTTCACGGTTCCCTGGCGACGCACCGCCGTGCCCAGATACCCAATTCTGAAGGTCTGAAATGCCTACTTACAGCCCGAAAGCAAGCGAGATCACCCGCGCCTGGCACGTCATCGACGCCGACGGCCTCGTGCTCGGTCGCATGTGCACCGAAGCGGCCCGCGTCCTGCGCGGCAAGCACAAGCCGATCTTCGCCCCGCACATCGACACCGGTGACCACGTCGTGGTCATCAACGCCAGCAAGGTCGTGCTGACCAAGGACAAGGCGGCCAACAAGGGCGTCTACCGCTACAGCGGCTACCCCGGCGGCATGAAGACCGAATCGTACGAGAAGCTGCTCGGCCGCAAGCCGGAGGAAGCGATTCGTCGCAGCATCGCCGGCATGTTGCCGAAGGGCCCTCTCGGACGCCAGATGATCAAGAAGCTCAAGGTCTACGCCGGCCCCGAGCATCCGCACGCAGCACAGCTCCCAGTCGCCCTCGAACTCGACGCGGCGAAGGCCCGCTGAGCGCGAAAGGAACCAGTTCAATGGCAACCAAACCGCTTACCCAGACCACTGGCCGTCGCAAGGAAGCAGTGGCTCGCGCTCGCCTGCGCCCCGGCACCGGTGTGCACACGATCAATGGCAAGGCGTTCGACGCCTACTTCACCACGGCGATGCAGCGGATGACGGTGACCGAGGCGCTGCGCGTCACGGAGACCGAGACCAGCTACGACATCGACGCAACGATGCACGGCGGCGGCATCAGCGGCCAGGCCGGCGCACTGCGCATGGCGATCGCTCGCTCGCTCGTCGAGCTCGATCCCGAGGCTCGCGCCTCGTTGAAGAAGGCCGGCCTGCTCACCCGCGACCCGCGTCGCAAGGAGAGCAAGAAGTACGGCCTCAAGAAGGCTCGTAAGGCCCCGCAGTACACCAAGCGCTGATCGACGCTCGGCCGTGGGCCAGCTTCGTTTCGGAACCGATGGAGTGCGCGGTGAGGCACTCACTGAACTGACGACCGACTACGTCGGCTCGTTGGGTCGCGCCGCCGCTGAAGTCATCGGGGGCGGCGATTGGTTGATCGGCCGCGACACCCGCGAATCGGGCCCGGCACTGGAGCAGGCATTGATCGACGGCCTTCGCGCCGGTGGTGCCGTGCCCAAATCGCTCGGCGTGCTTCCGACGCCCGCACTTGCGTACCTCTCGCTGAGCCACGGCATTCCCGCAGCGATGATCACTGCGTCGCACAACCCATATCGCGACAACGGCGTGAAGATCTTCGGCGTCGGTGGCGCCAAGTTGACCAGCGAGTTGGAGCGTGCCATCGAGGCTGCGATGGGCACGCCTCCGTCGCCATCAGCGCCGCCCGACGCCGATCACGCCGCCGCGGTCAGTGAGTACTGCGACTACCTCGTCGACACCTTCACAACCGTGGCACTCGATGGCAGAACGGGTGCGCTCGACGGCCTGGCGATCGTCCTCGACTGCGCGAATGGGGCCATGTTCGAGGTCGCCCCGTTGGCCGCTCGCCGACTGGGTGCCGAGGCAATCGTCATCAACGCCGAGCCGAACGGCCGCAACATCAACGACCGATGCGGAGCAACGCACACGGCCTCGCTGTCTGCAGCGGTGGTTGCACACGGTGCCGACCTCGGGCTGGCCTTCGATGGCGACGGCGACCGCGTGATCGCCGTCGATCATCTCGGCAACATCGTCGATGGCGACAGGATGATCGCGCTGGCCGCACTCCAACTCCGTGATGAGGGCCAGCTGACCAACGACACCGTTGTCGTCACCGTCATGAGCAACCTCGGCTTCCACAAGGCGATGGATGGCGCCGGAGTCACGGTCGTCACGACGGCCGTCGGCGACCGATCCGTGCTGGAGGCGCTGGAGGAGGGTGACTATGCGATCGGCGGCGAGCAGAGCGGTCACATCATCTATCGGCACCTCGCCACGACCGGAGACGGCCTGCTGGCGGGCCTTCGTCTGGCCGCGTACTCGCACAGCACCGGCCAACCGTTGGCCGATCTGGCCGGCTCGATCATGACCTCGTATCCGCAGGTGTTGGTCAACGTCAAGGTTGCCGATCGGCATCCGAACGTGGCGGCTGAGCTGGCCGAAGAGATCTCGCTCGCCACCGAGACATTGAATGGTGAGGGACGAATCCTGGTCCGCCCCAGCGGCACCGAGCCGTTGATCCGGGTGATGGTCGAGGCCGCAACGCAGCCGCTGGCCCAGGAGACAGCCGACAATCTGGCCAAGGTGGTACACGCCCGCTTCGGATGAGGCGGCCGACAGGCCGTCGGCGATGCTGCTCGGTAGCCTGGACCCTCATGTGCGGAATCATCGGAATCGTCAGCAGGCCATCGAAGCGACGGGTGCCCGAGCCCACTGAGATCATCGGCCATCTCGATCGAGCGATTGCCGCCGACGGCATCGCCGCAGCCGCCGCGGCAGCTCGACAATGCGACGAATTGCTGAAGGGTGTGCCCGGTGCCCGCGCACTGATCGGTCACTACGAGCTCGTCGCCGCGATCACCGCCCGGCTCGACCAGCTCGACGCCCGGGTGGAAGAAGCCGAAGCATTGATCGAGGCTGACGGCGCGTTGGATCTCGACGAGCAGGAGCGCCTCGCCGCCGAGTTGATCGACCTGCGCGATGCCACGTGGTCGGTTCGTCACGACCGTCTGCGCACCGCACGCGAGGTCGAAGCATTGGCCGGGCTCGACAGCACGGTGGCTGCGGTGTCGGGGTACCTCGCGGTGCAGCAATCGTTGTCCGCGCTCGATCGCCTCGAGGTGCGCGGCCGCGACTCCGCTGGGCTGCACCTGTTCGTGTGGAACCACGGCCTGTCCGTGTCGGATCCTGCGGTGCAACGGCTGCTGTTCGAGCGCAACAGCGATGCGTTGTTCCAGAGCGGCTCCGTTCGAGTCGCCGGCGACTGCCTCGGGTTCGTCTACAAGGCCGCAGCGGAGATCGGCGAGCTCGGCGACAACACCCGCGCGCTTCGGGCGGCGATCAGCGCGGACAAGTTGCTGCGGTTGGCGCTGTCGAATCCCGAGGCGCGCCTGACCGTGTTGGGTCACACGCGTTGGGCAAGCGTCGGCATCATCAGCGAGGCCAACTGCCATCCGCTCAACAGCGAAGAGCTCGAGCAGTCCGGCGGAGCGCCGTACATGGTGGCCGTGCTCAACGGCGACGTCGACAACCATGCCGACATCAAGGTCCGTCATGGTCTTCGCATTGCCGGCCCGATCACCACCGACGCCAAGGTGATCCCCGCGGTCATGGCTCGGCATGTCGCCGAGGGTGTCACCGATCTCGGCGAGGCATTCCGCCGCACGGTGGCTGAGTTCGAAGGCAGCGTCGCGATCGGCGCCGCCGCAGCGGATCATCCCGATTCGCTCTACCTGGCGTTGCGCGGCAGTGGCCAGGCGTTGTACATCGGCCTGGCCGACGACTGCTACGTCGTTGCCAGCGAGCCCTACGGAGTCGTCGAGGAGACCACGACCTTCGTGCGGATGGACGGCGAAACGCCGTCGTCGTCGGGCAGTCGCGGCCAGGTGTTCGTGCTCGACGGTGCCCACGCCGGCGAGCTCGCCGGCATCCGGCGCATGGCCTACGACGGCGCCGAGCTGCCGCTGACCCCGAGCGACGTCGGGACCGCGCAGGTCACGACACGCGACATCGACCGCGGCGATTCGCCTCACTACCTGCTGAAGGAGATCAGCGAAGCGCCGGCCAGTTTCCGCAAGACCGTCCGCGGCAAGGTCGTCGAGATCGACGGCTTCCGACGTGCCTCCGTCGGCGCTCGCGCGCTGCCCGACGACATTCGTGCCCGTCTCGCCGACGGCAGCATCACCAAGATCAAGGTCATCGGCCAGGGCACCGCAGCGGTTGCCGGTCGCAGCATGGCAGCGGTCCTCGATGCGCTCTCCGACGGCCAGCTCGACATCGATCCGATCACCGCGACCGAGCTCAGCGGTTTCGGGATGCGCCTCGACATGAGCGACACGCTGGTCGTCGCAGTCAGCCAGAGCGGCACGACGACCGACACCAATCGCACGGTCGACCTGGTCCGCGGCCGCGGTGCCGCGGTGCTCGCCATCGTCAACCGGCGCAACAGCGATCTCACCGACAAGGCCGACGGCGTGATGTACACCAGCGACGGTCGCGACGTGGAGATGAGCGTCGCCTCGACCAAGGCGTTCTACGCGCAGGTCGCCGCGGGCGTGTTGCTGGCGTGTGCGATCACCGAGTCGGCCGATCGTCGGCTCGGTGCAACGCCGTCACGATCTGCTGACGTCGCTGCGGCAGATGCCCGAGGCGATGCTCGACGTGCTGTCGCGACGCGAAGTCATCGCCGAGGCGGCGCGGCGGTTCGCTCCGCCGAAGCGCTATTGGGCGATCGTGGGCAGCGGCCCCAACA